>NZ_JANTEZ010000002.1 GCF_024978135.1 Herbiconiux gentiana | reverse complement strand
TCCGACTTGGCCACCCCCGCGCTCGCGGCCGAGCCCGCGCTCGCGGCCGAGCCCGCCCTCGCGGCCGAGCCCGCCCTCGCGGCGGAGCCCGCGCTCGCGGCCGAGCTCCCCGCCGCAGTCGCGGCATCCGCCCTGCTCGCCGCGCCCGAGGCCCCCGCCCCGCTCGCCGCCGTGCCCCGCGGCGTCAACGACTTCACCTTCGACTCCTTCGACGCCACCTACGAGCTCGCCCAGGACGACACCGGCCACTCCACCCTCCGCACCACCGAGACCTTCGTGGCGCGCTTTCCCGAGACCGACCAGAACCGCGGCATCCAGCGCGCGATCCCGCGGGTCTACAAGGGCCACCCCACCGACCTCGAGCTGCTCTCGGTCACCGATGCCGACGGAACCCCGCGCGAGTACGAGACCGAGACCGACGACGAGAACCTCGTGATCACGATCGCGGGCGACGACTACGTGCACGGCGAGCAGACCTACGTGCTCACCTACACCCAGCGCGACGTCACGGCCTACTTCCCCGACACCGACGACGACGAGTTCTACTGGGACACCAACGGCACCCTCTGGAAGCAGCCCTTCGCCGAGCACCGCACCACGACCGTGATCGCCCCCGAGCTCGTCGACGCCCTCACCGGCGACACCGCCTGCTTCGTGGGCGAGGAGGGGTCGAGCACCCCCTGCGAGATCGTGGAGTCGCAGGCCGACGGCGCCGCCGTCTTCACCACCGACAACCAGAACCTGGCGGCCGGCGACAACGTCACCATCGGCATCGCCTTCGCCCCGCACACCTTCACCGAGCGCGAGACCGGCTACCTCTCGGCTCCCTCGGGCTGGCTGCAGCTCATCGCGGTGCTGCTCGCGGTCGCCACGGCGGTCACCGCGCTCGTCTACCGGCTCACCCGCCTGCGCGACACGCCCGGCCGCCCGGTGATCGTGCCGGAGTACACCCCGCCCCGGGGCGAGGACCTGCTGATCGCCTCGGTCGTGACGAAGCGCACCACCCGCGCCGCGGCCGCCTCGTTCGTCGACTACGCCGTGCGGCACGTGCTGCAGATCGTCGAGCAGAGCGAGCCCGGGCTGTTCGGCCGGTCGACGCAGTACTGGCTGCAGCTGCGCTCGGCCGACGGCCTGAACCCGCACGAGCGTGAGCTCGCGTCGGCGCTGTTCGGCCCGCAGCTCGCCCCCGGCAGTTGGCGCGAACTGAAAAAGCGCGACTCCGAACTGGCGAAGTCGATCTACGCCGTGCTGCAGCAGACCCGCAAGCGCGCCAAGACCGAGGGCTATCTCGGCCGCAGCGTCACCGGCATCGGCTCGCTGCTGCTGATCGCGGCCATCGTGCTCGCAGTGGTCGGCCTCGTGGCCGGGGTGCTCACCGGCGAGGCGGGCCTGGGGGGTGGGCTGCCGTTCCTGTTCATCCCCCTGCTGATCGTGCTGGTGATCTTCACCGGCATCATCGCGTTCCGCACGCCGTTGACGCAGAAGGGTGCCGAGCTCCGCGACTACGTCGCGGGCATCGAGATGTACGTCAGGTGGGCCGAGGAGGACCGGTTCCGGGTGCTGCAGAGCCCCGAGGGTGCCCTGCGCACCGGAGTCGACGCGCCCGACTGGGGGCAGGTGGTGAAGCTCTACGAGAAGCTGCTGCCCTACGCGGTGCTGCTGAACCTCGAGACCGAATGGGCGAAGGTGCTCGGCACCTACTACGAGAGCCTGGGCAGCCAGCCCGAGTGGTACGGGGGTTCGAGCGGCTTCAACGCGGCCCTGTTCGCGTCGAGCATGTCGTCGCTCAGCTCCACGACGGCCTCCGCCTACTCGGGCAGCTCGTCGAGCAGCTCGAGCGGGTTCTCGGGCGGGGGCGGTTCCTCGGGCGGCGGAGGCGGCGGAGGTGGGGGCGGGGGAGTCTGACCCGACTCAGCCCCCCGCCCCGGTCTGTGGGGCCGGTAGCCCACGGCCGTCAGCCGCAGGGCCGCCAGTCGCAGGGCCGCCGGCCGTGGGGGCTAGTAGCCGTAGCCCGATCCGGCGGCCGCGCCGATCACGGCCAGCCCGGCGACCGCGACCCAGAAGAAGGCCACGATCAGCCAGCCGGCCAGGGTCACGTAGCCCAGGATGAGGCCGGCGAGCGTCAGCCCGCGGCCGTCCTCCCCGGTGCGCTTGATCTGGTTCAGGGCGATCTGGCCGGTGATCACCGGCACGAGCCCGAAGCCGAGCACACCGAGCACGAGGGTGATGATGCCGAGCACGTTCGTGCGCGGCTGGGCGGGCAGAACGGATGCCGGTTGGGCCGCGACGGGCTGGCCGGGGAAGGCGGGCGCGCCGTACCCGGGGGTACCGTACCCGGGCGTGCCGCCGGCGGGGCGGGCACCCGTGGTGTCCACCTCGTCACGCGGGATGACCGCTGTGGTCTGGTCCGTCGCGGTGGTCTGGTCCGCGGAGGCGGCGGTCGAGGCGGCGGGGCCGGTGGTGGTCTGGTCGGTGGAGGGGGTCGAAGTCGTCATGCTTCGACGCTACGCAGCGACGCGCATCCGCTCATCAGACCACGGGCTCATCGCGGTGGTACCCGGGTCTGAGATCGAGGCAGCCGCCATCGCACCCGGGGGCCGCGCCGCCCCCGGCCGCCCTCAGTTGTCGTTCGGGTTCGCGCAGGTCTGCTGCGCCGCCGTCTGACCCTTGAGCCCCTCGATCACCTCGGGCGCCGCCTCGACGGGCGCGGTGGTGGGCGCCGCCGTCGACCCGTCGGGCGCCGCCGTGGCATCGGGCGCCGGCGCCGCGGGGGTCGCGGCCGGATCCGCGACGACCGTCGATCCCGTCGAGGCCGAGTCGGCGCCGAGGGTGAACGGCTGGTCGGCCGTGATCTTGGCGAACATGGCGTCGGCGAGGTACTCGGCCGGCACGACCTTGTTCGGGTCGTCGGGGTCTTCGACCGTGGGGTACTGCACGAAGACGATGTTGTTCAGATCGACGTCCTTCAGCGTCAGCGCCAGCGAGACCATGGCGTCGGGGCTCGCGAGCGACTGCGACGGCTTGATGTTCGAGGCGGCAGCCTGGGCGAGCCCGTAGAGCTTGCCGAGGTCGCTGAGCGTGTCGGCGCTCTTCATGGTGCGCATGAGCGACGAGAGGTACTGCTGCTGCGAGCCGATGCGCGACAGGTCGCTGCCGTCGCCCACGCCGTGCCGGTTGCGCAGGAACGCGAGCGCCATCTGGCCCTCGATGACGCTGGTGCCCGCGGGCAGGTCGAGCCCGGAGTCGGCGTCGAAGATGGGGGCCGTGAGGCAGACGGGGACGCCGCCGACCGCGTTCGTCATCTCGATCACGCCGTCGAACGAGGTCGCGGCGGCGTACTGGATCGAGAGCCCCGTGAGGGTCGAGACCGTGTTGACGACGCAGGCGATGCCGCCGCGCGCGTACGCGTCGTTCAGCGGCTGGGCGCTCATGGCGTCGTAGGTCTCGCCCGTCTCCGGGTCCTGGCAGTCGGGGTGCGAGATCACGAGGTCGCGGGGCAGGCTCACCACCACGGCGTTCTGGTGGTCGGCCGAGACGTGCAGCAGGATGTTCACGTCGTTCAGCGTCGCGTCTCGCTCACCGAAGCTGTCGCCCTGGTTCGGGTCGTTGTCGGTGCCGATGACGAGCATGTTGAACCCGCCCTCGAAGGCCGAGAGCAGCGGCGGTGCCGCCGGGGCCGCCTCGCCGTTGTTGATGTCGACGGCGTTCGCGCTGAACTGCGAGGTGACGCTGCTGACGGCGTAGGCGGTGATCGTGCCGACGCTCACGAGGGCCACGGCGGCGACCACTGCGAGCCCCTTGAGGGCGGTGGCGACGGGGGACGACGTGACCAGTCGGCCGTGCCGCACGGGGCCTGAGCTCAGGCGCCGGGGGCGTCGGGAGGTCTCGTTCACGCGGCTGTCCTTCGGTGTGGGGCGGGGGTCAGCACATGATCGTAACCGACGCCCCTATCACGACTTCGGGGATTCTCACAGCCTCCGCGAACCGTGTCGTCCACCCTCACCACGCCGTGCCCCCCTTGCGGGGGACGACTAAACCGGTATAGTTTGGCTCCTAAACCGGTTCAAGCCGCGAGACGACGACCACGAGGAGGTGGGCAAGATGGGGCGCAAGACCACGATCACCGACGTCGCGCGAGCGGCCGGCGTCAGCAAGGGCCTCGTCTCGTTCGCCCTCAACGACCGTCCCGGCGTCTCGCCCGACACGCGCGACCGCATCCTCGACGTCGCCCGCGAGCTCGACTACCGGCCGAGCCTCAGCGCCCGCTCGCTCTCGACCCGCACCTCGTACGCCCTCGGGCTCGTCATCGCCCGCGACCCCGAGATCCTCGGCGCCGACCCCTTCTTCCCCTCGTTCATCGCGGGTGTGGAGCGCGTGCTCTCCGCCGAAGGGCGCGCCCTCGTGCTCAGCGTGGTGGGCGACGACGCGCACGAGCAGACGGTCTACCGCACCTTCGCCTCCGACGCCCGCGTCGACGGCATGTTCCTCACCGACCTCCGGCACGACGACCCCCGCATCCCGCTGCTGCAGTCGCTCGGCATGCCGGCCGTCACGCTGGGTGATCCGGATGCACGGCACGCCGCCCGGGCGTCGGCCGACGATGCCGGCCGCACCGCGCATCCGTACCCCTCGGTCGTGCTCGACGACACCGCGGGCGTCGTCGAGCTGGCCCACCACCTGGCCGGGCTCGGCCATCGCCGCATCGCCCACGTGATCGGCCCCCGCCGCATGATGCACGCGACGCGCCGTGACGCGGCCTTCGCCGGTGCGCTCGCCGAGGCCGGCTGCCCGGCACCGATCGTCGTCGAGACCGACTTCACCGCGGCCGAGGGCGCGGCCGCCACCGGCCGTCTGCTCGACCTCGCCGAGCCGCCCACCGCCATCGTGTTCGGCAACGACCCGATGGCCATCGCCGGCATCGGCATCGCGCACGAGCGCGGGCTGCAGGTGCCCCGCGAGCTGTCCGTCGCCGGCTTCGACGACTCCGAGCTCGCCCGCTACGTCTTCCCCTCCGTCACCTCGGTGCGCTCCGACCCGCTCGTCTGGGGCGAGCAGGCGGCGCGGACCCTGCTGCAGCTCATCGCCACGGGTGCGTCCGACGACGTCGAGCTGCCTCCGGCACGGCTCGTCACGCGTGCCTCCACCGGCCCCGCGCCGACCCCCTGAACCGCCCTCCCGGGCTCACCGAACAGCGGCGACGACGCCGCCACGAAAGGAGCACATCGTGAACAACCCCTCAGTGTCGAGGAGGATCACCCCTCGCCGCACCATCGCCCTCGCCGCCACCGTGGCGGCCGGTCTCGCCCTCACCGCCTGTTCGGGCGGCGGAGGCGGTGCGGCCTCCGACGACCTGACCGCGACCGGCCCGATCACCATCTGGTACTCCAACAACGAGGCCGAGGTGGGCTGGGGCAAGCAGATGGTCGAGGCCTGGAACGCCGAGCATCCCGACGAGGAGGTCACCGCCCAGGAGATCCCCGCCGGCAAGTCGAGCGAAGAGGTCATCGGCGCCGCCATCACCGCGGGCAACGCCCCCTGCCTCGTGCTGAACACCGCGCCGAGCGCGGTCGGCCAGTTCGAGAAGCAGGGCGGGCTGGTGAATCTGTCCGACTTCCCCGACGGCGCCTCCTACATCGAGGAGCGCTCGGGCGACCTCGCGAAGCAGTACCAGAACGCCGACGGAGACTACTTCCAATTCCCCTGGAAGTCGAACCCGGTGGTGATCTTCTACAACAAGGACCTGTTCGCGAAGGCCGGCATCGACGCCGAGAACCCGCCGCTGTCGACCTACGACGACTTCCTGGCGACCTCGAAGAAGCTGGTGGATGCGGGGGTCGCCCCGTACGCGATCCAGCCGGCCCCCACGAGCGAGTTCTTCCAGATGCAGTTCGACTTCTACCCGCTCTACGCGGCCGCGACCGAGGGCGCCCAGCTCGTCGAGGACGGCAAGGCCACCTTCGCCGACGATGCAGGCTACGAGGTGGCCGACTTCTGGCGCGAGCTCTACGCCCAGGGCCTCTCGGGCCAGGAGCAGTACCAGGGCGACTCCTTCGCCGACGCGCAGTCGGCCATGGCCATCGTGGGCCCGTGGGCGATCTCGGTCTACGACGGCGTGAACTTCGGTTCGGTGCCCGTGCCGACGCCCGACGGAACCCCCGCCGACAAGACCTGGACCTTCAGCGATGCGAAGAACATCGGCCTGTTCTCCGCCTGCGAGAACAAGGGCACCGCATGGGAGGTGCTGAAGTTCGCGACAAGCCAGGAGCAGGACGGCCAGTTCCTCGAGGCCACCGGCCAGATGCCGCTGCGTCAGGACCTGCCGACCGTCTACGCCGACTACTTCGCCGCCAACCCGGCCTACGTGGCCTTCGGCGACCAGGCCAGCCGCACCGTCGAGGTGCCGTCCGGCCCCAACACGGTGCAGATGATGCAGACCTTCCGCGACGCCTGGAGCAAGTCGGTCATCTTCGGCGAGGGCGACGTGAAGACGGCGCTCGACGACGCGGCAGCGAGCATCGACACCCTCGCCAGCCAGCCGTAGGAGGCGCTGATGAAGCGCATCCTCGGCCGGCAGCCGCTCGGCCTGCTGTTCAGTTCGCCGTACCTGGCGTTCGTGATGGTCGTGTTCGCGTTCCCCATCGTCTACGCGGTGTGGATCTCCTTCCACGACTTCTTCTTCGCCGCCCCCGGCGCGGAACCGGCCCGCCCCTTCGTCGGACTGGACAACTACGTCGCCGCCTTCTCGAACCCCGCGGTCATCCGCTCGTTCGGCAACGTCGGCATCTTCCTGATCATCAACGTGCCGCTCACCGTGGTGCTGGCGCTGCTGCTCGCGACGGCGCTGAACCGCGTGGTGCACGCCCGCACCTTCCTGCGGGTCAGCTACTACGTGCCCTACGTCACGGCGAGTGTCGCGGTGGTGGCGGTGTGGCTGTTCCTGTTCAACGGCAACGGGCTGGTGAACAGCCTGCTCGGGCCGCTCGCGCCCGACCCGTCGTGGCTGATCAACGACAAGCTGGCGATGCCGATCATCGCCCTGTACGTGACGTGGAAGCAGCTGGGGTTCTACATCCTGCTGTACCTCGCCGCGCTGCAGAACGTGCCGAAGGAGCTCTACGAGTCGGCCGAGATGGACGGGGGAGGGAAGATCCGCCAGTTCTTCGCGGTCACCGTGCCGGGAGTGCGGCCGGCCACGCTGCTCGTACTGCTGATCTCCACCGTCACCGGCGCCAACCTGTTCACCGAGCCCTACCTGCTCACCGCGGGTGGGGGGCCGAACGGCGCCTCGGCGTCGCCGGTGCTGATGATGTACCAGCTGGGCATCCAGCAGGGCCAGCCCGACGTGGCGTCGGCCATCGGCATCGTGCTGGTGCTCGGGGTGCTCGTGATCGCGTTCATCCAGAACCGCTTCGTCGGGGAGAGGGAGTCATGAGCCGCTTCCAGACCGTGCTGCGCGGGGTCGTGCTCGCGCTCGGCGCCGTGGTGTTCCTGTTCCCCTTCTACTACATGGTGGTCGGGGCGCTGCAGACCAAGCCCGACCCGACGCTCGCCGGGGCGTTCCCGAACCCCTCGAACCTCTCGTTCGACAACTTCGTGAACGTCAACGAGCGCATCGACCTCGTCAGCGGACTGGTCAACTCGGGCATCTTCACCGGCGGGGTGCTGCTGTGCACCGTGGTGTTCGGTCTGCTCGTCGGCTACGCCCTCGCGATGCTGGAGTGGCGGGGTCGCAAGGCGACGTTCGCGCTCGTGCTGCTGGTGCAGGTCATCCCGTTCCAGCTGCTGCAGATCCCGCTGTACGTGCTGATCGCCCGCGACTACGGTCTCGCCGACACGCACCTCGGCATGATCCTGCCGTTCGCCATCAACTCCACCGCGGTGATCATCTTCCGGCAGTACTTCCTGCAGCTGCCGAAGGAGCTGTTCGAGGCGGCCCGCATCGACGGGGCCGGCGAGCTGCGCCTGCTCTGGAGCGTGGCGCTGCCGCTCGTGCGGCCGGCGCTCGTCACGGCGGTGCTGCTCACCTTCATCGGCCCCTGGAACGAGTTCCTCTGGCCGTTCCTCATCACCAAGGACGCGTCGCTGCAGCCGCTCGCCGTGTCGCTCGCCAACTACATCTCCACGGTCGCAGCGTCGACCGACAACCCCTTCGGCGCGATCCTCGCCGGCGCGGTGGTGCTCGCGGCCCCGGTGGTCGCGCTGTTCATCGTGTTCCAGCGCTACTTCGTGTCGAACGACCTCGGATCGGGAGTGAAAGGATGACCATGCCCACCACCACATCGACCACCGTGCCCTACCGCCTCGAGCGCGCCGGCATCGTGATGGAGCCGGAGCCCGGCAACGAGCTGGAGGCCGAGGGGGTGCTGAACCCGGCCTCGGGGCGCGCGCCCGACGGCACCCTCTACCTGCTGCCGCGACTCGTCGCGACCGGCAACGTCTCCCGCGTCGGCCTCGCCCGGGTCGTGCTGTCCGACGACGGCGTGCCCGTCGGCGTCGAGCGCGAGGGGGTGGTGCTCGCCCCCGACCGCGGATTCGAGCAGGGCGCCCACAACGCCGGCACCGAGGACCCGCGGGTCACCTTCATCGAGGCGCTCGGCCTGCACGTCATGACCTACGTCGCCTACGGTCCGCTCGGCCCGCGCACGGCGCTCGCCGTGTCGGAGGACCTTCGCGAGTGGCGACGTCTCGGGCCCGTGACCTTCGCCTACGACGACGCACTCGACATCGACCTCGGGCTGTTCCACAACAAGGACACGGTGTTCTTCCCCGAACCCGTCACGGCACCCGACGGCACGCCGTCGTTCGCGGTGCTGCACCGGCCGATGTGGGACCTCGGCGAGACGCGCCCCGGCGAGGGTGTGCGCCTTCCGGCGGGGGTGACGGATGCCCGGCAGAGCATCTGGATCAGCTACGTGCCCGTCGCCGCCGTCGAGCGCGACCTCGCCGAACTCACTCGCTGGACGCGCCACCGCTTCCTCGCGGGCCCCGAGTTCCCGTTCGAGGAGGTCAAGATCGGCGGCGGGCCGGCACCCCTCCGGGTGCCCGAGGGCTGGCTGCTCATCCACCACGGCGTCACCGGCGTGATCGACAACGCCTTCGCGCAGCAGCAGAAGGTGAACTACGCGGCCGGCGCCATCCTGCTCGACGGCGACGACCCCTCGAGGGTGATCGCCCGCACGGCCGAGCCGCTGCTCGCACCCGAGACCGAGGAGGAGCGCAGCGGCATCGTGCCGAACGTCGTCTTCCCGACCGCGATCGAGGAGATCGACGGGCAGCACTTCGTGTTCTACGGCATGGCCGACTCGAAGATCGGCGTCGCCCGGCTGCTGCACACCTAGGCCGGCCCACCCCCCCCACCCCCACTACTGGAAGGCGCATTCGATGACGAGCACGCTGACGACGAGACGGACGGTCGCCGCGCTGGCGGCCCTGACGCTGGTGGCGGGGGGTGCGGCCGCTGCGGCCCCGGCGTGGGGCGCGACCGCCGTGCCGAGCGCCCCGGGTGGGAGCCCGACGGCGCTGACGAACACGGCGCACCTCGACTTCCTGCTCGACGAGGTGAGCCCGGCGGCGGTCGAGGGGCACACGAGCTACCGGCTCGACGCCGACCCCACGCTCACCCTGCCCTGGACCTACGCCGACGCCCGCGACGGCGGCACCTTCGAGCGCGTGGGCGGCGGGCCGCTCGACCCCGCCACGGGCGACTACGGCCAGGGCGCCTTCAACAGCGACGACGTCTCCCGGGCCGCCGTGGTCTACCTGCGGCACTGGCAGCAGACGGGCGACGAGGCCAGCCGCGAGAAGGCCTACGAGGTGCTGCGGGCGCTCGCCTACTTCCAGACCACCACCGGGGCCGACGCCGGCAACGTCGTGCTCTGGATGCAGCCCGACGGCGAGCTCAACCCGAGCGCCGAGCCCGTGGAACTGCCCGACCCGAGCGACTCGGCCGAGAGCTACTGGCTGGCCCGCTCGCTCTGGGCCCTCGGCGAGGGCTACGCGGCGTTCCGCGACAGCGATCCGGCGTTCGCCGCCTTCCTGCAGCAGCGCCTGCAGCTCGGCGTCGCCGCGGTCGACCGCGAGGTGCTCGACCGCTACGGCGAGTACGAGCAGGCCGACGGCGTCGAGGTTCCGGCCTGGCTGATCGTCAACGGGGCGGATGCGACGGCCGAGGCACTGCTCGGTCTCTCGGCCTATGTCGAGGCCGCTCCCGACGACACCGCTGTGCGCGACAGCACGGTGAAGCTGGCCGAGGGCGTGGCCGCGTACGCCGGCACGACCGCGGGCGCGACGGGGGAGGCGGCGCGCGGCTCCGGCGGGGCCGGTTCGAGCGGGGACGCCGCGCAGGCGTGGCCCTACGGGGCGGCGCTGCCGTGGGCGGAGTCGCGTTCGATGTGGCACGCGTGGTCGTCGCAGATGGCGGGAGCGCTGGCGCGAGCATCCGTCGCCCTCGACGACGAGCAGCTGCGGGCGCCCGCGATCGTCGAGAGCGCGCAGTTCGCGCCGACGCTGCTGACGGCGGGCGGGCCCGACAACGGCTGGTACCCCTCGCCCACCGAGCGGGTGCAGATCGCCTACGGCGCCGACTCGCGGGTGCAGAACCTGCTCGCGACGGCCGACGCGGCGGGACTGCCCGGGCTCGCCGATCTCGCGGGTGTACAGGCGGCCTGGTTCTTCGGGCTGAACCCGGCGGCGTCGCCGATGTACGACCCGGCGACCGGGGTGACTTACGACGGCATCCAGCCCGACGGGTCGATCAACCGCAACTCGGGCGCCGAGTCGACCATCCACGGGCTGCTGTCGATGCTGGCGCTGGATGCGCATCCCGACGTGGCCGCGCTGGCGACCTCGCTCACCACGCTCGATGCCCGCGACGGCCTCACCGTGGTCGAGGCCGAGACGGCTGTGTCGGGCGGCACGGGTGCCGGTGGCGCGGGTGGCACCGTCGTGACGCCGGAGTCGAGCTGGACGGGGGAGTCGTCGTGGAGCGGCTCGTACCTCGAGGTGGCGAAGGGGCAGACCGCCACGCTGTCCCTGCCCGCGGCGGCGGGGGCGCGGATCGTCGAGCCGGTGCTCTGGCAGGTCGAGAAGGGCGGCATCGAGGCCACGCCGAAGTCGCAGTGGAAGGCGGGGAACAAGCCGCTCGGCACGGTGAAGGCCGAGGTGGGGCCGCAGGGCATCACCGCGGTGCCGGGAGCGCTGCTGCCGGTGGCGCTCGACCGGTTCGTGCCGGCCGGCACCTCGGCGCTGACCGTGCGCGGGATCGGCGGTTCGACGAAGGTCGACGCGCTGCTGGTGCGGCCGACGGTGTCGAGCCTCCGCGCGTCGGGCTCGGGCGGATCGGCGTCGCTCGTGCAGAACTCGCTCTCCTCGGCTCAGGACGCGGTGGTCGGCTCCACCGGTGTCGCTCAGACGCTGAGCGTCTACGACGCCGGCGGTGCGCTGGTCGACACCCTGTCGATCGACGGGCCCGCCGCGGTGCGGCTGCCGGCCGCCGGGTTCGCCCTGGCGCTGCCGGCGGGCTGACCTCTGGCAGTAATTGTACGGAAGGGGGCAGTGCTGCCACTCGTGGCGGGATCACCCCTTCCGTACCGTTACTGCCATGGTATTCTTCCTGGTTCTCCTCGTCCTGGCCGTCGTCGCCGTCGTCTCGACCGTGATCGTGATGCTGCGAGACGGCTACCGTCGCGTTCCCGTGCGTCCCGGCAGCGCGGGTGGGCGACGGGCGTAGACTTCTGGCGTGCATCCGCTCGTCTCGGGCCCCTCACGGGCAGCCCTCACGGCCTCGCGCCGGCAGGAGGTCGTCGGCCGTTCGGCCGGCGGCAGATAGAGCCGTTCCCTCTCGAGAACACCCCCGGCACCGCGGTGCCGCCCGGGTTCGGCTGCCGGCCGGGCCCTGAACGAGATCAGCCTGTGGCGACCTGCCCGGGCGACAGGAACAGGATGACCATGACCCCCTTCACCGACGCGCAGCTGCGCGCCTCCTTCGTCAACACCTCCCAGCGCGAGCGGGCCGGCATCGTGCTGCCCGGCCTCGACGCCCTGCGCTGGACCGACCTCGACTACCTCGGCTGGCGCGACCGCAAGCAGCCCCAGCTCGGCTACGTCGTCGCCGACGTCGACGGCTCACCCGTCGGCGTGCTGCTGCGCCAGGCCGAGGCCTCGACCCGCAGCCGGCCGCAGTGCTCGTGGTGCGACGACGTCACGCTGCCGAACGACGTCGTGTTCTTCGGCGCCAAGCGCGGCGGGCGGGCCGGTCGCAACGGCGACACGGTCGGTGCGCTCGTCTGCGACGAGTTCCAGTGCTCGGGCAACGTGCGAAAGCTGCCGCCGCTCGCCTATCCCGGCTTCGACCGCGAGGCGGCGCGGCTGAAGCGGATCGAGGCGCTGCGGTCGCACGTGCGGGCGTTCGCGCTCACGATCCGCGACAGCGCCTGACGGGCCGGCGCCGGGCGCTCCGGCTGGGGCGCTATTGGCGCCTGGCCACCCGGCCGGTCACCGCACCGAGCGGCGCTCGTACAGGATGCGCGACCACACGTAGCCGCCGACCGCGAGCACGAGGCACCAGCCGACCGCCAGCGCCGGGCTCCAGCCGAGGGGTGTGCTGAGCAGCAGCCCACGCAGGGTCTCGATGATCGGGGTGAACGGCTGGTACGCCGCGAAGCCCTGCAGCCAGTCGGGCATCGAGTCGGCCGGCACGAAGCCGCTGCCGAGGAGTGGCAGGAAGGTCAGCACGAGCGGCAGGTTGCTGGCCGTCTCGACCGACTTCGCCTGCATGCCCATCGCGACTCCGAGCCAGGTGATCGCGAACGCGACGAGCGCGAGCATCCCGGCCGTGGCGAGCCACTCGAGCGGCCCGGCGCTCGGCCGGAACCCGATCGCGAGCCCGACGCCGAGAACGAGCGCCACGGCGATCAGCGCCTGGATCGTGTTGCCCAGCACGTGACCCGCGAGAACGGACGCCCGCGCGATCGCCATGGTGCGGAAGCGGGCGGTGATGCCCTGGGTCATGTCCATCGACACGGTGGTGGCGGTGCCACCGGCGGTGCCCGCGATGGTGATCGCCAGGATGCCCGGCAGCACGTAGGCGAGGTAGGCGGCTCGCCCGCCCGCGGGGTCGACGCCCGGGAGGCCGGCCCCGAGGGTGCCGCCGAGTACGAAGACGAACAGCAGCAGGATCACGACGGGGCCGACGATCGTGAAGACCGACAGGCCGGGGTAGCGCACGAGGTGCAGCATCGTGCGGTCGAGCATGGTGAGCGTGTCGGCGAGCACGTGGGAGCGGGGGCCATTGCTGCCCGCGCCGCCGCCCCGGGGTGATGCCGGGCGGTCGATGGCGGTGGTCATGATGCTGATCCCTTCGTGAGTGCGAAGAAGACGTCGTCGAGGTCGGGGGTGTGGATGCTGAGGTCCTCGAGGGGCAGCTCGGCCGCGTCGAGGCGGTCGAGCACGGTGCGGAGGGTGCCCGTGCCGCCGGCGGTCGCGACCGTCAGCACGAGGGAGGCGTCGTCGCGCGTGGCGTCGGGGAGCAGTGTCGCGGCCGAGTCGTAGGCGGGAGCATCCGCGAAGCTGAGCCGGAGGTGCCCGCCCGGCACCAGCCGCTTGAGCGCGTCGGGTGTGCCCTCGGCGACGATGCGGCCGCCGTCGAGCACCGCGATGCGGTCGGCGAGCGCGTCGGCCTCGTCGAGGTACTGCGTGGTGAGCAGCACAGTCGTGCCCTCGGCCACGAGCTCGCGCACGATGCCCCAGAGGGTGCGTCGACTGCGCGGGTCGAGACCGGTGGTCGGCTCGTCGAGCACGATCACGGCCGGGCGTTCGACGAGGGTCATCGCGAGGTCGAGCCGGCGCTGCATACCGCCCGAGTAGGTGGCGAGCGGTGTGCGGGCGGCGTCGACCAGGTCGAAGCGCTCGAGCAGCTCGGCCGCCCTGGCCTTCGCGGCGCGGCGGCCGAGGTGGCGCAGGCGGCCCATCAGCAGCAGGTTCTCCTCGCCCGTGAGCAGCGTGTCGACCGCCGAGAACTGGCCGGTGAGGCCGATGGATGCGCGCACCGCGGCCGTGTCGCGCACGACGTCGTGGCCGGCGATCGCGACGGACCCGGCATCCGGTCGCACGAGGGTCGAGAGGATGTGCACCGCCGTCGTCTTGCCCGCACCGTTCGGGCCGAGCAGCGCCGTGACGGTGCCGGCGGCCACGGTGAGATCGACGTCGTCGAGGACGAGCCGGGTGCCGTAGGACTTGCGGAGGCCGCGCACCTCGATCGCGGCGGCGGGTGCGCGGGGCGCGACAGTGGCGGCGCCGGCCGGGTTCGCGGCGTTCATCGTGCCCGCCGGATCGTGATGTCGCCGAACTGCGTGCGCGCCCGCACCGCGACGGTCTGCTCGCCGGCGGCCGGGGCGTGGTCGCCCTGGAGCTCGTTGCGCACATGGCCCTCCTTGGAGGAGAGGTCTAGCCAGGCCGGGACGCCCGGCCGCACCCCGATCGTGAGCTGGCCGTAGCCGCTGTCGACCTGGATCGAGCCACCCGACACCTCGTGCAGGTGGACGCTGCCGTACGCCGTGCGCCCGGTCACCGAGGCGAGCGCCCTGGTGATCTCGAGATCGCCGTAGGAGAGCTTCGCGTCGACGTCACCGGCCGACTCGCCGATCGTGACGGTGCCGTGGGAGGCCTTCAGCACGACGTCGCCGCCGACCGAGCCGAGCCTGATCTGGCCGTGGTCGGCGGTGATCTCCGCCGATCCCTCGGCGGCCGCGACGGTGACGTTGCCGTGGCCGGCCCGCACCCAGAGATCGCCGGTGCCGTCGAGCTCGACCCAGCCGGTGGAGCTCTTGATGCGCGTCGCGCCGAGCCGGCCCGAGCTGCGCACCCCGCCGACCGCGATCTCGGCGGTCAGCCGCGATCCGGTGGGGAGCTCTATGCGGAGGTCGACCGACTCGGTGGGGCCGATCCAGCTGAGGCGCGGTTTCGGGCCGGTGATCGTGAGACGGGAGCCGTCGAAGTCGACGCGCGTCTCGTCGGCACCGCGCCGGTCGACGGCCTTCGCGGCGTTGGTGGGGCTGACCGTCACGACGGTGTCGGAGCGGTCGGAGGCGACGACGTCGATGGCGCCGACGGGGAGGTCGATCGCGAGATCGATGGGGGAGGGGGTGTCGAAGGACGGCATGCTGGCGCGACCCTTTCTGGGTGTGGGGGTTGGTGGAGGGCGCGACCGATCGACCCGGTGGGGGCGGGTTCGGGCGGAGGCGCTGGTGGTGTTGGCGGTACCTGGGACCTGGTGCCGGTAGTGCCTGTGGTGCTGGTGGTGCCGCTGGTGCCGGCGGTATCGGACCGGTGGTGGCGGTGGTGCCGGACCGGTGTGCGGGGCAGGCCCTATCGGGCCCAGCCGGCGAAGTTGTCGCCGGTGCGGAGGCTGCGCTGCGCCGAGCGGCGCTGCTTCGGCTGGAGGGCCGACGCCACCGCCCGGACGAGCCAGGTGTTCACGGACAGCCCGTCGGCTGCCGCGGCGTCGTCGACCTGGGCCTTCAGGGCGTCGGGCAGACGGAGGGTGGTGCGGGAGGTGCTCGCGTCGTTCAGATCGACGCTCGCACCCGGCTGCTCGTCGGGCTCGGACTCGGCGCCCGGCGCCGTGACCACGAACTCGACCTCGCGGCCGCGGAGGCGGAGGTCGACCGATCCGGGGGCGAGGTCGCGCGTGATCTCGCCGGCGGCGGCCGACAGGGCGTCGAGCAGCACGATCCGGGTGGCGGCGTCGAGCCCGGCCGCGATCCGCTCCGCGACGGCACGGGTCTCGTGCGTGCCGTTCTCGGCGGTGTCGGTGAGCTGGCGCTGCAGTTCGGTGACGTACTGTCCGATGTCCATGTCACCACTATGACACCACGATGGTGTCACGTCAACACCAGAATGGTGTCATTACCGTCAGGCCGGCGTCGACTCCACGATCGCGATGCCGCGGCCGCGCATCCGTCGTCGCTCGTCGGTGAGGTGGGTGAGGATGCGGTCGCGGGTGCCCCGGCCGTGCGCCACCACCAGGTCGCGGGCCCGTTCGCCGTCGCGGGCGGCCAGTGCTTCGACGATGGCGAGGTGCTCGCGGCGGGCGGAGGCGCGCGACTCGGGCGTGCGCACGTCGAGCCAGCGGGTGCGGCTGAGGCGGGTGAGCACGTCGCGCATCGACTGCACGAGGAACGGGTTGCCGCTGAGCCCGGCGAGCGCGAGGTGGAACGCGTCGCCGGCCCGGACGCCCGCCTCCTCGTCGCCGTCGCCCTCGACGCCGATCGTTCGCGCGGCTTCGACGCCGGAGGTCGGCTCGGCGTCAGGGTCCAGGTGTGCGCGCGCGCCTGCGTCGGCGGCGGTCGCGATCAGGCCTGCGTTGCCAGTGGTCGCCACGGCGGCGGCGTCGCCGGCGCGGGCGAGTTCGGCCAGGGCGGCGAGCTCGTCGTCGGTGGCGCGGGTGGCCGCGAGCAGCGCCACGGCCCCCTCGACCGCCTCCCGGAACTCCGCGACCGCCCGCACCTCCGTGAGGTCGATCGGCGTCACCTGCCAGCCGCGACCCTCACGCCGCACGAGCCCCTCGGCCTCCAGCCGCATCAGCGCCGCCCGGATCGGCGTGCGCGACGCCCCGAGCAGCCCCTCCAGGCCCCGCTCGCTCAGCCGCTCCCCGGGCACCTGATCGAGATTCAGGATGCCCGCCCGCAGCGCCGCGTACGGACTCCGCTCCCCATCCGGCACCGTCGCTCCCGTCGTCCGTCGATTGGTATACCATCACGGTACCCCATTCGATCGGAGACGTCCATGACCGCGCCCCAGTCCGTCCGCAGCAACCGGGCCGTCGTGCCCGCCGGCGCGTGGCGGATGCTCGGGCTCGGCCTCGCCGGGCAATCGGCGGGCTCGTTCCTCGTCAGTGCTCCGGCGTTCCTCATCCCGTACCTGCACGTCGAGCAGGGCGTTCCGCTCACCACCGCCGGCTGGCTGGCCGCCGCCCCGACGATCGGCATGGTGCTGACGCTGGTGGCCTGGGGTGCGCTCGCCGACCGGGTGGGGGAGCGTGGGGTGATCGCGGGCGGGCTCGCGCTCACGGCGGTGGCGGCGGGGCTCGCCGCGTTGGCCGCGTCGGTGCCGGGAGCGCTGGCGGCGCCGGGGCTCCTCGTGCTGTTCCTGGTGCTGGGCGGGGCTGCGTCGGCGAGCACCAACTCGGCGAGCGGGCGGGTCGTGGTGGGGTGGTTCCCGCGGGAGCGGCGTGGGCTCGCGATGGGCATCCGCCAGATGGCGCAGCCGCTCGGCACCGCCGTGGCCGCGCTCGTGGTGCCTCCGCTCGCCGCGACCGCGGGCTTCGCCGCGCCGCTCGCGCTCGCGGCGGTCGCGACGGGGCTCCTGGCGGTGGGGTGCGCCCTGGGCATCCGCAACCCGCCCCGCCCGGCCCCCGCGACCTCGCCGGCGTCGCCCGCGCCCGCAGTCGCGTCGACCGTCGGAAGCGCGACACCCGCACCCGCACCCGCACCCGCCGCACGAGCCGCCGCGACCGCGGGCGGCCGGGCCGCGAACCCGTACCGGCGGGACCGGTTCCTGGTGCGCATCCACGCGGTGTCGGTGCTGCTGGTGCTGCCGCAGTTCACCCTGTCGACGTTCGGGCTGGTGTGGCTGGTGGCGGGGCTCGGGGTGGAGCCGCTGCTCGCCGGTGTCGTGGTGTCGGTGTCGCAGTTCGTGGGGGCCGGCGGGCGCATCGCGATCGGCGCGCTGAGCGACCGGGTCGGCAGCCGGGTGCGCGTGCTCCGCGCGGTCTGCGTGGCGGGTATCGTGCTGCTCGCCGCGATGGCGCTGCTCGGCGGCCTTCACCTCACCATCGCGGCGGCCATCGTCTTCGTGCTGGCCACCACGGTCAGTGTGGCCGACAACGGCCTCGCCTTCACCTCGGTCGCCGAGGCCGCCGGATCCGCCTGGGCCGGCCGCGCGCTCGGTGTGCAGAACACGGGGCAGTTCCTCGCGGCCTCCGCGGTCGGCCCCGGCGTGGCCGCGCTGATCGCACTCGTCGGCTACCCGGTCGCGTTCGCGCTCATCGCCCTCGCGCCCCTCGCGGCGCTCCCCCTCGTGCCCCGCCGCGACGCGAACGCGTAACCCGATCCGGGTCGCACAAAAGCCGCCGAACGCGGGCGCGAAGGCGTTATTGCGCGACCCGGGCGAGCGGGCCCGCGAGCCCGCTGCGCTCAGGAGACGCTCGAGGACGGCGCCCAGAGGTTGATGTCGCGCTCCCCCGCGAGCTCGTCGATCCGCGCCAGCTCCTCCGGCGAGAACTCGAGGTTCTGCACCGCCGCGAGGTTGTCGTCGAGCTGCCCCACCGACGACGCCCCGATCAGCACACTGGTCACCCGCGGATCCCGCAGCGCCCACGACAGCGCCAGCTGCGCCAGCGTCTGCCCGCGCCCCGACGCGATCTCGTTCAAGCCGCGCACGCGCGAGAGCGTCTCGTCGCTGAGCATCCGTGTCGACATCGAGCCCTCGCGGGCCGCGCGCGAGTCGTCGGGCACCCCGTTCAGGTAGCGGTCGGTCAGCAGCCCCTGCGCGAGCGGCGAGAACGCGATGCAGCCCACCCCGAGCTCGTCGAGGGTGTCGAGCAGTCCGTCCTCGATCCAGCGGTTGAACATCGAGTACGAGGGCTGGTGGATCAGCAACGGCGTGCCCAGATCGCGAAGGATGCGCGCCGCCTCCCGCGTGCGCTCCGGTGAGTAGCTCGAGATGCCCGCGTACAGCGCGCGCCCCGACTGCACCGCCGTGTGCAGCGCGCCCATCGTCTCCTCGAGCGGCGTCTCGGGGTCGGCCCGGTGGGAGTAGAAGACGTCGACGTAGTCCACGCCCATCCGCGTGAGCGACTGGTCGAGCGAGGACAGCAGGTACTTGCGCGACCCCCAGTTGCCGTACGGCCCCGGCCACATGTCGTAGCCGGCCTTCGTCGACAGCACGATCTCGTCGCGGTGCGCCGCGAAGTCCTCGGCGAAGATGCGGCCGAAGTTCGTCTCGGCGCTGCCGTAGGGCGGCCCGTAGTTGTTCGCGAGGTCGAAATGCGTCACGCCGGTGTCGAACGCCCGCCGCAGGATCGCCCGCTGTGTCTCGATCGGCTTGTCGTCGCCGAAGTTCTGCCAGAGCCCCAGCGACACCGCGGGCAGCTGCAGCCCGCTGCGCCCCACGCGGCGGTAGGGGAACGACTCGTAGCGGTCAGGGTCGGCGACGTAGCTCATCCCCCCATCCTGCCCCGGTCCTCTCTCAGACGGGCACCCCTCCCACGTAGGTGGCGGTGACCCGCGCCGACGCCAGTGCGTCCGACGGCAGCGAGAAGAGGTCCTGGTCGACGATCGCGAGGTCGGCGAGGAAACCCGGCCGCAGCTGTCCGGTCGTGTCGCCGCGCCCGTTCGCGAACGCGCTGCCGGCCGTGTAGCCCGTGAGGGCGGTGGCGAGGTCGAGCAGGTCGACGGTTCCGCCGAGCGGTTCGGGGGCGGCGTCGAATCCGGTGCGGTTCACGGCGACATGGATGGCCGCGAGCGGGTCGGCCGTCGACACCGGCCAGTCGCTGCCGAAAGCGAGCGGCGCTCCCGCCCGCGCCAGCCGCCCGAAGGGATAGGTGCGCGACACCGCGCCCGGCGGCAGGATCGGCAGATTCAGGTCGCGCAGCTGCTCGTCGGTGCGCGCCCAGAACGCCTGCAGGTTCGCGATCGCCCCGAGCTCGGCGAACCGCGCGAAGTCGGCCGGGTCGACCAGCTGCAGATGCGCCAGCTGGTGTCGGCGAGCGGATGCGCGACCCGCACCCGCCCGGTCCAGCCCCTGCAGCGCATCCAGCGCCTGTGTCACCGCCCGGTCGCCGAGCGCGTGGAAGTGCACCGACAGACCGCGGGCGTCGAGCGCGGCGACGTACCCGCCGAGCGCCGCGGGGTCGATGAAGTCGATGCCCGACGACGGCGGATGCACCCCGTAGTGCCCGTGGATCGACGCCGTCTGGTTCTCGACGATGCCGTCGAGCATCATCTTCACGGTGTCGGCGACGAAGAGCGCCGGCTGCCCGAGCGCCGCCGCCTCGTCGCGCCGGGCGGCCAAGCGCTCGATCTGCGACTCATCCTCGGATCGCTCCCACCAGAGCGCGGCGGTGACGCGGGCGCGCAGCTCGCCCGACTCGAGCGCCGCCCGGTAGACCGGGAAGGCGTCGATGAACCCCATCCCCTCGCCGACGAGGGCGTCCTGCCAGCCCGTGATGCCGAGCGACAGCAGATGCTCCTGGGCGGTGAGCAGCCCGGCCCGGGCGAGCGCAGCATCCGGAACCGGCCGCACCCGGTCGAGCAGGCCGACCGCACCCTCGTGCAGGGTGCCCGACGGGGCGCCCGAGGCGTCGCGCTCGAGCCGGCCGTCGGCGGGGTCGGGGGTCGAGGCGGTGACACCGGCCAGGGCGAGGGCCGCCGTGTTCACCCACGCGCTGTGGTGGTCGCGACTGAGCAGCACGGCGGGGCGCCCGCCCGTCACCGCGTCGAGCGCCTCCCGGGTCGGGGCGCCGCCCGCGAAGTGGTCCATCGTCCAGCCGCCGCCCACGATCCACTCGTCGTCGTGCGCGGCCGCGTAGTCGCCCACCAGGCGCAGGGCCTCGGCCGCCGAGCCGGCCTCGGACAGGTCGCACTGCAGCATCTCGACCCCCGCGGGCACAGGATGCACGTGCGCATCCTGGAACCCGGGCACCACGAGCCCCCCGCCCACGTCGACGCGCGCGGCGCCCGCATCCGCCCGCGCCCCCACCTCGGACGCGTCGCCGACGGCCACGATCACCCCGTCGCGCACGAGCACCGAGCCCGCCCGGCTGCGCTCCATCCCCGCCGTGAAGACCGACCCGTTCTCGAACAGCACCTCAGCGCCCATGATCCACTCCGCCTTCCGCCCCGCCGACTATCGTTTTCCATCGTCTAGTGACACCATGGTTACTGAATCGTCATTCTGACACCACAAACACTGCGGAAAGAGTCGTGATGCCCCACCTGAACCGAGACGTCGTCGTCGTGGGGGCCGGCGCCACCGGGCTCACGGCCGCCACCGAGCTGAAGGAGGCCGGCTTCGACGTCATCGTGCTCGAGGCCCGCGACCGCGTGGGTGGCCGCCTGCACACCGACGAGATCGACGGGCAGATGTACGAGATCGGCGGCCAGTGGGTCTCGCCCGACCAGACCGCCCTGATCGACACGCTCCAGACCCTCGGCCTCGACACCTACGAGCGCTACCGCGAGGGCGAGAGCGTCTACATCGGCCCCGGCGGCGTGGCCGCGCGGTTCACGGGCGACATCTCCCCCGCCTCCGACTCCACGCAGGCCGAGCTCGAGCGCCTGATCGAGACCCTCGACGAGCTCGTCGCCCAGACCGACCCGGCCGCCCCGTGGGAGCACCCGCGCGCCGCCGAGTTCGACCGCATCTCGTTCCGCGCGTGGCTCGAGGCCCAGAGCGACGACGCCGAAGCGATCGAGAACATCGCCCTGTTCATCGCCGACGCCATGCTCACGAAGCCGGCGCACTCCTTCTCCCTGCTGCAGGCGCTGCTCATGGCGGCCTCCGCGGGCAGCTTCAGCCACCTGGTCGACGCCGACTTCATCCTCGACAAGCGGGTCGTCGGCGGCCTGCAGCAGGTGCCGTTGCGCCTCGCCGAGGGCCTCGGCGACGACGTGCGGCTCGGGCATCCGGTGCGCACCATCGAGTGGGGCGAGGGCGGTGTCACCGTGTCGACGGATGCGCTCACCGTCGCCGCGCGCCACGTGATCGTCGCCGTGCCCCCGAACCTCTACGACCGCATCGACTACGTGCCCCCGCTGCCGCGCCTGCGCCAGCAGCTGCAGCAGCACCAGTCGCTCGGGCTCGTGATCAAGGTGCACGCCAGCTACGAGACGCCGTTCTGGCGCGAGGCCGGGCTCTCGGGCACCGCCTTCAGCCCCTACCAGCTGGTGCACGAGGCCTACGACAACTCCAACCACGGCGAGACGCGGGGCACCCTGGTGGGCTTCGTCAGCGACCAGAAGGCGGATGCGCTGTTCCACCTCTCGGCCGTCGACCGCCGCCGCGCCGTCCTCGAGTCGCTCGCCGCGTACTACGGGCCGCAGGCCCTCGAGCCGGTCGTCTACTACGAGAGCGACTGGGCCGCCGAGGAGTGGACCCAGGGCGCCTACGCCGCGAGCTTCGACCTCGGTGGGCTGACGCGCTACGGGGCGTTGCAGCTCGAGCCCGTGGGCCCGATCCGGTTCGGGTCGAGCGACCTCGCGGCCGAGGGGTACCAGCACGTCGACGGCGCCATCCGGGTGGGCCGTCGGCTCGCGCGCGAGATCATCGAAGAAGCATCCGTCCCCACCGAAGGAGCATCAGCATGAGCCAGTACGCCGTCGTCAACCCGGCCACCGGGGAGACCCTGAGCGAGTACCCGACCATCACCGATGCCGCGCTCGAGGACGCTATCAGCGCCGCGTCGTCGGCCTTCGAGGACTGGTCGCGCCGCGCATCCGTCGCCGACCGGGCCGCCGTGATCGCCCGGGTCGCCGCGCTGCACGAGGAGCGCAAGGCGGCGCTCGCCGAGATCGTGGTGCGCGAGATGGGCAAGCCGCTCGACCAGGCCGTGGGCGAGGTGGAGTTCGCGAGCGCGATCTACCAGTACTACGCCGACCACGCCGAGGAGTTCCTCGCCGACGAGAAGATCGAGCTGAGCGACGGCACGGGGCAGGCCTTCATCCGCCGCGCCGGCCTCGGGGTGCTGCTCGGCATCATGCCGTGGAACTTCCCGTACTATCAAGTGGCCCGCTTCGCCGGCCCGAACATCGTGGCGGGCAACACCATCCTGCTGAAGCACGCCCCGCAGTGCCCCGAGTCGGCCGCCGCCATCGCCCAGATCTTCGACGAGGCGCTCGCCGAGCTGGGCGCGCACCCCTCGGTGTACGTGAACATCTACGCCACGAACGAGCAGATCGCGACCGTGATCGCCGACCCGCGCGTGCAGGGCGTCTCGGTCACCGGCTCCGAGCGGGCGGGCGCCGCGGTGGCGCAGCTGGCCGGGCAGAACCTGAAGAAGGTCGTGCTCGAGCTCGGCGGCTCCGACCCGTTCATCCTGCTCTCGACCGCCGACCTCGATGCCGCCGTGCAGGACGCGGTGAACGCCCGCCTCGACAACAACGGCCAGTCCTGCAACGCGGCGAAGCGCTTCATCGTCATCGACGACCTCTACGAGGAGTTCGCCGAGAAGTTCACCTCGGTGTTCACGGATGCGCAGCCCGCCGATCCCTTCGCCGAGGGCACGCTGCTCGGCCCGCTCTCCTCGACCGCCGCCGCCGACCGCCTCGAGGAGCAGCTCGGCCGCGCCATCTCGCAGGGCGCCACCGTGCTGGCGAAGGGCGAGCGCAGCGGCAACTACTTCCCGCCCGCCGTGCTCGCCGACGTGACCCCGTCGATGGACGCGTACCGCGAGGAGTTCTTCGGCCCGGTCGCCGCGCTCTACCGGGTCTCGTCGGAGGACGAGGCGATCGCTCTGGCGAACGACACCCCGTTCGGCCTCGGCTCATACGTCTACACCACCGACGAGGAGCAGGCGCTGCGGGTGGCCGACCGCATCGACGCCGGGATGGTGTGGGTGAACCTCGTGCTCGGCGACGCGGCGGAGCTGCCGTTCGGCGGCGTCAAGCGCTCGGGCTCGGGCCGCGAGATGGGCCGGTTCGCCGTGGAGGAGTTCGTCAACAAGAAGCTCATCCGCATCGCGTAGGGCCCGACGCCGCCTTGCACACTCGACTCCCGTAGGACAGACCCTGCGGGATCGGGTTTCGGGGCGCATGGTTGGGTATGGACAGAATTCACTACGTGGGCGATTCCGTCTTGACGGGCACCGAGATCGCCGAGGCGCTGCTTGATCTCGCCCGGGCTCTGGCCCGGGCACAGTCGGCGCAGACCATCGAGATCCCGACCCGGCTCGACGACGGTGCGCAGGGGCATTCGACGCTGCTCCTCGGTCCGGCGAGCCAGATGGTGTCCGACACCGAGGAGAGCCCGTACGACGAGATCGTCGACGACGAGCTCGTGCAGCGGCTGCGGGCGCAGGTCGACGATCTCGACGGGCGCGGGCGCATCGTGATGGCGGTGCCCGTGCCGGTCGACGGTGAGCAGGCCGTCGCTCTCGACCTCGACGGTCTGTACCCCGACCCGGCGCGGTTCCCGGGGGCGGATCGCGGGTAGGGCCCCGTTCTCGAGGGCCTACGGCAGGGCGATCACGAGGCCGCGACGCTCGGCCGCGATCTCGGAGGCCCCCGCGGTGACGGCCTGCGCGACCCGGGCGGCGAGGTCGGCGGCGACCGGCTGGGCGTCGGAGCCCGGCCAGACGACCGCCGTGATGTTCGGCGCCGGCGCCAGCGGCTGCGCGCCGACCACGAGGAACTGCCGCTCGGGTGCCGCTGCCGCCACCTGCTGCAGCGCGTCGAGCCCGGTCGGCCCCACCGTCACCACGACGTCGGGGTCGGAGTCGAGCGCGCGCTCGTAGATGGTGCCCGCGTTCGACGTCGCCCCCACGTCGAGCAGGGTGACGGATGCTGCGTTGGCGGTCGCGAGCTCGGTCACCGCCTGGCGCACGGCGTCGGCCTGCTCGACGCCGGCGCTCCCGTCTCCGGGCAGCACCACGACGAGCGCCAGCCCGGACGGCAGCACCGGAGCCTCGGGAGCGGCCACCGTCGGCGCCGGCTCGGGCGGCGTGGTGGCCGCCGGGGCGCTGGGCGCCGCCGAAGCGCTGGGGGTCTTGGTGTAGAGCACGTCGCCAGCGCCGGGCGAGCATCCGCTCATCGACGCCAGCAGCAGGCCTGCCAGCAAAGTGGCACCCGCGACCGGGGCGAATCGAAAGGGGGCGCGCCGGGTCGGGGCGCGCCGGGCGGGGGCGAGTCGGGCCGCCACCGCCTAGAGCTCGGTCTCGAAGGGCTCGGTGACGAGCAGGTCGGCGACCGACTCGAGCACCTCGTCGGGGCGGAACGGGTATTTGGCGATCTCGCTCTCGTCGCTGATGCCCGTCATCACGAGGATGGTGTGCAGGCCCGCCTCGATGCCGGCGACGACGTCGGTGTCCATGCGGTCGCCGATCATGCCGGTGTTCTCCGAGTGCGCGCCGATGCGGTTCATGGCCGAGCGGAACATCATCGGGTTCGGCTTGCCCACGATGTAGGGCTCCTTGCCGGTGGCCTTGGTGATGAGGGCGGCGATGGCGCCGGTCGCGGGCAGTGGCCCCTCGGTGCTCGGGCCGGTGGCGTCGGGGTTGGTGACGATGAAGCGCGAGCCGTTGCCGATCAGGCGGATCGCCTTCGTGATGGCCTCGAACGAGTAGTTGCGCGTCTCGCCCACGACGACGTAGTCGGGCGCGGTCTCGGTCATGATGAAGCCGGCCTCGTGCAGGGCCGTCGTGATGCCGGCCTCACCGATGACGAAGGCGCTGCCGCCCGGCATCTGGTCGGCGAGGAAGGTGGCGGTGGCGAGCGCGCTCGTCCAGATGAACTCCTCGGGCACCTCGAGGCCGCTCGCGCGCAGGCGGGCGCTGAGGTCGCGGGGCGTGAAGATGGAGTTGTTCGTGAGCACCAGGTAGGGCTTGCCCTGGTCGCGCCACTGCTGCAGCAGCTCGGCGGCGCCCGGGATGGGATGGTTCTCGTGCACGAGCACGCCGTCCATGTCGGTGAGCCAGCATTCGATCTCGTCGCGGCGGGGCATGCTCGTCCTTCCTTCGTCGTCACGCCCAGGCTAGCGCTCGCGCCTGGGCGTGGCCCACGGGCCTAGCATGAGCTGTGACCCGTATCCCTCCCGCGCTCGCGGGCCTCGTGCTGTCGATCGCCGTCCTCGGTGGGGTCTCCGGATGCGCGGGCGGCACTCCCGCCGCTGCGCCCTCCCCCTCCGCTCCGGCGGTCTCGTCGTCGCCCCGCCCGATCGAGCAGGTCGTGCCGCTCGACCCGGTGGCGCCGCTGCTGGTGCAGGCCGCCCGTGATCTCGTGGCGGGCACGGAGGGCTTCGCCCCCGGCGACGCGCGCACCGCCCTCCTGGCGGCCGCCGACCGCCTCGACGCCGACATCCAGGTCGTGCAGCTGTCGATGGCGGGCGGGCCCGCGGCCTCGCAGGCCACGCCCCCCGTCGACGAGGCGCTGCTCGCGACCCACACGGCCGAGCTGCTCGCGGCGGTCGGCGTCGTGCGCGACGGCGTCGTCGCCACCGCGACCCAGGTGGTCGACGTCGACGCCGCCCAGGCCGAGCAGCCCCTCCGCGACGCCCTCTTCCTCGCCATCCAGGCGCAGCAGTCGGCCCCGCCCACCGACGACACCCCGCGCCTCCTCCTCGAACTCGTGCAGCACACCCGCGCCGCGCAGGCCTCCCAGGCCGCCTACCTCGAGGAGCAGGCCCGCCTGGCGGCCGAGGCCGCCGCCGGTTCGTCCTCCTCGGGCGGCTCGTCCGACTACACCGGCTCGCTCGACCCCTCGGCGCCACTCGCACCTCCGTCGCCCCCGGCGTGGATCCTCGACCCGCCGAACCTCAACCTCCACTGCCCTCCTTATGGCGTCTGCTCCGACGGAACCTCCTGAACCCCTGACCGTGCCCCACCGCGATGCCGCCGTCTGGCAGGCTGGGGCGATGGACGAGCCCGTGGCTGCCGAGGTGTACGACGTCGTGCTGGTCGACAGGCTGGGCGGACCGCTGCAGCGGGCGGCGCGCTGGGGCGGCACGATCGTCGCCGGGCTCCTCGAGGGCAGCGGCATGGCCCCGGCCGTCTCGGAGTTGAGCATCCGCAGCGCGGGCGTCGAACTCCGCCGCGTCTCCGCGGTCGACCTCAACGAACTGGCCGACCTCCACGACCGCCTCCTCCTCCAGCTCGAGACGACCACCCCCGCCCAGTTCGCGGAGACCTGGAACCTCCCGACCCCCTGACGCTCGGCGGTCTGGCGCGCCGGCGGCTCGGCTGAGATCGCCCGCACCAGGCAGGAGACCTACGCAGCATTGATCGCTCGGTTCGAAGCCGAACTCAGAGGCAGCGGATCGCTCGCACTCGTCTTCATGGACGGCGATGGCAGTGACACGAGCTATCGGATGACCCACCGCGGACTGACGCTCGCCGACCGGCACGTCATCGAGGACGCGGTGCACCTCGACTCTCGCGATTCGCAGCTCGTCCAGATGGCGGATCTGGTCGCCTGGACCGCACTGGCGAGCATCGACCGGCATCCGCGGAACGAATTCGCGTGGCACTGGTACTCGCAGCATCTTGCCGAGCGCGACCCGCGGCGCGGCCCGGTGCCGATCTGAGGCTTAAACAGCTAGACCCCCTTGTCCGCATGAGCGGGGGGGTCTGCGAGAGGATTCTAACAGAGCCTCATCTTCGCCTCAAGCGCGGGCCGGGCCCGGCGGGCCGGGCTGGGCCGGGCGGGGCGAAGCGGGCCGGTCAGGCCTCGGCGATGGGGCGGTCGAAGATCTCCGGGCGCTCGACGTCGGGGTCGGGGCCGCTGCGGCGGCCCGTGTCGAGCGCGTCGATGCGGGCGAGCTCGTCGGGGGTGAGCTCGAAGTCGAAGACGTCGAAGTTCTCGGCGATGCGCAGGGGGTTCGTCGACTTCGGGATGGCCGAGCGGCCCTCCTGCAGATGCCAGCGCAGCATCACCTGCGCCGGGCTCTTGCCGTGCGCGGCGGCGATCGCGGCGATCGCCTCGTCGTCCATCACACTCACGCGATGCTCGCCCCAGCCGGGGTAGAAGGTGATGCCACCGATCGGGGACCAGGCCTGGGTGAGGATGCCCAGCCGCGCATCCGTCGCCTGCAATTCGGGCTGGGCGAAGTAGGGGTGCAGCTCGACCTGGTTCACCGCGGGCACCACCGAGCTCTCGGCGAGCAGCCGCTCGAGGTGCGCGGGGGTGAAGTTGCTGACGCCGATCGAGCGCACGCGGCCCTCGCCGAGCAGCGTCTCGAGGGCCCGGTAGGCGGCGACCGTGCGCTCGAACCGGCCCGGCGCGGGCTGGTGCAGGATGAGCAGGTCGAGCGTGTCGAAGCCGAGCTTGCCGGTCGCCTTCTCGAAGGCGTGCAGGGTCTCGTCGTAGCCGAAGTCGCTCACCCAGACCTTGGTCTCGACGAAGATCTCGTCGCGGTCGATCCCGGAATCGCGGATGCCCTGGCCGACCTCCCGCTCGTTGCGGTACGCCGCAGCGGTGTCGATGTGCCGGTATCCGGTGCGCAGCGCGGTCTGCACGGCCGCCGCGGTCTCGTCGGGGGCGCTCTGGTAGACGCCGAGCCCGATCGCGGGGATCTCGACGCCGTTGTTCAGGGTGAAGCTCGGAATGCTCATGCCCTCGACGCTACGCCGCCCGCCCCCGCCGCGCGCGCCCCCATCAGCCGCTCCAGCGCGGTCAGCTCGGCCATCACCTCCGAGGCCACGAAGGCCCGGTCGCGCTTGCGGTCGTTCAAAGGCGAGAGGATGCCCGACTCGACCAGCGCGAGCACGGCGTTGTTCGCCGCGGAGTAGCTCACGCCGAGCTCCTCTTCCACGGTTCCCGCCGTCACGACGGGGCGGGCGGGCAGCAGGTCGAGGAGGGCGTCGGCGGCCGAGCCCCGCCGGAACCCCGTGGTCGCGCGCCACTCCCGCGAGAGGTCGTTCAGCCGCTGGGGCAGCGGAAGGCAGGCGTCGGCCGCGATGCGGGCGGCGGTGGCGATGCCGTCGGCGATCGGCCGGACGTCGCCGTCGCGGTAGGAGGTGAGCAGGCCGTAGTAGCGGTCGCGATTGGCCGCCAGGGCCGAGGCGATCGGCACGACGACCGTGCGGGCGTTGCCCCGACGGCGCAGCACCGCCTGGATCAGGGCGCGCCCGATGCGTCCGTTGCCGTCGGTGAACGGGTGGATCGACTCGAACTGGGCGTGCACGACGGCGGCCTGCAGCAGGGGCGGCAGGTCGTCTCGGTGCGCGAAGGCGAGGAGATCGTCCATCAAGGGGGCGACGAGCTCGGGCGGGGGAGGGACGAAGAGTGCGTCGCGGGGGGAGTGATCGCTGCCCCCGATCCAGTTCTGCACGTCGCGGAACCGTCCGGCGTAGCTGCGCTCGCCCGGATCGTCGATCATGAGCGCCCGGTGCGCGGTGAGGATGCGATCGACCGTGAAGCGACCTCCCGGCTCGACCGAAGAGACGAGGTCGTGGATGGCCGCCGACGCCGCGACCATCGCCGTCGCCGACTCGTTCGCCCGGCTTCCCGCCATGGCCCGGGCGTAGTCCCCGACACCGGCCTCGAGGTGCTCGATCTTCGACGAGGCGACCGACTCGAGCCTTATGAGCATCATGCCGAGAGCGCCGACGGTCTGCCCGTCTGATGCCTGATCGAGGCGGGCGATCGCGTCGAGCGCCTCGATCTCGAGGGTGGTCGCTCCGCCTGGGATCTCGAGCGTCGCGATCGACGGGGGAATCGCCACCGTCACCTCGGAGAGCATGCGGTCGGCGCGGGTGCCGGCGCAACGACGCTGGGCCCACGGGACGGTGCGGCGGCGGTGCGGAGGCCAGTCCATGATCCCTCCAAGCCGAGATAGTGGCGTCGGTAGATGAGCTTAGCAGGCTTAACCTGCAATAACGGGGGCGTTATTGCAGGTTAGCAGTGCGGCAGGGTTTGGGTTGGGGGAACCTTAAGGGTTATAGTCAGAGCTACCTTTAGGGCGGTCGGAGGCGGCCGCGAGGGCGGCCGGTGGTGGTCGCGAGGGCGGCCGGTGGTGGCCGCGGGAGGCGGCCGGTGGTGGTCGCGGAGCGGGAGGCGTCGTGGGCGGGCATCCGGAGGGCATCGCGCTGGCCGTGTCGACGGTGATCTTCGCGCTGCGGCCCGACCAGCCCGACGCGGCACCCGGGCTCTGGCTGCCGCTGGTGCGGCGCATCCGTCCGCCCTACGAGGGCGACTGGGCGCTGCCCGGCGGTCCCCTGACGATCGACGAGGATCTCGAGGACGCCGCCGCCCGCACCCTCGGCGACACCACCGCCCTCGAACCCGGCTACCTCGAGCAGCTCTACGCCTTCGGCACCCTCGACCGCTCGCCCGAGGGCGCGAAGGACCGCGTCGTCTCCATCGTCTACTGGGCGCTGGTGAGCTCCGACGAGGTGGCCTCGAGCGTCGGCGCCAACCCCGAGAACGTCAGCTGGTTCTCGGTCGACGACCTGCCCGACCTCGCCTTCGACCACGACGTGATCATCGAGTACGCCCTCTGGCGCCTGCGCAACAAGGTGGAGTACAGCCGCATCGCGCACGCCTTCCTCGGCGACACCTTCACCCTCGCCGAACTGCGCGAGGTGCACGAGGCGGTGCTCGGGCGCTCGCTCGACCCGGCGAACTTCCGCCGGCAGATCGAATCGTCGAACTCGGTCGTGCCCACCGGCAAGCGGGTGCTCGGCACGAGTTACCGCCCCCCGCGCCTCTACCGCTACAACACCCAGGTGCCGCCCGTCGATCGCGGGCCGCTCGACCGCCTCCCCAGAAAGCCGCGCCCATGAACACCGCCGCGCCCTCGGCAGCACCCACGACGAAAGCCGCGCCCGTGACCACCGCAGCGCCCGCGATCACCCGAACCCTCTCCGTCGACGACGAGGTCCAGCTGATCACCGCCGGCACCCCCTCCGCGCCGGGCGCCGCCGCCAGCACCTGCGCCCCCGAGCTCGCCGAGGGCCCCTGGGTCTTCGACCTCCGGCCCCCCTCCTACGGCCCCGGCGCCTCGATGGCCGACCCGCTCCCCGCGGAGGCGCCCCGGCAGGGCCGGCTCCCGGAGGAGTACACGACGGCCGCGAAGAGCGAGCTCGACACGCGCATCCGTCGTGCCAAAGAGACCCTCGGCGCCGACGTCGTCGTGCTCGGCCACTTCTACCAGCGCGACGAGGTGGTGCAGTACGCCGATTTCGTGGGCGACTCATACCAGCTGGCGAACGCCGCGAAGACCAGGCCGGATGCTCGCGCCATCGTCTTCTGCGGCGTGCACTTCATGGCCGAGACCGCCGACATCCTCGCGCGGCCGGAGCAGGCGGTCATCCTGCCGAACCTCGCCGCCGGCTGCTCGATGGCCGACATGGCCGACATCGACTCGGTCGAAGAGGCCTGGGCGGAGCTGACCGAGCTCTACGGCACCGAACCCGACGCCGACGGCCGCGTGCCGATCATCCCGGTCACCTACATGAACTCGGCCGCCGACCTCAAGGGCTTCTGCGGCCGCAACGGCGGTATCGTCTGCACCTCGTCGAACGCGGCGACGGTGCTCGAGTGGGCGTTCGAGCGCGGGCAGCGCGTGCTCTTCTTCCCCGACCAGCACTTGGGTCGCAACACGGCGAAGGCGATGGGCGTGCCCGTCGAGCGGATGCCGATCTGGAACCCGCGGAAGCCCCTCGGCGGGCAGTCGGAGGACTCGCTCGTCGAGGCGCAGGTCATCCTCTGGAACGGATTCTGCTCGGTGCACAAGCGCTTCACGGTGGCGCAGATCGACCGCGCCCGGGCGTCGCATCCCGGGGTGCGGGTGATCGTGCATCCGGAGTGCCCCATGCCCGTGGTCGACGCGGCCGACGGTGCCGGCTCGACCGACTACATCGTCAAGGCCATCGCGGCCGCGCCCGCCGGCTCGACCTTCGCCATCGGCACCGAGATCAACCTCGTGCAGCGGCTGGCGAACGAGTACCCGCAGCACACGATCTTCTGCCTCGACGACGTGATCTGCCCGTGCTCGACGATGTACCGCATCCACCCGGGGTATCTCGCGTGGGTGCTCGAGTCGCTGGTCGACGGGGTGGTGCTGAACCAGATCTCGGTGCCGGCCGCCGTGGCCGAGCCGGCGCGGGTGGCGCTCGAGCGGATGCTCGCGGCGAAGCCATGACGACGGCTCGCGCGGGTGGCGCTCGAGCGGATGCTCGCGGCGAAGCCATGACGACGGCTCGCGCGGGGGCGCTTCTCTCCGGCTTCGCGGCCGGTCGTCGTCCGCGGGTGATCGTCGTGGGCAGCGGTGTCGCCGGCCTGGTGACGGCGCTCGAACTGGCGGACGTCGCCGAGGTCGTCGTCGTGACCAAGGGCGCAGTCGAGGATGGGAGCACCCGGTACGCCCAGGGCGGGATCGCGGCGGCCGTGATGCCGGGCGACTCCGTGGAGTCGCACGTCGCCGACACGCTGGCGGCCGGCGCCGGGCTCGGCGACCCGGAGGCGGTGCGGGTGCTGTGCGAGGAGGGGCCGGCGCGCATCCGGGACCTGATCGCGTGGGGCGTCGGGTTCGACCGGGCCGCCGGGGACTTCGACGCGGGGCTGGAGGGGGCGCACTCGCGGCGCCGCATCCTGCACGCGGGTGGGGACGCGACGGGGCTGGCGGTGGAGACGGCGCTCGTGGCGGCAGTTCGGGCGCAGGCGGTAAGGGTGCTCGAGCAGACGATGCTGGTGGAGCTGCTGACGGACGGCCCGAGCGGCACGGGGTCGGACGCCCGGGTCGTCGGAGTGCGGGTGATGCGCGACGGCGCGTTCGAGGAGGTGTGGGCCGACGCGGTCGTTCTGGCGAGCGGTGGGGTCGGGCAGCTGTACCCGTTCACGACGAATCCGGCGGTCTCGACGGGGGACGGCGTCGCCGCGGCACTGCGGGCCGGGGCGGTGCTGGCCGATGTGGAGTTCGTGCAGTTCCACCCGACGGCGCTCGCCGTGCCCGGCCCGCCCGCGGGGGTGGGGTCGACGCCGGGCGTGGGCGCGCCGGCGGGGGTGGGGTCGGGGGCGGCGGGGGTCGCGATGGCGTTGGTGTCGGAGGCGGTGCGGGGGGACGGCGCCGTGCTGCGCAACGTCGACGGGGCGCGGTTCCTCGTGCACGCGCATCCGCTCGCCGAGCTCGCCCCGCGCGACGTCGTGGCCCGGGCCATCGCCACCGAGATGCTCGCCACCGGCGCCCCCGTGCTGCTCGACGCGACCGGCGTCGATGACGTCGAGGCGCGCTTCCCGACGGTCACGGCGGCCTGCCGCGCGGCCGGCTACGACCTCGCCCGCGAGCCCGTGCCCGTCGCCCCCGCCGCCCACTACTGGATGGGCGGCATCGCCACCGACCACGACGGCCGCACCTCGCTCCCCGGTCTCGTCGCGGTCGGCGAGGCGGCCTGCACGGGGGTGCACGGCGCCAACCGCCTCGCGTCGAACTCCCTGCTCGAAGGCCTCGTGTTCGCGCATCGGGCCGCCGCCGCGCTGCGCGCCGAGTTCCATTCCGTCCGTGGCATGCGCTCGGCGGCCTGGTCGCCGCCGGCGGGGGATGTCGCTCCCTCCGCGCCGTCGACCGAGCCAACCCGCGCCGAACTTCAGGCTCTGATGTGGCGGCACGCCGGTCTCCTCCGCACGGCGGAGGGTCTGCTCGAGGCGCAGAGGGTGCTCGAGTCCTGGAGCATCGACACGTCCGGGGCCACGGACGTGCGGCGGCTCGAGACCGCGAACCTGCTGCAGCTCGCCCGAGTGGTGGTGAGCGCGGCGCTCGCCAGGGAGGAATCCCGCGGCGCTCACGCGCGAGCCGACTTCCCGTACCCGTCCACCCGATACGCCACCCCACACGGACTGAGGGAAGAGGTCGGTGCCTGATGCTCACCACCCAGATCATCGACGACGTCGTCGGCCGCGCACTCAACGAGGACGCGCCCTGGGGCGACCTCACCTCCGAGCTGCTCATTCCCGAAGAGGCATGGGTCACCGCCCGACTCGAGGCGCGGGAGCCGGGAGTGTTCAGCGGGGTCGCCGTGTGGGAGGCGACGATGCGACTGGTCGACCCGCGCATCCGCTCGGTGCCGCTCGTGCGCGACGGGGAGCGCTTCGCCGCCGGCGCCGTGCTGGCCACGGTCGACGGGCCCGCGCGGGGCATCCTGCGGGCCGAGCGGGTGGCCCTCAACTTGGTGCAGCGGATGAGCGCCATCGCCACCGAGACCGCCCGCTACGTCGTTGCAGTCGCCGGCACCGGCGCGCGGATCGTCGATACCCGCAAGACGACGCCCGGCCTCCGCGCCCTCGAGCGGGCGGCCGTGCGGGCGGGCGGCGGGCACAACCATCGCTTCTCGCTCTCGGACGCGGTGCTCGCGAAGGACAACCACCTCGCGGTGCTGGCGCAGCGGCACGGAGGCGACGTCACGGCTGCGATCCGCGCCGTGCGGGCGCAGCTCTCGCACACCACCCACCTCGAGGTCGAGGTCGACCGGATCGACCAGATCGAGCCGGTGCTCGCGGGCGGGGTCGACACGATCCTGCTCGACAACTTCACGCTCGACGAGCTGCGCGCGGGGGTCGCGCTGGTGGCGGGGCGGGCCCTCGTCGACGCGAGCGGCGGGGTGACCCTCGACACCGTCGCCGACATCGCGCGCACCGGGGTCGACCTGATCTCGGTCGGGGCGCTCACGCACTCGGTGCGCGCCCTCGACTTCGGTCTCGACGTCGACCTCGACGCCGCCCCGGGTCTCGACACCGACGTCGATCACTCCCTCGACACCGACCGCGAGACCCCGTGATCCACCTCGACGCCGCCGCCACCACGCCGGTGCGGCGCGAAGTGCTCGAGGCGATGTGGCCGTACCTCACCGGCGAGTTCGGCAACCCGTCCAGCCATCACGCCCTGGGCGATGCCGCGGCCCGGGCGCTGCGGGCGGCGCGGGCCACGGTGGCGGAGTGGTTCGGCTGCCGCGCGGCGGACGTCGTCTTCACCTCGGGCGGCACCGAGGGCGCCAACCTCGCGGTGAAGGGGCTCGCGCTCGGGAGCCCCCGGGGCCGGCACGTCGTGCTGAGTGCCATCGAGCATCCGGCGGTCGTCGAGTCGGTCGACCACCTGCGGAGGCTGCACGGCTTCGAGGTCACGGTCGTGCCCGTCGACTCGGCGGGGCTGGTCGACCCCGCCGCGTTCGCCGCCGCGCTGCGGGACGACACCACGCTCGCCACGGTGATGCTCGCGAACAACGAGATCGGCACGGTGCAGCCCGTGACCGAGCTCGCGGCGATCGCGCACGCCCGGGGTGCGCTGTTCCACACGGATGCGGTGCAGGCCGCCGGCTGGCTCGACCTGCGCCTCGACCGGCTCGGCGCCGATGCCGTGAGCATCTCGGGCCACAAGCTCGGTGCCCCCAAGGGCATCGGGGCGGTGGCGGTGCGCGGTCGCCTCCCGCTCGAGCCGGTGCTGCACGGCGGCGGCCAGGAGCGCGGTCGCCGCTCCGGCACCGAGAACGTGGCCTTCGCGGTCGGGCTGGCGCGCGCCGTCGAGCTCGCCGAGCCGGGTCGGGTCGCGGCGGCCGCGCGCGCCACAGCGCTCCGCGACGAGTTCGTCGGCGAGGTGCTGCGGCGGGTCGACGGGGCGGTGCTGACCGGGCATCCGGATGCCCGCCTGCCCTCGATCGCCTCGTTCTGCTTCCCGGGCACGGCCGGCGAGGCGGTGCTGCTCGGCCTCGAGGAACGCGGGGTGACCGTCTCGAGCGGATCGGCCTGCGCGGCCGGCAGCGACGAGCCGTCTCCCGTGCTGCTGGCCATCGGACTCGACCCGGCCGTCGCCCGCACGGCCGTGCGCTTCGCCTTCGGCCACGACGTGACGGCCGCCGACCTCGGCACCGCCGTGCAGGCGCTCGAGGCGACCCTGGCGTCCCTCGCGACGCTGCGCTGACCGCGCCGGTCTTGGCCCAGCGGCCCCGCGGCGCCCGGCCGGAGGCCGTGTGAGCGCTGGGGTTCTGCCGGTCGAGGTGACGGGAGGCCTCCGGAGGGCGGAGGATAGTCGGGTGAAGATCCTCTCGATTCAGTCGGCCGTGGCCTACGGGCACGTCGGCAACTCCGCGGCCGTGTTCCCCCTCCAGCGCATCGGGGTGGAGGTGCTGCCCGTCTACACGGTGAACTTCTCGAACCACACGGGGTACGGCGCCTGGCGTGGGCCGCTGATCTCGCCCGAGGACGTGCACGACGTGATCGTCGGCATCGAGGAGCGCGGCGTGCTGTCGGAGATCGACGTGGTGCTGTCGGGGTACCAGGGCGGCGTGGGCATCGGCGACGTGATCGTCGACGCGGTGCAGCGCGTCAAGGCCGCGAACCCGTCGGCCGTGTACGCGTGCGACCCGGTGATGGGCAACGCGAAGTCGGGCTGCTTCGTCGCACCCGAGATCCCCGATCTGCTGCGCGACCGCGTCGTGCCGGTGGCCGACATCATCACCCCGAACCAGTTCGAGCTCGGCTTCCTCACCGGCACCGAGCCCGGCTCGATCGAGTCGACCCTCGCCTCGGCCGACCTCGCCCGCGCGATGGGGCCGTCGACCGTGCTCGTCACGAGCGTCGAGCGCCCCGACCGCGCGCCCGACACCATCGAGATGCTCGTCGTCGACGACGCCGGGGCCTGGATCGTGCAGACCCCGCTGCTGCCGTTCAAGGCGAACGGCTCCGGAGACGTCACGGCGGCGCTGTTCACGGCGCACTACCGCTCGACGGGGTCGGCGGCGACGGCGCTGGAGCGCACGGTCTCGAGCGTCTTCGACCTGATCGAGACCACCCACCGCTCGGGGCGGCGGGAGCTGCAGCTGGTCGAGGCGCAGGAGTTCTACGCGCATCCGCGACTGCAGTTCACGGCCGAGCAGGTGCGCTGAGGCGGCTCCTGAGCAGGTGCGCTGAGGCGGCTCCCGAAGCAGGTGCGCTGAGGCGGCTCGCCCGGTCAGTCGTGCGGGCGCGAGCGATCCCGGAAGGCCGCCCGATAGCCGCTCGGGCTCGTGCCGTTGATCGCGCGGAACTGCCGTGAGAAGTAGAACGCGTCCTCGTACCCCACGGCCCGCCCGATGTCGGCCACCGTCGCCTCCGTCGTGATCAGCAGCTCCCGCGCCCGGGCGCTGCGGAGGCGCTTGTGGTACTCCACGACGCCCATCCCCGAGGCCTGGCGGAACCGGGCCGAGAAGTGCGAGGTGCTGAGCCCTGCGATGGCGGCGAGCTCGGCCACGCCGGTCGTGGTCTCGAGGTTCTCCCGCAGGTAGTCCTGCGCCGCGAGGATCGGGTCGCCCGCCTGATTCGCGCCCCGCGCCCGATCGGCGGCGAGCTGGGCGAGCAGACCCCAGGCGGCACCCGAGGCCGACACGAGGCTCGCCACCGTTTCGTCCCGCTCCAGCGAGACGAGGGCGTGCTCCAGGGCCGACTTCGCGGCGTAGGGGTCGTGCACCTGCAGCACGGGCGCGAAGTCGTCCGAAGGCCGGGTGATGGCCGCCGCGAGGTCGTCGGCGTCGCCGCCGGTCACGTGCATCCACCAGATCGTCCAGGGGTCGCGCGGATCGGCACGGTAGCGGTGCGGTTCGCCGCGCGGTATGACGGCGACCACGCCCGGTGCCATCGGATGCTCGTCACCCCGCACCTCGAGCCGGCCGGCCCCTCCGGTGCAGAGGATGACCACCACCTCCTCCGCGCCCCGGGGCCGATCGCGGCCGTGCGCCGCGGCGTGGGGGAAATGGCCGGCGTCGGTCACGAGCATCCGCCTCGTGATCGGAGCCGCCAGCGCCTCGGCGACCCGGGGCCTCGGAAGCACCCGCAGTCGCTGCCCGGGGAAGCCGTCGCGGATCAGCACGGGCCTCAGCTTAGAACCGGCGCAGCCCCACCCACGCCGAGCCCCGCCCGCGTGATTCCGGGCCCTGCGGGCCGTGCGCGGTGGCGAAGCGCGGTCAACACATCCACGCAACGCCGGTGAAACAGGCGCGTCCTACTCTTCCAGCGTGACCTTCTCTCCCGCCTCCCGGGCCTCCGTGGTGATCTTCTCGGGGCCTCGCGCCACCATCCAGAACAGTGCGGCTCTGCGCACCAGCCAGTCCGTGCGACAGGCGCGCGGGCTCGCCGGCGCCGACGAGAGCCTGCCGGAGTCGTTGCGTGCGCAGCGGCTGGCGGCGCCGGTCACCGCCTACGTCGAGGCGTTCTCCGCGCATCCGCTCGAGAAGGACGCCCGGGAGCTCTACGGCCCCGTCGACGGCTGGCTCGACCCGGCGACCGGTGAGTTCAGCGCGACCGAGCACGACGGCTGGACGCCCGTGTACGAGGTGACGCTCGACCCGGCGAAGGGGCCGTTCCCGTTGCCCTACGCGGCCACGCAGGCGAACGGCGAGCCCTGGGACGGGCCGTTCGACGACGCCGGCACCGCCCGGCAGCTGTTCTACCCCGACGCCTCGCGCATCGTGGCCGAGATCGACCGCTTCGGCCTCGACGGCTACGGCGGCAACAACCTGATGAGCGGCGTGGCCGACTTCGACTTCGTGCGCGCCGCGCCCTCCGGCGGCTACACGAAGGGGCAGCCCGCGGCCGAGCGCACCGACACCGCGCGCCGCGGCACCGAGCCGGGCGACCTGCCGCCCGAGGTGCTGGGCGAGGACTTCTTCCCGTACATGCCGATGCGCCAGGAGCCCGCGCTGCCCACGCTGGCCTCGCTCACCAACATCGTCTACGACACGCTCACCGGCGGAGACTACGACGGCGCCATCTGGCTCGAGGGCAGCCCCACCACCGAGGAGACCGTCTACTGGCTCAACCTCCTCATCCCGACCCGCCGCCCGTTGATCGGCAACTGCTCGCAGTACGGCCACGGCGTCTTCGGCAACGACGGCGACCACAACCTCGTGCAGTCGGTCAACTACATCGCGTCGGGCGTCTGGGCCGACGAGCACGGCGACGACCGGGTCGGTGCGGTGATGATCCAGAACGGCCAGATCTTCACCAGCCGCGAGGTGCAGAAGGCGGATGCGCGTCCCGGCGGCTACATCGCCTACGGCGGCCACGGCGGCATCGTGGGCAACACCGTCGAGGACCCGGTGCTCTCCTTCGTGCCGGTCGCCCGCCACACCTCCACCTCGGTGCTGCGCCTCGACCGGCTCCCGGATGCGGTGCCCGGCCTCCACGGCGACGCCGTCGTGACCCGAGACGACGCCGGTCACCTCCGCCCCGAGGCGATGCCGAAGGTGACCATCGCCCGCTACGTCAACTACGGGCAGGACGACTTCAGCGACAGCGCCGACAGCGAGGTCGAGATCCTGGCCCGGATCGAGAAGAACCTGCGCGACCACCCGCTCTCCGGTCTGGTGGCCGAGGGCTCCGCGCCGTACGGCGGTGTCTACGAGTCCATGCGGGCGGCGCTGCTGAAGGGCGTCTTCCGAGGGATGCCCGTGGTGGCGGTCGGCCGCGGCGGTGGCGGCTACGCGTTCGGGCAGTCGACGATCGGCGGCCTGTTCATCCGCGGCAGCAACCTCTCGGCACCGAAGGCCCGCATCCTGCTGATGGCCTGCCTGCTCAAATTCGGTGCGCTGCCGCTGCCCGCCGACCCGGAGGCGCCGACCCCGGCCGAGCTCGACGCCATCCGTGCCGCGGTGGCCGGGTACCAGACCGTCTTCGACACCCACTAGCCGCGCCACCCCCGCAGAACAGGAGCACCACCATGGTCAGCTACGGCGTCTTCCTCCCCGTCGGCAACAACGGCTGGATCCTCTCCACCACCTCGCCGCAGTACGAGCCGACCTTCGCCCTGCAGCGCCGCATCGTCGAGAAGGCCGAGCACCACGGCCTCGACTTCGCCCTCGCGATGCTGAAGTACCGCGGCTACGGCGGCGAGACCCGGCACTGGAACCACACGATCGACCCGATGACCCTGATGGCGTCGCTCGCCCCGATCACGAGCACCATCAAGCTCTACGCCACCGTCTCCCCGCTCAGCTACAACCCGATCGTGGTGGCGAAGATGGCGCAGCTGATCGACGAGGTCTCGGGCGGCCGCTTCGGCATCAACCTGGTGGCGGGCTGGAACCGCAGCGAGTACGCGCAGATGGGCGCGTGGCGCGGTGACGACTACTACGGCTACCGCTACGACTACCTCAGCGAGTTCACCCAGATCCTGCTCACCGCGTGGGAGACCGGCCGCGTCACCTTCCACGGCGAGTACTTCGACATCGAGGACTGCGAGGTGCTGCCGACCCCCGTCGGGCACATCGACCTCATCTCGGCCGGCTCCTCGCCGCGCGGCCGCCGCTTCGTGGCCGAGTACGCCGACTACCACTTCGGCTCGGGCCAGAGCGCCGAGGAGGTGGCCGCCTCGAACGCCCACCTCGCCGCCGAGAGCGAGAGCCTCGGCCGCACACCCGGCTCGTTCGCGACGACCCTCCTCGTGATGGGCGACACGGATGCCGATGCGGCCCGCAAGGTCGAGCTCTACCAGCGCGGGGTCGACCGGGGCGCGGTGGAGGGGATGGTGCGCGAGTACTCCAACGACACCAGCACCGACGGCTCGAGCGCGGCCGTGGCCGCGAGCCACCGCGCCGACGTCTCGCCGTTCTACGGCGGTCGCGCCCTCGTCGGATCGCCGCAGACCGTGGCCGACCACCTCAACGCCATCGCGGCGGTGCCCGGAACGGCCGGCACGATGCTCACCTTCGACGACTTCGAGGAGGGCCTCGAGCGCTTCGGCACCGAGGTCATGCCCCTGCTCGACCACCTGCCGACGAAAGGCTGACCGCCCGTGCCCTACCAGATGAGCCTCGCCCTCGACCTCTCCTTCTCGCACCACCAGGGCCGGTGGCGGCTGCCCGGGTCGTGGGAGGGCCGCACCTTCCCCGACCTGCGGATGTACACCGAGCTGCTGCTCGCCGCCGAGCGCGGCTGCCTCGACATGGTGTTCTTCGGCGACGGCTCCGGCATCCCGTCCACCTACGGCGACTCGATCGACGCGGCCGTGGAGTGGGGCATCGGCTACCCGCGGCAGGACATGAGCCCGTTCATCGCGGCCCTCGCGCAGCAGACGCAGCACATCGGCTTCGGGCTGACCTACTCGTCGACCTTCATGCATCCGTTCTACGTCGCCCGGCTGCTGAACTCGCTCGACCTCGTCACCCAGGGCCGGATGGCCTTCAACGTGGTGGCCTCCAGCCGGGGAGCGGATGCGGCCAACTACGGCTTCGACGCGCTGATGGACCACGACGCCCGCTACCGCCGGATGGAGGAGTTCGTCACCGTCTGCCAGGAGCTCTGGCGCAGCGTCGACCAGGACGCCTTCGTCTGGGACCGGGAGACGGGGATGGTCGCCGAGCCCGGCCGGATCCGGCCGATCGACCACGCGGGCGAGTTCTTCCAGGTGAAGGGCCCACTGAACTCGGTACCGAGTCCGCAGCAGGCGCCGGTGCTGATCCAGGCGGGCGGGTCGCCGCGCGGCATCCGGGCCTCGTCGACGTTCGCCGACGTGGTGTTCGGCGGAGCCTTCGACAACGGCGACCGCGCGAAACACCGTGCGGCGCTCGACGAGGCCCTCCTCGAGCAGGGTCGCGACCCGTCGCGGGTCGGCATCCTCTGGGACCTGCAGCTGATCGTCGGGGAGACGACCGACGACGCCCTCCGCCGCAAGCAGCAGCTCGCCGACCTCCTCCCGCCCGAGGCCGCCGCCGCGCAGTTCGCGAACAACACCGGCTACGACTTCGCCAAGCTCCCGTCCCGCTTCACGCTCACCGAGCTGACGGCCGAGGTGGTCGCGAAGCAGGCGAGCCCGATGGGCTTCCGCGATCTCGTGAACGAGCACGGCGCCGACGCGGAGCTGAGCCGCGAGGAGTTCTTCGAGTCGCTGTGGAAGGTGGCCACCGGCTACGAGCACACCGTGGCCGGGAGCGCGGCCGAGGTGGCCGACTACCTCGAGGAGTCGTACGAGGCCACCGGCAGTCGCGGCGGCTTCATGGTCGCGCATCCGCAGGTCACACCCCGCGACCTGATCGACGTGGTGGGGCTGCTCGTGCCCGAGCTGCAGCGGCGCGGGCGGTTCCGCACCCGGTACGACGGCACGACCCTCCGTGACACCCTCGGGGTGCCCGCCTTCGCGTGAGAGTCTGAGACCGTGAGTCCCGAGAACCCGATCGAGCCCGCCGGGCGCACACCGGCCGGCCTCGGCCGCGCCTCCGGGCCGCCGCGCCGGCGCAGCTTCACCGAGGACAAGATCCTCGACCTCGGCCAGCACCGCCGGCAGGACGAGGCGCGGCGGCTGCGCGACCTCGTCTCGGCGTTCGTGCTCTCGGGCGCCACCGACGGGGAGCGGCTGCCGAGCGACGAGGAGATCGCGCGCGAGTTCTCCTGCACCAGGAACACCGCCCGCATCGCGATGCAGATGCTCGTGCAGGAGAACACCATCGGCCGCACCGCCGGGCAGGGGACGTACGCGCATCCGCGGCCGCTGACCTGGCGCACCGACCGGCTGCTCGATCAGCTGAAGATCGTCCCGGCGCCCGTCGACCACGACTACGTGCTGATCGGCTGGCGCGAGACCACCGCGGTGCCGACCCCGATGGCGGCGCTGTTCGACGACACGGTCGACCGGATGGCCGTGTTCGAGCGGGTCATCCTCTACCAGGGGCGCCCCGGTTCGCTGCGCACCTACTACCTGCCGCTGCGGCCGGGCGACGAGTTCGGGCGGGCCGACGCGAACGACGACGTCTTCGAGATCATCGAGAGCCGATTCGGGCACGAGCGCCTGACGGCCGACCGGCAGATCAGCGCGATCTCGGCCGACCTCTCGGCGGCGGAGCTGCTGTCGACCGAGGTGGGCACACCCCTGCTGTTCATTGAGACGACCGTGCGGGAGCCGGGCGGCACCGTGGTGATGATCTACCACGGGCGCCAGCGCTCCGATCAGGTGCGGATCGCGCTGGAGCCGTCGCGGACGGATCTTTAGGGGCCGGGGCTTCGGCGCGGTCGCGCTGCGGCGCTGGCGGCGGGCGCGGTCGGCCTACGGCGCGGCCGGGCGGCGCGCCACCGCCGGGGCCAGCAGCACCAGCGCCACGACGAGCACGGCCGCGATCACCGCCACCGCCGCCTCCGCGCCCGCCGCGTCGGCGAGCGCGAACACCGCGAGCGGGCCCACCGCCGAGCCGATGTCACCGGCCGTTCGGGTGAACCCGACCACGGCTCCCGCCGCCGCGGGCTCGAACCGCTCGCTCGTGAGCACGTTCGGCACCACCCCGGCGATGCTGGTGGAGACGTAGTACACGACGATCGCGGCACCGAAGGCGAGCGGCTCGGTGGCGATCGGGAACAGCAGCAGGGCGCCGGCGCCGACGAGCGCCGAGGGCAGCAGCACAGCCAGGCGCGCGCCGCGGTCCACGACGTGCCCGACCAGCGGCAGGGCGGCGATGCTGACCACGGTGCCCACGGCCATGGCGACACCGAGGGTGAGGGGAGTGAGCCCGCCCGAATCGTAGGCGAGCACCGGGATCAGGCCCTGCTCGCCGGCGAACCGGGCCAGGTAGGTGGCGAACGAAATGGCGATCAGGCCCACCACGAGCCCACCGGTGCCGGCGGGGCGAGGGCGAGGTGTGCCCGAGGGTGCGGATCGGGCATCCGTCGCCGCCCCCGCCTTGGTCGCCCCCGCCTCGGCCGACGGACTGAACGCCGCCCAGTACCCGGCCGCCGGCCGCACCAGGTCGACGAGCAGACAGGCGACGAGGGGCACGACCGCCACGGCGAACGCGCCGGCCACCCCGAGCACCGTGACCGCGACGCCGCCCACGAGGGCGCCGACGGCGGACCCGCTCATCATCACCACGGTGGCCGTCGACATGGTGCGGCCACGGCGGTCGGCCGGGGCGCCCGCCACGAGCACCGAGAAGCCGATCGTCACGGCGGCGCCGCCGAGCACCCCCGCCACCAGCCGGGCGGCGAGGAGCAGCGGCTCGCTCGGCAGCAGCCCCGTCACCGCCGTGACCACCGCCAGCAGAACCGACACGATCTGCAGGAAGCGCCGGGGCGGGACGCGCCGCAGAGCGAGACCGGCGGGGACGTTCGCGATCACGCGCCCGATCGCGAACGCCGCGAGCAGGAGGCCGATGCTGCCGGTGCCGATGCCGAAGCGCTCGACCAGCAGGGGCAGGGCCGGCACGATGACGCCCCAGGTCATCTGCGCCGACGCGATGAACGCGCAGACGAGGATCGCCTGCGCGTTCATGCCCAGCGGGCGCCCCGCGAGGGGGCCGGGAGTGCGCTCGGTCAGTCGGTCATCCCGATCGTCGTGTCGATGAACTCGTTCGTCACGAGGTCGCCGGGGGTGAGGCCGTCGGCCGGGGTCACGCCCTGCTCGGTGTAGACGGGGATCACCTTGTTCATCAGGTCCTGCACGCGCGCCTCGTCGAAGTCGCCGAGGGTATCGTTGTCGCCGTTGCCCGAGATGCCGTCCTCGATCATGGTCTTCACCGCGTAGTCGGCGACGCCCTGGGAGTACACCCAGCCGGTGTCGTACTGCTCGGCCAGGTCGAGGATGAGCGAGTTCGCCTCAGCGGGGTCGGCGAAGTAGTCGACCTCCGCCTGCTGCAGCACCGGCACGATGGCCTTCAGGCAGTCGGCCTGATCGGCGACGTCGGCCGAGCGAACGACCACCGGGTCCTGGTAGGGGCGGAAGCCGAGGTCGTCGATGAGCTGGTAGGCGACGGGCTTCATCCAGTTCTCCACCTCGTTCTCGTAGATGTACGGCTCTGCCGAAGCGTAGCCCTGCTGCGCGTCCTTGCCGTCGGCGGCCACGAAGTTGGCCGGGGTGCCGTCGTAGGAGGCGTCGGTCTGCCCGGCCGGGATGACACCGGCCGAGGTCAGGTACTGCATGTACGCGGTGTCGGCGAAGTAGCGGATGATCGCTCCCGACTCCACCAGCTCGGGCACGGTCTTCACGTCGGGGTAGGTCTCCGGGTCCCACATGATCATCAGGGGGCTGATGTCGTGCGAGGCGAACACGGCCGTGGTGGGCATCTCGGCCGACTGCGCGATCGACTCGTCGGTGGAGACGTAGCCGAGCAGGATGTCGGGATCGGTGTACATCAGGCTCGACACGGGCTGGAAACCGGTCGCCGGGCCGCCGGCGCGGATCTGAACGTCGACGCCGGTGTACTCGCCGCCGGAGTAGAGCGGGCCCGAGACCGACTTGGCGGTCGCATCGATCACCGGGTCGGGCCCGAGCAGCTCGTAGAGGTGACCGTGCTCGGCCTCGGGGTTCCACCCGGTCTGGATGACGACGGTGGCGGGGCAGACGCCCGAGAGGTCGACGTCGCCGACGGCGGCGGCCGGGGCGGTGGAGCCGCCGGACTCCTCGGCCGAACTGCCGGAGCTGCAGGCGCTGAGCGCCAGCGCTCCGACGGCCATGAGACCGAGGGCTGAGGCGAGGCGGGGAACGGATCGGGGCATGGCGTCTCCATCTGTCGAAGGGCGCTCCGGCGGGGCGGATGCGCGGGAATGGTGCAGGTGGTGCGAGCGGAGTCAGTCTGTCCTGCCGTCGTTGCACCGGTGTTTCGGCACCGCGAAGGATCGGTTGCGCCACTTCCTCCGCGCCAGAACGCGCGGCGGGAGAGCGGCTGCGCCACCGGCGGCGTCGGCCTGACGAGCGGATGCGCATCCGCTCTCTGACGGATTGTGACTGGCGAAATACGCCCGAAACGTCGGGTGCCGATACTGGAAGGGCAACGTAAGCCGTTGCGGGCCCACCGAGCCACAAGACCTCGGTGGAGTGTTGGGAGAGGTGGACGCCTCGCGCTTCGGCTCGCTGCGCCGCCCTCTCATTTCCTGTCAATCGGTATGAAGTGAGAAGCAATGGCACTGAAGGTCACGATCGTCGTCGGCAACCCCAAGCCGAAGTCGCGCACGCTCAGGGTCGCCGAGACCCTGGTCGAGAAGCTGCTCGCTCCCGGATCGTACGAGCTCGAGATCATCGACCTCGCCGATCACACGGCGGAGATCTTCGCGTGGCCCTCCGACGTGATGGCCGCCCTGAACGAGCGGGTCGCCTCGAGCGACCTGGCCGTGTTCGCGTCGCCCACCTACAAGGCGACGTACACGGGGCTCCTCAAGGCGTTCCTCGACCGCTATCCCGCGAACGGGCTCGCGGGGGTGACGGCGATCCCGGTGCACACCGGGGGCGACCTCACCCACGCCATGGGCCCGACCGTGAACCTCGCACCGCTGCTCGTCGAGCTCGGCGCGGTCGTTCCCGGGCGGGGGCTCTACTTCGTGGCCGGCCAGATGGACCATCTCGACGAGATCGTCACCCAGGCCGCAGCGGAGTACGCCCGGAACCTCGCGCGGCTGGCCCGCGTGGCGGACGCCACCGCTTCTCCCTCCGCACCGGTTGCGTGACCGCAAGGAGACGGACATGACAATCGCACCGGACATCGCCCACGGGACACCCATCGATCCGCGGGTGTTCCGCGACACGCTCGGGCACTACGCCTCGGGCATCACCATCATCGGCGGCATCGAGGACGGCGCCCCCGTCGGCTTCACCTGCCAGTCGTTCTACTCGGTCTCGACCGAGCCGCCGCTGGTGTCGTTCAGCGTGATGACGACCTCGACGACCTACCCGCGCATCCGCTCGACCGGACGGTTCTCGGTGAACGTGCTCTCGCACCACCAGCACACCGTGTCGAACCAGTTCGCGCGCTCGGGCACCGACAAGTGGGCGGGCATCGACTGGTCGCCCACCGCGGCGGGCAACCCCGTGATCGCCGACACCCTGATGTGGCTCGACTGCGACATCTGGGCCGAGCACGAGGCCGGTGACCACCTCATCGTGATCGGGCGGGTGAACGAGATGAGCCCGGCGTCGTGGCACAAGCACGACCCGCTGCTGTACTTCAAGGGGAAGTATCGGCACTTGCGGGAGGTGGAGGGCTAGGGGGTCAGCCAGATCGCGTCGAGCGCGTCGGTCGGGATCTCGGTTCCGGCCGACGCCGTCGCGTCGCTCTCGCTCTCGAGCTGGTGCAGGGTGACCGTCGGCCCCGTCGTCACCCGCACCGCCGTGCCCGGCCCGATGCCCTCGGCCGCCAGCGTGCGCAGCAGCTCGGGGTCGCGGTCGCTGATGCGCACCACGCGCCCCTCGTGCCCCGCCGGCGCCTGGGCGAGCAGGAGCGCGTCGAAGCTCGGCACGGTGCCGGCCGCCGTGGGGATGGGGTCGCCGTGCGGATCCTGCGCCGGATGCCCGAGCCGCTCGTCGATCGCGTCGAGCAGCCGCTCGCTGATCGCGTGCTCGAGCACCTCGGCCTCGTCGTGCACCTCGTCCCAGCCGAAGCCCATCTCGCGCACCAGCCAGGTCTCGATCAGACGGTGCCGCCGCACCACACCCATCGCGCGCAACCGGCCCTCGGCCGTGAGGGTGAGCGGTCCGTAGGGCACGTGGGTGAGCATCCCGCCCGCCGCCAGCTTCTTCACCATCTCGGTCACCGACGACGGCGCCACCCCGAGCCGCCCCGCCAGCACCGAGGGGCTGATGGGCACGGGCTGCCACTCGGTGTGGGCGTAGATGGCCTTGAGGTAGTTCTCGGTGGCCGTGTCCTGGCTCATGATCCGACCAGCCTAGCGAGCGGATGCGCGCCGCTACGCTCGGGGGATGAGCGATGACGTGGACCCTCGGCTCGAGCAGCTGCTCCAGTCCGCCGCGACCGACCGGGCCGCCGCGCCGGCATTCGTGGAGGCGCTGCTGCGGAGCACGGTGATCGTGCCGGGACGGGCATCCGGAGATCGCACCGTGCAGCTCGCCGATCTGCTCGGGGCCGACGGGCGTTCGGTGCAGCCGTTCTACACCTCGGAGGGTCGGTTGCGCGAGACGCTCGAGGCCGTGCCGGGGTTCGAGCGGTCATTCCTGGCGATGCCGTGCCGGGCGCTGTGGGAGATGACCCGCGGGGCGACGCTCGTGCTGAATCCGCACTCGCCGTACGGCAAGGAGTTCCTGCCGGGCGAGATCGGGCAGCTGCTCGACGGGGAGGCGGCGCTGACGCCGCGGGTGGCCGCCGCGGGCGAGCGGGTGATGGTGGGGGAGCCGGCGCAGGTGCCGCCCGGCATGACGGCGGCGCTCGCCGAGCTGTTCGCCGGGCATCCGGACGTCTCGGAGGCGGTGCTCGGGTGGACGGTCACGCCGCCTAACGACGCGAGCTACCTGCTCGTCATCGTGGGGCCGGAGTCGCTGCGGTCGTCGCTGGGTGCTCCGCTCGCGCGTGCGCTCGCGACGTTCTCGGCGGCGGCGCCGGTCGACGTGCTGTACTCGCCGCCTGGGGCGCGGCACCTGCTGCACGGTGTGACGCCGTTCTACCGCCGGGCGCGGCGGGGGCGGGGGCTGTTCGGGCGCCGCTGACTACACGGCACCGTCGAGGCGCACTGACGACGTGGCACCGGGGTACCGCCGGGGCGGTCCCGCGGGACGATCCGCCCGCCGCCTCGGCGCGGGAGTCTGGAGTCACGCCCACGGAAGGACTTTTCATGACCGCCCTGCTCACCGCCCCTGCCTCTCGATCCACTCATGCGGATGCGGCGGCCACCACCTTCGCCGTCGCACCCGCACTCGCCCCCGCCACGCCGGCGCGCACGCGGGTGCTCGCCACCACCGCCGTCGCCCTGGCCGGCGTCTCCCTCGCCACCCTCGCGCTGGCCCTCGGCATCCTCACTCCCTGAGCTACTTATCCACAGATCGGCCCGGGGCGTCCTCGCGCCCTGGGCCACTTATCCACAGATCGGCCCGCGCCACGCCACGCACCCCGCGGTGTTGCCACGATCTCCGGATGCCCGCCCCGATCCTCCACGCCTGGATCGACGAGAGCATGCGAACCGTCGGCGTCCCCCGCCCCTCGTACCTCCTCGGCGGCCTCCTCGCCGACCCCGGCCGGTGCGACCCCTACCGCGCCGCCCTCGCACGCCTCCGCACCTCGGGCGTCAAGCTCCACTGGCGCGAACTCGACGCCCGCCACCGCCGCCGCGCCCTCGACGCGGTCGCCCACTTCGACGCAGAGATCCTCATCGTCATCGCCTCGCCGATGGACCACCGCAAGCAGGAGCGCGCCCGGTCCGTCTGCCTCGAGCGCCTCGCATGGGAGCTCCAGCGACGCGGAGTCTCACTGGCGCACCTCGAAGCCCGCACCACCAGCCTGATGCTGAAGGACGATCGCACCGTCGACCGCCTTCGACGCCGTGGGCTGATCACTCCATCGCTCCGGTTCGAACACCGGCAGCCCCACTCCGAGCCCATGCTCTGGGCTGCCGACCTCGTTCTCGGACTCATCGCTGCGACCCTCGCCGGAGAGGAGCAGGCCGGCGACGCGATGCGGCGGTTGGCTGATGTCGCGTCGGTCGTGCACGTGGATCTCTAGACCGCTGACAGCGCGAAAGCCGGGTCCCGTCGAAGGGCGGGAGTCCCGGCTTTTACTTCTCGACCTCTCAGCGGGAGCGAGCACCACCAGGATAAGACACCCGCGCCGAGAAGACAAGAGGAATGCTCAGGCCGCCGTGTACCGCCCCGGCCGGTGGTTCAGCGCCAGCACGAGGTTCAGCAGCACCGCCCCACCCGCCGACAGCAGCACCGTCAACGGCGGCACGACGGCCAGCGCGCACACGATCACCGTCACGTCGAGCGCCATCTGCACGTACCCCGCCCGCCAGCCGAACCGGTCCTGCGCGATCAGCGCGAGGATGTTGAACCCGCCGAGACTCGACCGGTGCCGGAACAGCACGAGCAGCCCGATCCCGGCCAGCAGGTTGCCGGCGAGCACCGCGAACACCGGATCGAGGTGCTCGAAGACGATCGCGATCGGGTTCAGCAGCGAGAACGTCGACACCAGCGCCACGCTCGCGACGGAGCGGAGGGTGAAGTCGATCCCCTTCATCCACAGCGCGAGCCCGAAGAACGGCACGTTCAGCAGGCAGAACACGACCCCGAACGGCAGCGGGATGACGTAGCTGAGCAGCAGCGCGAGCCCCGCCGTGCCGCCGGTGACCGCCCCGCTCGTCTTCAGCAGGAAGATGCCGAGCGACGCCGTGAACGTCCCGGTCAGCACGCCGAGCACGTCCTCGACCGGCGAGTGCGCGAGCGGTCCGCGCCGGGGCGGGGCGACGGTGGTCGGGTGGCCTTCGCTTGCGGCGTCCTCCAGAGCGGCGGATGCCCGCCCGGCACGACCGAGCGAGGTCACGCGAACACCCCCGAAGCCGACCCGGCTGACCCGGCAGCGACAGACCCCGCAGAGGCGAGTGACCCCGCCGACCCGGTCGACCCGGCCGCGACAGACCCCGCAGACTCTGCGGCAGCCGACCCGGCCAGGCCGAGCGACGCCGGCGGCGCCACCTGCGCCAGCACCGCCACGACCCGATCCGTCGCCGCCGCGTCCGCGACCGAGATCCGCACCCCGTCACCCGGATACCCCCGCACGAGGATGTGATGAGCCGCCAGCAGCTCCACCAGCGCCTCCCGCTCGGCATCGGGCATCCGGAGCCAGACGAAGTTCGCGCTGCTGTCGGGCACGACCCACCCCTGCCCGCGCAGCGCCGCGGTCAGCCGCGCGCGCTCGGCCACGACTTCGGCGACCCGCACCCGCATCTCCGCCGCCGCTGCGGGCTCGAGCGAGGCGAGGGCGGCGCGCTGGGCCAGGGCGCTGACGGCGAAGGGCAGGCCGGTGCGGCGCAGGCCGTCGGCGACCGCCGCCTGGGCGATCGCGTAGCCGACGCGCAGCCCCGCGAGCCCGTACGCCTTCGAGAAGGTGCGCAGGATGCAGACGTTCGGGTGCCGGCGGAACAGCGCGACCGAATCGACCGCGTCGGAGGACGAGTACTCGATGTACGCCTCGTCGATCACCACGAGCACGTCGCTCGGCACCCGGGCGAGGAACGTGTCGAGCTCGGCGGCGTCGAGCGGCACCCCGGTGGGGTTGTTGGGCGTGCAGAGCAGCACGACCCGCGTGCGCGCCGTCACCGCGGCGGCCATCGCCTCGAGGTCGTGCGCCTCGTCGGCGCGCAACGGCACGGCGACGGGCACCGCGCCGGCGAGCCGCGCCAGGATCGGATACGCCTCGAACGACCGCCACGCGAACACCACCTCGTCGCCCGGGTCGCATAGCGACGCGATGATCTGCTGCAGCACCCCGGTGCTCCCCGCCCCCACGACCGTCTCGTCGACACCCACGCCGAACAGCTCGGCCAGGCGCTCGCGCAGGGCCAGCGCCGCCGTGTCGGGGTAGCGGTTCACGGTCGCGCTCGAATGCGCCAGCACCTCGAGCACCGCGGGCAGCGGCGGGTGGTGGCTCTCGTTCGAGGCGAGGGCGGCGGTGAGCTCGTGCTCGGCGCGACGTCCGGCGATGTAGGCGGGCAGCGCGAGCACGGCGGCGCGGGGGCGCGGGGCGTGGGCGGGGGTGGCGGGCATCCACCCAGTCTGCGAACGGATGCGCAGCGGCGCAATCGGCGACCGCGCCGTTGAGCATCCTGCCCGATTCAAGGCGCTGAAGTGACACAATGACCAGTGTGAACCAGCTCGACGACCTCGACGCCCGCATCCTGCTCGCCCTCGACGAGAACCCGGATGCGACGGTGCTGCACCTCGCCCAGACGCTCGGCGTCGCGCGCAACACGGTGCACGCGCGGCTCCGCCGCATGACGGAGGGCGGTGCACTCGGGTCGTTCAGCAAGCGGGTGGCGCCCGCGGCGCTCGGGTATCCGCTGGTGGCCTTCGTCTGGATCGCGATCAGCCAGGCGTCGGACAGCGCGGCGATGGCGAGCTTGGGGGAGATCCCCGAGATCGTGGAGATGCACGCCACCACGGGTGACGCCGACCTGCTGGCGAAGGTGGTCGCGCGCGACCCGCAGCACCTGCACAGCCTGACCAGCCGGATGCTGCGCATCGAGGGCGTGGAGCGCACGAGCACGGCGCTGTCGCTCGTGGAGGCGATGCCGCACCGGGTGCGGGGGCTGCTCGAGGGTGTCGCGGGGAGGTAGCCGCGGAGCGCGGGCATCACGCGCGGGTGCGGGTGCGGGTGCGGGGCTGCGGGTGGCGCGAGGTTAGCCGCGGGGCGCGGGGTGCGGGCTGACAGTGCGCGCGGGCGGCGGAGGCTAGGCGCGGGGGTGCGGGCGGCGGGTGGCTGCCGCCGCCGCGAGCGCGCCTGCGGCGAGCACCGCGAGGGCCGCGAGCAGCAGCGGCAGCGGGTCGGTGCCGGTCGCCGCGAGGGCGGGATGCGCGGGGTCGGCGCCCGGCCCGGTGCCCGGAGCCGCCGGGACCGCACCCGGAGCGGGCGACGCCGGCGCCGACGAACCCGGCGAGGGAGTGGGCGCGGGCGGGGGAGTCGGCGACGGCGACGGCTGGGTCGGCTCGATCGCCGCCGCGACGGCCGCCCCCACCTCCGTCGCGAGGAACCCCACCCCCGCCGTGTTCGGATGCAGCACCCCGAGCTTCACCGACAGCCCCTCGACGCCCGACGCCGTCCCCTCCCCGGCCGTCAGCGTCACCCCGTTGATGTACGGATCGCTCGTCGAGCACGCCGAGTGGCTCTCGGTCGCGGCGAGAGTCGAGACGTAGCTCGCTCCCGCCCCCTCCGCCGCCGTGCGGATGGCCGCGTCCAGCCGCGCCTCGGTCTCGTGCAGGTAGCCGGTGTCGACGTCGGTGAACGGGAACGCGTTCTCAGGGAACGCGCCCTGACCCGTGATCAGCGGCGTGAAGCATCCGCCCACCGGCACGTTCTCGACGTCGGGCGCGATCGACGGATACCCCACCACGATCACCTTCGCGTTCGGTGCCTTCGCGGCGATCAGCGCGAACGTCTGCGCCAGCGCCGGCGCGACCGTGTCGTCGAGCTTCGCCTTCAGGGTGTCGAACTCGAACTCGCCCGAGCCCTGCACGTAGAGCGCCCGGCAGTTCGGCAGGTCGACCGCGAACAGCGGCCCCTGCGCCGACTGCGCGAGGCACGAGGTGGCGACGGTCGAGAAGCCGAGGTCGTTGCCGCCGATGGTCACGGTGACGACGTCGGTGTCGGCGGTCAGGGCGTCCGACTGCACGGGCGCGACGCCGGCGCCGGTGATCGTGGTCTGCGGCGTGTCCCGGATGTTCGCCGTCACCGCCCCGCTGCAGGTGCGGTCGGTGAGCGCGAGGCCCAGCGCGTCGGCCACGAGGTGCGGGTAGTTCGCGACAGCCTGGTAGCACCCGGCCGCCGGTTCGTCGCTGAACGGCACGAGCCCGAAGCCCGCCGAGTACGAGTCGCCGAGGGCCACGTACTGCACGGGGTCGGATGCTCCGCCCACGTCGGTCGCCGAAGCCATCTGGGCACCGAGCGCGAGCGACACCACGACGAGGGGCAGAGCGGCGGCGGCCGCGACGATGCGGCGGAGGCGGGGTTCGGGCACGCGCTCACGGTAGCCGCCCTCGTTCGCGAGGGGAAGGGTCTCGTCGGTCGCGGGCGGTGGGGCGGGCATCCGGTGCGCTAGTCGGACAGCAGCCCCGACTGCATCACCCGCTCGACGTCGATCGCGATGACCACGCGCTGCGGGTTCTCGCGGGGCTGGCGGTAGCGCGCGGCGTAGCGCTCGACGGCGTCGGCCACGTCGGCGGGGTCGTCGAGGATGCGGGCGGTGCCGGCGAGGGTGATCCACCGGGCGCCGTCGACCTGGCAGACGCTGGCGCGCCCGTCGCGCCGCACGTTCAGCACCTTCTGCGAGGGCCCGTTCGTGATGACGCGCACGGTGCCGATTCTCGCCGCCGCTTCGGCTCCCGATGCGGGCGCCACCGCGGCCGTCGGCTCGAACGTGAAGCCCACCGGCACCACGTGCGGGAACCCGTCGGGCAGCAGCGTCGTCAGCGTCGCGAGGTGGCGAACGGTCACGAACTCGAGGGCGGCGGCGTTCAGCGGAGCGGTCACACCCGCCAGCCTAGTTCGGGCCGTGCCGTGCCGGCCGATGGCGTCAGACGTGCCTGACGGCCTCAGGCCAGCGTGACGGCCGTGCCGTAGGCCACGACCTCCTGCGCGTTCTGCCCGACCTCGCTCGCGTCGAAGCGCATGGCGATGACGGCGTCGGCGCCGAGGGCGGTCGCGGCCTCGATCAGGCGCTGCTTCGCCTCCTCGCGGCTCTGCATGAGCTGCTTCGTCAGACCGGCGAGCTCGCCGCCGACCAGCGCCTTCAGCCCGGCGCCGAATTGCACGCCCGCGTTGCGCGACCGCACGGTCAGCCCGGTCACCTCGCCCAGCACGCCGGTGATCTGGCGTCCGGGCACATCGTTCATCGTCGAGATCAGCATGGCGCCATCATGGCAGCCACCCTCCTCGCGCCGCACGCACGCGGGCGCCGTTGCGTCTCGCCCGTCCCGATTGCGCGTCGATCCGGCACCCTTCGCCTCAGACTCAGCCACATCGCGTGTCGCCCCTGAGGCGCGAGGCTGTTCGCGGGAGGCCGCCGGAGAGCATCCGGTCGGTGATGCCGCTCTCGTCGAGCGGAGGAGAGCGCGTCGCTCGCGCGATCAGGCCGACCACCCTCCGCAAGCGGGCGGGGTCGTCGTCGAAGCACCGGGAGAGGGTGACGTCCGGATGCTCGGCGACGATTCCGAAGGGCTCGAGTTGCGCGGCCGGGAAGTCGGCGAGGTTGTTCGTCACGATGATCTGGGCGTCTGCGTGGATGGCGGCGGCGAGAACGTGCCGGTCGTCCGGATCGGGGAGGTGCACCTGCTCGATGATGTGCTCGAAGCCGCGCACACTCGCGTCCGGGACGGCGATGTTCATCAGTTGCCGGGTCCGGTCGAGCCGCGAGACGGCGAGGTCGGGGCGGTTGGCCGCAAGGCTCCGGAAGGTCTCGTCGAGGATCTGCTCGGACCACCGGGCACGAAGACCGCCCTCGATGCTGACCCTGATCAGCAGGTCGCGCAGCAGCGAGGGGTACAGCACGTTGGCGTCGAGGAGAGCGCACACCGTCACCGATCGGTGCCCGACTCCTGCCCCAGCTGAACGAGTTCGTCGGCAGCGGCGTGCGATCTCGCCGTCTCGGACGCCTTGAAGTCGAGCAGGGACGCGACATCGACGCGCCGATGCGAGCCCACCCGACGGTGCGCGATGACGCCGCGCTCGAGCAGTTTGACCAGATGGGGGCGGGACACGTTCAGGAGCTCGGCCGCCTGGGTCGTCGTCACCTCGCCGTCGGCGTCGAGCACGCGCATCCGTCGACCCGCGGCCAGACCCTCGAGCGCCTCGATCACCAGCGCTTCGAGCGCGGTCGGGATCTCGACCGGCTCGGCGTCACCGCCGACGACCAGCCTGATGGTGGGGCGGGAGCGAGCATCGCTCGCTGAGCCCCCGAGTCGTTCGAGCGCACGCCGGGCGATGCCGTCGGCCGACGGGGGCTGTTGCGCGGGTTGGGGAAGCGACATAATGTCATCATCTCACACAAGTGAAATAAACGAAACGCCTGCTGCGTGTTTGTAGGGTCAGGATCGGGGCGGCCGGGCGAGGACCGTGGGGGATCCGAGGGGGAGGCGGGCGACGATGCCCGCGGGGAGGCCGGCGGGGGAGAGGGCGTGAGTGGTGAGCTCGTCGGAGTCCTGGTGGGCGATGTGGAGGCGGTCGGCGTCGACGAGGTGGTGGCGGGGAGTGCGTCCGCCACTGGGGACGTGCGCGATCGGGCGCAGGGACGGGCCGTCGAGCTCGAGCGTGGCGAGGAGGTCGCTGCCGCGCACGCCGACGTAGACGTGCCGGGCGTCGGGCGAGAGGGCGATCTCGGCGGCGCTGTCGCCGGGGGCGGGGCCGTCGGCGAGCACGGGCACCATCGCGGCCAGCCGGTACGGGGCGGCGACAGGATGCTCGCCCGGCGCGACCCCGTCGGGGGCGGCCGCGGTCCCGTCCGGGGCGGGCTCGGACGGTGCCTCGTCCGGAGCGGGAGCGGCCGCGGTCGCGTCCGGAGCTGGGGCGGTTACGACGGCGGCGGGCACTGGCTCCAGCACCGCGACCTCCGCCGAGTACTCGGTCACCACGAGCAGGCGGTCGTCGGGGGTGCGCACGAGGTGCCGCGGGCCGGATCCGAGCGGGAGCACCACCTCTCCGAGCGACGTGAGCGCCGCGCCGCCCGCAGCGGGCCCCGGCGTCCACGCCCAGAAGCGCACGAGGTCGTAGCCGAGGTCGGTGGTGGCGAGCATCCGGGAGCCGTCGGGGAGGGGGTCGAGCGCGAGGGTCATGTGCGCCTGGCTGCGGGGTGGGGCGTCGGTGTGTTCGTCAATGGGTGGGCGCGAGGCGGCGTGGGGGTCGGTCGCGGGCGGCGCGAGCAGCGGGGCGCCGAGGCGGCCTGACGCGTCGAGCGGATAGACGAGCACCCGCCCGTCCCCCCAGCAGGTCGCCGCCACGAACGAGCCCGAGGGGTCGACCGCGACGTGGCAGACCGCCGGCCCGGCCGGTTGCGAGCCGAGGTGCGTGAGCCGCGAGCGGCCCGAGAGCGCGTAGGCCGACACGGTCGAGCTGCTCTCGTCGGCGGTGTAGAGCACCGCGAGCGACGGATGCGCGACCACGAAGCTCGGCGACGCCGCAGAGGCGGCACCGGCCGCCGCGAGCCCGCCCGAGTCGTCACGGATGAGGGGCGTCAGGCCGGCGCCGCGTCCACCGAACTCGGCGGTGTAGGAACCGGCCCAGAGTGCGGGGGCGGCGGAGGGAGTCTCGCTCATGATCCTCATTCTGTCGCGCGGCAGACCCTGGGCGCCGGGGGCTTGACGTGCTAATTTTTCGGCATGCCTAAAAATGCGCCAACGCCGTCGAGGGTGAGGCCGGCGAAGCGGGGGGACGCGGGAGGCAGCGGCCGAGCATCCGCCCCCCGCCCGCGCTGGTGGCACCCCCTGGCGATGCTCGGGCCGGCGTTCGTCGCCTCGATCGCCTACGTCGACCCCGGCAACGTCGCCGCCAACCTCACCTCGGGCGCCCGGTACGGCTACCTGCTCGTGTGGGTGCTGGTGCTGGCGAACCTGATGGCGATGCTGATCCAGTACCAGTCCGCGAAGCTCGGCATCGTCACCGGGCGCACGCTGCCCGAGCACGTGGGGGCGCGCATCCGCCGCTGGCCCCGGCGCGCCTACTGGCTGCAGGCCGAGCTGGTGGCGGCCGCGACCGACATCGCCGAGGTGATCGGCGGGGCGATCGCACTGAACCTGCTGTTCGGGTTGCCGCTCGTGCTGGGCGGGCTGATCGTGGGAGTGGTGTCGATGGTGCTGCTGCTCGTGCAGTCATCGAGGCGGCAGCGCACCTTCGAGTTCGTGATCATCGGGATGCTCGCGGTCATCGCGGTCGGGTTCCTCGCCGGCACCGTGGTGTCCCCGATCAGCTGGCCCGATGCCGCGGCCGGCCTGGTGCCGCGCTTCGAGGGCACCGGAACCGTGCTGCTCGCCGCCAGCATGCTCGGCGCCACGGTGATGCCGCACGCCATCTACCTGCACTCGGCCCTGGCCCGCGACCGGCACCACGCCGAGTGGGCGCGCGTGGCCGAGCGCACCGACTTCACGGCTCAGGATGCGCGTCCCGCCGCCGAGGCCCCGGCCTCCGCCGCGACGCCCACCGAGGTGCCCGCCGCCCCGGGCCCGGCCGCCCCGGCCCCCTCGCCCGACCCCGCCCGCCCGCACGGCGCCGACGCCCCCCGCCTCCGCACCCTCCTCCGCGCCACCCGCGCCGACGTGCTGATCGCCCTGCTCCTCGCCGGCGTCGTCAACATCGCGATGCTCCTCCTGGCCGCCGCGAGCCTCCGCGGGGTCGCCGGCACCGACACGATCCCCGGGGCGTACGACGCCATCCGCGCCGCACTCGGCCCCGTGATCGCCACGATCTTCGCGATCGGCCTGCTCGCCTCGGGCCTCGCGTCGACGAGCGTCGGCGCCTACGCGGGTTCGGTGATCATGAAGGGCCTGCTGACGATCCGGGTGCCGATCCTGCTGCGCCGCGCGGTGACGCTGATCCCGGCGCTCGCCGTGCTGGCCGCGGGCGTCGACCCGACCTGGGCCCTGGTGCTCAGCCAGGTGCTGCTGTCGGTGGGCATCCCGTTCGCGTTGATCCCGCTCATCCGCCTCACGGGCGACCGACGGGTGATGGGCGATTTCGCCGACCGGATGCCCGTGCGCCTGCTCGCGTGGACCGTCGCCGCCCTCATCGTCGCCCTGAACGTGGTGCTCATCGTGCTGACGCTGACGTCGGCGAGCTGACCTGCAGCCGGCCTCACCCCCGCCCCGCCTCCAGCCGCAGCTGCTGGAACCGCAGCACCCGGTGCGACCCCACGACCGACGCGTACTCCCCCGTCACCTCCCGCACGAACGACCCGTGCGCCTCGGCCGGAAGCCGCTCCGTCCACGCCGTGAACCCCACCGTGCACCACGCCTCGAACGCCTCGGCCGACCCGAAGTCCCACGCGAGATCGCTCACCTCGGCACCCGACACCGCGAGCCCCGCGCCCGCCGCCAGCGCCCGCCACTCCTCGGCCGTGCGGTGCACGTGCGGCGCCTCGACGCCCGAGAAGTACCGACCCCACGCCGGCCCGGTCGCCACCTGCTGGGCGACGTCCTCCAGCGACGGCCGCGCCCCCTCCGACACGAACTGCGCCACGAGCCGCCCGCCCGGCCGCAGCGCGTCGCGCAGCTGCGCGAGCGCCGCCGCCGAGTCGGGCACCCAGTGCAGCGCGTTCAGCGACACGGCCAGGTCGAAGGGCGAGGTGGCGACGAACGTCGTGACGTCTCCGGCCTCGAACGAGACCCCCGGATTCCCGGCCCCCGCCTTCTCGACCATCAGCGGCGAGGGGTCGAACCCCAGCACATCGCCGACCCACGGCAGCGCCGCGATCATCCGCGTGACGACCCCGTCGCCGCAGCCCGCGTCGACGACCCGCGCCGCCCGCCCCCCGCTGCCCGCGACGGGGGTGAGCGCGTCGGCGAAGCGCCGGCCGAGCTCGTGCTGCAGGGTGGCGACCTCGGCGTAGCGCTCGCCGTCCCATCCGGCCATGGCACCTCCTGGGTCGGGGTCGTGACTACCGACACCCTCGCACGCACCTCCGACACGGGCAACAGCGGGCGGCGACGGATGCGCGCGGGGGCCCGTCGCGGGCGGCGACGGATGCGCGCGGGGGCCCGTCGCGGACGGTGCCGCCGCGCATCCGCCCGGTCACCGCTCGTTCATCTGCCCGACGTACGCTCGCCCCATGCCCCTGATCGACAACGCGGTCTACGTCGCCGGCCGCCGCGCCCGCACGCCGAAGAGCCTCGACGACACCTACGCGCTGATGCGCCAGGACGGCGGGATGGCCTGGATCGGCCTCTACCGCCCCGACGAGGCGGAGGTGCACTCGCTCGAGACCGAGTTCGACCTGCACCACCTCGCGGTCGAGGACGCCCTCACCGGCCACCAGCGCGCGAAGCTCGAGCGCTACGGCGACACCCTGTTCGTGGTGCTGCGGCCGGCCCGCTACGTGGACTCCAGCGAGGAGGTCGAGTTCGGCGAGGTGCACGTGTTCATCGGGCCGGGGTTCGTGGTGACCGTGCGGCACGCCGAGTCGCCGAACCTCGCCGCGGTGCGGCAGCGCCTCGAGAGCAGCCCCGAGCTGCTGGCGCTCGGGCCGGAGGCGGTGCTGTACGCGATCCTCGACGAGGTCGTCGACGAGTACGCGCCGGTGGTGCGCGGGCTGCAGAACGACATCGACGAGATCGAGAAGCAGCTGTTCGGTGGCGACACCGACGTGTCGCGGCGCATCTACGACCTGCTGGGTGAGGTGATGGACTTCCAGCGGGCCGTGCATCCGCTGATCACCATGCTCGAGGCGCTGCTGCGCGGGGCCGACAAGTACGCGGTCGACCTCGAGGTGCAGCGGGGGCTGCGCGACGTGCTCGACCACGTGCTGGCGGTGGCGGGCCACGCGGACGCGTTCCGGGCGACGCTGCAGAACGCCCTCACCGTTCACTCGACGCTCACCACGCAGCGGCAGAACGACGAGATGCGCCGCATCTCCGAGGCGAGCCTCGCGCTCGCCGACGACACCCGGAAGCTGTCGGAGACGAGCATCCAGCAGGGCGACGAGGTGAAGAAGATCTCGGCCTGGGCGGCCATCCTGTTCGCGCCGAGCCTGATCGGCACCGTCTACGGGATGAACTTCGACCACATGCCGGAGCTGCACTGGGAGTTCGGGTATCCGCTGGCCCTGCTCGCGATGGTGGGCATGGGCGTGGGGCTGTACCTGGTGTTCAAGCGCAATCGGTGGTTGTAGCGGCGGGTAGCCTGGGCGGGTGACGGATGCGCGGGGGGACGAGCCGGGACGAGCATCCGGCCCCGCACCCACGCCCGCCCCGGGCGAGCCCGGCCCCACGCCCGCTCCGGGCGAGCCCGGCCCCACGCCCGCCCCGGGCGAGCCCGGCCCCGGCCCGAGCGGCGAGCCCGGCCCCGGCCCGAGCCACGAGCTGAGCGCCGGCGGCGTCGGCCCCTGGATCGGCGAGCGCCCCACCGAGCCCTGGTACGACCCCGAGCTGCTGGAGCGCGGCGACACGCGCAACGTGATCGACCGCTACCGCTACTGGAGCATGGCGGCCATCGTCGCCGACCTCGACCGCACGCGGCACCCCTTCCACGTGGCCATCGAGAACTGGCAGCACGACCTGAACATCGGCTCGATCGTGCGCAGCGCCAACGCCTTCGCGGCCGAGACGGTGCACATCGTCGGCCGTCGGCGCTGGAACAAGCGCGGCGCGATGGTGACCGACCGCTACCAGCACGTGCAGAACCACCCCGACGTGGCGGCGCTCGTGGAGTACTGCCGGGCCGAGTCGCTGCCGATCATCGCGATCGACAACGTGCCGGGCAGTGTGATCATCGAGACGTTCGATTTCCCGGCGCGGTGCCTGCTGCTGTTCGGGCAGGAGGGCCCGGGTCTCTCGCCCGAGGCGCTCGCGGCGGCGGACGCGGTGGTCGAGATCTCGCAGTTCGGCTCGACCCGCTCGATCAACGCCTCAGCGGCTGCGGCGGTCGCGATGCACGCCTGGATCCTGCAGCACCACCCGTTCGGCGGCTGATCCCCGCCGGCCCGCGCCCGGCTCCAAGCGGTGGCCGCCCGCCGCGCCCGCGCCACGGCACCGTCGCGATGAGCACCCCCGCGATCACGATCGCGCCGCCCACGAGGTCGCCCACGTTCGGCACCTCCCCGAGGATTAGCCACGCGCTCGTGAACCCCGCCACCGGCACCAGCATCGAGAACGGAGCCACGCGGCTCGACGGGTTGCGCTTCATCAGCGTCACCCAGATGCCCGAACCCACCACCGTGCCGAGCAGCACCGTGTACGCCAGTCCGATGAGAGCGGGAAGCGCCGAGGGCGTGAACGCGGTGGCGAGCGAACCGCCGATACGCGCCGGCCCCTCGACCAGCAGCGACAGGATCAGCAGCGGGACGGGCGGCACCACCGACATCCACATCGTGAGACCGAGCGGGCTGACCGGCTTGGCCTGCCGGCTGCAGATGTTGCCGAACGCCCAGCCGAGCGCCCCGAACAGAGTCAGCACCACCGGCAGCAGCGCCGAGACGCCCGCCCGTTCGGCTGCGATCACGCCGAGCCCGGCGACCGCGATCAGGATGCCCACCCCCTGCACCACGGTCAGCCGCTCCCTCAGCCATAAAGCGGCGAGCACCACGGTGAACGGCGCCGAGGCCTGCAGCACGAGCGACGCGAGCCCCGGCGGCATCCCGGCCGACATGCCCGCGTAGAGGAACGCGAACTGCAGGATGCCGAAACCCAGCCCGTAGCCGAGCAGCCACCGCACCCTCACCCCGGGCCACTTCACGAACAGCACCGTCGGGATCGCCAGCACCAGGAATCGCAGCGCCACCAGGAAGAACGGCGGGAAGTGCTCGAGCGAGAAGTGGATCGCCACGAAGTTGACCCCCCACAGCACGGCGACGAGGGCGGCGAGGAGGCGGTCGCGGAGGGGCATGGGGTCAGCCTCGCGGGGTGGGCTCCGACGCACAAGCGACCATCGCTTCACCCACGATGTGGGTGCGGTTCACAATGCGACGGATGCGCGGGCCGTCGCCGTACCCTGGGTGCCGTGTGCGCATCCGCTCGTCACCCCGCCGCCCCGCTGCACGGCCCCGCCGCGAGCCAGGCCTCGATACCGGCGCTGCACGGCCCCGCCGCGAGCCCGGCCTCGGCCGCGGCGCTGCACCGCGTCGCCGTGCTGGTGCTGGAGGGCGCGAAGCCGCTGGACGTCGGCATCCCGGCGCAGGTGTTCACGACCCGGGCGAGCATGCCCTACGAGGTGCGGGTGTGCGGGGCGGCGCCGGGGCTCGTGACCGGGGGCGACGGGCTGTCGTGGCACGTCGCGCACGGGCTCGAGGCGCTGGAGTGGGCGGAGATCGTGTTCATCCCGGGCTACCGGCACCCCGATCGGGAGGATCCGCCGGCGGTCGTGGTCGAGGCGCTGCGGGCCGCCCACACCCGCGGGGCCCGGCTCGCCGCGATCTCGACGGGGGCGTTCGCGCTCGCCGCGACCGGGCTGCTCGACGGGCGGCGGGCGACCACGCACTGGCACTACACGCGGGCGCTGGCGGCGCGGTATCCGGCGATCGAGGTCGACGAGAACGTGCTCTTCGTCGACGAGGGCCGCGTGCTCACCTCGGCGGGGGCCGCCTCGGGGCTCGACCTCTGCCTGCACGTGCTGCGCGGCGACCTCGGGGTGGCCGCGTCGAACCACGCGGCCCGGCGGTTGGTGGCGGCGCCGTACCGCAGCGGCGGTCAGGCGCAGTACGTGCCGCGGAGCGTCCCCGAGCCGCTCGGCGAGCGCTTCGCCGCGACCCGGGAGTGGGCGCTGCGGCACCTCGGCGAGCCGCTCGGGCTGACCGAGCTCGCCCGGCACGCGGCGGTCTCGCCCCGCACCTTCTCGCGGCGCTTCGCCGACGACACGGGGTACACACCGATGCAGTGGGTGCTGCGGGCGCGCATCGACGTGGCACGCGAGCTGCTCGAGCGGTCGTCGCTCGGCGTCGAGCAGATCGCCGCCGACGTCGGGCTCGGCACGGGGGCGAATCTCCGGATGCACTTCCAGCGCATCCTGGGCACGACGCCGAGCGAGTACCGGCGCACGTTCTCGCAGGGGGAGTGAGCGGGCCCGGCGGGGTTGGCCGGATCCTTGCGGACCGTGTCCGCGCTGCTGCTGTCGGGCATCCGGATGCTCGGCGAGCCTGGTTCGCGGGACGTCGCCCGACGCCCCGGAGAGGAACCACCATGACCCGCATCGCCGTCAACGGCTTCGGACGCATCGGCCGGAACGCCCTGCGCGCCCTGCTCGAACGGGACTCGACCCTCGAGGTCGTCGCCGTGAACGACCTCACCGAGCCGGCCACGCTGGCCCGGCTGCTCGCCTTCGACACCACCGCCGGGCGGCTCGGCCGGCCTGTCTCGGTCGACGGGACGACCCTCGTCGTCGACGGCCGGCGCATCGAGGTTCTGGCCGAGCGCGACCCGGCACAGCTGCCCTGGGCCGAGCTCGGGATCGACCTCGTGCTCGAGTCGACCGGGCGCTTCACCTCGGCGTCGGCCGCCGGGGCGCACCTCGCGGCCGGGGCGCGGAAGGTGCTCGTGAGCGCGCCGTCGGACGGGGCGGACGTGACGCTCGCGCTGGGCGTGAACACCGACGCCTACGACCCGGCCCGGCACCGGATCGTCTCGAACGCCTCGTGCACCACGAACGCGCTGGCACCGCTGGCCGCCGTGCTCGACGACGTCGCCGGCATCGAGCACGCGTTCATGACGACCGTGCACGCCTACACGCAGGAGCAGAACCTGCAGGACGCCCCGCACCGCGACCCCCGCCGGGCCCGCGCCGCGGCGGTGAACATCGTGCCGACGACGACCGGGGCGGCGAAGGCCATCGGGCTGGTGCTGCCGCAGCTCGACGGGAAGCTGTCGGGGGACTCGATCCGGGTGCCGGTGCCGGTGGGGTCGATCGTCGAGCTGAACGCGGCCGTGGCGCGGGACGTGACGCGCGCGCAGGTGCTGGACGCTTACCAGGCGGCGGCGTCAGGGGCGCTGGCGGGCATCCTGGAGTACAGCGAGGACGAGCTGGTGTCGTCGGACATCACGGGGAACCCGGCGTCGTCGATCTTCGACTCGGGGCTGACGCGGGTCGACGGGCGGCACGTGAAGGTGGTGGCGTGGTACGACAACGAGTGGGGGTTCTCGAACCGGGTGGTGGAGACGTTGGAGTTGATGGCGCGGGGGTGAGGCGCGGGGCGCGGGCTCCGCGTCAGCGGCCGTGCTCGGCCGGCCGCGCTGGGCCGCGCCGTGCTCCGCGTCAGCGGCCGTGCTCGGCGAGGATCGTGTCGAGGTCGATGCGCTTCAGCAGGCCCGCCCAGTCGAAGGAGCGGGCGGCGTCGATCGCGTCGTCCTCGGCGACGACCTTGCCGTTGCGGTGCACGGTGACGCCGGCCGGCGCCTCGGCGTTCACGATGCGCAGGATCTCGTCGTTCACCGCCTCGGTGTCGAAGTCGGCGCCGTAGCGGGCGTAGACGTCGGCGTTCACGGTGTAGTTCAGCACGGTGATGTCGGTGTGGGTCACGCGACAAGTCTCGTGCAGGCGGATGCTCGGCGCCACCTCTGGCCGCCCAGCGCGTTCGGGGCGCAGCCCCCTTGCGGGTTCGGGCGACCGGCATAGCGTGAGGCCCATGGAGAAATCAGAGATCCGCTGGAACGACGAGGCGCGCGCGAAGATCCTCGACGATGCCGACGGCGTGCTGCGCGAGGCCGTCTCGGCCGTGGCGGCGTCCCACCCCGATGCCACGTCCGACGAGGTGTACGCCGAGCTGAACCGGCACCTGAAGGATCGGTTCATCGACTACGAGCCCGGGCCGGACGTGCGGAAGTACGCCGACGCGATCGTGGCGGGGGAGATCGCGGAGGCCTGAGCCGGGTCGGGCTGCGGTGCCACGTCGCGGCGCTGCCCGCCGCGACGCGTCGCTACAGCGTCGCGAACCCGGCCCGCAGCGACGCGTCGCTACAGCGTCGCGAACCCGGCCCGCAGCGCCGACCGCAGCTGCGCCTCGGGCCAGACGGCGAGCAGCTCCTCCGGCACCCGGGCGGCATCGGCGGTCTCCCCCGAGGCGTGCGCCCGGCGCACGAACTCCGCCACCGCCTCGAGCTGCCCGGCCTGGCGCTCGCCGAACGCCCGGTCGACGGGTGCACCGTGCCCCGGGACGATCACGTCCTCCTCCCCGACCCGCCCGAGCACCGAGCGCAGGGCCGCCGGCCACTCCAGCGGGAACGAGCCGGAGCCGAACATCGGCGGTCCCGACTCCTCCAGCACGTCGCCGAGGAACCACACCCCCGCGTCGGGCACGTGCACGGCGAGGTCGGTGTCGGTGTGTCCGGCTTCGATCGGCAGCAGTTCGATCATCCGCTCGCCCGGATCGATGGTCAGGGGCGCGTCGACGAGGATCGTCGGCGGGGTGAGGTGCACGCCGGCCCAGTGCTTGTCGGGCTCGCGGGTCGGGTCGGCCTGCACGGCGGCCAGGCGCGGCGCCTCGTGCTGCTCGAAGTGGCGCGGGATCAGCACGTGCCCGTAGATGCCGACGCCGTGCGCCGCGAAGCGCTCGTTGCCGAAGGTGTGGTCGTAGTGGGCGTGCGTGTTGATCGCGGCGACGACCGGTTTGCGAAACCGCTCGACGACGTCCCGCAGGATCTCGTCGCCCTCCTCGGGGTTGTTGCGCGTGTCGATGACGGTCACGCCGGTCGGCCCGACGATCGCCCCCACCGACACGTCCACCGGCTCGTACCGCCGCACGAACACCCCGTCGCCGACCTCGTCCCACCTGTTCGCGTCGCTCGTCATGCGGGCCACGGTATCCGGATGCGCGCCCCACCGCGCGGGCCCGCCCCACCTGCGCCCGCCACCCGCCGCTCCCTTCCTCGCGACCACAACCACCCCACCCGCCGCCCTCCACCCGCCGCCATTCCACTTGTGGCCTTTCCACCCGTGGCCATTCCACCTGCGGCCGCCCACCGCGGCCACCCAGCCCGCCGCGGCCACCCAACCCGCCGCGGCCTCGCCGCTGTGGGGCCGCCGCTGTCGCTGTGCCGTCTCCCACCGGCCGCCGAGGGTGACGCGCCTAGGATCGAGCGGTGACCTCCTCCATCACCCCGCCCGCTCGCCGCGCATCCGCTCGGGACGTCGTGGTCGCGGCCGTCGTCGATCTCGTGCTGGTGCTGCTGTTCGTGGCGATCGGCCGTCGCAGCCACGACGAGGGCGACGCGCTCTCGGGCTTCGCCGTCACGGCCTGGCCCTTCGTGGTGGGCGCGGCTGTCGGGTGGGTCGCCTCCCTCGGATGGCGCCGCCCCCTCGCGGTGTGGCCGACCGGCGTCGCGGTGTGGCTGGCGGCGGTGGCGGTCGGCATGCTGCTGCGGGTGGCGAGCGGTCAGGGCGTTCAGCTGAGCTTCGTCATCGTGACGACGATCGTGCTGGGCGTGTTCCTCGTGGGCTGGCACGCGATCGCGGCCCTGGTGCGCCGCCTCCGAGCCCGCCGCCGCTGACGCCCCCGCCGCCGCGCACGGCCCACCCCCAGCCCGCGGTCCCTACGATGAAGCATGCGCTGGAAACTCTGGGCCGCCGCCGCGGGCCTCGCCTCGGCCGCCGCCGTGCTCGCGATCGCCGAGGTCATCGCGGTGTTCGCCGGAGCCTCGACGAGCCCCCTCTTCGCCGTCGGATCCCTCGTCATCGATCTCGCCCCGCCCGGCGTGAAGGACCTGGTCATCCAGCTGTTCGGCACCGGCGACAAGGCCGCGCTGCTGACCCTGCTCGGCGTGATCGTCGCGGTGCTCGCCGCCCTCGCCGGCCTGCTCGAATGGCGTCGCACGCCGTTCGGCGTCGCCCTCCTCGTGCTCGTCTCGGGCGTCGCGGTGCTCGCGGTCACCACGCGCTCGGGCGCCGGCGCGCTCTCGGGCCTGCCGACCGTCGTGGGCATGATCGCCGGCGCGCTCCTGCTCCGGATGCTCGCCCAGCGCCTCCGCGCCTGGCAGACCGCCGCCACCCGCACCCCCGCCACCGCGGCCCCCGCCCGCGTGGCCGCCACTCCGGCCCCCACCACCCCGGCCCCCGCCCGCGTGGCCGCTCCGGCCCCCACCACCCCTGCGGCACCGTCCCTCACCCCCGCCGGGCCCGCGCAGCCCGCGGCCGGCGCCGGGCGCGTCGACCGGCGGCGGTTCCTCGTCGCGACCGGAGTGACCGCGGTCGCCGCCGTGTTCGCCGGCGTCATCGCCCGCAGCATGAACGCCGCCGCGTCCGCCGTCACCGCCGCCCGCGAGGCCATCACCCTCCCCACCGCCGCGACCCCCGCGCCCGCCGCCCCGGCCGGAGCCGAGCTCGGCATCGACGGCCTCGCGTCCTACATCACCCCGAACGCCGACTTCTACCGCATCGACACCGCCCTCCAGGTGCCGAGCGTCGACGCGAGCACGTGGTCGCTGAAGATCACCGGCATGGTGGAGCAGGAGATCGAGCTGTCGTGGAACGACCTCGTCGCGCTGCCTCTGGAGGAGCATCCGGTCACCCTCGCCTGCGTCTCGAACGAGGTCGGCGGCGACCTGATCGGCAACGCGCTGTGGCTCGGCTACCCCATTCGCGAGCTGCTCGCGCGCGCGAAACCCCTGGCCGGGGCCGATATGGTGCTCAGCCGCAGCATCGACGGCTTCACGGCCGGCACCCCGCTCGAGGTGCTGCAGGATCCGGATCGCGTCGGCATCCTTGCCGTCGGCATGAACGGCGAGCCGCTGCCGGTCGAGCACGGGTTCCCGGTGCGCGTCGTGGTCGCGGGCCTCTACGGCTACGTCTCGGCGACCAAGTGGGTGACGGAGCTCGAGCTGACGACGTTCGACGAGTCCGAGGGGTACTGGACGCCCCGCGGGTGGTCGGCGCTCGGCCCCGTGAAGACCGAGTCGCGCATCGACGTACCCCGCGTCGGCGCTTCGGTCGCGGCCGGTTCGACGCCGATCGCGGGTGTCGCCTGGGCACAGCACACGGGCATCCAGAAGGTCGAGGTGAAGGTCGACGACGGCCCCTGGGCGGATGCTCGGCTCGCCGACACCGCCGGCATCGACACCTGGGTGCAGTGGGTCTACGACTGGGACGCCACCCCCGGCGACCACACCGTCTCGGTGCGCGCGACCGACCGCTCGGGCTACACCCAGACTCCCGACGAGGCGTCCCCCGCCCCCGACGGAGCCTCGGGCTGGCACACCCGCACCCTCTCGGTCTCCTAGGCCCCGCGAGTGGTCACTTTCGGCGCCACAACCGCGTGTTTCGCGCCGAAAGCGACCACTCGCCGGGAGCGAGGAGCGGGCGCGAGGGCTACCCGATGAGGGAGGGGCGGAGGTCGCGCAGGGTGCGGTGGCGCGTCATGCGCCGCGCCCCGAGGTACGACACGAGCAGTGCCCCGAGAAGCCAGAACGCCAGCGCCCCGGTGTCGGCCCCCGCGAGCGACACGTCGCCCCCGTACATCAGCTGCCGGATGCCGTCGACCGCGTGACTCATCGGCAGCACCTGGTGCAGCACCTGCAGCGGCCCGGGCAGCGTCTGCCACGGGAACGTGCCGCCCGCCGTCACCAGCTGCAGCACCATCAGCACCAGCCCGAGGAACTGCCCGACGCTGCCGAGCAGGATGTTCAGCGCCAGGATGATCGTGGCGAACGTCGCCGAGGTGAGCACCATGAAGCCGAGCATCCCCCACGGGTGCTCGACCTGGTAGCCGAGCGCGAGCGTGATGATGCCGAACACCGCGAGCATCTGCACCGAACCGAGCAGGGCGGGTGCAGCCCAGCCGGCGGTGGTCGCCGTGAACGGCTTCTTCAGCGCGGTCAGGGCGCGGCGCGACAGCGGCTTCACGATCAGGAACAGGGCGTAGATGCCGATCCAGGCCGCGAGGCTGATGAAGAACGGCGCCATGCCGGCCCCGTAGTTGCTGGCCTTGGTGACCGCGCTGCTGTCGACCGCGACGGGGTCCGAGATGGTCTGGGCCGCGGTCTCGCGCTGGTCGGCGGTCTGGTCCGGCACGTCGGCGAGCCCGGATGCGAGGCCGTCGTGCAGCTGGTCGGCTCCGCTGTCGAGGCTGCCGAGCCCGCCGGCGAGGTCGAGTGAGCCCTGGGCGAGCTGGGTCACGCCGCCCGCGAGCTGCGAGGCTCCCGTCGCGGCGGACGCGATCCCGTTCGTCAGGGTGGGGGCGGCATCCGCGAGCTGCTGGGTTCCGGCCGCGAGCTGGGACGCGCCGGTCGCGGCGGACGCGATGCCGTTCGTCAGGGTGGGGGCGGCGTCGGCGAGCTGCTGCGTGCCCGCGGCGACGGCAGCGCTTCCGGCCGCGAGCTGCCCGATCTGCGTGTTGGCGGCCTGCACCTTCGTGTTGCCGTCGTCGACCGCGGTGGCGATCTGGGCGATGTCGGCGAGCAGGGCCTGCTTCTCAGCGGGGGTGAGGGCGCTGGCGGCGATGGCCGCCTCGGCGTCGGAGCGCACGGCCGCAGCCTGGTCCACCGCATCCTGAACCTGCCCGGCGAGGCCCGACGCGGTGGACGCGAGCTGCGCATTGCCCGCCGCGACCTGCTGCGCGCCGTCGTTCAGGCGCTGGGTGTCGTCGGGCAGGCTCGCCGAACCGGCCTGCAGCTGCTGCAGCCCGGTCGAGAGCTGCTGCGCGCCGTCGTTCAGCTGGTTGGCCTGGCCGGGGAGGGCGGCCGAGCCGGCCTGCAGCTGCTGCAGTCCGTCGGCGAGCTGCAGGGCGCCGATGTTGGCGGTGCCCGCTCCCGAGGCGAGCTGCTGCCCACCCGAGCTGGCGCTGGCGGCGCCGTCGGCGAGCTGTCCGGCGCCGTCGACCGCGGTGGTCAGGTTCGCGCGCACGGTCGCGAAGCCGTCGAGGAGCTTCAGCGCCGCCTCCTTGCCGACCTGCTCGGTGATGCTGGCGCGCACCTTCTCGGCGACCTGGCCGGCGATCGTGGTGGCGAGGAAGCTGTTCGTGTCGTTGGTCGTGAGCTCGACGACGGCCTGGGTGGGCGCGTCGCCCTCGGCGCTCGTGAGCGCGGTCGAGAAGTCGGGCCCGAGCGTCAGGATGAAGTCGAAGGTGCCGTCCCGCACTCCCCGCTCGGCGGTGTCGGCGTCGGTGACGATCCAGCCGACCGACTGGTCGTCGAGCAGCCGCTCTTCGACCTGGGTGCCGTAGTCGACCTGCTCGCCGTCGACGGTGGCGCCGGTGTCCTCGACGACGAGCGCGACGGGCACGTCCTTGAGGTTGCCGTAGGGGTCGTTGTTGGCCCAGAGGTAGAGCCCGGCGTAGAGCACGGGCACGAGCATCAGGGCGACGAGGGCGAGCTTCGCCATGCCGGTCGCGGTGAGCCGCTTCAGCTCGGTGGCGACGAGGTGGTAGATCTTCACGCGTGTGACTCCGGTTCGGTGTCGGTGAGTGCGGGGGTGGGCGCCGCCGGGGTGGCCGGCGCGGGCGGGGTGAGCGGATGCGCGGCGGGCGGGTTCGCGGTGGGCGGCGTTGCGGCGGCGGAGGCGTCCGCGACGGAGCGAGGAGTGGCGGCGCGGGCGGCCTTGGCGGCGGCATCCTGCTGCGCGGCGTCGCGCGCGGCGGCTTCGCGTGCCGCTGCCTCGGCCGCAGCGGCTTCGGCGGCGGCGCGGGCCTCGAGCAGCGGGCGCACGAGCTGCGCCGAGGGCGCGCCGCAGACCACGAGTACCGCGAAGTCGCGGGCCGCCAGGTCGTCGGCGATGTCGAGCCACTCCTGCGGGTCGCCGCCGTGCCGGTCGGGCGACGCGAGCACGAGCGCCCGCACCCCCCGCCGGAACGCCGCCAGCTCCACCATCAGCCGGATCCGCAGCCCCGCGGGCACGTCGCCCACCCGCACGCCGGCGTAGTCGCCCGCCCCGGCATCGGCAAGAACCCGGGCGACGGCGGCGCGCGTGGCGCTGCGGTCCGAGAACATCAGCTCCTCGCGCACGACGTCGCGCAGCGCCAGGTCGGCGGCGGGCTCGCTCACGTCCGGCGCGTCGACGAGCGCGACGAGCTCCCGGATGCGCGCCGCGTCGTCGACCCCGTCGACCGTCACCGATCCGCTGTCGGGCACCATGCGCCCGCTCAGGATGAGCGACAGCACGGTCGGCTGGTCGCCCACCTCGGCCTCGGCGACGGTGACCCGCCCGGTCGAGAACTCCACGTCGCGCTGCGGCAGCGGGATGCCCGCGTGCCCCTTGCTCACACCCTCCGCCACGATCTTCACGACCGACCCCCTTCCGACCCCGAGCCGGCGACAGCGCCCGACCCGGCGACAGCGCCCGACCCGACGACCGCGCCCGACCCCGGCGCACTCCAGGCCGCGAGCAGCGACCCCGGGATCGACGCGACCAGCGCATCCGCCTCCCGCCACGACAGCCCCGCGACCGACAGCCCCACGGTCATCACCAGTTGCCGCCCCGCGGCCTCGTCGAGGTCGGTGCGCACGGCGACGTCGAGCACGCCGATCGCGGCGTCCTCGATCAGCTGGGCGAGCGACTCGACCGGCACACTCTCACGGAAGTACCCCGCCGAGACCCCCGCGCTCGTGGCCCGGCGAACGGATGCCCGCACCGGCGACAGGGCCGACGCCACCGTCTTCTCGAGCGGCCCGTGCAGCGCGAGCTGCGCGAGCACCCGCACCTGCTGCACCTCGGCCCAGATGGCCGCGCCGATCAGGGCGAGGTGGATGCGCGGGTCGTCGTGGTGCACGTCGGCCAGCGCCTCGGAGATGCGCGCGCCGCCGCGGGTGAGCAGCTCGGCGAGCAGCTCGTCGCGAGAGGAGAAGTGTCCGTAGAGGGCGCGACGCGAGAGGCCGGCCTCGGCGGCGACGGCGTCGAGCGACGCCTCGGGGTCGCGGCGGAAGACGACCGAGGCGGCGCGCACGATGGCTTCGCGGTTCTCGAGGGCGTCTCGCCGCGGAGCGCGGGGGGAGAGAGTGGTGGTCACGCCCCTGATTCTACTAACTTGCACATGGCTGTGCAAGTTATCGAGCGCTCCGTTGTCGAGCGGCAGGCTAGCGAGCGGTCGATGACCTCCACGCCGCCGCCGAGGCCTCCAGTGCCGCCCGCAGTGCCCCGATCGCCGACGATCCGCTCGCCGACGCCCGGTGCGCCGTGAAGATCGTGCGCCGAGGAGCACCGGGCGGCGTGACCAGCCGGCACGTCGTCGGTCGGCCCGCCCAGACCAGCTCCGGCATGAACGCCACGGCGTTGCCGGTCTCGATCAGCCGGATCTGCGTCTGCAGATCCGCGGTCTCGTACCGCACGTCGGGCTCGAAGCCCGCGACGCGGCAGAGCTGCTCCGCGAAGTGGCGGCTGGCGGTACCACGCGGCTCCATCACCCAGGGCATGGTGCGGGCATCCTGCATCGTGGCGAGCGGATGCGGACTGGCCGATTCACCCGGCAGCGCCAGCTCGACCGCGTCGCTGGTGAGGTCGTGCCGCTCGAGCCCGCTGAGCCAGGGGGCCGAGTGCGCCGGGTACTCCTCGCCGACGACGAGGTCGAACTCGCGCGCCCAGGTGTCGTGCAGCGCCTGCCCGGGCTCCCGCTGGGCCATCTCGATGCGCACGTTCGGATGCTCGTCGGTCATCGATCGGAGGGCCGGCGGCATCAGGGTGAGCGCCGCCGACTGGAACACCGCGACCCGCAGGGTGCCGCTCACCGTCTCGAGCGAGGACTGCAGCGCCACGTCGGCCCGCTCGAGCGTGTCGAGCAGCTCGGCGGCCGACGCGACGAGCACCTCGGCCTGCGGTGTGAGCTGCAGGCGCCGTCCGGTGCGGCGGAACAGCGGCACCCCCGCCTCGCGTTCGAGGGCGCTCAGCTGCTGCGACACGGCCGAGGGGCTGAAGCTGAGCGCCTCGGCGACCGCCGCAATGGTGCCTCGGATCGCCAGTTCGCGCAGCAGCACGAGCTTGCGCACGTCGAGCATCCGGCCCCTTTCGTCACCTCAGCTTACGGATATGCATCAGTAACCATCGCTTTTGCTGAGGCTTGACGTGACGGACCATTGCAGCATGACTGATCTGACGGATGCGCCCCGCACCGACTCGAGCACCCCCGACCTTGCGAACGACGCCGCCCTCGCCGACGAGGTCGTCGCCCTGGTGCGCCGCTGGCTCACGGAGGCCGCGAGCCACGAGTCCGACGCCTCGGCCACCCGCCTGGCCGGTGTGCTCGCCGACCCCAAGGGCCTCGACTTCACGGTCGGCTTCGTCGACGGCGTGGTGCGCCCGGAGGACCTCACGGTCGCCGCCGCCACGCTCGCCCGCATCGCGCCCGACGTGCCCGCCTTCCTCCCGCTTCCGCTGCGCGCCGCGGTGCGCCTCGGCGGTGTGATGGCGCCCGTGCTGCCCGGCGTCGTCGTGCCGATCGCCCGGCGGGTGCTGCGGCAGATGGTCGGCCACCTCGTGATCGACGCCACCGACTCCAAGCTCGGGCCGGCGATCGCGAAGATCCGCAAACCGGGCACGCGCCTGAATGTGAACCTCCTCGGCGAGGCCGTGCTGGGCGACCAGGAGGCGGGGCGTCGCCTCGGCGGCACGATCCGGCTGCTCGGCCGCGACGACGTCGACTACGTCTCGATCAAGGTCTCGTCGACGGTCGCCCCGCACGCGCCCTGGGCCTTCGAGGATGCGGTCGCCGACGTGGTGGCGAAGCTCATCCCCCTCTTCGCCGAGGCCGCGAAGCCGCTGAAGTCGGGCCGGCCCGCCAAGTTCATCAACCTCGACATGGAGGAGTACAAGGACCTCGACCTGACCCTTGAGGTCTTCATGCGGCTGCTCGACCGCCCGGAGTTCCGCCAGCTCGAGGCCGGCATCGTGCTGCAGGCGTACCTGCCCGACGCGCTCGCCGCGATGATGCGGCTGCAGGAGTGGGCCGCGAAGCGTCGCGCGCACGGCGGCGCGGGCGTCAAAGTGCGACTGGTGAAGGGCGCGAACCTGCCGATGGAGCAGGTCGAGGCCTCGCTGCACGGCTGGCCGCTCGCCACCTGGGGCAGCAAGCAGGACTCCGACACGAACTACAAGCGTGTGCTCGACTACGCCCTGCACCCCGATCGCATCGGCAACGTGCGACTCGGCGTCGCGGGCCACAACCTCTTCGACCTCGCCTACGCCTGGATCGTCGCCGGCCGTCGCGGCGTGCGCGACGGCCTCGAGTTCGAGATGCTGCTCGGCATGGCGCAGGGCCAGGCCGAAGCCGTGAAGCGCGAGGTCGGCTCGCTGCTGCTCTACACGCCGGTGGTCTCGCCCAAGGAGTTCGACGTCGCGATCGCGTACCTGATCCGCCGTCTGGAGGAGGGCGCGTCGCAGGAGAACTTCATGTCGGCCGTCTTCGAGCTGAACGACCGGCCCGAGCTGTTCGAGCGCGAGAGGACGCGTTTCACCGCCTCGCTCGAGGCCCTGGACGCCGCCGTGCCGCCCGCACGCCGAGTGGCCGACCGGTTCGCCGAGGTCGGCCGCTCGGCCCCGGGCCGGTTCGTCAGCACGCCCGACACCGACCCGTCGGTCGGCGCCAACCGGGTCTGGGCCGACGGCATCCTCGGTCGCATCGAGGCCAGCACGCTCGGCGTCGACACCGTCGCGGCCGCCCGGGTCGAGACCGAGGCCGAGCTCGAGCGCCTGGTCGCCGAGACGGTCGAGGCCGGACGGGCCTGGGCCGAGCTCGGTGCGGCCGAGCGCGGCGCCGTGCTGCACCGCGCCGGCGACGTGCTCGAGGAGCGTCGCGCCGAGCTGATCGAGGTGATGGCCGCCGAGGCCGGCAAGACGATCGACCAGGCCGACCCCGAGGTGTCGGAGGCCGTCGACTTCGCCCACTACTACGCCGAGCGCGGGCTCGAGCTCGAGGCGGTCGAGGGCGCGACGTTCGTGCCCGCCCGCCTGACGCTCGTCACCCCGCCGTGGAACTTCCCCGTCGCCATCCCGGCCGGGTCGGCGCTGGCGGCGCTCGCCGCCGGGTCGCCCGTGCTGTTCAAGCCCGCCGGCCTCTCGGCGCGCTCGGGCGCGCTGGTCGCCGAGGCGCTCTGGGCCGCCGGCGTCCCCACCGAGGTGCTGCGCCTGATCGACGTCGACGAGGAGACGCTCGGCCGCCAGCTGGTCTCGCACCCCGCGGTCGACCGTGTCATCCTCACCGGCGCGTTCGAGACGGCCGAGCTGTTCCGCTCGTTCCGCCCCGAGCTGCCGCTGCTCGCCGAGACGAGCGGCAAGAACGCCATCATCGTGACCCCGTCGGCCGACCTCGACCTCACCGTCAAGGACGTCGTGGCCTCCGCCTTCGGCCACGCCGGCCAGAAGTGCTCGGCCGCCTCGCTCGTGGTGCTGGTGGGCTCGGTCGCGTCGTCGCCGCGCTTCCGCTCGCAGCTGATGGACGCGATCTCCTCCCTGCCCGTCGGCCTGCCCCACGTCGCCTCGACCCGGATGGGTCCGCTGATCGAGGCCCCGGGCCCGAAGCTCCGCGAAGGGTTGACGACGCTCGGCGCCGGGGAGTCCTGGCTGATCCGCCCCCGCGCGCTCAGCACCGACGACGCCCGGCTGTGGGGCCCGGGCCTCCGCGACGGCGTCGCCCGCGGTTCGGCGTTCCACCGCACCGAGTACTTCGGCCCGATCCTCGGCATCATGACCGCCCCCACCCTCGACGAGGCGATCGACATCGTCAACGAGGTCGACTACGGCCTCACCTCGGGCCTGCACTCGCTCGACCGCGGCGAGATCTCGACTTGGCTCGACCGCATCGAGGCGGGCAACCTCTACGTCAACCGCGGCATCACCGGCGCCATCGTCGAGCGCCAGCCGTTCGGCGGCTGGAAGAAGTCGTCGGTGGGCGCGGGTGCCAAGGCAGGTGGGCCGAACTACCTGGTCAACCTCGGGTCGTGGGTGCCCGCGCGGGCGACGGCCGCTGCCCAGGTGGCCGCCGCCGCTGAGACTCCCGCCGCCAGTGGGGTGACGGATGCTCCCGCCCTCCTCCCCGCGGTCACCGCCCTGCTGGCCGCCGCCCGTCGCTCGCCCCTCGTCGGCGACGACGCCCTGGCCTCCCTCACCCGCGCCGCCCAGAGCGACGCCCGCGTCTGGAACGAGCGCTTCGGCGCCGCGGTCGACGTCTCACAGGTCGCGGCCGAGCACAACGTGTTCCGCTACCGCGCAGCGGGCGGCACCCACGTGCGGGCGGGATCGGCGGCCGCAGCCGTCGAGGTGCTGCGCGTGGTCGCGGCGGCGCTGCGGAGCGGCGACCCGGCCACGGTCAGCGTCGCCGACCCCGAGCTCGCGGCGCTGCTCGAGGGGCTCCCCCTGACGGTGCAGGTCGAGACGGATGCCCGCTGGGCGACGTCGCTCGCCGCGCAGCCGCCGGCGCGCATCCGCCTCATCGGCACCCCCGCCGACGAGGTCGTGGCCGCCACCGCCGGACGCCCCGACGTCGCCGTGTGGAGCGGCCCAGTGACCGAGGCCGGCCGCCTCGAACTCCTGCCGTTCCTGCGCGAGCAGGCGGTCTCGATCACGGCCCACCGCTTCGGCACCCCCGACCGCGCGCTGGCCGAACTCGTCGAGGCGCTCTGAGACGAATCGTTGCGTCTGACGCCTCGCCGAACCGGTTTCGTCCAGTTCGGCGAGGCGCGGGCCTGAAGGATTCGACGAAATGCTCGATGCGTCAGGACGACAGGCGTCGTCGGGCATACTCCTTCACGTGAACGAAGCCCCCACCGCCCCCAGTCTCGACGGCCGCGAGTTCGTGATGGAGTCCTCGACCAACAGCGCGGTCGACCCCGCGTCGCCGTCGCGCTTCCACTACTTCGAGCGCGACGGGGTGATCTGGGGCGACTACGTGGGCGACACCGTGACCTTCGGCCGCTTCGTCGGCACGCGCTCGGGCGACGCCCTGCAGGTCTCGTTCGTGCACCAGCTGCTCGACGGCGAGACGATCGTGAGCGGCACCGGCGGCAGTCGTGTCGAGCTCGACGCCACCGGTCGCGTGCGGCTCGTCGAGGACTTCGAGATCGACGGCGTCGACCACGTCAGCATCTGCGTCGAGGTCTGACCCGCGCGACGCGGCCGCCCGCCGGGGCGAGCGCGGCAGGGCTCAGCTGCGTGCCGAGTCCCGCCCGTTTCCGGCCGTGGTGAACCTCGTCATACCCAGGCGGTTCGTCGATCCCGAGCGGTCGGGGATGTCCGAGGGCAGTAGATAGGCCTTCCGCACGACCTCGTCGAGCACGACGACCGACACCACCGACTTCACCTCGGGCCGCGCGGCGACGACTCCCGTGACGAAGTCGTGCACGCCCCCGATGTCGAGCGAGCGAACGAGCAGCATGGCGTCGTGCTCGCCGGTGGTGATGCAGCAGTACTCGACGTCGGGCATCTGCAGGATGCCCTCCCGGAACCGGTGCCAGGACTGCGGGTGCACCGTCACGAACACGAGCGCGCAGACGTCGAGCCCCACCTTGCCGGGGTCGACCTGGGCCGAGAACCCGGTGATCACCCCCGAGGCGGTGAGCTGCTCGACCCGGTTGTAGACGCTCGCCCGCGAGACGTTCACCCGCTCGGCGAGGGCCGACATCGAGATGCGGCCGTTCTCCCGCAGGATGGCGAGGATGCGCAGATTGACCTCGTCGAGACCGCCCGCGCTTTGTCCAGCGGCCGGGGTCACGGCCTGATCGGTGATCGACATAATCTGCTCCTCGTCCGCCGATGTCGGCATTTCGTCCACGATAGTGCCTCCGTGAAAAAAGACTGCGTCGCTGTGTGCCACAGTTTCCCAACACCGTCCAGCCGACCCATTCCCAGGAGGCCTCCATGGTTTTCCGCACCACACGCACAGCGCGCTCCACCCCGACCCGAGTCGCGATCGCCGCAGCAGCGGTCTCGCTCACGCTCCTCGTCGCGGGCTGCTCCTCGGGCCGCACCGACACCGCCGATGGCAGCAGCAAGACGCTCACCATCAACAAGGCGTTCGACCTCAAGACGGCCGACCCGGGCCGCATGTACGAGCCCACCGGCCAGCTGGTCGACAAGGCGCTCTACGAGACCCTCCTCACCTTCGAGGGCGGCGACGTCTCGAAGGTCGTCGACGGCGTCGCGAGCCTCGAGCAGTCCGACGACGCGAAGACCTTCACCCTCACCCTGAAGGGCGAGCACACCTTCTCCGACGGCACCGCGATGACCGCCGACGACGTGGTGTTCTCGCTGCAGCGCGTGATCGGCCTGAAGGGCAACCCCTCCTTCCTGCTCGACGGCGTCACCGTCACGAAGAAGGACGACACGACCGTCGTGCTGACCACCGAGAACCCCACGCCCGCCCTCCCGGCGATCCTGGCGAACCCGGCCCTCGGCATCCTGAACTCGAAGGTCGTGAAGGAGAACGGCGGCACCACCGACGAGACCGACACCGCCGAGAAGTTCCTCAACACCACCTCCGCCGGCTCGGGCCCTTACGTGCTCGACACCCTCGACCTCGCCTCGCAGGTCGTGCTGAAGGCCAACGAGAACTACGACGGCGACGCCCCCGGCTACGGCCGCGTGGTCATCCAGAACGTCGAGGGCGCGACCCAGAAGATCAACGTCGAGGGCGGCAGCGCCGACGTGGCGCTCGACCTCTCGGGCACCCAGGCCGAGGCCCTCGGCGACTCCGTCGACGTCACCAGCGACCCCTCTGCGAACGTCATCTTCCTGCTGCTCAACCAGAACCCGAGCGTCTCGACGATCACCTCGAACCCCGACTTCGTGAAGGCCGTCAAGGAGGCCGTCGACTACGACGACCTGGTCTCGATCGCCGGCACGGGAACCGCGCAGGCCTCAGGTGTCGTCCCGAGCATGCTGCTCGGCGCCCTGCCCGAGAGCGGCGCCCTCACGCAGGACCTCGACGCCGCCAAGGCCGACCTCGCGAAGAGCGGCTACGCCGGCGAGTCGGTGACGCTCAACTTCCCGAGCGACATCAGCCTGAACGGCATCGACTTCCCGACGATCGCCCAGCGCATCCAGTCGCAGCTCAAGGACGCTGGCATCACGGTGGAGCTCGCCCCGGCCCCCGTGGCCACCGAGCTCGACGCCTACCGCAACGGCACCGAGACCATGGGCCTGTGGTACTGGGGCCCCGACTACCCCGACCCGAGCGACTACCTCGTCTTCACCCCGGGCAACGTCGTCGGTCTCCGCTCCGGCTGGGCCGAGGGCGCGAACCCCGCGATCTCGACGCTCGCCGACGCCGCGGCCGCCGGGGGCAGCGACGAGGAGCGCCAGTCGCGCTTCGAGGAGCTGCAGACCGCGCTGAACGCCGACGGTCCGTTCATCCCGCTGCTCCAGCCCGGCAACAACATCGCCGCGGCCAAGGACGTGACGGGCGTCGTCTACAACGCCGTGTGGACCATCGACATCGCGGCCCTCGCCGCGAAGTAACCCGTGTCCACCAGCACGAAGGCCGTCCGGTCCCCGCGTTCGCGCGGGGGCCGGGCGGCCCACCCGTTCCTCCGCTACGCGCTGCGGCGCGTGCTCACCTCGCTGCTGCTCGTGGTGGGTGTGACCCTGGTCACCTTCGTGCTGACGAACCTCGTGCCGGGCGACCCGGTGGCGGCGGCCCTCGGCCAGCGCGCCGCGGAGGACCCGGCGATCGTCGCCCAGTTCCGCGCCACCTACGGCCTCGACCAGCCGCTCGTGGTGCAGTACTTCACCTACCTCGGCAACCTGCTGCACGGTGACCTCGGCGTCTCGACCACCACGCACAACCCCGTGGTCGACGACCTGGCGAAGGCCCTGCCGGCCACGCTCGAGATCGCCTTCGGCGCCATCGTGCTCAGCGTGATCATCGGCGTCGTGCTCGGCACGATCGCCGCGTACCGGCGCGGCAAGGCGTCAGACCACGTGCTGCGCGTGGTCTCGCTGGCCGGCCTCAGCGTGCCGACCTTCTGGCTCGCGCTCGTGCTCTACTACGTCTTCTACTTCCAGCTGCACATCGCCCCGGGCTCGGGCCGGCTGAGCAGCGACTTCACGACGCCGCCGACGGTGACGGGCCTCTACACGGTGGATGCCCTGCTGGCCGGTCAGCTCGACACCTTCCTCGACGCGGCCTCGCACCTGTTCCTGCCGGTGCTCGTGCTCACGCTCTACACGGTGGGCCTGCTCACCCGGTTCGTGCGCACGGCGGTGCTCGAGATCCTCGACCAGGACTACGTGCGCGCCGCCCGGGCCAAGGGCCTGCCGACCCGCACGGTGATCTTCTCGTACGTGCTGCGCGGGGCGAGCATCCCGATTCTCACCGTCGTCGGCCTCGCCTTCGGCAGCCTGCTCAGCGGCACCGTGCTCGTCGAGGCCATCTTCGCCTGGCCCGGCATCGGCTCGTACGCCTACCAGGCCGCCTCGCACCTCGACCTGCCCGGCATCATGGGCGTCGGCCTCCTGATCGGCGTGATGTATCTGCTCGTGAACCTGATCGTCGACCTGCTCTACGGCGTGCTCGACCCGAGAGTGAGGCTGGCCTCGTGACGGATGCGCGAACCACCCGTCCCGACCCGCGCGACGGTGCCCCGGCCGGCCCCCGCGACGGTGTCGGCGCCGGGATGCTCGACCCGGTTTCCACCGCCGGCCCCCGCTGGCGTCGCCCGCGCCTGCGGCTCGGCCGCTGGTCGGCGCCGCTCGGCCTGTTCGGTGCCGCCGTCGGCGTCCTCTGGATCCTCGTCGCCGTGCTCGCCCCCGTGATCGCCCCGCACGACCCGCTCGCGCAGGACCTGCCCATCCTCCAGGCGCCCGGCGAGGGCACCCTGATGGGCACCGACGCGCTCGGCCGCGACGTCTTCTCCCGCGTGATCTGGGGCGCCCGCGTCACCATCCCGCTCGCCCTGCTGCTCGTGGTGATGTCGGTGCTGATCGGCGCCGTCGTCGGCGCGATCGCCGGCTTCTTCGGCCGCGCGGTCGATGAGGTCGCGATGCGCGTCACCGACCTCGTGATGGCGTTCCCCACGGTCATCCTGGCCATGGTGATCGCGGCCGCCCTCGGGGCGTCGCTGCTGAACGCGGTGCTCGCGGCGCTGATCGTGTCGTGGCCCGCCTACGCGCGACTCACCCGCGGTCTCGTGCTGGGCTTGCGCTCCTCGAACTACGTCGTGTCGGGCCAGTTGCTCGGCTTCTCGCCGCTGCGCTCGCTCGGCCGAGACATCGCTCCGAACATCGTCGGCCCGGTGCTCGTGCTCGCGAGCCTCGACATCGGCACGGCCATCCTGCTGCTGTCGGGGCTGTCGTTCCTCGGGCTCGGGGCGAAGCCGCCGACCGCCGAGTGGGGCTCGATGGTGTCGGATGCGATCCAGAACTTCGACGCGTGGTGGATCGGGGTCTTCCCGGGACTGGCGATCCTCACCGTGGTGATCGCGTTCAACTTCGTCGGCGACGCCCTGCGTGACGCCCTCGACCCCAAATCGCAGACCATCCGCGGGGGAGGCACCACGCTGTGACCGACGCACTCACCATCAGCGAGCTGCGCATCCGCACCCGCAGTCACCCCATCGTCGACGGAATCGACCTGGCGCTTCGGCGGGGCGGCATCCACGGCCTGGCCGGGGAATCGGGCTCGGGCAAGACCATGACGGCGCTGGCCGTGCTCGGGCTGCTCCCTGGCTCGATGACGGCGAGCGGGAGCATCCGGCTGGCCGACGACACTTCTGCCGGCGTCACGACCGGTGGCTCGGCAGGCGGTTCGGCCGGCGGCTCGATCGAGCTCGTCGGAGCGTCGCGGCAGGTGCTCGGCGCGGTGCGCGGGCGCCGGGTCGCCATGGTCTTCCAGGACCCGTCGACGAGCCTGCACCCGCAGCTCACCGTCGGCCGTCAGCTCACCGACCACCTGCGCCACCACCTCGGCCTCGGCAAGGCGGCGGCCCGGTCGAAGGCCGAGGCCCTGCTCGAGCGGGTGCGCGTTCCGGATGCTCGCGCCTCCCTCGCGCGCTACCCCCACCAGTTCTCGGGCGGTCAGCGTCAGCGCATCGCGATCGCGGTGGCGCTGGCGTGCGACCCCTCCGTGCTGCTGGCCGACGAGCCGACCACCGCGCTCGACGTGACGGTGCAGGCCGGAGTGCTGCAGCTCCTGCGTGAGCTGGTCGACGACGGGGGGCTGAGCATCCTGCTCGTCACCCACGACCTCGGCGTGATGAGCGCCGTCGCCGACGAGGTGACGGTGATGCGGCAGGGGCTCGTGGTGGAGTCGGCGCCCCGGGAGCAGCTGTTCACCGCGCCGCAGGACGCCTACACGCGCTCGCTGCTCGCGGCGCTGCCCGGGTCGAGCTTCGAGGAGAGCCCGGAGGAGCTGGTCGAGGAGCTCGTGGAGGGGCGCGAGGGTGCGGCCGGCTCGGGCGGCTCGGACGCCCCGGTCGCCGCCTCGGATCACGACGTCGAAGGGGGAGCGCGATGAGCGCCGGAACGGTTCTCGAGGCCGAGGGCATCGTCGTGGAGTACGGCCGCCGGCCGCCGCTGCGCGCGGTCGACGGGGTCGGCTTCCGTGTGGCGGCCGGCGAGGTCGTGGCGCTGGTCGGCGAGAGCGGCTGCGGCAAGTCGAGCCTCGCGCGTGCCGTCGTCGGCATCGAGAAGCGCCGGGCCGGCGACGTGCGGCTGAACGGGGCCGACGTGCCGACGCTCGGCCTGCGCCGCCGCAGTCCGGTGATGACCGGCATGCAGATGGTCTTCCAGGACCCGAACTCCTCGCTCAACCCCCGCCGCCGCATCGGCGAGCAGATCGGCGACGGCGTGCGTGCCGCGCTCGCCCGCGGCGACGAGGGCTCCGACCCCGCCGACTGGCTGCGCCGGGTCGGGCTCGACCCCGCGATGGTCACCCGCTTCCCGCACGAGTTCTCGGGCGGCCAGAAGCAGCGCATCGCCATCGCGCGGGCGCTCGCGGCCCGCCCGCGGATGCTCGTGGCCGACGAGCCCATCTCCGCCCTCGACGCCTCCACCCAGACGAGCGTCGCCGCCCTGATGCGCTCGCTCAGCGTCGAGGCCGGGGCCGGCATGCTCTTCATCTCGCACGACCTCTCGGTGGTGCGCCGCATCGCCGACCGCGTGCTCGTGATGTACCGCGGCCGAGTCGTCGAGTCGGGTGACACCGAGACGGTGTGGCAGAACCCGCTGCACCCGTACACGCGGGCGCTGCTCGCGGCAATCCCGCTGCCCGACGGGCTGGGCCGGCTGCCGCTCGCGCCCGCCGAGGCCGACCGGGCCGCCTGGCTCGACGACCTGCCCGAGGCGCTGGAGCGGACGAGCGCGTGAGCGCGGTGGAGGAGACCGGGCCGGCGGCATCCGCTCGGTGGAGCATGCCGCGGGCCGTGAACCGCAGCCCGCTGCCCGGCGACGGCGCCTTCATGACCGCCGGCTGGGCCGACCCCGAGCCGGTGATCGACCCCGACGACCCCGTGATCGCCTACACGGCCGAGCGCCGGTCGCGGCTGGCGCAGGCGCTGCCGGCCGAGCTGCTGATCATCCCCGCCGGACTGCCGCGGGTGCGCTCCAACGACAGCGATCACCGCTTCCGACCGGGCACCGACCACGTCTGGCTGACGGGCAACGACGTCGCCGAGAGCGTGCTCGTGGTCGACACCACCGGCGGGGAGGCCGGGTCGATCCTGTACCTGCGTGCCCCGTCGGGGCGCGACGGCGACGAGTTCTGGCAGAACGACGCGCTCGGCGACCTCTGGGTGGGGCCGCGGCCCACGCTCGCCGAGACCCAGGCGGCCCTCGGTATCGAGACCCGGCCGCTCGCCGACTTCACCCGCGACGTGGAACGGGCCGCGCGGCGGGCCCGGCGCATCCGGGTGCTGCCCACTCTCGACGAGCGGGTCGACGAGCTGGTGCGGCAGATCTGCGGGCCGGTGTTCGGGCCGCACCTGGCGCTGAAGGCCACGCTCGACGAGCTGCGCCTGATCAAGAACGACTGGGAGATCGGCCAGCTGCAGCTCGCGGTCGACGGCACCGCCCGCGGCTTCGACGACTGCCTCGAGGCGTGGTCGGATGCTTGCGCGAACCCCCGGGGCGAGCGCTTCCTCGAGGGCACCTTCGCCCGCCGCGCCCTCGTGGAGGGGGAGGGGCCCGCCTACGGCTCGATCGTCGCCGCCGGAGCGCACGCCACCACGCTGCACTACACGCGGAACACCGGCCCCCTCGTCGACGGCGACCTCGTGCTGATGGACATGGGGGTGGAGATGGCCTCCCTCTACGCGGCCGACATCACCCGCACCCTCCCGGTGAGCGGTACCTTCACACCTCTGCAGCGCGACGTCTACTCGATCGTGCTGCGCGCGCAGCAGGCCGGCATCGACGCGCTGCGGGCGGGCGTGCGATTCCAGGACTACCAGGACGCCTGCGGGCGCTCGCTGACGGAGGGGCTGATCGAGCTGGGCCTCATCCGCTGCTCGGTCGACGAGGCGATGGCGCCGTCGGCGTCGTACCACCGGCGGTGGAGCATCTCGCGGGCCGGGCACATGCTCGGCATGGACGTGCACGACTGCAACCACGCTCCGCACGAGACGTACCTCGGCGGGGTTCTCGCGGCCGGGAACACGCTCACGGTCGAGCCGGGGCTGTACTTCCAGCCGGGCGATCTGACGGTGCCGGCCGAGCTGCGGGGGCTGGGCATCCGGATCGAGGACGACCTGGTGGTGACGGAGACGTCGTCGATCCTGCTGTCGGCGGGGATGCCGCGGACGCCGTCCGAGGTGGAGGAGTGGATGGGGGCGCTGGCGCGGTAGGGCGGGCGGCGCGGGTCGTCGCCCGTGCGGGTGGTCGTCGGCGTGAGTCGTCGCCGGCGTGTCGGGGGCGACGAGCGTAGGGTGGGACGATCATGGTCGAGCCCGGGAGTGCCTCAGTTCCTTCACCCGGCTACGCGCCGGCCTCCCCCGACGACATGGGCCAGCTGATCGCCGCCGGGGAGACCGAGGTCACCGACCGGCCGGGCGTGCGGGCCGCTCAGGCGGGCATCTCCCTCGGGGTGCTGCTCGCGATCGTCGTGCCGGCGGCGGCGCTCGTGCTCGGCGCGGCGCTCACCGCCATCGTGGCGTCGGTGTCGCTGTGGATCCCGGGACTCGTGCTGGGCGTCGTCGGCGCACCCTGACCCCCTGACCCCCGGGGCGCATCCGGGGCATCGCCGTCGCTCTGTACGCCGCTCCGGCCCGGGGCTACACTCTCGGTCATCGCAAGTCACCCCCGTCGTGCACCGCCGGAAGCCGGAGTCTGCCATGCCCGCAATGAAGCGTCCCGTCGATCTCGAACCAGCCGAACTGGAGCGGCGCTTCCCGCGCCGGTTCCTCTTCGCCGGAGCAGCCGGGGCCGCCGCAGCGGCGGTCGCCGTCACGGCCGGGGCGGCTGAGCCCGCCGCCGCCGCATCCGCCACCACGCCCTGGATGCTCGGCGGGAACACGGGCGTCACCACGAGCAACTTCCTCGGCCCCACCACCTCCGGTGCGGCGCTGATCTTCAAGACGAAGGCCAACACGAGCTCGGCGGTCTCGGAGAAGATGCGGCTGACCCCGCAGGGCCGGCTGGGGCTCGGTGTCACCGCACCCGCAGCGCGGGTCGACGCCGTGAGCAGCAGCATCGGCATCAAGGGCACGAGCACTTCCACGGCCAGCGACGGTCGAGGCGTGCAGGGGTCGGCGTCCGACGGCTACGGCGTCGAGGGCACGTCGAAGAACTACATGGGCCTGTACGGCACCGGCGGTTACGCCGGATGCTATGCGTCGGGCACCACCTACGGGGTGATCGGCACCGGCTCGGGCGCGGGAAGCTACGGCGGCTACTTCAGCGGCGTCGGCTACGGCGCCATCGTGAACAGCGACGGCTACGGCCTGTTCGCCGCCTCCGGCAACACCGCCATCTACGCCAGCGGCGGCACAGCCGGTGTCGTGGGAGTCGTGAACAACAATGCCGGCAACGCCGTCTCCGGCAACGGCGGTCAGTACGCCGTTCGCGGAGTGGGCGCGTACACCGCGGGCGTGCGCGGAGACTCCAACTACGTCGGCGTCTGGGGTGAGGCCACGACCTTCGGCGTCTTCGGCACCTCCACGGCGACCAGCGGCCAGACCTACGGCGTCTACGGCAGCGCAGCCAGTCCCGCCGGCTACGCGATCTACGCCTCGGGGCGGATGCACGTCAACGGCACGCTGTCCAAGTCGGCGGGCTCCTTCAAGATCGACCACCCGCTCGACCCGGACAACCAGTGGCTGTCGCACTCCTTCGTCGAGTCGCCCGACATGATGAACGTCTACAACGGTAACGTCACCACCGATGCCGATGGCCAGGCGACCGTCGAGCTCCCCTCCTACTTCGAGGCGCTGAACCGGGACTTCCGCTACCAGCTCACCGTGATCGGCGTCTTCGCCCAGGCGATCGTCTCGCGCAAGGTCGCCGACGGCAGCTTCGCCGTCGCGACGGACAAGCCGAACGTCGAGGTGTCGTGGCAGATCACGGGCATCCGCCAGGACAGCTACGCCGCCGAGCACCCGATCATCGTGGAGGAGCCGAAGACCGACCTCGAGCGCGGCTCGGGGGCGGCTGCCCGCGGCTCCGGCCCCGGCTCTTCTGCGACCGCTCCGTTCTCGCCGCCGCAGGCCGCGGAGTCCGAGCCCCCGGCCGACCCCGGTCCCGTCCCGAAGCCCGAGCTGCGCCCCCAGACGAAGCCCGCGTCACCGTCGACCGCACCCTAGGAAACCGAGCATTCATCAGCTGTTTCTGATAGAATCTCAGCATGACTCCAGCCGCCGTGTCCGCCCTCGGTGATGACGCGCTGCTCGAGGCGATGGCGGCCAACGAGCTCGTCGTGCGGGCGGCTTTGGCTCTGCAGATCCGGTTCGCGGGTGAAGTCGCGGTGCGGTCGCGTCCCGAGCTCGGTGACGAGGGCCTGAGCCGGTCGCAGAACTTCACCTCGCCGGTCGCGCTGCTCGCGAATGTCACGGGCGCATCGGCGAAGGAGTGCAAGAACCGACTCGACCTCGGGAAGCGGCTGCGCGGCGAGATCCTGCTCGGCGGTGGCGAGGGGCCGGCGCCGTTCCCCCTGGTCTCTGAGGCGCTCGACGCGGGCGACCTGCCCATCGAGGCGGCCGCCACCATCGTCAAGCGCTGCACCGAACTCGCCGACCGCGGATGCGCGCCCGACGTCGTCGCCGGCGCCGAAGAGACCCTGGTCGACAAGACCCTCTCCTGCCACTTCTCGGCCGATGAGACCGCGAGAATGGCGATCCACCTCCGGGACGTGCTCGACCCCGACGGCGCCGAACCTCGGGACGAGGTGCACCAGCAACTCCGCTTCCTCACCATCGGTCAATCGCCGGACGGGATGATCCGCGGGAAGTTCGCACTGATGCCGCAGCAGGGCGGCATCTGGATGTCGAGCCTGCAAGCGATGCAGAGCCCCCGGGTGACCGGGCCGCGGTTCATGGAGGAGAGCGACTACGTCACCGCTGACGATCGCACCGCGGCGCAGAAGAACGCCGACACCATCACCGAACTCATCGCCCGAGCCGCCGGCGCCGACGACATGCCCCGCATCAACGGCGCCACCACCACCCTCAACCTGCACATGACGCTCGCCGATCTCGAGGCCGGGCGCGGCGTCGGGTACATCGACGGACTCGACGAACCCGTACCCGCGTCGACCGTGGCGCAGCTGCGGTGCAGCTCACCGATGGCAGTGACGCTCTTCGGCGACCGCGGCGAGGTGCTGTTCCACGGCAAGACGAAGCGGCTCTTCACCGCCGCGCAGAACCGTGCACTCGCCGCCCGGGATGGCGGGTGCGTGTGGCCGAGCTGCGACCGACCACCCTCCTACTGCGAAACCCACCACGCCGACGAATGGGTCTCCGACGACCACCCACCCGGCAGAACCGACATCGACAACGGGGTCCTCCTCTGCCACTTCCACCACTCACACCTCCACAAAGCAGACTGGAAACTAGTCATGCAGGGCGGAGTCCCGCATCTGATCCCGCCCCGGTGGAACGATCCTGAACAGACACCCATCCCGACCACACGCCGACGCACCATCACGCGCCCGGCTGCGTGACAACGCGCCCACCTGCGCCAACCAGCCACGGCAACCGAGGGCAAGCGCGAAGCGCGCGGCAGCCCAGTCGGCAGCCAGCGCCACCCGTCCCACCCGGAGGGGCTGCCGCGCGCTGACGCGCTTGCCCTCGATGGCCATGGCCGGGTGGAGAGACACGTGACGATGGTCACGAGTCCACGGGTGGGGTGCGGTTCAGGAGGCGGCCGGGGTGCGGAGTTGGCGGCAGGTGAGCGCGCCGCCGCAGGGGATCGCGACGAGGTCGCCGGGCGCCAGGTCGTCGGGCAGCTGGACGGTATGCCCCGAGAGCTGGAACGGGCGGGTGTGCCGGGTCGAGGCGCGGCCGAGCATCCGGAGTTCGTCGAAGCACGCGGCCGTGTCGGTGAGGCCTGCGTCGAGCACCAGTTCGCCCCCGTGCGTGATCGCGGTCACCCGGGCGACGACCACACAGGCTTGGTCGCGGTCGGAGGGGCGGCCGTGGGTGCCGGGCACCACAGCGGCGGCGACGTGGACGCAGGGGGTGCCACAGATGGCGACGAGGCGCAGCAGGGAGACGCCGGAGACGATGACGTCGGTGGTGGTGGGGTGGGTCCACTCGGGCCAGCGGTCGATCGCGAGGGGGTCAGGGATGGAGGCGCGGAGGGTGGGGAGGATGCTGGTGAGAGTCACGAATGAAGGTCTACGCCGCCGGCCGGGGCGGTGCGGGAGTCCTAACGGAATCCGAGCGCGCGGGCGCCGGATCCTCACGCCGATCCTCACTCGGAGCCGATCGCGGCGACCTCAGACAGAGGCCACGTCAGGCGGAGGCCACGTCAGGCGGAGCGGAGCCTGAGCTCTAGGCGGGCCCCGCCGAGCGACGAGTCCAGCGCTTCGACCGTCCCGCCGTGCGCCGCCGCGATCGATGCCACGATCGGCAGCCCGAGACCCGAGCCGCCGCTGTCGCGGGCGCGCGACTCGTCCAGCCGCACGAAGCGCTCGAAGACGCGGGTGCGCTCGGAGGGTGGGATGCCCGGGCCGTCGTCGTCCACGGCGAGCACCGCGACGCCGCCCTCGACGCGGCACCTCAGCGCGATGCGGCCGCGGGCGTGCCGTGCTGCGTTGTCGCCGAGGTTGCGGAGGGCTCGGGCGAGCATCTGCTCGTCGCCATGCACGCGCGCAGCCGAGACGGCGGTCGCGTCGATGACGAGCCCGGAGTCGGGCGCGAGTGCGCGGAGCCGCCGCGCCTCGGCGAGGGCGAGATCGTCGAGGTCGACGTCCCGGGCATCCGGAACCAGGCCACGCTCGTCGGCCCGCGTCAGCAGCAGCAGCCCGTCGACGAGCTCGGCCATGCGGGCGGACTCCTCGGCGACGGTGCGGCCGAGGCGGTCGGCGGGCATCCGCTCGGGGTAGGCGAGGGCCACCTCGGCGTTCTGCCGCAGGGCGCTGATGGGGGAACGCAGCTCGTGCGAGGCGTCGGAGACGAAGCGGCGCTGCCGGCGCTGGCTCTCGTCGAGGCGCTCGAGCATGCGGTTCATGGTCTGGGCGAGGCGATCGATCTCGTCGCCCGAGCCGGGGGCGGCGATGCGACGGCCGAGGTCGGCGGCGGTGACCTGCTCGGTGTCCAAGCGGATGCGCTCGACCGGCCGCAGCGCCCGGCCCACGGCGAGCCACGTCACGAGGGCCATGGCGGCGACGAGCAGCGGCACGGCCACGAGCAGCAGCACGATCGTCGTGACGACGGCCTCGGCACGCGGGCCGTCGTCGACTCCGGCGATGAGCAGGCCGGCGTCGGTCTCATTCGCGGCGACTACTATCGAGTCGTCCTCGTCGGGCACCGGGATCACGCGACCGGTCAGCTCGTCGGCGCCGTCGCCGTCGCCGTCGGAGCGCCCCGCCAGCGCCGGCGCATCCTCCAGCTCGTCGGTCGCACCCAGCACGACCCCGTCGCGCACGAGCTGCCCGTAGCCGTCGAGCTCGGCGAGCGCAGCCGGCCCGCCGGCGTCGAGGGCGGCCTCGAACCGCTCGAGTTCGACGGAGGCGGCCGTCCGCGCCTGGTCGAGCAGGCTCTGCGAGAGCACCAGCGCGAACCCGGCCCCGCCGAGCCCCGCCGACACCGCGGCGACCACCGTCGTGACGAGCGTGATCCGCCCCCGCACCGAACGGAACCGCCGCCGCTCACCCATCGTCGACCACCCGGTACCCCGATCCGCGCATGGTCTCGATCGACGCCCGCCCGAACGGCCTATCGACCTTGTTGCGCAGGTGCCGCACGTACACCTCGACGATGTTCGGGTCGCCCTCGAAGTCGAAGTCCCACACGGCGCCGAGCACCTCGCGCTTGGACACCACGGCGCCCGCCCGCGACACGAGGTACTCGAGCACGCTGAACTCCCGCGTCGTCAGCTCGATGGGCACGGCGCCTCGGGTGACCCGCTTGGCCGCCGGGTCGAGCGCCAGGTCGCCCACGGTCAGCACCGTCGGCCGCTCGGCGCCCCCGCGCCGGATCAGCGCCCGCAACCGCGCCAGCAGCACCTGGAACGAGAACGGCTTGGTGAGGTAGTCGTCGGCCCCGGTATCGAGCGCCTCGACCTGGTCGAGATCGCCGTCCTTCGCGGTGAGCATGATGACGGGCGTCCAGTCGCCCGCGCGCCGCAGCTCCTCGCAGACGCGGAACCCGCTCATCCCCGGCAGCATGAGGTCGAGCACGATGGCGGCATAGTCGTTCTCCTGCGCGAGCCACAGCCCGTCGGTGCCGTTGGTGGCGGTGTCGACCGCGAACCCCTCTGCCTCGAGCCCGGTCTCGACGGCGCGCAACAGGTTCAGCTCGTCGTCGATCACCAGGATGCGCATCCGACTCCCCTCTGCTTCGACAACGCTACAAGGGCGGGCCCGACCGCGAGCCCGCCCTGTGCCACACGACTACTTCTCGACGCGCACCACGCCGAACGACTCGTCGAGGTCGACGTCGACCTCGGTGCCGTCGTCGAGTCGCACCTCCACGTCGTAGGCGTGGTCGGCGTCGTCGCTCGTCTCGGCGTCGGTCACGGTGCCACCGCCGGCTGCGGCGACGGCGGCCTTCGAGGCCTGGTCGAGAACGTCTCCCGTGAGGTCGTCGGGGTCGACGGATGCGCTGCCGCCGCCGCCCGCGTTGTTCTCGTCGCCCGTGCCGCCCGATCCGGTGTCGCCCACCCGCTCGTCGGGGCTGCTCGACACCACCCCGAAGGATCCGTCGAGCTCGACCTCGTAGTACCGCCCGTCGTCGCCCGTCAGCTCGAGCTCGTACCCGTCGTCGTCGCGCTCGGCCGAGGTCACCGATCCGCCGCCGATCTCCTCGGAGGCGACCGACGCCGCGCGGTCGAGGTCGCCGCCCGTCAGCGCGTCGGAACCCTCGAACCCGTCGGTCGCGGCGTAGGCGATGCCGGAGCCGCCGAGAACGAGCACGGCCGCCAGGGTTGCTCCGCCGATGATCTTCGTCTTCTTCTGCATGGGGTTCTCTTTCGTGAGGTGAGGTGGCACGCGCTGCGTGCGAACTCCGCCACCCTGCCAAGCGGCCGCTGAAGCCAGCCTGAAGCGCGGGTGGCTGCGGGTGAATACTGGAGGCATGACCAGCGCACGTGTCGTATCCGTCAGCAGTGACGACCAGCATCGGTTCTCCAAGGCGCCCCAGGAGGTCGTCACCCTCGTGGCAGGCCGAGGGATCGAGGGCGACGCGCACTTCGGTGAGACGGTGCAGCACCTCTCGCGCATCCGCCGCGACCCGACCGAGCCCAACCTCCGGCAGGTCCACCTGATCCACCGTGAGCTGTTCGACGACGTCGACGCCGAGGTTGCCCCCGGCGAGCTGGGCGAGAACATCACCTCCGAGGGCATCGACCTGCTCGGGCTGCCGCGCGGCACGGTGCTCCGACTCGGCGCCCACGCGGCGGTGGAGGTGACCGGGCTGAGGAACCCGTGCCTCCAGATCGACCGGTTCGAGCCGGGCCTGCTGAAGCAGGTCGTCGGGAAAGACGCCGAGGGTCGCACGGTGCGCAAGGCGGGGGTCATGGGCGTCGTGCTGGAGGGTGGCGAGGTGCGCCCGGGCGACACGATCCGCGTGGAGCTGCCGGCCGAGCCGCACGAGTCGCTGCAACCGGTCTGACCGTGCGACCCTCAGGGATGGGACAGGCGGGGATCGAGGAAGCGCGGGTCCGCCGGGCGCGCATCCGCTTCATCATGATGGCGATCACCGGGGTGGTCGTCGCCGCAGCGGTGGCCGCCGCGGGTTTCGTCGAGATCTGTGTCGTCGCCGGCTGGGCCGCGGCGTGCATCGTGTACCTGACGTGGGTCTGGGTGAACATCGGTCACCTGGATGCGCACCAGACGCAGACCCACGCCAGCCGGGAGAACCCGACCCGCACCACGAGCGACGTGCTGCTGCTGCTCGCCAGCGTCGCGAGCCTCGTGGTCGTGGTGCTCGTGCTGGTGCTCTCGACCGCGTCGCCGGGCGTCGAACGGGACGTGCTGAGCGGAACGGCGATCCTCAGCGTGGTGCTGTCGTGGTTCCTGATCCACACCCTGTACACGCTGCGCTACGCGGTGCTCTACTACTCGGGCACGCCGGGCGGCGTGAGCTTCAACCAGGACGAACCACCGCGGTTCGCCGACTTCGCCTACCTGGCGTTCACGCTCGGAATGACGTTCCAGGTCTCCGACACGAACATCTCGTCGTCCGCCATCAGGGGCACGGTTCTTCGCCACTCTCTGCTGTCGTACCTGTTCGGAGCGGTCATCCTGGCGACGCTGGTGAACCTCGTGTCGGGCTTCTAGGACGACGGCGAGGCCCCCCTACGCCCGCGCCACCCCCGTCGACTCCCGCACCACGAGCTCCGTCGGCACCGTCGTCACCCCGCCCGACGACGAGTGCCCGCCCGCCGCGATCTGCTCGAACAACCGCGACATCGCCAGCCGCCCCACCGAGTGGAAGTCCTGCCGCACCGTCGTCAGCGGCGGCCAGAACGAGTGGGCCTCCTCCATGTCGTCGTACCCCACGACGCTCACGTCACCCGGGATGTCCCGCCCCAGCTGGTGCAGCGCCCGCATCGCGCCGAGCGCCATCTGGTCGTTCGCGGCGAAGATCGCGGTCACCGTGGGGTCGGCGGCCAGGCCGAGCGTGATCTGGTACCCCGACTCGGTCGACCAGTCGCCGTGGTGCACCGACGGCGGCGTGATTCCGGATGCACGCAGCGTCGCGCGCCACGAGTCCACCCGGTGCATCGCCGAGAACGAGGTGGTCGGCCCGGCGATGTGGTGCACCTGACGGTGGCCGAGGTCGAGCAGATGCTGGGTCGCGAGCCGCGCGCCCTCCATCTGGTCGTTGTCGACCACCGCGTATCCGGAGCCCGCGTTGGAGTCGATGACGACCACCGGCAGGCCGGGCGGCAGCGTGATCTCGCCCCGGTCGATCAGGTGCGCCTCGAAGACGATCACCACACCGTCGACGGCCTGGTCGTTGAGCCGGCGGTAGGCGCCGGTGACCGCGCCCTGCGTCTGGTCGACGAGCGGGATGAGCGTGACCGAGTAGTCCGCCTTGGCCGCCTCGGTGGCGATCGCGTCGAGCGTGCGCATGTTGCCGAAGGTGCCGAGCGTGAACATGATCACGCCGATGCTGTTGAAGCGGCCGCTCTTCAGGGCGCGCGCGGCGCCGTTCGGGCGATAGCCGAGCGCCTGCATCGAGGCGAGCACCCGGTCGCGGGTCGACTCGTCGACGTTGGTGAGGCCGTTGGAGACCCGTGACACCGTCTGCGACGAGACGCCCGCGTGCTGGGCGACGTCGGCCATCGACGGCGGCCGGCGTCGGCCGGACTTTAGCGTGTCGGTCACGGTATCCCCTCGTTGCGATCAAGCGTGGCACCGATCCCCGTCAGCGCTTGCATGGTTACGTCAACATGTTATGCTCGTCGCGGCTCATGTTGACGCAAACATCGCGGTGATACGAGCAGAACGAGCAGAAACCCTCCAGCGAAGGAAGTGGACGATGACGTCGGCAGCAGTCACACCCCGCCCCATGCGGCGGGCCCGACGCGATTGGCGGGGCTGGGGCTTCGTCGCCCCGTTCATGATCGTGTTCCTCGCGGTGCTGGTCGCTCCCGTGGTCTACGCGATCGTGCTCTCGCTGTTCCGCCAGCAGCTCGTCGGCGGCTCGGGCTTCGTGGGCCTCGGCAACTACGTGCAGCTGTTCCAGGACGCGAAGTTCTGGGAGTCGCTGTTCCGCGTCACCCTCTTCCTCGTGGTGCAGGTGCCGATCATGCTCGCCCTGTCGCTGTTCGTGGCGCTCGCCGTCGACAGCGCCCGCCTGCACGGCTCGAGCTTCTTCCGCATCGCGATCTTCCTGCCCTACGCCGTGCCCGGTGTCGTCGCGGCCCTGATCTGGGGCTTCATGTACGGCAACCAGTTCGGCCTCTCGGGCTCGATCAACGACCTCGTGGGCTTCGAGCTGCTGCAGCCGTTCAGCTCGCAGTGGGTGCTGGCCTCGATCGGCAACATCGTCACCTGGGAGTTCATGGGCTACAACATGCTCATCTTCTATGCGGCGCTGAAGGTCATCCCCGGCGAGCTGTACGAGGCGGCCGAGCTCGACGGTGCCGGCCAGTTCCGCATCATCTCGGGCATCAAGCTGCCGGCGCTGCGCGGCTCGATCGTCATCGCGACGGTCTTCTCTATCATCGGCAGCTTCCAGCTCTTCAACGAGCCGAACCTGCTGAAGAACCTCGCACCGAACGTCATCTCGAGCTACTTCACGCCGAACATGTACGCCTACAACCTCTCGTTCGCCGGCCAGCAGTTCAACTACTCCGCCACCGTCGCGATCGTGATGGGCATCATCACCGCGGTCATCGCCTACATCGTGCAGCTGCGCGGTTCCCGTCAGGAGGTGCGCTGAGTTGAGCGCCGTCACCGAAACCCTGCCCGCGGCGAAGAAGACCCGCCGCCCGAACTACGTGCGCCCGAGCAAGGCCCCGCGCCAGCGCAAGTCGATCGTGCTCACGATCGTCATGGCGATCGTGGTCATCTACTCCGTCGTCCCGCTGCTCTGGCTCGTGCTGAACGCCACCAAGAGCCAGGCCGATCTGTTCTCGAGCTTCGGCCTCTGGTTCGGCGGCGACTTCAACCTCTGGCAGAACATCGTCGACACCGTCACCTACCGCGACGGCATCTTCCTGCAGTGGTTCGGCAACACCCTGCTCTACGTGGTGGTCGGAGCGGGCGGGGCGACCTTCCTCGCGACGGTGGCCGGCTACGGGCTGGCGAAGTACAACTTCCCGGGTCGGCGTGCGGTGTTCGCCGTCGTGCTAGGTGCCGTCGCCATCCCGGGCACGGCCCTGGCGGTGCCGACGTTCCTGATGTTCAGCCAGCTCGGCCTCACCAACACGCCGTGGGCGGTCATCCTGCCCTCGCTGATCAGCCCGTTCGGCCTCTACCTGATCTGGAACTTCGCGGTCGACGCGGTGCCCACCGAGATCCTCGAGGCGGCCCGGATGGACGGGGCGAGCGAGATCCGCACCTTCTTCACGATCTCGCTGCGACTGCTCTCGCCCGGCATCGTCACGGTGCTGCTGTTCGCCATCGTGGCCACCTGGAACAACTACTTCCTGCCGCTGATCATGCTCTCCGAGCCCACCTGGTACCCCCTCACCGTGGGGCTCAGCCAGTGGAGCGCGCAGGCGAGCGGCGTCGCGGCCCAGCCCATCTACAACCTGGTGATCACCGGTGCTCTCCTCACCATCGTGCCGATCGTGGTCGCCTTCCTGTTCCTCCAGCGCTTCTGGCAGTCGGGCCTGAGCGCCGGAAGCGTCAAGCAGTGACGCACCCCCGCACCATCCCGAGCACCCCCTCCACAACGAAGAAGTTCGAAAGGAACCCCCGATGAAGATCACGTCCCGGAGGTCGACACTGCGCCGTGTCGCCCTCGCCACAGCAACCACCCTCGCCCTCGGGCTCTCGCTCGCGGCCTGCGCCTCCGGCAGCAGCTCGTCGAGCGGCGGCGGCTCGTCCGACGACATCGAGGCCGCGCTCGAGAAGGGCGGCACCCTGACCTACTGGAGCTGGACCCCGTCCGGCGAGGCCCAGGTCGCCGCCTTCGAGAAGGCCTACCCGAACGTCGACGTCAAGCTCGTCAACGCCGGCACCAACACCGACGAGTACACCAAGCTGCAGAACGCGATCACCGCGGGCTCGGGCGCCCCCGACGTGGCCCAGGTCGAGTACTACGCCATCCCGCAGTTCGCGCTCTCCGACTCCCTCGTCGACCTGAGCTCCTACGGCTTCGGCGACCTCGAGAGCCAGTACAGCGGCGGCCCGTGGAGCTCGGTCTCCTTCGAAGGCAAGATCTACGGCCTGCCCCAGGACTCGGGCCCCATGGCCATGTTCTACAACAAGACGGTGTTCGACCAGTACGGAATCGCCGTGCCCACCACCTACGACGAGTACGTCGCCGCGGCCGAGAAGCTGCACACGGCCGACCCGTCGAAGTACATCACCTCCGACACGGGCGACCCCGGCTTCGCCACCAGCATGATCTGGCAGGCCGGCGGCAAGCCGTTCACCGCCGAGGGCACCGACGTCTCGATCGACCTGCAGGATGACGGCTCCAAGAAGTGGGCCGACACCTGGAACAAGCTCAACGAGGGCGGCCTGCTCTCCAGCACCCCGAGCTGGGGCGACGAGTGGTACAAGGGTCTCGGCGACGGCAGCATCGCGACGCTCCTGACCGGCGCGTGGATGCCCGGCGTGCTCGAGTCCTCGGTGGCCGACGCCTCGGGTGACTGGCGCGTGGCCCCCATGCCCACCTACGACGGCACCCCGGTGACCGCCGAGAACGGCGGCGGCGGCCAGGTCGTGCTGAAGCAGTCGAAGAACCAGGCCCTGGCGGCCGGCTTCCTGAAGTGGCTGAACTCCGACCCCGAGTCGATCAAGGTCTTCCTCGAGTCGGGCGGCTTCCCCGCCACCACGGCCGACCTCGAGTCGCCCGAGTTCCTCGCCGAGGCCCCCGAGTACTTCGGCGGCCAGAAGATCAACGAGGTGCTCGTCGACGCGTCGAAGAACGTGCCCACCGGCTGGCACTACCTGCCTTACCAGGTGTACGCCAACAGCATCTTCGGTGACACCGTCGGCCAGGCCTACGAGAACAAGGGCGACCTGAACGAGGGCCTGTCGACCTGGCAGGACCAGCTGGTCGACTACGGCAACCAGCAGGGCTTCACCGTCAAGTAGCACCCACGAGCGCGGCGGTCGGCGACCCCGGCCGCCGCGCTCGTCCTGTTCACCCCCTGCTCACGAAAGGCTCCGGATGCTCTCCGCCCGACTCTCGATCGACCCGGCGACGTCGATCGGCGCCGTCCCCCGGCGGCTCTTCGGCACCTTCGTCGAGCACATGGGCCGCAGCGTCTACGAGGGCATCTACGAGCCGGCCCACCCCTCGGCCCGGCCGGACGGCTTCCGCGCCGACGTGCTCGCCCTCGTGCAGGAGCTCGGCGCCACCACCGTGCGCTACCCCGGCGGCAACTTCGTCTCGGGCTATCGCTGGGAGGACGGCGTCGGCCCGCGCTCCGAGCGCCCCGTGCGGCTCGACGCCGCCTGGCACAGCGTCGAGACCAACCAGATCGGCCTGCACGAGTTCGCCGACTGGGCACGCGAGGCCCGGCTCGAGCTGATGTACGCCGTGAACCTCGGCACCCGCGGCATCGCGGATGCGGCCGACGTGCTCGAGTACGCCAACCACCCCGCCGGCACCGCGCTCGCCGAGCGCCGGCGCGCGAACGGAGCCGAGGAGCCCTTCGGCATCCGGCTCTGGTGCCTCGGCAACGAGGTCGACGGCCCCTGGCAGATCGGCCACAAGACTGCCGACGAGTACGGCCGGCTCGCCGCCGAGACCGCCCGCCTGATGAAGTTCATCGACCCCGCGGTGGAGCTCGTCGCCGCCGGCTCCTCCAACGCCGAGATGCCCACCTTCGGCGAGTGGGAGCGCACCGTGCTGCGGCACACCGTCGGCCTCGTCGACCACATCTCGCTGCATGCCTACTACGAGGAGTCCGACGGCGACGCCGCGAGCTTCCTCGCCTCGGGCACCGCGCTCGACCGCTACATCGAGCAGGTCGCCGCGATCATCGACGAGGCGGGTGCGGGCCCCGGGTCCGAGCATCCGGTGGGCATCAGTGTCGACGAGTGGAACGTCTGGTACCAGCGGCGCTGGAACGAGATCGACAAGCCGGTCGTGATGAACGGCGACTGGCCCGAGCGCCCACGCCTGATCGAGGACGCCTACTCGGTGACCGACGCGGTCGTCGTCGGCTCGTTGCTCGTGTCGCTGCTGCGGCACAGCGACCGCGTGACCATGGCGAACCTGGCGCAGCTGGTGAACGTGATCGCCCCCGTCCGCTCGGAGCCGGGCGGGCCGGCCTGGCGCCAGAGCACCTTCTTCCCGTTCCAGCGCACCGCGGCGCTCGCGCACGGACGGGTCGTCGCGCCCGTGATCGAGGTGCCGAGCATCCGCACCGCTGCTCACGGGGAGGCGCCGCTCGTCGACGCGGTCGCGACCGTGGCGGACGACGGCGGGATCGTGCTGTTCGTGACGAACCGTTCGCTCGAGGAGGACGTCGCGCTCGAGGTGGCCCTGCGCGGGGTCGCCGATTCGCCGGTGGGGGCGGGCGGAGCATCCGCTCTGCAGCTGTTTCGCCTGGTGAGCGCCGAGACCCTGCGCACCCCGCCGGGTGGCGACCGGCACACGATCAACGACGCCGACGCCCAGCCCGTCGCGCTGACCCGACTCGACGGGGTGAGGCTCGACGGCGCCCTGCTCACCGCCACCCTGCCGGCCCTGTCGTGGTCGGTCGTGGTGATAGCCCCCCAGACCCGCTCACCCCAGGCCCGCCCGCCCCAGACCCTCTCGCCCCAGCCCAAGGAAGACACGCATGTCTGAGTTCGCCATCGGATCCGAGCAGTTCGAGCTCGACGGCCGGCCGTTCCGCATCCTCTCGGGAGCGCTGCACTACTTCCGGGTGCACCCCGATCTGTGGCGTGACCGCATCCGCAAGGCGCGGGAGATGGGGCTGAACACGATCGAGACCTATGTCGCCTGGAACGCGCACGCGCCGCAGGAGGACGTGTTCGACCTGAGCGGCGGACTCGACCTCGGGCGCTTCCTCGACGACGTCGCGGCCGAGGGGATGCACGCCATCGTGCGCCCCGGGCCCTACATCTGCGCCGAGTGGGACAACGGCGGGCTGCCCTCGTGGCTGTTCACGAGCGGCACCGTGGGCGTGCGCCGCGACGAGCCGCAGTACCTCGCCGCCGTTCAGCGTTACCTCGAGCAGCTCGCGCCGGTGCTCGTGCCCCGGCAGGTCGACAACGGCGGGCCGATCATCCTGGTGCAGATCGAGAACGAGTACGGCGCCTACGGTTCCGACCCGGTGTACCTCGAGAAGCTCGTCGCGATGAACCGCGGCATCGGCCTGACCGTGCCGTTCACCACGGTCGACCAGCCCACCGACGAGATGCTCGCCAACGGGAGCCTGCCGAGCCTGCACAAGACCGGCTCGTTCGGCTCCCGCTCGGCCGAGCGCCTGGCGACCCTGCGCGAGCACCAGCCCACCGGGCCGCTGATGTGCTCGGAGTTCTGGGACGGCTGGTTCGACTTCTGGGGCGCCCACCACCACACGACCTCGACGTCGCAGTCGGCGGCCGACCTGGACGAGCTGCTCGCGCTCGGTGCCTCGGTGAACATCTACATGTTCCACGGGGGCACGAACTTCGGGTTCACCAACGGGGCGAACGACAAGGGCGTGTACCAGCCGATCGTGACGAGCTACGACTACGACGCACCGCTCGACGAGGCGGGGTTCCCGACGTCGAAGTACTGGGCGTTCCGGGAGGTGCTGGCGAAGTACAACGCGGCGGTTCCGGATGCTCAGCCCGCCGACGCGCCGCCGGCCCCCGCTTTCCGGGTGCCGCTCACCGCGTCGCTGCCTCTCGACTCGGTGACCAATCTGCTGGGCGAGTGGGTGGCGACGGATGCGCTGCCGACCATGGACGCACTCGGGCTGTTCCGCGGCTTCGCGCTGTACCGGACGGAGATCGACACGACCTCCTCGTCCTCTTCGTCCTCCCTCCCCGTGTCCGCTCCCGTGCTCGCACCTGTGCTCGAGCTCGGCGAGGTGCGGGACCGCGCCATCGTGCGCCTGAACGGCGTCACCCTGGGTGTGCTCGCCCGTGACCACCACGACCGACGGATCGCGCTGCCGGCCGGCGCCCGCGGAACCCTCGACATCCTCGTGGAGGACCAGGGCCGCGTCGACTACGGCCCCCGCATCGGCGAGTCCAAGGGCCTGATCGGCCCGGCCTGCCTGAACGGCGAGGAGCTCAGCCGCTGGACGGTGCTGCCCCTCCCGCTCGACAACCTCGCGGCGCTGACGGACGCACTCGCGGCGGCCGGAGCATCCGGTGCCGGCTCGGGTGCCGGTGCTCCAGGTGTCGCATCGGCGGCTGGCCTCGGCTCGCTCGCCGGCCCCGCCTTCGGTTACGCGACGTTCGACGTCGACCCCGGCGCCGACCTCTACCTCGACACCCGCGACTGGGGCAAGGGCGCGGTCTGGGTGAACGGCTTCAACCTCGGCCGCTTCTGGTCGCGGGGCCCGCAGCACACCCTCATCGTGCCGGCCCCCGTCCTGCGCGCCACCGGCAACACCCTCGTGGTGCTCGAGCTGCACGCGGCGTCCCCCGTGGCGACCTTCGTCGCATCCCCCGACCTGGGCCACACCGACTTCTGACCCGTCCGCGCCCCTCCGGGTCGCGCAAAAGCGCCCTCGTCCGCATCCGGGTCGCGCAAAAGCGTCCTCGTGGACTCGCGAACGTGCTTTTGCGCGACCCCGTTCTCGGGAGGGGTGCCCTGTGCGGGTTATCAGTGGGCCGCACTGCTACGGCAGCACGATCACCTTGCCCGCGAGGCGGCCCTCGGCCGCCTCCGCGTGCAGCGCGTGGAGCTCGGTGAGCGGGATGCGCCGGGTTACCTCGACCTCAAGCTCGCCACCGTCGACGAGGGACACCAATGCCGCGAGCCGCTCGCGGTTCGGCAGCACGAACACGGTGGCCGCGCGCACCCCGCGGTCGGCGTCATCCGGCGTGGCCATGAACGCCGTGGTGCTCACCACGGCGCCCCCGTCGCGCACGAGTGCGACCAGCGCGGCGAACTGATCGGGCGTGATTGGCGCCAGGTTGAGCAGCACGTCCACCTTCCCGCCGACCGCGTCGAGCAGCTCGGCCTGGGTGTGGTCGACGATCTCGTCGGCTCCGGCCGCGCGCACCGCGCCGATGCTGCGGGGGCTCGCCGTCGCGATGACGTGCACCCCCGCGCGCTTCGCCAGCCGGATGGCGTACTTGCCGACGACTCCGCCGGCGCCCACGATGAGCAGCCGCTGGCCCGCCTCGAGCCGGCCCTCGTCGAAGAGCGCCTGCCACGCGGTGAGCGCCACCGAGGGCAGGGCCGCGGCGTCGGCGAGCGGGATGCTCGTGGGGGCGGCCGTCACGGCCTCCGCCGGGGCTAGGACGTACTCGGCCGCGCCTCCGTCGCGCTCCATCGGCAGGAACGCGATCACCGGGTCGCCGACCGCGAGCCCGTCCACCCCCTCACCGATCGCGTCGACGGTGCCCGACACGTCGTAGCCCGGCACGTGCGGCAGCACCACCGGGATCGGCAGGAAGCCGCCGCGCATCCCGTTGTCGGCCGCATTGAACGCGGACGCAGCCACCCGCAGTCGCACCTCACCCGCCGCAGGCGTCGGCGCGGGCATCTCCTCGTAGCGCAGAACCTCGGGTCCGCCCACCTCGTGGAATCGCACAGCCTTCATCATTTCCATCCTCTCTTGAGTGCTTCGAACTCGAAGCAATAACCAGCACGGTAGCACTGCTTCAAAGTCGAAGCAACATAGAATGGAAACATGCCTCAAACGCCGACCGACCAGCCGCCGACCGAGCTGACTCCCGCCCAGCTCGAGGCCTACTTCGCCTTCACCGAGGTGAGCAGCCTCCTGCGGCACGCGGTCGAGAAGCAGCTGCGCGACGCGGGTGACCTGAGCTACGTGCAGTTCCAGCTGCTCGCGCGCCTCGGTGACGCTCCCGGTGGCTGGCGACGGATGACCGATCTCGCCGACGGCGTCGTCTACAGCCGCAGCGGCCTCACCTACCAGGCCCAGTTGCTCGAGCAGCGAGGCCTCGTGACCCGCTCGCCCTCTCCCGACGATGAGCGCAGCACCGTCGTCGCCCTCACCGACGAGGGCCGCGCCGTGCTCGCGACGGTGTTCCCGGGCCACATCGACGCCCTGCGCCGGCTGCTGTTCTCGACGCTCTCGAGCGACGACGTCGACGACCTGGCCCGCATCCTGGGCGGGGCCGCGTCCCACCTCCGCGCGAACCCGCCCCGCTCCGCGGCCCCCCGCCGCCGCGCCCCCCGCGCCTGACCCGAGCGCCCCATCACGCCCCGCGCCTGAATCGGGGTCGCGCAAAAGCACCCGCACGCGTCCAGGGAGGTGCTTTTGCGCGACCCGGACGGGCGAGGGCGGTGCTTGTGCGCGACCGGTGGCGCTGAGGGTACATGCGTCGCCGCGCGGGCGCGCGGGTCAGCCCGCCCAGGGCACCTCGACGTCGAAGATCCACGTGACGCCGAAGGGGTCGGTCGCCATGCCGTAGAGCGGCGCCCAAGCTGCCGGCGCGAGCGGCACGACGACGGTCGAGGTCGAACCCGAGCCCGCACCCGCGCCCGCGGTGAACGCGCCCCAGTACCGCTCGATCTCGTCGGCGTCCGTGCTCCGCACCGACACGAACAGCGGGATCACGCCCGGCGCGTACTCCGTGTGCGACGGCACGTCGTACGCCATCACCCGGAACCCCTCGTCCGACGCGACCTGCCCCCACATGATCTGCGAGGCCTCCGCCGGGTCGGTCACGGCGTTCGCGTCGGCGTAGCTGACGGCGACGAGCTGCCCGCCGAACACCGAGTGGTAGAACTCCAGCGCAGCCCGGGCGTCGCCGCGGAAGTTCAGGTGGGGGGTGGTGGCGATGGCCATGGTGTCTCCTTCGATGAGCGGATGCCCGACCGGCCGATGCCGCCGGGCTTCGCTGCGGCTCCCTGCCGCAACGACTCCACTCTCTCGTCAGTAGCGGTCAGTTCCCGTCCGCTACTGGAAATACACTCGACCCATGAGCTCGACCTCGCGGATGCTGACGCTCCTCTCCCTGCTGCAGACCCGCCGCGACTAGCCGGGCGGCGTGCTCGCCGACCGCCTCGAGGTCAGCCCCCGCACCGTCCGCCGCGACATCGACCACCTGCGCGAGCTCGGCTACCGCATCGCCGCCGTCAAGGGCCCCGACGGCGGCTACCGGCTCGACGCCGGATCCGAGCTGCCGCCCCTGCTCTTCGACGACGACCAGGCCATCGCGCTCGCCGTCGCCCTGCAGCACGCCACGACCGCCGGCGGCGGGGTCGAAGAGGCGGCGGTGCGCGCGCTCACCACCGTGCGCCAGGTGCTCCCCGCGCGCCTGCGCCACCGCCTCGACGCACTCCGCTTCACCACGCTCGAGCAGCGGGTTCCGGATGCTCCGCGAACCGATCCCGAGCTGCTGATCACTCTCTCCACGGCCGTCCGCGCCCGCCAGGTGCTGCGCGTCGACTACGCGAAGCCGGGTGCCGACCCCGAGCAGGATCCGCTGCCGCCCCGCCGCGTCGAGCCCCACCACCTCGTCGCGTCCGCCGGGCGCTGGTACCTCGTCGCCTGGGATCTCGATCGCGGCGACTGGCGCATCTTCCGCGCCGATCGACTCGTGCCGCGCACGCCGGCCGGTGCGCGTTTCGCTCCGCGCGGGGTGCCGGGCGATGACGTGCGCGCTTTCGTCGCGGCGCGGTTCAAGGGCTCCGCAGTGCGGGACGAGTGGCCGTGCCGCGGTTCCGTCGTGCTGGAGGCCGAGCTCGAGAGGGTCCGGCCGTTCGCCCGGGCCGGGGCGGTCACGGCTGCGGGTGACGGGCGGGTGCGCGTCGAGGACGGCTCGTGGTCGTGGCCGGCGCTGGCCGCCTCGTTCGCCCGCTTCGACGCCCCCATCTCCGAGGCCGAGCCGGCCGAGCTCCGGGAGGCGTTCCGGCAGCTGGCCGAGCGGGCGACCGCTGCAGCATCGAACCCGCGTTCGAAATGACAGCGGTGTAAGTGCTTCGACGACGCCGGGCGGTGTTCACAGGCTGTGGTGAAGAGGTTTCCACACCCCACATCCGCGGAAAGACGGGGCACAGTCGAGTTGTCCCCGTCTTGTGCACGCGTTCTCCACAGATTCATCCACACCCTGTGAACAACCGGTGTTCGAAGCTCGCCTCAGATGCGCGGCGTGTCGGCGGGAGGTGCGGCGTGACGCGCGGAGGTTTCGTCATCGACGGTCACCTCTTCGCGGCGCACGACCAGACGCTCCTCTCGCAGAACCTGCCCGTCCTCGATCTTGGGCACGGGTGGCACGTCGGCCGCGTGCTCGGGTGCGCGATCGCGCTCGCCGTCGCCGCCGCGGTCCGAGGTCGAGTCGCGGTCGCGGTCGCCCGCGTCGACGAGGTGACCAGCGTGGTCGCCGTCGTGATCGTGGTCGAGATGACCAGCATGGTCGGGGTCGCCGTCGCCATCGTGGTCGGTCGCCTCGCGGGCGGTCGGTTCGGCGGCGGTCGTCGGCTCCGCGTCGGCACGCGCATCCTGAGCCGCACCGGCGTAGTGCCGCCGCAGCTCGTCTTCTTGCTCGGGGCTGACCCCGTCGGCCGCCTCGTAGCGCGGCGCGTCCTTCACGAGGGCCGAGGTGTACGAGACGTAGACGTCGTCGCGCTCCCAGCGGGCGTCGTCGAGCGGCACGAGCCGCGTCGCGTGACCGAGGAAGCCGGTGTGCACCTCGGCGAAGGTCGGATGCCCGTCGGCGGCGTCGACGAGAACCGTCGTGATGCGTCCGAGCTTGGTGTCGTCGGCCCCGAACAGCGTGGCGCCGATGATGCTCTGGATGTTCGTGGAGGGCAGCATCGTCACCGCCCCAGTCCGGCGCGGTCGACCTTACGGTGGAAGCGCATGCCGGCGACGCCGCCGAGCAGCGCGCCCGCCAGGCTCGCGACGACCACGACGACCGCGGTGATGATGCCGGTCGTGGTGAGCGCGCCTTCATTGATCGGGATGCGCGGGAAGCTGTTCAGGTTGCCCAGCACGTCGGCCTGGCTGCCGCCGATCGCCGCCACGATCGCCGCGACGACCGCGATGACGATGGCCCAGATCCACACGGCGAGCCCCTGCTTGAGGCCGTCGAAGCGGGCCATCCGCCCGGCGACGTAGCCGCCGCAGAAGTACGCGACGAGGATGATCACGACCAGCGCGATCGCGCCCACGATGCCCACCGTGGTGGCCTGCTCGTCGGTGACCTGCACGCTGCCGTCGTCGCGGATGCCGAGCCCGATCGCGGCCCCGGTCGCGGCGACCAGCGCGGTCAGGATGACGGCGAGGCCCGTGGCGGTCAGCCAGCCGAAGAACGCCGAGCCGAACTTGAAGCCGCCGAACTCGCGGCGCTCGCGCTCCACGACCTCCTGCCGAAGCGTGTTCCGCTCCTCGAGCGGCACCGATCCGCCGGCCGCGGTGCCGGACGTGCCGGACGTGCCGGGGGCGACGGGGCTGCTCGCGGCGGGCGACGAGTCGGCCGGCACGGAACCGGCCCTCCGGTCGGGATCTGACGTGGTCATGGGGTGTCCTTCCGTCGGGCTGCGGATGCGCACCCACGCGATCCGCGGTCGCACGCTGCAGTGCTCCCGATTCCAGTCAGCCCCCGTTGACCGTTTTCCGCCCGCCCTGGACACCGATCGCGCGCCGCGCTATAACCGCGCGGCTGCTTCCCTGTCACCTGCACGCTCGTCTTCTGCCCGACCTGGGTCGCCGTCGGTGTGAACGTCGACTTCGTCGCCCCTTCGACGGGCCACGCCTCCGGTGAACCACTGGTAGGTCAGCGTGGCGCCAGCAGTCCACGTGCCGCTCTTCGCCGACAGCACGACGCCGACCTTCGGGGGTACCGCTCACGGTGGGAGTCGCCGCGACCAGCGTGCCCTTGGCCACCGCAGCGGCCGAGGCCGACGTCGTGACCCGGCTCGTGTATCCCGCGAGCGTGCCGGTCACCTTCACCGAGCTACGTAGCGGCAGGTGAGAAGGTCGCCTTGGTGGCGCTGACAAGAGCCGTGCCGTTGCATAGTGGTGCTCGCGTCGTTGGCGTGCTGGTCTCGGTCGCCGGGCTGCGGACCTGATCCCACCCCACCTGCATCGCGGATGGCTCGGTGTTCGTGGCCGGACCGAATCGGTTATCCGGACGACGGTCCTCCTCGGAGGGCCGATCACACGGCCGGGGTTTTGCCATTGTTCATCTTGCCGGTGATTGAGCAGGCTCGTTCCTGAACTCAATCCCGCAATTCCTGTTCGCGATGCGATTGGTGGCGGGGACCAGCATCGGCGGTCGTCTGCGGCGGTTGACGAGCCCATTGCGACCCCCCTACTGCGGAGGCGTTGATATCACGATCAACGCCTCACTTCGCGATCGAGTCTCACAAGCCGGAGAAGGCGACCCGAGAAAGGCAGCTCCACAATAGGGGCCCCAGCGGGCAAATTGATCGAGTGGCGTAGAGGGGCATGCCTGGTTCGGCCCGCGAGCTCGCTCACGAACAATGCGGCACCAAGCTCGACCCGGGCGAGCATCTCCGCCGAGATCAAGCGTCGTACTGAAGGGGTTGCCACTCCCTGATCGGTCTGGAGGTGGCTAGCTCGTTGGTGAAAAGCGGATCAGTCGCCACGAACTCTTCGGCGGCGGTTCGGTCGCGGAAAATCGCCACCACGTCCGTCCCGTCGGACGCCTCAAGTGTCCCGATGAGCCAAAGCCCGCCGCCGGTACCCAGGGCATCCAAATGAGAACGGTGAGCGGCATAGGCGTTCTGGACCCTGAGCTCGTCCTCAGTCCGCCAGGAGTACTCGAGGAGGTAGAACGTCGGCCGAGAGTCAGGATGCGAACCGGGCACCAAGACCACCGTCAACGTCCCAGCTCGCGCCCGTGACGAAGCCTGCTTCTGGTGAAGCGAGAAAGGCGACCACGGCTGCAATCTCGTGGGGCTCCCCGATTCGACCGAGAGGATGGATCCCCTGCAAGTGCTCCCACGCCGCTCCAGGATTTGGCATTGCTTCATACTGCGCGAGCATCGGAGGAGTGCGCACGTAGCCGGGGCATACGGCGTTGACGCGGATGCCATCGGGGGCGAGTTCCAATGCCATGGATCGCGTGAGTCCCAACATGCCTGCTTTGGCGGCAGCGTAGGGAAACAGCCCTCTCCTCGTGAGATGAGCATGGATCGAGGCAATGTTGACGATGGAGCCGCCGTCGCGACGGCGCATGCTGCGTGCAGCTTCTCGCGCGCAGAGCCACCCCGCTTTCAAATCCACAGCCATGAGAGCGTCCCAATCAGCGCTGGTCAGCGTGTCGACGGTTGCGGGGTGCCCAACCCCGGCATTGTTCACAAGAATCTCGATTGGACCACATGTGTTCTCGACTTCCGCGAAAGCCGTCGGGATTCGAACCTCGTCAGATACGTCGCAGGCGATGAAGGTGCTGGCATTGCCCAGCTGCTCGACGGCGGCTTCACCAGTTGTGGTGTTCCGGCCGAGTACAGCGACCTGGTAGCCGTCGGAAATGAGCCGCTGAGCGATTGCAAGGCCGATTCCCTGGGTGCCGCCGGTCACGACGGCGGCACCCTTTTCCGCTGTTTCGGTCATGTCAGGCGCTGTGCTCGATGTCGGTCTCGGCAGCCGAGGCTTCCTGTGACTCGATGTCCGCCAGGCGCTCGCGGAGTGCGTCTCGGACGTACCGCTGCGAGTCGCTGCCGGTGACCAGGCGCAGTGGGGCCGGCTCGATGTCGACCGAGGCGATGATCTTTGCCGCCACCTTTTCAGGGTCGCTGACCGAGGGCAGCGCCGGGTTCTGGATGCCTCGGGTCATGGCGGCGGGCGTGCCGTCGTACGCGGCGATGGGCTCGGGGAGTCGCGAGCCGCCCACCCGGAAACCGGTTGCGGCGCTTCCGGGTTCGACGATGGTCACACCGATGCCGAAAGGGGCGAGATCGCGTGCGTTGCCCTCCATGAAACCTTCGACGCCCCACTTGCTCGCGTGGTACAGCGAGGCTCCCGGGTTCGTGGCTTGGCCACCATAGGTGGAGATCTGGATGATGCGGCCGTTGCCCTGCTCTCTCAGGTGAGGAACCGCCGCGCGCAGAATCTGGATGGGGCCGATGAGGTTGGTGCCGAGCTGGTGCTCGATCTGCTCGTCGGTCAGCTCTTCCGCGGCGCCGAAGAGTCCGTAGCCGGCGTTATTGACGATCACGTCGATTTGACCGAGATCTTTGAAGGCCTTCTCGACAACCGACCGAATCTGCGCGGTGTCCGTGACGTCGAGGGTTGCGGTCCACAGCTGGTCGCCGTAGGTCTCCTTCAGATCGTTGAGGGCTGCGGTGTCTCGCCCGGTGGCGGCGACTCGCTCGCCTTTCGAAAGAAGCTGCTCTGTCATGAGGCGCCCGAAGCCACGCGTCGCTCCGGTGATAAACCATGTTCGCTGAACCATTTGTGCCTACTCCTAAGAAAGCCATAGGCGCCGGTTTGGCGCCACAAATCCATGATTCGACACTTGCTGGGCGCCAACCAGTCCGCGGACATACTGGTATCGCGAGGGGCAGGATAACCGGACAGGCGGTTACTCTCGGCCTATGTTTGACTGGTGATAGAGGAACCGAATCGGCTGGGAGACTACCTTCGTGCCCGTCGTGAGCTTCTCAAGCCCGAGCAGGTGGGTCTTGCGTCTGGGACCCGAAGACGGGTACCTGGGTTGCGGCGAGAAGAGGTCGCTCTCATCGCTGGAATCAGTTCTGAGTACTATCTCCGCCTCGAGCAAGGACGGGACCGGAATCCGTCAGCGCAGGTGCTGGACGCTCTTGCCAGTGCTCTGCGCCTCGATCAAGACGGCCGCCGCTTCATATTTGATTTAGCTGTGCCACGGCCTCGCCAGGGGGCTCATCGGAGGGTGGAGAAGGTTCCGAAAGGACTCCTTGCGTTGCTTTCCACCATCAACAGCCCAGCGTTCGTCATGAATAAGTATCGAGACATCCTTGCCGTGAGCCCGCTAGCGTCTCTGCTGGAACCCGCGCTGAAGGTAGGAGCCAACCGTCTCGTATCTCTCTTCACCGATCCCATCGCCCGCGAATACCATCCGGACTGGGAGGCCAATACCGCCAGCGTCGTGGCACAACTACGCATTGATATCGGCGCTGACGAGTGCGATCCGGACTATCAGCACCTCGTCCGGGAGCTCGCCGCTGACAGCGACCGATTTCGGGAGCTCTGGGCGCGGTTTGACGTGCAATTGGGAGGGTCAGCTGCGAGCATCATTCGCAACCCTGCCGTCGGCGATGTCGAGTTGTTGCGGGAAAAACTCGTGGCGGAGCCCAATGACCTCATTCTCGTCATCTACCACGCCGTACGCGGGAGCGACTCAGAGCAGAAATTAGCCAAACTTCGAAGCTTGGGCGAGATGGAAACGAAGGCTTTAGGCGCGGAACTTCACCCTGTCGCCCAACTTCCGGATTGTGGTGGCTGCTCCAGCCCCTCAAGCGTCGAGGTCGAGCCTGAGGCATAACCCACTATCAGTGCCGTGAGCACATCGTGTAGCCGAGACTCAACGTCGAACGCGACATGAAACAAGAGCGCGTCGGACAGGTAGAACTCGTGAAGTTGCGTTCCAGGCGCAGCCATTTGCCAAAACGCTCCAGCTAGGCCGGCGGCCGTTCCAACGACGTTTGAGGCATCGGACCACTTCAGGGGGAACCACTCCTCGAGTGCGGTCTTCACAGTTCCGGAAGAAGCAATCGCGACGAGCTTGAATACCCGCACGGTCTCGAAGGAAACGCCTCGCTCGAGATTCAAGGGCGTTTGCGCAAGGAGATCGCAGAATAGCGGCCGTGCTACCAGCGAGGACGCGAGCACGTGCGCAGCGGCGCTCGCTCGTCCGGGCAGATCTTCCGGGTTTGTTGTGGATGGGACGTGCAGCGCAGAAAACTTTTGGACCATCTCGGCCGCCCACTCTTCCCACTCCGACGCGGCAAGACGGAGGAAGATCTCCTCCCGGGTTTCGAAGTAGCGCAACATCGTGGACTTGTGCATCCCGACTTCCGCGGCAATGTCGGTCAACGTCACCGCACGAATCCCTCGCGACAGAGCCAGGGTCCTCGCCGCCAGCAAGATACTGGCGACACGTTCCTGCTTCGCCTCGGGAGTCCGGGCGCGTTCGTAATCGTTCCTGTCCCTCACAGGGCTATCTTAGCGCAACAGCGTTGCACTGCGAACGCAACAATGTTTTACTACCGGCATGACTACCCCACAGACATGGTTCATCACAGGTTCCTCGCGAGGCTTCGGCCGATCCCTGGCCCTTGCCGCGCTCCAGGCAGGAGATAGCGTGGCGGCGACCGCACGCACACCCGAGCAGCTGTCGGATCTGACCGACCGGTTCGGAGAACGGGTGCTTTCCCTGGCCCTGGATGTCACGGACCCTGCGGCGGCCCTCAGGGCGCTTCAACAGACCGAGGACACATTCGGCCGAGTCGATGTTGTTGTCAACAATGCGGGCTACGCCAATATCGCTCCTGTCGAGGTCGCTTCCGAAGAGGACTTTCGCCGCCAGTTCGAGACCAACTTCTGGGGCGTCTACAACATCTCGAAAGCAGCGCTTCCGTTCCTGCGGAAACAGGGCGGGGGAATCGTCATCCAGTTCTCCTCGGTGGGCGGCCGCGTCGGCGGCACGCCAGGTCTCGGTTCCTACCAGGCTGCCAAGTTCGGTATCGACGGCCTGACCCGTGTGCTGGCCACCGAAACCGGTCCCTTCGGTATCCGGTACGTAGTGGTCGAACCTGGCGGGTTCGCCACCGACTGGGCCGGTGCGTCCATGGACGTCCACGGAATCCCCGAGGAATACCAGGGCACAGTCGGCGCCTTCGCCGACCGGCTCCGGGGCACGAGCCAGGCCGGCGATCCCGAGCGGGCGGCCGACATCCTGGTGCGCGTCGCAAAGCGGAACGATCTCCCGTCCCACCTCGTGATCGGCGCCGGCGCCGCCCAGATGGCCATCGACTACTCGACCGGTCAGATCGAGGAAGCAACCAAGTGGGCCGCTGTCTCCGCGTCGGCGGACTTCGGCCACGACCGGGTCGACCTCCCCGACGACGTCTGATCATTCGCCAGGAAAGGACAGAGATTATGAAACAGTTCGAAGACAGGGTCGCGCTCGTCACAGGCGCCGGATCAGGAATGGGGCGCTCGACGGCAGTGCTCCTTGCGCAGCGAGGGGCGGCCGTCACGGTGGTCGGACGCCGTGAGGCGAAGCTCATCGACGTGGTTGAGGAGATCCAGGCGGCAGGAGGTCGAGCCCTCGCCGTCCAGGGCGATGTCAGCAAACCACAGGATGTCGAGCGTGCCGTGGCTGCTACGGTTGCGAAGTTCGGAGCGCTGCATCTCGCCGTCAACAACGCAGGGATATCGGGCGACTTCACTCCGCTGGTGGAGATGACCCCCGAGCAGTGGCGGCGCACGATAGAGATCGATCTCAACAGCCTCTTCTACGGCATCAAGTACGAGGTGCCGGCGATGCTCTCCACCGGGGGCGGGTCGATTGTGAACGTGTCGAGCGTATTCGCGGACAGAGGAGGACCGACTGCCGACTACTCGAGTGCGAAGCACGGTATCCGAGGGCTCACTCGAACGGCTGCTATCCAGTTCGGTAGGCAGGGGATCCGGGTGAACGAGCTGCAGCCGGGGGTGATCGACACGGAGATGACGCAGGCCAACCCGGAGGGAGCACAAAAGGTGGCAGACACCGGGATTCCCCTGGCCCGCGTCGGCCGGGCAGACGAGGTGGCCACGGCCGTTGCGTTTCTGCTCTCGGATGAGGCTTCCTACATAACCGGCGCCAATCTCGCGGTCGACGGCGGCTTCCTCGCCTAGGGCACCCGCCGAGACGACCGTCACCAACCAGGCAGTACGAATATGGCCCAGGCCAGCAAAGGAGCGACGACGATCATCGAAAGCCCCCAGCGAAGCAGCTGACCGAACAACTTATCCCGCTGGGCGGCGGGCACGTTCGCGATGATCAACGCTCCGGTGGTCGAGAACGGAGATGCGTCAACGACTGACGAGGCGATCGCCAGGGCGATCAGCATCGTCACGCTGTTCACCTCACCGGCCAGCATGAACGGGACCGCCAGCGGAACCAGGGCGCCGAGGATGCCGGTCGTCGACGCGAATGCGGACACCACTCCGCCGAGCAGACAGATCAAGAAGGCGGCGAGCAGCGGCATACCGACGGAGCCGACGGCCTCGCCGAGATACTCGATCGCGCCGGCCCGCTGCAGCAGGGCCACATAGGTGACGATGCCCGTAATGAGAAAGACTGTCGGCCAGGCGATCATCGGGACTGCGGCCTTCCCTGCGGCGGGAGATACCACCGAAACCACGACAGCCGCCGTCAGTGCAGCGAACCCGATGTTCACGGAGAAGAAGAGCACCGAGGCCACCATCCCGAGAATGGCCACGAGGGTGAGCACGACAGGAGTGGTGGTGCGAGGCAGGGTGGCCGAGGTGAGTGCGACGCTTGTCGTCTCGATCGGTTCGATGCGAGGGGCGTTCCGCCGGGTGAACCAGAAATGGAGAACGAGGCACAGCACGAAGTTGAAAGCGAAGGTGCTGACGAAGAGGAGCCCGGGGGAGTAGGCCAGTCCAGCCTGATCGGCGAGTCCGTTGACGATGATGCCGAAGACTCCGATGGGGGAGAATTCGCCGGCGCTCACGCCGTTCGCGATCATGAGCCCCATGAACAAAGGAGAGATCCCGTTCCGTCGCGCGAGGCTGAGTGCCGTGGGTGCGATGATCGCCACCGCGGCCGGGGGGACCGCGCCGGCCGCGCCTAGCGCGGCCGCGATGGCGAACATCACCCACGGCAGGGCCCATGTGCGACCGCCGGTGAGGTGGACGGCCCGCTCCACCACCCAGTCGATGGTCCCGTTGTTCTGTGCGATGGCGAAGAGGAAAGTCACCCCGACCAGAATGATGAAGAGGTCAGTCGGGAATCCCGAGAGGACGTCATCGACGCCTTCGCCGAGGAGGATTGTTCCGACGAGGAACGCGGCGACGAGGGCGATAGCCCCCATGTTGATCTTGAGAAGCGCAGAGGCGACGAAGACCAGAACGAGGATGAGTATGGTGATGAGTTCGAGAGGCATCGTCGGCTCCGAAAGAGAAGAAGGAAGTGCTCGGAAGGAGTGGGCTGGCGTCAGTGTGATTCGAGCAAGCTGCCAAACCCGGTGTACTGGTCGTTGATGCCCATTTTGCGCAGGGCGCTCCAGTAGATCGCGGTTCCCACCGCGAACACGGGCTTATGGAGCTTCTTCTCCATGTCCTGGGCCACCTGAGCGAAGTGGAGGTTCGTTCCCAGCTGGATGATGGCGTCAGGCTTGTACGAGTCGGCGACCAGAACGGCATCGGAGAGTCGTTCCGCCGACTGCGATGCCACCTCGATGATGCTCTTGCATTTCAGACCCTCGACGTGGACCACGTCGTAGCCTCGGTCGTTGAAGTAGGAAGCGGCGTGCTTCTCGATGATCGGGTAATACGGGGTGACAAGAGCGATCTTCCGAGCACCGACCGCATCGAAGGCCGCCTCGGCGGCCTGCGCGCCCATCGTTACGGGAACGCCTGACTCGTTCTCGAGGTGTTCCTGCAGGGCGAAGCTCCCCTTGACCCCACCCATGAAGCTCTGCGAAGACATCCCGAGGATCAGATGATCGATCAGGGCTTCGTTCAGGCGATGCACCGAGTCATCGAGGTTCGCGGCGACGTGCCTCATGATGATGGCCCAGTCCTCGTCCTCTGCGATCGACTGGTTCGGGACGTAATACCGGTCCACTGCATTGATCACCCCGGCTGGCCTCATATCCATCATCTCGTTCTCGACCACCACGTTCGGCCCCGGGGTCATGATCCCGATGACCCCACGAGGGCCCATCGCATTGACGTAGCGGGTGCGATCGTGCGTGGTGCCGGCCAGCAGTGCGGTATCGGTCATGATGTTCTCCTCATCGTTGAGAGTGGCGGTGTGAGACACGACGCTAGTGCCGAGAAGGCCGACCCCACCCTATGCGTTCCTGCTAGTGAGCATCCGAAAAGCGGATGTATAGTGAGAGATATGCAACTCGTCTGGCTCAAATCCTTCGTTACCGTTGTCGACCGCGGGGGGTTCGTGAAGGCCGGCCTGATTCTTCATCGAGCTCAGTCCCGCGTGAGCGCCGACGTAGCGAGCTTGGAGCGCGAGCTCGGAGCCGACCTGCTGAACCGTCAGACCCGCCCTGTCGCGCTCACGGCCGCCGGAGAGGCGTTCTTGGGGCATGCGCGAGACATTCTCGCAAGCCTCGACGTCGCCCGGACCGAAGTGGCCGCTCTGAATGGCGCAGCGTACGGGGTCGTGAGACTGGGAAGCATGTCGAGTGTCGCGAGCCTGGTCCTGCCACGACTGCTGGACCGATTCGGTCGAGTGCATCGAGCGGTGGCAGTCGAAGTCGTCGAAGTTCCGACGGCGAGCCTTGCGGACCAGTTGTTCACTCGCTCCGCCGATCTTGCGCTGATCTCCTTGGCTCATATCGAGAGGCACCCGGAACTTATGTGGACGGAGTTGTGGCGCGAGTCGCTGATCGTCCTGGTGCACCCTGATCATCGGCTAGCAGCCCGCGGACATGTCGCGATCGCGGAACTCGACGGCGAGGAGATCATCACCCCTGGAGACGGGAGTGGAGCAGGAGGAATCTCCCCCGATGTCGAGCATCTCCTGCAGGCGGCCCGGGTGCGGCCGTCCTCCAGCAGACTGGTTGCATCGCCCAGCACGCTCGCCGCGATGGTCCGCGCGAATCTCGGGGTCGGTGTCATGGGTGCGCTGGGTGTCGCGCTCGTCGGCCAGGATGGTCTTGTCGCTCTGCCCGTCCTGGACGAACATGCGAAGAGACGTGTTGTGGTCGCTCGTCTCCGCAACCTGAAACCGTCGGCAGCGGTACTGGAACTCGAGCAATTCATTTCGGAAACCGACTATCGCGACTACAAGCTGCCACTCATCACGTCAGGTCCAACCGATGCCACGGTGAACTGAGTGCACTGCACTTGCCCCTTCACCGACGGCGGCTGCGACACGCTTCATCGAACCATGCCGGACATCGCCGACGGCGAAGACCATCGGGATCGTGGTCTCGAATGGCAGCGGATTCCTCCCGAGATTCGCCCACACGTCGCCCTCCTCCGTTGTGACATCGGTGTCGGTCAGGATGAAGCCCTCCGCGTCCGTGCCGATGTCCGAAAGCCATTCGGTCTGAGGTGTGGCGCCGGCGAAGCAGAACAGCGCCGTGCAGTCGATCAGCTGTTCTCCATCCGATCCCCCGACGGTCACGGCCTCCAACAGCCGGCTCCCGTGCAGCGTGGTGATCTCCGAGCGGTCGAGCACGTGGATCTGCGGCGTCGCAGTAACACGATCGACCAGGTAGCTCGACATCTTCGCGCGGATGTCACCACGGACGACGATCGTGACGTCACTTCCCGCGGTCGCCAGATAAAGTGCGGCCTGACCGGCTGAATTCGCACCCCCCACCACGACGACCGGGTGCCCGGCACACTCTCGGACCTCGATGTCGGTCGCGGCGTAATAGATGCTCGTCATCTCGAACTCGTCCCAGCGATTCAGGGGAAGAGCTCGGTACTTCGCCCCTGACGCGATGATCACCGCGCGCGGTGCGAGCACCGCGCCATCGGAAAGCTCGATCCGGAGAACGCCTGACGAGGAGTCGAGGCGTTCGACTCTGCAGGGAGTGTAGATCTGGGCGCCGAACTTCTCCGCTTGGAACGTCGACTGCTTCAGCAGCTCAGCGCCGCTGATGCCTGATGGAAAGCCCAGATAGTTCTCTATCCTGGCGCTTGCTGCGGCCTGTCCGCCGATGCTGACGGCGTCCAGAACCACTGTCTGCAGTCCCTCTGAAGCGCCGTAGACAGCCGCCGCCATGCCGGCGGGCCCAGCGCCGATGACGAGCAACTCCACATCCCTTCCGGCGGCCGGGAAGGTCAACCCCAAGACCTCGGCCAGCTCGCCCGGAGTCGTGCTCGGGAACACACCTTTCGCGCTGTACACCATCGGCAGGTCCGTCGATGTGAGTCCGGTCTCGACCATTCGGCGTCGGCCGGTCTCCGACTCGGCGTCGAACCAGAGGTGAGGCACACCCTGGCGGGCGGCATAGCTTCGAAGTTCCAAGGATGCGCTCGAGTGGGAATCGCCGATGATCTCGATCGAATTGGCGACGACGCCGGAGCGAAGCAACTCCCGGCGGGCGACGAACATCCGTAGGAGGGCGTCTGACAGTTCGGTCTCGTCGTCCATGATCCGTCGAAGCTCCGCTGAACTGAACCGACGGATTGTCGACGGCACAGTCACCTGCGCAGTAACGAAGGACTTCTGGCCCGTCAGCAGAGCCAACTCGCCTCCCACTTCACCCGGCGCGTAGCGCACCAGGACGTCCGACTCTGCTGATACCGGGGCGTATCCCAGAATCTCGACCGCTCCGCGGAGTACGAAGAACAGCTCTTGCTCATCTCGGCCCGCCAGATAGAGGACTGTGCCAGGTTGCATCTCGAGCACCTCTCCGTATCTCTCGAGTCGCTCGATCAATGCCGGTTCCAGGTGGCTGAACGCATCCGCAACGTCCGTCGGGGCGGTGCCCTCGGGTCTCAGGAATTCCGACATGGCTGCCCTTTCGTCGGCTCGAAACTACCGGTGGGCGGCCAGCCGGTGGTGGCCCTTCGAAGGACCGTTTCACCACCCGATCATCGTGGCCCTCCGAGGAACACCTTCAGTCTGTCGGCGGCACGTTAGCGTTGGGGTCATGCTCCGCGAACATCAGGATGTCCCCGATCGCGCCGGTGCCGTCGCCCTGATCGACTCGTGGGCAGGGGTGCCGGCGTTCGCGCACGACAAGCACCTCTCGGTCTTTGCGGCTAACGGTCTCGCGACGGCGCTCCTGCCGATCTTCGCCGTCGAGGTGAACTTGGCGCGCGCCGCGTTTCTCGACAGGACATTGGAACGTACTGGTATCGACTGGGACGACGCGAGCGAGCAGGTGGCGTCCAGCCTGCGGGCGACTCTTGCCAGCTACGGCGAGGACGAGGAGTACGTCGAGGTCGTCGGTGAGCTCGCAGCGCTCAGCCCCGATTTTGCTACCGTGTGGGCACGATCCGTGCCGGCTCCGACCAGGGGAACGTTCCCCTTTCGGGTGGACCGGTTCGGCGTCATGACTCTCACCTACCAGCAGCTTCTGATTCCCGGTGATCGAGGGGACGTGCTTGTCGTGTGGCGACCCGCTGATGACCACTCGGCCAAGCGACTGGCGGCGTTGGCTCAGTCGCTCGTCGACTAGTCATTGCGGACGGTGAACGGTGGGTCGATGAATGCCAACACCCATCAACCGACGGACACGTCGTCGATGTCGATGGAGACGATCAGCGGCTCACGCTGAGCATGGCCGTTTTCGTCGCGGACGTAGATTTCCCTGTGCTTGGGCAGCAAGAGTCCGTCGAACACGGTCTGCTCCGTCATGTATTCCACGCTCGGTGAGCCGCCCGCGACGTCCACGGAGTAGTCGCGCCGGTGAAGCACGCCGTCGCGGTCCGCGTAGAGGACCTGAATTGGTGTGTGCGTTGCAATGGTGCCCGGGTAGGTGACCTGCAATCGGTCCCACACCTGGCCGTCCTCCTCCGTCCAGGGTCCGAGCTCCTCCGTGACCACGCCCGGAAGGGTGAAGGAGTGCGGCTCCGTGTTGTACGTCCACATCGCGTAGCCGGTGAAGTACGCCAGCTGCAGCGGGGTCCATGGGGTGGTCAGCACGTGACCTTCGAACGAGGCGCGCGGATCAGTCAGCTCCTCGACGATCGATCCGTCCGCGCGGACGATCGCGACTCGAGTCGGCGTGAAGTCGGTGTGCAGGCCTTCGCCGCCAAAATTGTGAAGTTGGGTGTGCTCTCGGTTCAGATCCACCGTGAACTGTCCTTCGTCTGCGATCCCGGGGACGCCCTTCAACGCCCAGAAAGCGCCCCCGAAGTGGCGTGTCGCTGTGATCCGCTCAGCCTGGCTCCAGCCAGTGCCACCGTGCACGTCGATGATCTTCGCGAGCAGAGTGCTCATGAGTCTTCCTTTCGGTTAGTGGTTGAATCGAGGAAGGCGTTCACAAGCGCAGCCGCCTGCTCGGGGTACTGGAAGATCGATGCATGTGCGGCGTCCGGGAAGACATGCAGCCGTGCATCGGGGATGAGCCCGGCCAGGATATGGCTGCCTGGCGTGGGGATCATGAGGTCGTTGTCGCCCTGGAGGATCAGTGTGGGCTGCGTGATGCCACGAAGTCGTTCGAGCTTGCCGAGGTCGGGGATGCCCCAGTCGAGAACGGCGTCATACTGGGCGTCCCGCGCGGCCGTCGTGGTTGGGGCATCGCGATCCTCCTGCCGCTCGAAGATGCGGGTCAGGAACTGCGCGCCGAGCGCCCTACTGGAGTCGGTGTGGGCGAAGAAGATGTAGAGCAGGCTCTCTGCTGTGCTCTGGTCGTGGTGTGACTCGCGCCGAATGTCTTCTCGCCAACCGTGCATACGCGGAGCCCCCATGGGGCCGGTGCCGGCCAGTGTCACGGTGCGAACTGCGGTCGGCCGAAGAAGGGCGAGCTCCTGTGCGACGAAGCCACCCAGCGAGAATCCGAACAGATCGTAACGCGTCACTTCGAGTGCGTCCAAGAACGCTGTGATGTCACGAGCCATCTGCGCCACAGTCGTCGGTACCGCGCCGGAGGATCCGCCGACGCCGACATTGTCGACCAGGATGACTTCGCGCCTCTCGGCGATGGCATCCACCAGCACCGGGTCCCAGTTGTCGAGGTTGCCGCGGAAATGCTGGAGGAAGACAGTAGGCACTCCATCGGAGACGGTTCCGAACCGCCGGTAGGCATACTCCTCTCCGTTTGCTGCTCGAATCACCAGATTCGGTGCGCTGTGCGATGTCACCGGCTCTGTCTCTGAGGTGATGGTCATGAAGAGATTCCTTTACTTCGGGTCGTAGATTGATTGCCGCGGCGGTCAATCCGATAGATCGAGATCAATGCCCAGGCGGCGAGAACGGCGACCACGGCGCAGTAGATCACCACGACTGTCGACAGGTCCGAAAGTCCGGAGAGCGCACCCGCCGCGAGCACCGGTATGCCGTAACTCGCGTAGGCGATCAGGTACACGGCGGAGAACATCCCGGCTCGATCGGTGCCGTTCGACAGCGGGGCCAGAATCCTGAGGGAGGAGCCGAATCCGGCCCCCTGCCCGGCACCACCCACGACCGCTCCCACCGCTGTCGCTACCAGGGAGCCACTAGCCAGGCCGGCGAGAGTCACCGCTGCCCCGGCGAGCATGAGAACCGATCCAGTCATGGCCGCGAGGCGGGGCCGAACCCTGGAGAACACGAGTCCGACCAGCGCTGCAGACGCTGGCTGCAGCGCAACGATGAGCCCGTTCAGAGTGCCGCTCTCGATCGCGAACTCAGACCGGTCGAACGTCGGAGCCAATCCCAGGAAGAGTCCTGAGAACATCCAGCCAGATGCGACCAGTGGCGCGACGGAGATGAACCAGCTGCGCGCCGCGGCCGGCGCCACCAGACGAGGGCGGAGAGAACGGATCGCCCCCGCCAGCGGTGCCCGGGTCTCTCGAGCGACGGAGACAGCAATGATCCCGATAAGGAAGAACACGATCAACATGCCGAACACCACTCGGGTGGGGTCGGTAAGCAGGTCGCTCGCTGCACCGGTGGACAGGGCGCCAAGGGCTAACCCTCCGACCGGTGCCGCGCTGGTCACCACGGTCATCACTGGTTTGTGACGTGCCGACGCCAGCTCGATGATCGCCGCAGTGAAGGTGCTCGTGGCAGCTCCGGTAGCCATCCCCTGGATGGCCCGTGCTGCAATGACCCACCCGATTTGGTCATCGATCAGAAAGAGCGTGCTTGCGAGCACCATCAGAATCAACGCGCCGATGAGGATCGGCCGCCTGCCGAGGTGATCGGAGAGCGACCCTGCAATGAGGAGAGTCGTGAGGAGTGCCACCGCGTAGATCGCGAACGCCAATGTGAGCTGCCAAAGAGGAAAGCCCCAGGTGCGCTGATACAGCGAAAGCAATGGCGTGCCTGCGCCCGCTGCTGCTGCCACCACGACAGAGGCAAAAACGGTTCCAGCCAGCGCGAGAGTCTGCGACCGTGGCCGCCGGTCATCCGTCGACGTCATCGGCGGATCCTGCTCAGGAGGGCGACCTCATCCTCCCGCAACTGAAGTGATCCGGCGGCGACGTTGTCGTCGACGTGCGAGGGATTGCTCGTCCCTGGAATCGGTATCATCACGGGCGAACGACGCAGGAGCCAGGCGAGCGCGATCTGGGAAGGGGATGCCCCTGTGCGTTTCGCGATGTCACCCAACGGCCCGGACGGTCGAGTGAGCGCGCCGGTGGCGAGCGGAAACCAGGGGATGAATCCGATGTCGTTCGCGGTACAGAATTCGACGACCTCCTCGGCGTCTCGGTCGACGAGGTTGTAGAGGTTCTGCACGGTTGCGATGGGCGCTATCTCGCGTGCGGCTTGAATCTGTTCCACCGTCACCTCGCTCAACCCGATGTGTCGGATCTTTCCTTCCCGTCGAAGGTCTTCGAGTGCTCCGATCTGATCGGCCAGTGGGACTGCGTGGTCGACCCGATGGAGCTGGTACAGGTCGATGACATCCCGACCGAGTCGTTTGAGGCTGCCTTCGAGTGCTTCGCGGAGGTGGGTCGGATTGCCATTGACGATCCACTCTCCTCGGCGCCCGCGGACGAATCCGCCCTTCGTGCCGATCACCAGGTCGGGGGCGTAGGGGGTGAGCGCGCTGGCGATCAACGATTCGGCGACGCCGGGGCCATAGGCATCCGCTGTGTCGATGAAGGTAACGCCGAGCTCGACCGCTCGTCGCAAGACGCGGTGTGCTCGCTCGACATCGGGCGAAGGACCGAAAGCATTGCGGCCGGTGAGTTGCATCGACCCGAAGCCGAGGCGATTCACCGTGAGTTCACCGCCTATGGCGAATGTGCCGGCATCGGAAGCTGTCGGGTGTGAGTCGGTCGTCGTCATGATGTGTTCGACGCTAGGGAAAGCCGCTCGGCCGGTCATGGCCCTCGCGCGGACAGGCAGGGCGCGGAACTGTTCCCGGACGGGTCACCCTGCGTCATCAGTGGCGTCCCTACGATGACCGGGAAGGGGGGCCGCAATGCTCGTACAGGCCGACAGCATAAGCAAGGACTATCCCGCGGGTCGGGGTCGCGAGGTCATCACGGTGCTGAACGACATCACCCTGCAGGTGGGTGAAGGTGAGTTCGTCTCCATCGTCGGGCCCAGCGGCTCGGGAAAGTCCACCCTTCTGTATTGCCTGGGTGGCCTCGAGCGGGTCTCCGCCGGAACGGTCTCGTTGACCGGTATCGATCTCACGCAGCTGAGAGCAGCCGCGATCGCGAAGCTGCGACGTGATCAGGTCGGTTTCATCTTCCAGTCGTGCAATCTGATCCCGGCGCTCGACGTCAGGGAGAACGTCGAGCTGCAGGCGCGACTGGCGGGACGAGAAGTGTCGAAACGCGAGATCGACGCCGTTCTGCTCGACGTGGGGCTCGAGGGCCTCCACGAAGCTCGACCGGAGAGGCTCTCGGGAGGGCAGCAGCAGCGGGTCGCGGTTGCTCGAGCTTTGCTCTCCCGCCCGCGCATCCTGTTCGCCGACGAACCGACGGGTGCTCTGGACGCCGTCGCCGGGGCCGGCGTGATGGGGCTGCTTCGCCGAGTCGCAGACGGGCGACGGTCTGTCGTGGTGGTGACACACGACCCCGAAGCCGCGGCGCGCACGGATCGTGTGCTCGTGCTCCGGGGTGGGCAGTTGCACCGCGAGCTGATCCGTCCATCCGCACGGCAGGTGTTCGAAGCAGTGGAGCGCGCGGCATGATCGGTCGACTCGTCCTTGGCGACCTTCGAAGGTCTCTGGGCTGGTGGGTCGGTGGGGTGCTGGTGGCGGTGGTCGCCGCCTTCGCGCTGACGATCCCGGCGACACTCATCGACACGGCGATTCCCGTCACCGGGGTCCGATCCCTGGCGCTCCTCGCGATCGCCGGAACCGTCATCGCGTTCACCGTCACATCGGTCGTCATCGTGATGACGTCGACAACGCGTGCGATCGTTCGTGCTCGATCGGACTCCTTCGCCTTGTGGCAGATCGCCGGTGTACTGCCACGGCAGGTCGCGGAGATCAACATCGTGGAGATCCTGGTCGTCGGGATGGTCGGTGGCGTGCTGGGCGGGTCGGTGGGGGCGGCATTCTCCCCGTTGCTCGTCGACCTGGCTCTCGGGTCGTTGCCGGACCTCGGTTCTCCGGCGGCGCACCTCGGGTTGGTCGGATCGTCGATCGCTGTGGTGGGCGTCATCGCCCTGGTCGGGCTCTCGGGCATCCCCGCCGCTCTGAGCGCCTCCCGCGTCCCGCCACTACAGCAGTTGTCGGGTCAGGAGTCGGTGCTCCGTACCGTGAACACGCGAGGCGTAACCGGAAACGAGAAGCGGATCCCCTGGGCAAGGGTCGTTCTCACCGTGGCCTTGGCGTTGCTCGCGTTCCAGCTGCTCGGAGGGCTCCCACGATCCGTCGACACCGGCGGTTCGGGGGCCCTGCTGATCGGACCGGTGCTGGTGACGATCACCACGCTTCTGGGCTGGCGCGCTCTGGGGTGGGTGTCAGGGGCCTGGAGCGGTGTCGTCATATATCGATGGTCACCGTCGTTCTACGTCGCCCGCGCAGCCGTCGCGCGAACGCCTCAAGGCGCGGCCGCGATCACCCCGTTCTTCGTCGCCATCGGGCTCCCCAGCACCCTCCTCGCCGGCAACGCGGTGGCGTCGAGCGCCACGGGCGATCCGGCCACCGCTCCCCTCGGCGGCATCGCGCTCATCCTCGGGGGCCCGGTGCTGCTCGGCGCGGCGGGAGGTGGCGCCGCCCTCCTGCTTCGGTCGTTCAGGCGGCGGTACGAATCCTCGGTTCTGCACGGGATCGGTGCGCCGCGCGCGACGACGATCCTCCAGGTCGCATGGGAAGTCGTGATCGTGGTCGTGACCGCGGCGCTGGTAGCTGCCGCGGTCACCATACTCACGGTGATGTCCGAGTTCGCCGTCCTGACGCCGTCGCACCCGCTCACGGTCGTCTACCTGGATGCGCGCCCACTGCTAACGGTCACGGGGCTGTGCTCACTAGTCGCGGCCCTCTTCTCGGCGCCAGCAGTGGCACGGAACGGACGCCGATCGCACCGATGAACACCGTGGCAGCGACGAGCACGAACCACGCGGCCACCGTGGCCCAGGTACCGCTCTCGAGCGACAGCAGCCGAAGCGTGAAGGTGGCGCTGGCGGCGGCCGTGAAGGTGAGCGCCCAGAAACCGAGGGCGAAAGGCAGCTTCGCGTACCGTCCGATCAGGAACAGGTGGGGAGCGATGACCGCCGCCATCGCTCCGGCCAGCAGATCGATGATCATGCCGCCCTGGCCGCCGCTGATGATCCACCAGGCGTTGCCCGCTACCGCGGGTGGGGCCGAGAAGATGCCGAGGGTAGGCATCAGTGCCGCCAGGGAGTCGGGACCGGCGATCAGCCGGGCGATCACGGCACCGCCGATCAGCAGCCAGAAGAGCATCCCGATGCCGAGAGCGCCGACGGCGAGCTTCGGTTGCCCGATCACCGCCAGCGATTGGGCGGTCAGCAGACCTGCCGCGACCGTCGGCAGGAAGTACCCGCTGTGCACGGGGCCGAACCCTCGCGAGACGGTCAGGAGCTGCGAGATGAACCACGATCCGAACACCGCTGACACGACGACGCAGACCCAGACGAGCGGCACGCCAACGGCAGGCAGAGTCGGCTGGAGATGGGCGCCCAGAAGCATCGGCGGAATCGGGATGAGGGCCGCGAAAGGAGCGAGCACCGGGTTCTTCAGGTCCCCGGTCAGATCCTTCCATCCGTGCAGCCGGCTGATGAAGAGGGCGGCCGTGACGAGCCAGACGAGGAGCGCGAGAACCCAGAGGGCTTCGCCGATGGCCGGAGGCGACGCGAGTGATCGCGCCGCCTCGGTCCACGCTCCGGCCAGCCCGGTCAGCCCGAAAGCAATACCGAAGGTGTTCAACGGCGGTCGGGGGCGGAGGGTTCTCATGCCGTCACGCCTTGATGAAGGCGAGCACGTCCTTGATCAGCTCGTCCTGGTAGTCGCCGTAGATGCCGTGCGGCGCACCCTCGTACACCTTGAGCGTGCCGTGCTTGACGAGTTTGATGCTCTGCTCGGCGGCTCCGGCGATGGGGACGATCTGGTCGTCGGAGCCGTGCGCAATGTAGATCGGGACGTCGAGCGCCTTCAAGTCGTCGAACTGCTCGGTCTCCGAGAACGCCTTCACGCAGTCGTAGGCCGAGGCGAGGTTCACCAGCGCGCCCTGGCGCCAGAAGTCGCGCTTCGCGCCCTCCGAGACGGAACTGCCCGGGCGGTTGGCGCCGTAGAACGGGCCCTCGGCGAGGTCGATCCAGAACTGCGACGCGTCTTTCAGCACTCCCGCGCGGATGTCGTCGAACACCTCGATCGGAGACCCTTCCGGGTTCTTCTCCGACTTGAGCATCACCGGAGGGATGGCCCCGGCGGTCACGACCTTCGCGACACGGCCGTTCGCGTACTGCGCGGCGTAGCGGACCGCCTCGCCGCCACCGGTCGAGTGGCCCCAGATGACGAGGTCGTGGAGGTCGAGGTGCTCGATCAGCTCGGCGAGGTCCCGGGCGTACGTGTCGATGTCGTTGCCGGTGGAGGTCTTCGCCGACCGGCCGTGCCCACGTCGATCGTGGGCGATGGTGCGGTAGCCGGCGTCGGCGAACACCTTCAGCTCGACCTGCCACGCGTCGCTGGAGAGGGGCCAGCCGTGGCTGAACACGATGGGCTGGCCGGCCCCGTTGTCGGTGTAGTAGAGCTCGATGCCCTCGGAAGTGGTGAAGTACGGCACGATTTTCTCCTTCGTGAGAATGGGGTCCGCCAACGACGTGACGTGACGTGACGACCGCAACGTTAGGGAGCGGGCGCCGCCCAGCACATGGCCCTCACGGGGACAGCCAGGCAGGGCATGACCGTCCCGGCCAGGGCCACGACGAGGTGGGCGAGAGGTCGTAGCTTCGGGCGCATCCACAACCGAAGAAGGAGAGACCATGAATGGCTGGACCGCAGACGAGCTCGACGCCATCGGCGCATCGGAGGAACTCGAGATCTCGACCCTTCGAGCCGACGGCACCGCCCACCGGTTCGTGCCGATCTGGGTGGTCGGGTTGGACGGTGCGCTGTACATCCGGTCGTCCCACGGACCCGAATCGGGTTGGTTCAGGCGGGCCGCCTCAGCGCCCCACGTCATCGTGAGAGCCGGCGGTGTGCAGCGCGAAGTCGTGCTGAGAGTGGCCGCTCCGAGCGCCACCGACATCGATCGGGCCTACAGGGACAAATACGCGGTGATCGGAGCCGCCTGGATCGGCGATCTCCTCTCACCGCTGGCATCATCGACGACCCGGGAGATCGTGCCGACAGCCTGACCCCCGGAGGATCATCCGCGAAGCTGTCCCCCCGGAGGCCATCACAACCCGCTCGAACGCTCCTAGCTTTCCCCTTGTCAGCAACTCATGAAAAGGAGAAAGTCATGACAGAGATCACATCCACCGGTGCAGAACTGCTGTCCCACGAGACAAGCCTTCCGTTGGGCGCCTGGGTCGCCGACGGCTACGAGGTCGTCGCGGCCCTCGAGGACAACATGCCGACGGGTCTGACCGTCTCGGATGACGGGCGGGTGTTCGTCTCCTTCCCCCGATGGGGAGACGACGTGCCTTTCACCGTTGCGGAGATCGTCGATGGCAAGGCGGTGGCCTACCCCGACGCGCAGGTGAACGCCTGGGCCCCCGGAACCAGCTCGGACAACCTGGTCTCCGTGCAGAGCGTCGTGGTGGCGCCCGACGGCACACTTTGGCTGCTCGACACGGGAGCGCCGTCGTTCGAGCCGTGGGTCGACGGGGGTCCCAAGCTCGTCCAGGTCGATCTCACCTCGGGTGAGGTGATCCGTGTGCTCCACCCGACCGAAGGGGCACTGACCGCGACGAGCTACCTGAACGACGTGCGATTCGACCTCAGCCAGGGAGAGGCGGGTTACGCCTACGTCACCGACTCTCAGCCGACCGGTGCACTCATCGTGATCGACCTCGCAACGGGGGAATGGTGGTCACGACTTCGAGGCCACGCGAGCACCCAGGCCAGCGACCAGTTCCGTGCGATTGTCCAGGGAATTGTGCGCGACGGTTACCAGGTCGGGGCTGACGGAATCGCCATCAGCCCTGACGGCTCGACGTTGTACTACTGCCCGCTGTCCAGCCGGCGTCTGTACAGCGTGAGCACCGAGGCGCTCAGAGACCGAGACCTCCCCGACCTGGAGGTGGCGTCGACGATCCGCGACCTCGGGGACAAAGGCGCCTCGGACGGCCTGGAATCAGATACCGACGGTGCCGTCTACGCCACGGCGTACGAGCACTCCGCGGTCGTCAAACGAAGCCGCGACGGGAGTTGGTCCACGGTGTTCCACGGCCCCGCTCTCCTCTGGCCGGACACGCTCGCGATCGCAGCCGACGGATACCTCTACCTCAGCGCCAACCAGCTGCCCCGGTCGCCCTTGTTCAACGGGACGGAGGACCGAGTGCCGCCGTACCTCATCGTCCGCACCCGGATCGACGCGGCTCCCGTGCGGCTGCGATGACCATGGACCCCCGGCCGGCCGACCTCGAGATCGGCTTCACGCACGTCGCCCACTCGGATCAGGGAGGGCGACCGGATGCGATGCAGCTGCAGTACTACCGTGACCACGTCTACGTCGGCCACCTCTTCAACAGTGGCTTCAGCGTCATCGATGTCCGTGACCCCAAGAACCCCCGGCCGGCGGGCTTCCATCCTGCACCGCGGAACACCTGGAACATCCACCTGCAGGCGGCCGATGATCTGCTGTTGGTGATCCACGCGAAAGACCTCTGGAAGAAATTCGACGTCGAAGCGGATTATTACGGCGGATCGGTGGGAAGCCGGGTTAAGGGAGAACCCCAGGACTGGAGCGCCGGGGTCGCCATCTACGACATCAGTGACCCGGGGAACCCTCGGCAGATATCGTTCCTGCCCGTGGATGGAGTCGGGGTGCACCGGCTCTGGTACGTCGGAGGGCGTTACGCGTACGCATCCGTTCTCCCGCAGGGCTTCACCGACTACATCTTCGCCGTCATCGATCTCGCAGACCCGGCACGACCGGTGTTCTCGGGGCGGTACTGGCTACCGGGAATGAACTCCGGTGCCGGTGAGATACCAGATTGGGACGAGAGCATGTGGCGCTACGCGCTGCACCACGCCATCGTCTCCGGCGACACCGCCTACGCGTCCTGGCGTGACGGGGGGCTGACCCTGCTGGACATCACGGATCGTTCCGATCCGACACGGATCAGCCACCGCAACTGGTCACCACCGTTCGGGGGAGGAACGCACACCGCCCTTCCTCTGCCCGACCGCGGACTCGTCGTCGTGGCGGACGAAGCCACCTCCGACGAGCTCGGCGACGGTCTCAAGCACGTGTGGATCTTCGACATCCGCGTTCCGGCCAACCCGGTCAGCATTTCGACGCTGCCGACTCCGGCGGAGGACGACTACGCGCGGAAGGGCCGGCATTTCGGTCCGCACAACCTCCATGAGAACCGACCGGGAAGCTTCATCTCCGACGAGATCGTGTTCGCCACCTACCAGAACGCCGGACTCCGCGCCTTCGACATCTCCGACCCGTTCCGGCCGGAGCAGATCGGAGCCTTCGTGCCCGCCGCCCCCGAGACCGTCGTCGACCCTCGACCGGGCGGGCGGGCCGTGATCCAGACGGCCGACGTCTACGTCCGCGAGGACGGGCTCGCCTTCACCACCGATTACAACGCCGGCCTCGACATCGTCGAGTTCACCGGCATGAGCAGGGAGAAATGACCATGACCACCGTTGCAGACAATATGATCGCCGTGCTTCGCGCGAGCGGGATCGACCACGTGTACGGACTTCCCGGTGACAGCCTCAACGGGTTCGTCGACGCCATCCGTCGCGACGGAAGCATCTCCTGGGAACATGTCAGGCACGAGGAGGCGGGTGCCTTCGCCGCAGCAGCCGAGGCAGGACTCACGGGCGAATTGGCCGTCTGCGTGGGCAGTTGCGGACCGGGCAACACGCATCTGGTCAACGGTCTCTTCGACGCGCAGCGCACCCGGGTCCCGGTGCTGGCGATCGCCGCGCAGATCCCGCTGAACGAGGTCGGTTCCGAATACTTCCAGGAGACCCACCCGCAGACCCTCTTCGCAGAGTGCTCCGTCTACACGGAGCTGATCAGCACTCCGGAGATGGCACCTCGGATCTTCGAGATCGCGATCAGGACGGCCATCGAGCGACGAGGAGTGGCAGTGGTCGTCGTGCCGGGCGAGGTCTTCCTCGCCCTCACTGAGCCGTTGGACGAGCCCCGCAGCATCGTTCCGACGAAGTCGGCGGTGATCCCCGACACCGTCCAGCTGAAGGATGCCGCTGCAGCGCTGAACGGCGCGGAGAAGATCACCATCCTCGGCGGAGCGGGAACCGCCGGTGCACACGAACAGGTGATGCGCGTGGCAGATATCCTCAAGGCACCGATCGTCCACACGTTCCGCGGCAAGGAACTGCTGGAGTACGACAACCCGTTCGACGTCGGCATGACGGGGCTCCTGGGCTTCGCCTCAGGGGTCAAGGCGATCGAAGAGGCAGACGCGGTGCTCCTCCTCGGCACCGATTTCCCCTACCGCCAATTCCTGCCCACGGACAAGACCTATGTGCAGGTCGACGTGCGCGGGGAACACCTCGGGCGACGCGCGCCCATCGCCGTCGGGCTCGTGGGAACCGTGAAGGAGACGGTTGAGGCGCTCATTCCGCATCTCGAGACGAAGACGGATTCGAGCCACCTGGAGCGCGCAAAGAAGCACTACACGAAAACCCGGGCATCGCTGGACGCGCTGGCCGTGAACGACCGAGACCGCACCCCGATCCACCCGCAGTACATGACGAAGATCCTGGATGAAGCGGCGGCAGACGACGCGATCTTCACGATGGACGTCGGGTCTCCCGTGGTCTGGGCCAGCCGCTACCTGACGATGAACGGCCAGAGACGCCTTTTCGGGTCGTTCAATCACGGGACGATGGCCAACGCGCTTCCCCACGCGATCGGCGCTCAGGTGTCGCACCCCGGGCGGCAGGTCGTCGCGATCGCCGGCGACGGCGGGCTGGCGATGCTGTTCGGCGAGCTCCTCACCCTGGTCCAGCTGAGGCTGCCCGTGAAGGTGATCGTCATCAACAATTCCTCCCTCAACTTCGTCGAACTCGAGATGAAGGCGGCAGGGATCGTGAACTACGGGACGGAGCTCGTGAACCCCGACTTCTCGGCGGTCGCCCGATCGATCGGGTTGTTCGGACGCCGCGTGGTCGATCCGCGCGACCTCGATGAAGCGATCCGCGAAGCGCTCGAGCACGACGGCCCGGCACTCGTCGAAGTGATGACAGCACGTCAGGAACTGTCGATCCCACCGGCGATCACGGCGCAGCAGGCCAAGGGCTTCGCCCTCTACGCGATCCGCACGATTCTGTCGGGCCGGGGCGAAGAGCTGCTGGATCTCACGACCACGAACGCTTTGCGTCGCATCTTCGCGTGATAGGAAGCCTCGGCATGACACGGATGAAATTGCAGAGTGTGAAGGTCCGCACGGTCGTCGTACCGCTCAGACGGCCCGTGATCGCCGCCATCGGCCGGTTCGACTCCTGGCCCCTCGTGCTCATCGACGCCCACCTGGCCAACGGTGTCACGGGCTCGAGTTACGTCACCCCGTACCGTGCCGGCGCGATGCCCGCCATCGCGGCCGAAATCCGCGATCTCGCAGAGGCGCTGACGGGATCCGACGTGGCGCCCCTGGACGCTTACGCTCGAGCCAGGCAGGCACTGAACGTCGTCGGCGAGACCGGCATCTCGCAGATAGCCATCTCGGCGCTAGACATGGCGTTCTGGGACGCCTCGGCCAAATCGGCACGCCTGCCGCTCGCTGAACTGCTCGGTGGCACCGCGGGCGACGTGCGCGCGTACAACAGCAACGGGCTGTGGCGACATTCTCCGGATACCCTCGCCCAGGAGGCAGCCGACCTCCTCTCCGAAGGCGGCTTCGACACACTGAAGCTCCGTCTCGGGAACGTTGACGTGCGCGATGACCTCGAAGCGATCGCTGCCGTTCGGGACGGCGTCGGCGACGGGGTCAACCTCATGGTGGATTTCAACCAGGCGTTGGGCACGGGAGATGCGATCAGGCGGTGCCACGAGCTCGACGATCAAGGGCTCTACTGGCTTGAAGAACCCATCGACTACAGCAACGTCGCCGCCTATCGTGAGCTCGCCCACAAGATCCGGACTCCCATCCAGATGGGAGAGAACTACTACGGGGTCAGAGACTTCTATACATTCCTCCAGTCCGGCGCCACTCACTACGCGATGGCCGATCTCATGAGAATCGGTGGAGTGACCGGATGGCTGAGGGCGGCCGGCCTGAGCGACGGAGCCGGAATCCAACTCTCCAACCATCTCTACCCCGAGGTCTCGGCTCACCTCCTGCGCGTGACGCCTACAGCGCACTGGCTCGAATGGGTCGACTGGGCCGATCCTGTGCTCGAGGATCCGCTTCGGCCCCACGACGGTGTGCTCACTGTGCCCGACCGGCCGGGAACCGGAATCTCCTGGGATGAGAAAGCGATCGCCCGCTACCGGGTGTCCTGACGAAAAAGTCAGCTCGATAACTGCCTGGACGCGTCGATACTGCCTGTCTTCTGCATGGAGTCCAGCGCGGCCCGCTGGTTGGCTTGACACGTTCAAGGTGACGGGCAGCGGGCCCGACCGGTGCAGAGAATGGGGTCGCGCAGTGGACTCACCGCTTGGGGACTACCTCAGGGCCCGTCGGGCTGAGCTTCGCCCCGAAGACGTCGGTATGCGCACGATGCCCGGTCGAAGGGTGCAGGGGTTGAGGCGGGATGAGGTGGCGCAGCTCGCTGGAATCAGTCCCGAGTACTACCTTCGCCTGGAGCAGGGCAGAGGCCATCAACCGTCGGAACAGGTTCTCCAGTCGCTGGCGCGCGCACTTCATCTGAACGAGGGCGCCCTCAGCTACATGGTCCGTCTCGTTCGGATCCAGTCCGGTACATTCCGCCCGGTGGAGCACTCCCGACTGCTGGGGGCCGTAGAGACGAGTCTGGCGAGACTGCTTGCGAACTGGTCGACGACACCGGCCTTCCTCACCGACCGCAACCAGACCGTCGTCATGGCCAACGGTCTCGCCGATGCGATAGTGCCGGGTACCATGCGCCCCGGGTCGAATCTGGTGCTGAACGTGTTCGGTGGGGATTGGAGAGCTGCCGACCTCGGCTGGGAGGCAAGCGCGAGGCGGTTCGTCTCGGCCCTTCGCTTCTACGGCGACCCGCACTCGACCGGCTTCCAGGACATCGTGGGGCTGCTGTCCATGCGAGACGGCGACTTCCAGCGTCTCTGGGCGGCGCACGAGGCGGCCCCGCTGGACCGCAGCGAGCTCCGCTTGGATATCGCCGGCTTCGGTCATGTGGAGTTCGCGGTGCAGTGCCTGACGATGACCGGAGACGAAGACCACGTGCTCACCGTCCTCCTGCCGGAGTCCGGATCCGGTGCCGCCGATGCGATCACCGCGCTTCGAATCGCGCAGGCATCCGGTTCGGCTGATTCACGACTCCGAGAGCCGGCCTGATGCCTTCGGTGTCGGCGTGTCGCCGATGAGCGAGCCGCTTCGCGACACGGTGATCCGGATGCTCGAATCACAGCCTGCGGTGGCCATGATCGCTTACGACCGGTACCTGGACGTGGTCGGTGCGACGGTGGCAGCGAAGACGCTCCATCCCGTGTACGCCCCGGGGACGAACATCGCGCGGTACATGTATCTGAGTGATCGGACGAATCGCGATCTCCCGGACTGGACCCGGAAATCCGACGTGATCGCATCCGCATTGAGGTCGTCGTTGGCGCGCCATCCCGAAGACGCGAGGTTCCTGGGTCTGATCGGCGATCTCTCGGCGAACAGCACGCTGTTCGCCGAGTCCTGGGCGCGGAACAGCGACGTCCCCGATGAGTTGACCGTCCTGATCCGACACCCGGGAGTCGGGATCATGCGACTCGACCAGTTTCGGATGCCTCTGGGATCGGATTCCGAAGACACCCTGGTCGCCTGGGCCGGAGCGGATCGCGATTCCGCGGCCAAGCTCGCCTCACTGGCCTAGGAACACCGCGGACAGGACGGGGCGGGTGCGATGTGGTCATTTGACCGATGCGTGCACCCAGCGCCGACCGACATCCTTTGACTATGGACATGGCAGTGATCTCACCGATCATTCTCCCGTTGAAGCTCGCGCGACTACTGACGGACGAGGCGATGAAGACGGTTCGGGAGAGCGGCATTCCTGCGTGCATCGCCGTGGTCGATGGCGGGGGGCATCTGGTTCTGGTCACCAGGATGGATGGCGCGGTCGTCGGTGCCATCGACAGCTCGATCGCCAAGGCGCGGACGGCTGTCTACTTCGGGGCGTCGACGTCCGACTTGAGCGGTGGGGTTTCGCCGGGCGGGCCGATGGCCACCATCGAGACGGCGTCCTCGACGAAGCTGGCCTTCGTCGCCGGTGGTGTTCCGATCCTCGACCCAGAGGGAGTGGTGATCGGAGGCATCGGCGCCGGCGGCGGCTCGCCGGGGCAAGACCACGCAGCGGTGTCGGCCGCTGCACGTATGGCCGGCGGTGTGCGGTGACGGCCACGAGACGGAGGACCCGCTCGGTGACAGTCCTCGGCGAATACCTGTGGGCGCGCCGGGCGTTGCTGCAGCCCGAATGCGTCGGGCTGCAGAGGGAGTCGAACAGACGCGTACCCGGGTTGCGGCGGGAAGAGGTCGCGATGTTGGCGTCCATCAGCCCGGAGTACTACCTCCGGCTGGAGCAGGGCCACGACAAAGAGCCGTCTGACCAGGTGCTGCACGGACTCGCCCGCGCACTCAGGCTCGACCGGAACGCGGAGCAGTACCTCCTTCGGCTGCGAAGCCTGCACCCCGTCGCGAATTCGGGTCCCAGCCACGACGGTGTGATTCCGGAGACCGTCAGAGAACTGCTGAACGGTTGGCTTGAGACCCCGGCGTACGTCGCCTCCAGCAATCTGGACGTGCTTCTCGTGAACGATCGTGCACGCCAGCTGAGGAATCACCGGATCGAGCACGGTCTCAACCTCGTGGAGTGGACCTTCTCCCAGGACAGTCGGAACGAGGCCGACTGGGAGACCCGGGCGGCCGCTAGCGCTGCCGAACTGCGCTACCACGGCGACCCCTATGACCTCCGATTCCAGCAGGTGGTCGGGCGCCTCGCGGTGCGGGATCAGGACTTCCGGGCTCTTTGGGCGCGGCACGACGCCCGACCGAATCCAGCGGGCAGGGTCCGAGTGGATCGTGCCGGTGCCCCCGTCGGTCATGCATCGTTCCACAGCTTCGAGATTCCCGGCACGGCAGGTCTTATCGTGACGGTGCTGCAGGAGGATAATCTCGTGATGTGAAGTCATCTGCCGACGGCAGCCTGGTGGGTCGTGCTGCTGAGCTCGACTTGGCTACCGAAGCCCTGCGGCGTGCCGGTGCCGGTGAGGGTGGAGCTCTCCTCATCGACGGCGAACCCGGTATCGGCAAGACGGCGTTCGCGTGGGCAGTTCAACTCGTCGCGGAGCGACGCGGCTTCCGAGTCTTGGAGTGCGCCGGGGTGCGAAACGCGGAGGCGGCCGGTTTCGCGGGGTTGCACCAGCTCCTCCAGCCGCTTCTCACAGGGCTCGACGCTCTCCCGCTCCGTCAGGCGTCGGCGCTCAAGGTGGCCTTCGGAATGTCCGACGAGGGCGAGGCAGACCGTCTCCTGCTGGGGCTGGCGGCGTTGGGCCTCGTCGAGGAGGCTGCCGAGGCATCCCCGATACTGATGATCGCCGAGGATCTCCACTGGGTCGACGCCTCGACCCACGAGGTCATCGCGTTCCTGGCGAAGCGACTGCGCGGAACCCGGGCTTTCCTCCTCGCGACGACGCGATCTGTGCGCAACCTCGATGAGTTGGCGAGCCAGTTCCCCGACCACGTGCACCTGGAGTCCCTCGATCGTGCAGGCGCGGCCGAGCTGATTCTCCGGCGGGCTCCGGCCCTGCCCGACCGCGCGCTGGAGCTCGTACTCGACAGTTCGCTCGGAAACCCCTTGGCGCTGACCGAGTTCGCATCGACAGCGCGATCAGAGGGGAACGTGCGCCGAGGCCGCGACGATCGTCTGCCCATCACAGACCGGCTCGAGCGTACCTTCCTGTCCGAGATGGATCGGCTTCCGGACTCGGCACGGCGAGCCATGCTCGTGGCTGCCGCCGGTCAGGGCGCGGATCTCGAGGAGGTCGTCGCCGCGCTCGGCGACCTCGGCCTGTCCGAGCGTGACTTCATACCGGCGGAGCGGCTGGACTTCTTGAGGCTGCGCGGTGGTACGTACGAGTTCAAGCATCCGCTGGTGAGCTCCGCGCTCTACGACGCCGCCGACTCGGGAATCCGTGCCGATACCCATCGAGCGCTCGCAGACGTCATCTCCGACCCAGGTCGCTCCGCCTGGCACCGTGCGGCGGCCACGTCAGGCTGGGATGAGGCCATCGCCGCCGAACTCGAGAAGGCGGCGCGGGTGGCCGAGGGCCGTGGAGCACGGACGGAGGCCTCGGCAGCCTGGCGCAGAGCTGCCGATCTGACCCCCGGGTTCAGCGACAGGGCGCGGAGGCTGGTCGCCGCCGCCGAGGCCGCGCGTCAAGCCGGAAGACCCGCGCTCGCGGCCGAGCTCGTCGACCAGGCAGGGCCCGTGGTCGCGTCGGAGGCCGACGTGCTGCAGCTGGCCCGGACCGAATGGATGCTCAGCCAGACCACGGGATTCCAGGGCAGAAGCGCTCGCGACCTCGCCGAACTGGCAACCGGGTTCACCCACGACGACGACAAGATCGAGGTTCTCGTCTTCGCGGCCGTCCGTGCGTACATCCTGGGCGAGCCGAGCGATGTCAAGACGTTCATCGCCGACGGACTCCGGGCTGTCCCGACCGGAGGGGACGACGTCTTCCAAGGCATCGGGTTGACCCTGATGGAACCCGGTACCGGTGCGAACGACGTCGAAGCGTCGCTCAGGGCGTTCGACAGACGGCTCCGCCCCACCGACGCCGTCCTCCTCAACTGTCTCGCCTTCAGCGCCGAGGAGATCAACGACCTGGATGCCGCCGAGACGGTGTGGGATGCGGCGACGCGTGCGTTCCATTCCGCCTCCCGGACGAGCGACGAGGCTACGGGCCTCTGCGGTCGTGGGGGGCTCCGCATCACGGCTGGACACATCACCGATGGTCTCGCTGACGTCGAGCAGGCCTTGCATCTCAGCCGCGATCTGGACCTCGGCGTGGTGGGAGGCATGGCTGCGGCACAGATCGCGCACGCCAGAGCCCTCCGAGGTGAGCGGGGACTCGCTCTCGACGCGCTGAAAGTGGTGACGGATCTGTCAGGTCCTCAACCGTTCGCCCGTATCGCGGCCACGGCGGAGTGGGCGGCAGCGCAACTCGCCCTCAACGAGGGACAGTACGGGGAGACGATCAGCCACCTCGACCGGACGGCCGTGAACGCGCCGGTCGCCCTGTGGGCAGGCGGTGACTATGCCGAGGCAGCGGCACGATCGGGTGAACGTCGTGAGGCGGAAGCCTGGCTGGCCCGCGCGACGCGTATCGCCGAGGAGACCCGTTCCAGTCATCTCCGAGTGATCGTGGAACGATCGCGTGGACTGCTCTCCGATGGCCCTGAGGCACGGTCTCACTTCGAAGCGGCGATCGAGGCGGGGGAGAATGCGAAAGCTTCGGTCGACCTCGCGAAGGCGCGGCTCTTCTTCGGCGAATGGCTTCGCCGTGAACGCCGGATCGTCGAGGCCAGATCGCAGCTCTGGGAAGCCGTGCGGCTCTTCGAAGCGGAGTCCATCCGTCCTCTCGCGGAGCGAGCCGCCGCAGAGCTCCGCGCAGCTGGAGGGGTGGATTCCGCTCGGTCCAACCCGGTCTCCGCTGACATCGATCGCCTGCTGACGGGGCAGGAGATCCAGGTGGTGCGCCTGGCGGCCGATGGCCTCACGAACAAGGAGATCGCCGATCAGATCTACCTGTCACACCGAACGGTCGGCGCCCACCTCCACCGGGCATTCGGCAAGCTGGGGATCAGCCGGCGTTCACAACTTTCTGGACTGCTTCGCGAGACGAGCGAGAGCGGCTGAGACCCCTTCAGCCGCTCGCATCATCCGTGCGGTTTTCCGCCCTGAGATCGGCGATGGCTCCTGGCACCGCGCCTCCCCCCGTTGCCGCTGAATGCAGCGCCTCCGCTTCGACCAGCATCATCGCCACGTGCCCGTTGGGTGGGTACTCGGCGAGCACCCGGCCGACCTTCTCGAGTTCGTCGAGGCTCTCGTCCGTCCGCGAGCCGGCCAGGAGAGCGCGGGCGCGGATGATCCGCGAACGCGCGGTGAAGACGTCCATGTCGAGGGTGCTGATCATGCTCACCAGGGCATCCGCCATCCGGAGTGCTGACTCCGGATCGCCGACCTCGACGTAACTGTTCGCCAGCTCTTCGAGCACGACGTTGCGGGAGAAGGACGTCGCGAAGTCTTCGCCGTCCTCTGTGAACGCTGCCGGCAGCTCGTTCAAGACGGCGGTGAGTTCGGAGACCGCTCGCTCGTGCTGGCCCAGTCGGCGATAAAGCACCCCTCGTATCGTGCGAGCCTGCCGCGCCTCGGAGAAGGCCCCGGTCTCTTCGTAGCCGTCGATCGCCAGGGTCAGATGCTCTTCCAGTCCCTCGGTCTGACCCGCGTAGAGGCTGGCCCAGGCATAGAAGTAGCGTGCCCGCGATGACGCGTAAGCATCGTCGATCGATTCGGCGATCTCGAGCGCGGTGAGAGCCGACTGCTGAGCGAGGATCGGATTGCCGAGTTCGGTCATCGCCGTCCACGCCAAGAGGCTCGATCGCAGGGATTGCAGGCGCTTGTCACCCAAAGCCGTGGCCGAACGCAGCGCGAGTTCGTTCAGCTCGTGCCACCGGCCCCACTCGTGCCACTTCGCCGACCTCCACTGGAGCGAGGCGGCCACCCGGAGCACGGCGTCGTGGTCGCCGACGGAAGCGGCGCGGCGGACGGCCGGCCACCAGTGGTCCGCCTCCGCCAGAACCCAGGCGCGCGCCGTCCGCTCATCCGCTCCCTCGGGATCGTCGTCAAGACGGAAGATTTCCCATTCCTCGGGAATGGGCACCTCCACCGACTTGTCCCCGACGACGACGAGCAGCGTGCGGAGCAGCCAGTACATCAACCGGTCCTGAGCGGAGGCCACCTCATCGGCCGAACTCTCCAACCGGAGCCGAGAGGCGGCGAAGACCCGCAGCAGATCGTGCATGCGGTAGCGGTTGTCACCGCGCGACTCGATGATTCCGAGGTCGACCAGACTCTCCAGTCGCATCTCGGCGTCGGAATGCGATTGCCCCGACGCGGCGGCGGCGATCCTGCTGTCGAAGGTGAGACCGTCGATGATCGACGATGCCCGGAACAGTGCCGCAGTGCCCGCATCCAACTCGTCGTAGGACACCGCGAGGACTGTCTCGACCGACAGATCGCCTGCGACGAGGAGGCCGAGCCTTCGCTCCTCCGACTGCATGCGGTCCACGTAGTCCCGGACAGATGTGGCGGGCCGGCTCGCCACGCGGTTTCCCGCGATCCGGAGGGCGAGAGGCACTCCGTTACACAACGCTGCGAGTTCCTGCAGGTCAGTCGGTCCACGCTGCGATTCCGGGATGATGCGGCCCAGGAGTTTGACGCTCATCGGCGGCTCGAGAGAATCGAGGGTCAGGCGTCCGGTGGCGGTGATCCCCGCGACAGTTCTCCGCGAGGTCAGGATGATCGGACCCCGCACGAGCGCCGAAAGGATCGGGCGAACCTGGTCTTCGCTCGCGACGTTGTCGAGCAGAACCGTCGGCTGGCGGAGCCGTGCGACCACCTCCCATCGCGCCACCGCTTCAGTAAGGGAGGTAGGGGGGTCGGCCAGATCTTCGTCGGTCTGCCGAAGCACCGACTGCACCACTTCCAGCGGCGACAGCGGCGGCCGGCCCTGGCCCGCGAGGTCGACGAAGACCAATCCCTCCGCCGGCGCGTGGTGCGAAGTGCACTCGATGGCGAGAGTCGTCTTTCCGAAGCCGCCTGGCCCGGTTATCACCACGACGGGAGAGGCGACCGCCAACATCGCGTCGAGTTCGGTCAGTTCTCGCTCGCGCCCTGTGAAGTCATTCAATCGCGACGGCCGCAGAGCGGAGGGGAGATCGGAGTCGACGGTCCTCGCTCGGCGAGCAGCCACCAACAACGACTCGGAATCGTCGCCGTCGAGGTCGAGCCCGGCGGCCAAGGCTGCCAGTGTGCTTCTGCGCGGAGCAGCGGACACGCCGCGCTCGATGTCGCTGATGCCTCTGACGCTGACACCGGATCGTTCCGACAGTTCCTCGAGCGTGAGGGACGCGCTTTGTCGCAGGTTGCGCAACAGGCCGGAGATCGTGTCCTGACTCATCTCTCCTCCAGGAGCGTGCACCTGTATCGGGTCTTCCGCAGAGTGTAGGGCCAGGATACCGATGACCGACACCCACCGCGCTACCCGGCGTAGCCGATATCGATCAGATACTTGGCTCCTTGGCGATATCTGATCCGCCACGTATCGTGGAGGGATGGCGCTGGAGAAGCAACTCGCTGTCGACGCATGCGACCGAAACGACGTCTACGCCGCGGCCTGCCCGTGCCGGGAGATGCTCGATCTGCTCGCGAACAAGTGGTCGGCCCTGGCCATCGGGTCTATGACCGAGGGCCCTCGGCGATTCGGGGAGATCAAGCGCGAGCTCCAGGGCGTCACGCCCAAGGTGCTCTCGGCGACGCTCAAGCGTCTGGAAGACGCCGATCTCGTCACCCGCACCGTGTATCCGGAGGTCCCGCTGCGGGTCGAGTACGAACTGACGCCTCTGGGCGTGAGCGCCGGCGAGCCCCTGGCCCACCTGCGGAACTGGGTGAACGAGAACGTCACCCGTCACTGACCGTCGGTGGGCCCTCCATCCGTGCGGATGAAGGGCCCACCGTCGAGGATTCACCGGGCGAGAGCTAGGGCGTCAGCGTTCGCTCGAGCCAGGCGGTGCGCGCGGCGATCGCCGCCTGCGACACCCGTGCGGTCGGAGCGATCTGGTCGAACCCGTGGAAGCCTCCGGGCCAGATGTGCAGCTCGGCCTGGCCGCCGGCCTCCCAGATCGCGGACGCGTAGGCGACGTCCTCGTCCCGAAGGAGTTCCGACGACCCGGCGTCGATGAACGCCGGCGGCAACCCGGACAGGTCGGTCGCGAGTGAAGGGGATGCGTAGATCGAGACGGCGTCGGTATGGCGACGATCTCCGAGGTACGCGTTCCATGCGGTCTCCGTACTCACTCGGTCCCAGGTGCCGGCTCTGTCGTCCTGGCGACTAGAAACCGAGTCGTTCCGTTCGTCGAGCAGCGGGTACATGAGGAGCTGTCCGATGATCGCCGGGCCTCGGCGATCTCGGGCGAGGAGTGCGAGCCCGGCCGTCAGGCCTGCGCCGGCGCTCTCTCCCGCGATCACGAGCCGACGGGGGTCGAAGCCGAGTTCGGCAGCATGATCGGCGCTCCAGACCAGGCCTGCATACACATCTTCTAGCGGTGACGGGTCGGGATGCTCCGGCGGTCGCCGGTATTCGATCGAGATGACGACCGCGTCGAACCGCTCCACCCAGTCGAGGTAGACCCCGGCACCGACGAAGCGGTCCCCGCCCATCATCCCGCCCCCGTGAGTGTGGTAAATGCCGGGGCCGGGTGCGGTGTGGTCCTCACGGTAGAACACTGAGACGGTCAGGTCGGGGGAACCCGTGGGGCCGGGGATGGTGCGCTCGACGTGGACGATTGGGCGGCCTTCGAGAGTTGTCTCGATGGGGGGTGAGGTAGTGAGGGTTCGGAGGTGTTCGACGTCATCGAGGGTGATGCTCTTCGGCACGAACGCGTCGATGAGAGGCAGGACTGCGGCGAGTTCTGGATCGAAGGGTGGTCTTGGATGCGTTGTCATGGCGGTTCCTAGAGGATGCGTTCGAGCGGTGAGTCGCCGGCGGGTACGTTGAGGACCTGCCAGAGCGGGCTGGGCTGACCGAGTGCGAACTGCTGGAACTCCTCCCAATAGTTCTCGATGCCAAGGATCCGCTTCATGCGCGGAATGGCGAGGGCGTCGGGGCCGGCGTAGTAGTGCACTTTGTTGTTCCGTCCGTCGGTCGCGGCGGCGTACACGACGTCACCGACCACCGAAGAGTCGGAGCCCGACTCGGGGATGTGGTCGAAGAAGGCGGTGATCTGGTTGCGATAAGCCTCGACATCGATCTCCGGGCCGTCGATCTTGCTGAAGATCCGGGTCGCGTGCTGGCCGGGCATGACGGCTTTGACCTGCACGTTGAACGGAAGCATCTCGATGTTGAGCGCCTCGCTGATGGTGAGCACGGCGGATTTGGAGGACGAGTACACGGAGGTGAAGGGGTACCCGCCCTCAGCGCCGATGGAGGCGATGTTCACCACGACTCCGGATCGCTGCTCGCGGAAGATCGGCAGGAACGCCTGCGTCAGCGCCAGAAGCCCGAAGACGTTCGTCTGGAACTGCCGGTGGATCTGTTCCATGCTCGACGATTCAAGCGGGCCCATCTGGAAGTAGCCGGCGTTGTTCACCAGCACATCGACCTGTCCGAACGCTGCAACAGCATCGACCGCGAACTGGGTCGCGGCCGTCTCGTCGTCCACGTCGAGTAGGAGGGTCTTGACCTGCGGCAGCTCCGCATGGACTCCGAGCTGCTCTTTTTTGCGGACCGTGGCGACAACGTTCCATCCTTCGGAACTGAAGCGCTCCACGGTGGCCTTGCCCAGGCCGGAGGATGTGCCGGTGATGACGACTGTCTTGTTCATTGTGATCTCCACTGTTGATCGAAATAAAAAGCAAGTAGTTGCTTACTTTCGGAACGACCATACGCCGCACGCAGTCCAGATGCAAGCAATCACTTACTTTCTCTGATAACGTACTCTGGTGGCAAAAAGTGACGACACACGGCAGCAGATTCTGACCGCGGCCATCGACGAGTTCTCGGGGCGCGGCATATCCGGCGCACGAGTGGATCGCATCGCCAAGACAGCCGGTGTGAACATCTCGCTGCTATTTCGCTACTTCGGCAACAAGGCGCAACTCTTCGATGCCGCCTTCGAAGAGCTGGCGGTGCGATCGATCGATGTCGTCCCCTTCGACGCCGACGATCTCGCCGGCTACGCGGGACGCCTGATGGACCACTACCGCAGGTACCCCGACATCGTCCGACTTTCGGCCTGGTACCAACTCGAACGCTCGGCTGATGAGATGCCACGTCGAGTCGTCGAATCGGAGAAGGCGAAGCTGGACGCCATCCGGGACGCGCAAGAACGGGGTGCGATCTCGAAGGAGTTCTCCGCAGAGGACATCCTCAACCTCGTTCTGCACGTCAGCATCGCCAGCACCGGAGTGACGCCGATCCTCTCCACGGCTCCGCGTGTGTTCGAAACCTCCCGTGATGCCGCGCAGGCCGCCGTCCGAACCCTGGTCGAGCCGTCCGCCGACTGACGTGAGAGACGTGAGCTGCTGAAATGGACGTCGAGAAGACCAGTCGTCGTCTTTCGGATACGCGGGTCGCCTGGTTCTCATCCGTCAGGCCTGACAATCGCGTGTCCATCGCGATCGACGGATCGGCACCGGAGTCGTTGGTCGCACTGGCTGTCGTCGAGGTGTTCGACGACGTCAACGGTCATTCGTCCGTTGCGGCCGCCTTCGCGCGCAAGTACGACGGGTTCGACATTGCCGACGTGTCTGTCGCTGGGCCACTTGTGCTCATGCGCGTCCGTATCACCAGGTGGCTGCTCGACGGATCCCCTCAGTAGCCCGAGTCCCTATCCGCGCCAGGGCCACGCTCATTAGAAGCGGGTTTCCTATCGTCAGATCAACGACGTGAAAAGGCGTCGATGAGGGACGGCGACCGAAACCGCCACTGCGGGTTTGCTACGCACGACGCGCCAGGACGTGGTCAGTATCCCCGAGGAAACTTGGTGCCCTTGCGGGGTACTACTACCCAGGAAGCAGGATTTTGTACATGACCGAATCACACAGCAACGAAGCCCCATCCGAGTCGTCGATGGAGGCCATCGGCTACACGACGAACAAGCCGGTCGATGAACCGGACTCCCTGGTGGCCCGCAGCATCCCGCGCCCGAGGATCGGGGAACACGACCTTCTGGTCGAGGTGAAAGCGGTGAGCGTGAACCCGGTCGACGTCAAGCAACGCGCCCACGCCCACGCCGACGGCTTCCGAGTGCTCGGTTACGACGGAGCTGGAGTGGTCGTGGCGGCCGGCGACGGCGTCAAGCTGTTCGAAGTGGGAGACCACGTCTACTACGCCGGTGCGATCAACCGGCCAGGATCCAACGCCCGATTCCAAGCGGTCGACGAGCGCATCGTCGGCCGGAAGCCCGCGTCGCTCACCTGGGGAGAAGCGGCAGCCCTGCCCTTGACCACCCTCACCGCATTCGAGGCGCTGTTCGAAAAGCTGCACCTGACTGCCACCAGTGCTGGGACCCTGCTCATCGTGGGCGCTGCGGGCGGCGTGGGGTCGATCATGATCCAGCTGGCCAAAGTGCTCGCGCCGGGCGTTCGCGTCGTCGGCACGGCGTCACGACCCGAGACGCAGGACTGGGTGCGCTCGCTCGGCGCAGATGCCGTCGTCGACCATACCGGCGACCTCGCGGCGAACGTGCTCGCCGCAGAGCCCGACGGAGTCGACTGGATCTTCACCGCCGCGTCCGCCAAACCCGGCGCCGTGGCGTCGTACGTGCGCATCGCCAAGCCGTTCGGTCAGATCGTCGCCATCGACGACCCCCACAACCTCGATGTCGTGAGCCTGAAGGGCAAGGCCCTGTCATGGCACTGGGAGTTCATGTTCGCTCGGTCACTGCACCAGACCACGGACATGATCCAGCAGCACCGAATCCTCAGCCGCGTCGCGGAGCTGATCGACGAGGGCAAAATCCGGTCGACGGCGACCACGCAGCTGTCTCCGATCAACCCCGAACAACTGATCGCCGCGCACAGGATCGTCGAATCCGGCCGCGCGATCGGCAAGGTCGTCGTCACCGACGAGTGAGACCGGGTCGCGCCCGCGTGACCACAGAATCCGGCCTTCGCAGACGGCCGGCCATCGAGAAGTAACGAAAGAAGGAATGACCATGTCCACCCCGTTCGATCACCTGCCCGCCGTTCCCGCACTGAACCTGACCAGCACCGACGTGGAAGACGGAGGCGAGTTCGCCACCGCACAGTACTCCGCGATGTTCGGTGTGCCCGGTGGTGAGGACCGCTCTCCTCAGCTGAGCTGGTCCGGCGTACCCGAGGGCACCAAGAGCTTCGTCGTATCGGTGTACGACCCCGAAGCCCCGACTCCCTCCGGCTTCTGGCACTGGATGGTCGTCGATATCCCGGCTGATGTCACTGAGCTCGCCTCGGGCGTGACCGACCTGCCGGGTGCCGCGTGGACCGTGAAGAACGACGCACGTGCCGCGCAGTTCATCGGGTCGGCCCCGCCCGCCGGCGCGACCGATCACTACGCCATCTCCGTGCAGGCTCTCGACATCGCGAGCATCACCGAGCTCGGGCTCGATACGGAAGCGACGCCCGCGTTCGTCTCATTCAACATCCTCTCCCACGTGATCGGTCGCGGAGTGATCACCGTCATCGGCCGCCGATGACCTCACTCGCCGGACGCCGCCTCCTGATCGTCGGAGGCGGCTCCGGAATCGGTCGCGAAATCGCCACCCGTGCTGGTGCCGAGGGAGCAGACGTCGTCATCGCCGGTCGCCACCCAGAGAAGATCGATCTGCCGGCCCGAACCCGAGCAATTGGGCTCGACCTCGCCGACGAAAATTCGATCGCTGCTGCATCCTCAGCCATCGGCCCCGTCGATGCGATCATCGCGCTGGCAGCCGATCACGCCAATGGTCCGGTCGCGTCGCTCGACGCCAATCGAGTCAGACGCGCGCTGGACGCGAAGGTGGTCGGGCCCATCCTTTTGGCGAAGCACTTCGCGCCGTCCATGCCCGACGACGGCGTGATCGTGCTCTTCTCGGGTGTGGCGTCGAGTCGCCCCGGCCCCGACCTGGTTGTGATGGCCACGGGGAATCGGGCGGCAGAAGGACTCGCCGACGCTCTCGCAGTCGAACTCGCGCCCATCCGGGTGGTCGCGATCTCGCCAGGCATCATCGATTCCGGTGCGTGGGATGCGATGGGAGACGAACGACGGAACGAGTTCTTCTCTTCGACCGCGGCGGCGAATCCGGCACGGCGTGTCGGATCACCAGAGGACATCGCCGCGGTGGTGCTGATGGCTCTGACCAACCCGTTCCTGACCGGGACCACAATCCATGTGGATGGCGGGGGTCGGCTGGCGTAGATGACCGCGTCGGCGTCCGCGCCCACGCGGGCGGTGAACAGGTAATTCAGAGGGCGACTGCCGCGGGAACAGTCCCGCGGCAGTCCCCCTACACTGCTCTTGAGCAATCAGCCCGCGCGCAGAACGCTAAACGGCGAGAAATCCGCGGAGCTCGACCAACGCCGAATCCAAGTTGGCTCCCACTTGCGTGAAATTGCCGCCGTCGAAACAGGACACCAAGGCCCGCTCCCACGCGAGCAGCATGACCGCGCATTTCATTCGAGTCACGGCCTGATCCGTCTCGCTCCCACGTCGCTCAGCCAACGCAGCCTGGAGAGCCGTCACCCAAGCGTCCTGCTGTTGAAGATGTCGGCGACGAAGAGCCGGCTCCGCTCGATTCATCTCCATGATGGTCGCCATGGTCTGGGGGTCACCAGCCACCGCCTCCACGGCCACGTCAAATGCCCTCCGAAGTGCCTGAAGTTCCGTTTCAGCAGCAGGACGCTCCGTCAGACGGGATGCGATCGCGCTGCCCATCGCCTCAACCGGTTGCAGCACCGCATCTTCTTTTGTCGGGAAATACCGAAAGAATGTGCGCTCTGACACGCCCACCGATTCTGCGATCGCGCGGGCGGTGGTGTTCGAGAAACCCACCTCTCGTATAGATGTCAGAGCGGCTGCAGTCAACTCCTGGCGGATCGCCTCACGCATCCGCGCTTTGACTCCCCCTGCGGGGGACACCTTGATGGGTTCCATATCCTCATCGTATATGGCATAGTCTGTTACTGCCCAAGTGGCATTCACTGACACATTGGCAGTCAAGAGATAGGACACACCATGGCCGACACAATCCGGATCGGCGACTTCGTTGTCATCGTCCTCACCGACGGCGCATCCCATCTGCCCCCATCCGCTTACCCGGGAGCAGACTTCTCGCTGTATCCCGAGCTCCTCGATGAGACTGGCACCCAGCAGATTCGTATCGGCGCGCACCTCGTGCAGGGTCCCGCCGGAACCTTCCTGATCGATGCCGGCGCGGGCGAATTCGAGCTCCCCTTCCCGGCAGAACTCAGCGCCGCGAATAACCTGCAGAATCCTCCGACGCACATGGCAACCGCAGGCAACCTGCCCGCTGCGCTGGCGGAAGCGGGTGTGACCCCGGCCGACATCGACCACGTCTTCATCACTCACCTGCACCTGGACCATGTCGGCTGGCTGATGAAGGACGGTGCCCCCTTCTTCCCGAACGCCACCGCGCACTTCAGCCCCGAAGACTGGCCGATCCTGATCGACGGAGTGCCGGACGAAGACCCGGCGCGAGTCCTCATGCGTCAGGCCGACGGGGCAGGAATCCTACGCGCATACGAGCCGACGGACGTGGAGGTTCTTCCCGGCGTCACCGCTATGCATGTGCCCGGTCACACCCCGGGGCACATGGCGATCCAGCTCGAGTCGAAAGGGGAGAAGCTCTGGTTTGTCGGCGACCTCATCGAGCACCCTGGACAGCTGACAGACAAGGGAATCCACTTCATGACCGATGTGGACGGTGACCTAGCAGCAAGCGAGCGGGCCCGACTCTTCGCGCAAGCGAAGTCTGAGGGCATCGTCATCGCCACCGCCCATCTGGAGAACCCTGCCTTCCGCAGGATCACCGAAGAGGACACCTGGGCGGACGCCATTACCCGTTGACCCAACCTCCATAGCGATGCCCCTCGCCCCAGACCACGGGGGAGGGGCATTGTGCCGTTCACGAAGGCCCAACGAGCACATGACGAACGAGAACTCACCCCGCGCGCGATTCCCGCGATCGCTGGTCGTCCCGATGATCGTCGGGGCTGTGTTGAACCCCGTCAACACCTCGATCATCGCTGTTGCACTGGTTCCCATCGGGATCGCGTTTGGTGCTCCCGCCGATGAAACCGCCTGGCTGATATCAGCTCTTTTCATCGCCACAGCCATAGGGCAGCCCCTCACAGGGCGCCTAGCCGACTCACTAGGACCCCGATATCTGTTCCTCGCCGGCGCGGCTCTGACCACCGTCGCCGGTGTCGCCGGGGCCGTCGCCCCGAACATCTGGGTTCTTGTCGTAGCGCGCGTCATCCTTGGCTTTGGAACGAGCGCGGCGTATCCCGCTTCCATTGCGATACTCGGTCTCGAGAGTCGCCGAAGCGGTCGACCCACGCCGAGTTCCGTGCTGACGCTTCTCGCGATCGCCGGTCAGACTGTGGCAGTCATCGGCCCCACCCTTGGAGGCGCACTCATAGAAATTGGCGGCTGGCAGGCGACACTGGCAATCAATGTGCCACTCGGCGTGCTCAGTTTCGTTCTAGGAGCGCTGTGGCTGCCCAAAATACGTCACCTGGAAACAGGCGAACGCGCACGGACCAGCATTGATATGGCAGGCATTCTGTTGTTCGCGACAACGCTTGTATCAGTGCTGATCTTCATTAAAGGGCCGTCCATAGCCTTGATTTGGCTACCTGCGATAGCTGCCATCGCGGCCGTCTGCTTCGTTCTGCGTGAACTCCGGGCTCCGGATCCGTTCATCGATATCCGGGTTATCGCTACAAGCGGGCCATTGCTCGTGATCTACCTACAGATGTTTCTCTCGGCGATCGTGACGTACTCCTTCATCTTCGGCTTCACGCAATGGTTGGAGGGAGGAAGGGGGCTCACACCAGCCGTCACGGGTCTCGTCCTCCTCCCATCCTTCGCTTCTGGTCTTCTAATCGCCGCCATCACGGGACGCAACAAACGCTTCACCGGCAAGCTTGTCGCATCGGGAATCGCGCAACTCGTCGGGCTGACTCTCATGCTCTTCATCACCGACAACGCCGAACTCTGGTACCTCGTCCTCATCTCGATCGTGATGGGAGTTCCGCAAGGACTCATCAACGTCGGAACGCAAAGCGCGGTCTACCTCATGGCTGACCAGAAGAAGCTCGGTTCAGCTGCAGGCCTGCTCAGAGCGTTCATGTATCTCGGCGCCATAGCGTCCTCGGCTCTAGGAGGGATCGCGTTCGCAGGCGGGCACTCATCCGAGCAGCTCCATCTCTTATCCGTGTTCATGCTCGGTGCCGCTATACTCTTCGCCGCATTACTGCTGTGCAGAAGAGCGCGGCACAGCTAGCCCGATTGTGCGGGCGGTATGGCTTTTGGTCAGCCCCCTCTGGACGCGTTGTTTGAGATCTCCTCCAGAGTCGGGAGACCTGGTGTGGCGAGCAGGTCACCGAGCAGGTCGAGGTAGCGACCGTGATCCACTTCCTCGATCACCCTCGCGTTCGCGGCGAGGCCGAACTTCGGCCACGCCATGACGGAGTGCCCCAGGGTGAGCGCGGAGGCGGTCTCTATCTCCACCCGGTAGCGGCCCGTCCTGCGCATAAGGTCCTCGTGCAGCACGGCTGCGACCGTCATGGAGTCGGGATGTGTCGACCCTGCGAGCCCGACCGCCTCGCACACCTCGAGCGTCTTGTCGCAGGCGGCCCGGAAGAAGGCCTGCAGCGGGGCGCCGGTCGACGTGATGCTCTCGTACTCGGTTCGGGTGAGGATCCCGTCGCGCACCGTCACCGGCTCCCAGGGGAGTACCAGGACGTCGTCGAAACCCGCCTCGAACACGATCCGCGCGGCCTCGGGGTCGGCGTAGAAGTTGAACTCCGCGCTCGGGGTCGTGTTGCCGCGGCCGTTGTTCGACCCGCCCATGATCACCAGGCTTTTCACCGTCGCGGGGAAGGATCTGTCCTTCACAACCGCCGTTGCGATGTTGGTGAGCGGCCCGATGGCCACGACCGTGACTTCACCCGGCGCCTCGGCACAGAGTCGGATGAGCGCGTCGACTGCGTGCTCGTCTGAAACCTCGCCCACCCGGCCATTGACCGCGTCCTCTGGTCCGACGAGGCCGCCGATCCCGTCGCCGTGCACGCCTTCCGCCGACGTCCATTCGCGCATCATCGGCCGCACGCATCCCCGATGCACGAGGCGCTCATCGGAGCGGCCGGCAGCGGCCACGGTCAGCAGAGCATTCGCCACCTGCTGCTCGAAGCCGACGTTGCCCGCCACGATCGTGATCGCCCGGAGGTCGGCCGCGGGGTCGAGAAGGCCGAATAACAGCGCGATGGCGTCGTCCTGTGCGGTGTCGGTGTCGATGATCAGAGGGATGGTCATTCGTGGTGTCCGTTCGACTCGAAATGATCACGCACGGCCGCAAGGTGCCGCGCACGGGTGTCCTCGTCGAGGAACGACGAGTGGAAGGAGTTCTCGGCGAGAACGCGGAGCGCGCCGGCATCGAGACCCGCCTCCTGGGCCAGTCCGGCGAAGTTGTCGCCCACGTAGCCACCGAAGTAGGCGGGGTCGTCTGAGTTGATGGAGACCAGGAGACCCGCGTGGAGCATCCGCTCGATCGGATGCTCCACGAGGTCCGACACGACTTTCAACCGCACATTCGAGAACGGGCACACCGTGAGCGGCACCTGCTCGCGCACGAGTCGTTCGAGGAGGCGGGGATCCTCCAGCGAACGCACGCCGTGGTCGATGCGTTCCGCGCCCAGCGCGTCGAGCGCCTGCCACACGTACTCGGGTGGCCCCTCTTCGCCGGCATGAGCCACGCGGCGCAGGCCCAGCTCGGCAGCTCGTGCGAAAACCCCCTCGAACTCGGCCGGTGGATGCCCAACCTCGGCGGAGTCCAGCCCGACACCCGACAGCAGGTCCAGGAAGGGGACCGCGCTCTCGAGGATGGTCGAGGCCTCCGCAGCTCCTCTGTCGCGCAGAAAGCAGAGGATGAGGGAGCTGGTCAGTCCGTGACGTTCAGAGCTGGCCGACACCGCGGCCCATAATCCTTCGATGGCGACGGCGATGTCGACGCCGCGACTCGTGTGCGACTGCGGATCGAAGAAGATCTCCGCGTGCCGCACTCCCTGGCGCGCGGCGCGGGCGAAGTAGGACTCAGCGATCTCGGTGAAGTCATCGCGTGTCTGCAGAACGGCGGTCACTGCGTAATAGACGTCGAGGAACGACTGGAGGTCGTCGAAGGCGTACGCCTCTGCGAGTTCGCGTGCACCCGCCCAAGGGAGCTCCACGCCATTTCGGTCCGCCATCCGGAAAGCGTGGTCGGGTTCGATCGTGCCTTCGATGTGGAGATGCAGTTCCGCCTTGGGAATCGCGTCGATGAATGCGCGGTCCATGGCACTCCTTTCAGGGTGAGGTGTCGAACGGGTCACCGGCCGCGGCGAAGACGCTCCGCAGAACGTCTCGATCGACCGGGATGCCGTTCTCGAGCCGTTCCGCGCGAAGGCGGCGCGATCGGTCACCGGGAATGAACGGGAACCCCGCTCCATCGCTGTGCGAATTCCGGATGCGCTCGAGGTACGCGGCCACGGGAGCCGTTTCGACCCCGAACACGCCAGGGGAGATGCAGATCACGAGGTCGGCCTTGGTCGACGGAGAGGTGGTGTCGAGGGTGCCGCGCACCTCCTCGCCGTGCGGGGTGCCGGCGAGGAGGGCGGTGACCACACCCAGGCAGAGCGACAGGCCGTATCCTTTGCTGCCGCCGAACGTCGAGAGGGTGCTGAGACGGGCCGCCTCCGTCGCCGGATGCCCGTCCTCGTCGATCCCCCATCCGGCGGGGACGGGGGACCCGGTCGCCGCAAGCCGGAGGACTTCACCCATCGACACGGTGCTGGTGGCCATGTCGAGGACGACCGGACCGTCGGCTCCGTCGACCGGGATGCCGATGGCCAGGGGGTTCGTGCCGAGGAGCGGCTCGATCGAGTTCGGTGCGTGCACCATCGCCTCGGTGGTCGAGGTGACGATGCCGATCATTCCGTCGAGTGCCATCCGCTCGACGTAGGTCGCGAGAAGCCCCAGATGGTTCGCGCGCCGGATCGCCACGACGCCGACGCCATGGGAACGCGCTGACTCGGCGGCGACGGACAGCGCCAGCCAGGCGGCACACGGGCCGAAATCAGCGTTCGCGTCGATAGTCGCAGCCGCCACACCGTGCCGATGCACGACCGGCTGCGCATGGACGTCGATTCTGCCGTTGCCCACGCGCTCGAGGAGGACAGGAAGCCTCACTATTCCGTGCGACGCATGCCCCCGGAGATCTGCCTCGACCAGGTTGCGGGCCTGAATCTCGGCCTTCTCCGCCGGAGTGCCGGCACGCTCGAGCGCGGCGACGCAGGCCTCCCGCGCACGCCAGGCCGCGATCGTCACGGGCGCGACGTCGAGAGTCGCACTCACGCGCTGAGCGGCGTCACCGAACCGCTGAGGATGGTCATGGCGTACCAGTAGTGGTAGCCGCGACCGGCAGTGATCGGCCCGAGTTCGTGGAGTTCTTCGTACTCGGACTCACCGAACTCGAGTGTCGCGTCACCGGAGTAGGTGCTCCCCACCTCCATGTCGCGGAGCGACAGCGTCGACAACTCCAGCACGGAGGCTTCCGCCTGCGCCAGGCTGGGGAACATCCGCAGGTACAGGTGCGGGATGCTTGCAGGCGGCGGCACGTACCCGGCCTCCTCGGCCGTGTCGAGCGTGACCGACGCCGTCGCCAGTCGGCGGTTCATGCTGTTGACGTGCGCGTGGAAGGTGTGGCCGGGTTCGCGGCGCGGACCACCCGTGCCGACCTCGACGGGCCGCGAGATGAAGGCCGACCCCAGCTTCTTCGGGAAGCCCTGCACGAGCCCGCGGATCTGCGACAGCTCGGTGCTGACCCACGAGAAGGCGAGGAAGCCCACCTTCTTGTCGCCCATCATGGCGTGGATGAGGAGGTAGGCCTCGTCGTGCTGGCCGCGGGCCGGATCGGCCTTCATGCGAGGGTCCGCCTCGGCACCTGCATTCCATCGACCGAAGCCGAAGCTCGCCGAGCCCTCCGCGGTCGGCACGAGTCCGGCCGGAAGATACCTCGCCAGAGTGTCGCGGTCGGCTGTGAAGTCGACGACGAGCATCTCGGCCGAGTAATCCCAGGGTGGCGGTGGGAAAAGCGCCGTCTTGCCCGAAGGCGAGAGCGGGAGGGTGAACCCCTTGAGTCCGGTGGCGGATAGCGCCGGGTTGCTGTCGTACTCGAAGGGGGCGGATGTCGGGGTGGTCACTGGTGGTTCGTCCTTGCCTTGGCCGTCCGATCGTCGTCGAACAGGATGCTGCTGATCTGGTCTTCGTAGTCGTGGAATTCGTGACTGCGCATCACGTCGGGCGATCTCGGCCGCTCGATCTCGATGTCGATGGTGGCCGTCACCTTGCCGGGTCGTGGGGTCATGACGACCACGACGTCGGAGAGGAAGACGGCCTCGCTGATGGAGTGCGTCACGAGCAGCGTGGTGATCTCCCGCTCGCTCCAGATGCGCATCAGCTCGAGGTTGAGGTTGCGGCGGGTCAGCTCGTCGAGGGCGCCGAACGGCTCGTCCATCAGCAGCACGCGCGGTTCGGTCACGAGCGCTCGAGCGATAGCGGCGCGTTGCCGCATTCCTCCCGAAAGCTGTGCGGGCCGCGCGTTCTCGAAGCCCTTGAGGCCGACGAGACCGATGACGTCGGCGACTTCGGAGCGCGACACCGCCTTGCCCGTGATCTCGAGCGCCAGCTCGATGTTCTTGCGCACCGAGCGCCACGGCAGCAGCGACGGGTCTTGGAAGGCGATCGAGAGGTGACGGCTCCGCCGAGCGGTGTCGGGGTCCTCCCCGTGCACAAGCACGGTGCCGCTGGTCGGCCTTTCAAGGCCGCCCAGGATGCGCAGAGCCGTCGACTTGCCGCATCCGGACGGCCCGACGAGCGACACCAGCGCGCCCCGAGGGATGGAGAGGTCGACATCGTGCAGGGCGATGACCTCCTGTCGTCCGATAGTGAACCGCTTCTCGACGTGCTCGAAGGACAGGCCGAGTTCCGTGGCCGCCAGCGGTGTCGTGGCGGTCATGCCCGGTTGCTTCCGGCGTAGACCTCGTCGAGGATCTCGGTCGTGACGATGTCGTTCACGTCGACGTCGAGCTTCAGCTGGTCGAACACCTGCTGGGTGCCCGCGATCAGGGAGTCGGACATCGTGCAGAGACCGTTCGCGGTGCTCTCGTCGGTGACCACGAAGTCGAGCTGGCCCTCGAGCCCGGCGCGCTGCTCGTCGGGGTTCAGGCCGAGACTCTTGCCGTAGGTGTTGACGGTGAGGTCGATCGCCTGGTCGAGCTGACCGCCGAAGGCGACATCCTGCCAGCCCTGGATCTCCCCGCGCAGGAATTTCACGAGCTGGGCACGCTTGGCCTCGTTCTGCAGCGTCTCCTCCTTCACCGCGTAGGCCGCCGAGATGGGGTTGTAGCCGAAGTCGGCGAGGAGCATGGTCTCCAAGGTCACGTCGCTCGCCAGCTGTGCGATGCGGGTGGAACCGTAGCCCTGTACGGCGTCGACGGTGCCACTGGCCACGGGGGTGATGTCGTAGCTTCCGGGCACCTCGGTGATGCGCGAACGGTCGACGCCGTTGATCTCCAGGAAGGCGGCCCAGTCGCTGTCGTTGGAGGCGAAGACACCGACCGTCTTGCCCTCGAGATCCTTCGGCGTCGTAATCGGGTTGTCCGAGCGCGAGATGACGGTGACGCCGTACTTCTGCCACAGAGCGCCGATGATCTTGAGCGGAATGCCGTCGGAGATGAGGAGGTTGGCGGCCGACACGGCCTTACTCGACGACACGAATGCCTGACCCGAGGCGACCAGCTGTTGCGGGTTCGTGTTCGGTCCGCCCGCGAGCATGTCGACCGTGAGGCCCTGATTCTTCCAGTACCCGTTGGTGTCGGCCAGGTAGCTGCCGGCGAACTCGTAGTCCTCCGTCCAGGACAGCTGCCAGCCGATGGGCGATCCGGCCGCGCCGGTCCCTGAGCCGGAGGGAGATGGGCTACCGCAGGCGGCGAGCAGTGTGGCACCGCCGATCACGCCGAGCCCTCCGAGCAGGAGGGAGCGGCGGGAGAGGCCGGCGGGCGGGAGGGGCAGAGCGAGGCGCGTGTTCATGGGTCTTCTCCTTCGTGTGGGTGCCGGTGGTGGAGGGCGCGATGCAGGTGGTCGGGCGGAGGGGGTCAGCGGCGGATCAGCCGTTCGGGCGCGTAGTAGACCAGGGCAATCGACTCGGCTGTCTCGACGATCACGTAGAGGGCCATGGTCATCAGCGTCGTCACGGCGACGGTCGCCCAGAGCGGCTCGTAGCCCCCGACGCCCTGCATCGAGATGACGACGAGGTAGCCGAGCCCGTCACCGGTGGCAAGCCACTCGGAGACGAAGGCGCCGAACACCGCACCTGGCACGGCGAGCCGGGCCGCCACGAAGACACCCGCGACGGCGCTCGGGAAGCGCAGGCGGGTCATGACGGTCCACGGGGTGGCGGCGACGCTCTCGAAGAAGTCGAGCGTGGTCGGCTTCGGCGATCGCAGACCCTGGGAGACCCAGACCAGCGTCGGGAAGAACACCGTCAGACCAGTGATGATCGTCGTGACGAGGAGGCCGCGACCGAAGAGCAGGATGAAGAGGGGCAGGATCGCGAGGATGGGCACGGTCTGGATGAGCAGGACGGTGGGCAAGGTGGCCCGCTCGACGGCGGGCACCGTGACGAAGAGCATCGCGAGCAGCACCCCCACCACCGTGCCGACGGCGTAGCCGGTGAGGGCGTGACCGAGCGTGGTCCACATCGCCCCGAGCACCAGTTCGCGGTGCGCCGGTGAGTCCGGCTGCGCCACCCAGTAGTCCCACACGTCGAGCGGAGTCGGTGTGCCAAAGGAATCCAGAGCCATCGCGTGCACGCTCACGGTCCAGAGCACGCCGATCAGGATGAGCGCCAGCACGAGGAACGCGACGGTGACGAGCACGCGGCGTCCGCCGACGAAAAGCAGAGGGTAGATGTTCATCAGCGGTCCCCCCGCGCGTCGATCGCCCATCCGTTGCAGACCCGATCGAGGAGGGCGATGACGCCGTAGACGAGGATGGTGCCGAACACGATCACGACGCAGGTGGCCCACACCCGGGCGGGCTGTAGGTAGGCGAGAGCGTTCACCATGAAGATGCCCAGCCCTTCGCTGGCACCCAGCCACTCGCTCGCGATCGCTCCGAGCACAGCGCCGGGCACACCGAGTTTGAGACCGGCGAAGATCTCCGGCAATGCGGTGCGAAAGGAGATCTTCGTCAGCACGGTCCAGCGGGTGCCGCCGAGCGACCGCACCAGGAGATAGGGATTCTCCCCCGCGGCACTGAGGCCCGAGACCGTGGCGAGAAGGGTTGGGAAGAACACGACGATCGCGACCACCGCAACCCGCGTCCCCTCAAGACCGAACATGGTGCCGAGGATCGGCGCGATTGCGAGCGTCGGAAGGGAGTACACCACCAGGGCCAGCTTGGTGACGACGAGTTCGGCCGCCACGGAGAACGACAGCGCTACGGCGAGCAGGATGGCCATCGCCTGGCCGACTAGGAACCCGATCGCCGCGGTTCGCGCCGTCGCGGCCGAGTTCACGAGCAGCAGCTCGGCGTCGTCAGCCATTTGGCCGGCGATGGCCGACGGTGCTGGGAAAACGTAGCTCTGGGCCAGCACGGTGCGGGCGGCGATCTCCCAGGCCACCATCAGTAGTACGACGACGGTGAGAGTGGCGAGGGGGCCGACCAGTCTTCGCGTGTCGATCCGGGTCGAGCGCTCCAGCGGCGTCACGACCTCGGAGGTCTCCTCGGCGACGTCACCGCCGATCTCCAATAATGCCATCTTGTCCTCACAGTTTTAAGTGCGAGGCCCATTCTGCAACATTAACTAGAGCTATACGACCGCTTCACGAGCAATTACGCATGTTTTGGGGCGCAATGCAACATACTGTTTACAAACGCTCCATTTTGGTAACCCGCCTGAAACAACGGGATCACCAATTGCCGGTCTGGAACAGAGCGGTGCGGAACCGCACCATGCGAGCTGAGCGCACGCCGGCGATGCGCCCGATGCGATCGAAGCCTTCGCCGATCTGCGCTTCGCTGGCGCACAGGAGTTCGACGCTGAGAGGCCGCTCACCGGTCGATTCGCTGACGTAGTTGACGTTGGGCATGGCGGCCAACTCACCGGCGATATGGGTGGAGTCGCCGCGGATCTCCATCAGGATGCGCACGGCGGTCACCCCCTGGGCCCGCGAGTCGGGCCGTGTGCGGAGCTGGATGACGTGTTCACCCATCAGGCGCATCAGGCGCTGGCGGGTGGCCGGGACCGACAGGCCGGAGACGGCACTCATCGCCGTCAACGACATCCGGGCGTTGCGTTCAAGATGGGTCAGAAGCACCCCGTCGACATCGTCCAGCATGCGACCGGTGTCGAGGCCTGTGCGCCAGACGACGTCGTCGAGCGCCGGCGGAGCGCCTACGGGCGCGGCGAAGGCGAATACCGGCGCCCAGCTGCGCAGCACGATCGAGGTGGAGAATGACTCGACCTCAGGTGCGGACTGCACGGCCGAGTTGACGAGGGCCACGAGCTCCGCGTTGGACGAGGTGCTCACCTGCACGAGCAGCCGCTCATAGTCGTCGGCGATGCCGATCCAGGCCACCCCGGGCACGCGCGCCACACGGTCGGCCAGTTCCGCGTTGCCCCGCCGGGCCACGATCTCGATGTGCGCCACAATCGGCCGGCCGAGCACGGCTGGGTCGATCAGGGCGACGGTTCGGAGGAGCCCGCGCTCGACGAGGCGCTCGTAGCGAAGCTTCACGCGTGCCGCAGGGAGCCCTGTGTCACGGGCGAGCTTCGCGATCGACGCCCGCCCGTCCCGCTGCAGGGCGCCGATGACCTCAAGGTCTGTCTCGTCGAGATCAGGCCAGGGCGTCGCTGGCAGGATACCCTCGCTCAATATGGAGCCTTCCGGATGGGTGCAGTGAGGAACAAAGACGTGTCCGAACACGGTGCGGGCGCAGCGAGCGCTGACGACAGGCTCGTTCTCCTTGCGCGGCGCCTTCCCAAAGCCGAACTGCATATGCACCTTACCGGGTCGCTCTCTCCCGCCGAGTTCATCCGCTTCACCACTCTCGACGAAGGCCGCGACCCATCGCACGCGGACGTCGCGCGCGCCTACGATAACCGGGGCCCCGAGAAATTCTTCACAGACCTTGACCGCGCCGCTCGGCTATGGAGCGACCCGGCTCGCCTCGCCGAAGCCGCAACGCGGGTCATTGACTCTGCATTCGACCACGGCGCTCGCCACCTCGAACTGCTCTGCACACCCTCGCTCAGCCGTCAACAGGCCGGCATCCCCATCCTGACCTCGCTCAAAGCGGTCGAAGCCGCTTTCGAGTCGGCACGTGGCCGACTCGGACTCACCGGAGGCGTCGTGGTGGAGCTGCACCGTCCAGACGGCGCGGAGGGGGCACTCGAGGTCGTCGAAGCCGCCATTGTCCTGCGCGACCGAGGTCTGGGCATCCTCGGCGTCGGCAACGACGGCAACCACCGGCTAGCGCCGCTCGAACCCCTGGCCCCAGCGTACCGGCGAGCGAAGGAGGCCGGCCTCCGGCTCACAGGCCATGCCATGAGCCCTGACGACGTGCTGTTCGCCCTCGACATCGGATTCGACCGCATTGATCACGGATGGGCCATCGCGAACCATCCGCAGATCGTCTCGCGAATCGTGGACGCCGGCACCACCCTCACGTTCACCCCCATGGCATACACCCTCGGAGGCCACCGCTCAAGCATCTCCTGGGAGCAGGCGCATCGCATTCTCAGCGAAGCCGGGGTCCCACTCGTCATCGGTACGGACGACCCCGCCTTGCACCACACCGATCTCACGCACTCCTACGAGCTCATGATGCGCCGGCTCGGATGGAACAGTGCGCAGCTCTCCGACGCCGCCCGTCTCTCATTCCAGAAGCGCTGGGCACTCGACGGAGACGAAGCGGCTGTTGCGGCCCATCTCGCAGAGATCGACCGGCTGGAAGTCGACCCGCGGGGCAGTGATATCGCCGGCGGATAGCTCGATGCCGCGATGCCGGCGTCGTAGGCGACCGCTTCTTGGCTGAGGCTGCACTCGCGACGGTGGCGCTCGCGGGAGTGGTCGTCAGGCCGCCCGGCGCCTCCCGTACAGCGAAATCACCACGAGGATGATCGCCCCGTAGATGAGCTGCTGGATGTTCGAGCCGAGGTTGAGGACGGTCACCAGTGTGGCGACCTGCGCCAGCACGAGCGCCCCGCCGACGGTGCCCACGACCGAGCCGCGGCCGCCGAAGATCGACGCGCCACCCACCACGACTGCCGCAACCGAGGACAGCAGGTACGAAGCGCCCATGGTGGCCGAGGCCTGCTGGTAGTAGCCCACGATCACGATGCCGGCGAAGGCCGCGAGGGCGCCGCTCAGCATGTAGCCGGTGATGCGGATGCGGTCGACCGGCAGTCCCGCCAGGCGCGCGGTCTCGGCCGCGGCTCCCACCACGAACAGCGAGCGACCCCAGCCGGTGAACGAGAGCACCAGCTGCAGCACGACCATCAGCGCGAGGCCGAGCGGGAGCACCGCCGGCATCGAGATGCCGAGGACGGAGAGCTTCGCCGAGGTGATGGCGATCACGAAGTCGGGCGTGACGGTGAGCTCCGAGAAGTTGAACGCCAGCAGGATGACCCCGAACAGGAGCCCGTTCATCGCGATCGTCGTGACGATCGGCGTGAGGCCGAGCTTGGCGATCACGGCGCCGTTGAAGAAGCCGATCACCGCGCCCGCGGCCAAGGCGGCGACGAACGCGCCGAGCGGGCCGAGCGGACCGACCAGCGCCAGGAAGGCCAGCGCCGACAGCCCGATCGTGTTCGGCACCGACAGGTCGATGCCCGCCTGGATGACCGCGATCGTCTGCCCGAACGAGGCGATGGCCAGGATGATCGCGAAGGTCGCCGTGCCGATCAGCGACTCCACGGTCACCAGGTTGGGCCGGATCAGCCCGCCGATCGCGAACAGCACCAGGAAGGCGACGAGCGGCCACACGGCGCGGGGGACCCGGCCCAGGATCGAAGCGAACGACGGCCGTCCGACGGCCCCCGTGGTCGACGTGCCCGCATCCGGAGCAGGACGGCCAGAAGGAGACGGAGCAGGAGAAGGCGACCCCTGAGGAGCGACGGCGGTCATGAACGGATTCCCTTCACGCGGAACGCGACTCTGCGCCACACGACGGGCAGCCCCACGACCGCCACGATGATCAGTGCGCTGATGACGTACTGCCAGTACGAGTTGACCCCGGCGAAGAACAGCAGGTTGCCGATCAGCCCCAGGGTGCAGGCCGCCAGGATGGTGCCGATGATGCTGCCGCGCCCACCGGTGAAGGCGGCGCCCGCGAGGGCCACGGCGGCGATCGACGACAGGAGGTACGGGTCGCCCGAGCGCGGGTCGCCCGTGACGGTCGAGGAGGCGAGCATCATGGCGCCGAACGAGGTGAGCACGCCGGCCAGTCCGAAGGCGAGCAGCTTGGTGAGCCGGGCGTTGATGCCCGCGGCCCGCACGCTCTCCATGTTCGATCCCACCCCGTAGATGTGCCGGCCGAGCGCCGTGCGCTGCAGCAGCAGCCACAGCCCGACGGCGATCGCGGCGAGCCATACCAGCGCCACCGGCACGAAGGGGAGCAGCTCGCCGCTGGTGGCGAGGTAGATCTCCTTCGTCACGCCGCCGCCCGGCCGGTCGAGCACCTCGCGGGCGAGCGACCCGAAGATGAAGGCGCTCGCCAGGGTGACCGCGATGGCCGGCAACCCGGCGTACGCGACGAGGAACCCGTTGAACAGTCCGCATCCGAGCCCCACCAGCACCGCGAGCAGGATCGCCACGGGCACCGGCAGGGTGAGCAGCTGCGTGGCGAACACCACGTTGCAGAGGCTCATGATGGCGCCGATCGAGATGTCGATGCCGCCCACGAGCACCACCACCAGCTGCCCGAGGGCCACCAGCGCGAGCGGCACCACGAGGTTCGACGCCGTCTGCAGCTGGAACCGCGTGAGCAGCTCGGGGTTGATGATGACGTAGACCACGAAGAACACCACGAAGGCGGCGATCGGCGCGATGGCGCCCTCGCGGCGCAGGCGGGTGACCCCGGTGCTGTTCCAGCCGCGGAGCCGCGATCGCCGCGAAGACGGGGGCGGAGGCGGAGACTGAGGCGGTGTGCCCGGCACGGCCGGCGTGCTCGGTGGGGAGATGGCGGTCATCGGAGATCCTCCTAGTCGGTGGTGAGGGTGATGGAGCCCGTGGAGCCGACCGCGGCGCCGACGATCGCGTCCGCGGTCAGACGCGAGCCGGTGAGCTCGTCGGCCACCGTGCCCTGGTAGAGCACGATCACCCGGTGGCAGACGTGCACGAGTTCCTCCACCTCGGTGGAGAACCACAGGATGCCGACCCCCTGCTTCGCGAGGTCGACGATCGCCCCGTAGAGCTCTTGCTTCGCCCGCACGTCGATGCCGCGGGTGGGGTCGTGCAGCAGGATGACCGTGCGCGAGCGGTCCATCCAGCGACCGAACACGAGCTTCTGCTGGTTGCCGCCCGAGAGCGACCCGGCCAGCTCGTTCGAGCCGCGGGTGCGAACCGAGAGGGCGCTCAGGATGCCGTCGATCCAGCCTCGCTCCATCGCCAGGCGGGGTCGCCCACCGAGCTGGTAGCCCTTCAACCAGGGGGCGAGCAGGTTCTCGCCGACGCTCATCTCGAGGGCCAGGCCCTCGCGTTTGCGGTCCTCGGGAACGTAGCCGAGGCCGTGGCGCACGGAGCGCACGGGGGTGGTGGTCTTGATGCGTCGACCCGCGACCGTCCACTCCTCGGCCGCCGCGGGGGCGGCGCCGAACAGGGCGCGCAGCAGCTCGGCCTGGCCGTGGCCCTGCAGCCCGCCGATGCCGAGGATCTCGCCGGCACCGAGCGTGAGGCTGACGCCGTCGAGGCCCTCGGAACGGAGCTCGGTGACCGACAGGGCCACCGCATCCGTGGCTCGCTCGGGCGGGTCGGGGAAGAAGCGCTCGGCTTCGCGACCGGCCATCAGCGAAATGAGTTCGTCGTCGGTCCAGCCGCCGCGCACGAACTCCCCGGCCACCTGGCCGTCGCGCAGCACAGTGCCCCGGTCGGCGATCTCGGCGATCTCGCCCAGGCGGTGCGAGACGTAGATCACGCTGCCGCCGGCGGCGGTGAGCTCCCGGATGCGCGTGAACAGCCACTGCACGCCGGGCGGAGTGAGGGCGGAGGAGGCTTCGTCGAGGATGAGCAGGCGGGGCTCGCCGGCGAGGGCGCGGGCGATCTCCACCAGCTGCCGGTCGGCGAGCGACAGGGTGCCCACGGCGGCGCGCGGGTCGATGTGCGGGAGGTCGAAGGCCGTCAGCAGAGCGGATGCTGCCGCCATCGACCTCTTCTGCGAGAACCCGCGCAGCGGAGCGCCGTCGGGAAGGGAGAGGTTCTCGGCCACGGTCCAGTCGGGCACGAGGGCGAGCTCCTGGAAGGCGCAGCGGACGCCGGAGAGGCGCGACTGCTTCACGCTGCCCGACGCGAGCGGCTCGCCGCCGACGATGATGCTGCCGGAGGTGGGGGTGACCGCTCCGGCGAGCATCTTGGCGACGGTGCTCTTGCCCGCGCCGTTCTCGCCGACCAGGGCCAGCACCTCGCCGGGGTTGCAGTGGAAGGTGACCCCCTGCACGGCCTTGACCGGGCCGTAGCTCTTCACCAGGTCGGTGGCGACGAGCAGGGGAGTGCCGGAGTCGGTCACGGATGCCCTCCTACGAGCCCGAGTAGTAGGTCATGACGTCGTCGAGCGTCAGGTCGAGGCCCGGGAAGTCGTAGCCGAGCTGGAAGTTGTTCGGCTTGTCGGCGAGGCAGTAGTCGGCCGCGTTGTCCTCGGTGATCTCCAGCGGCGGGAAGTACTGCTCCTTCTCGATCTCCTGGCCCTCGAGCAGCGCGACGGCCTGCTCGAGGCCCTTCGCGTAGATCGCGGGCTGGCCGAAGACCATGTTCCCCTTGAGCCCCTCGGGGGCGTACTCCGCGAGGGTGCACGCCTCGCCGTTGTAGCCGGAGCCGCCGACGACCGGCACGAACGGCAGGCCTGCGGCCTTGAACGCCTCGGGCACGCCCTGGCCTCCGGTGAGGAAGGAGTAGACGCCGCCGACGTCGGGGTTGGAGCGCAGGATGTTCGACATCGCCTCCTGGGCGGTCGCCTCGTTCCAGCCGTTGGTGTCCTGGGCCACGACGGTCGCGCCGCCGCCCTCGAGCGTCTCGAGCACGCCGGGCATCGTGCCCTCGTTCAGCGGAACACCCGCGAGGCCCTCGAGCACCGCGATGTTCTTGTCGGTGCCGAGGTTCTTCAGCAGCCAGTCGGCGCCGATCGTGCCGGCGTTCGCCCAGTCGGTCGACACGACGTAGACGTCGTCGCTGTCGTACGGTCCGCCGTTGGCGATGACCGGGATGCCCTGGGCCGTCGCCTGGGTGATCGCGGCGTCGGCGCCCGAGGAGGAGGCCGGGTCGAACAGGATCAGGTCGACGCCGTCGGCGATCAGGTTCTGCATCGCCGCGTTCTGCTGGGCCGCGTCGTTGTCGTTGGTGCGGACGATCTTGACCTCGACCTTGTCCTTGTACTCGGGCGAGTTGGCGAGGGCCTGCAGGGAGGCCAGGCCCATCTCTCGCCAGGCCTGGCCGCCGAGCGGCTGCTCGAAGCCGATGACGAATTTTCCGTCGCCGCCGGCGGAATCGGTGCCGCCGCCCTCGGCCGGTGCACTGGTGCAGCCGGCGACGAGAGCGAGCGACGAGGCGGCCGCGAGAACGGCGGCGCCTCTCGCGAGACGGTGGGCGTGTATGGATCGCTGCATGATTTCTCCTTTGAAATCGCCGGTGGTGCAAGGTGTGGTCGGCACACTAGCCGATAAATGGCAGCGCTGCCAGTAGCGCTAGCATTTCAATCTGTGGTGTGATGGTGCACCGAACGGTCGCAACGACGCGATAGGAGAACGAACCGTGACAGCTCTGCAACCGGATGTCGACATCCGCAGCCGCAGCCACCGCATCGGCTGCGTGGGAGCCGGCGCGATCATGGCCGATCAGCACCTGGAGGCCTACCGCCAGGCCGGCTTCCCCGTGGTCGCCATCGCCTCCCGCACCGCCGCGAACGCCCGGGCGGTGGCGGAGCGCTACGGCATCCCCACCGTGCACGACACGGTCGAGCAGCTGCTCGCCGACACCGACGTCGAGATCCTCGACATCGCGTACCCGCCCGACCAGCAGCCGGCGATCATCCGGGCCGCCCTGGCGCAGCCGCACATCAAGGCGGTGCTCGCGCAGAAGCCGCTGGCCCTCGACCTCGAGGAGGCGATCGCCCTGCGCGACGAGGCCGCCGCGGCGGGCACGATCCTGAGCGTCAACCAGAACATGCGCTACGACCAGTCGATCCGGGTGCTGAAGCAGCTGCTCGACGACGGTGTGCTCGGCGACCCGGTCTTCGCCCAGATCGACATGCACGCCGTGCCGCACTGGCAGGGCTTCCTCGCGGGCTACGACCGGCTGACCCTGGCGAACATGAGCGTGCACCACCTCGACGCGCTGCGCTTCCTGTTCGGCGACCCGTCCGAGATCTCCACCGTGACCCGGCGCGACCCGCGTACGACCTTCGAGCACGAGGACGGCATCGTCGTGTCGACGCTGCGCTTCCCGGGCGACGTGCTGGCGCTCAGCGTCGAGGACGTCTGGGGCGGCCCCCGCGAGGAGGGCTTCGACGACGACTTCTTCATCCGCTGGCGGGTGGAGGGCACCGCGGGCATCGCGCAGGGCACCATCGGCTGGCCGCACGGGGTGCCGTCGAGCATCCGCTACGCCTCTACCCACGCCACCGGCGGCCAGTGGGTGGAGCCGAGCTGGGACACGCACTGGTTCCCGCACGCCTTCATCGGCGTGATGGAGCAGGTGCAGCACGCCGTCGACACCGACACCGACCCCGAGCTCAGCGTCGCCGACAACGTGCGCACCATGGCGCTGATCGAGGCCGGCTACCGCTCGATCGCCGAGAAGCGCCCGGTGCGCCTCGACGAGTTCTCCCTCTGACGAAGACCCCACCCACCCCACTCGAAACGAACAAGGAGCAACGACGCCCATGATCCAGCTCGGCATCTTCACCGCCTACTACCCCTACGACCTCAAGACCACCGCGGAGAAGATCCGCGCGCACGGCTTCAACACCGTGCAGCTCGACCTGCACTTCAAGGACCTCGACCTGAGCGCGGGCCAGATCACCAAGGAGAAGGCGAAGCTCGTCAGCGACACCTTCCGCGACCACGACCTGCCGATCTCGGCCATCTCGGGCTACACGAACATCGTGCATCCCGACCCCGAGCACCGGAAGGCGAACGTCGAGTACCTGAAGGAGATCATCCGCAACGCGCGCAACTTCGGCTCGAAGTACGTCATCTCCGAGTCGGGCACCTTCAACGCCGAGAGCGAGTGGGACCACGACCCGCACAACCGCTCCGAGGACGCCTACGAGCAGGTGCGCACGGTGCTCGCCGAACTGGCCCAGACCGCCTACGACCACGGCGCGACCTTCCTGTTGGAGACCTACGTGAACAACGTGATCGGATCGGTGCGCGAGACCGCCCGCGTGTTCAACGACATCCGCACCCCGGGCCTCGAGCTGCTGATGGACCCGACGAACTACTTCGACGCGTCGAACATCGACGACCAGGCCGGCGTGCTGAACGAGGTCTTCGACGTGCTCGGCGACCGGGTGCGTGTCGCGCACGCCAAGGACGTCAAGCGAGCGGGCGACGACAAGAGCGAGAAGCACGCCGACATCGGCGACGACGACGCTCTCGCGTCGCACACCTTCCGCGGTGTCGGCGAGATCGAGCTGCCGGCCGCCGGCCTCGGCTCGCTCGACTACGACCTGTACCTGCAACGCCTCAGCGAGCAGAACCCGAACGCGCCGCTGATCATCGAGCACCTCGACGAGAGCGACATCCCGCGGGCCAAGCAGTTCGTCGTCGATACGCTCAAGAAGTACAACATCTGAGCACGGCGGCGGGGCAGACGGCGAGACGGGTGACACGAGAGGGATGCACGTGCAGGAGAAGGTAGCGATCATCACGGGCGCGGGCGGCGCGCTCGGCCGGGCGACGGCGCTGAGGCTGGGAGCCGACGGCTTCGCCATCGGCGCGCTCGGCCGGGCGAGCGGCGAGCTGGCCGAGACCGCGGCGCAGCTCGAGGCCGAGGGGGTCGCGGTGCGGATGCTCGAGGTCGACTTGCGCGACTCCGGCGCCATCGAGGCGGCCGTCGCCGACACCGAACGGGACTTCGGCCCCGTCGAGGCTCTGATCAACAACGCGGCCATCTACCCGAGCACGCCCTTTCTCGACATCCCGCTCGCCGAGTACGACGACGTCGTGACGGTGAACCAGCGCGGCTACTTCTACGCGGCGCAGGTCGCCGCCCGGGGGATGGTCGCCCGGCGCTCCGGCGCGATCGTGAACGTCGGCAGCATCACCTGGCACGGCGGCTGGTCGAACCTCGCGAGCTACATCTCGACGAAGGGGGCCGCGGTCGCCCTCACCCGGGCGCTCGCCCGCGAACTCGGCGAGCACGGCGTGCGGGTCAACGCGGTCTCGCCGGGGGCCTTCCCGACGAAGGCCGAGGAGATCCAGGGCGACGCCGCAGAATACTCGGCGCACGTCATCGCGCATCAGGCGCTGAAGCGCCGGGGGAGCGACGCCGAGCTGGCGGCCGTCATCTCGTTCCTGGTGGGCCCCGACTCGTCGTTCGTCACGGGTCAGACCATCAACGTCGACGGCGGCTGGATCATGGAATGAGGAACACGGTGGAGATCTTCGGGCAGCAGCTGAGCCGGCGTGAGCTGGAGGAGCGCACGGGTGACCTGTCGGCGGTGGCGGGCATCCGCTCGGTGGTGCTCGACGACGGCGTCGAACGCGGGGTGCGTGCCCTGCAGCTGCGCACCGCCGCGGGCCTCGAGCTGGAGGTACTTGTTGACCGGGCCTTCGACTTCGGCTCGGCGCGCCTGCGCGGCACGCCGTTCGGGTGGCGCTCGGGCAACGGCTTCCGGCACCCCGGCCTGCACGAGCACAGTGACGAGGGCGGGCTGTCGTGGCTCCGGGCGCTCGACGGGCTGCTCGTCACGGGCGGCCTCGACCACACGCTCTTCGGCGGCGAGGTCGGCGCCGAGCACTACGCCTACCCGCCCAAGCAGAGCGTCTCGCACGGCCTGCACGGCCGGCTCACCGCCATCCCGGCCCGACTGCTGGAGGCGCGCGAGATCGTCGACCCCGAGACCGGCGACTCGGTGCTGCGGGTGGTCGGCGAGGTGGTGCAGGCGACCTCCTTCGGCGAGCACCTCAAGCTCACCCGCACGGTCGAGCTCGACTTCACGGGGCGAGAGATCCGCTGGCACGACGTGGTCGAGAACCTCGGCTTCGAGCGCACGCCGCACATGTTCCTCTACCACCTCAACATCGGCTGGCCCTTCGTCGACGAGGGCACCCGGCTCGTGGCCCCGATCGCCAAGACGCTCTGGTCCTCCGACTCCGTGGCCGAGCAGGGTGTGTCGTACCGCACGCTGCCGGCGCCGCAGCCGGGCTTCGTCGAGCAGGTCTTCGAGCACGAGCTCGTGGCGGGTGCCGACGGTCGGCACCGCGTGGCGCTGATCGCCGCCGACGACTCCCGCGGGGTCGAGGTGAGCTGGTCGAGCGAGGGCATGCCGCACTTCTTCGAGTGGCAGAACCTGCGCAGCGGTCAGTACGCCGTGGGCCTCGAGCCCTCGACCCATCACGTCGACGGCGACGCGGCCGCCCGCGAGAACGGGTCGATGGTCTGGCTGGAGCACGGCGAGCGGCGCGAGTACTCCACCATCGTGCGGGTGCTCGACGGTGAGGCCGAGACGCGGGCCTCGGTCGAGGCGATCCGCGCGATCGCCGGTCAGCCCGAGTAGGCCGCACCGTGCCCGTCCCTGCATCCCGCAATAGTCTTATGTTAGCGCTGCCAGTCCGTGACGAGCGGATGCGCGGCCCCCGTGAACCGAGGAGTCACCGATGACCGACACCACGCCCCCCGCTCCCGCACCGGCGACCGCTTCGGCCCCCGAGGTGCTCTCGGGCATCCGGGTGCTCGACTGCTCGATCGCCATGGCGGGGCCCTTCGCGGCGCAGCGCCTCGGCGACCTCGGAGCCGACGTGATCAAGGTCGAGCCGACCCGCGGGGAGTGGCAGCGGCACGCGGCGGCGGGTGGAGCCACCGGCAACCGCATCAACGTCTCGTTCCTGTCGCTGAACCGCAACAAGCGCTCGATCGGGGTCGACCTGAAGGCCGACGAGGGGCGCGAGATCCTCTACGAGCTCGTGAAGACCGCCGACGTCTTCCTGCAGAACTACCGCCCCGGCGTCGCCGCCCGGCTCGGCGTCGACTACGAGACGCTGCGGAAGATCAACCCTTCGATCGTCTACGTCTCGATCTCGGGCTACGGCGAGGACGGGCCCTACCGCAACCGCCCCGGTCAGGACCTGCTGCTGCAGGCGATGAGCGGGGCCATGCTCTCCTCGGGGTCCGCCGGGCATCCGCCGACCCCGGCCGGCCAGTACCTCGTCGACGCGGTCACCGCCTCGACCGCGTTCGAGGGCGTGCTGGCCGCACTGTTCCACCGCGAGCGCACCGGGCAGGGGCAGCTCGTCTCGGTGAACATGCTCGACGCGATCACCACCCTGCAAATGCAGGAGCTCTCGGTCTTCACGGTCGGCGGCGTGGAGCAGCACCGCAGTGAGCAGCCGCACGCGCACGTCTACATCCGGGCGCCCTACGGCACCTTCTCCACCACCGACGGCTACCTCGCGCTCGCGATGCCGGATCTGCACACCCTCGGTGAGGTGCTCGAGGAGGAGTGGTTCCTCGGCATGGACACCGAGGTCGACAGCTGGACCCACCGCGACGAGATCTACGCCAAGACGGCGGAGCGGCTGGCGACGCGCTCGACGGCCGAGTGGCTCGAGGCGCTCTCGGCGGCCGGCATCTGGGCGGGCCCGGTCTACGGCTATCAGGACCTCGTCGACGACGAACAGATCAAGCACAACGGCACCTTCATCGAGTACGAGCACCCGACCGAGGGGCTCGTGAAGACCCCCGGCTTCCCCTACAAGCTGTCGGAGACCCCCGCCCGGATCGACCGCGGGGCGCCGCTCACGGGGGAGCACACGCGCGAGATCTTGAGCGAGCTGGGGCTGCCGGCCGACCGGGTCGACGCGCTGCTCGACGCGGGTGTGGTGGCGGCCGAGCCGGAGGCCGCGGCGGTCGGGGTCGCGGAACCGCTCGCGGTCGCGGAACCGGCATGACCGGCGCGGCGCCCGCCTACCGCGGCATCACCTGGGACCACCCGCGCGGACGCGACGCGCTGCGGGCGGCCGCGGCGGCCGATGCCTCGGTCGAGATCGACTGGCACGCGCACTCGCTCGAGCACTTCGAGTCGCATCCGATCGACGAGCTCGCCCGCGACTACGACCTGATCGTGCTCGACCACCCGCACCTCGGCGAGGCCCTCGAGCTCGGCTCGCTGCAGCCGATGGAGGACGTCGTCGGACCCGAGCTGCTCGAGCGATGGGCGGGCGCCTCCGTCGGGCCCTCGTTCGAGTCGTACCGCCTGAACGGGCGGCAGTGGGCGCTGCCCCTCGACGCCGCCACCCAGGTCGCAGCGCTCCGCAGCGACCTCGTGCCGGGCGGCACCGCACCCGAGACCTGGGCCGAGGTGGAGCGCCTCGCGGCCGAGGTGCCGGTCGCGCTGTCGCTCGCCGGCCCGCACGCCTTCCTCAGCTTCGCGTCGATCTGCGCCGCGCTGGGCGATCCGATCGCCGACGACCCCGCGCTGCCGTTCGTCTCCGAGATCACCGGCTCGCTCGCCCTCAACATCCTGCGCTCGATCGGCGACCGCGCCCCCGCCGGCAGCGCGGCCCAGAACCCCATCACGCTGCTCGAACGCATGACGGCGAGCGACGAGATCGCCTACATCCCCCTCGTCTATGGCTACGTCACCTACTCCTCGCCCGTGCTGAGATTCGCGGATGCTCCCGCCGCCCTCCCCGGCGGCCGACGCGGCTCGACCATCGGTGGCACGGGCCTCGCGGTCAGCCGCCGCGCGCAGGTCACCCCCGAGCTCGTGGCGCACATCGCGGGGCTTCTGTCGGAGGAGACCCAGCGCGATTTCATCCCCCGGCACGCGGGCCAGCCCTCGGCCCGCTCGGCCTGGACCGACGCCGACGTCGACCGCGCCGCGGCCGGCTTCTACCGCTCGACGCTCGCGACAATCGAGGGCTCCTGGGTGCGGCCGCGCTATGCCGGGTACATCGAGTTCCAGACGGCGGCGTCGGCGCTCGTGCGAGAGGTCGTGGCCGGCTCTCTGCCCGTCGCCGAGGGGCTCGAGCGGCTGCGCTCCGCGTTCCGCAGCTCCGTCCGCCGAACCGAAGGGGTCGCCTCATGACCGTTCCGAAGCCCGCCACCGACGAGATCGTCGTCGCGCTCGTCGACCAGGTGGCCGTCGTCACGCTGAACCGCCCGCAGAAGCTCAACTCCGTCACCCAGGAGATGTCGGATGCGCTCGTCGAGGTCGCCGGCTGGGCGAACGAGAGCGACGACGTGCGCGTGCTGGTGCTGACCGGGGCCGGGGACCGCGCCTTCTGCGCCGGCTCGGACATCCGCTCGCTCGACAAGTACGCCACGCCGTGGGACTTCCGCAACCGTGAGGATTACTGCGACGCCCTGCGGCTGCTGCGGAAGCCCGTGATCGCGGCCGTGAACGGGTACGCCTTCGGGGGCGGGCTCGAGACGGCGATGACCTGCGACATTCGGCTGGCGTCGACCACGGCGTCGTTCGCCGCGCCCGAGATCAAGCTCGGCTGGATCGGCGGCGGGGGTATGAGCACCTTCCTCGCCCATTCGATCGGCGCCTCGAACGCGGCGCTGATGCTGATGACGGGTGATCCGATCGACGCCGAGCGGGCGCTCGCCTGGGGACTCGTCTCGGAGCTCGTGGCGCCGGAGGCCCTGCTCGAGCGTGCCGTCGAGCTCGGCCGCACCATCGCCTCGCGCCCGCCGATCGCGGCCGAGACCGCGAAGGCCAACCTGCGGGCCGCCTACAACCTGCCCCAGGATGCGGCGATCGCCTACGAGCGCGACCTGCAGACCGTGACCTTCGCCACCGACGACGCCGCGGAAGGTCGCGCGGCCTTCGCCGAGAAGCGCGCCGGCGTCTTCCACCGGCGCTGAATCCGCCCCCGCCCCCCGCGCGACGCGCCGCCCCCCGCCTGCACCGACCTCTCACGACGGAGAACCCATGAGCCTCACCGACACCACCCCCCTCGACCCGCGCACCGACTGGGCGGGCGCCGCCGCGCGGGCCCTCCCCGCCGACGGCACCGCCGGCACGCTCGTCGGCCGCGTCTGGGACCCGGCCGCGAACGGCCCCTCGCCCGTACTCGTCACGGCCGACGGGGTGGTCGACCTGAGCGCCACGTTCCCGACGGTCAGCGCCCTCGCCGACGAGGCCGATCCGGCGGCGGCGGCGCGGTCCGCGGGCGAGGGCGGCGCACGGCTCGGCTCGTTCGAGGAGATCTACGCGAACACCGCTCCGGGCGACCGGGACCGCGACCGGCCCTGGCTGCTCGCTCCGGTCGACCTGCAGACCCTGAAGGCGGCGGGGGTGACGTTCGCGGTGTCGATGATCGAGCGGGTGATCGAGGAACGGGTGCGGGGCGACGTCGAGGCGGCCGCGCGGATGCGGGCGGGCATCCTGGAGCAGATCGGAGCCGACCTGCACGAGATCGTACCCGGCTCCCCGGCCGCCGTGGCGCTGAAGGAGTACCTCGTGGGCGAGGGTCTCTGGAGCCAATACCTCGAGGTCGGCATCGGCCCCGACGCCGAGATCTTCACCAAGGGACCGACGCTCTCGGCGGTGGGCACGGCCGACCGGGTCGGGGTGCTCTCGACCTCGCTCTGGAACAACCCCGAGCCCGAGGTCGCCCTGATCGTCGACCGCGCGGGCCGCATCGTCGGCGCCACCCTCGGCAACGACGTGAACCTGCGCGACGTCGAGGGCCGCTCGGCCCTGCTGCTGCCCAAGGCGAAGGACAACAACGCCTCCTGCGCTCTCGGGCCCCTGATCCGCCTGTTCGACGAGTCGTTCGACCTGGACGCCGTGCGGAGCATGAGCGTGACGCTCGAGATCGACGGCGAGGACGGCTTCCACCTCGACGGCACCTCGGAGATGAGCCAGATCAGCCGCGACCCGCTCGACCTCGTGGCGCAGCTCGAGGGCCCTCAGCACCGCTACCCCGACGGCGCCGTTCTGATGCTCGGCACGATGTTCGCGCCCATCGTCGACCGCGACGACATCGACCGGGGCTTCACCCACAAACGCGGCGACATCGTGCGGATCTCGGCGAGCGGACTCGGTAGTCTGGTCAACCAGGTCGAGGCGAGCGAGAGGTGCGAACCGTGGGAGTTCGGGATCGGCTCGCTGATGAGGAACCTCGCGAGCCGGGCGCTGCTGTGAGCGACGGGGCCGTCGCCGCACTGGTCACGCGCCCCACGCGCCGCTCGACGCACTCGGTCACCCTCGAAGACGTCGCGCGGCACGCGCAGGTGTCGCCGCAGACCGTCTCCCGCTCCATCCGCAGCCCGCAGCTGGTCTCCGAATTCACGCTCGAGCGTGTGCGCAACTCCATCAGCGAGACCGGCTACGTGCCGAACCTCGCGGCGTCCAACCTGGCCTCCAACCGCAGCATGACGGTGGCGGCCATCGTGCCGACGGTCTCGGCCTCGGTGTTCGCGGATGCCCTGCAGGGCCTCGAGGAGGTGCTCGCCCCCGAGGGGTATCAGCTCTTCATCGGCTCGACCTCGTACCGGCCCGGCCACGAGGAGGAGCTCGTGCGGGCCTTCCTCGGCCGCCGCCCCGACGGCATCTTCATCGTCGGAACCGACCACTCGCCCAACACGGGCCATCTGCTCCGGGAGTCGAAGGTGCCCGTGGTCGAGGCCTGGGACCTCACCGACACCCCCATCGACAGTGTCGTGGGGTTCTCGAACAGCGCCGCGATCCGGGCCCTGGTGGAGTTCGCGCGCTCGCGCGGCTATCGCCACCCGAGCTTCGCGGGGTCGTTCCAGACCGGTGACTTCCGCGCGCTCGCCCGGCGGGCGAGCTTCGAGGAGTCGGTGCGGGAGCTGTTCCCGGGCGAGCCCGTGCGGGTCGTCGACTCCGGCACCGCGACCGTCGACTACGCGACCGGGCAGCGGCTGCTGGCCGAGACGCGGGCCGCGCATCCGGAGACCGACGTGCTGATGTTCGCCAGCGACGTCTTCGCCGCGGGAGCCGTGCTCGAGTGCGCCCGCGCCGGCGTCTCGGTGCCCGGCGACATCGCCATCACCGGCTTCGGCGACTTCGAGATCAGCCGGCACCTCGTGCCGACCCTCACCACCGTCGCCGTGCCCAACCGCCGCATCGGCACGGCCGCCGGTGAACTGCTGCTCGCCCGGATGACCGGCAGCACCCGCGAGACCGCCGAGATCGACCTCGGATTCTCGGTCATGGCGCGCGAGAGCGCCTGACCTCCCCTCACCCCCCTCTGAAGGAGTACGGATGCTCACCACGACAGATCCCCGAACAGGTGTTAGCGCTGCCACCTCGTTGGCACCGACCTCGCCCGAGGCGGTGCACGAGATCGCCCTGCGCGCCGAGGCCGCCGCCCAGGAGCTGCAGTCGCGCGGCCGGGAGTTCCGCGCGCGACTGCTCGACGCGATGGCCGCCGGTGTGCTGGCCGCCCGCGACGAGCTCGTGGCCACCGCCGACGCGGAGACCGGGCTCGGCACGGCACGCCTGACCGGGGAGGCCGGCCGCAGCGCCTTCCAGTTCTCGCTCTTCGCCGAGGCCGTGCGCGAAGGGTCCTTCGTGGAGGCGGCCATCGACCACGCGGGCGACACCCCGCTCGGCCCGGCACCCGACGTGCGGCGCATGCTGGTGTCGATCGGTCCGGTGGCCGTGTTCGGCTCGAGCAACTTCCCGTTCGCCTTCTCGGTGCTCGGGGGCGACGTGGCGTCGGCGATCGCCGCCGGGTCGCCGGTGGTCGTCAAGGCGCACGGCTCGCACCCGCTCACCTCGAAGCTCTCGTTCGAGGTGCTGCAGCGCGCCGCCGAGTCGGTGGGCGCCCCGCGCGGCACCTTCGGCATCGTCTACGGTCAGCAGGCCGGGGTGACCCTCGTGCAGGAGCCCGCCATCAAGGCGGCCGGCTTCACCGGATCGCTCGGTGCCGCCGAGGCGCTGCAGCGGGCCATCGACCAGCGGCCCGACCCCATCCCGTTCTTCGGCGAGCTGTCGAGCATCAACCCGCTCGTCGTGTCGCCCGGGGCGGCCGCGGCCCGTGGTGCGGCCATCGCCGACGGGCTGTTCGCGTCGTACACGGGATCGGCGGGGCAGCTCTGCACGAAGCCGGGCATCGCCTTCGTGCCGTCGGGAGCCGAGGGACAGGCGGTCGTCGACGCCCTCGAGTCGCTCACCGCGGCGGCCGCGCCGCAGGTGCTTCTGAACGACCGCATCCAGAGCTCGTTCGGCGAGATCGCCGACCGGCTGGTGGCGGCCGGAGCGGTCGTCGGGGCGTCGGGTTCGGCGCCCACGGGCGACGACGGCTTCGCCGTGTCGCCGCAGCTGCTCGAGACCACGGCGGCCGGTCTCGGCGCCGAGCTCGCCGAGGAGGCCTTCGGGCCGCTGGTGGTCGTGGCCCGGTACGACTCGCTCGACGAGGTGCGCGAGGCGTTCGGCCGCATCCCGCGCTCGCTGACCGCGACGCTCCACGTCGAGGACGAGGAGGCCGACGTCGTCTCCTCGCTCGCCTCGACCCTGGAGGCCAGCTCGGGGCGGGTCGTGTTCAACGGCTACCCGACCGGGGTGCGGGTGGCCTGGGCGCAGCAGCACGGCGGCCCGTGGCCCTCGACGAATTCGCAGCACACCTCGGTGGGGGTCACCGCGGTGCGCCGGTTCCTGCGGCCGCTCGCCTGGCAGAACGCCCCCGAGGCGGTGCTGCCCGAGGAGCTGCGCGACGGCTTCATCGGCATCCCGCGCCGGGTCGACGGGGTGCTGACGCTGCCCGCCTGATCGGGAACAAATGAAAGGGGGGCGAGCCGTCAGGCCCGCCCCCCTTCATCTATTGGGCGATCAGCTGCGCGAGGCGCGGCGACGCATCACCAGCACCACGGCCATGCCTCCGGCCAGCAGGATCAGCGCGGCCATGCCGATGCCCAGCCCGGCGAAGCCGGTGTTGGCAAGGTTGCCCGAACCGCCGCCGCCGCCAGGCGCCGGGGCGTTGGTGGCACCCGGGTCGCTCGGCGCCGGAGCGCCGGTGGGCGCCGGGGTGGGCGTCGCGGTGTCGGTCGGGGTGGGCGTCGGCGTCGGGAGCGCCTGCGTCGTGGTCACCGAGACCAGGGTGCTGAGACCGGTGTCACCGTAGGCGACCGATCCGAGGAAGCGGGCCGGCCCGTCGAGGTCGGTCCAGCTCACGTCGTAGCTCGTGGGCTGACCCGACACCAGGTCGAGCGAGGCCGGGGCGGTGAGCGCACCGGGGGTCTCGCCGACTCCGAGCAGGTACTCGACCAGGTCGAACACCGAGGTGTCCGATCCCTCGGTGACCGAGTAGATGTCGACCGTCACCTCGTAGGTGCCGGGCTCGGGGTTCTCGATGTCCACGCGCTCGTCGGCCGATCCCGTCGCCGAGGTGTACGAGGTGACGGGCTTGCCGTCCTCGCCGATCCGGTCGACGTAGAGATCCAGGTCGTCCGTGTCGGCGAGGGCGTCGAGGTCGAACCGAGCGAACGTCGTGCCCTCCTCGACCGTGACGGTCGAGACGAACGACTTGCCCTTCGGCAGCGATCCGGAGTGTCCGTCGGTGGCGCTCGCGTCCTTCACGAGGTCGCCCTCGGCCAGGCCGGTGACGGCGAGGGGCAGCTGCCCGTCGACGCCGGGCGTCAGCGGCACCGAGACGGTGCCCGAGTTGCCCTCGCCCGAGACCTCGTACGGCACGGCCAGCGCGACCGGTCGAACGGCCACGGGGCTGCGCACCTCACCGGTGTCGCCCGACCAGACGAGGTAGCCGGTGGCGAACTCGTCGAGGGGGGCGTCGGCCACGTCGAAGGTGACGGTGTAGCTGGCGGTCTCACCCGCTGCGTCGAACGACAGCGTCGAGGGCGTGACCGTGGTCTCGACCCCCGGGATGTCGAGCGACGCGGTGTAGGTGCCCGCGGCGGTCGAGGTGACCGTGCGGGTGACCGTCTGCAGGCCGGCCAGCGAGCCGATGGCGATCGACGGCTGGTTCAGGTCGCTCGGGTCGATCGGGTCGACACCGGTCGGTTCGGCGAAGACGTAGCCCTCACCCTCCAGGAAGGCGATCCACTCGGGCACACCGCTGTCGTAGACGAGCCCCGGGTCGAGCATGCGGCTCGGGTCGACGTGACCCGCGCCCTGGGCGAACACGTCGCTCGAGGGCGTGCCGTCCTGGTTCACCGAGTCGTACGCTGAGGTCATCATCGACGACTTGATGGTCGAGACCGAGGCGTTCGGGAACTTCGTCAGGTAGAGCGCCGCGAGGCCGGCCACGTGGGGCGCCGACATCGAGGTGCCCGACTCGAACTGGAAGTTCGGGTCGTCGCCCTGCTGGTTCGCACCGTCGGCCAGGATCGACACACCGGGGGCGGTGATGTCGGGCTTCAGCACGTCGGCGCCGTCGGCCTCGGCCGGGCCGCGCGACGAGAAGCCGGCGACCTGGGGCACGGGGCGCTCCTCACCGGAGGTGTTGCCCTCGACGAGGGTCGCGGTGGCACCGGCGGTGGCCGCGTAGGCGTAGATCGCGTCGTAGTGGTCGGAGTCGATCTGGATCGACGGCACCGAGTGGTCGTCGGCGTGGTTCGCGTTCGGGAACGGGTTCACCAGCAGCATTCCGACACCGCCCGCGCGGGCGACCTCGGCCGACTTGGAGACCCGTGCCGTGACACCGGCCTCGCAGACGACGATCTTTCCGGCCGTGAGGGCGGGCGAGAGCGAGCCGGGCTCGCAGATCGTGGGGTTCAGGTCGCCGTCGGTGCCGGCCGCGTCGTCGCCCAGCACCAGGGGCGCCGTGACGGGCTCGTGCACGGTGATGGAGGCTCCGGCGAACTTCTCGCCGTTGCCGAGCTCCGCGGTCGCGGTGTACGTCGGGATCGACGACGCCGCCACGGTGGCGTACCAGGGCGAGGCGTGGTCGAGGGTGCTGTCACCGGGGCCCGAGTTGCCGGCCGAGGCCGAGACGAAGACACCCGCGGCCGCGGCACCGAAGAACGCCTGGTCCTCCAGCGCGAAGGTCGAGGTGGCCGCGCCGCCGCCGATCGAGTAGTTGATCACGTCGACACCGTCGGAGACCGCCTGCTCGATGGCCGCGAGGATCGACTCGGTGTAGCAGCCGTCGTCGGTCTCGACGCCGTTGCCGTTCCAGCAGACCTTGTACTCCGCGACCTTGGCGGCCGGGGCCACGCCGGAGATGTCTCCGAAGTCGTAGTCGCCGATGGTCGCGTCGACGTCGGCGTTGCCCGCCGCGGTCGAGGTGGTGTGCGAGCCGTGGCCGTCACCGTCGCGGGGAGAGAGGAACTCGGGGCGGTCGTCGGTGCCCACGAGGTCGTAGAGCGAGGTCGGCAGGAACCAGCTGGCGCCGACGAGCTTGGTGTTGCACTCGTCGCCGGTCCACTGCTGGTTCGCGTCGAAGGCCGGCTGGCAGATGCCCGAGTAGCTCTGGCCGTCGGACTTCGCGAAGACGATGCGTCCGTCGGCGAGGTACGGGTCCGCACCCTCCGCCGAGCCCAGCGGGTCACCGGCGAACGAGGGGTTCTCGGGCGCGATGCCGCTGTCGATGTCACCGACCACGATGCCCGCACCGGCCTGGGACTGCCCGCCCAGCTCGGCCCAGAGGCCGTCGTCGCCACTAAGGCCGAGGAAGTCGGTGGACGACTGCTGCCCGGTCTGGGGGAACGGCGTGAGGTCGGCCGCCGCCACCGGAGCCGCGGGGGTCGCGGCGGGGGCGCGGTCGAGGTGCTTGACCTCTGACTTGGTGACGGCCGCGACGTCGCGACGGTTCGCGAGTTCGGCGGCCTGGTCGGCGCTGAGGTTCGCCGAGAATCCGTTCAGGGTCAGCGTGTAGCTGTAGTCGACGGATGCGCCGACCGACGATGCCACGGCCTCCTGCTGGTTCTGCAGGTGCGCCGAGTAGGCCTCGACGGCGGGCGCCGTGGCCTCGAGCTGCTGCCCGCCCTCGGGTGCCGTCTGCGCGAACCGCTGGTCGGAACCGGAGTAGGTGGCGGCAGGATCGTCGACGAGCGTCACGATGTAGGTGCCGTCGGCGTAGCTCACCGGCACCGACGGGCCGACCGGTGGCTTGACGGCCGAACCGGTGGGTGCGGCCGACGCCGCCGAGAAGGCGAACGCGCCGGAGGCGACGACACCGGCGATCACGACGAGCGCGGCGGCCCGACGGGATCGGCGACCTCGTGGCCCCCCGGATGACGATCTGAACAGGGGACTCGCGGAGGCAGGGGGCACGTAGGGCGGCTTTCTCGAGGGGTAATCGATGAACATCACAGAACGATGTGAGTGTCCGTTGATCATGCCGAGAATTTCAGCCGAAGTGAAGTCTGTTGATTTCGTTCACATTCGAGTACAGTCCACCCCCGGACGGGTGACGCCCGATCCAGGGGCGGACCCGATTCCGGGGGTGGCTCGGTGTCAGGCTTCGACGTCGCCGCGCCAGGCGCCGGTCTCGGCTCCCTGCGACTCGATGAACTCCTTGAACTTCTCGAGGTCCTTCTTCACGGCGTGCGTGGGCACGCCGACGGCCGAGCCGATCTTCTCGACGATGCCCTCGGGCTCCCAGTCGATCTGCACGGCGACGCGGGACGTGGTGTCGCTGAGCTTGTGGAAGGTCACGACGCCGGCGTGGTCGACGTCGCCGTTCGTGCTGGTCCAGGCCACCCGCTCGTCGGGGTGCTGCTCGCTGATGACGGTGTCGAACTCGCGCTCCTGGCCGGCGATGTTCACCTTCCAGTGGGTGTGGGTGTCGTCGCGCTGCTCGATGGTCTCGATGAAGTCGAGGAACTTCGGGAACGACTCGAACTGGGTCCACTGGTTGTACGCAGTGCGCACGGGGACGTCGACGTCGACGGTTTCGATGATCTGAGCCATGGCGGTACTCCTTCTTCGTTCGTCTCTGGGTGTACCCCCTACCCAACGACGCACGCGACGCCCTGCCAACCCCCGCACACCGAGCACTCAGGAACGGCTCAGTCGTGGCCCCGGAACTCGTCGGCCACGAGGATGTCCCGGCGGAAGTGGCCCGTGCGATACGCGGCCCGACCGACCATGTGGGCCGAGACCGGGGCCGTCAGGCTCTGGAAGAAGATGATCGCCACGGCGAGCGTGATCGTGACGAGCGAGGGGTTCGACACCGCCACGTCGGCCACGATCGCGATCACACCGAGGATCTGCGGCTTCGTCGCGGCGTGCAGACGCGAGAGCACGTCGGGGAAGCGCAGCAGGCCGACTCCGGCGGCGAAGCACATCAGCGCCGCGACGAGCACCAGCACCGCGGTCACGACGTCGCGGATGCTGTCGAAGCCCCACTCCGGCGCGCTCACGTGTCGTCCCTCGCCGAGAGGAAGCGGGCGACCGACACCGAGCCGACGATGCCGAACAGGGCGAGCCCGAGCAGCACCGGCATGGTGTCGGTGTGGCGATTGATCGCCATCTCGGCCCCGATGGCGCAGATGGCCGTGGCCACGAGCACGTCGGAGGCGATGATGCGGTCGAGGGCCGACGGCCCGCGGATGATGCGCACGAGCGCCCCGATGGCCCCCGCGCCCATCAGGAGCCCGGCGATGACGACGACGACGATCACGGCGCCCCCTCCTCTGCTGCGGCGGTGCGTCCCGACGAGAGCCGCGCCAGGTCGTCGGCCGAACCCGCCGCGCGGATCAGCCGCCGTTCCGTGTCGAGCACCTTGCGCTTGAGTTCGGGGATCTCGTCGACCGACTTCACGTTCAGCGCGTGCAGGTAGAGCGTCGACGTCTCCCGGTCGATGTCGAGCACGATCGAGCCGGGCACGAGCGACACCGCCTCGGCCGTGAACGTCATGACCAGGTCGGAGCGGGTTCGGAGCGGCACCGCGATCACCGCGTTGGAAGGCCGGTAGCCCGGCGCGAGCGCGATCCAGGCGATCTGCAGCGAGGCGACGACGATGTCGCCGAGCAGTCGCAGCACGAACAGCAGACCGAACCAGAGGTTGATGCGCCCGCTCAGCCGCACGGCCGGGAGATAAAAGGTGGCCGAGACGATCAGGGCGAGCGCGACTCCGGTCACCAGGGCGAGCCAGGTGACCTGGCCCCAGATCAGCACCCAGATCAGCACGAGGCCGAGGAACGGCACGAGGCCGCTGACGATGCGGGCGATCATCCGACGCCCCCTTCATCGACCGAGACCGGCACCAGCGCGCCCTCGGGGAAGACCGAGTCGATGTAGGGCTCGGGGGTCGAGACGTTGCCGGCCGCGCGCTGGGCGAGGTCGAACAGCGGCCCGGCGAAGATCGTGAGGCCGAGGGTCAGGGCCATCAGGCCGGTGGCCGCCCCGATCATGAGCGGGGAGGTGCGCGTCTCGGTGTCGGTCGCGGTCGCCGTGCCCGTCATCGTGCCGACGGAGCCGGTGGGACCCTCCTGCAGCGACTCGATCAGGGGCGATTCGTAGCCCTCCACGTCTTTCTTGGGGCGCCAGAACGCCATGTTCCAGACCCGCATGAGCGCGTAGAGGGTGAGCAGCGACGTGACGATGCCGGCGCCGATCATCACGTAGACGAGCGGGTTGGGGCTCGCTGCGCCCGCCTCGAACAGGCCCACCTTGCCGAGGAAGCCGGAGAACGGCGGGATGCCGCCGAGATTCAGCGCCCCGATGAAGAACAGCACCGCCACGAACGGCGCCGCTTTGAGCAGCCCGCCGAGCTGCGTGATCGACGTCGAGCCGCCCTTCCGCTCGATCAGGCCCACGACCAGGAACAGCGCGGTCTGAACCAGGATGTGGTGGACGATGTAGTAGATCGTGGCGCCCGAGGCCAGTTCGGTGCCGATTGCGACACCGAAGATCATGTAGCCGATGTGGCTGACCAGCGTGAACGACAGCAGTCGCTTCACGTCGGCCTGGGCGAGCGCGCCGAGGATGCCGATCAGCATGGTCAGCCCGCCCACGATCAGCAGCGGCACCTGCAGCGGCACGTCGAAGAACAGCAGCTTGTCGGTGCGGATGATCGCGTAGACGCCCACCTTGGTGAGCAGTCCGGCGAACACCGCCGTGACGGGCGCGGGAGCCGTGGGGTAGGAATCGGGCAGCCAGAACGACAGCGGGAACACCGCCGCCTTCACCGCGAAGCCGATCAGCAGGGCGGCGCAGAGGATCATCTGCACGTCCAGCGGCAGCTCCCGGATGCGGTCGCTGAGCAGCGCCATGGTGACCGTGCCCGTGGCGCCGTAGATCAGGGCGATCGCGCCGAGGAAGAGCAGCGACGAGACCAGGCTCACCACCACATAGGTCACCCCGGCCCGGATGCGCGACCCGGTGCCCCCGAGCGTCAGTAGCACATAGCTGGCCGCGAGCAGCATCTCGAAGCCGACGTACATGTTGAACAGGTCGCCCGCGATGAAGGCATCGAAGAGGCCGGCCGAGAGAATCAGGTAGGTGGGATGGAAGATCGAGACCGGGGTGTCGCGGTCGCGGTCGGCGTAGCCCTGCCCCACCGCGAACACGAGCACGCCGAGCAGCACCAGGGCCGAGACCACGACCATGATCGCCGACAGCCGGTCGACCACCAGCACGATGCCGAACGGCGGCTCCCAGCCGCCCACCTTCACGACGGCGGGCTTTCCCGTGCTGTCGACGATCGCGAGCAGCACCGCTGCCGCCGCGGTCACCGCGGTCAGCGCGAGCACGCTGATCAGGATCTGCAGCCGAGGGTGCCGGCCGAGGATGAGGGTGATCGCCGCCCCGACGAGGGGGATGATCACGAGCAGGGGAACGAGGATGTCGCTCATCGCATCACGTCCCTGTCCTGCTCGCTGGGCTGTTCGCCGGCACCGGCACCGCTCTCGTCATCGTCGTCGGGATCGCCGAGGTCGCTGCCCTCGTCGAGGATCGACCGCACCGCCGCGTCGTCGTCCTCGAGCGAGGCGTGGAACACGCCGGCCTGATCGATCTCCATCGCCTCGTCCTCGTCGTCGTCGGCCGCCACGTCGTCGCCCTCGTCGCCGAGGTTCGACAGCCACCACGACCGGTAGATCAGGGCCAGGATGAACGCGGTCACGCCGAAGTTGATCACGATCGCCGTGAGCATCAGCACCTGCGGGATGGGGTCGACCGTGTCGGCCCCGTTCCCGTCGACGATCGGGGAGTCGCCCGCCCGCCCCGACATGATGAAGATCAGCAGGTTGGTGGCGTTGCCCACCAGCAGAAAACCGATCAGGATGCGCGTGAGGCTCTTCTCGAGCATCACGTAGACCCCGGCGCCGTACATCACGGCCATCAGCACCACGAGGGTGATCGACGCGCTCATCGAGCCTCTTCCGCCATCACGGTGTGGTCGTCGGAGAGCTCGTCGCCGTCGGCCTCGGCCTGCTGCCGGTCGACCTCGCCGCCGAGCGCGCGCAGCACGTCGAGCACGACACCGATCACCACGAGGTAGACGCCGATGTCGAAGATCGTGCTGGTGCCGAACGAGACGTGGCCGAGCAGCGGCAGGTCGGTCTCGAAGTACGCCGAGGTCAGCACGTCAGCGCCGAGGAACAGGCTGCCGACCGCGGTGCCGGTGGCCAGCAGCATGCCGGTGCCGAGCAGGGCTCCGGGGCCGATCGGGAGCGTCTCGCCGATCTCGTATCGGCCGCCGGCGAGGTAGCGCGCGATCAGCGCGAGCCCGGCCACGAGTCCGCCGGCGAAACCGCCGCCCGGGGCGTTGTGTCCGGCGAAGAGCAGGTAGACCGACACCACGATGGCGGGGTGGAAGATCAGCCGCACGAGCACCTCGAGGATGAGCGAGCGGTTCTCGGGGGCGAGGGTGCGACCGCCGAGGAGCCAGGAGTGCTGCCGGTCATCCGGAGCCTCGGAGGAGGTGTGCGGGTCGTTCACGAGCTTCACGCGCTGCGTGGTCTGGCGGCGCTTCCGCGATTCGCGGAGCCTCGGCATGCTGACGTTCCGGCCGGTGACGAAGAGCAGGCTGGCGACACCCGTGGCGACGACGATCAGCACCGAGAGCTCGTTCATCGTGTCCCAGGCGCGGATGTCGACGAGCATCACGTTGACGATGTTCTTGCCGTGGCCCTCCTCGACCGAGAGCCGGGCGAGCTCGTCGGTGAGGGTGCCGGCCTGGCGGGCGCCGAGCGCGATCAGTCCGGCGAGGCCCATCGTGACGCCGACGAGGGCGCCGATCGCGATGCGGCGGCCGCGCTTCATCGGCTTGTTGTGCTGGGCGATGCGCGGGGGCAGGCGCCGCAGCACCAGCACGAACACGACGATGGTCACCGTCTCGACCAGGGCCTGGGTGAGGGCCAGGTCGGGGGCGCCGTGGAAGGAGAACAGCACCACGAGCCCGAACCCGGTGGCGCCGACCAGCAGCACCGCCGCCAGACGGTGGGTGGCCCGGGCGGCCATGATCGCCGCCGCACCCATGGCCGCGGCCACGAAGACCTGCGCCGGGTAGTCGAACAGCACGAACTCGGTGGGCCAGGTGCGGTTGAGCGCGGTGGTGGCACCGAGGCAGAGCACGAACACGAGCAGGATCGTGCTGAGGTACTGCGGCAGGCCGCCCTTCTGGGCGAACAGGGTGACCCGCGCCGCTGCCGCGTCGACGGCCCGCACGATCGCCCAGTAGCTGCGCGAGGCGTCGACGACGACCGGCACCTTCTTCTGCAGTCGGCTGAAGCGGGCCCGCACGGCGAACAGGCCGAGGCCGAGCGCGATCACGAGGGCCGAGATGCCGAGGGCCGGCTCGAATCCGTGCCAGAGCGCGAGGTGGTAGTCGCCCTCGCCCGGGACGGTGTCGGCGTAGCCCTCCAGGGCGTGGCCGATGGGCGCGGACAGGAAGCCTCCGGCGAGGGTGGCGACCGTCAGCACGACGGGGGCGATCAGGATGAGCGGGTCGGGCGAGTGGGAGGCGTGCGGGGCTGCGGCGGCTCGCGCATCCGCCCCGCTCTTTCTCGCGAAGGCACCCCAGACGAAGCGGGCGCTGTAGGCCACGGTGAGGATGGAGCCGAGGGTGACGCCCACGAGCGCGACCCAGCCCCAGGGCTCGCCGTGCTCGCCGGCCTCGAGGAAGGCGCTCAGCACGGCCTCCTTCGAGACGAAGCCGAGCAGGGGTGGGATGCCCGCCATCGACGCCGCGGCGATGATGCCCACCGCCGCCAGCACGGGGCGGCGCCGACCCAGGCCGGAGATCTCGCGCAGGTCGCGGGTGCCCTCGTCGTGGTCGACGATGCCCACCACGAGGAAGAGCGTGCACTTGAACAGGGCGTGCGCGAGCAGCAGGGCGGCCCCGGCGAGGGCCGCGTCGCGCGAGCCGAAGCCGACCACGACGGTGAGGAAACCGAGCTGGCTGACCGTGCCGTAGGCGAGGAGCAGCTTGAGATCGTACTGGCGGAGCGACCGCCAGGCGCCGAGCAGCATCGTCCAGACGCCCACCACCACGAGCACCTCGGTGAAGCCCGGGGTGTCGGCGTAGCCGGGGGCGAAGCGGGCGATCAGATAGATGCCCGCCTTCACCATCGCGGCGGCGTGCAGGTACGCGCTCACCGGCGTGGGTGCGGCCATCGCGGCCGGCAACCAGAAGTGGAACGGAACGAGCGCCGACTTCGACAGGGCGCCGGCCAGGATGAGCATGATCGACGTCGTGACGAGGGCGCTCGCCGCGGGCGGGTCGGCGACGATCGCCGCGATCGAGGTGGTGCCGGCCGCCGTGCTGAGCAGGATGACCCCGACGAGCATCGCGAGCCCGCCGAAGGTGGTGACGAGCAGGGCCTGCAGGGCGGCGCCGCGGCTCTCCTTGCGCTCGGTGTAGTGGCCGATCAGGAGGTAGGAGAGCACGCTCGTGATCTCCCAGAACATGAACATCACGTAGATGTCGTCGGCGGTGACGAGCCCGTACATCGTGCCCGCGAAGGCGAGCAGCAGCGCGGCGAAGCGGCCGAGCGACGGCTCGTCGGGCGAGAAGTAACGCGCGCAGTAGATCAGCACGAGGGCGCCGATGCCGGTGACGACGAGGGCGAGCAGCCAGCCGAGGGTGTCGACGCGGAAGCTCAGGGCGATGCCGAGCTGCGGGATCCACGGCACCGACTGGGTGACCTCGTCGCCCGCCAGCACCCGGCCGCTCTGGGTCAGGGTGTAGACGAAGGCGCCCGCCGGCAGCAGTGCGACGAGGTAGAACACCCGCGTCGACAGGATGCGGGTGAGCCAGGGAGTGATCGCCGAGAGCCCCGCGAACAGCAGCAGGACCAGGATCACGCGGACTCCTCGTGTCGGGGAGAGGGCAGGACCCCCAGTCTACCCGGCGCTGGGTAGGCTCGGCCCATGAGCTCCTTGGCCGTGCATCCGATCGACCCGGCCGACGGCGGCCCGTACTCGGTCGCGGTCACCGCCGACGGAGCCGTCTGGTGCTCGCTCGTGCACGGTGGGGCGGTGCTTCGGCGCGACTCCGACGGCTCGACCTCGCTGATCGAGCTCGGCCCACGCGGCTCGTCGCAGCCGGCCCAGGTGGCCGCGGCGGGCGACGACTCGGTGTGGGTGGCCGACATGGCCGCCAACGCAGTGGTGCTCGTCGCACCCTCGGGAGTGCTGCGGCGTATCGACGCCCCGTCGCCCGCCGCGCAGCCCTACGGGGTGACCGCCCTGCACGACGGAACCGCCTGGTTCACCGAGATGGGCAATGACTCGCTCGGCCGCATCGGCATCCTCGGCGGGGTGGCCGAGTACGCCACGGGCACGGTCGACGGGGTGGTGTCGATGGTGGCCGCGTCGGGCGACTCGCTCTGGTTCACGGCGAACCAGGCGAACGTCGTGGGCTACGTGCGGGGGGCGGATGCGGCACCCGCGCTGTTCCCGCTGCCGACGCCCGCGGCCGGGCCCGTCGGCATCGTCGTGGGTGACGACGGGGCGGCGTGGTTCACCGAGATCCTCGCGGGGCAGATCGGGCGGGTGGATCGCGCGGGGCGGGTGGTCGAGCATCCGCTGCCCGACCGCGGGTCGAAACCGCACGCGATCGTGCGGGATGCGCGGCCCGACGGGGGCTCGTGGTTCACGCTCTGGGGGTCGAACGAGCTCGGGCACGTGACGCTCGACGGGTCGTTCTCGTTCGTGTCGCTCGCCGAGAGCGGGCACGAGGAGCCGCACGGGCTCGCGGTGGGGCTCGATGGGACCGTGTGGGTCGCGATGGAGACCGGGGCGCTCGTGGGGGTGACGGTATGAGCTCGTCGTCGTCTTCGTCGTCCTTCGGTCCATCCGACGCGGAGGATCGCCGGGTCGCCTCGGTCGCGGCCACGGGGCTCCTCGGCACCGGTCCCGAGGAGCGGTTCGATCGCATCACCCGCCTCGCGCAGGAGCTGCTCGACGCGCCCATGTCGTACCTCAACCTGGTCGACGACGTCTCGCTCGTGGTGAAGTCGCCGCAGGTCGTGGGCGAACCCGCTCCGCGGTTCCCGTACGGCACGGCCTTCTGCGAGTACACGGTGCACGGGGTGGGTGTGTTCGAGGTTCCGGATGCGCAGGCCGACCCGCGCTTCGCGCACACCCCCGCGGTGACCGAGTTCGGGGTGCGCTCGTACGCCGGGGTTCCGCTGCGGGCGGGTGACGGGGAGGCGGTCGGCACGCTCTGCGTGATGCGGCCCGACCCGCGGACGCTGAGTGCTGCGGAGCGTGCGCGGCTGGCCGAGCTCGGGCGGTGGGCCGAGGGGGAGCTGCGCGCGGGAGCGCCGGGTCGGTCGGTTCCTCTCGACCGGTCGCGGGGTCTGCGGGTCGACGGCGTCGTGTCGGCGCTGTCGGTGCCGTTCGGCGAGGTCAGCGGTGACCTGCACTCGTGGCGGCGGGACGGCTCCGGCCTGACCGTGACCGTGGGGGACGTGATGGGCAAGGGGGTCGTGGCCGGCGGGCTCGCCGAGCGGCTGCGGGCGAGCCTCGATTCGCCGGCCGGTCCCGCTTCCGGCTCCGACTCCGACCCCGACTCCGGCCCCGCCGCCGCCCTCGCCCGGGCCGCGCGCGAGCTCGAACCGCGGCTGGCCGAGCTGGGCGCGTTCGTGACGCTCTTCCACGCGCGGGTCGACGACTCCGGGCGGGTCGACTACGTCGATGCCGGGCACGGGCTCACCGTCGTCGTGCCGGCCGTCCCCACCGCCCCGGTCGAGCGCCTCGCCTCGCGCGACCTGCCGCTCGGTGTGCAGGACGCCGCCTCGGGCTGGGCAATGCGCTCGCTGCAGTTGCAGCCCGGCGACACCCTCCTGTCGGTGACCGACGGGGTGCTCGAGCTCGACGACTCCACCCTCGACTCGCTGCTGCGCCTCGCGGAGGATCTGCGCGCGCGATCCGACGTCGACGGCTTCCTCGACGGCGTCGCCGCGCGGGTCGAGGTGGCCGGGACCGACGACGACGTGACCGTGCTGGTGGTGACGGTCCCGCCGCGCTAGCGTTCCGGCATGACCATGCGCCTGGAACTCGTGCCCATCGCCGTGAGCGACGTCGACGCCGCCATCGCCTTCTACCGCGACGTCGTCGGCTTCGCGCTCGACCACGACGTCTCGCCGGGCAACGGCATGCGGGTCGTGCAGCTCACGCCTCCCGGCTCGGCCTGCTCGATCGCCTTCGGGGTGGGGATGGGCAGCGGCGGGCCGGTGTCGAACCTGCACCTCGTGGTCGACGACGTCGCGGCCGAACGGGAGGCCCTCGTCGCCCGCGGCCTCGAGGTCGGCGAGGTGCAGGACATGGGCGGTGTGCTCTACGCGTTCTTCGCCGATCCCGACGGGAACACGTGGGCGCTGCAGGAGATCAGGGTGACGTCGCTGCCCCGGTAGGTCGGTTCAGGCCTCGGGGTCTGGGGCCTCGGGTGTGAATCGCAGGCGGTCGAGGTGCTGTCCGGTCAAATTGCTCACTCCGATCGCCCGGATCTTGCCGTCATCGAGCAGCGTCTCGAGTGCCCGGTATGCCTCGAGCGTCTGATCGAACATCCAGGGCGCGGACTGGTGGAGCATGAGGACGTCGATGGTGTCGACCCCGAGCTTGCGCGTCGCTACGTCAAAGGCATGGAGGGTCTTCTCGTAGCCGTACTGGGTGGGAAAGACCTTGGTCTCGATGAACACCCCGTCGCGGCTGACGCCCGAGGCGCGAAGCCCCTCGCCGACCTGCCGCTCGTTCATCCAGACAGCAGCGGCATCGACGAGACGGTAGCCGGCGCGGAGCGCGTAGTCGACGGTGGCGACCGTGCCTTCCGGGGACATCTGGAGCACGCCGATTCCGATGCTGGGCATCACGAATCGGTTGTTCAAGATGACTGGATCCATCATTATCTGAGGCTCCTCATTCGGAGACACTGTCAGGTAGGGATAACCGGGCTGGCGGCGGCCACGCTGTCGGGCGGCCGCCGCCAGCGAGCGAATTGCAGTTACTTGCTCTCGGCGTTGCTGAGGGCGTCGAGGGCGGTGAGCTCTTCGGCATTGAGCTGCAGGTCACCTGCGGTCATGTTCTGTTCGAGGTGCCCGATGCTCGAGGTGCCGGGGATGAGCAGGATGTTGTCGGCGTGGTGCAGGAGCCACGCGAGGGCGACCTGGCGGATGCCGGTGTCGTGTGCTGCGGCGATGTCGGAGAGGGCGTCGTGGTCGCCGAGGTCGCCGCCTCCGATGGGGAACCAGGGGATGAACGCGATGCCGTTGGCCTGGCAGTACTCGAGGACGGGTTCGGCTGCGCGGTTGCCGATGCTGTATTGGTTCTGCACGGAGGCGACGTCGAAGAACTCCTGCGCCTTCTTGATCTCGTCGACGGAGACTTCGGAGAGACCGAGGTGGCGGACCTTGCCGGCGTCCTGAGCGCTGCGGAGGAACTCGTAGGTGGCCTCGACGGGGATGTCGGGGTCGATGCGGTGCAGCTGGTACAGGTCGATACGGTCAGTGCGGAGGCGGCGGAGGCTGCCGTCGAGGGCATCGGTGAGGTGCTGCGGGGTGGCGTCGTTCTTGAGCTGTGGGTTCGGTCCGAAGCGCACCAGGCCGCCCTTGGTTGCGACGACGACGTTCTCGCTGCGCGGGTCGAGCGCGTCGGAGACGATCTGCTCGGAGGTGAACGGGCCGTACTGGTCGGCGGTGTCGATGAAGTCGACGCCGAGTTCGACTGCGCGGCGGACGACGTTCTTGGCCGCTTCGGGATCTGCCGGCATGCCCCACTGCTCGGGGCCGGTGAGGCGCATCGCGCCGAAGCCGACACGGTGGATGGTGAGGTCGCCACCGAGGGTGAACGTGCTCTGAGTCATGTGGTTGTGCTCTTTTCGTTGTAGGTCGTGCGTCCGCAACGACCCCAAGGGCCGCTGCGGTGAAGGAGGAGGGTTGGTTCTACTGGGTGAGGAGGTCCATGCCGCCGCCGGCGTACCGGTCGCCGACCGCGGCGCCGACCGGTGCGGCAGCGTTCAGGGCCGCCAGTTCGTCGTCGGTGAAGATGATGTCTGCCGCGGCGGCGTTCTCTTCGAGGTACTTCACCCGCTTGGTGCCGGGGATCGGGATACCGCCCTGCGCCATCGTCCACGCCAAGGCGAGCTGTGACGGCTTGACGTTCTTCGCTGCTGCGAGCTGGGCGACGGCGTCGACGATGCGGAGGTTCGCTTTCAGGTTCTCGCCTTGGAAGCGGGGGTCGGTGCGGCGGAAGTCGTCTGCGTCGAGTTCGTCGAGCTTCACCTGCCCGGTGAGGAACCCGCGGCCGAGAGGTGAGTACGGCACCAAAGCGATGCCGAGGTCCGTCAGGGTCTTCAGAACGCCGTTGGCTTCTACGCCGCGCTCGAAGAGGGAGTACTCGGTCTGCACGGCAGCGATCGGGTGCGTGGCATGTGCGCGTCGGATGGTCTCCGGCGCAGCCTCGGACAGGCCGATGTGGCCGACTTTGCCCGCCTGGACGAGGCCGGCGAGGGCACCGACGGTGTCCTCGATCGGGACACTGTTGTCGATGCGGTGCAGGTAGAGGACGTCGATGTGGTCGACGTCCAAGCTCCGCAGCGAGCCCTCGGCGGCCGCGAGAACACTCTCAGGTCGGCCGTCGACGACACGGGCGGCGGCGTTGTCGCCCTGGCGGTCAGGAGCGGTCGCGAATCCGACCTTTGTTGCGATGACGACATCGTCGCGGAACGGTGCAAGGGCGCGGCCGACGAGCTTCTCGTTGTGGCGGTCCGCGCCGTAGATCTCGGCGGTGTCGAAGAACGTGATGCCTAGCTCCACTGCCCTGCGGATGTTGACGAGGCCGTCGTCATCGTTCGTGGCGCCGTAGATCGGGCTCATGCCCATGCAGCCCAGGCCCTCGATGGACACGGTCGGGCCGGTCGAGCCTAGCGTGGTCGTCTTCATACGTTTCTCCTCGAAATTCTCATGCGCCTAAGAGTCATGCAGGCAAGCATATGTTGGTCCAGTTGCTTGTGCACAATCATATATTTGTGAAATACTTCATCTATGGTCGAGAGCAAAGAGACGAGCGAGCCGCGAGCGAATCCGCTTGATGAATTAACGTGCTTCAACTTGTATGCCGCGGCGCGAGCCACGAACCGGCTCTACAACGTCTTGCTCGCACCCTGGAATCTCACCTACCCGCAGTACCTCGTACTGCGGTTGCTCTGGGCACGTGACACCGCGACGATCGGCGAGATCGCGAAGTGCCTGATGCTGGACTCCGGTACAACGACCCCCCTTGTCCGCCGACTGGAGACCCACGGTCTCGTGACACGGACCAGGTCATCCACTGACGAGCGCATCGTGACCGTCAGCTTGACCAAACGGGGTCAAGCGCTCGAAGAAGACGTCGCAGGGGTCGCCTACCAAGTCGGCGCAGCGACGGGTCTCGGAGCAGCAGATGGCCTACAGACCATCCAGTCCCTCCGCACCATCAACGCCAACCTGGCAGCAACGATTGCGGCGACCGCCCAGCCATAACCGGCCTCGACCCGGCAACCACACGGTCGACGCCACGGACCAGCACCGCAACTGACCGGTGCGCGATCGGCGTACGGGCTGCGAGGGTGATAAACAGCACTCTCAGAACATGGCCATTTAGCTCTGCGATCCACAGGCCTCGGGGTCTGGGGCCGCGGGGAGCGACGCGGCGATGGCGGCGAGCAGCTGGGGCGTCGTCGGGACGCCGGCGGCGCGCATCCGCTCGACCCCGTCGGGGCCCGCGATCACGACGGTGGGGGTGGCCAGGATGCCCGCCCGCTCGCTCTCGTCGGGGGCCGTCGCGACGTTGACCTCGTGCCAGTCGATGCGGTCGCCGAGCAGCTCGCCGACCCGCTCGAGTGCCTCGCGCGTGCTGGCGCAGGCGCCGCAGAAGCTCGAGGAGTAGAGCGTGAGGCTCAGTTCGGACATGCCTCCAACGATAGGATCGATTGTCAACTGGAGGGAATCCACATGCCAGCGATCGTCTTGATCGGCGCCCAGTGGGGCGACGAGGGCAAGGGCAAGGCCACCGACCTGCTCGGCAGCCGTGTCGACTACGTCGTGAAGTTCAACGGCGGCAACAACGCCGGCCACACCGTGGTCGTCGGCGACAAGAAGTACGCCCTGCACCTGCTGCCGTCGGGCATCCTGACGCCGGGGGTCACGCCGGTCATCGCCAACGGCGTCGTCGTCGACGTCGAGGTGCTCTTCCACGAGCTCGAGGCGCTCGGGTCGCGCGGCGTCGACGTGTCGAAGCTGCTGGTCAGCGCGAACGCGCACGTCATCACGCACTACCACCGCACCATCGACAAGGTCACCGAGCGCTTCCTCGGCAAGCGGCAGATCGGCACCACCGGGCGTGGCATCGGGCCGGCCTACGCCGATAAGATCAACCGCGTCGGCATCCGCGTTCAAGACCTCTTCGACGAGGGCATCCTGCGGCAGAAGGTCGAAGGGGCGCTCGACCTCAAGAACCACATCCTGGTGAAGGTCTACAACCGGCGCGCCATCGCGGCCGAGGAGGTCGTCGACGACCTGCTCTCCTACCGCGAGCGGCTGCGGCCCATGGTGGCCGACACCGCGCTGGTGCTCGACCGGGCGCTCACCGACGGCAAGACCGTGCTCTTCGAGGGCGGCCAGGCCACCATGCTCGACGTCGACCACGGCACCTACCCGTTCGTCACCTCTTCGAACGCCACGGCGGGCGGCGCCTCGACCGGGTCGGGCGTCGCACCGAACCGCATCGACCGCGTGATCGCCGTCGTCAAGGCCTACACGACCCGCGTCGGCGCCGGGCCGTTCCCCACCGAGCTGCACGACGAGTCGGGCGAGTTCCTGCGCTCGCGCGGCTTCGAGTTCGGCACCACCACCGGGCGGCCGCGCCGCACCGGCTGGTACGACGCGCCGATCGCGCGCTACACCGCGCGCATCAACGGCGTCACCGACTTCGTGCTGACCAAGCTCGACGTGCTCACCGGTCTCACCCGCATCCCGGTCTGCGTCGCCTACGACGTCGACGGCGTGCGCGTCGACGAGGTGCCGGTATCGCAGAGCGACTTCCACCACGCGAAGCCGATCTACGAGGACTTCGAGGGCTGGTCGGAGGACATCACGGGCGCCCGCAGCTTCGACGAGCTGCCCGCGGCGGCGCAGCGGTACGTGCTGGCGCTGGAGGAGATGAGCGGGTCGCGCATCTCGGCGATCGGCGTCGGGCCGGATCGCGATGCGATCATCGTGCGGCACGATCTGCTGAGCTGAGGTCTGCGCGGGGCGCTGGGGGTCGTCGGCGGGCCCTGGTGGCGGCACGGGGTCGAGGGTTCGCGGTCGCGGGTCTAGCTCGCGGGACTCGGGTCGGCGTCAGCCGGCCGCGCTTCGCCGCCATGCCACCAGGGTGGCGGCGAGGCTGAGCGCGATGGCGACCACGGCACCCAGCAGGGTCTCGACGGTGCGGTCGCGCAGCATGCCGAGCTCGTCGACCGGATGCGCGAGCTGCGCCATGATCAGCGCCAACGGCGTCACGAACACCACGGTCACCGCGTAGTTGCGGCCGATGAACAGCTCGGCGGCGACCTGCAGCAACACCACGATCAGCACGAGCGCGAGGGTCGACGCAGCCCCGAGCGTCTGCGGCGACGCGATCGCGAGCAGCACGGCGGCCACACCGACGCCGAGCAGGGTGCCGAGCACGCGCTGCACACCGCGCACGAGGTGACCGGCCGTGTCGGCCGCGCCGAGGGCCGCCACCGCGGCCACCATCGCCCAGTACGGATGCCCGAGCCCCGTCGCCGTCGGGATCGCGCCCGCCAGCAGCACGGCGGCCCCGATCGTCACGATCTTGCGAGCCTGGCCGGGCCTCGCGGCCACCGCCCGGAACGACACGGCCAGGTCGGTGGCCGGGCGCATCCGGGCCGAGGGGCGCACCACGCCGATCGTCGACACCACCATCGCGAAGAGCGCGCTGGCGGTGGCGAGCCCCAGGGCGACGACCACGCGGGACGGCTCGGCCGGCACCGAGGCGCAGGCGGCCAGCGCGAAGACGAAGAACAGCGCCCCGGGCGGGTGCCAGTCGAGCGCGTCGGCCACGAAGGCGAGCCCCGCCGCGACGACGGCGACCACCGGCACGACGAGCCACTCGCGCTCGGGCGACACGGCGATGGCCGTGCCCAGCACGACGACGCCAATCAGGGCGACAGCGGCGGCCGCCTGCATACGGAGCCTCGTGAAGTGGGTGTGGCTGCGGCCGTAGAGCGCGGTGAAGGCGCCGAAGACGGCGTAGAGCGAGAGGTCGATGCGGCCGACGGCGTACAGCGTGAGCAGTGGGACGGCCATCGCGATGCCCGCGCGAAGGGCGACGCGGTGGGCGCCGGCGTGCGGACCGAGCTCGACGAGTCGGCGGGGGTGGGGCAGGAGACCGGTGGAGATGGGGCGACCTTTCGGTGACGGAGCGAGCAGCAGGGGCAGGTCTCCGTCGACCGAAAGTAATTCACTCGTGAACTATCTTAGACTGGTGCGATGACGGATGCGCACGATGTGGTCGACGAGATCCGCGAGGGGTGGGCCGGGCTGCGGCCGGAGCTCGACACCGCCGCGATCGACGTCGTGGGCCGGGTGCTCCGAGCCGCGGCCGTGATCACCCGCCGGGGCGACGAGGTGCTGGGCCTGTCAGGGCTCGGTCGGGGGGAGTTCGACATCCTCGCCGCGCTGCGCCGGGCGGGATCACCGCGGTCGCCGGGAGCGCTCCGCACGGTGTCGCTCGCGACCGGGCCGGCCACGACGAAGCGGCTGCAGGCGCTCGAGGCGCGGGGCCTCGTCGTGCGCACCCCGAACCCGCACGACGGCCGCGGCGCTCTGATCGCCCTCACGCCCGAGGGTGAGCGCCTGATCGACGAGGTCTTCCCGCAGCTCCTCGGCGTGGAGGCGCAGCTCGTCGCGGGGATCCCGCCTGCCGAGCTGGGTGCCGTCGTCGCGGCACTCCGCCTCACGGTCGCGAGCGTCGAGCGCGCCTGAGGGCGTCGCCTCGGGCTGGCGCTCGGGTTGAGGGCGCCGTGTCGGGCTGGCGCTCGGGTTGAGGGCGCCGTGTCGGGCTGGCGCTCGGGCTGAGGGCGCCGTGTCGGGCTGGCGCTCGGGCTGAGGGCGCCGTGTCGGGCTGGCGCTCGGGCTGAGGGCGCCGTGTCGGGCTGGCGCTCGGGCTGAGGGCGCCGTGTCGGGCTGGCGCTCGGGCTGAGGGCGCCGTGTCGGGCTGGCGCTCGGGCTGAGGGCGCCGTGTCGGGCTCGCACTCGGGGTTAGGGCGCCCACGACCTGGCTGACGTCGGGCGGTGCGCGGTGTCAGACGACCGTGTAGCCCTCGGGCAGGCTGCCGCGACCCGTCAGCGCCATCAGCAGCTGCTCGCCGTCGCCGCGGGTGGCGGCGACCCCGGCCGCCAGCGTGAGCGTCGCCGCGACGCACGCCGCCGGCTGCCCGTGCGGGATGCCCGTGGCCCGGGTGATGTCGATCGAGTGCACTACGAGCTCGAAGATGCGCGTGCGTAGGTACTCGGGCAGCGCGATGCCGAGCCCGCCGATCGAGACGATCCGCTCGGCCGGAGCCGAGTCGACCAGCGCCATGGCGCGTCCCAGTGCATCCGCCACCGCCTGCGCCGGGTCGTCGCCCAGCCAGATGCCCGCCTCCACCCCGCGCGCCGCGACCGCGGCCGGATCGGTGAGGTCGCGATACACCCGCGAGTAGTAGTGCTCGGCGTCTGGCACGTTCTCGAACCCGGGGTCGTCGAGTCGCAGATAGCTCTCGACCGTCAGGATCGCCCGGGTGCTGTGACCGACGAGCGACCGCAGCGTCCATTCCCCGAGCGCGACGATCTCCCACGCGTCGTCGGGGATTCTCGAGACGAGCGCGTGGAACGCGGTGGCGGACTGGTGGAACGCGGCGGCACTGCCCATCTGCCCATCGTGGCATGACGACGACTCCGGTGACGACCGGGTGGCAGACTTGGCCCATGAGTGCAGTGCGACCCGATCCCGACGAGACCCTCGAGGGTCGGTACGTGCGGCTGGAGGGTCTGACGCGCGAGGTGCTCCCCGAGCTGTACGAGGCGATCGGGCATCCTGAGGTCTTCGCCGGAGGCTACGGCGGCGGGCCGCAGGGCTACCGCGACAGCGTGCAGGGCTTCGTGGAGTTCGCCGAGGGGTACTACCAGTGGGGTCGGGGCAACCCGTACGTGATTCGACTCGTGGGTGGGCCCGACGACGGGCGGGTCGTGGGCACCACGACGCTCGGCGACTTCGAGCCGGCGTTCGAGGCGGCCCACATCGGCTGGACGGCGTACGACCCGCGGGTCTGGGGCACAGTCGTGAATCCTGAGGCAAAGCTCCTCCTTCTGGGTGCGGCGTTCGAGCACGGCTTCGGTCGGGTGAAGATTCAGGCGGATGTTCTGAACCTGCGCTCGCGGGCGGCGATCGCGAAGCTCGGTGCCACCTTCGAGGGCATCGTGCGGCGCGACCGGCCGCGGGCCGACGGGTCGTGGCGCGACTCCGCCGTCTTCTCGGTCATCATCGACGACTGGCCCGCCGTGCAGGCCGGTCTGCGCGAACGTGTGGAGAACCAGGGCGCCGGCCGAGCTGTGCAGGTGTAGTCGCTGTGCAGCTGTAGTACAGAGAACGAACGCAGCCTGGGAAACGGCGAGCCGTGGCACCGAGCCCCTCAAAGGTGGTGAACTGGTGTCATGGATGCTATCTACACTGCAATCGCCCATGCCTCAGGTGGCGGCCGCGACGGCCACGTCCGCAGCGAGGACGACCGGCTCGACTTCGACACCCGCCCGCCCAAGGAGATGGGTGGATCGGGTGACGGCACGAACCCCGAGCAGCTCTTCGCCGCCGGCTACTCGGCCTGTTTCCTCGGCGCCGTGCACGCCGCGGGTCGCGAGCTGAAGCTCGACACGAAGGACGCGGCGGTCTCGTCGAGCGTCTCGATCGGCTCCAACGGTGAGGGCGGCTTCGGCCTCGCCGTGGAGCTCGACGTCTACGTGCCGAACGTGTCGCCCGAGGAGGCCCGTCAGGTCGCCGACAAGGCCCACACCATCTGCCCGTACTCGAACGCCACGCGCGGCAACATCGACGTCGCGGTGAACGTCGTCGAGTAGCTGACGACGGATGCCCGGGCCGCCGCCTGGGCGTTCGCCTCACCGAGGCGATCCTGCCGAAGACGGGGTGCGCGACTGCCAAAGCGTGCACCCCGTCGTCGTACCCGGCTCCGATGTCGGAGCCTCGCGCTACTGTCGCAGAGTGAGCTCCAACCGCCTGTCCACCGCCCTGCAGTTCTCGGCGCTCGGGCTGCTCTGGGGCGCGAGCTTCCTGTTCATGAAGGTGGCGCTCGGCGGGGTCTCCTTCGGGCAGGTCGCGTGGACGCGACTGGTTCTCGGTGCCCTCACGCTCGGCATCGTCATGCTCGTGCTGCGCACGAGGCTGCCGCGCGAGCCGATCGTCTACCTGCACTTCGTGGTCATCGGGGCGTTCGGCTGCGCCACCCCCTATCTGCTCTTCGCCTGGGCCGAGCAGTACGTCACCTCGGGCCTCGCGAGCATCTACAACGCGGTCACACCCATCACCACGGCGCTCATGGTCACGCTGGTGTTCCGGGTCGAGAAGCTCGACCGCTCCCGGGTGCTCGGGGTCGTGGCGGGCATCCTGGGTGTCATCGTCATCATCGGGCCGTGGAGCTTCGTCGCGAACGAGGCCGCGCACGGCGACCTGCTGCTGGAGCTCGCCGGTCAGCTCGCCTGCATCGGGTCGGCCGTCTGCTACGGCTTTACGTTCGGGTACATCCGGCGGTTCATCAGCAACCGGCACCCGGTGTCGGGGCTGACGGCCGCGTTCCTGCAGGTGGGGATGGGGGCGGTGATCCTGCTGGTGCTGACGCCGTTCGTGGCGCTCGGGCCCGTCGAGCTCGATCTGCCGATCGTGCTGAGCCTCGTGCTGCTGGGGGTGCTCGGCACCGGTCTCGCCTACTACTGGTACATGAACATCCTGAACGCCTGGGGGCCGACCGCCACCTCGACGGTCACCTACCTGACGCCGGTGGTGGGGGTGGCGCTCGGCATCCTGCTGCTCGGCGAGACGCTCAGCTGGAATGCGCCGGTGGGCGCGGTGGTGGTGTTCGCAGGCATCCTGCTGGCGCAGGGGCGGCTGCGGCTGCCGCGCAGGCGTGTCGCGGCTGATGCCGAGAACGCGCCCGTCGAAGCTGGCTAGAGTCGTGGCATGGTGAACGAGCACGAGAACAGCACGGCGGAGGTCTACGGGCAGCTGGAGAGCATCCGTCAGTCGATCGACAACATCGACGCGGCCCTCATCCACATGCTCGCCGAGCGGTTCAAGTTCACGCAGACGGTGGGGCGGCTGAAGGCCGACCACGGGCTCCCGCCGGCCGACCTCGAGCGGGAGCAGCGGCAGATCACGAGACTGCGCGGGCTCGCCGAGGAGTCACACCTCGACCCGGCCTTCGCCGAGAAGTTCCTCAACTTCATCGTCGCCGAGGTCATCCACCACCACGAGCGCATCGCGGCGAAGGACGCCTAGCCGGCCCGCCGGCGGAGGTCAGCCGCCGGGCGGGTGCGGCGCGGCGCGGCGGCGGTCAGCCGCCGACGACCGCCCCGAAGTGCTCCGGCAGGGTCGAGCGGTGCGCGCCCGAGAGCTCGGCGATCGGCACGGTGAACAGGCCCTGCACCTCGAGTGAGTCGGACTGCGCATCCGTCACCCCGATGCGGAGCGCCGGGATGCCGCGGCCGTCGCAGAGGCCCCGGAACTTCACGTCGTCTTCGCGCGGCACCGACACGAGCACGCGCCCGGTCGACTCGCTGAACAGCGCGTCGGAGGCCGAGACGCCGTCGCGCGACACGATCTCGTCGAGCCAGATGCGGGCGCCGATGCCGAAGCGCAGCACCGACTCCGCGACGGTCTGCGCGAGCCCGCCGTCGGAGAGGTCGTGCGCCGCGTCGATCAGGCCCTCGACGGCACCCGCGCGCAGCAGCTCGGCCAGGGCTGCCTCGCCGGGGAGGGAGACGAGAGGCGGCAGTCCGCCGAGGTGGTCGTGGATGACGCCGGCCCAGGCCGAGCCGTCGAGCTCGGAGCGGGTGGTGCCGAGGAGGTAGAGGTTCGAGCCCTCGTCCTGCCAGCCCGAGGGGATGCGCCGGGCGACGTCGTCGATCACGCCGAGCACGGCGACGACCGGCGTCGGGTGGATGGGCTGCGAGCCCGTCTGGTTGTAGAACGAGACGTTGCCGCCGGTGACGGGGATCTCGAGCTCGAGGCAGCCGTCGGCCAGGCCCTCGACCGCGCGCGAGAACTGCCACATGACCTCGGGGTTCTCGGGCGAGCCGAAGTTCAGGCAGTCGGAGACGGCCACCGGGGTGGCTCCGGTGACGGCCACGTTGCGGAACGCCTCGGCGAGGGCGAGCTGGGCGCCGCGGTAGGGGTCGAGCTGGCAGTAGCGCCCGTTGGCGTCGGAAGCCAGGGCGAAGCCGAGCCCCGACTCCTCGTCGACGCGGATCATTCCGCCGTCGTCGGGGAAGGACAGCGCCGTGTTGCCGAGCACGTAGCGGTCGTACTGGTTGGTGATCCACTCCTTCGACGCCATGTTCGGCGACGCGACGACGCGCAGGAACTCGGCGCGCAGCTCGTCGCCGGTGGTGGCGCGGAGCAGGCGCGAGGCGGAGTCGGCCTGCAGTGCATCCAGCCAGGACGGGTAGGCGACGGGGCGCTCGTAGACCGGGCCGTCGACCGCGACGGTGCGCGGCTCGACGTTCACGATCTCCTCGCCGTGCCAGTTGATGACGAGGCGGCCGGTGTCGGTGACCTCGCCGAGCACGCTGGTCTCGACGTCCCACTTCGACGTGACGGCGAGGAAGCCCTCGAGCTTCGAGGGCTGCACGACCGCCATCATGCGCTCCTGGCTCTCGCTCATCAGGATCTCCTCGGCGGTGAGCGACGGGTCGCGCAGCAGCACCTTCTCGAGCTCGATGAACATGCCGCCGTCGCCGTTCGAGGCGAGCTCCGAGGTGGCGCACGAGATGCCGGCGGCCCCCAGGTCTTGGATGCCCTCGACGAGGTCGCCCGCGAAGAGCTCGAGGCAGCACTCGATCAGCACCTTCTCGGCGAACGGGTCGCCGACCTGCACCGCGGGGCGCTTGGTGGGGCCGCCGGCCGAGAAGGTGTCGGACGCGAGGATCGACGCGCCGCCGATGCCGTCGCCACCGGTGCGCGCCCCGAAGAGCACGACCTTGTTGCCCACGCCGCGGGCGTTGGCGAGGTGCAGGTCTTCGTGCCGCAGCACACCGACCGAGAGGGCGTTCACCAGCGGGTTGCCCTGGTACACCGGGTCGAAGTATGTCTCGCCGCCGATGTTCGGCAGGCCGAGGCAGTTGCCGTAGAACGAGATGCCGCTCGTGACGCCGTGCACGACGCGCGCGGTGTCGGGGTCGTCGATCTTGCCGAAACGCAGCTGGTCCATCACGGCGACCGGCCGGGCGCCCATCGAGATGATGTCGCGCACGATGCCGCCGACACCGGTGGCCGCGCCCTGGAAGGGCTCGATGTAGGAGGGGTGGTTGTGGCTCTCGACCTTGAAGGTCACGGCCCAGCCCTCGCCCACGTCGACGACGCCGGCGTTCTCGCCCATGCCGACCATGAGGTTCTTCTTCATCGCCGGCGAGACCTTCTGCCCGAACTGGCGCAGGTAGATCTTCGAGGACTTGTAGGAGCAGTGCTCGCTCCACATCACCGAGTACATGGCCAGCTCACCCGAGGTGGGGCGGCGGCCGAGGATCTCACGGATCTTCGCGTACTCGTCGGCCTTCAGGCCGAGAGCCTCGTAGGGCTGCTCCCGCTCCGGGGTCGCGATGGCGTTCTCGACGGTATCGGCATTGCTCACGCGGCCAGGACTCCTTGAGTTGCGGGGGAGGGATGCGCGTCGATTCTACCGGGGCGACCAGCTGCTGCTGTCGGCGCCTCCGCCGGTGCCGGCGCCGGCCCCCTTCAGCGACCCGGTGACCTGGCCCGCCGGGTCGGTGATGATGCAGGTGACCAGGCGGTCGTCCGACTCGGTCCACGAGTCCTCGGTGGGCACGAGGTAGCTGTAGTCGTAGATCGTGTCGGCGTAGGAGACGCCGAGGAAGGTCTCGAAGGCGGTGAGGCAGCCGTCGTCGGCGGCGACGTCGAGCTTGTCCTCGCCGGGGAAGGTGCCGTCGCTGGTGTCGGGCACCTCGAAGTCGTCGTAGACCTCCCAGTCGTGCGGGGAGGCGCAGTCGACGACCGGCACCTCGAAGACGGTGTCGCCGTCCCACTCGTCGAAGCAGTCGCCCACCACGAGGTCGAACACGTCTGTGCCGCCGCCCGTGCCCGGGTCGCCGGGGGAAGGCTCGGTGGTCGGGAAGGGCTCGGCGGTCGGTAGCGGCTCGGCAGTCGCCGAGGGGTCGTCGGATGCTCCGCCGGCCGCCCCCGCCGCGACACCGATCACGGCCAGGCTCGTCGTCACGCTGACGATGATCGAGAACACGATGACGATCACGGCGAGCCCGGAGAGCACCGAGCCCACGATCACGCCCGCCAGCGCCGGGCCGTTCTTGTAGCCGGCCTTCTTGGACTGGCTGAGGGCGATCGCCGAGATGATGAGGCCGACGACCGCGGTGAAGAAGGACAGGATGAGGCCGACGATCCCGAGCGTGCGCCCGGGGAAGTCGGTGCTCTGCGGCGGCCCGTAGTAGGGCGGCTGGCCCTGGGGCGCACCATAAGGCGAAGGCGGCTGGCCCTGGGGGCCACCGTAGGGCGGCTGGCCCGGCGGCGGAGGTGTCGAGCCGTACCCGCCGGTCGGGGGCACCGGGGGTGGGGTGCTGCCGCTGTCGCTCATGATCCTCCTCGGGGCCGTTGTTCAGACGCTACCGCGCCGCGGGCTCCCAGCCGAGCGCCGGCCCGAGACGCTCCGCCAGGTCGGTCAGGATCTGGGCGTAGTCATCGGGCTCGAACGAGAACGGCAGGGCGAACGCCACCTCGTCGACCAGCTGGAAGGCCGGGTCGGCGTGCAGCCGGTCGGCGAGCTCGGCGGAGGTGCCGACCAGATCGGCGGCGAAGAGCATCCGCTTGGGCCCGTGCGGAACGCCCACTCGCCCGGCTCGGCTCGCGGCGTAGGCCTCGTAGCGTGCCCGTTGCGATGCGCTCGCCGAGTCGGTGGGGATGACGACGAGCCCCTGCGACACCCGTGCGGCGTCGGCGAGCGGATGCGCGGCCCGGTAGCTGAGGATCTGCGAGCGCTGGTTCGTGGCGAAGTCGTCGCCCTCCTCGCCCTGAACCACGCTCGAGGTGAGGAAGTGGAAGCCGTTCTCGCCCGCCCAGACCGCCGAGCGCGTGCTGCCCCCGCCGTACCAGAGCCGGTCGACGAGCCCGGACGCGTGCGGCTGAACGGTGTCGGCGAACTCCTCGATGCCCTGGCGGCCCGCGAAGCCGCTCACGACGTCACCCCGCACGAAGTCGCGGAAGCGCAGCAGTCGCTCGTAGCCGAAGTCCTCGTGCTCGCTCGTGTGCGGGTAGATGGCGTCGCGGTAGTGGTCGAGGTTCATCGGCACGCCCGCCGAGAAGCCGGGGTTCAGCCGGCCGCGGGTGAGCACGTCGACGGTCGCCAGGTCTTCGGCCAGCCGGAACGGGTTCTCGGCCCCGATCGGGATGACCGCCGTGCCGAGCTCGATGCGGTTGGTGCGCTGCGAGGCGGCGGCGAGCACCGCGGTGGGCGAGGAGATGCCGTACTGCAGGTGCCGCTGCCGGAGCCACGCGCTGTCGAAGCCGAGCTGCTCGCCGCGCTCGATGATGCGCAGCATGGTCTCGTGTCCGCCGGCCGGGTCGGCGGGGTCGAACAGGCCGATGGTGAGGAAGCCGAGGCGCTTCAGGGGGGTTCCGGATGCGGGCATGCGTCGAGGCTACGCGGGCAGGCCGGGTCAGGTCGACTCGCGCACCACGAGCTCGGTGCGCAGCGTCATATGGGCGGGCGGCTCGCCGTCGATCTGCTGCAGCAGCAGGCGGGTCATCTCGTTGGTGATGCGCCGGAACGGCTGCCTCATGGTCGTGATCGCGGGGGTGATCGAGACGGCGGCGGCGCTGTCGTCGAAGCCGCCGACAGCGATGTCGCGGGGCACCTCCTTGCCGAGCGACTGCGCGGCCTCGATCGCCCCGGCCGCCATGAGGTCGTTCGCGGCGAAGACGGCGTCGATCTCCGGATGCGCGGACAGCAGCTCGAGCATCGCCCGCCGTCCGCTCTCCCGGGAGTAGTCGCCGTGCACGACGAGCGACTCGTCGGCACCCGGGCCGAGCGCCTTCAGGTAGCCCTCCAGCCGGAGGTTGCCGCCGACGGCGTCGCTCGGCGGGGCGATCATCGCGATGCGCGTGCGGCCCCGCGAGAGCAGGTGCTGCACCATCTGCACGGAGCCGTCGAAGTCGTCGGCGGAGACGTAGCCGGTGGTGGAGGTGCCGGCCTCCGGGGTGCCGCAGAAGATGGTGGGCACACCCGCGCGATTGAGGTCGGCGAGCACCGACAGGTCGTGGTGCCACGACACGAACATGACGCCGTCGATCTGGCCGGTTCCGATGAAGTCGAGGGCGCGCGCCTGCTCCTCGGCCGATCCGGCGAGGAGCAGCACCATCGACAGCCCGCTGGCGGCGAGGCTCTCCGAGGCTCCGCGCATGAGCGTCGCGAAGTTGGGGTCGGCGAACATCTGGTCGAGGTCCTCGCCGAGGAGGAAGGCGACCGATCCCGCGCGACGGCGGCGCAGCCCCCTGGCGTAGGCGTTCACGCGGTAGCCGGTCTTCTTCACTGCCGCCTCGACGGCGCGCTGCGCATCCGGGCTCACCCAGTGGTTGCCGTTCAGCGCGCGCGACACGGTGCCCCGGGAGACACCGGCCTCGGCGGCGACGTCGTCGATCGTGGGTCGGCGACCGGGCGCAGGCGGCGAGGAGGTCATGGTGGTCATCAGTCTAGGGACGGCGCTCGCCGTGCCGTCGAGGTCGGCGGCACGGCGAGCGTTCGGTCCTGGTTCCTACTTCGCGCCGTCGACGAAGGCGGCATCCATCTTCTGCAGCACGTCGTCGACGGTCTGCTGTCCGGTGAACAGGGCCTGCACGCCGTCGAAGAGGGCGGGCTGCACGGTGGTGGACGGCCAGAGCTGGTCGGGCCAGGTCGAGATCGTGTTCCTGCTCACGAACTGCCCGACGACGCCGGCGACCGGGCCCTCCTGCTTCTCGTCACCCGGCAGCGCGGCGGTGTCGCCGTAGGCCGTGGCATAAACCACCTGCGTCGCCGGTTCGGCGAGGTAGGCGACGAACTGCTTCGCGAGGTCCTGGTCCTTCGCCTTGGCATTCACGGCGAACGACGGACCGACGGTCGCGGAGAGGTAGGTCTCCGCCGCGTCGTCGGTGGCCGGGAAGGGATCGAACTCCAGATCGAGGTCGGTACCGGAGACGCTCTCGATGCCCTGGGTCTCGGCGGCGACGCTGACGGTGCCGAGGGTCGTGCCCGCGGCGATCGCCTCCTGCACCTGCGCGTAGGCGGTGCCGTTCGGCGAGGGGTTGAAGCAGCCGGCCTGGTCCATCTCCTGGTACTTCTGCAGCGCGAGCTTCCAGTTCGAGTCGGAGAAGCTGGCCGAGCCGTCGACCTGCTGGTCGACGAAGTCGGGGTCGTCGGCGTAGACCAGGGTGGCGGTCAGCGCGTAGGGGATCAGCTGCGTGGTCCAGGTGTCGGAGAGGCCGAGTCCGTAGGCGACCTTGCCCTTGGCCGTGGCGTCGGAGCAGAACTGCAGCACCTCGCTCCAGGTCGTCGGGGCGGTCAGACCCACCTCGGCGAGGGCTGCCGTGTTGTAGATGGCCCCGATCGACGAGAAGGTCATGGGCACGGCCACGACCGCGCCGTCGGGAGCCGAGAGCAGGTCGACGGAGGCGTCGGGCAGCTCGGAGACCCAGCTCTCGTCGCTCAGATCGGTGAAGAAGCCCTTCTCTCCGGCGATCTTGACGCTGACGTTGTTGCCGGTTCCCGGGAACACTTGGATGACGTCGGGGGCGGTGCCGCCGGTGAGCTGGGTGGCCGTGACCTGCTGGTAGCTCTCGGGGGAGTCCTGGATCTTCACGGTCACCCCGGGGTGGTCGGCTTCGAACTTCTCGATCACGGCCGTCATGCCCGTGCCGCCGTTCGTCCCGACGGTGAGGGTGTTCCCGTCGCCCGAACCTCCTCCGGTGGCGGTCGAGCAGCCGGTGAGGGCGGCGCCCACGGCGCCGACGGTGACCAGCGCCGCGAGGGCCCTGGTGTGCTGTGTCTTCAGTGACATCGGTGTTCCTTTCGAATGGTGTGCAGGAGTGGTGGTGGTCGGGTGTGCTCAGCCCTTGAGCCCCGAGGCGAAGCCCCGGATGATGAACCGCTGCATCAGGAAGTAGGCGATCAGGATGGGGATCACCGAGATGATCAGGGCGGAGAAGACGAGGGGCCAGTTCGCGCCGTACAGGCTGACGAAGCTGTAGACCGACAGCGGTGCCGTCGACGAGTTGCTGCCGGAGAGGTAGAGCAGGGGCGTGAAGAAGTCGTTCCAGATGGCCAGACCAGCGAGGATCACGATTGTGCCGGTGATCGGCCGCAGCAGCGGGAACACGATCGCCACGAAGGTGCGGCCCGGCGAGGCGCCGTCGATCGTCGCCGCCTCCTCGTAGTCGCGGGGCAGGTCGCGCAGGAACGTCGCGTAGAGGAAGATCGCGAACGGGAGGAAGCCGCCGACGTTGATGGCGATCACCGCCACGGGGCTGCCGACGAGCCCCAGGCTCGCGAACCAGAGGTAGAGCGGCAGCATCGCCAGCTGGCCGGGGAACAGGAACCCGGCGAGGAACAGGTAGAAGACGCCCCGCGACCAGCGGCGGGTCTTGCGGGCGAGCGTGTACGCGGCGGTCGAGGCCAGCAGCACGATCAGCGCGACGGAGGAGATCGTGATGACGGCGCTGTTGATCAGGCTGGCGCCCATGGCCGACTCGGTCCACGCCGTCGCGAAGTTGCCGAAGTTCAGCGGCCAGGTGAAGCCGAGGAAGCCGACGTCGCCGCTGCCGTCGCGCAGGGCCACCGACAGCAGCACCACGAGGGGGGAGATGAACACGACGGCGGCGAGGATCAGCACGACCTCGAGGATCGCCGTGCGGTAGGTGTAGCGGTTCACGAGAGCTCTCCACGTCGCTGGGTCAGCCGGAACTGGCCGAAGGCGATGACGCCGACGATGATCGTCAGCACCACGCCCTGGGCGAGGGCGGTCGGGTACTGCAGGTAGGTGAAGGCCGTCTTGTAGACGATGGTGGCCATCGTCTCGGAGGCGCCGGACGGGCCGCCCTTCGTCATGGCGAACACGGTGTCGAACTGCTTCAGCGTCGAGATCAGCGTCAACAGCACGTTGATCACGATCGCGCCGTTGATCAGGGGCAGCACGATGCTGACCGTGCGCCGGAACGACCCCGCCCCGTCGATGGCCGCGGCCTCGAGCACGTCGTCGGGCACGCCCTGCAGGCCGGCCAGGAAGATCACCATCGAGTAGCCCGCGCCCTGCCAGACGATCGCGGCGCAGATGGAGTAGACGACGAGATCGGGATTGCCGAGCCAGTCCTGCTGGGCCCAGCCGAGGCCCACGGAGCCCAGGAACTCGTTGACCGTGCCCGTCGGGCTCAGCAGGTACTTCCAGAGGAACCCGGCCACGATCGGGGTGAGCACGACCGGGAGGAAGAAGACCAGGCGCAGCACGTAGCGCGATTTGACGCTCGTGTTGAGGCCGAGCGCCAGGAGCAGACCGATCAGGTTCTGGAACACCGTCACCACGATCGTGATCAGGAAGGTGTTGCCGATGGCCCGCAGGGTGTTCGGGTCGCCCAGCACGTCGAAGAAGTTGTCGATCCCCACGAACGACCACGAGGTGCCGAGACCGTCCCAGTCGGTGAACGAATAGAACAGGCCCTGGATGTTCGGCCAGAGCACGATCAGGGCGTAGACCACGATCGCCGGCACGACGAACCAGGTCGGCGTGCGCGGTCCGTGTGAGGGGCCCGGTTTGGCGGGGCGCGGACGCGACGGCCGACGTTCGGCAGCCTCGGCCGTGGCGGGGTTGTTCAGGACCTCGGTCATGCGACCGGCTCCGGGGCGGCGGCGTGCGCCGGGGTTGAGAAGTTCATCGTTCCGTCTCCGTTGAGGAAGGCTGTGATCGATCTCAGTGTTGCAGACGAGCATCCATCTGTAAACCGATTCATTTTTGATACTTTGCGGTCTGGACGGCTGTGAACGATCTCAGATAGCGTTGAGGGGTGACAGCTTTCGAAGCAGAACTGATGACCACTGCGCCGCGCGACGCCGCGACCGTGCTCGCCGCACGGCACGAGCCCTGGGCGGAGCCCCTCGCCCGTCCTGCGATGAGCAATCACGTCGATCGACACGACCGGGTGCGGCTGACCAGCCGCTATCTCGAACGGGACGGTGTGCCGGTGATCCCGGTCACCGGGGAGATGCACTACAGCCGGGTCGATCGGGCCGACTGGCTCGAACGGCTGAGGCTGATGAAGTCGGGCGGGGTCACCGCGGTCGCGAGCTACGTGTTCTGGATCCACCACGAGGAGACCCGCGGCGAGGTGCGCTTCGACGGCAACCGCGACCTCCGCGCCTTCGTCGAGCTCTGCGCCGAGGTCGAGCTCGACTTCGTGCTGCGCCTCGGGCCCTGGTGCCACGGCGAGGCGCGCAACGGCGGCTTCCCCGACTGGGTGCAGCAGGCACCGGTCGCGGTGCGGACCGACGACCCCGGGTACCTGGCGCTGGTGCGACCGTGGTTTCAGCGGCTCGGAGACGAGCTCGCCGGGCTGTTCGGCGAGGACGGCCCGATCATCGCCATACAGATCGAGAACGAGCTGTACGACCAGCCCGAGCACATCAGCACGCTGAAGCGACTGGCGCGCGACGCGGGGATGCGGGCGCCGATCTGGACTGCTACCGGCTGGGGCGGCGCCCAGCTGCCCGAGGCCGACGTCATGCCCCTCTTCGGAGGGTACGGGGACGGGTTCTGGGTGCCGTGGGACGCCCCCTGGGACGCCACCTTCCGGGAGCACTTCTTCTACTCGCACGTCTGGGACGATCCCGGAATCGGAGCCGATCTGCGGGAGCATCCCGGCATCGCGGGGGTGACGGCGGACGTCGCCGAGCCGCGCACCCCGTCTCCGCTGTTCCCGGCCGCCACCTGCGAGCTGGGCGGCGGCATGGCGACGGCGTATCAGCGTCGCCCGAAGCTGACGGGTCTCGACGTCGCGGCCGTGGCCCAGAGCAAGATCGGCAACGGATCGGCGTGGCAGGGCTACTACATGTACACCGGCGGGACCAACCCGGCCGGCCGGCTCGGCCTGCAGGAGTCGCACGCGACCGGCTATCCGAACGACCTGCCGCGCTTCGACTACGACTTCGGAGCGCCCGTCGGCGCCACCGGGCGTCCGGCCGAGTCGCATTCCCACCTCCGCCGGCAGCACGCCTTCCTCGACGCCTTCGGCTCGGTGCTGGCGCCGATGCCCTCGACCCTGCCCGGTCTGCTCCCCGCCGGGATCGACGACGTCGAGACCCTCCGCTGGGCGATCCGCAGCGACGGCACGACGGCGTTCGTCTTCGTCAGCCGGCACCAGCCGATCGTGCCGCTGCCCGACCATCCCGACGCGCGCTTCTCGATCGATCTCGGATCGAGCACGGTCGAGTTCCCCGACGTCCCGGTGAGCATTCCGTCGGGCACCCTCGCGCGCTGGCCGGTCGGCCTCCCGGTCGGCGGGGTGACCGTCCGGTGGGCGACGGCCAGTGCGCTGACGGTGCTGCCCGGCGACGTGCCCACCCTCGTGCTCACGGCGGAACCCGGGATCGAGCCGCGCCTGGCCTTTGCGCCGTCCGCCGTCGTCGAGCCGGTGCCCGGTACGGGCCTCGACGGCGACACCGTGGTGGTCGACAGCGCCGAGCCGGTCGTGATCCCGGTGGTCGAGGGCTCACGGCGGCTCGACGTCCTCGTCGTCCCCGCGGCCCGCGCCGATCGGGTCTGGGTGGTGGGCGGTGGCGCCGACCGCCGGCTGGTGCTGTCGGCCGAACCCCTCTGGCACGACGCCGGCTCGCTCGCGGGTCGCTTCTCCGGCGACCGGCCGGAGGTGGCCCGCTACGATCCGGCGCGGCGGCGCCTGAGCGAGGTCCGAGGGCTCGTCGTCGATCCGTCGGTGCCTCCGACGCCGGTGGCGGCCCAGCTCGTCACGACCGAGGGCGCACCTCCCGCCGGCTACGGCGAGTCGGAGGGCCGGGCCTCGGCCCCCGACGACGACGCCTTCCGGCGGTCCGCCCGGGTCTTGCGGCTGGAGCTGCCGCCGTGGGCGCTCGAGGGCGGCGAGCTCGAGGTGCACTGGGCCGGAGACGTCGCCCGGCTGCTGGTCGACGGCGTCATCGTGCACGACCAGTTCTGGTCGGGTGTGCCCCTGCTCGTCGACACGGCCCGACTGGGAGTCGGGCCCGACTCGGAGCTCACGCTCGAGGTGCTGCCGCTGCACCCGGAGGCGAGGGTGGGGCTGCCCGACGGCGCCGCCCGACGTCGTCGCGCTGTCGAGCATCCGCTCTGCGAGGTCGACGAGATCGTGGTGCTGCGCCGGGGCGCCTGGCGCGAGGCGGACGAGAAGTGAGCGGCCCCGAGCCGCGCGGGCTGCGCGCCGACGGTGTGGTCGACCCGATCGGGGGCGCCGGCCCGACACCCCGGCTGTCGTGGAAGCTCGACGGCGACGGCGACGGCGACGGCGACGGCGGCGGCGGCGACAGCGGGGGCGTCGGCCTCGGTGCCGTTACCAACCGCTTCCGCGTGCTCGGCGCCCGTACGCGCTCGGCCGTGGTCCGTCGCGACGGCGAGCTGTTCGACCAGGTGGTCACCGAGCCCTGGCTGCGCTGGCCGGGCGAGGCGCTGCGGCCGCGTGAGCGCGTCTGGTGGGCCGTCGCCGTGATCGGCTCCGACGGCACCGAGCAGTGGTCGGAGCCCGCGTTCGTCGAGGCGCCGCTCGGGAGCGAGGACTGGATCGCCCGTCCGATCACCCACCGTGCCTGGGCCGCCCCCATCGCGCCTCCGGCTGCTCTCCCCGAGCTGCGCGTCCGCTTCCGGTCACCCGGGGTCGTCACCTCCGCCCGCCTCTACCTCACCGGCGCCGGGGTCGTCGTGCCCGAGATCAACGACGTCCGCGCCGTCGCCGGCGAGCTGGAGCCCGGTCCATCCGAGCTGCGCACCACCACGCTCGCCAGCGCCTGGGACGTGACCGACCGGCTCCGCGCCGGCGAGAACACCCTCCTGCTGCGGCTGATGAGCGGCATCGCCTACCTGCCCCGCGGCGGCCGGTACACGAAGTTCGAACGCGCGGGTGAGCCCGTCTGGGCATCCGTGCAGCTCGAGCTCGAGACCGAACAGGGCGAGCGGATGACCGTGGCCACCGGTTCCGACTGGGAGGCGCGGCTCGGGCCGATCGTCGAGTCGCACTGGTACGGCGGCGAGAGCCGGGTCGAGGGCACCTCAACCGCCTGGGAGCCGCCCGTGGAGGTCGAGGTCGGCAGCAGGCCGCGCTGGCGGAGTGCGCCGCCCGTGCAGGTGGTGGACACCGTCCGCGCGGTCGAGCGGGACCGGCACGCGGACGGTCGCCGCGTGTTCGATCTCGGCACCAACGCCGCCGGGCGGTTCCGGCTGCAGCTCGAGCACGCCCGCGCCGGGGTCCCGATCGTCCTGCGGCCCTCGGAACTCCTGGCCGACGGGCGGGTCGACCAGTCGACGACCGGTGCGCCGATCTGGGACGGCCTCACCCCGGCCGGCCCGCGTGTGGACTGGGCGCCCGACGGGGTCTACCACGGTGCCCGGTACCTCGAGGTGACCGGTCTCGATCCGGCGGAAGGCCCTGACGTGGTGTCGTTCGAGGTGATGCGAGCGGTGAGCGAGCCGGTCGGCGTCTTCGCCACCAGCGATCCGTTCCTCACTCGTCTGCACGGCATCATCGACCGGGCGGTGCAGAGCAACATGGCCGGTGTCTTCACCGACTGCCCGCATCGGGAGAAGCTCGGGTGGATCGAGCAGCTCCACTACTGCTTCTCCGTGCTCGCCCGGGGCTACGACGTGCAGGCCCATCTCGAGGACATGGTGCGGCACATGATGGAGGCGCAGACCGAGGACGGGCTGGTGCCGAACATCGCTCCGGAGCTCGTCGTGTTCAACGAGTGGGCCGTCAAGGGCGACATCGACGCCTTCCGCAGCGACCCGAACTGGGGGCGTGCCGTGATCGAACTGCCCTGGCAGCTCTACCGCCACTACGGCGACGACCGGATCATCGCCGAGTCCTTCCCGGCCGCTCTGCGCTACCTCGGCTACCTCCGCTCCCGCGCGGTCGACGGCCTGCTCGATTTCGGCTTGGGCGACTGGATCGAGATCGACGACGGGACCCCCCGGGCACTGGTGGCGAGTCACGGCTGGGCGACCGCCCTCGACACGGCCGCGCGCTCCGCCGAGCTGCTCGGGGACGAGCAGGAGGCCCGGCGGCTGAGGAACGAAGCGGCCGAGGTCTGGGCGGCCGTGCGGCACCGGTTCTCCGACGAGAGGAGCGGCACCTGGGGTTCGGGCAGCCAGGCCAGCTGGGCGCTCGGCTGGAGTGCTGCCCGGGCATCCGGCGACGTCGAGGCGGAGCGCCGTGCCGTGGCCGGACTGGTCGCCGCCGTGCACGCCGACGGCGTCGCGTTCACGGTCGGCGAGAACTCCCTTCCGTCTCTGATCCAGGCGCTGGCCGGGTCGGGTCACGACGACCTGCTCGACGCCCTCATCCGCCGAACGGACGCGCCGGGGTACGGGTACCAGATCGCCGCCGGGGCCACCGCGCTGACGGAATCGTGGCAGGGGGCCCACGGGAACACCGGCGTGGTGTCCCAGAACCACTTCATGCTGGGGGTGATCGACGACTGGCTCACGGGCGACGTGGCGGGACTGCGGCAGAGTGACGACTCCGTGGGCTGGCGGCGCATCAGGGTGGATCCGCATCCGCTGCCCGACGTGACGGCTGCGGTGACGGTCTTCGACTCGCCGCGGGGGCGGATCACCGTCGGCTGGAGGCGCGACGACGACGGCCGGCCGGTCGTGGCCGTGCAGTGCCCTCGCGGTGTCGAGGTGGAGTGGGCGCTGGCGGCCGGGATCCGCCGCGGCGGAACGATCGCGGAGCTGCACCGGGCGGTGCAGCCGGGTCGGTGACCGCGGGTCTCGGGCGTGAGCGGGTCTCCGGCGTGAGCGGGTCTCCGGGCGTGAGCGCGGGTCATAGGTGACCGAAAGGTCGGGGCAAGGCGGCTGATATCCGGCGTCCCTAGGGTCGGTCGCATCCGATACCCGCCCCCGGCCCAGCGGCCGGCACCGAGGGAGACCATGAAGAGCATCAGGCCCCTGCGACGCCCGAGTCGCCTCCGACGCCGTACGAAGATCATCATCGCCGCCGCGACCGTGCTGGTCGTGGCCGGCTGCGCCTCCGCCGTGGTGGTGCAGCTGACGTCGGGCGCGGCGTCGGCGTCGGCGTCGGCTGACGGTCCGGTCAGCCGGACCGTCGCGGCCTCCCTGGAGACCCTGGACAAGACCGTCGCCGCCACGGGCACGCTCGCCCCGAGCGTCGACGAGGACGTGGCCTTCGAGGTCGCCGGAACCGTCACCGCGGTGAATGTGGTCGCCGGATCGACGGTGACGGCGGGAGACGTGCTCGCGACGGTCGACACGCTGAGCGTGCAGGCCGATCTGCTCGAGGCCGAGGCGAACCTGGCCTCGGCCAGGGCCGCCCTCGCGTCGGCCGAGTCCGACGACGACGGCAGCGATGCCGACACCGCGACGATCGCGGCCGCCTCGGCCGCCGTCGACGTCGCGGCGAAGAGCGTCGACACGGCGTCGGCCGCCGTCGGCAAGACCACGCTCACCGCTCCCGTCTCGGGCCTCGTGACCGCCGTCGGCCTCGCCGTCGGCGACGTCGTGGGCGGACAGTCCTCGTCGACCGGCTCCACCCCGTCGACCGGGACCGACTCCGGCACGTCCGCCGCGCAGTTCACGATCGTCGGCACCGACTCCTGGGAGGCGGCGCTCACCGTCGGCGAACGGGACGTCACGAACGTCGCCGTCGGCGATCAGGTCGAGTTCTCCACCGACGACGGGGACTCCTTCTTCGGCACCGTCAGCGAGGTCGGGCTCCTGCCCTCCACCTCGTCGGGGGCCGCCGCCTACCCCGTCACGGTGGCGGTGACCGGCTCGCCCGACGGTCTGCACGACGGCATCGCCGTCACGGCCTCGATCGTCTACGAGCGGCGCACCGACGTGCTGACCGTGCCGAGCGGCGCGGTGACCACCGCCGACGACGGCACCTCGACCGTGACCGTGGTCGACGCCGACGGTGGGGAATCCACCCGGACGGTGACCGTCGGTGAGACCGCGGGCGACCTCACGGAGATCGTCGAGGGTCTCGTCGAAGGCGAGACGGTGCAGGTGACCGTGTTCACGCCGGGCTCCGGCTCCGGTTCCGGCACGACGCAGCTTCCCGACGGCCTGGATCCGAGCCAGTTCGGCGGGGAGCTCCCCGAGGGCTTCGACCCCGGCCGGTTCGGCGGGCAGGCTCCCGGAGGGGCGGTGAACGGTGGTTGAGCGCGCGTCGTCGGACGGGATCGTCGAGCCGGTCATCCGTCTCACCGAGGCGAAGAAGGTCTACCGCTCGGGATCGATCGAGTTCGAGGCCTTGCGCGGGGTCGATCTCGAGATCGGCGAGGGAGAGTACGTCGCCGTCATGGGCCCCTCGGGCTCGGGCAAGTCGACCCTGATGAACATCCTGGGCTGCCTCGACACCCTGAGCTCCGGAAGCTACCGCCTGGCGGGGGCCGACGTCGACGACTTCGACGAGGTCGAGCTGGCGCGCATCCGGAACCAGCGGATCGGTTTCGTCTTCCAGCAGTTCAACCTGCTGCCCTCGCTCGAGGCCTGGCGCAACGTCGAGCTGCCGTTGCTGTACGCCCGGGTGCCCGCCGCCGATCGGCGCCGCCGGGCGGAGGAGGCGCTCGACCGGGTCGGGCTCGGCGACCGGTACGGCAACCGACCCGGTGAGCTCTCCGGCGGACAGCAGCAGCGGGTCGCCGTGGCCCGGGCCCTCGTCGGCGAGCCGACGCTCATCCTGGCCGACGAGCCGACGGGCAACCTCGACTCCGTCTCGACGGAGGACGTGCTCGGGCTGTTCGACGAGCTCCACGGTCTCGGGCGCACGATCGTGCTGATCACCCACGAGCAGGAGGTGGCCGACCGCGCCCGGCGCACGGTCCGTGTGCGGGACGGGCTGCTCCACGGCGAGGAGGTGCGCGCATGAACTGGCGTGAGACCCTCGACACCAGCTGGTCGGCCGTCAGGTCGCACGCGCTGCGGTCGGTGCTGACCGTCCTCGGCATCCTGATCGGCATCGCCGCGGTGATCCTCACGGTCGGCCTCGGCCTCGGCACGCAGAAGGACGTGAGCTCGCAGATCAGCTCGCTCGGCAGCGACCTGCTGATCGTCTCGCCGGGATCGAGCACCGACAGCTCGGGCCTGCGCGGCGGTTTCGGCACCGGTTCGAGCCTCACCGCCTCCGACGCCGAGGCGCTCTCCTCCTCGGTCAACGCGCCCGACATCGCCGCGGTCGCGGCCGAGAAGTCGAGTTCGCTCTCGCTGGAGGCCGGCGACGGCAACTGGACCACCACGGTCACCGGCACGACCCCCTCGTGGCTCGACGTGCGCTCCCGCGAGATGCTGTCGGGCGAGTTCATCGACGAGGAGGATCAGGACACGGCCGCGTCGGTCGTCGTGCTCGGCACGGAGACGGCCACCGAGCTCTTCGGCACCACGAACGTCGTCGGGCGCACGGTGACGATCGACGGCCGAGGTCTCGAAGTGATCGGGGTGCTCGCGTCGGCGGGATCGGACTCGTCGTCGAACCTCGACGACCTCGCCGTGGTGCCGCTGTCGACCTCGTCGAGCCAGCTCGTCGGGGCGTCCAGCGCCTCGTCGGTGTCGACGATCTACCTGAAGGCGGCCGGGGACGGCCAGCTCTCGGCCGCCTACCAGGAGGCCACGTCGGTGCTGCTCAACCTGCACGGCATCTCGGCCGCGGCCGACGCCGACTTCACCATCGCGAGCCAGGACGCCCTGGTCGACACCGCCACGTCGATCTACCGGACGCTCACCGTGCTGCTCACCGGCATCGCCGCGCTGTCGCTGCTCGTCGGCGGGATCGGAGTGATGAACATCATGCTGGTCTCGGTCTCCGAGCGCACGCGGGAGATCGGGCTCCGCAAGGCGCTCGGGGCCCCGCCCTGGGCGATCCGCCGACAGTTCCTCGTCGAGGCGGCGATCCTCGGGCTGTCCGGCGGGCTGCTCGGGGCGGTGCTCGGCATCGCCTCCGCCTTCGCCCTGCCCGGCGTGATCGGCTCCTCCATCGAGGTGTCCCCGGCCGCCGTGGTGCTGTCCATCGTCGTGGCCGTCGGCATCGGCCTGCTCTTCGGGGTCTACCCCGCCACGCGGGCCGCCCGGCTCGCGCCGATCGACGCTCTGCGCAGCGAATAGACCCGCCCTCCACCCAGAAAGCACGAACCATGAGAACCCTCTCCCCGTCATCCCGTCCCGCACGTCTCTCCGTGGCACTGGGTGCCCTCGGTGTCGCCGGGATGCTCGCCCTGTCGGCCTGCGCGTCGGCGACCAGCGCCGGCTCGACTCCGTCCCCGGCGGCCTCCTCGGCCGGTTCCGCGGCCTCCGCGGGCGGCTCCTCCCCCGCCGGCCGTGGTGTCACCGGGGAGATCGCCGCCGTGTCGGGGAGCACCCTCCAGGTGCAGGGCGACGACGCGCAGACCGCGGTCACCGTGGGAGCCGACACGACGATCACCGCGACCGTCGCGGGCTCGTCGGCCGACGTCACCGTCGGGTCGTGCGTCGTGGTGATGTCCGGGGCCGCCGGTGGGTCCGGCGACGCCGCCGCCACCTCGGTGGTGGTCAGCGCGGCGGTCGACGGCGAGTGCGAGGCGCCGGGCGCCTCGGGTGGCGGGGGCGGGGGGATGCCCGGCGGTGCGGCGCCGGAGGGGGTGATGCCGACCGGAATGCCGGACGGCGCGGCGCCCGACGGCGTGATGCCCACCGACCTGCCCGACGGCGCCGGCGCCCCGACCGGTGCGCCCGGTGACGGCTCGGGTGGTGCGGGCGGCGGCTTCGGCGGCTTCGTGAGCGGCCTTGTCACCGCCGTCACGGCGAGCGGCTTCGACGTCGCCGTCACGTCCCCCGACGGAACCGAGAGCTCGGAGACGGTAGCCGTCGACGGGTCCACGACGTTCAGCGTGGTGCGCTCGGCCGACGCCTCCGCCCTCACGGTCGGCAGCTGCGTCACCGCGACGGGCGAGGCCGACGACAAGGGGGCGGTCGCGGCGACCAGCCTCTCGGTGTCCGAGGCGGGCGACGACGGATGCTCGACCGCGCTCTTCGGTCGTGGGCCCGGCAGCGACGGGGGCAACTGATGGCGAAGCGCTCGAGGCGGGTGCTGGCCGTGGGCATCGCGACCGCCGTGCTCTGCGCGGCCGGCGGCGGTGCCGCCTTCGCGCTCTCGCAGGGTTCGGGCACCGAGTTCCGCACCGCGACGGCCGAGGTCGGATCGGTGGACCAGCGCGTCTCGCTCAGCGGCACGGTCGCGTCGGCGACCCTTCGCGACTCGGCGTTCCAGGTGGGAGGCACGGTCGCGGCGGTCTCGGTGACCGTCGGGGACACGGTCGCCGCCGGTCAGCAGCTCGCCGCTCTCGACAGCGGTGACCTGTCCGACGCGGTGGAGACCGCCGAGGACGGGGTCACGACCGCCGAAAAGCAGCTCGCCCGGGACCTCGAAACGCAGGTGTCCGGATCGTCGTCGTCCTCCTCGTCCTCGGCGACCGACGTCGGTACAGGCACCGGTGACGCTGCGCAGGGCTCGGGCGGTGGTGGCGGAACGACCTCCGGCACACAGCCCGACCAGGGCACCCAGCCCGACCAGGGTGGCCAGCCGACACCCGCGCCGACGCCGACACCCACACCGACACCGACACCGACACCGACACCGACACCGACACCGACACCCACACCGACGCCCGGCCCCGACGGGGGAACGGATCAGCCCGACCAGGACGTGCAGTCGGCGATCGACGCCGTCACGGCGGCGCAGTCGGCGCTCCTGGCGCAGTACTCGGTGGCCTCCGAAGCGCTGGCCACCGCGCAGGAGACCATCGCCTCGTCGGACGAGACCTGCCGCCCCTTCCTCGAGGCCGTCCTCGACGAGTCGGCCGAGACCGGCGACGGCGGCAGCACCGACACCGACACCGGCGACACCTCCACGCGGGCCGACCTCGACGCGGTCAAGGCCGAGCTGGCCGCGTGCCAGTCGGCGATCACCGAGGTGCAGACGCAACAAGGGACCGTGGACGACGCCCAATCCGCCCTCACCCCGCTCGTCGACGACCTCGACACCGCCGTCGCCGCGCTCCGGGCGGCCGTCACCGGCACGACCACGCCGGAGGTGGACACGGGTACCGACACCGACCCGGACTCCGACGCCGACACCGACACCGACGCGGACACCGCGTCCAGCACCGCCGCGACGGGCTCGGCCGCGACGATCTCCCTCGCCTCGGCCGTCACCGCCGACCCCACCCCGAGCACGGGCTCGGGCGCCGGCGCCAGCTCCGGCACCGGCTCCAGCACCGGCACGATCACCGCCGAGGCGATCCTCGCCGACCAGGCCACGATCGACCAGGCGAACGCCGAGCTCGCGCTCGCCCAGCAGAAGCTCGCCCTCGCGAACCTCACCAGCCCGATCGCCGGCACGGTCGGCGCCGTCGCTCTGGCGGTCGGCGACACCGTCACGGCGTCGTCCACCACCGCCGTCATCTCGATCGTCGGCGACGACGGGTACGTCGTCGAGTCGACGGTGAGCCTGGCGAAGGCGCGCGAGCTGTCGGCTGGGCAGGACGTGGCCGTGACCCTGTCCGCGTCCGGCGCGACCGCGACCGGCACGGTCGGCTCGATCGGGGTGCAGAACGTCTCCGAGGACTCCACGACGCCGAGCTACGCGGTGACCGTCGCGCTCGACCCCGCCGACGCGCAGCTGCGGGACGGAATCTCGGCGCAGGCCGTCGTGACCGTGGCGTCGCAGGGTGACGTTCTCACCGTGCCGACCTCCGCGGTGCACCGGGACGGCTCGGCCTACACGGTCGACGTCGAGGTCGACGGACAGGCGCAGTCGACCCCGGTGGAGGTCGGCGCGATCGGTTCCGAGCGCACCGAGATCGCCTCGGGGCTCGACGAGGGCGACGCCGTCATCCTCGCCGACGTGGGCGCGGCGATCCCCACCGATGACGGCGACAGCGTCGACGGCTCCGGCGGCGGGCTCACCGGCCTGGGCGGCGGGACCTCGACGACGACGGTCCCGGGCTCGGGCTCCGGCTCGTTCCCGTCGTTCCCCACCCGCTGATGCCCGTCGTTCCCACCCGCTGGCGCCGGCCGAGTTCGACCGCGCGGCTCAGCCCTTGAAGACCGCCGCGATGCCGTCCCACCACGCCGCCGACTCCGCGCGCGCCGTCGCGGCCCGGGCGAGCCCGCACGAGCGGATGCCCGCCCGGTCCTCCCACACCGCGGCCACCCGCGCCGCGGCGGCGCCCGTGCCGTCGAGCACCTCGTCGAGCTGCAGCACGGCGTGCTGCCCCAGGTTGCCGAGCGCCCCCGTGAGCTTCACCGTCGTGTAGTCGTCGACGGCGATGCCGACCGTCGGCACCCCGCCCGAGACCGCGAATACGGCCGGGTGGTAGCGGCTCGTCACGACGAGCGACGCCTGCCGCGCGAGGCCCGCGGCGGCCACCGAGGTGGGGGGTACGACGGCCGAGGTGGGCACGCGCATCCGCTCGGCCACCGCCCGGTGCAGCACCGAGTCGCCTCGAACCTCGTCGTCGCGCAGGCTGCCGAAGTGGGCGACGAAGACGATCGCCAGGCCGGTCGAGAGGGCTATGCCGTCGAGCAGGCGCGCGGCTGCCTCGGCGAAGGCGTCGCGGTCGGCGCCGTTCAGGTGGGTCGAGAAGGTCACGGCGCAGTAGGGGGCGGCGGGCGAGGTGACGGATGCCCGGTCGCCCACGAAGCTCGCGTCGTCGACGGTCGCCCGCAGCAGCTGCTCGGGCACCCCGAGCTCACGGCAGAGGGCGTACGACGACGGCTCCCGGAGGCCCGTCAGCACCGTCGACGACAGCAGTCCCGCCACGAGCGACCCGTCGGACGCCGTCAGCTCGGGCCCGATCGTCTGCCCGCTCACCACGAGCGGCCGGCCGAGCGCGTGCGCCACGGCACCGAGCGTCGCCCGTTCGAAGATGTGCAGCGGCCAGGTCGAGGCCATGTTGCCGCCGCCGCAGACGAGCACGCCGTCGCTCGCGCGCACCGCCTCGACCACGGCGAGGGCGGGGTCGCCCTCGGGCAGCAGGCCGCTCTCACCGCGGGCCGTGTCGACGACCCGGCGCATCCGCTCGCCGTCGGCGGCCCGGTCGAGCGAGGCACCCGCGCTGAAGCCGATGCGCGAGACTGCGTCGACGTCGTAGCGCGCCGCGGTCTCGGAGGGGTGCGACGAGACGGCCGTGACGGACGTGGCGCCGCGCTGCCGCAGCTGGTGCAGCGCCTCGTCGAACATCGCCTCGTCGCCGATGTGGATCATGTCGTCGACGACGCCGACGTCTCCGATCAGGACGAGTCGCATCGAGGTCTCCAGGGGGTCGGTGAGGGGGTCGGTGAGCGGGTCGGTGAGGGTACCGACCAGACGCGGTGAGGGCGCCGGTGAACGGCGCGGGAACGCCGGGTTCACGCTAGCGGAATCGCGACGCCCTCCCAGCCGCCGCGGCCTAGGATCAAGGGTGGTCCACCGCCGTGTCACGCGGATCCTGCCCGGGCCGCCCGACCGAGGGAGGCCCCCATGGGAATCCAGACTTCACTGGACGCCGTGCGCGACGCCGAGCGCATCGTCGACGCCCTGCGACTGGCCGACGACCTCGCCTTCGAGGCGAACCGCGACCCCGGGGTGCGCACCATCCGCATCCTCTCGGCGGCCCTGCGCGACGACGACCAGCTCGTCGCCATCGCCGCCACCCACGCCCTGGCGCAGGTCTTCGACGAGCAGGCCGACCGGGCCCTGTCGCAGCTGCTCTCGAGCGACCGCCCGTTCCTCCGCGAGCACGCCGCGTGGGCGATCGGCTCGCGCATCCCCCGGCTCGACGCCATCGGCCGACTGATCGCCATGGTCGTCGAGGGCGGCTTCGGGGGGATGCTCGCCCAGCGCACCCTCGAGCAGTGGGCGTTCCCCACGCCCGAGCACATCGCGATCGGTCTCGAGGGCGCCCTGCTCGGCGTGCGGGGGGTCGAGGAGCGGTACCGCCTCGTCGAGACCCTCGGGCTCGTGCGCGGACGCATCGCCACCCAGCCCCTCCTCGCCATCGCGGCCGACGAGAGCGAGGACGAGCAGGTGCGCGTCGCCGCCGTGTCCGCGCTCGGGCAGCGGCGCGACGAGGCCGCGACGGCCGAGATCCGCACCTTCCTCGACGGCCTGACCGCGGGCGGCGGCTACCTCGCCGACGTGGCCCGGCTCGCCCTCGTCGACCTCGCGGGCGGCACCGCGGTGCGTGAGGAGCCGCACGACGACCTCACGGTCGCTCAGCTCTTCCTGCACGCCGACATCGACGCCGACCTGAGCCACGCCGGCTCGGGCGACAACGGCGGCATCGCGACGCTGCTGGTGCGCCTCGGCGACGCCCTCGTCGATCCGGCCTCGCCGGCCCGCGTGCAGCGGGTCATCACGATGTCGCGCGGCTCGGTGCAGGGGGCGGTCGAGAGCGTGGAGTCCATCCGCGCGACCACCGCGGGGCACGTCTACGGGCGCATCCCGCTGCTCAGCGCGCCGGTGAACAGCGCCTCGGCGTGGCCGCTGCGGGTGGCGGCCCGGCGGGGCATCCGTCGCATGCTGCGCGCCGCCGGCGGGGTCGACCTGCTGCACCTGCGCATGGCCGACGTCGGGTCGCTGGCCGCCGCCGACGTGGCGCGCGAGCTCGACGTGCCGGTGGTGTTCACCGTCGCGCCCGACCCGCACGCGGTCATCCGCTCGATGGATCTCGCGGGGCAGCTGACGCGCGCCAACTTCGGCGAGGTCGACGAGAACGAGCACTTCTGGTTCCGCACCCGCCTGGTGCAGCGGCTCGCGTCGAACGCCGCGCACAGCGTGCTCTTCCCGCGCCCGCAGCTCGAGAAGGACATGCGCGAGCTCGTCGGCATCGACGTCACCTCCCACCCCGAGCGCCACACGGTGGTGCCCGAGGGCATCGACCTCGGTGTGGTCGACCGCGGTGTCGCCGAGGCCGCCGCGCTCGCGTCGGGTCTGCCGGCCTCTCCCGCGCTGGCCGAGCTCGGGGCGCTGCTCGAGGGGCTTCCGGATGCGCGGCGGGGCCTGCCCCTGCTGGTGAGCGTGGGGCGGTTCCACCGGGTCAAGGGCATGGCCTCGATCGTCGAGGCGTGGGCCACCGGCCCCCTCCGCGACCAGGCGAACCTGCTGCTGATCGGCGGCGACCTCGAGCACCCCTCCGTCGACGAGCAGGAGCAGCTCGCCCTGATGGACGAGCTGGTGCCGACCGCGCTGCGGCTCGAACGGGGGCTGCTGCTTCCCGGTCACCGGCCGAACGACACGGTCGCCCGTTGGGTCGCCGCCGCCCGCTTCGGCGTTCCGGGGCTCGCCGCCCCGCGCGGGGTCTACGTCTGCGGCAGCGTGAAGGAGGAGTTCGGCATCGCGCTGCTGGAGGCGATGGCCTCGGGGCTGCTCGTCGTGGCGCCCGACGGCGGTGGCCCGGCGACCTACGTGGATCGCGGTGTCACGGGCATCCTGACCCAGACCTGGAACGTCTCGTCGCTGGCCCTCGCGATGTGGGACGCGTTCGCGCTCGCCCAGTCGGGCACGAACCCCGGGCAGGCCGAGGCCTCGCGGGCGACGGTCGAGCGGAGCTTCACGGTCGAGGCGATGGCCGACTCGCTGGTCGGGGTCTACGACGGCGTGCACACCGAATACTCCGCGGCGGGCGTCGCATGACCCTGCTGATCATCAGCCCCGACTACGCCTCGCACCTGCTGCCGCTCGCCACCCTCGGCACCGCGTGGCAGGAGGTCGGGGAGCGGGTGGTCGTCGCGACCGGGCCAGCGACCGACTCGATCGTGCGCTCCTTCGGCTTCGAGCGCGTCGAGCTGCAGCTCGGCAAGGGCTCGAACCCCGGCGTGATCCGGGCCGAGGAGCAGCCGAAGGGGGAGGACGACGCGCTGCGCGGCTTCTTCGAGGCGACCCGCCGCGGGATGGTGGCGGCGCTGTCGTTCCAGGCGTCGGCGCGGCTGTCCGACCTGATGTGGGAGCCGGTGCGCACCGCGCGGCAGGTGCAGGAGGTCGTCGCGGCCGTGGCGCCCGACCGCATCCTGGTCGACCACCTCGCGTTCAGCGCCCGGCTGGCGCTGGTGGCCGCGGGGATCCCGCACGTGGACGTGGTGCTCGGGCATCCGTCGGCCCTGCCGGTGCCCGGGTCGGGCGAGGTCTACGGGTACCCGCCGGCGTGGCCCGCGGTGTTCTCGTCGTCGCTCGACGACGCCGAGCTGGCGGGGCTGCGGGCGCTCTGCGAGCGGGTCGACGCGAACTTCACGGCCGAGTGGAACGCCGCGCTGCTCGCTCTGGAGCCGTCGGCGACCTCGGCGTCGAGCGCCTTCGAGGAGCACGGCGACACCCTGCTGTTCAACTATCCGGTCGAGTTGGCGGATGCCGGCCGGCGCGCGGTCTACCCGGCGTCGTCGTTCATCGGTTCGGCGGTGCGCTCGGAGGACGCGACCGAGGTCGCCGCGGTGTCGGAGTGGATCGCTTCGTCGTCCGAGCCCGTGGTGTACGTGAGCTTCGGGAGCTTCCTCTCGGTGCGCGACGACGTGCTGGCGCGGGTGGTGGAGGCGCTGAAGGCGCTGTCGGCCGATTCTCCGCTGCGCGTGGCGCTCGCCGTCGGCTCGGCCGACCGGTCGGTGCTCGGGGAGCTGCCGTCGTCGTGGCTGGTGCGGGAGTTCCTGCCGCAGGTCGCGCTGCTCGGCGCGGCGGCGGTCGCCGTCACGCACGGCGGGAACAACAGCGTCACCGAGGCGATGACCGCGGGGGTGCCGCTGCTTGTGATGCCGTTCTCGACCGACCAGTTCGCGGGGGCCGCCGCCCTCGTCGACGCGGGGTTCGCGCAGGCGCTCGACCCGAACGCGGCGACGCCGTCCGCGATCGCGGCGGCGCTCGCCGCGCTGCTGCCGCTCGCCCCCGAGCCGGCCGCGCGCCTGGCCGCGCTGTCGGCGTCGCTGCGCGCGACGCCGGGCCCGGCGCGGGCCCTTGCGGCCGCCTCCGTCGCCCCGCCCCTCGCGCTGTAGCCGCCCGACGCGTGCCCGCGCCGCACCGTGTTGCCTCGGCCTCGCGCGCGCGCCGCGCCGCGCCGCGCCGCGCCGGCTCAGCCTGACGCGTGCGCCCTGCCGCCTCAGCCGGCGCGGCGGCGGCGGGCGCGCAGGGCCACCACGAGTCCGCCGAGCAGCACCAGCACCGCCGCGGCGAACCAGCCGCCCGTGGCGTCGGATGCACCGGTGGCCGCGAGCGAGCCAGAGCCGCTGCCCGCGGTGTCGGAGGTCGCCGGGTCGCCCGCGCCCGGTGCCGCGCCAGCCCCCGGGGGTGTCGTCGACCCGTCGCCCGGTGTCCCGGGCGAAGGAGCGGACGGAGCGGGCGTGGGCGTCGGAGTGGGTGTCGGCGTCGGCGTCGGCGCGAGCACGTACGAGTCGCCCTCGCGGGTGACCGTGACGGCGGCTGTCGAGACGGTCGAGGTCGTCGCCAGGTCGGCGTAGCGCGCGCCGAAGCTGCAGTGCAGAGTGAACGACGCGGGCCGTCCGGCCGCATCGTCCGTCCACCACGACGCCTTCTTCACGAAGTCCACCAGTGAGAGCTCGGCGTCCTTCGCCGTGGTCGTCGTGGCCTTCGCGCCGTCGGGACGCGTGCCTGACCAGGTCACGTCGCTCGTGGAGACGGTGACCCCTGCCTCGGTCGCGTTCGCCCGCCACGCGGGCGTCGGGCAAACGACGGTGCCTCCCGAGGAGCCGGCGCGGATGACCGGCTCGTCGGCCGGCAGCGGCCCCGGCAGGTCGGGGTTCGGGATGTTCTGCTTCAGCCAGGCCGCGAGCGACGCTCCGCAGCGGGTGTCGGCCCCCCAGTTCGTCTTCACGCAGTCGGTCGGCTTCGCGGTGACCGGCCAGAGGGTCTGCGGGTCGGAGCGCCCGATGAAGGCTCCCCCGTCATTCTGCTCGAACAGCGCGAGCCACGTCGGCACGGCGGTCACGCCGACGTCGAACTGCCATTCGCAGCCCTGGAAGTGGTCGTCCCGGATCACGTACTCCTCGCAGTGCACCGGGTTCCGGGCCTGGCCCTCGAAGCGATCGACGGAACTCCAACCGGGGGTCACCGAGAACTTCTTGTCCCGCCCCGACCAGTCGGATGTCTGCTGCGCGACGAACCACGACGCGATCGTCTCGCTCCCGCACAGCAGGCCGTCGACCGGTGCCACCATGCACTTGACGGTGAGGCCGTTCTCCACGACCCAGCTCGGGTTGCTCCGCTGTTCGAGCATGGTCGTCGGAGGGAATGCGAGGTTCTTGGTGACGCCGAAGGTCTTGCCCCGGTACTGCGAGTAGAACTGCCAGGCGGGCATGTCCCGGGTGGCCGTCTCGTTCGGGATCCAGACCATCTTCACGCCGGTCGTGTCGAAGCTCCGCGGGTCGGTTCCGGGAGCGGGATCCGGCAGTCGGTTCTCACCCATCAGGTTCAGCAGGTCGTACGGCCGGTACGGCTGCACCCGAGCGAGGTCGTAGGGCAGGTAGCCGTGCTCGGCGAGCTGCCGCGGGATGCGCAGGGACGCCGCGATCGCCGTGTGCGAGGTGGTGTAGCCCGAGAGGAGGGTGTTCCACTGCGTCGAGTTCGCCGGCTTGAAGCCCGGGACACCCGAGTAGGTGACCGCCGCGGGGGAGTCGGTCCAGGTGCCGCTCGTCGCCCAGGACTCGGGGAAGCCGCTGGGCTTCCGGGCCCACACGGGGAATCCATCGTGACACCGGCGTTCGTGACGCCGGTGATATCGGTGCCCAGGCTCATCACCACGTCATCGTTCGAGATCGGCAGGCCGACCTCGGTCCACTCGGCGACGATGCCGGCGTAGAAGGTGAGCGCGCTTTCGCACACCGTGGCCGCCTGTCCGTCGGGAGCGCTCTGGGCCGCCAGGGCGCAGACCGAGCCGGCGGCGTCGGCCGGCACCGACCCGTGGTCCTTCGTCGTGTAGAGCTTCGATGCCTGCATCAGCGACGCCTGCTGCAGCAGGTACATGCCCTGGGCCTGCACGGTCTGCCAGTAGGTCACGATGTCCTGCACCGGCGCGTAGTACTGGCGGTCGTCGAGCCACACCCCCACGTCGTTCTGGCCCGCTGACTGCCGGGCGGCGGCCCCGGCGGCGTTCAGCTTCCAGTCGGTGAGGTGGGCGCGCCCACAGGTCTGGATGACGCCGGGGGTGCTGCCGTGGGTGACCATGTACTGATGGGCCTCCCGGATGTCGTGGGCCATCGGGCTCGTCTCGACGTTGACGACGTCCCGCTTCGGGTTCGTGCCGAGGGTCACGTCGACGAAGTCGTCCATGTACCCCTGCAACCGGGTCGTGTTCGTGAGCCGGTTGTCCTGAACGCGCTGCAGCTTTTCGATCACCTGCGTGTACATGGCCTGCGAGGTCTCGACCGAGGTGATGAAGTGGGGCAGGTCGCTCGACTGGGTGACGCACTGGCCGAGCACGACCGTGTCCTCGAGCTCGAGCACGTTCTGCTTGACGTCGGCGAGTTGCACCTGCAGCTGATCGAGCTTGCGCTCGATGTCGTCGAGCTGCTGCAGACGGTCGAGCACGTCCTGGATGCCGGGACCGGTGTCGCCGCCGAAGATGGTGGAGATCGTCGGTCCGAGGATGTCGAGGAAGAGTGACGCCCCGGTGAACTCGCGGCCGAGCAGCTTGCCCACGTTGCCGAGCGCCGAGTTCATCCCGCTGATCCAGGTCGTCGCCGTTCCGGCACTCGACCACGACGCCGCCTGGGCCGGCCGGGGCTGCTCGACGACGACGGCGCCGCCCGCGATGACCGCGGTGACGGCGACGGCGGTCGTGCGCAGGCGGATCGTTCGACGGTGCCTCCCCATGGTGCCTGGCTGTCCGCTCCCCGCACAGTCCCCCTATCGGGTGCACTCCGGCGTACGGTGAGCCGCATGAGCCCGACCAGCAGCGACGACGCCCGCGACCAGTACAGCTTCGACAACCCCGTCACGCGCTACGGGCGGGTGGAGCCGCCGGTGCAGCACCAGCCCGAGCCCGGCGTGCAGGGGCCGATGCGGCCGGTGCCCGACCTCGGTGAGCACAGCTACCGCGGGCTCGGCCGGCTCGTGGGGCGCAAGGCGCTGATCACGGGCGGCGACTCGGGCATCGGCGGCGCCGTGGCTATCGCGTTCGCGCGCGAGGGCGCCGACGTCGCCATCTCCTACCTCCCCGACGAAGAGGCGGATGCCCGCCACGTGCTCGATCTCATCGAGGCCGCCGGGCGCCGCGGTGTCGGCCTGCCGGGCGACATCACCGACGCCGCCCACTGCCGGCAGCTCGTCGCCGACGCCGTGGAGCAGCTCGGCGGCCTCGACATCCTGGTCAACAACGCGGGCAAGCAGATCGCGGTCGACCGCCTCGAGGATCTCTCCGACGAGCAGTTCGAGCAGACCTTCCGCACCAACGTGTTCGCCAACTTCTGGATCACCAAGGCGGCCCTGCCGCACCTGCCGGCCGGGGCATCCGTCATCAACACGGCCTCGCTCGAGGCCTACCAGCCCTCGCCCGAGCGCATCGACTACGCGGCCACGAAGGCGGCGATCAACAACCTCTCGAAGGGGCTGGCGCAGCAGTTGGCGCCGCGTGGCATCCGCGTGAACGTCGTCGCGCCGGGGCCGACCTGGACGGCGCTGCAGGTGTCGGGCGGGGTGAGCGACGAGCAGATGGCGGCCTTCGACGACGAGAGCACCTACCAGCGCGCCGGTCAGCCGGCCGAGCTCGCGCCCGCCTACGTGTTCCTCGCCTCGGCCGAGTCGAGCTACGTCTCGGGCGAGACGCTCAACGTGAACGGGGCGATGCCGACGCCGTAGACGCACGCGCAGCGGCCGGGTCAGCGCGGCAGCGGCCCCGGCGGGGCCGTGGACGCCGCCAGCTCGGCCGGCGTGAGCGCGTCGAGCGAGCGGCCGCGGGTCTCGGGCCCCAGTGCAGCGGCCACGAAGCCGATCGCGCAAGCCGCGATGACGAACAGCGCCACCAGCCACGACGCCCCGGAAGCCGCCGCCACGAGGGCGACCGCGATCAGCGGGGTCAGGCCACCCGACAGCGCGCCGGCGACCTCGCGGCTGAAGGCCAGCCCCGTGAAGCGGGCGCGGGCCGTGAAGAGCTCTGAGAAGTAGGCGCCCTGCGGCCCGAACATGGCACCGACACCCACGCCGAGGCTCACCACGACGGCGATCGTGATGCCGAGCGGTGAGCGGGTGCCGTCGATGATCGCGAAGTACGGGAACACGAACAGCGCCGAGAAGGCGATGCCGAACAGCACCACGGGCTTCCGCCCGACCCGGTCGGAGAGCGCTCCGAACAGCGGCAGGGTGATCATCGTCGCGAAGGTGGCCGCGGTCACGGCGATCGGGCCGACCGAGTTCGCCAGCTTCAGGGTGCCCACGAGGTAGGCCGTGAGGAAGGTGAGGTTCACGTAGGCGAGCACGTTCTGCGGGGTCTGCGCCCCGATCAGCACGAGCGCCGCCTTCTTCTTGAAGCGGAAGACCGAGCGGATCGGGGCCGCCTCGACCGCGGGCTGGGCGGCCGCGCGCGCCTGGGCTTCGAGGAACGCCGGGCTCTCGGCGAGCCGCAGCCGGATGAACAGCGCCACCGCGATGACGACCACGCTCGCCGCGAACGGGACGCGCCAGCCCCACGCCAGGAAGTCCTCCTCGGGCAGCTGGGTCACCAGCGCGAACGCCCCCGAGGCGAGCAGCAGCCCGAGGTACACGCCGACCGCCGGCCACGCCCCCTGCAGCCCGCGCGAGCGGGCCGGGGCGCTCTCGACCGAGAGGATCGCGGCGCCGCCGAACTCGGCGCCCGCCCCGATGCCCTGGATCGCCCGCAGCACCACCAGGATGACCGGCGCCCACAGGCCCACCTGCTCGTACGTCGGCACGAAGGCCATCGCGACCGTCGAGACGCCCATCACGAGCAGCGTGATGACGAGCACGTTCCTGCGCCCCACCGTGTCGCCCAGCCGGCCGAAGATCAGTCCGCCGAGCGGCCGGATGAAGTAGCCCACTGCGAGCGTCGCGAAGGCCGCGAGCGTCGCCACGGTCGGGTCGGCGTCGGTGAAGATGATGCGGTTGAACACCAGCGCGGCGGCCGTGCCGTAGAGGTAGAAGTCGTACCATTCCAGCGCCGACCCCACGAGCGCGGCGGCGGCCACGCGCCGGTTCACACCCCCGGTCGATCCCTCAGCCCGCGACATCGATGCCCTCCTCCGTTCCGACGGCACCGGCCTCGGCGTGCGAGCCGGCGTGCGAGTGGATGAGCCGGATGATCTCCTGGCTCATGCTGTCGTACTCGTGGCTGTTCGTGCGCTCACCGGCGATGGCGAAGCGGTCCATCACGGCGATCCGGTCGGCCAGGGTGATCATCTCGGCCAGGTCGCTCGAGATCAGCAGGATGGCCATGCCCTCGTCGGCGAGCCGCCAGATCAGCTCGTAGAACGACCGCTTCGTGCGCAGGTCGATGCCGATCGTGGGCTCGTCGATGATCAGGATGCGCGGCGAGGCCGCCAGCCACTTCGCCAGCGACACCTTCTGCTGGTTGCCGCCCGAGAGCCGCCCGGCCAGCTGGTTCTGCGACGAGATGCGGATGTCGAGCTCGTCGACGAACCGCGCCACCAGCTCGCGCTCGCGCCTGGCGCTGATCAGCCCCGGCCCGCGCTGCAGCTCGGGCCACACCGTCACGGCGACGTTCCGAGTGATGCTCTGCTCGAGGAAGACCCCCTCCTCCTTGCGGTTCTCGGTCACGTAGCCGATGCCGTGGCGGTGCAGCGCCTGACGAACCGAGCGGATGCGCGTCGGCACCCCCTCGACCCGGAGCTCTCCCGCGGTGATCCGCTCGAGGCCGACGATCGCGCGGGCCAGCTCGGTGCGGCCGGCGCCCACGAGCCCGTACAGCCCGACGATCTCGCCGGGACGCACGCTGAGCGACACCCCGTGGTGCCCGGCGGTCGTCGTGACCGCCGTCAGCTCCAGCGCGGGAGCCGAGCTCCGCGGCGCCGGGCGGTCGGGCACCGTGAGCGAACCGAGCGCACGCCCCACCATCGTGTCGACGATCTCATCGTGCGAGTGCGCCGACAGCGGCTGCGACTCCAGTACCGAGCGGCCGTCGCGCAGCACCGTCACGGTGTCGCAGTGCGCGTAGACCTCCTCGAGCTTGTGACTGACGAACAGGATGCTCGCCCCCTCGTCGCGCAGCCGGTCGACCACCCGGAACAGCCGGTCGCTCTCGGCCGCGCTGATCGACGCGGTCGGCTCGTCGAGGAGCAGCACCCGGGTCTCGGTGAACAGGGCCCGGGCGATCTCGACGAGCTGCATCTGCGCCGACGACAGCTCGGCGATCGGGGTCGACGGATCGAGGTCGACCTCGAGCTGGGCGAGACAGGCGGCCGCCTCGTCTCGGGCGCGGGCCCAGTCGATGCGCCCGGCCCGCCGCGGCATGCGGCCGAGCACGATGTTCTCGGCCACCGTGAAGCCGCGGATCACGTTCCGCTCCTGGTGCACCACCCCGATGCCGGCGTCGCGGGCGGCGGCCGGATCGGTCAGCTGCACCTCGGCGGGCCGGCCGTCGGCGCCCGGCAGCAGGATGCATCCGCCGTCGGGGCGGTGCACCCCGGTGAGCGCCTTGATCAGCGTGGACTTGCCGGCGCCGTTCTCGCCGAGCAGGGCGTGCACCGATCCCGGGAGCATGGTCAGCGACACCGCGTCGAGTGCCTTCACCCCGGGGAAGGACTTCGAGATCGTGCGGGCCTCGAGGGCGGGGACGGTCATCGGGCGGCCTCCAGGGTGTCGACGGCGGGAGCATCCTGAGCCCGTGCGGCCCCGCGACGCCGCTCGGCGCGCACCTGCCGCACGCGGTCGAGCGCGACGGTGCCGAGCACCACGGCCCCGATCACGAAGTTCACCCAGGCGGGTGCGAGCTGGAACTCGGCCCGCGCCGTGTCGACGAGGCGCACGACGGTGGCGGCGAGCACGGTGCCGAGCACGGCGACGGTGCCGCCGGTGAGCGAGACGCCGCCGATGATCGGGGCGGCGAAGCTCGGCAGCAGCCAGTCGCCGCCGACGCTCTGGTTCACGCCCGGCAGCGCGGCGAGGCTCACGAGGGCGGCGACTCCGCAGAGCAGGCCCGAGGCGGTGTGGGCGAGCACGACGCTGCGGTCGTTGGAGATGCCGAGCAGCCGCGCCGCCTCGGGGTTGTCTCCGCTCGCGAGCAGGCGGCGGCCCGAGCGGGTGTACCGGGAGGCCAGGGCGACCACGACGGCCGCCGCGACGGCCGCGAGGAAGATCAGCGGAACGCCGAGCACGGTCGCCCGGCCGACGGCGGCGAGCGGCTGCCAGTTGTCGGCCGAAACGGTGCGCGTGCCGACGAGGGCGTACTGGGCGCCCAGCAGGATGGTCATCGTCGCCAGCGTCACGATGAAGCCGTTGATGCGGGTGAGCACCACGAGCCAGCCGTTGGCGAGCCCCGCGAGCGCCCCGACCGCGAGCGGCACCAGCGCGCCGATCAGCGGCGGCACGCCGAGGTCGGCCATCAGCACGGCCGCGAGGGCCGCCGCGACGCCGCCGATGGCGCCGACCGCCAGGTTCAGCTGGCCGACGGCGACCGTGATCATCTGCGCGAGGCCGATCAGGATGGGCACGGCCAGGAACTGGAAGAAGGTGCGGATGCCGACGGGGGAGAAGAGGTCGCCGCCCGAGGCGATGCCGAGCAGCACCGTGCCGGCCACGACGATGGCGATCAGGGTGATGCTCTGCGACCCGAGTCGTGCGCGGGTCATGCCGGCACCTCCTCGGCGTCGGGAGTGCGATCGGGCGTGCTCCCGGAGGGGCGGCCGGGGGCGCTCCCGGGGGCGCGTCCCCGCCGCAGCCGGATCTCCCGCACGCGGTCGGCCGAGAGGGCGACGAGCAGGATGACCCCGAGCAGCACGTTCAGCGTCTCGATGCCGACCCCGAACAATTCGAGCCCCTTGCGGATGACGAGCGTGAGCGTGATGCCGAGGAAGGTGCCGACTACCGAGACGTAGCCGCCCGCGAGCAGGGTGCCGCCGAGGATCGGCCCGACGAAGGACTGCAGCATGAACTCGTCGCCGATCGACGGCGTGAACGAGCCGATGCTGGTGGCCAGCAGGATGCCCGCCAGCGCCGCGAGCGTGCCCGAGAGCGTGTGCGCCATCACGATTCGCCGCGCGGTGGGGATGCCCGACAGCTCGGCCGCGGTGACGTTGCTGCCGGTCAGCAGCAGCTCCCGGCCCCAGCGGGTGCGCTGGTAGAGCAGCCCGACGAGCGCCATCACGACGAGCACCGGCACGACCATCAGCGGGATGGCGGCGGGGCCGCACCACCCCGCGAGGCACACCGAGGAGAAGGAGCTGCGGCCGAGCAGGTCGAAGCCCTCGGGCTTCACCACGAACGCGGAGCCCGTACTGAGCGCGGAGTAGACGGTGGGCACGAGACCGAGCAGCGCGAAGCTCATGGCGAGGGTGACGATGAAGGAGTTCACGCCGGTGCGGGCGATTATCCACCCCGTCAGGGCGCCGATCGCCGCCCCGGCCACCAGGCCCAGCAGCAGTCCGGCGGCGAGCGGGAGGGCGAACAGGTCGAACGAGATGCCGGAGGCCATCGCGCCGAACGCGGCCATCTGTCCGACGGCGATGTTCATGTGCCCGATCGAGAGCACCATCATCTGCGCGAGCCCGACGACGGTGAAGACGGTGATCGAGGTGATCAACGGCGCCAGCACGAACGCCCCGTTCAGGAACGAGGGTTTCACGGCGGTCAGCACGGCCACCAGCACGACGATGATGGCGATCAGCACGAAGCGCGGGGTCGCCAGCCAGCGCACCACGGCGGGGCGGTCGCTCACGCGACGGTCCGGTCGTCGATCGCGTCCGGGTTCCAGCGGATGCCGAGACCGGGCTGTTGCGGGGCGAGCGCCCGCCCGTCCACGATCTCGAGCTCCCCGTGGGTGATCGCGCGCAGCTGCGGGATGTGCTCGACATAGCGGCCGTTCGGCACCGCGCCGACCAGGCTCACGTGCAGCTCCATCAGGAAGTGCGGGCAGACCGCGACGTTGAACGCCTCGGCCAGGTGCGCGACCTTGAGCCAGGGCGTGATGCCGCCGATCCGGGCGACGTCGACCTGCACCACCCCGGCGGCCCCGCGCTCGAGGTACTCGCGGAACTGCGCGACCGAGTACATCGACTCGCCCACGGCGATCGGGATGCTCGTGGAGCGCGCGAGGCGCGCGTGCCCCGCGATGTCGTCGGCCGGCAGCGGCTCCTCGAGCCAGAACAGGTCGAGCGGCTCGAAGGCCCGCGCCCGGCGCACGGCCTCGGCCCCGGTCATCGACTGGTTCGCGTCGACCATCAGGTCCATCCGGTCGCCGATCGCCTCGCGCACGGCACGCAGCCGCTCGACGTCGTCGGCCACGTGGGGCATGCCCACCTTGATCTTCAGGCCCGCCCAGCCGGCCGCACGCGATCGGAGCGCCCCCTCGACGAGCTCGTCGGTGGACAGGTGCAGCCAGCCGCCCTCGGTGTCGTAGAGCGGCACGTCGCGGCGGAACCCGCCGGCGGCCTGCCAGAGCGGCTCGGCGGCCCGCAGCGCCTTCAGGTCCCACAGGGCGGTGTCGACCGCGGCGAGGGCGAGCGAGGTGATCGCCCCCGTCGTGGTCGCGCGTGTGGAAGCGAAGAGGCGGTGCCAGATCGCCTCGACGTTCGCCGCGTCCTGACCCGGCAGCAGCTCGAGCAGGTGGTCGCGCAGCATCGACAGCACCGCCCGCCCGCCGGTGCCGATCGTGTACGAGTACCCGGTGCCCGTCAGGCCGTCGTCGGTGTCGATCTCGACGAAGATCGTCTCCTGCTTGACGAAGCTCTGCACTGCGTCGGTGCGCACGGTCTCGACCTCGAGGTCGACGAGGCGGGCGCGGGCGGTGGTGATGGTCGGCATCGGTGCCTCCGGAACGGCGGCCGCCTGGGCGGCCGGATGGTGGGTGCGGCGGGTCAGGAGCAGACGAGGTGGTCGGCGTCGAAGTCCTTCATCAGCTGCTCGCTCGCGGCGGTGCGCTCGTCGTCGTAGGTGGCCACGTTCTCCTTCGTCACCACGAACGAGCCGGAGTCGATGATCGCGCCGGGGTCGGCCATCGTGCACTCCTTGCTGGCCAGCTTCGCCAGCGCGTAACTGCCCACGTAGGCCTGCCCGGTGGGGTTCTGCGCGATGGTGGCGTAGACCGAGCCGTCCTCGATCGCCGCGAGGATGGTCTCGTCGTCGTCGATCGCGACGAGGGAGATCGGCAGGCCCGATTCCTTCACCGCGGTGGCGGCGGCCACCGCGGGGTTGTACGCGGTCGACACGATGCCGGTGATCTCGCTGCCCTTCGAGGCGAGCAGGTCGGCCACGGCCTTCTGGGCGGTGGTGATGTCGGTGTCGATGTCGGTCACGTCGGGCAGCAGGGTGACCGCGCCGTTCGTCTCCTCGACCGCCTTCTTCACGCCCGCGATGCGGCGTTGGGTGTTCGAGTCGACGTTGACGCCCGTGAGGTGGGCGAGCACGCCCTTCCCGCCCATGGCCTGGATGGTGGCCTGGGCCGCCTTGTAGGCCGCCGCCTCGGTGTCGGTCGACAGACAGAAGTCGGCGTCGTTGACGTCTCCGGCCGGGCAGGAGCCGAGCGCGGCCGACGCGATGCCGTTCTGCTTGAGGTTCTGGAAGGTCGAGTTGATGTCGGTGGGCGAGACGCCGAACACGCCGAAGGCGTTGTAGCCGTTGGCGACGAGGGAGTTGATGACGTCGTTCTCCTTCGTCTGGTCCCAGCCGGCGGTCTCGTTGAAGGTCGCGTCGCCCAGCCCGAAGTCGGTCTTCGCCTGGTCGGCGGCGGCGATCCATGGCTGGAAGTACGGGTGCGGACCACCCGGCACCAGGGCGACCTTGACCGTGTCGAGGCCGGTGGCCTCGGCTCCTCCGCCGGAGGACGCCTGCGGGGTGCAGCCGGACAGCAGCAGCGCCGCGGCCGTGATCGCCGTGACGGCGAGGGGAAGTGTGGTGCGTCTCATCGTTGAGCCCTCCATCGGTACGGGTGATCCTATTTGATTTTCCTATAGGATTCTGGCCATGCTCCACGATAGATTGGGTCCTGTCAAGCAGAGGGGAGCGACGGATGCTCGAGGGGCAGTATCTCGACTCGCTCGGCGCTGCGGCCGGGGCCCCGCGGCCCACCGAGGTGCACCAGCATCTGCGCGGGCTGATCATGTCCGGCGCGATCCCGCCCGGTCGTCGCATCAACATCGACGACGCCGCTCGACAGCTCTCCGTCTCACCGACGCCGGTGCGCGAGGCGCTCGCCGGGCTCGAGTCGGAGGGTCTCGTGGTGAAGGTGCCGCTGCGGGGCTACCGCACCACCGAGCTGCTCACCCGCGACGAGCTGATCGAGCTCTACGAGCTGCGCATGCTGCTCGAGCCGGCGGCCGCGGCCTCGGCGGCCCGGCGTCGCGAGGAGGGCGATCTCGCCGCGTTCGACCGGGAGCTGGAGACGCTCAGCGGGCATCCGGCCGCCCTGCCGGCGGGGGCCCTGTCGGCGCACGACGAGCGGTTGCACGGCCTGGTCTTCGACACCGCGGGCAACCGGCTGATCAGCCGCACCTACGCGCGCACCCACTGCCACCTGCACATCTTCCGGCTCTCCTACGCGGGCAGCTACGGGCACGGAACCCTCGACGAGCACGTGGAGATCGTCCGGGCGATCCGCGACGCCGACCCGGAGCGGGCCGCGGAGACGATGCGGGAGCACCTCGACCGCTCGCTCGGCCGGGTGCTCGACACGGTTGCCGGCGGGCGCGCCGAGCGCACGGAGCCCGGCCGCCGCTAGGGGCGGCGCCGTCCGGGGCGCCACCGCGCCGGCCGCTGCCGACGCCGCCAGCGCCGCCGGGGCCGCTACCGCGCCGGGTGCCGCTGCTGCACGATGCCCTGCAGCACCGCCGCCGCGGCCCCGCGCGCCCAGTCCTCGAACGCGTGCGGCCGCAGCACGATGCGGCAGCGACCGGCGGCGCCGAAGGCGTGCGCCTCGAACGCGGCCCGCAGCCGCTGGTCGTAGAGGTCGTAGTCCGACACGGCCTCGCCCGTGATCAGCACGATCTCGGGCCCCGTGAGGTTCGCGACCGTCGCGATCGCGGTGCCGATGACGGTGCCCGCGCGGTCGAAGACCTCCACGGCCGAGGGGTCGCCCTCGTGCGCGAGCGCCACCGCCTCGTCGATCGTGGCGACCGGATGCCCGTCCCGCACCCCGCCCGCCTCGGCCACCGCGCGCACGATCGCGCCGGTCGACGCCACCGCCTCGACGCAGCCGCGCCGACCGCAGGTGCAGACGAAGCGCTCGGACGTCAGCGGCAGGTGCCCGATCTCACCCGCCACCCCGAAGGCGCCCTCGACGACCTCGCCGTTCACGTGCAGCCCGCAGCCGATGCCGCTGCCGATCGTGATGATGGCGAACGAGCTGGTGCCGACCCCCTCGCCGAACCAGTGCTCGGCCACGGTGAGCGCCCGCACGTCGTTCTCGATCAGCACCGGCAGGCCGAGCCGTTCGGTCAGCGCGGCGCCGAGGTGCTCCCCGGTCCAGCCGAGCAGAGCCGACTCGCGCACGACCCCGTTCCTCGAGTCGACGTCGCCCGACACCGAGACCCCGACCCCGGCCAGCCGGTCGCGCCGGTCGCCGAGCAGGGCGCAGAGCCGCTCCGCGATCTCGGCGACGCCCTCGACCACCGCGTCGAACGAGGCGCCGACCGGCTGATGGGCCGACACGAGCATCCGCGCCCCCAGGTCGGTGGCGACCCCGATCACCTCGCCCGGGTTGACCTTGATGCCGAGCACCACGAGCGAGGCGGGGTCGACCTTGATCGGGTTGGCGGGCCGGCCGCGGGGGCCGCCGCGCGGTGCCGGATCGTGGTCGACGATCAGCCCCGCGGCGATCATCGGCGCGACCGCCTTCGTCACGGCCGCCTGCGAGAGGCCGGTCGCCTTGGCGACGTCGGTGCGCGAGAGCGGTCCGTGGGTCAGGATGCCCGTGAAGATGTCGACGGCCGCCGGCGACGCAGCGCCGAGCACGCGCAGCGCCTCGCCCGCCCGCTCGCCGATCCGCACGCTGCTCATCGCGACCCTTCCGTCGTGCACCCCATTCTGCCGGTCGCGGGGCCGCGACGGGCGGCGGCGCGGATGACCGCGCCGCTCGACCCGCTAGCCGTCGATCCTCACCAGGTCGAACACGACCGCCTGGGCCGGGTCGAGGGTCGGCAGCGGCACCCCGGCCACGACGAGCACCGATCCCGGCAGCTCGATCCCGCCGGCCCGCGCAGCGTCGAACCACTCCGGCCCCTCGCCCTGGTGCAGCGCCGTCTCGCCGAGCTCGTCGCGCACGGTCACCCGATACCGGGCCGAGGCGTCGAGCCCGGGCATCCGCACCCGCCCCGACTGCCCGGGAGCCGAGGTGCCGAGCCGCGCCCAGACGTAGAGCGCCCGCGAGCCGTCGGCGGCCACGCTGCCGTGCAGCAGGGTCTCCTCGTCGGGCAGCTCGGCGTGCACCCGGCGCCCGGTGGCGACGAGCGAGCGGATCTCCTTGTAGAGCCCGCCCCAGCGCCGCAGGGCGGCCAGCTCCTCGTCGGTGCAGCGCGTGATGTTCCACTCGATGCCGGCCGAGGCGAACAGCGCCGTGGCGAGGCGGAACGACAGATCGGTCGAGCGGTGCGTGGTGTGCGAGCGCTCCGCGCCCACGTGCGAGCCGAGCAGCTCCGGGGGCAGCAGCAGCTCCGACCAGCGCTGGATGCGCTGCCGCTCGATCGGGTCGTTGCAGTCCGAGGTCCAGACGCGGTCGGTGCGCGCCAGTACGCCGAGGTCTGCCCGGCCGCCGCCCGACGCGCAGGACTCGATCTCGAGCGCGGGGAAGCGGCTGCGCAGTGCGTCGAGCAGGGCGTAGAGCGCCAGGGTCTGCGCGTGCACCCCGGGCGCTCCGCCGGCGGTCCGCCGGGTGGCCTCCATCAGGTCGCGGTTGTGGTCCCACTTGAGGAAGTCGATCGCGTAGCGCTCGACGAGGTCGGAGACGGCTTCGAGCAGGTAGCCGAACGCATCGGGGTGGGCGATGTCGAGCACGTACTGGTGCCGGCTCGAGGTGCCGAGACCGGCCTCCGGGCCGAGCACCCAGTCGGGATGCGCGCGCGCCAGCTCGGAGTCGAGGTTGATCATCTCGGGCTCGAACCAGAGCCCGAACTGCATCCCGTGCGACCGCACGCGATCGACGAACGGGTCGAGCCCCTCGGGCCAGACGCCCTCGTCGATCTGCCAGTCGCCGAGCCCCGCCCGGTCGTCGCGGCGGCCGCGGAACCAGCCGTCGTCGAGCACGATCCGCTCGACGCCGATCGACGCGGCCCGGTCGACCAGGTCGATCAGCCGGGGCAGCTGGTGGTCGAAGTAGACCGCCTCCCAGGTGTTCAGCACGAGCGGCTGGGCGCCCGGGCGGCGGCGGTCGGCCCGCACCCGCTCGTGGAAGCGGTCGGCGACCCCGTCGAGGCCGTCGCCCGACCAGGCGAACAGCACGTCGGGCGTCGAGTACGTCTCGCCGGCGGCGAGCCGGAGCTCGCCCGGCCGCACGAGCTCGCCTCCGCCGAGCACCGCGGAGGCCGCTCCCGCGCCCTCGGGCAGGCGCTCGACGAACCAGCGCTGGTCGCCGCTCCAGGCGACGTGCATCGCCCAGACCTCGCCGTGCCGCGCTCCGAAGCCCGCGGTGCCGACCGCCATCAGGTAGGGCGAGTCGACCCCCGGCTTGCCGCGGCGCACCTCGCGGGCGTGCAGGCCGTCGCGCACCGGGGTGCGCTGCGGCTCGCGCTCGCGGCTCCACTTGCCGGTGAAGTCGAGGATCTCGGTGGCCCGGGTGGGCAGCGGCAGCTGCTCCACGAGCCCGGCCAGGTCGTAGGGCGCCTCGCCCTCCGCCGCGGTCGAGGTGATCGTCGACGACAGCCTCACGAGGCCGCTCGGTTCGAGGGCGACCCGCTGGCGGATGGCCAGGCCGCTGACCGGGTCGTCGAAGTCGAACTCGATCGAGCCGCCGCCATCCGAACCCCCCGGGGCGCCGGCGGGAACCACGTCGACGTGCCGCAGCACCGGCCGGGGCGTCGTCGCCCCGCCCGCCCGATGCCCGCTCAGCCCGGGCACGCCCGACCAGTCGTGCCGCTCTCCGGGCAGCAGCGGGAACCGCCGCGCCACGTCGGGGGCGTTGTGCAGCCGGGCCGTGCCCGCGGTCAGCCGGAGCGCCTCCAGCTCGTCGTCGGAGAGCGGACCGAGGTCACGGCCCCAGTGCAGCACCGACGGAGCATCACCCGTCGCATCGACGACGAGGGACACCCCCGCCGCGCGCAGGTGGGGGATGCGGTGGGGTGCAGAGCTCATCTCGTCCTTCTCCGTCGAATTATTTGACAGCATCAATTATTGCTACTTATGCTGACTGCGCAACTCGTGCAAGACCTATCAGATGGGCGAGATCAATGGCGATTACAGCGTCTCGCGGCACCCGCGCCGCGAAGAGCACCCGTGTCAGGGGGCGGGGAGCGATCAATTCGCACTCCCCGGCCCACCGGCACGACGGGCGGTTGGCCTGGGTGCTGATCGCCCCGGCGCTCGTGGGCTTCCTGGTGTTCTTCCTGTACCCCACGCTCCGCGGCATCTACCTCAGCTTCACCGACTTCAAGGTGCTGACGCCGCCCACCTTCACCGGCTTCGACAACTTCGTGCGGCTGTTCGGCGACCAGGTGTTCTGGTCGTCGCTCGGGGTCACGGTCTACTTCGTGCTGCTCAGCGTGGTGTTCGGGATGACCGTCTCGCTCGTCACCGCGGTGGTGCTGCACCGCCTCACCTCGAACACCGTCGTGCGCGGCATCATCATCCTGCCGTTCCTGATCTCGGGCGTCGTCGCCGCGACCACCTGGTCGTGGATGCTCGACTCCCAGCTCGGCGTCGTGAACATGCTGATCGAGCAGCTCACGGGCGAACCGATCATGTTCCTCGGATCGCGGGCCTGGGCCATCCCGTCGATCGCCATGATCAGCGTCTGGAAGTCGATGGGCTACAACGCGATCATCATCTTCGCCGGGCTGCAGACCATCCCGCCGACCATCTACGAGGCCGGCCGCATCGACGGGGCGAACGAGGTCCAGATGTTCCGGCGCCTCACGCTGCCCCTTCTCCGCCCCATCCTCGCCATGGTGCTCGTGCTGACCGTGATCGGCTCGTTCCAGGTGTTCGACATCGTCGCGGTCACCACCAAGGGCGGGCCCGCCAACGCCTCGAACGTGCTGCAGATGTACATCTACGACAAGGCCTTCGGCCAGTTCGACTTCGGCTACGGCGCCACGATGTCGCTCGCGCTCTTCGCGATGCTCATCATCATCACCTTCCTGCAGATGCGGCTCATGCGGGCGAGCGAATCGGACACCAACTGATGACCACCATCCTGAAGCCCACCCCCCGGGTCACCACCGAGCTGCTGACCACGCCCGAGCGGCCGAGGTCGCCCCGCGGCCGCACCCGATCCCGGTTCTCCCCGGGCCGAGCCGTGGCCTGGCTCTACATCGTGATCGTGCTGGTGGTGACGGTGTTCCCGTTCTACTGGATGCTCCGCACCGCCTTCTCGAACAACTACTCCCTCATCCGCGACCCGGGCTCCCTGCTGCCGGTCGACTTCACCTGGGGCGCCTTCGCCCGGGTGCTCGGCCTCGCCAGCCAGGAGCAGTCCCTCGCCGAGGGCGGCTCGGGCGCCTCGATCCAGATCCTGCACTTCCTGCTCAACTCGGTGATCTACGCCACCGTGCAGACCGTGGCGATCGTGTTCTTCTCGACCATCGCGGCCTACGCCTTCGCCCGGCTGCGCTGGAAGGGGCGGGACCTGATGTTCTCGATCTTCCTCGCGGCGCTGATGGTGCCGGGCATCCTGACCCTGCTACCGAACTTCGTGCTCGTGAAGGACCTGGGGCTGCTCAACACCTTCGCCGGCATGATCCTGCCCACCGCCCTGTTCTCGGCGTTCAACATCTTCTTCCTGCGCCAGTTCATGCTGGGGCTCAGCGAGGAGATCGAGGAGGCGGCGCTGATCGACGGCGCCGGGCGGCTGCGGGTGCTGTTCCGGATCACCCTGCCGATGACGTCGGGGCCCATCATCACGCTGTCGATCCTCGGCTTCATCACCGCGTGGAACGACTACTTCTGGCCGCTGCTGGTGACGAGCGACGACTCGGTGCGGCCGCTGACGCTGGCGCTCGCCGTGTTCAAGCAGTCGTCGCCGCAGGCCTCGCCCGACTGGGCCGGGCTGATGGCGGCCACGCTCGTCGCCGCGCTGCCGATGCTGCTGCTGTTCCTCGTCTTCGGCAAGCGCATCGTCAACTCCATCGGGTTCACGGGGCTGAAGTGACCGGCGACCTCTCCCTGATCGAGCGCCCCCGCGCCGACGCCCTGCGGCTCGGCTGGGCCGAGCCCGCCACCGAGTGGGTCGAGGCCACCCCGGTCGGCAACGGCCGCACCGGCGCCATGGTGTTCGGCGGGCGCTCCGGCACCCGGCTGCAGCTGAACGACTCCTCGGTCTGGTCGGGCACACCCGCGTCGGGAGCGCAGGCCCTGGATGCGCTCGTCGCGGCCGGGGCGGGCCCCGAGCGCCTCGCCGAGGTGCGCAAGGCCATCGACCGCGGCGACTACCGCGAGGCCGAGCGCCTGCTCTACTCCTTCGAGGGGCCGTGGAGCCAGGAGTTCCTGCCGCTCGGCGACGTGGTGATCACCGAGATCCCGGATGCTCACCGCGCCGACCCTGGTCGGGCCGCCGCACCGGCGCCGTACGCCCGCGAGCTCGACCTCGACGACGCGATCCTGCGCGAGAGAACCGGCGTCGACGGATCGCGCACGACCCGCACCGTGTGGGCGTCCGCCCCCGCGGGCTGCCTGCTTGTGCACCTCAGCTACGACGTACCGACCGACGTGGAACTCGCGCTCTCGACGCCGTTGCGGCTGGAGCGCACGAGCGCGGGTGCGGGTGCGGGTCGGGGCACCGGTGCGCCTGCGGGTGCCGCCGCGGGGGTGGATGACGGCGCCGACGACCGCTCGGGCGTCGCCTCGCTCGCCCTGGGCGTGCGCCTGCCGGTCGACGGCGCCCCACTGCACGAGGAGCAGGTCGCCGAACCGCTGGTCTACCGCGACGAGCGGGAGGCCGCCACCGCGGAGTACGACCCCTACGCCGCGATCGCGGTGGCGGTGCGGAGCGACGGCGTCGCCACGGCCGACGGCACGGGCATCCGCCTCACCGGCGTGCGCCGAGCCCTCGTGGCGATCGCCACCGACAGCACCGGCCGGCGCTGGTGGCAGGGCGCCGACGGGCCCCTCACCGAGGCCGCCCGCCCCACCCTCATCGCCGACACCCTCGAGCTCGCCGAGCGGGCGGCCGACGCCGCCCCGGCCGAGCTGCTCGCCGCGCACCTCGACGACGTGCGCCCCCTGCTCGGGGCGTCGACACTGCGCCTCGGCGCCCGCCGGGCCGGCCTGTTCGACGTCGACCGCGACCTGCTGCACGGCGACGACGACGCCCTGACGGCCACCGTGCTGACCCAGTTCGGTCGCTACCTGCTGGTCGCCTCCTCGCGCGCCGGCTCGCCGCCGGCGAACCTGCAGGGCATCTGGAACGACGAACTGCGCCCGCCGTGGTCGTCGAACTACACGATCAACATCAACACCGAGATGAACTACTGGGCAGCCGAGTCGAGCGGGCTCGCCGCCTGTCACGGCCCCCTGCTCGACCTCGTCGACCGGCTCGCCGTCACCGGCGCCGAGACCGCGCGCCGCCTCTACGGCACCCGCGGCTGGGTGGCCCACCACAACACCGACCCCTGGGGCTACTCGCTGCCGGTGGGGGCCGGGCACGGCAACCCGTCCTGGGCCATCTGGATGATGGGCGGCCTGTGGCTCACCGATCACCTCTGGCAGCACTGGCGCTACGGGCTCGACGAGACCTTCCTGCGCGAGCGGGCCTGGCCGGTGCTCGTCGGCGCCGCCGAGTTCGCCCTCGACTGGCTGGTCGACGACGGGCGCGGGGGTCTCCGCACCGTGCCGTCGACCTCGCCCGAGAACCTGTTCGGCGGGCCCGACGGGCACGCCGAGTCGCTGGCGCAGTCCGCCACGATGGACGTCGCGCTGATCCGGGCGCTGTTCGGCCGGGTGACGGAGGCGGCCGGGGTGCTGGGGCTCGAGCATCCGGTGCTCGCCGAGATCGGGGCGGCGCTGCCCCGGCTCGTGGGTTTCGCCGCCACCGCCGACGGCCGCTTGCGCGAGTGGGGCGCCGACCTCGTCGAGGTCGACCCCGACCACCGGCACATGTCGCAGATGATCGCGGTCTACCCCCTCGGACTGATGGACACCGCGCGCACCCCCGAGCTCGCCCGGGCCGCCGTGGCGACCCTCGACCGGCGCGGCCCGGGGGCGATGGGCTGGTCGTGGGCCTGGAAGATCGCGCTGCGGGCGCGGCTCGGGGACGGTGAGACCGCGCGCGAGCTGCTGCGCGAGGCGAGCGCCCCGTTCGAGCGCGACCACCGTCGGCTGGCTCCCGTCGACGGCTCGGAGTGGGGCGGCCTCTTGCCGAACCTGTTCTCGACCCACCCGCCGGTGCAGCTCGACGGCAACTTCGGCTTCGCGGCGGCGGTGCGCGAGCTGGTGCTCGGCACGGCGGAGGGGACCGTGCGGCTGCTGCCCGCGCTCCCCGAGGCGTGGGGCGAGGGCGAGCTGCTCGGCGCGCGCCTGCCCGGGGCCCTCGCGGTCGACCTGCGCTGGTCGTCGGGCCGCCCGGTCGAGGTCGTCGTGCGGCGCCTGGCCGAGGCCGCACCGCGGGTGATCGACGTCGAGCTGCGGGGCCGGCGGATGCGCGTGCCGCTCGACCCGGACGAGACCGTGCTCGACCTCTCCGCCCTCGTGCCGACCGCGGCGGGGGTGCGCTGATGCTGGTGGACGCCCCGCTCGAGGTGCTGCGTGAGTACCGCAGCAGCCAGACCGTGCCCGACGACTTCGACGAGTTCTGGAGCGAGACGCTGGCGGGTGCCCGCGCGGCGGGCGGAACGGTCATCCGGACGCCCGTCGACACCGGCCTCGTGGGGGTCGACGTGTTCGACCTCACCTTCCCCGGCTTCGCGGGCGACCCCGTGCGCGCCTGGCTGCGACTGCCCCGGATGCGCGACCGCCCGCTCGGCGCCGTCGTGCACTTCACCGGCTACGGTGCCGGGCGCGGCGCCCCGATCGACGACCTCCTGGTCGCCACCGCCGGCTACGCCCACCTCGTGATGGACACCCGCGGACAGGGCGACGGCGGAACGGTCGACCCCGGCTTCGAGCCCATCGCGCCGTCGGGCTTCCTGACCCGCGGCATCACCGACCCGCACTCGTACTACTACCGCCGCGTCTTCACCGACGCCGTGCGGGCGGTCGACGCCGTGCGCGGCCTCGACGAGGTCGACCCCGACCGGGTGGCCGTCGCGGGAAACAGCCAGGGCGGCGGCATCGCGATCGCGGCCGGCGTGCTCTCCGAGGGCGTGCGCGCCGTGCTCGCCCAGGCGCCCTTCCTCGCCGACCTGCCCCGGGCCGTCGGCGCCACCGACCGCTACCCCTACCGCGAGATCGCCGAGCTGCTCACCCGGGCCCGCCACCTCGAGGCGACGGTGCTGCACACGCTCGCCTACGTCGACACCGTGAACCTCGCCACCCGCGCCCGGGTGCCGGCCTGGTTCTCGGCCGGGCTGATGGACGACATCACCCCGCCCTCCACCGTGTTCGCGGTCCACAACGCGTGGGCCGCCGACCGCCACATCGTCACCTGGCCGTTCAACGGCCACGACGCAGGCGGGTCGGACGATCTCGCGGGTGCCCTCCGGGTGCTCGCCGGGACCGTCGGCCCGGCCTGACCTGCCCTGCCCTGCACATCATGATCGAAGAGGAACCATGAGAACGAGAAGACTGATCCCCGCCCTGGCCGTGCTGGCCCTGGCCGCACCGCTCGCCGCCTGCTCCGCGGGAGGCGGCGGGGGAGACTCCGCCGGCGGCACCGTGAACTGGTGGACCTGGGACGAGAAGCAGGCCGTGTCGTACAAGGAGTGCCTGGCCGGCTTCGAGGAGGAGAACCCCGGCGTCACCGTGAACATCTCGCAGTACGGCGTCGACGACTACTTCACCAAGCTCACCGCGGGCTTCGTGGCCGGCAACGCGCCCGACGCCTTCCAGAACAGCGTGCAGTTCTTCGACGCCTACGCCAAGCAGGGGCAGCTCGAGCCCCTCGACGACTACATCGCGAAGAGCGACTACGACCTCGGCGTGTTCAACGTGGGCGTCGAGAACTGGAAGTACACCGACGGCAAGCAGTACGCGCTGCCCCTGGACTGGGCGGCCAGCGCCATCTACTTCAACGAGGACATGGTGACCCAGGCCGGCTACACGGCCGACGACATCGCCTCGATGACCTGGAACCCCGACGACGGCGGCACCTTCGACACGATCGCCACGCACCTGACCATCGACGAGAACGGTGTGCGCGGCGACGAGCCCGGCTTCGACAAGACCAAGGTCGCCACCTACGGCATCGGCAACCTCGGCACCGAGGACTACATCGGCCAGACCACCTGGAACCCGATCATCTCGACCACCGGCTGGAAGATCGGTGAGCCGGCGGCCTGGGCGACGAAGTTCCGCTACGACGACCCCGACTTCATCAAGACGATGGACTGGGTGCGCAGCCTCTCCGACCGCGGAATCGCCCCGAAGCTCGGCGAGTTCACGATCGGCGACACCGAGCAGCTCGGCTCGGGCAAGGTGGCCATGGCCTCCGGTGGATCGTGGTCGGCGACCACCTTCGCGCAGCTGCCGGGCCTGAAGGTCGGCATCGCGCCCACCGTGCTCGGCCCCGACGGCACCACCCGCTCGATGATGTCGAACTCCAACGGCAACGAGCTCTGGGCCGGGTCGAAGAACAAGGACAACGCCTGGAAGTGGATCTCCTACATGGGTTCCGAGGACTGCCAGACCAAGGCGGCCCTGAAGAGCGGCTCGTTCTTCCCGTCGATCCCCGGCGCCATGGACGCGGTCGCGGCCGACCAGCTGAGCAAGGGCGTCGACCTCGGCGTCTTCGTCGACGCGGCGAAGAACGGCTGGATCTACCCCGCCTTCCCCTCGGCCAACGGCTCCGAGATGGGCACCACGATCCAGCCGCTGATGGAGGCGTTCTTCACGCACGAGCGCGACGACGACGTCTTCCCCGAGATGGCGGCGACGTCGAAAGAGATCCTGGCCGGGTGATCGCCTCCGGCACGGGTGAGGATGCGCGGCTGACGCTGAGGACGCCGGCCTCGGTCGACATCTTCACGCGCATCCTCACCCACGGGCCGATCGGCCGGGTCGACGTCGGCCGGCAGACCGGACTCTCGCAGGCGGCCGTCACCAAGACGGTGGCGCCCCTGCTGCTGGACGGCATCGTGGCCGTCGACCGCCCCCTGGCCGGTGCCGCCCTGACCGGGGCGGCGCCGGGCCGGCCGGTGCACCCCCTGCGGGTGGTGCCGTCGGCCCGGCTGGTACTCGGCGTGAAGGTGAACCCCGACGAGGTGATCGGGGTCGCCACGGGGATGACCGCCGCGATCCTGCACGTGGCGCGGCGACCGCTCGGCTCGACCGATCCGGCGGCCGTCGTCGAGGCGGTCGCCCAGGTCGCCGAGGAGCTCGGGGGGCTGCTCGGCGACCGGGTCGATCGGCTGATCGGGCTGGGTGTCGCCGTGTCGGGCGACGTGGACGCCGCGACCGGGATCGTGCGGGACTCGCCACTGCTGGGCTGGCGGGGCGTGCCGCTCGCGCATCCGCTCGCCGCCCGGCTCGGCGTGCCCGTGCGGGTCGACAACGACGTGCGGGCGCTCACCATCGCGGAGCACTGGTTCGGTGTGGGCCGCGACTCGGGCTCGTTCGCGGTCGTGACCATCGGCTCGGGCATCGGCTGCGGGCTCTATCTGAACGACGACGTGGTGTCGGGCGCGCACGGGGTCGCCGGCGAGCTCGGTCACCTGCCGCTGGCGTCGCTCGACGCGGTCTGCGTCTGCGGGCGGCGGGGCTGCGTCGAGGCGGTGGCCTCGTCGGGGGCGGTGCTGCGGGCGGTGCGCACGGTGACGGATGCTCCCCGCCTCACCCTCGCCGAGGCCGCCGCGCTGGCGCGGGAGGGTGTGCCCGGCGCCGTGGCGGCCTTCGACCGCGCGGGCACCGCGATCGGGGCGGCGCTCGCCGTCGTGGCGAACCTCACCGGGCCCGACACGGTGCTCGTGGCGGGCGAGGGCATGGCGGAGTTCGAGCTGTACGAGCGGGCCATCCGCTCGACCTTCGCGGCGCACGCCTTCGGAGCGGCGGCCGACTGCGTGCTGGTGACCCGGGCGCACAGCTTCGAGGACTGGGCGCGGGGAGCGGCGGCCTCGGTCATCCGCGCCGCGGTGCGGCAGGAGTTCCAGCCGACGTTTTCCGGATAGCGGCAACTTTTTCGGGTCAGCGCTCCGAATCCCTGGCGCGACTGCGTAGCAGAATGACCGGGAGCGACGACGGAGGCCGAGATGAGCAGCACACCGATCGACCCGGGGGACTCCCTCGGCGACGACAGCGAGGTCCTCTGGCAGCTCGAGTACGGCACCGACTCCGCCGGCCCGCGGCTGGGAGCTCTGCCCGACGAGCCGCTTCTGTGATCGTCGACGAGGCGCACACGGCCCGGTCGGTGCCCGAGGCCGAGGCGCTGCTGTCGCGGGTGTTCGCTCGGGGGCGCATCCGGCCCGTCTCGGTCGGGTTCGGGTTCGGATCGGGGTCGGGGTCGCTGTCCGGCGACTCGTCCTCGTCGGTCGCCGCGTCGGCCTTCGAGTTCCGGCAGCACGTCACGGCGGACGAGCGGGTGGCGCTCGCCCGGCTCCAGGCCGCGCGCCCGGTGGAACTGTCGCTCGACTTCGACCGGGTCGTCAGCATCGGGCACCTCCGGCACGGGCAGTCGCGGCCCGCCGCGGCGATGGTGGCGTCGTCGGCAACGTCGGCGTCGGCGCAGGCGTCGGCGTCGGCGCAGGCGTTCCTCGTGCGGCGGCGGGAGCCCGTGTCGTGGCCGGAGGGGTCGCAGCTCGTGCTGGCGAACCTCGACCTGAACGCCCTCGCCCGCTCGGCCGGCACGGAGCCCGGCTCCGCGCGATTCCGCCCCGAGCGCCTCGAGCCGCTCAGCCCGGCCCACGCGCTGCACCTCCGGTACGCCCTGGACTACGCGACCAGCGTGTTCAGCGACCCCGCGCTGCTGCGCAGCGACCTGATCCGCGGTGCGGCGGCCGACGCCCTGCTCGCGTCGGCATCGCTGATCTTCCCGACCGATCCGGGCACCGACCGCGCCCAGGGCGGCGCGGTGCTGTCGGCCACCCTGCGGCGAGCCGTGCGGTACATCGAGGACCATGCTCCCGAGCCCGTCACCACGTCGGACGTCGCCGCTGCCGCCCGGATCAGCGTCCGAGCCCTCAACGCCGCCTTCCGCCGGAGCCTCGGCACGACCCCCACCGGCTACCTCCGCACGGTGCGACTCTCGGGCGCCCACGACGACCTCGCCGCCGGAAGTCGCGACAGCGTGGCGGTCGCCGAAGTCGCACGGCGCTGGGGCTTCGCCCATCTGGGCCGCTTCGCGCAGCAGTACCGCGCCGCCTACGGCGAGCTCCCGCGCCAGACCCTCAGCGCCTGAGGCCGACCGGTCGCGGCTCGGGTCCCGCTACTCGACCGGCTGCGCCTCGGGGTGGGGCTCGCCGCTCAGGAGGCGGCGCATCTCGTCGGGGGTGGTGGCCGCGGCGCGGTAGCGGGCCATCAGCGCCGCGTTCGCCTCGTAGTTCGGGCCCTCGCGCAGCTCGGCGACGTGGTGCAGCGCGTAGACGCGACCCTCGTGCCGCCGTGGCGGTTCGCCGAGCAGCGTCTCGTGGGCGACGTGCCAGGCGGCATCCTCGAATCCCCAGCCGCGGAACCGCTCGTCCTGCCCGCCGTGGCTCGCCCAGGTGGCGGGGGTGGTGACGTACACGCCCGAGCACGCTCCGCGCACGACCTCGTGGTCGCAGTCGTCGAGCGGCACCCCGGCAGCGTGCTGCGCCGTGCCGGCCGCGCCCAGCCAGCGGTACTCGGTGTAGGGCAGGTGCACGCGGCCCGAGGTGGCCGCTGCGGCGATCGCCTCGCGCAGCGCCGCACCCTCGGGGATGGTGTCGGCGTCGCCGATCACCACGACCTCGTCGGGGTCGGCGAGCCGCCCCACCCCGAGGTTGCGGCAGCGCGCCAGGTTGAACACCTCGTCCTCGGAATCCACGATCAGCACCGGCACGTCGCCGAGCTCCGCGCGGTACCAGGCGATCACCGCGTCGAAGGCGGCGAGGCGGGAGGGCTGCGGCCTCCACGGGATGACGATCGTGACCATGCTCCGACAATAGGGCCCCCGGCCGCGCTCTCCGAACGGCGTCCTTTCCCGTGCGGCCGGCGCCTGGCATACGGTGGGCGGATGGCGACGGTGGTGAGCGTGGAGGCCGTGTTCGACGCGGCCGCGGAGGCGGCGGTGCGGGAGGAGTGGGCGGCGCTCGCCGCGGCCGGGATGTCGAGTCTCGCGGCGCACACCTCGGCGAGCAACGCCCCGCACCTGACGCTGGCCGTGCGGCCCGCCGAGGGCGGGTTCGGGCCGTTCGCGCTGCCCGAGGAGGTGGCGTCGCTGCTGCCGCTGCCGGTCGTGCTCGGGGCGCCGATGCTCTTCGGCGCGGGCGACCGGCGGGTGCTCGTGCGCTCGGTTCTGCCGAGCGCGGGCCTGCTGGCGCTGCACGCGGCGGTGCACGCCCACCTCGCCCACCCCGGCGGTTCTGTTGCCGTTCCCGGTGAGGATGCTCCGCACACCCGCCCCGGGGAGTGGACGCCGCACGTCACGCTCGCCCGCCGCCTCCGCCTCGAGCAGGTCCCGGCCGCGCTCGCCCTGCTCGGCCCCGACATCCCCGCCCAGATCGTCGCGCTCCGCCACTGGAACGCCGACACCGCGACGGTCACGCCGCTGGAGTGAGGCCGAGCCTCTGAGTGCCCTCCGAGATCGTCAGCTGTCGCCCAGTGCCGGTTAGCGTGGAACCTCGACGAAGGGAGACCCCATGTGGTTCCTCATCATCCTCGGGGCGCTCGGCGCCCTGGTCGCGGGCATCGGCACGGCGCAGGGCCTCCGCCGGCGCCGCACGGGCGACTACTCCGAACGGCTCGATCCTCGTGACGTCCCCGGTCGCGGCCACACCGACGGCCAGGCGGCGGCAGGCGTGAGCCATCACGTGCGGTCCAGCGGGTCCGCCGGGTGGAGCATCTGAGATTGTTCACCCGTTCGTAACCGGAGGGTGCGAGCATCCGCTCATGTCGAGCTCTGAGCCCTTCCTGCCCGTCGGCGATCCGCGCGATGCCGAGGCCGACGAGGCCGCACGGGAGCGTGACCTCGCCGGCGACCCGCTGGACGACACCGCGTCCGACGTCGACGACGAGGCGGCGGTCGACGATCCCGATGCCGACCGCGCGGCCGGTGAGCAGCGGATGCACGCCGAATCGACCCCGTTCCGCCGGCCCAGCCCGGGCGATCGCCTGAGCGCCGACGAGCTGGCGGCCGACCTCGGCGACGACGCCGAACGCGACGCCTGAGAGCTCCGGGAATCGGAGCCAACTCACGGTTCCGCGGCGTAGCGTGAGCTGACCGGAGCGGCTGCGCAGCAGACGGCCGTCGGTTCCTCGGAAGAAGTGATGCCAGATGGCTCGTAACCAGAAGCGCTGGGCGGTCGCGATCGCGGCCCCGGCCGTCGTCGCCGTGGTCGTGGCGGGAGGGGTGCTCGCCACCTCCGCCTCGGCCGACCTGCCCGAGAAGACGCCCGAGCAGGTGCTCGAGCTCGCGGCCCAGGCCGACGTGCAGACGTTCTCGGGAACGGTCGAGCAGAGCTCCGAGCTGGGCCTGCCCGACCTGTCGGGCTTCGGCGGTTCGACCGGCGGCAGCTCCGACGGCAGTGGCACCGCGGCCGACCGGGGCCTCTCGCCCGAGTCCGCGCTCGAGCTGCTCACGGGCAGCCACGAGGCCCGGGTCTACGCCGACGGCTCCGACAAGCTGCGCGTGCAGGTGCTCGACCAGCTGGCCGAGCGCGACGTCGTGCGCAACGGCGACGACGTCTGGCTCTACGACTCCAGCGACGACTCGGCGGTGCACACGACGCTCCCGACCCGCAGCGACGACTCGAGCGACGAGGGCGCCGCCACCCCCGGCACCGTCCCCACCCCGGCCGACGTCGCCCAGCGCTTCCTCACCGCCGTCGACCCGTCCACCGACGTCTCGCTCGGCGCCGACACCTCCGTCGCCGGACGCGACGCCTACGACCTTGTGCTCACCCCGCGCACCGACACCACCCTGGTCGGCTCGGTCTCGATCGCGGTCGACTCCGAGACCGGCATGCCGCTGCAGGTCGAGGTGCTGGCGCGCGGAGCCTCCAGCCCGGCGTTCGAGGTCGGCTTCTCGTCGCTCTCGCTCGACACCCCGTCGGCCGAGCTCTTCGACTTCAGCGCCCCCGACGGCACGACGGTGACCGAGAAGGCCCTGCCGACGAAGAGCGACGCGCCCGATGCCTCGGCCGCGCATCCGGAGCCCGTCGTCACCGGCGAGGGCTGGGGCAGCGTGGTCGAGCTGCCGGTCGGCACCGACACCGCCGAGCTCACCTCGTCGCCGCTGTTCTCGCAGCTGACCACGAAGGTCGACGGAGGCAGCGTGCTGCAGACCACACTCGTCTCGGTGCTGCTCACCGACGACGGCCGCGTGTTCGCCGGAGCGGTTCCGGCCGACGCACTGCAGGCGGCCGCCGCGGCGGCACCCGCCGGCGGCGCCGCGACCGCCCCCGCGACCCCGGCCGAGTGACGGCGGCCCCGGCCGCCATCCGCACGAGCGGCCTGACCAAGCGCTTCGGCCGCCAGACGGTGGTCGACGGGGTCGACCTCGACGTTCCGGCGGGGGCGGTCTTCGGCTTCCTCGGGCCGAACGGCTCGGGCAAGACGACGACGATCCGCATGCTGCTCGGGCTCGCCAGCGCGACGGCCGGCGAGATCTCAGTGCTGGGCGAGCGGATGCCCGACCGCCTCGGCACCGTGCTCCCCGACGTCGGCGCGCTGATCGAGGGCCCGGGCTTCTACCCCTTCCTCTCGGGCGCCGCCAACCTCGCGCGGCTGGACGCGGCCGACGGCTGGGCGCCCCGCACGACCCGCCGCGCCCGCGTGGCCGAGGCCCTCGACCGGGTCGGCCTCACGCAGGCCGGCGGCAAGAAGGTGCGCGCCTACTCGCTCGGCATGAAGCAGCGGCTCGGCATCGCCAACGCGCTGCTGATGCCTCGGCAGTTGATCGTGCTCGACGAGCCCACCAACGGCCTCGACCCGCAGGGCACCCGCGAGGTGCGGGGGCTGATCCGCTCGCTGGCCTCGACCGGCACGACCGTCTTCGTCTCGAGCCACCTGCTCGCCGAGATCGAGCAGATGTGCACCCACATCGGCGTCATGCGCGGCGGCCGCCTGGTGGCGCAGGGCACGATCGACGAGCTGCGCGCGGCCGGCCAGGCGACGCTGCACCTCGCGGTGGCGGCTCCGGATGCGCGGCTCGCCGTGAGCACGCTGGCACCCCTCGGCCTCGTGGTGACAGCGGCGACGGCGCCCGACCGCTCCCCGGCGCCCGACCGCGCCCCCGCTCCTGACGGCGCCGCCGCCCGTGACGGCGCGGTGGACGCGCCGCACGGCCCCACCGCCGACGGCGACACCGCCCTGGTCGCGCCGTTCCCTGACGGGCTCGCGCCCGAGCACGTGGTGGCGGCACTCGTCGGCGCCGGCGTGCGTGTGCGCGGCGTCGCGGTCGACCGCCCCTCGCTCGAGGACAGCTTCGTCGCCCTCACCGGGGAGGGTTTCGATGTCGTCCAGTGACCCGACCGCCGTGCGCTCGTCCCGGCGGGCCCTCGGCTGGGGCTTCTTCCTCAGCGAGCTCGGCGTGCTCTTCCGCCGTCGTCGCACCCAGGCCATGCTCGGCGCGCTGGCGGCCGTGCCGATCCTGATCGCGGTGGCCATCCGTGTGACCGGCGGCGACGGGCGCGGCCCCGCGTTCCTCGACCGGATCAGCCAGAACGGCCTCTTCGTCGGCATGACCGCGCTCGTGGTCTCGATCCCGCTGTTCCTTCCGCTGACGGTCGGCGTCGTGGCCGGCGACTCGGTGTCGGGGGAGGCCTCGACCGGGACGCTGCGCTATCTGCTGGTCTCGCCGGTCGGGCGAATCCGCCTGCTCGTGGTGAAGTTCGCCTCGGCGGTGGTGTTCTGCCTCGCCGCCACCCTCACCGTGTCGGTCGCCGGCCTCCTCGCGGGCGCAGTGCTCTTCCCGATCGGCCCCGTCACTCTGCTCTCGGGCGACACGGTCGACGTGGGCGAGGCACTGCTGCGCGCCCTGCTCATCTCGGTCTACGTGGCGCTCGGTCTCCTCGGCCTGGCGGCGATCGGCCTCTTCATCTCGACGCTGACGGATGCCCCGGTCGGCGCCATGGCCGCCACGGTCGTCGTGGCGATCCTCTCGCAGGTGCTCGGCCAGCTCTCGCAGACCGAGCTGCTGCACCCGTTCCTGCCGAGCTACCACTGGCTCGACTTCGCCGACCTCCTCCGCCAGCCCATCGACTGGAGCTCGTTCGCCGGCAACGCCTGGCTGCAGCTGGCCTACGTCGCGATCTTCGGCGCCCTCGCCTACGCCCGCTTCGCCACGAAGGACGTGCTCTCCTAGGAGCCCCTGCCTTCCTGGAAACCCGTGGCGCGCTCAGGCGAGTCGCCGCGTCGGCCACTGCGCCAGGTCGGCCTCGAGCAGGGCCGGATCGCGCTCGGGCGGCACCTCGTCGAGGATGCTCAGCGCCACGATGCGGTCGACCCGGAAGCCGCGGATCGCCCCGCGCAGCCGGCACCAGCCGATCATCAGCCAGGCGTCGCCCGCGCGCAGGAGCCCGAGCGCCTCGACGTCGCGCTCGGTGCGACTGCCGTGATCGGTGCTGCCGTCGGGGTGCTCGCCGAGGTAGCCGAGGTGCACCACACGCCGTACCGCGATCACGTCGGAGAGCAGCCCGAACGGCACCGTCTCGTCGGAGGGCGAGGCGGTCTCGATGGTGTGCATCGTCTGCAGCATCTGCCGCACCGAGCCCCGGTGCTCGTCACTCATCACCGCGTCGATCTTGGCGCGCGCCCGGCGCGCGGCCCCCTGGTAGGGCGAAGTCTCGAGCAGGGCGAGCCCGGCGAGGGTGGCGATGGATTCGGCCGCCGTGAGGTTGAGCGGCGGGAGCGAGTACTCGCGCAGCACGGAGTACCCGCCTCGCACGCCGTGGTCGGCGTAGATCGGCACGCCCGCCGATTGCAGCGCGCCGATGTCGCGCTCGATGGTGCGCCGCGAGACCTGCAGCTCGGCCGCGAGCCGGGCGGCCGACAGCGGCAGCCGGGCCGCCCGGAGCAGGTCGACGAGGGCGTACTGCCTTTCGGCTCGTTTCATGGCGCCAGTCTCCCAGCGACGACCGACATCGCACCGGCTCGCCCGGTGCCCGTCAGCCCTCCTCGGTGCGCAGGCTGCGCTGGCCGCCCACCGACCACACCCGGCTGACCCGCCCGTCGGGCGCGAAGTCGAACACGTCGACCCCGCCGAGCCGCACGTCACCGGCCTCCATGTCCCAGATCAGCCGGCCGTGCTCGCCGTCGAGGGCGGAGGACAGCCGCGTGAACACCACACCCGGGTGCTCCCGGTGCCACCAGGCGAGGTACCGCACGAACTCCTCGGCGGTGCGGATGTCGTCGGCCGGCGTCGACCCGTCGGTCTCGGTCACCGCGAAGCGGATGCGGAAGTCGTCGGCGCAGAGCTGCCGTGCGAGCTCGCCGTCGGAGTTCCACATGACGAGCCACCGATCGAGAGCGTCACGGGCAGTGTCGGTGGGGGCGGTGGCGGTGGGGCTGTCGGTGGGGAAGGCGTCGTTCCTGAGTGTCATGCGATCCAGGATGCGCGCCCTCGGCGACAGCTGTGTGTCGGTGTTCTGGCGGTGTCGGTCGTCTGGCGAGCTGTCCGATCAACCCAGGGCGGGCACCCGCTCGCCGGGGGGCGGGTCGGCCGGGGCCGTGCCGTCGCCGAAGGGGCGGCCGCCGAGCTCCTCGCGGTGGTGCGGAGTCAGCCATCCCCGCGCATCCGGCCCCTTCGGGATGACGCCGGTCGGGTTGATGTCGCGGTGCACCACGTAGTAGTGCGCCTTGATCTGCGCGAAGTCGATGGTGTCGCCGAAGCCGGGAGTCTGGAAGAGGTCGCGGGCGTAGGCCCAGAGCACCGGCAGCTCGCTGAGCTTCTGTCGGTTGCACTTGAAGTGCCCGTGGTAGACGGCGTCGAACCGGGCGAGAGTGGTGAACAGGCGCACGTCGGCCTCGGTGATGGTGCTGCCGACGAGGTAGCGCTGGCGGCCGAGTCGCTCGCTCAGCACGTCGAGGCGCTCGAACAGGGCGTCGTAGGCCCGCTCGTAGGCTTTCTGCGACCCGGCGAAGCCCGCGCGGTAGACCCCGTTGTTGACGTCGCGGAAGATCTCCGCGTTCAGGGCGTCGATCTCGTCGCGGAGGCGCTCGGGGTAGAGCTCGGGGGCGCCGGGGCGGTGGAACTCGGTCCATTCGGTGGAGAAGTCGAGCGTGATCTGCGGGTAGTCGTTCGTCACGACCATCCCGCTGGAGACCTCGACGATCGCGGGCACGGTGATGCCTTTCGGGTAGTCGGGGAAGCGGGCGAAGTAGGCCTCCTGCAAGCGCTCGATGCCGAGCACCGGGTCGCGCCCGTCGGGGTCGAGGTCGAAGGTCCAGCTGCGCTCGTCGTGGGTCGGGCCGGGCAGACCGAGCGAGATGGCCGACTCGAGGCCGAGCAGGCGGCGCACGATCACCGTGCGGTTGGCCCAGGGGCAGGCCCGCGCGGCGACGAGGCGGTAGCGGCCGGACTCCACGGGCCAGCCGTCTCGGCCGTCCCGGGTGATGCGGTCCTCGATGTAGGCGGTGTCGCGGGTGAACTCCCCGGGCTGAACGTAGCTCATGATCGAACCCTAGGCCCCCTCGGCCGGGGTCGCCCGCGACCGTGAGGAGTGCATCAGTTTTCGCTCAAGAACAGCGCAGGACCGCCCAAGGAATCGGGGTCGCGGCGGTCCGGGCGTCGCAGGAAAATGCCAGATCAGCACTAACGAATGCCGAGCGAGCCACTGCCGGCCGGATGCCCGGGGAGGCCCCGTCGGGCGCTGTGGACATCGCGTCGGGGGGTCGGTAACGTGCTCATCACCCCCCAACCGGACGTGCCGCCTCCTCACCCGAGGCGCCGTCCCCGGCATCCCCCGGTGCCGACGAGGTGGTGCGAACGGCTTTTACCCTGGCAGACCCGATGCCGCCGCTCGCACCACCTCCCCTTCCCCGGCCGGCCCACCGCGAATGGCGATTACGCTTCTCAGGTGACCCGCACCACCGATCGTCCCCGTCTCGCCCGACTGCCGCGGGACGTGCTGGTGCTCGGGGTGATCGCCTTCTTCGTGATGCTCGGCTTCGGCGTGGTCGTGCCCGTGCTGCCCGTCTACGTGCGCAGCTTCGGCGTCGGCTATCTCGAGGTCGGCGCCGTCGTCTCGGCCTTCGCCGTGATGCGCCTCGTGGCGAACCCCTTCGTGGGCCGGCTGATCGACCTGCTCGGCGAACGTGTCGTGCTGGCGGTCGGCATCGGCATCGTCGCCCTGTCGAGCGCCCTGGTGGGGCTCGCCGACAACTACCCCGCCGTGCTGCTGCTGCGCGGGGCCGGCGGCATCGGCTCGGCCATGTTCTCGGTCGCCGCGATGACGCTGCTGCTCGCCACCACCGACCCGGCGCTGCGCGGCCGCGCGGTCGGCTTCTACCAGGGCGGCTTCCTGATCGGCGGCATGGCCGGTCCGGCCGTCGGCGGCCTGCTGTCGGGCATCTCGCTGCACGCGCCGTTCTTCTTCTACGCCGCGACCCTCGTGGTGGCGGGCGCGGTCGGCTTCGCGCTGTTGAAGCGCCGCACCCGCGATCCCGACGCCGTTCCCGAGCCGCCACGGCCCTTCCGGCAGGTGCTCCGCGACCGCGGCTACCAGTCGGCGCTGCTCGCGAGCCTGGCGCAGGGCTGGTCGGCGATGGGCGTGCGCAGCGCCCTCGTCCCGGTGCTCGTCGTCGAGGTGCTGCACGAGAAGCCCGCCGTCACGGGTGTCGCCTTCGCCGTGGCTGCGGTCGCCCAGACGCTGGCGCTCGCTCCGGCCGGTCGCTTCGTCGACACGGTGGGGCGCAAGCCCGCGATCATCGGCGCCTTCGCGGTGGGCGCGCTGGTCATGATCGCCATCCCGCTCGTGTCGTCGATCTGGCTGCTGATCGCGCTGCTGTCGGTCTACGGGGTGGCGGCGGCGTTCATGGGCACGGCACCCGCCGCCGCGGTGGGCGACGCGGCCGGGGCCCGGGGCGGGCAACCGGTCGCCGTGTTCCAGGCGGTGGCGGATGCCGGTGCCATCGTCGGACCGCTCGCCGCCGGGCTGCTCGTCGACGCCTTCGGCTACGAGGCGGCCTTCGCCTCGGCCGCGATCCTGATGGGGGCGGCGGCACTGTTCGCGCTGCGTATGCCCCGACGGGCATCCGTCGCCTGAGCCGAGCCCGGCCGCCCAGCCGGGCCGCGGAGCCGCACCGAGCGGCCCCGAGCGCAGCCGGGCGCCCGACGCCTCAGAGCACGCGCAGCAGGAAGCCGCGCATCCGCTCGATCAGCGCGAGCCGCGACGACGCCCGCCGGTACTCGTGCCCCTCACCCGCCAGCTCGAGGTACTCCACGGGCCGCTCGAGCTCCCGCAGCGCGGCCACGATCCGGTGCGCCTCCCCGATCGGCACGTTCGTGTCGAGCTCGCCGTGCACCACGAGCAGCGGCACGTCGATCCGCTCGGCCTTCGCCAGCGGTGAGATCGACCGGAGGAACTTCTTGTCGTGGTCGGGATGCCCGTACTTCGTCACGGCGGCCGCGGCGATCCACGGCTCGGTCTCGGCGTAGAAGGTGAGCAGGTGCGACATACCGCACACGTCGACACCCGCGGCGAAGACCCCGGGGGTGAACGCCAGCGCGGCGAGCGTCAGGTACCCGCCGTAGGAGCGGCCCGTGACCGCGATCCGGCCGGCCGAGGCCGCCTGGATGCCGATCAGGTGCTGCGCCGCCGCCGTCACGTCGTCGAAGGCGCCCTGGCGCCTGTGCACGTCGTCGGCGTGCACGAACTCGCGCCCGAAGCCCGACGAGCCGCGCACGTTCGGCGCGAACACGATGATGCCCGCCGCCGCCATCACCTGATGCTGCGGGCTGAACGTCGGCCGCTCCTGCGACTCCGGGCCGCCGTGCAGGTGCAGCATGGCCGGGCCCTCGGCCCCGCTTCCCGGCGCCCGGTACAGCCAGCCCGTGATCTCCAGCCCGTCGAGCGAGCGGAACCGCTCGAGACTCGGCTGCACCAGCGGCACGGCGGGCAGCGCCGGCACGTCGGAGACCCTGGTCCAGGCCAGCGTCGCCGTGTCGAGGTGCCAGAGCTCCCGCGGCCGCAGCGGGCCCTCGACGGCGAGCAGCACGCTCGAACCGTCCCGGCTGAGCACCGGGCTCGTCGCCACGGCCCCGGGCAGCCCGGGCACCGGAACCGAGGTCTCGGTGTGCGTGTCGAACAGCTCCAGCTCGCTCCGGCCCGCGACGTTCCACACCAGCAGCAGCAGTCGCCCCTCGTCGTCGCCGTCGAGCCCCTCGAGCTCGGCGTCGTCGCGCGCGGCCAGCACCCGGGTGGGGCGGCTCCAGTCGTCGGGGTCGACCGGCGCGGCGACGAGCTGCAACCGGGGCAGCCCCACCTCGGTGGCGGCGTAGACCACGGCGGGTGCCGCCGCTCCGGGAGGCGAGGGGCGGATGAACGCCCGGTCGGTCGCGCCCCGGGCCGGGTGCGGCAGAACGGCATGGTCGGTGTCGGTCTCGCGGTCGACGACCACGCAGAACTCGTGGCCCCGCTGCCCGTCGCGCAGCACGAGCATCCGCTCGAACGTCGACAGGTCGAGCACATGGATGAGCTCGCCCACGGCCAGCAGGTCGAGCTCCCCGGTCGCGGGGTCGGCGAGCCAGGCGCGTGTCGGCTCGCCCACCTCGGTGGAGGGCACGGTGAGCACGACCCGGTGGCCGCTCCTCGTCCAGGGGCCCAGCTCGACGTGCCGCTCGGGCGACCCCGAGATGCGCCGGGCGTCGCTGCCGTCGGGGCGCACCACCCAGACCTGCGTGCGCACCCCTCCGTCGGTGGCGACCGCGCAGGCGAGCCACGCGCTGTCGGCCGACCAGCTGACCGAGATCACCGGGTCGTCGGTGAAGCGGATGCGCGTGGCCGGCCCCCGCGGGCCGTCGAGCACCACGTCCTGCACCCACACCTCGGGGGCCCCACCGCGATCGCTGATGAACGCCACCCGGGCGGCGTCGGGCGTCATGGAGGGCCCCCAGCTGCCCCACGCGCCCACGAGGGCCGCGGCGAGCCCGGAGGCGTCGCCCGAGCCACCCGGCCGGCCGTCGGCGGCAGTCGCGGCCGCCCTCATCGGACGCCGTGCTCCTGCAGCCACATCTCGAGCAGCGCGAGCTGCCACAGGGCGTTGGAGCCGAGGGTCGTGCGGACGGAGTTGGGATCGGCGAGCATCCGTTCGACACTAGCCGGATCGAACAGCCCGCGTTCCCGCGCCGCCGGGTCGAGCAGGGCTGCACGCACGCGCTCGAGGTAGGGCCCCTCGAGCTGACGGATGGCCGGAACCGGGAAGTAGCCCTTCGTGCGGTCGATCACGGCGTCGGGCACGAGTCCGCGGGCCGCCCGCTTGAGCACCCCCTTGCCGCCGTCGGAGAGCTTCAGCTCGGGCGGGATCTGCGCCACCAGCTCGACGAACTCGTGGTCGAGGAAGGGCACCCGGGCCTCCAGGCCCCAGGCCATGGTCATGTTGTCCACCCGCTTCACCGGGTCGTCGACCAGCATGACGGTGGTGTCGTTGCGGAGCGCCGCGTCGACGGAGGTCTCGGCCCCGGGCCGGCAGAACTGCTCGGCGAGGAACGCGGTCGCGCTGTCGGGCCGGGTCGCATCCCGCCAGGCCGGACCGAGCAGCAGCTGCAGCTCGGGCCACCGCCGGTCGAGGAAGACCCGCGAGTAGGCCTCGACGGCTTCGTCGCGCGGCACACCGGCGAGCGGCGGGTACCAGTCGTAGCCGCCGAGCACCTCGTCGGCGCCCTGGCCCGACTGCACGACCTTCACCGACGCCGAGACGTCCTCGGAGAGCAGGTAGAACGCGACGCAGTCATGGCTGACCATCGGCTCGCTCATCGCCGCGACCGTTCCGTCGATGCCCGGCAGCAGGCGCGAGGAGTCGATCGAGATGCGGTGGTGATCGGTGCCGAAGTGCCGGGCGACCAGCGTGGAGTACTCGAACTCGTCTCCCGACTCGCCACCCGCGGAGTCGAAGCCGATGCTGAAGGTGGCCAGGTCGCTCTGGCCGGCCTCGGCGAGCAGGGCGACCACGAGGCTGGAATCGATCCCGCCCGACAGCAGCACGCCGACCGGCACGTCGGCGACCATGCGCCGCTCCACCGCGGTGCGGAGACCGCCGATCAGCGCCTCCTGCCAGTCCTCGTCGCTCCAGCCGGCCTTGGCCGGGTCGCGCTCGAAGGCGGGCTCCCAGTAGCGATGCTCGGATGCGCGGCCGTCGGGCTCGATCATCCGCACCGTCGCCGGCGGCAGCTTGGTGACCCCGGCGAGGATGGTGCGGGGCGCGGGCACCACCGAGTGGAAGCTGAGGTACTGCTCGAGCGCGGTGCGGTCGATGGAGGTGTCCACGTCGCCCGACTCGAGCAGCGCCGGCAGCGTGGAGGCGAAGCGCAGCCGCCCGGGCCGCTCGTCGAGGTAGAGCGGTTTGATGCCGAGGCGGTCGCGGGCGAGCATCGCGCGGCCCGACGCGTGCTCGACGATCACGAAGGCGAACATGCCGAGCAGGTGGTCGACGCAATCCATGCCCCATTCGGCATACGCTTTGCCGATCACCTCGGTGTCGGAGGTGGAGAAGAAGCGGTGGCCCTTGCCCTCGAGCTCGGCGCGCAGCTGCCGGTGGTTGTAGATGCACCCGTTGAACACCACGGTCAGCCCGAGCGGGGCGTCGACCATGGGCTGGCCGCCGGCGGCCGAGAGGTCGATGATCGACAGCCGCCGGTGGCCGAGGGCGACCCGGCCGTTCGACCACAGTCCGCTGCCGTCGGGGCCGCGGTGCACCTGGCAGGCCGTCATGCGATCGACCACGCCGAGGTCGGCGCTCCGCCCGTCGAAGCGCAGCTCACCCGCGAGGCCGCACATCTCAGGCCCTCCCGGGTTCCGCCGTGATCCAGGTGTCCTTCGACCCGCCCCCGCGGGAGGAGTTGACGACCATGCTGCCCGCGGGAGCCACCCGGGTGAGTGCGAGGTCCGCGACCTCGAATCCGTGCTCGCCCTCCCCGGTGGCGTAGACGAAGACCCGCAGGTCGACGTGTCTCGGCTCGAGTGCCGCCACCGGCACCCCGGCGGCCTCCGCTCCGGGCGCCGCCGGGGCGGCGTCGGCGAAGGTCGGGTGCGACGACAGCGGCACGACCTCCTGCGCCACCCACACCTCGGGGTCGGCGGCGATCGCCGCCCGGCGCTCGGCCACCGCGGCGGCGCCGGAGGCCGGGCCGATCAGCACCCCCTCGCCGCCGTGACCGTCCACGGGCTTGGTGACGAGCTCGCCGACCCGTTCGAGCACGGTGCGGCGCTCCGACTCGTCGCTCGTGCGGTAGGTCGGCACCTGCTCGAGCAGCGGCCGCTCGTCGAGGTAGTAGGCGATCAGCGCGGGCACGTGGCAGTACATCGCCTTGTCGTCGGCGATGCCGTTGCCGGGGGCGTTGGCGAGGAAGACCCGCCCGGCGGCGGCCACCTCCAGGATGCGCGCCCCGATCGGTTCGCCGTCGACCACCGCGTCGGGCAGCTCGCCGTCGAGTCGCAGGTAGAGCGCATCCAGCTCGGTGTCGTCGGCCGCCACCACCACCAGGCCGTCGTGCACGGCGAGCTCGGACAGCTCGAGGAGGGTGAGGCCTGCGCTCTGGGCGAGCATCCGGTGCTCGAACCAGGCGCCGCTGCCCGGGCCGCTCGACACGAGCGCGGCGCGGGGTGCCCGGTCGGCGTCGGGGGCCAGGCCGCCGGCCACCCGCCCGCCGGCCAGCAGGGTGCGGCGCAACGAGCCGAAGACGCGCTCGGGGTCGAGCATCGCGGCCGGGCGGGGAGCGCCGTCGGCGACCTCGTCCATCAGGCGGCGGATGGCGACCGCGTAGGCGGCGCCGCTCGGGTTGCGCACGTTGTCCTCAAGCACACGCCAGCCGCCGAACTCGTTGCGCACGAGGTCGAAGCCGAAGACGGCCGACCGGGTGACGTCGGCCGGCAGGGCGCGGGCCGACGGCATCCAGCCCGGGCTGCTCTCGATCACCGCGCGGGGGATGACGCCGTCGTCGACGATGCGCTGCTCGCCGTAGACGTCGCGGAGGAACGCCTCGATCGCCCGGGCGCGCTGCGTCAGCCCGGCGGTGATCTGCGACCATTCGTGCGCGTTGATCACGCGGGGCACCAGGTCGACCTCGAAGGGGCGCTCCTCGCCGTCGACCGTGAAGGTGAGGCCGTGCTCGCTCGTCCAGGTGCGTGCCGCGGAACGGGCCGCCCCCACCCGCTCGGGGCTCAGGCCCTCGAAGTACGCGATCAGCTGCTCGTAGGCCGGGCGCGGGCGCGACCCGGGGCCCACCGCCTCGTCGCCCGCGCGGGTGCGATACGTGCGCAGGGCGGGCACGGCGGGCGGGATTCCTCCGGCCGGGCCGTGCGTCTCGTCGACCACGAGCTTGACGACCTCGTCGATGTCGCCCCGCTCGGCGAAGGCGGCCCGCTGCCGGTCGGCGGAGTTGCCGCGGGCGAGCAGCGTCTCGGCGAGGGCCGACACCTCCACGTAGTCGCCGAGCTCCTCGAGCTGGGGCCGCAGCCGCCGGATCAGGTGCCGCACGGCGTGGGCGGCGGCGGTGGGGCGCGGGTGCGGGCCGTCGTCGAGCAGGTCGCCGGTGAGCCCGCTGCGCGCGGCCTGCCACATCGCGGCGCGGTGGATCGGGGCCGGGACGGGGTGGTAGGGCCGGCCCGCCTCGATGTCGAGCTCGGCCGCGCGCACGGACGCGCGGAACAGCCCCGCGATGAGCACGGCGTCGTCGACGATCGGGCAGGCGTCGCACACCCGCAGCTCGAGCGTCGGCGCGTGCGAGGAGGGACGCACCTCGAAGTAGGCCATCTTCGAGTCGGCGATCACCCCGGTGGCGATCAGGTCGGAGAGCAGCTCGTCGTACTCGGCGGCCGAGCCCAGGTCGCCGGTGGCGCCGGCGCTCGGCCAGCGCTGCCAGATGATCGAGCGGATGCTCGAGTAGCCGGTGTCGAGGCCGTTCCAGTACGGGGAGCTCGCCGAGATGGCCAGCAGCACGGGCAGGTCGCGGGAGACCCGCTGCGCGATGTCGACGGCGAGGTCGCGGTCGCTGACACCGACGTGGATCTGGGTGCCGCAGATCAGCTGCTCGTCGACGAGCAACCGGTACTGCTCCTGCATGCGGCCGTAGCGCCCGGTCGTCGTGAGCTCGAAGTCGGCGAACTCCGACCGGGGTGCCGTTCCCACGCAGGCGATGCCGACCCCGTCGGGCGCCGCCGCCTCGATCACGCCCCGGCGCAGCCGGAGGATCTCCTGCCGCAGCCCGTCGAGGGTAGAAACCACGTCGGTGTTCGTCTCCACCGTGGTGCGCTGGATCTCCGCCGAGTAGTTCTCGGCCGGCAGCCGCGACAGGATCTGCGGCGCCCGTGCGGACAGCTTCCCGCTCTCGAGATCGATGAGATGGAGCTCTTCCTCTGCGCCAAGCGTCAACTCCGCTGCCATGGGCTCACCCTACGAGGGTCTCCGGCCCGCGGCCCGAATCGTCGACTGATCGAAACATGAGCCGGTTCGAGCGGTCATGATTGTAGTAGCGTTGAACATCGTGCAGTCCAGCTGAACAGATGGAGCAGATCAATGTCGATCGACAATCCCCGAATCGCCTTCGTCGGCACCGGAGCGAACGGCGCGGCGATCGCCGCCGACCTCACCCGCGCCGGCCACGACGTCACCTTCATCGAGCAGTGGCCGGCCCACGTGGCGGCGATGCGCGAGCACGGCATCACGGTGAGGATGCCCGACCGCACGGAGAACACGGCGGTCACGGCCTACGACCTGTTCGAGGTCGCCACCCTCCGTGAGCCCTTCGACCTCGTCTTCGTGGTGGTGAAGGCGTACGACACCCGGTGGGCCTGCGAGCTGATCAAACCGCTGGTGAAGCCCGACGGCCTCGTCGTGGGCCTGCAGAACGGCATGTCGGTCGACGACATCGCCGACGTGATGGGCCCGGAGCGAGCCGTCGGTGCGGTCATCGAGGTGGCCTCGAACATGTGGGAGCCCGGCGTCTGCAACCGCGAGACCCCGCCCGAGGAGGCCTGGTTCGCGATCGGGGGCATCCACCCCGCCGTGATCGGGCGGGAGCACGAGGTGGCCGAGGTGCTGAGGCACGCGGGCACCGTCGAGGTCTCCGACGACATCCGCTCCTCGAAGTGGGGCAAGCTGATCGTCAACGCCGCCGAGCTCGTGCCCTCGGCCATCCTCGACCTCGAGCTCGCCAAGGCGATCCAGGTGCCCGGCATGTACGAGTTCATGCTGCGCTGCGGCACCGAGGCGGCGCAGGCCGCCGTCGACTCGGGGGTCGCGCTCCGCCCCATCTTCGGAATGACCGACGCCGACCTCACGAACCCCGAGGTCTTTGCCGAGCAGCTCTTCGAGCAGGTGCTGCGGCGCTTCTCTTCGCCGACCACCCGCACCACGTCACTGCAGGACTGGATGAAGGGCCGCCGCAACGAGGTGCACGAGATCAACGGCCTCGTCGTCGACGTGCAGCGCGAGCGCGGCGGCAGCGCCCCCGCCAACGAACGCGTGGTGGAGCTCGCCCGCCGCATCGAGGCGGGCGAACTGGAGCGCTCGCCGGAGAACATCACCCTGCTGCTGGCCTGACGCCCCGGCGGGTGCGCCAGACTGGATCCATGAACCCGACCGAGAGCTTCCGGGCCGCCCGCGACACCCTGATCGAGCACCGCACCGACGCGGTCGCCGCCCGCTCCGCCTTCCGCTGGCCCGACGTGGGGCCGCACTTCAACTGGGCGGTCGACTGGTTCGACGAGATCGCGATCGGCAACGAGCGTCCGGCGCTGCACATCGTCGAGGAGGACGGCAGCGAGCTGGTCGTCAGCTTCGACCGGATGCGCGCCCGGTCCGACGAGGTCGCCGCCTGGCTGCACGGCGAGGGTGTCGAGCAGGGCGACCACGTCATGCTCATGCTGGGCAACCGCGTCGAGCTGTGGGAGTCGATGCTCGCCGTGATGAAGCTCGGGGCGGTCATCCTGCCCACCACGACCCTGCTCTCGCCGGCCGACCTCACCGACCGGATCGAGCGCGGCGACATCGCCCACGTCATCGCCGACGTGGCGGAGATCGGCAAGTTCGACGAGGTGCCGGGCGACTTCACCCCGATCGTCGTCGGCGCCGACCCCGAGGCCGTGCCGGAGGGCTGGATCGACTACGCCGAGTCGGTCGACGCTCCGGGCATCAGCCCGACCGTCGTGGTCGACTCGGGCGATCCGTGCCTGATCTACTTCACCTCGGGCACGACCTCGAAGCCGAAGATGGTGGTGCACAGCCACGAGTCCTACCCGGTCGGTCACCTCAGCACGCTCTACTGGCTCGGCGTGCAGCCGGGCGACACGCACCTGGCGATCAGCTCGCCGGGCTGGGGCAAGCATGCCTGGAGCTGCTTCTTCGCGCCGTGGAACGCCGAGGCGACCGTGTTCGTCTACAACTACTCCCGCTTCGACGCGCCCGCCCTGCGCGGTCAGCTCGACCGCGCCGGGGTGAACACCTTCTGCGCGCCTCCGACGGTGTGGCGGATGCTCATCCAGAGCGATCTCGGCCGGAAGCCCCGCGCGCTGACCGAGATCCTCTCGGCCGGCGAGCCGCTGAACCCCGGGGTGATCAGCGCCGTCGAGGAGGCCTGGGGCCTGACCATCCGCGACGGCTACGGCCAGACCGAGACCACCGCGATCATCGCGAACCCGCCGGGCGCTGCCGTGGTGCCCGGCGCGATGGGGCAGGCGCTGCCGGGTGTCGCGATCGCGATCGTCGACCCCGTCTCGGGCGAGCCCTCCCCGGCCGACGACGGCGTGCAGCTCGGCGAGATCTGCCTCGACCTCTCGGAGGAGCCCGCGAACCTGATGTCGGGCTACTACGGCGACGACGAGCGCACGGCCGCGGCGCGGGCCGACGGGTACTTCCGCACGGGCGACGTGGCCGAGCGCGCGAGCGACGGCACGATCACCTTCGTCGGTCGCACCGACGACATCTTCAAGTCCTCCGACTTCAAGATCTCGCCGTTCGAGGTCGAGAGCGCTCTGCTGCAGCACCCGGCCGTCGCCGAGTCGGCGGTCGTGCCGGCTCCGGATGCGATGCGGCACAGCCTCGTCAAGGCCTACGTGACCCTCGCCGCCGGCTGGGAGCCGAGCATCGAGACCGCCGACGCGATCTTCGCCCACTCCCGTGAGACGCTGTCGTCGTTCGAGCGGGTGCGGCGACTGGAGTTCGCCGAGCTGCCGAAGACGATCTCGGGCAAGATCCGCCGGGTCGAGCTGCGGCAGCGCGAAGAGGAGGCGTTCGCGCGCGGCGAGCAGCCCGCCGGCGAGTTCCGCGAACGGCGCACGTCCGACTGACCCGGGTCGGCGCTCAGGCGAACAGCTCGGGGTGCTTCTCGAGCTCGAGCCGGGTGCGCCGGATGTGGGTGACCAGCACCCGCTCGGCGTCATCCGGGTCACCGCGCCGCAGGCAGTCGACCAGCAGGTGGTGCTCGAGGTGGGTCACCCCGATGCCCGAGACGCCGACCAGGGTCGCGTACGCCCGCCGGTAGTGCTGCGTGGTGTTCCAGAGCCGGTGGATGATCTGCCAGAGCTCGCCCGAGGCGGCGCCCGCGTAGCTCAGCAGGTGGAACTCGCGGTCGTCGGCCATGAAGGCCTCGACGTCGGTGTTCGCCTCCATCCGGTCGGCCAGCTCGGCGAGCCGGTCGAGCTGCTCGGGTGTCAGGTGCTCGAGGCTCCGGCGCAGCAGCAGCGGCTCCAGCCGCTCGCGGATCGAGTACGACTCGACGCACTCCTCGAGGGTGAGCCGGGACACCCAGGCGCCGGAGTTGGCGACGAGGGTGACGAGGCCGTCGGCGGCGAGCATCCGGATCGCCTCTCGGGCGGGGATGCGGCTGGCACCGAAGCGCTCGGCCAGATCCTCCTGGCGCAGCCTCGTGCCGGGCGCGAGCACGCCGCCGAGGATGTCGTCGCGCAGGCTCTCGGCGATGCGGTGGCTTGCGACGTTGTCGCGGTAGGCGCTGGTGTCGGTCATCGCCTCGAATACTAACCGCGGGTCATTCGCCCGGCCGAGCCGGGTGCCACAGCCGCACCTCGGCCTCCTGCTCGTACTGCTTGCCGTGCGGGTAGCTGACCAGCTCGAACTGCATGCCCCAGGGGCTCAGGAAGTAGACCCAGCGCTGACCCTCCGAGGCGTTGCGGCTCGCAGTCGGTGCGCCGAGCATCCGGACGCCCGCCGCCTCGAGTGCCGCGACGGCCACGTCGAGGTCGTCGACGTAGAACGCGACGTGGTGACCGCCGAGGTCGCTGTTGCGCGGCTGCGGTCGCTGGTCGTCGGCGGGCTCGTACTCGAACACCTCGAAGTTCGGGCCGAAGCCGCAGCGGTAGAAGCGGATCTCCCGGACGACGCTCCGCGGGTCGACGTTCAGGTGCTCGCGCATCCAGTCGTCGTCACGGCGCATCGCGGGCAGCGTGTAGACGTGCGTGCAGCCGATCACGTCGACGAAGAAGCGGTGCGCCTCCTCGAGGTCGGGCACGGTGAAGCCGAGGTGCTCGGCACCTCGGAGTCCGGGTAGGGCCACGGTCGCCTCCTTGAGATGAATGTATCCACTGCTGACGATACTCACCCTCTCTTCGTCGCGATAGGCTTGCAATGGATCCATTGGCGATCTAGTCTGCTGAACGACCGGCTTCACCCCCGTGCAAAGGAGCACCTGCCATGCCACGCGAGAAACGCCTCCAGCCCGGCTCCCCCTGGGTCGAGCTGAGCACGACCGCCGCCGACTGGAAGGCCGCCGATCCGGCTCTGCTCGACACGATGCTCGGCCAGCTGCACCTCATCCGCGCCTTCGAGGAGGCGGTGCTGGAGCTCGCTGGCGCCGGCCTCGTGCACGGGCCCGCCCACTCCAGCATCGGCCAGGAGGGCGGCGCGGTCGGATCCATCGTCGCGCTGCGTTCGAGCGACGGCGTCAACGGCTCGCACCGCGGGCACCACCAGTTCCTCGCCAAGGCGCTGGCCCACGTCGCCCCCGAGGGGCTCGACCCCCGCGCGCTCGTGACGCCCGCCGTGCAGGACGTGCTGCAGAAGACGCTCGCCGAGATCCTCGGCCTCGCCCAGGGCTACTGCCGCGGGCGCGGCGGCTCGATGCACTTGCAGTGGCACGAGGCGGGCGCGCTCGGCACCAACGCGATCGTGGGCGGCGGGGTGCCGCTGGGGGCGGGGAACGCCTGGGCGCAGAGGCACGCCTGGGCCGAGAAGCAGGCGTCGGGCGGCGCTTCGGACGGGTCCAGCGGCTCCGACCTCACCGTCAGCTACTTCGGCGACGGCGCCGTGAACATCGGCTCGGTGCTCGAGTCGATGAACCTCGCCGCCGCATGGAAGCTGCCGTTCTGCTTCTTCATCGAGAACAACCTCTACGCGGTCTCCACCCACGTCTCCGAGGTCACCGCCGAGCCGCGGCTGTCGGCCCGTGCCCTCGGCTTCGACATCCCCGCCTGGCGGGTCGACGGCATGGACCCGCTGGCCGTGCACCTCGCGATGGAGCGGGCGAGCGAGCGGATGCGCGCGGGCGACGGCCCGGCCGTCATCGAGGCCGAGGTCTACCGCTACTTCCACCAGAACGGCCCCTACCCGGGCAGCGCCTTCGGCTACCGCAGCAAGGAGGAGGAGCAGTCCTGGCGCGACCGCGACCCGCTGCTCCGCATGGCGCGGGAGCTGACCGCCCTCGGCCGCATCGACGAGGACGGGCTCGCCGCCGTGCGCCGTCAGGCCCAGGACGCCGTGCGCCTCGCGGTCGACGCCCTGACCGAGCCGGATCCCGACGGCAAGCCGGGGGTGAAGCGCATCCGCCCCGAACTGTGGCCCGACCCGGGCTTCGTCGACGTGGGCATCCGCGGCGACCTCTCCGAGATCGCCGGCGCCGACACCCTCGAGCAGGCGGACTACACGGGTGGCACCACCAAGGGCAAGTTCGTCGACGCGGTCGCCGCCGTGATGGACCGCCGGATGGGCGAGGACGAGCGCATCGTCGTGCTCGGCGAGGACATCCACCGGCTGAAGGGCGGCACCAACGGCGCCACCAAGGGCCTCTCGGAGAAGTACCCCGGTCGCGTGCTCGGCACCCCGATCAGCGAGAACGCCTTCGCCGGCCTCGGCGGCGGCATCGCGCTCGACGGTCGCTTCCGGCCGGTCGTGGAGTTCATGTACCCCGACTTCATGTGGGTGGCCGCCGACCAGGTGTTCAACCAGATCGGCAAGGCCCGGCACATGTTCGGCGGCGACAACCCGGTGCCGCTCGTGCTGCGCACCAAGATCGCCATGGGCTCGGGCTACGGCTCGCAGCACCTGATGGATCCGGCCGGCATCTTCGCCACCAGCCCCGGCTGGCGCATCATGGCCGCCTCGACCCCGTTCGACTACGTGGGGCTGATGAACGCGGCGCTCGCCATCGACGACCCGGTGCTGATGATCGAGCACGTCGACCTCTACGCCGAGTCGGGCGAGATCCCGGATGATCTCGACCACCAGATCCCGTTCGGCACGGCCGCGGTGCGGCGCACCGGCTCCGACGTCACTGTGATCACGTACCTGTCGATGGTCGGCGAGAGCGCGAAGGCCATCGAGCAGACCGGCATCGACGCCGAGCTGATCGACCTGCGCTTCCTCGACCGCGCCTCCCTCGACTGGGACACCGTCGGGGCGTCCATCCGCAAGACCAACGCGGTGCTGATCGTCGAGCAGGGCGCCCAGGGCACCTCCTACGGGGCCTGGCTCGCCGACGAGATCCAGCGCCGCTACTTCGACTGGCTCGACCAGCCCGTGCAGCGGGTCACCGGTTCCGAGGCCTCGCCGAGCATCTCGAAGGTGCTCGAGCGGGCCGCGATCGCCAAGGCCGACGACGTGGTCGTCGGGCTCGAACGGGTGCGCGCCGCATTCGGGAAGGGGGCCTGAGATGGCGACGATCATCCGCATGCCCAGTGTTCTGGCGGGTTCGGAGGAGGCCGCGATCGCGAGCTGGCTCGTCACGCCCGGCCAGACCGTCGCCGTCGGCGACCCGCTCGCCGAGATCGAGACCGAGAAGGCCGTCGTGGAGTACAACTCCGAGGACGCCGGGGTCGTCGGCCGCGTGCTGCTCGAGCCCGGCGAGGCCGGCGAGATCGGGGCGCCGATCGCGGTGCTGATCGCCGAGGGTGAGACCGACGCCGACATCGACGCGGCGCTCGGCCAGGCACCGGCGGCCGCGGTCAGCGGGCCCGACTCGGCACCCGACGCGACCGAGCGCGACCCCGACGGCGGCACGCCGGTGGTGGAGGCGGCGTCGCTGGAGGCCGCCGCGGCTTCGGCCGCACCGGCGGCGGCGGCGCCCGGGGCGGCTGCGCCGGTGTCGGCGCCGGTCGAATCGGCCGACGACCACGCGCGGCTGTTCATGAGCCCCATCGCCCGCAAGCTGGCGAAGGAGCGCGGGCTGGATGCTGCGGCGATCACCGGAACCGGCCCCGGCGGGCGTATCGTGCGTCGCGACGTCGAGGTCGCCGAGGCCCCGACAGCCCCGGCTCCGGCCGAGGCCGCCCCGGCGGCGGCGGCCCCGACGGCGGAACGCGCATCCGTCGCCCCGGAGCCCGCGGCGGCTACGAGCGCGCCCGACGGCACCGAGCTCGTGCCGCACACCCCGATGCGCAAGGCCATCGCCCGGCGGCTCACCGAGAGCAAGTCGACCGTGCCGCACTTCTACCTCACGGCGGAGTGCCGGGTCGACGAGCTGCTGGCGCTGCGCGCACGGGTCAACGAGACCTCGAGCGTGCGCGTCTCGGTGAACGACTTCGTGCTGAAGGCGGTGGCGGCCGCGTTCCAGGCGGTGCCCGAGGCCAACGTCACCTGGAGCGACGAGGGGATGCGCGTGCACTCGTCCGTCGACATCGCGGTGGCCGTGGCGACCGACGGCGGTCTCGTCACCCCCGTGGTGCGCGGGGTCGACGCCCGCAGTCTCAGCTCGGTCAGCACCGCCGTCGCCGACCTGGCCGGCCGGGCCAAGGCGAAGAAGCTGAAGCAGAGCGAGCTCGAGGGCGGCAGCTTCTCGGTGTCGAACCTCGGCATGTACGGCACGCTGGAGTTCGCGGCGATCCTCAACCCGCCGCACTCGGGCATCCTCGCCGTGGGAGCCGCGAAGCCCCAGCCGGTCGTCGTCGACGGGGAGCTCGCGGTCGCGACCGTCATGCGCTGCACGCTCTCGGTCGACCACCGCGCGGTCGACGGGGCGCTCGCCGCCCGGTGGCTGGCGGCGTTCCAGCAGGCGGTCGAGAACCCGCTGTCGATCCTGGTGTGAGCGAGGGGCCGTCCTGGCGTCAGGCCAGGCGGTCCATCGCCTGCAGCACGTCGACGGCCGACGCCAGGTTGTCGCCCGCCCGCTCCGGCTGCCCCGAGGGCGCCATCTCCTGCGAGAACTCACGGCGGCCCACCACGAACCAGAGCCCCTTCGCCGGTACCGAGCCCTCGTTCAGGTAGAGGTGCGGGCGCACCGAGTCGAAGCTCAGCGAGTCGCCTGCCCGCAGCACGAAGGTGTCGAAGTCGAGCTTCACGGTGAGCTCGCCCGAGAGCAGGTAGGCGTACTCGACGCCGCTGTGCCGCATCATGCGGCCCTCGATCGAGCTGGAGGCGCCGGGCTCGTAGGTGACCAGGAGCGGATCGACGACACCCTCGCGGCTGGCGGCGAGACGCTCCCAGCGAACCCCGTTCTCCATCTCGAGCACCGGGTTGTCGGTGCCGCGCTGCAGCGGCGGCGCGGTGGGGCCCGACGGCGCCGCCGCGGGCGGGAGGGGCGCCGGGGTGTCGACGGCCGGTGCCGCGCCGATGCTGGGCACGGCGGTGGGGGCGGGCGAGGAGCCGTGGGCGCTGCCGGCCATCAGGTCGTCGAACGAGATGCCGAGGTGGTTCACCAGCGCGTAGAGGGTGCTCACCGACGGCTGGGTCTTGCCCGTCTCGACCTGCGAGATCAAGCTGGCCGACACCCCGAGGGCGGTGGCGACGCTGCGGAGGCTGAGGCCTCGGGAGATGCGCGCTGCGCGGAGGCGGGGGCCGATGTCGTCAGTGATGGTCGCACTCCTCGCTCGCGGACTTGTGCAGCAAGAGTATACGAACCCCCGGCCCGCGGACGAGGGCAATCGTGCATCCGGTCGAGGAAGTGTGTTGCTATGGTGAACACTGTGACAAGCTAGACTGAACACCGAAGGGGACGAATCAATGGCGAATCGTGTATCGGGCACCGTGGCGGTGGTCACCGGAGCCGGCAGCGGCATGGGACGGGGCATCGCGCGTGCGCTGGCGGTGGAAGGCGCATCCGTCGTCATCGCCGACCTGAACGGCGAGGCCGCCGAGGCGTCCGCCCAGGCGCTGCGGGACGAGGGGCTGACCGCCATCGGTGTGCAGGCCGACGTGTCGGACCGGGCCGCGGTGCGCGCCGTCGTCGAGCGCACGGTGGCCGAGTTCGGCCGCCTCGACGTGTGGTTCAACAACGCCGGCTTCAACGCGCCGATGAAGTTCCTCGACGTGACCGAGCAGAACTGGCGCTCGATCATGGAGGTCAACGCGCTGGGTGTGCTGATCGGCACCCAGGAGGCCGCCCGCCAGATGATCGCCCAGGGCGGCGGCGGCAAGATCGTCAACACCACCTCGATGGCCGGTCGTCAGGGCTTCCCGGCGTTCGCCCCGTACTCGGCGGCCAAGGCCGCCGTCATCTCGCTCACGCAGTCGGCGGCCAAGGCGCTCGCCGAGCACGACATCACCGTCAACGCCTTCGCCCCGGGGGTCGTCGACACCCCGCTCTGGGTGAAGCTCGACGAGGACCTGCTCGCCATCGGCGAGACGAAGACGGCCGGCGGGGCCATGGACGAATTCGCCGCGGGCATCATCCGCGGCCGCACGGCCACCGTCGACGACATCGTCGGAACGGCGCTCTACCTGGCGTCGTCCGACTCCGACTACCTCACCGCCCAGGTGATCATGATCGATGGAGGGATGGTCCTCGTATGACCACACAGCTCGACGGCACCGGTGCCGACACCCGTTCCCCGCTCCAGCCGCCGCCCGGCGGCTTCGCGACCATCCCCACCGCGACCCGCGGCACCAACGCGGTCGACTGGGAGCAGCGCATCGACTTCGACCGCCTGCGCAGCGAGCGCCTCGCGCGGCTGAAGGCCGAGCTCTCCCGCAGCGAGCTCGGCGCGGTGCTGGCGTTCGACTTCTCGAACATCCGCTACATGACCTCGACGCACATCGGCACCTGGGCGATGGACAAGCTGATCCGCTTCAGTCTGCTCACCCGCAACACCGACCCGATCATGTGGGACTTCGGCTCGGCGGCCAAGCACCACGGGCTGTTCAACCCCTGGCTCGACACCACGACGGCCGAGGCCGACGCCGACCCGCATGCCCCGCACCACGGGGCCGTGCGTCCGCGCGCCGAGAGCGGTTCGCGGGCCGGCATCTCGACCCTGCGCGGCGCGTTCAGCCCCGACGCCGAGATCGCCGACCGGGTGGCGTCCAAGATCAAGCGGGAGCTCGAGAAGTTCGGGGTCGCCGACCAGCCGCTGGGCGTCGACGTGATCGAGCTGCCCGTGCTGTTCGCGCTGCAGAAGCAGGGCATCCGCGTGGTCGACGGCCAGCAGCTGTTCATGGAGGCCCGCCGCATCAAGACCGCCGACGAGATCGGCCTGCTCACCCAGGCGGCCTCGATGGTGGATGCCGCCTACGAGGACCTGTACGAGTTCCTGCGGCCGGGCGTGCGCGAGAACGAGGCCGTCGGGCTCGTCTCGAAGAAGCTCTACGACCTCGGTTCGGAGTACGTCGAGGGCGTGAACGCCATCTCCGGCGAGCGCTGCTCCCCGCACCCGCACGTCTTCTCCGACCGGCTGATCCGGCCGGGCGACCCGGCGTTCTTCGACATCCTGCACTCGTTCAACGGCTACCGCACCTGCTACTACCGCACCTTCGCGGTCGGATCGGCGTCGTCGGCGCAGCGCGACGCCTACAAGCGGGCGCGCGAGTACATGGACCGCGCCATCGCCCTGGTGCGCCCGGGCGCCACGACCGCCGACATCGTGAAGGTCTGGCCGACCGCCCAGGAGTTCGGCTTCCCCGACGAGGAGGCTGCCTTCGCCCTGCAGTACGGCCACGGCGTCGGCCTGTCGATCTGGGAGAAGCCGATCTTCTCGCGGCTGGTCTCGCTCGACCACCCCGAGGAGCTGAAGGAGGGCATGGTCTTCGCCCTCGAGACCTACTGGCCCGCCGCCGACGGCTGGGGCGCCGCGCGCATCGAGGAGGAGGTCATCGTGACCGCCGACGGGTGCCAGGTGATCACCAAGTTCCCCGCCGAGGACCTGCTCGTGGCCGGCAAGCGCTACTTCACGGTGGGCGGCAGCCTGCCGACGTTGCGCGACTCGCAGTCGCACCTCAACACGGCGGCGGGGCGCGGGGAGCCGGGGGCGTGACCCGCGTCGGCTTCGTCGGCCTCGGTTCGATGGGCGGTGCCATGGTCGGGCACCTGCTCGACGAGGGCCACGAGGTCGTGGTCTGGAACCGGTCGCCGGAGGCGGTCGACGCCCTGGTGGAGCGGGGCGCGACCCGGGCCGCCTCGGTGTCGGATGCGCTGCAGACCGGCCTCGTGCTCTCGATGCTCTCCAACGAGTCGGTCGTCTTCGATCTCTTCGACACCGCCGTGCTCGAGGCCGCGCCCCGGGGCACCGTCCACGTCAACATGGCGACGGTGGGAGCGGCCGCGGCGACCCGGCTCGCGGCGCTGCACGCCGACGCCGGGGTCGGCTACGTCGCCGCCCCCGTGCTCGGCCGGCCGCCGGCCGCCGGGTCGGGCGCGCTCACCGTGCTCGCCGCGGGCGATCCCGAGCTCGTCGAGGGCGTGCGCCCGCTGCTGTCCACGCTCGGTCGCCGGGTGTGGGACGTCGGCACCGACCCGTCGAGCGCGAACGTCGTGAAGATCGGCGTGAACTACCTCATCATCCACGCGCTGCAGGCCCTGTCGGAGTCGATCACCCTGCTCGAGTCGCGCGACATCGACACCGCGATGTTCGTCGAGCTGCTCGGTGACAGCCTGTTCCCCGGCGTCGTGTACTCGGGCTACGGCACGGCGATCGCGTCATCGACCTACTCGCCGGCCGGCTTCACCACCGAGCTCGGCTTCAAGGACCTGATGCTCGCGCTCGACGCGGCACGCGCCTCCGACGTGGTGCTGCCGACGTCCTCGGCCCTGCGCGGGGTGTTCGAGAAGGCGCTCGACGACGGCCAGGCCGAGCTCGACTGGGCCTCCATCGCGGAGGTCACCCGAGCCGCGTCCGGCCGCCCCGCCCGCTAGCCGTTCTGCCCACGGCAGAGCGTCGCCCTCGAGAACGGATGCCCGCGCTAGCGTCGGGCCATGGAGCTGATCTTCGTGCACGGCGCGCTGGTGCGCGACGGCGAGTGGTGGTGGCGGCCGACGGCGCGGCTGCTCGAGGAGCGGGCGGGCATCCGGAGCCGCGCGCTGGAGCTGCCGTCGTGCGGTGAGGCGCTCGCGCCCGACGGGTCGCGGGGGCTGGTGGCGGACGCCACGGCCCTGCGCCAGGCCCTCGACGAACTCGACGACGGGCGGGCCGTCGTAGTCGGGCACTCCTACGGCGGCACCGTCATCGCCGAGGCGGGGCCGCACCCGGCGGTCGCCCGGCTCGTGCTGATCTCCTCCTACCTGCCGGCGGTGGGGGAGTCGCAGGGGTCGATCCTCGCGGGCGAGCCCGACCCCGTGGCCGTGGCTATTGCCGACGCCGACGCCGCCGCCGGTTCCGGAGCCGGCGCGCTCGAGCTCGACGGCTACGACGCGGAGACGTTCGGCGCCCGCTTCCTGCACGACGGCGACACCGGGGTGCAGCGCGAGGCGTTCGCCCGGCTGACCCCGCAGCACGTCGAGTCGTTCGTCACGCCCACCACGAGCGCCGGCTGGCAGGGCGCCGACTCCACCTACCTCCTCTGCGCCGACGACCGCAGCACCACCCCGGGGCTGCAGCGCCGCGAGGGCGCCCGGGCGACGCGGATGCTCGAGCTGCCCGCCGGGCACCACCCCTTCCTGACCCGTCCCGACCTCGTGGCCGAGGCGATCGCGGGGCTCGTGGCCTGACGTGGCTGTGGGGTCGACGCGGCGGTGGGGCCGGCGGCCTAGCGGGGCGACTGCCAGAGCTCCAGCTGGATGCCGTCGGGGTCGCGGAAGTAGGCCCAGCGCGACCCGGCGAGCGGGCCGTCGTCGATGGTGTTCGGCGGGCTGCTGAACACGGCGCCTTTCGCCGTGAGCTCGGCGACCGCGGTGTCGAGGTCGTCGACCTCGAAGCAGACGTGGGCCGCTCCGACGTCACAGTTGCGCCGGTCGAAGTCTTCGCCGACAGGCTCGTGGTACTGCAGGAACTCGATCCGGGTCGAGCCGACGGTGAGCATGGAGAAGGTCAGCCGAGCATCCGGAACCTGCACGCCCTGGGCGAGCTCGGGCCCTTCGCCGTGGTTCACCACCCCGGGGGTGAGGCCGAACATGCGGCTGTACCAGGCGCGCGAGGCCTCGAGATCGCGCACGGTGATTCCGACGTGGTGGACACCTTCGAGAACGAACGTCATCGTCTGCTCCTCTGAGAATCGAGTAGTGATACTGAACAGATTACCTGTGTACAGTGTCAATGAACTCGAGCATATGCCAGTCGATCACCGCCATGCGAAGGAGCAGGGAATGAGAGCCGCCGTCTTCCACGCCGCCCACGACATCCGAGTCGAGGAGGTCGCCGATCCCACCGGGCCCGCTGCCGGCGAGGTGCTGCTCCGTCCGTTCTGGTGCGGGGTCTGCGGCACCGACCTGCACGAGTACGCGATGGGCCCGATCGTCATCCCGGCCTCGCCGCACGCCCTCACCGGCGCCACCGCCCCGCAGATCCTCGGCCACGAGTTCTCGGCCGAGGTCGTCGAGGTCGGTGCCGGGGTCACCACCGTGCGCGCGGGCGACCGCGTCTCGGTGATGCCCCTGCTCAGCTGCGGCACCTGCTACTACTGCCGGCGCGCCCTCAACCACCTCTGCCAGCGCATGGCCTGCATCGGCCTGAGCTTCGCCTGGGGCGGCATCGCCGAGCTGGCCGTCGTGCCCGCCACCCACGTCAGCGTGCTGCCGGAAGGGGTGAGCGACCTGCAGGGCGCGCTCGTCGAGCCCGGCGCGGTCGCGGCCTACGGCGTCGACACCGCGCAGGTGCGGCCGGGCGACACCGTGCTGATCACGGGAGCCGGCCCGATCGGCGCCCTCGCCGCCCTCTACTCCTCGTCGCTCGGCGCCTCGGTGTTCATCTCGGAGGTCAACCCGCACCGCGCCGAGTTCGCCCGCGCCCTCGACGTGGGCGAGGTGCTCGACCCGACCGCGGTCGACGTGCCCGCCTACCTCAAGGACCGCACCGAGGGCGTCGGCGTCGACGCGGTCGTCGAGTGCTCGGGCAACGAGCGCGCGCTGCAGGCGGCCATCGCCTCGGTGCGCTCCGCCGGCCGCGTCTCGCAGACCGGCCTGCACACCAAGGCCGCCTCGATCGACCCGATGGTGCTCTCGGAGCACGACATCACGCTCGCCGGCACCTGGTGCTACCCCGTCACCGACTGGCCCCGCATCATCGACCTGATCGCCCGCGGGCGCTACCCGGTCGAGAAGGTCGTCACCGCGCAGGTGCAGATGGACGACGTCGTGCAGGGCTTCGAGACCCTGCTCTCGCCCCGCGGCGACCAGGTCAAGGTGCTCATCCAGGCCGGAAAGGGAACGCGATGAAGGCGCTGCAGTTCGTCGAGGAGGACAGCGCCGACGTGCGCGAGCTCGACATCCCGGCCATCGCCGCCGACGAGGTGCTGATCGCCTCGCGCCGGGTCGGCGTCTGCCACTCCGACATCGAGCTGCTCGAGGGGCGCTACATCATCCCGTTCGAGTACCCGGTGATCCCCGGTCACGAGTGGTCGGGCGAGGTGGCCGCCGTCGGCTCGGCCGTCACCGAGTTCGCCGTGGGCGACCGCGTGGTGGGGGAGTGCGTGATCGGCGACGACCACTTCGGCTTCTCCATCTCCGGCGCCGCCGCCGAGTACTTCGTGGCGAAGCCCGCCTGGCTGCACCGTCTCCCCGAGGAGCTGTCCTGGGCTGCAGGCGCCCTCGTCGAGCCGTTCAGTGTCGCGTACTACGCGCTGATGCGGGTGGGCAACGTCAACGGCAGCGACGTGCTCGTGGTGCTCGGCGCCGGGCCCATCGGGCTCGCGGTGACCGCCGCCGCGGCCGCCCTCGGGGCCACGACGATCGTCGTCGAGCCCTCGGAGGAGCGCCGCGCGGTCGCGGTCGCACTCGGGGCCGTCGAGGCCGTGCATCCGGACGACGCTGCCGCCACCCTCGACCGCCTCTCGGGCTCGCGCGGCGCCGACGTCGTGGTGGAGTGCTCGGGCCGCCCCGAGGTGATGGCGACGGCGCTCGAGCTGGCCGCCTTCCGCGGGCGCATCGCCTACATCGGCATCGACGTGGGCCGCTCGGCGCCGGCGCCGCTCGGCCTGATCCAGTCGAAGGAGCTCACGATCACGGGCTCGATCGGCTCGCCCGGCGTGTGGCCGCAGACCCTCCGCTTCCTGGCGAGCTCGGGCATCGACCTGTCGCCCCTGATCACCCACGTCTACGGCATCGACGAGGCGACGGATGCGGTGGCCACCGCCCGCGCGCAGCGGGGCGTCATCAAGGCCCACGTGGAGCTCTCCGCCCCGGCCCCGGTCGCCGTCGTGGCCGTCTAGCCGGTCTGCTGGGCGAGCTGCACCAGATTGCCGCAGGTGTCGTCGAGTACGGCGACGATCACCGGCCCGTAGTCGGTGGGCGGCTGCGTGAAGGTCACGCCGAGCGCGGTCAGGCGGTCGTACTCGGCCTGCACGTCGTCGACCCCGAGCTGACAGAACGGGATGCCGTCAGAGGCCAGAGCTGCGGTGAACGGCCCCACCGCCGGATGACCCTTCGGCTCCAGCGAGAGCTGGGTACCGTCCGGCCGGTCGGGGTCGACGACGGTGAGCCAGCGATGGTCGCCGAGCGGCACGTCGGCGGCCACGGCGAAACCCAGCGCGCCGGTGTAGAAGTCGAGCGCCTGCTGCTGATCGTCGACGAAGATGCTCATGGTCTGGATCTTCAAGAGGGTGCCTTCCGGTCGGGCCACCGCTCGGCGATCTTCGTCAGCGGTGACGTGTCGATGGTGTGCAATTTGTAGCGGCCCCGGCGCTCGGTGCGGTCAGGGGCGGGTGAGGATCTCGGGGCCGGCGGCGGTGATCGCGATCGTGTGCTCGGTGTGGGCGGTGCGGCTGCCGGTGGCGCTGCGCAGCGTCCAGCCGTCGGGGTCGGTGACCAGGCGGTCGGTGCCGATCATGGCCCAGGGTTCGAGGGCGAGCAGCAGCCCCGGGCGCAGGCGGTAGCCGCGGCCGGGCCGGCCGATGTTCGAGACGTGCGGGTCCTGGTGCATGGTCGAGCCGACGCCGTGTCCGCCGAACTCGGTGCTGACGTGGTAGCCGGCCTCGGTGAGTACCGTGCCGATGGCGTGCGAGAGGTCGCCGATGCGGGCGCCGGGCTCGGCGGCGGCGATGCCGGCGGCGAGGGCCCGTTCGGTGGCGTCGATGAGGGCCACGCTCCCGGGCGGCCGCGTGTCGCCCACGAGGAAGCTGACCGCCGCGTCGGCCACCACCCCGTCGAGCGAGAGGGCGAGGTCGAGGGTCAGGAGGTCGCCGTCGGCCAGCATCTGGGCCGAGGGCATCCCGTGCAGCACGGCGTCGTTCACCGAGGTGCAGATCCAGTGGCCGAAGGGGCCGCTGCCGAAGGAGGGGGCGTAGTCGACGTAGCACGACTCGGCGCCGGCTTCCAGGATGCGCTCCCGAGCCCAGCCGTCGATCTCGAGCAGACTCGTGCCGACGGTCGCACGGCCCCGCAGCTCGTGCAGGATGCGGCCCACCAGGGCTCCGGCGGCACGCGCCCGGGGCAGCTCGCGCGGGCTCAGTATCTCGATCATCCGGTCTCCGTCTCGCGATAGCCGTCGGATAACTATCCCGGTAATACTATCCCGACGACGCGGTAGGATCGACGCATGGTCCGCTTGCCGCTCACCCCCGCCGAGGTCGAGCGCGGGCGCCGGCTCGGCGCCCTGCTGCGGCGGGCGCGGGGCGATCGTGCGCTGCTCGAGACGGCCCTCGACGCCGGGCTGTCGCCCGAGACGCTGCGCAAGATCGAGTCGGGGCGGGTGGCGACGCCGGCGTTCTCGACGATCGCGGCCGTCGCGGGCGTGCTCGGGCTGTCGCTCGACGAGGTCTGGGCCGAGGTCTCGCCGCGCGTCGAGCGACCCGAACGGGAGCCGCTGGCTTCCTGACGCCCTGACGCCCTCGGCCGCCACTGTCGGACCTGACGCCCTGAAGAACCCGGCCGGCGCGGTCAGACCCCCGCGGTCTCCTCCGGCGCGTGGTGCTGACGGGCCCGCCCCGGGAGCGCGCGGCGCACCAGCAGCACGACGCCGACCACCACGAGACCGAGCACCAGTCCGAAGACCGCGGAGCACAGCGTCTCGACGATCCACACCACGACCGGCCCCGCCGCCTCGATCGCGTGCGTGATCGCGTGCACGACGTCGTGCGGCCCGTGCCAGAACGTCTCCGACAGGTTCTCGATCACCAGGTGCCCGCCGACCCAGAGCATCGCGACCGTGCCGACGACGCTGATCACCCGGAACACCGTCGGCATCGACGCCACGATGCGCGCGCCGGTGCGGCGCACCCCCTGGGACGCGTTCTTCATCAGCCGCAGCCCGACGTCGTCGATCTTCACCAGCAGCGCCACGGCGCCGTAGACGAGGGCGGTCATGCCGAGGCCGATCACGGCGAGGGCGCCGAGGGTCATCCCGATGCCGAGCGACTCGTCGAGGCTGTCGAGCGCGATGAGCATGATCTCGGTGCTCAGGATGAGATCGGTGCGGATCGCCCCGAACACCAGCTTCTTCTCGTCGCGGGCCTCGGTCTCACCCGACTCGTGGTGCAGCCCGAACCACTCGAGCACCTTCTCGGCGCCTTCGAAGCAGAGGTACGTGCCGCCGACGATGAGCAGGAACGGCAGCACCCACGGCGCGAACGCCGACAGCAGCAGCGCGATCGGGATGATGATCACGAACTTGTTCACGAGGCTGCCGAGCGCGATCTTCCAGACCACGGGCAGCTCACGCGCGGGCGTCAGGCCCTGAACGTACTGCGGGGTGACCGCGGCGTCGTCGATCACGACCCCCGCCGTCTTCGCGCTCGCCTTCAGCGCGGCCGTCAGGATGTCGTCGACCACCGCCAGCAATCCGACCGACATCGACCCCTCCTCGCTGCCCGCCCCGGTGGCGGCACCGCCCCCACGCTACCCGAGCGCGTGGGGGACGGTACCCGCTTGATCAGGCGGACAGACGGGGGTAGTCGGTGTAGCCCTCCGCGCCCGAGGCGTAGATGGTCGCCTGGTCGGGGGTGTTCTCCGGGTGGGCGCCGCGCCAGCGGTCCACGAGGTCGGGGTTCGCGATGGCGGCGCGGCCCACCGCCACGGCGTCGGCCAGGTCGTCGGAGACCAGGGCGTGGGCCTCGTCGCGCGAGGTCATCTCCGAGAATCCGCTGTTCACCACGAACACCCCGCCGAACGCCGCCCGCAGCGACTGCACCAGCTCGTCGGCGGGCGAGGCGTGCAGGACGCTCAGGTACGCCAGGCCCAGCGGCGCGATGCCGGAGACGAGCGCCGTGTAGGTGGCGCGCACGTCGTCGGCGTCGGTCTCGAGCACGTCCTGGATGTTGTGCGACGGGGAGATGCGGATGCCCACCCGACCGGCACCGACCGAAGCGGCCACGGCCTGGGCGACCTCGATCACGAACGCCGCGCGAGCCGCGGGCGACCCGCCGTAGGCGTCGGTGCGCACGTTCGACGCCGGCGAGAGGAACTCGTGCAGCAGGTACCCGTTGGCCGCGTGCAGCTCGACCCCGTCGAAGCCGGCGTCGATCGCGCGGCGGGCGGCGTCGACGAACTCCGCCTTGACCGTGGCGAGCTCGTCGGTGGTGAGCGCGTGCGGCAGACCGTAGGGCGCCTTCGAGCCGTCGGCCAGGCGGGTCTCGCCGTCGATCGCGATGGCGCTCGGCGCCACGATGCGGGGCGTTCCCGTGATCGCGGTGGTCGTCACGCGGCCGCCGTTCATCAGCTGCATCACGATGCGCCCGCCGGCCTCGTGCACGGCGGAGGCGACACGCCGCCAGCCCTCCTGCTGCTCGTCGGTCACGATGCCGGGCTGACCCGGATACGCCCGCGTCTCGGCGCTCGGGAAGACGCCCTCGCTGACGATGAGCCCCATGCCGGCCCGCTGCGCGTAGTGCTCCGCGATCAGCTCGGTGGGCACGCCGTTCTCGTCGGCCCGCAGCCGGGTCATCGGCGCCATCACGACGCGGTTGGGCAGCTCGAGATCGCCGGCGGTGAGAGGGGTGAACAGCTTCATAAGGGCCTTTCGGGTGGTTCGGCGGGCGAGCGGATGCCCGTCCGCGGCGTCGCGCGGCGCATCCGCGCCTCTCACCCGAACCGAACCCCCTCGCCCGTGATTCCGGCGTTCAGGGATTTCCCATCGGACCCCGCGGCTAGGCTGACCGCGGAGGATGCAGCGTGAGCAGGATCGAGATTCAGCGCCAGGCCGTGATGGCGCGACTGGCGACCGCGGCCCGCGTGCCGCTGGCCGAGTCGGGGGGTGTCACACCGCAGCTGATCGAGGACGTCTGCCGTCAGGTCGGCGTGCACCCGCACTCCTTCCGGGCCCTCTTCCCCGACGACGACGCCTTCCTCGACGCGGTCACCGACGGGCTGGTCGAGGACTGCGCCGCCCGCCTGCGCGGCGGTGTCGCCACCTTCGAGCCGAGCGGCGCCGGCGGTTCGGCCGCCTTCACCGAGGCCGCGGTGGCGCTCGCCGACTCCTGGCCGCTCGACCGCGACGGCATGCTGATCCGGGCCGACCGCCGGGCGAGGGCGCTCCGGCGCAGCGACGGCGGGGTCGCCGTGCTGAAGGCCGAGAAGCTGTTCCTCGACGCCCTCGTCGACGTGCACTCCGAGCTGATGGCCAAGCTCGGCCGGCGGTTCGCGGGCTCGCCGGTGCGGTCGGTGCGGGTCATCCTCGACACCTACGAGCGGGCCTTCGAGACGTGGCTGCTCACCGGGGCCGATGCGGCCGGGTTCCACTCCTCGCCGTACGTGCAGCGCACCCTGCCGACGCTGCTCGAGAACATGAGCGAGCCGCTCGGAACATGAGCGAGCCGCTGCGGGCGCGCGCGATCATGCCCTGATCGGATACCGGCGGCAAGCCCCTTCCATCGGGCCCGGAAGCGTGTAGACGGAGAAGAGGGCCGTTCGGTCCTCCCATCCGGAAGGAACGCATCCCGTGTCGAGCCTGCGCCCCTTCCGCATCGGATGGTACGTGCACCACCGCGGGGCCGGTCACCGGATGACGGCCGGCTCGGTCATCCCGCTGCTCGACGCCGAGGTCACGGTCTTCACCTCGGCCGCCGGTGAGGTGGCCGCGCCGCACGCCCGCACCGTGCACCTCCCGCTCGACACGGTCGAGCCGACGCGGCAGGCCGGCGAGCCGGGCCGTGAGCCGGGCCGCCAGCCGGGCCCCGCGCCGGGCCGTGAGCCCGGGGGCGGACGCACGGCCCACGGCCGCCTGCACTGGGCGCCCACCGATTCTCCCGGCCACCCCGAGCGTCTCGCCACGATCGCCGCCTGGGTCGCCGAGACGCGCCCGCAGCTGTTCGTCGTCGACGTCTCGGCCGAGATCGCGGCGTTCGTGCGGCTGCTCGGCGTTCCGGTCGTCAGCTTCACCCTGCCCGGGCTCCGCGACGATCCGGCGCATCGGCTCGCCTACGAGCTCTCCGACGCCGTGGTCGCCCCCTGGCCCGAGCTGCTCGGGCCGCCCGCCGCCTCGGTTCCGGCCGGTCGCCTGCACCGCGTCGGCGCGCTCAGCCGCTTCGCCCCCGCGCCGGCCGACGCGCCGGTGCGGGCCCTGCCCGCCGAGGTGCTCGTGCTGCACGGCGCCGGGGGCCGCGGCGCCGACCCGCTCGACGCCGCCGCCGCCGGTCTCGAGGCGGCGGGGCACCCGGTGCGCCACCTCCGCGACGCCGGTGCCGACGAGGTCTGGGCCGCCCTCCGCGCCGCTCCGCTCGTGCTCTCGCACTGCGGCTCGAACGCCGTGGCCGAGATCGCCGCCGCCCGGCGCCCGGCGATCCTGATTCCGGATGCCCGCCCGCACGCCGAGCAGGACCATCTCGCCGAGGCGCTGACGAGGGCGCCGCTGCCGTGCCTCGTGGTGGCGCCCGCCGACGTCGCCCGCACGGACTGGGCCGCCGCCCACCGCGCCGCCGCCGCCCTCGACGGCAGCACCTGGCAGCACTGGAACGACGGCGCCGCCGCCACCCGCATCGCCGCCCTGCTGCACGACCTGGCGGCCCCCGCCGCTGTGGCGACCCCGCCGGCCGCTGCAGAGCCCGAGCCCGCCGCCGGAGCGGTCGGGCCCGTCACTGCCGAACCCCGGCCCGCCGCCGCAGAATCCCAGCCCGCCGCCGCAGCGCCCCAGCCCGCGGGCGCCGCCGCGTGATCGCCGTCATCACCGCCGTGGCGGGCCGCCGACTGCACCTCGCCCGGCAGGAGGAGTGGCTCGCCCGCTACCCGTCCGGCCGCCGAACCCGGCGCGTCGTCGTCGCCATGGACGACGCCCCGATCGCGACCCCGAGCGACCCCCGAGCCACCGTGCTCCGCGTGCCGGCCGACGGCCGCGCCCTTCCGCTCGCCGAGGCCCGCAACGCGGGGGCCGAGGCCGCGATCGCCGCGGGCGCCGAGCTGCTCGTCTTCCTCGACGTCGACTGCCTGCCCCGACCCGGGCTCCTCGACGCCTACGATGCCGCCGCTCGTCGCCGCCCCGACGCGCTGCTCACCGGGTCGGTCGCCTACCTCCCCGAGGGCGTCGACTACACCCGCCCCGAGACCTTCGAGGCGGTCGGAACGGTGCACGGATTCCGGCCGAGGCCCGAGCCGGGCATCCTGGAGCCCGCCGCGCACGAGCTGTTCTGGTCGCTCTCGTTCGCCTGCACGCCCGAGACCTGGCGCCGCATCGGCGGCTTCGACGAGGGCTACCTCGGCTACGGCGGCGAGGACACCGACTTCGGCTTCGCCGCCCGGGCCGCCGGTGTCGACCTGCTCTTCGCCGGCGGCGCCGAGGCCGATCACCAGCACCACCCGGTGAGCGACCCGCCGGTCGAGCACCTCGACGACATCCTGCGGAACACCGGCCGCTTCACCGCCAAGTGGGGTGCGGTGCCGATGCGCGGGTGGCTCGACGCCTTCGCCGAGCTCGGTCTCGTCACCCACGACCCGACCACCGACCGCTACGCAGCCACCCCGCCCACCGCGCAAACCCCGGCCGCCCCGCCCACCCGCCCCCACCCCCGAACGGACGCCGCATGAGAATCGCCATCCTCTGCCACCTGCACCACCCCATCGCCGAGCCGTTCCAGGGCGGCACCGAGTCGCACACGGCGATGCTGGCCGACGAGCTGGTGCGCCGCGGCCACGACGTCACCCTGTTCGCCAAGGAGGGCTCGCGCACCTCCGCCGCGCTGCACCCCCTGGTGCCCAGCGACTTCGAGTTCGTCTTCGCCGCCACCCCGCTGGTGCGCCGCCAGCAGGCCGGCTTCCTGGCCGAGGCCAGCCAGCACAGCCTCGACCTGATCGCCGCCGGCGACTGGGACGTGGTGATCAACAACTCCCTCAGCAGTCTGCCCTACCGGGCCCTGCGCGACCGCCCGATGATGACGGTGCTGCACACCCCGCCGACCCTGGCCGACGTGAACGCGTTGCTCGACGCTCCCGGCTGGTCGCCCTCGCCGCTGCACTCCTACGTCGCCGTCTCGCCGCGGAACGCCCGCGCCTGGGCGCCGCGACTGCCCGGCGTGCTGAGCATCCCGAACGGCATCCCGCTCGAACGCTGGCAGGTCGACGTGCCCCGCGAGGAGGGGCTCGCCGTCTGGGCCGCCCGCATCACGCCCGAGAAGGGCCTGCACCTCGCCATCCCCGCGGCGCGCGAAGCGGGCTTCCGGATGCGCGTCGCCGGCCCGATCGCCGACCCCCGCTACTTCACCGAGGAGATCGAGCCGCTCCTCGGCGGTGATGTCGAGTACGTCGGCCACCTCGGTCACGACGCGCTGCCGGCGTTCTACGCCTCCGGCTCGGTGTTCGTGGCCAGCCCGATCTGGGAGGAGCCGTTCGGCCTCTCGGTCGTCGAGGCGCTCGCCTCGGGCACCCCGGTGGCGACCCTGCCGCACGGCGCCGTGCCCGAGCTCGTCGCTCCCGGTGCCGGAACGGTGCTCGGCCTGGTGCGTCCCGCGGCCGGCGCGGTCGCCGTCGACGACCGACCCGTCTCGCTCGCCGCGGCCATCCGCGTGGCCGCCGCCGTCGACCCGGCCGTCGCGCGGGCGCAGGCGGCTCGCTTCTCACTCGAGGGCATGATCGACGCCTACGAGACCGAGCTCGAGCGCCTGCTCGAACGCCGCCGCGACGGGGTCGCCTCAGTCCAGGGCCGGGTACGCCGAGCGGATGCGCGCGGCGATCGCTCCCGTCATGCTGCTGATGCGCCAGTGCTCGTCGACTCCGTCGGGGGCGGCGAGGGGCGGCTGATCGCGGTAGGCCTCTGAGATCTCCGCGGCGTAGCGGGCGGCGTCGTCGGGCGTCGCGGTGCTGCACAGCCGCCGCTCGTCGAACGGCACCGGCAGCTCGGAGCGTCGGCACCGGATCTCGCGCAGCACGAGCACGGTGCCGGTGAGGAAGATCTGGTCGGACACGTCCATGCGGCGCAGCCACGGCGCGAGCTCGGTGCGCGGGAGATCTGCGCGTGGAAGAACTGTGCGTGGAAGATCGGTCGACACATGTCGAAGCTAGTGCAGAACCGCTCGGGACCGCGACTCCCGACGGGGAGCGGCGGGCGGGGCCTCAGCCGCGGTGCTTGGCGAGGAAGGTGTTCCGGATGTCGCGCGCGGCCGCCTCGCCCTCCTCGGTGAACTCGTACAGGCGACGCGGTGGGCTCTCCCGGCTGCCGAGCTCCTCCCAGGTCGACCGGATCCAGCCCTGACGTTCGAGCCGGTCGAGGATCGGGTAGACCGTGCCCGAGGGGCGTCCCGACTCCTTCACGATGCGCAGGCCCCAGATGGGTTCCGCCCCGTCGAGCATCGCCGTCAGCACGTCGACGGTCGGGGCGGTCACTCGCTGCAGCGGTTGCATGCGCCCAATGTAGCGAGGGGCGGCCGTCGGCCACAACGAGTGGACGCGCATCCGTCACCCTGATAGCGGGCCCGCTTCTCACGCCGCGGGGGCCACCCGGGTGACGAGCGCACCGACCCGTTCGCGCAGGGAGCGCACGGTGCGGTCGAAGGCCGAGTCGCTGCCGTCGGCGGCGGGGTCGGGCAGCGACCAGTGCAGGTCGTCGGAGCCGTGCAGCTGCTCGTGCGCCGCATCGCACACGCTGATCACGAAGTCGCCCTCGCCGACCACGTCGTCGACGTGCTGCGGAACGGCGTGGGGGTCGAGAGCCAGCCCGTGCCGCTGCGCCGCGGCGACGGCCCCCGGGTTCACCGCCGTCGCCGGCCGCATGCCCGCGGAGATCGCCGGGATCGAGCTGGCCGTGCGCCAGACCGCCTCGGCGAGCTGCGACCGCGCCGAGTTGGCCGTGCAGACGAAGACCACCCGGCCGCCGAGCGTGAGGAGCCCTGGCATGAGCTCGTCGAACGCGGTCTGCACGAGGTGGAGGTAGGTGCGGCGCCCGTCGAACTCCGACCGGGTGCGGGTGAGGATGCCCGCCTTCTCGAGCACGCGCACGTGATGGGCGACGAGATTGGACGGGACACCTAGGGCCGACTGGATCTCGGTCGACGACAGATCGCCCAGCACGAGCAGGTCGACGATCCACAGCCGCGTCGGATCGGAGAGCGCCGCGAACACCGCGGCCCGCTGCTTCAGATCGGCCATCGCTTGGAACAACTTCCGTTGAGTCAATCACTGCTGACCAGATCATGGTAGGCAGGACGGTGAACGGCCCGCGAGCGACAGTCAGACGATTGTCAGGAGAGGGGCCGCTCCCCTACCATCGTGCCCCTCGGCGCAGACGAAAGGACCATCACATGGGTATCGGAACCGGTATCGCGCTGTTCGTCATCGGAGCCATCCTGGCCTTCGCGGTCAACGTCGACCTCGGCGGCTTCGTCAACCTCGCACTCATCGGCTACATCCTGATGGGGGCCGGCGTCGTCGTGTTCCTGATCAGCCTGGTGCTGACGCTGCGTCGCCGCTCGTCGGTGTCCACCACCCGCTCGGCCGTCGACCCGGCCAGCGGCGAGCAGGTCACCCGCCGCACCACCGACAGCGACCCGCTGGTCTGAGCCGGCCCCACCCCCGTGCGCCCACGAGGCGTCGAATACGAGGCCGTGATCCTGCGGTCCTCACCCCTACAAAGGAGATCTCGTGAACATCCTCGTCATCATCATCGCCGTCATCGCCGTCATCCTGCTCTTCACGGGCGGGTTCGTCTCGTCGCTCAACTTCTTGCTCTACGTGGGCGCGATCCTGCTGGTGCTGGCCATCATCGTGTTCCTGGTGCGCTTCCTCACCGGCAACCGCCGCGTCTGACCCCACTGCCGCCCGCTCGACGGGCGCACCCCGAGGGCCGGTTCCGTTCAGCGGAGCCGGCCTTCGGCGTCAGCCTCGCCGTCAGGCCCAGGTCCGCGCCGAGCGCGCCGCCCAGTACTCCTCCGCCGGTTCGGCGATCCCCGCCAGCAGCGTGGCGTCGAGCGCGGGCACGCGAGCCCGGGTGCCGGCCCGCAGCTGCGCCCGCGTCACGGCTCCGCTCAGCACGACGTCGGCCCACGGATGCGCGACCGCCGCCCCCACCGCGAGACCCTCGAGCGGCTGTCCGTCGGACTCGGCCAGGGCGAGCGCCGCGGGGGTGCCCTCGGCGGCGGTGAGCCGGCCGTTCGCGAGCACCTCCTTCACCACCACGAGCCAGCGGGCGTCGTTCGCGGCCTCGAGGGCCGGGGCGACGGAGGGCTCGAGCAGGTTCCACGTCGACTGCACCGCCGAGAACGGCGAGTCGGGGAGCGCGAGGGCGCGCTCGATCACCTCGCCTTGACCCGGTCCGCTGGTCGAGAAGCCGACGCGCACGCCCTCGCCCGTGAGTTCGCGCAGCCGGTCGAGCAGCGCCCGGTCGGTGAGGGCGGGGCTGTCGGGCGTGACGGAGTGCACGAGGTACACGTCGGGAGCAGTGCCGAGGGCGTCGAGCGTCTCGGGCCACTGGCGGTCGAGCATCCGGAGGCTGTGCTCTTTGCGCTCGTGCACGGGCGCGTCGACCCGCCACCCGCCGACGTACTCGTAGCCCCACTTCGAGCCGATGGTGAGCTCGTCGCGGCGGCCCGGATGCGCGGCGAGCCAGGAGCCGAGGAACTCCTCGGCCCGGCCGTAGGAGCGGGCGGCGTCGAGGTAGCGGATGCCGAGGAACCAGGCCGCGTCGAGCAGCGAGTGGGCGCGGTCGCGCAGGGCCTCGACGGAGCGGTCGGCGGCGGGGCCCAGGTCGTCGGCGCGCCCGGCGGTGATGTAGGCGGGGCGGCCGAGGGCGGCGAGGCCGAGGCCGAGCCGCGATGCCAGCCCCGGGTCGTCGGCCGGGTCGGTCATCGCTCGGCGTCGGCGACCACGTCGGCGACCTCGTCGGCGGGCGCGCCGCCCGCCGCGCCGGCCCCGTGGGCCTCGAGGTGCTCGCGGGAGCGGCGCTCGAGATAGGCGCAGAGCTCCGCCGCGGCGGCCAGCTCCTGCGAGAGGGCGACCACGTCTTCCGTGCTCAGCGCGAGGTCGCGATCGCGGGCGGCGAAGGTGACCTCCCAGTGCGGGTCGCCGAGCGCGACCGGCTGCATGTAGACGTCGGTGGTCGCGTTGCGCAGCCCGATGATCACGAGACCGGTGTCCGACCCGTCACTGCCGTCCTGCACGGCGACGTCGGCGTATTCGGCGACCCGGGCTCCGGCCGACGACTCCGACCGGTAGTCGGCCAGCCACGACTCGAGCACCTCTTTGCTGCGGAACGGCACCTCGGACTCCTCCTGATGAGCGATCAGCCCAGCCTAGCGATGCCGGGTCATTCCGTGACGGGAAACGACCGGCCGGCCGCGAGGGCGAGGTCGTCGAGCACGCGCACGACCAGCGCGGCCGCGGCCGGTTCGAGCCGGGCCGCCACCGCCAGCTCGGGGTCGTGCGCCCGGTCGTGCCGGCCGGTGAACTCGGCGCCCGAGCTCGTGATGCCGAGCGACAGCCCACGTCGGTCGGTGCTGCTCGCCGTGCGATCGACGTAGCCGAGGCGCACCAGCTTGTCGACGAGGGCGGTGATCGAGGCGCTGCGCAGCTCGAGGCGGGCGGCCAGCTCCTTGGGGGTGAGGGATCCGCCGCGCTCGGCCTCGGCGCGCAGCTCGAGCAGGGCGTTCCAGGCGCTGTCGGAGAGCTCGGTCTCGGCGCGGATCAGCCGTCGCAGGCTGCTGCGGGACGCCAGGTAGTCCTCGAGGGCCTCGAGCACCTCGCCCGAACCGGGCAGCTCGGCACGATCGTCCAGCATCTCGGCGTTACGATCCCTTCTCCTGCGGCGAAGCCCGTGGGCCCGACCTTGAGCACACTACGCTCTCGTCGTCGATCGGGCACGGCGGGTCGCGGTATCCGTTCCGAGCCCGGGCCGGCGCCCGCGCGGCAGGCGCCGGGCGGCGAAGTGGGGCACAATGGCGGCGATGCGGTCGCCGGGCCCACCCGAGAGCGGGTGCTCGCCGGGCCGCGAGAAACGGATGCTCCGATGACGAACCCCGCCTTCGACGACGTGACCCGGGCCCTCCTCGCCGACCCCGACGACGACGTGACGCTGGACGGCACCACCCTCCTGGTGAAGGGGGCGGCCTTCGCCGCCCTCGACGGCGAGCTGCTCGTGGTGGCACTTCCCGCCCATCGCGCCGACGACCTGGTGGGGCGCGACGTCGCCGTCAGTGCCGAGGCGCCGTCGGCCGCGCCGGCGGGTGTCGGCGGACGGTGGGTCGGGATCGCCGACACCCAGAACTGGGTCGAGCTGGCCGGGGAGGCCCACCAGTTCGTGGGCGAGCCCGCGGTGGGCGGCGACTCCTAGGCGGCTTCCGGGGCGGCCTCGGGCGACTCGGGCGCGGCTGCGGGGCGACTCGCGCGCGGCGGCGGGGCGACTCGGGCGCGGCCCCGCCTCAGCGGGTGGTGCGGATCATCCGGGGCCCGGCCCAGAGGATCAGCACCAGCACGAGCCCCACGAAGCCGAGCAGCACCAGCACGAGCGGCAGCGCCAGCAGGGCGGCGCCGACCGCGAGCGGCGGGACGGTCATCCCGGCGAACGCCAGCAGGAAGATGCCCGAGGTGATCTCGCTGCGGTTGCCACCCGTGGCGAGCGAGCCGGCGGTGGCCAGGGCGCCGCGGAAGACCAGGCCGACCCCGGCGCCGGCCACCACGCCGCCGCCGACGAAGAGCACCGTCGCCACCAGCGCGCCGGCGCCACCCGCCGCCTGGGCCACGAGTGCCGCTGCGCCGAGCGCCACGAGCCCGGTGGCCATCGACACCACACCGAGCACCAGCTGGCGACGGGTCGAGAGCCGCGCGAAGACGATCTGCGCCACGGCGGCCGCCCCGAACACCGAGAACGACACCACACCGGCGACCAGGTGGTCGGTCTGGTGCAGCAGCTGGGCCAGGAAGGTCGGGGCCACCGAGCCGAACAGGCCGGTGATCGCGAAAGCCGCGAACCCGCCGAGCCCTGCCGCCCAGTAGGCCCCCCGGCTCTCGGCCGGCACGCGCACGCGCTGGGGTCGGTAGGCCGCCGGAGCGGTCGGCGGTGTCACGGTCTCGGGCACGAAGGCGTAGGCGAAGCCGACCGCCACCAGGGCCGCCGCGAAGACGAGATAGGGCGTCACGAGCGGCGCCGGCACCCACTCGGCGAACACGCCGCCGATCAGCGGACCGAGCGCCAGACCGCCCATGTTCGCGACCCCCGCGATGGTGGCGGCGAAGCCGATGCCCGCGCCCGGGCGCGCGATGCGCCGCAGGTCGGCGAGGTGGGCCGTGGCGGTGGCGGTGAGCACCCCGATGCCGAGGCCGGCGACGAAGCGGGCGATGACCAGGCCGACCGCATCCGGCCACAGCACGAACAGCACGGCCGCGACGAGTTCGATCACCGCCGCGGTGAGGATGACCCGGCGCCGGCCGAGCCGGTCGCTCAGGTGGCCGGCGAGGTAGAGGGCCAGCATCACACCCGTGGAGTACGCGGCGAAGATGAGCGTGACGACTACGGTCGGGAAGCCGTCGCGCTGCTGATACAGCGCGTACAGCGGGGTCGGCACCGTGTTGAAGGCCATCATCACCAGGAAGGCGACGGCCGTCACCCAGAACCCGGCGGCGTGCGGCAGACGCGGTCGCGGCGCGGAGCCGCCGGGGACTCTGCCGGGGACGCCGCCGGGGGTGCCGACGGGGACGGACGCGGTGCGGGGCTCGGAGAGCAGTGCGGTCATGCTTCGAGAATGCTCCGCGGTCGTCATCGTGTCCAACGAATTATGCCGCACAGTCTCATCGATCACGTCTATGATCGCCGCATGGAGACGCGGCTGCTGGAGTACTTCGTGACGGTGGCCGACGAGCTCAGCGTCACCCGCGCGGCGGAACGGCTCTTCGTGGCCCAGTCGACCGTCTCGGCGGGCCTGCGCAGCCTCGAGGGCGAGCTCGGTGTCGCCCTGTTCGAACGCACCACCAAGTCGGTGCGGCTGCTCGCGGCGGGCGAGGTGCTGCTGCCGCTCGCGCGCGACCTCGTCGACGACGCCGCCGAGTTCCGTCGTGCAGCCTCCGAGTCGGGCAGCGGGTTGCGCGGGCGGGTGCGCATCGGCACCTTCACCGGCATGCAGCTGCTCGACCTGCCCGGGGTGCTCGGGCGCTTCCGGCGCGAGCATCCGCTCGTCAACATTCAGCTCGTCTCGTCGCCCGTGGGCTCGACCGGGCTGGCCGACGACCTGGCGCACGGCCGGCTCGACCTCGCGTTCCTGGCGGTGCCTGCACCGCCGACGCTCGACGCCTGGCCCATCTCGGCCTTCGACTTCGTGGCGCTCGTGCCCGAGGGGCACCGGCTCGCGGCGCGGCCCGAGGTGGCGCTCGCCGAGCTGGCCGGCGAGGAGTGGGTCGACGTGCTGCCGGGCTACGGCAACCGTCTGCAGCTCGACCGGGCGCTCGCCGATCGCGGGCTCACCCGGCACTTGGCGGCCGAGCTGCCCGACCTGCCGAGCGTGGCGCCGTGGGTGGCCGCGGGGTTCGGCGTCGCCGTGGTGCCCGACGTGATCGAGGCGAGCGGATGCGCGCGCCTGCCCCTCAGCGACCCGCCTCCGCCCTGGGTGGTGTCGCTCGCCGTGCGCCGCGGGGCCGCGCGTCGGCCGCTGCTCGCCGCGCTGGTCGAGGCGCTCCGCGCGCCGCACACGCAAACGCTCCGCGCCCCCGACTGAACGGGGACGCGGAGCGGATGCTGCTGAGCGTGAGGCTCAGGAGGTGGTGGTGCTCAGTAGGTGGTGGTGCCCATCATCGACACCGAGGCGACGACCGACAGGATGCCGATGATCAGGCCGATCACGAACAGCACGGCGCCGACGATCACACCCGCGAGCGCGGGGGTGTTCTTGTAGCCGGCCTTCTTCGACTGGTTCAGCGCGATCGCCGAGATGATCAGCCCGATCAGGTTGAAGAAGATGGCGACGATCAGGCCGACGATGCCGAGGGTCTTGCCGGGGTAGTCGGTTCCGGCCGGAGCGGGCTGGGGCGATGATGCGGTCATGGTGTGATTCCCTCCAGAGTTAATGGTTCCTCATGAACGTACCGGCAACCGGCCCTCGGCGGGAGTACCGGCTGGCTGAATCGTGGCGGATGCGGGAGGCTGGAGCCCGTGAAGACCCAGCGCCTCGCCCGCACCGACCTGTCCGTCTCCGCCGTCGTGCTCGGCCTGATGCGGATCGCCGAGCTGTCCGACGAGGAGATCCGCACCCTCGTCGGAACCGCCCGCGATGCCGGCATCACGGTGTTCGACCACGCCGACATCTACGGCGGCGAGCGCCACGGCAGCGAGCGCCGCTTCGGCGACGCCGTGTCGTTCACCCCGGCCGAGCGCGAGCAGGTCGTGGTCCAGTCGAAGGTCGGCATCCGTGACGGCTTCTTCGACTTCTCGGCCGAGCACATCCTCGCCACGGTCGACGAGTCGCTCGCGGCCCTCCGGCTGGAGCACCTCGACCTCCTGCTGCTGCACCGTCCCGACGCGCTCGTCGAGCCCGAGGAGGTGGCGTCGGCGTTCGACGCCCTCGAGAGCGCGGGCAAGGTGCGGCACTTCGGGGTCTCGAATCACACCCCGGGGCAGATCGACCTCCTGGCCCGCTTCGTGCGCCAGCCCCTCGTCGTGAACCAGGTGCAGCTGAGCATCACCCACGCGCCGATCATCGCCCAGGGCGTCGCGGCGAACATGCTGCGCCTCGACCAGTCGGTCGACCGCGGTCTCGGCCTCCTCGACCACGCGCGGCTGAACGACATCACGCTGCAGGCCTGGTCGCCGTTTCAGAAGGGCTTCTTCGACGGCGTCTTCCTCGGCGACCGCGAGCACTTCGCCGAGCTGAACGACGTGCTCGACGAAGTGGCCGCGAGCTACGGTGTCACTCCGATGGCGATCGCGACCGCCTGGATCACCCGCCACCCCGCGGGCATCCAGGTCGTGCTCGGCACCACGAACCCGGGCCGGGTCGCGGAGGCCGCCGCCGGCGCCGACGTCGTGCTGACGCGGCCGGAGTGGTACCGCATCTTCACGGCCGCGGGCCACGTCCTCCCCTGAAGCGGACGGCCCTGAATCGGGCCGCCTTGAAGCGGGCGGCCCTGAATCGGGCCGCGACCCAGCTCCTCAGGCGCGCGGTGTGCCGGTCGGTGAACTCGTTCGAGAGCGCGAGCGTCTCCGTGCCGAGATCACCGCCGTGCCGGATCGACTCGAGGGCCTGCAGGGCCCTGGCCTCCTGCTCGGCGGCCTGACGCCGGCGCTCCTCGTCGTCCATGCCCGCCACCCTACGTCTCCGGCGAGGAGCCGCTAGCGCGTCTGGGGGTTCTGGCCCCAGACGGTGCTGCCGTCGGGCAGCCAGGTGGCCTCGACGTCGACGAAGCTCAGCGGCAGCTGGTCGCCCTGGGAGGGGCGGCCGGCCACGCCGATCGATCCGCGGATCAGCAGCCCCGTCGCGGGGAAGCGGTCGGGCGGCACGCAATTCGCCGTGTAGGTGCCGTTGTCCTGCACCAGCACGATGCACACGTCGTCGTCGATGTCCCGCGCCACGTAGAGCGGGGTGCCGGCCATCGACAGGGTGCGCAGCGTGTCCTCGCGCAGCTGAACGGCGTACAGCAGGGGCGGGCGGTCGGCGGGCTGCGGAGGCCGGTCGAAGATCGCCAGGGCGCCCGAGGGGTCGGCGAACGGCGCGTCGCGGCCGGCGCCCAGCCCGGGGAGGCTGCCGCCCGAGACGGCGGCGAGGGTGAAACCCGCCGCCCCGCCGACGAGTGCCAGCACGAACCCGGCGGCTGCGACGGCGGCGAGACGGCGGCGGCCCCGCTGCGGGCGGGCGGGCGGAGCGGCGTCGTCCGCGCGGTCCTCCGCGTCGGCAGCGGCGACGGGCAGCAGGGCGCGAGGTGTGTCGGCCGCGGCGAGGGCGTCGTCGATCGCGCGCCGCTCCTCGTCGAGGGCCGCATCGAGCTGCGCGAGCTCGGCCGCCGCACGATCGGCGCGCGGCACGGCGTCGGCGGCACCCCTGGCCGCCGGGGCGTAGGCGGTCCGCTGCAGTTCGGCGCGGCGCGCGGCGGGCGACTCGACCCCGTCGGGGGTGGGCGATCCCGGATGCTCGCGCCACCACAGCGCGTCGAGCACGTCGTGCGCACCGTGGTACCCCCGGGCCACCCGCTCCCGGAACTCCGGGTCGCGTCGCGCCCGCAGGTACTCGCTCGGAGCCGCCATGCCCCACCTCCTGCTCGAAGGGTATTCCCCTCGGGTGGTTCGTCGCCGCCCCGCGCGTCGATTGCCCGGCCCCGCCTCGTGCCCCCGCGGGCGCGGGGCTAGGGTCGGGGGCATGGACCCCGTCGACGCCCTCACCGAGACCGCGTTCCTGCTCGAGCGGGAGCTCGCGCCGGGCTTCAAGGTCAAGGCGTTCCGCCGGGCGGCGGCGGTGGCGGGGGAGTTCGCACCCGAGGAGCTCGCGGCACGGGCATCCGACGGCCGCCTGGCCCGCACCAAGGGCATCGGCGACCGCTCGCTCGAGATCGTGCTGCAGGCCCTCGAGGGCCGGGTGCCCGACTACCTCGCCGCGCTGCGCGCCCGCACCGGCGAGAAGCTCGGGCCGGCGGCCAAGGCGCTTCGCGAGCAGCTGCGCGGCGACCTGCACGCCCACAGCGACTGGTCCGACGGCACGACCGACATCCCGTCGATGGCGGCCGCCGCCCGGGCGCTCGGCCACGAGTACCTCGCCCTCACCGACCACTCGCCGAGCCTGAAGATCGCGCACGGCCTCACCGCCGAGCGGCTCGAGGCCGAGCTCGACGTGGTCGCCTCCATCAACGCCGAGGGCGACGGCTCGTTCCGGCTGCTCGCCGGCATCGAGGTCGACATCCTGGCCGACGGGGAGCTCGACCAGCAGCCGGAGCTGCTCGACCGGCTCGACGTGGTGGTCGCCAGCGTGCACTCGAAGCTGCGCGACGAGAAGGGTCCGATGACCGAGCGGATGCTCGCCGCGATCCGCTCCGGACGCGCCGACGTGCTCGGCCACTGCACGGGCCGTCTCGTGCAGGGCTCCCGCGGAACCCGGCCGCAGTCGGAGTTCGACGCCGACGCCGTATTCGCGGCCTGCGCCGAGGCGCGCGTCGCCGTCGAGATCAACTCGCGGCCCGAGCGGCAGGACCCGCCCGACGAGCTCATCGCGCTCGCGCTCGAGGCGGGCTGCCTGTTCAGCATCGACTCCGACGCGCACGCGCCCGGTCACCTCGGCTTCATCGACCTCGGTGCCGAGCGCGCGGCGGCGGCGGGCATCCCGCCCGAGCGGATCGTGACGACGTGGCCGCTCGAGCAGCTGCTCGCCTGGACGTCCCGCTAGGTCCCGTCGCCCTTGCCAGCGCCCGCACGCCCCCGCTAGGGGAGGATGCGGGCCGCCCGGTAGCGCTCCACCTTGTCGAAGAAGCTCGCCGGCGTCGTGCGGAAGCCGAGGAAGCCCGCCTCGCGGCTCTTGTTCATGCTCGTGAAGCACTCGAGGTTGCGACCGAGGTCGCCGTCGGTGTGCCACCAGCTCGCCAGCCGTGACACGTCGGCCTCGGCGAGACCGTGCTCGGCGGCGATCTCCCGCCAGACCTCGTCGGCGTGGCCCATGCGGTTCTCGAGCGGCGCGGGCGCGGTGTCGAAGCCCTCCCAGCTCACACCGAAGTGCTCGGCGATGCGCGGCCACAGGGTGCGCCAGCGGAACACGTCGCCGTTGGCGATGTTGAAGGCCTGGTCGCGCCCGGCCGGGTCGGTCGCCGCCCAGAGCAGCTGCTCGGCCAGCAGGTCGGAGTCGGTCACGTCGGTCACGCCGTTCCACTGGGTCTCCGAGCCGGGGAAGCGGAACGGCTCCCCGGTGCGCGCGCAGATGGTGGCGTAGACCGAGAGGGTCAGCGCCATGTTCATCGCGTTGCCCACGGCGTAGCCGAAGACGGTGTGGGCGCGGTGCACGCTCCAGCCGTAGCCGTGCGTCGCCGCTCCGGCGAACAGCTCGTCCTCCTGCGCGTAGTAGAAGTTGGGGCTGTCGAGGCGCTCCGACTCCTCCTCGAAGGGGGTGTCGGCCATGACGCCGGTCGCATAGTTGTCGAACGGCCCGAGGTAGTGCTTGAGGCCCGTGAGCAGGGCGACGTGCTTCACGGAACCCCCCGCGGTCGTGGCCTCGATGACGTTTCGCACGATGGCCGAGTTGACCTCGATGTTCTGCGCCTCGCTCGGCTGGCGCATCCAGGCCGTGATGAAGACGAGCTCGGGGTCCACCTCGGCGAGGGCCGAGGACAGCCCCTCGGCGTCGAGGAGATCGGCCGCGATCGGCTGCACCCCGGGCACCGGCGCGGTCGCCGACCGCGACACCCCGAAGGTCTCGAAGCCCTTCTCCAGCAGCAGTCGGCACAGCGCCTGCCCCGCGATCCCGGTCGATCCGATCACCAGGGCGCGTCGCCCGGCTCCAGCAGTTGACATCGTCATCCCTTTCGTCGGCTTGTTCAGAGTCAATGTACACTTCTGCTTCACGCGGCGACCACCGCTCCTGCCCCGCAATACGCCAGATCGCCGCGATTCGGCCCGAGTGGCCCAATAGTTATCAAAAGCAGTTGTGAACGCTCGGGAGCGAGTGTAAAGCTATACTCAACGACGAGCCCGATGAGGGGCTCCTCGCAAGCCCACCCACCAGGGAGACAGTATGAGCGCAACGGAGCGACGGCAACCCGCACTGACGAGTTCGCGCTGGTCGATCTCGCGGGGCCTCGTCACGGTGGGTATCGCGGTCATCGTGCTGTTCGTCGTGAGCGCGCTGTTCGCCCCGTCGAGCGTCTCGCAGGGCGCGGTGCTCGGCATGCTCCCCTTCGCCGCCGTGCTCTCTTGCGTCGGCCTCGGGCAGATGCTCGTGGTGCAGCAGGGTGGCATCGACCTGTCGATCCCGGGTGCGGTGTCGCTGTCCATCGTGGTCGTCAGCCGCATCCCGAACGGCGACGACTCGCTGCTCGTGCCGGCCGTGCTGCTCGCCGCCGGGCTCGCCGTCGTGGCGGGCATCCTGAACGGCCTTCTGATCGGCCGGCTGGGCCTGAACGCCATCATCGCGACGCTCGGCACCAACGCGCTGCTGTTCGCCGTCGTGCTCGGCATATCGGGCGGCAGCCCGACCACGACCACACGCCTGCTCCGCGACGTCGCCGGGGGGCTCAGCTTCGGAATCCCGAACTCGGTGTTCTTCGCGCTCGCCGCCTTCCTGCTGGTGACCCTGCTGGTCAAGAAGACGGTCGCCGGGCGGCGCTTCGAAGCTGTCGGCGCCAACCCCGTGGCCGCCCGGGCCACCGGCCTGCGGGTGCGCACGCACCAGGCCGCCGCCTATGTCTGGGCCCAGCTGCTGTACTGCCTCGCGGGCATCCTGCTCGCCGGCATCACGGCACAGCCCACCGCGTTCCAGGGGAACGCCTACCTGATTCCCGCCGTGGCCGTGGTGGTCCTCGGCGGGACCAGCCTCCTCGGCGGTCGCGGCTTCCCGCTCGCGACCGTCGTGGCGGCGGTCTTCCTCAGCCAGCTCGACCAGTTCGTGCTGGCGGCGGGCGTGCCCTTCGCGGTGCGCTCGATCATCCAGGCCGCGGCGCTCGCCGTCGGCGTGGCGCTCTACACCATCGACTGGGCCGCCCTGCGCGCCCGGTTCGGTCACCGGCAGCGCGTCGGCGCGGCCGCCTGACCACCGACCCCGATCATCCACCCCGACCATCCCACCCTCAGTACCCACCCCGAGTCACCCGCGGCAGAGGCGCCGCGCACAGTGAGAGGAACCATCCCATGGCCATCCGCAAACGAATCGCCCTGACCGCAGCGGGCGTCGGCGTTCTCGCCCTCATGCTGACCGCGTGCAGCTCGGGCGCCCCGTCGTCCAACGACACCCCGGCCACCGGGGGTGCGCCGGTCGCCGGCGCCCCCGACTGGTGCGGACCGAACGAGATCACCCTCGGTCTCCTCGACGGCTTCGGCGGCAACAGCTGGCGCAAGATCACCACCGCCGCCGGCGCCGACGAGGTCGCCAAGTGCCCGAGCGTCACCGGCTACGAGTACGCCGACGGCCAAGGCGACACGCAGAAGTCGATCGCCGACATCCAGGGCATGGTCGCCAAGGGTGTCAACGCGCTGGTCGTGTTCCCGGATGCGGGCGAGGCCATGCTGCCCGCCCTCCGCAGCGCCTACCAGGCGGGCGTCGTCACGGTGCCCTACCGCGTGAACCCGGGCGGTGAGGACGGCGTCGACTACGACGCCTGGATCGGCGCCGACTTCACCACCGACGGCGAGAACTGGGGCAAGTGGATCAAGAGCAACTTCCCCGACGGGGCCAAGATCCTCTTCCTCTCGGGCCCTAAGGGCAACAGCCAGGGCGAGGACGAGCTCACCGGCATGAACTCGGTGCTCGGCACCGGCGGGGAGTACGAGTTCATCGGCGAGACGCCCTTCGAGCCCACCAACTGGGACCCGGCGGTCACGCAGCAGGTGCTGACAAGCGCCATCGCGAAGAACCCGCAGATCGACGTGATCGTCTCTGACTTCGGCCCGTCGCTCGTCGGCGCGCTGCCCGAGTTCACCAAGAGCGGTCGCTCCATCCCCGCCCTGGCGACGTCGGACGGCAACGTGCTCGGCTGCTTCTGGACGGACAACCAGGCCGCGAACCCCGACTTCAAGATGACCACGGTCGCCACCGGCAACGACAACGTGCGGCTCGCCGTGCAGTACGCGGTGGCCAAGGCGACCGGTGGCGTGCTGCCCGACACCACCACCTTCGACGCCCCGGTGTTCGAGGACTCGGTGACGAGCACGCCCAACCCCGTCGAGTGCGAGGCCGACCTGCCCGGCGACATCTTCCTCTCCGCCGAGATGACGCCCCAGGACCAGGCCGCTCTCCTGAAGTAGCCGGTGGGCCGGGCCCCTCTCCGGGGCCCGGCCTCCTCCGGCCGCATCATCCGCTTCACGCACGCAACGATCGCAAGGGCATCCCGTGGACACACAACTGCACGACGTCGACACCACCGTCGCCGTCCTCTCGCTGACCGGCATCTCGAAGTCGTACTCCGGCGTCGCGGCGCTGACCGACGTCTCGCTCGAGGTGCTCCCGGGTGAGGTGCACGCGCTCCTCGGGGAGAATGGCGCCGGCAAGTCGACGCTGATGAACGTCGCCTCCGGCACGGTGCAGCCCGACGGCGGCCGCATCCGGGTCAACGGCGAGGACATCGACGGGCTCAGCCCGGCGCTCGCCGCCAAGCTCGGCATCGCCATCGTGCACCAGCACCCCGCGGTGCTGCCCGACATGACCATCCTCGAGAACCTGCGGGTGGCGCTGCCCCCGTCGGTGTTCGAGGGCAAGGGATCGATTGAGGAGTACGCGACCCGGATCATCCGCGAGTCGGGCCTCACCGCTCACCTCGGCGACCGGGTCGAGACGCTCAGCGTGGCGCAGAAGCACCTGCTCGAGATCACGAAGGCGCTGGCCCTCGAGCCGCGCGTGCTGGTGCTCGACGAGCCCACCGCCCCGCTCGGCCAGGACTCGGTCGACCTGCTCTTCGCCCGGGTGCGCGAGACCGTCGCCCGCGGCACCGCCGTGGTCTACATCACGCACCGCATGGCCGAGGTGCGACAGCTCGCCGACCGGGTGACCGTTCTGCGCGACGGCCGGCTGCGCGGCATCGCCCGCGTCGACGAGGTCACCGACGACGAGCTGCTGACGATGATCGTCGGCCGCCAGATGGAGTCGACCTTCCCGCCGAAGTACACGGCCACCGAGAGCGACGAGGTCAACCTCGTGCTCGACCGGATGACGGGTGACGGCTTCGTCGACGTCTCGGCCGCGGTCAAGCGCGGTGAGATCCTGGGCATCGCCGGCGTGGTCGGCAACGGTCAGAGCGAGCTGCTCCGCGCGCTCGCGGGGCTCGACGGCTTCACCGGCCGGGTCGCGGTCGGTGGTCGCGAGCTGTCGGCCTCTCAGCTGCTCGGCCGCACCGCCTACATGCCCAGCGACCGGCACCGCGAGGGTCTGATGATGACCTTGACGGTGCGCGAGAACGCCGCCATCTCGGCCCTCAAGCGGTTCAAGCGCTGGGCGCTCGTGAACCGCGGCGAGGAGGTGTCGACCGTCGGCTCGACCCTCGACTCGCTCGCCGTGAAGGCGTCGTCGATGGATGCGGTGGTCTCCTCGCTCTCGGGCGGCAACCAGCAGAAGGTCGTCATGGCCCGGGCGCTGCTCTCCGAACCGTCCATCGTGATCGCCGACGAGCCCACCCAGGGCGTCGACGTCGGAGCGAGGCTGGAGATCTACCGCATCCTCCGCGAGGTGTCGGCCTCGGGCATCCCGGTCGTCGTCGCCTCGTCGGACGCGAAGGAGCTCGAGGGCCTCTGCGACCAGGTGATCGTGATGTCGCGCGGCAACGCGGTCGGCACGCTCGCCGGCGACGACATCACCGAGACCCGCATCGTGCAGACCGCCGTGACCAGCACGGCGCACACCGCCAACACCCAGCTCGCCACCGAGAAGGTCGCTCGCTCGACACCGCTGCGCCGGTTCATCCAGGGCGACTACGCGCCCTCGGCGCTGCTCGTGGCCGTGATCGCGGTGCTCGGCGCCTTCATCTTCAGCCAGAACGCGCGCTACCTCTCCGACTTCAACATCTTCTCGGTGCTGATGCTCGTCAGCGCGCTCGGCTTCATCGCCCTCGGGCAGACCATCTCGCTGCTGATCGGCGGCATCGATCTGTCCGTCGGCCCGCTCGCCGGCTTCCTGGTGGTGGTCGGGTCGTTCTTCGTCAACGACGGCCAGCCGTTCGGGGTGATGGGCCTCGGCATCCTGCTGATGTTCGTGCTGGCGGTGGCGACCGGGCTCGTGAACGGGTCGCTCATCCGCTTCGGCAAGTTCACGGCCATCGCGGCCACCCTGACGCTGTACATCGCCTTGCAGGGGCTGAGCTTCCTGCTGCGCGACTCGCCCGGCGGCTACATCGCCGGCTCGTTCACCGCGCTGATCACCACCCGCGTCGGCCCGGTGCCGCTCATCTTCATCGTGCTCGTCGTGTTCACGGTGCTGCTCGAGCTCGCACTGCGCAAGCGCCGCTGGGGCTGGCGGCTGCGGGCCACCGGCTCGAACGAGGAGGCCGCGCGGCGGATCGGCGTGAACATCGACCGCACGGTGATCTTCGCCTACGTCGCCACCTCGGTGCTCGCGTTCCTCGGGGCCATCGTGCTGATGACGCAGATCGGCGTCGGCGACCCGGCGCAGGGGGTGTCGTACACGCTCTCGAGCATCACCGCCGTGGTGCTCGGCGGCACCTCGCTGCTCGGCGGCCGCGGCACCTTCGTCGGCAGCCTGTTCGGCTCGATCCTGCTGATCCAGGTGCTGAACGCCACCACCTTCCTGGGGCTGTCGCAGATGTGGCAGTACATCTTCCAGGGTGTGCTCATCCTGATCGCCGCCGTGTTCTACTCGGTCGCCCGCCGCCGTCGCGCGGTGCTCGTCTGATGCGCGCCGCGATCTACCACGGCGACCACGACATCCGGGTCTCGACCACGGCGCCGGAGCCGACGCGCCGGGCGGGCGAGGTTCTGCTGCGGGTCGTGCGCTCGGGGCTCTGCGGCACCGACGCCACCGAGTGGGCGGTCGGGCCCAAGGTCTTCCCGGTGGCGACGGCGCACCGCGTCACGGGCCACACCGGGCCGATGATCCCGGGTCACGAGTTCGTCGGCGAGGTCGTCGAGGCGGATGCGGACAGCGGCTTCCAGCCCGGCGACCGCGTCGCGAGCGGGGCCGGGGTGTGGTGCGGATCCTGCGCCCGCTGCCTCGAGGGGCGCACGAACATGTGCTCGCAGTACTGGACCTTGGGGCTCAGCACCGACGGCGGGATGGCGGAGTACGTCGCCGTGCCCTCGAAGACGCTGGCGCGCATCCCCGACGGGCTCTCGTTCGACCACGCCGCGCTCGCCCAGCCGCTCGCGGTCGGCATCCACGCCGCCCGCCGCTCGGGCGCCCGCGACGGCGACCGGGTGGTGATCATCGGCGGGGGAGCGATCGCGTCGTTCGTGCTGGCAGGGCTCGAGCACCTGATCTCCGCGACCGTGGTGGTCGTCGAGTTCCCCGGCCCGAAGCAGGAGCGCGCGCTGCGCTTCGGGGCCGCGGCGGTCGTCGCGCCCGCCCCTGCCCCCGAGCTGCTCTCCGCGGTCACCGCCGCCCTCGGCGGCGAGCGGCCCGACGTCGTGATCGAGGCGAGCGGAGCGCCGGGTCAGCTCGCCACCGCGGTCGCCCTCGTGCGCGACGGCGGACGTGTGCTCGCCGTCGGACTGCCCAAGGCGAAGCCGGAGCTCGACGTTCACTCGCTGGTGTTCCGCGAGGTGACGATCGACTCGAGCCTCGCCCACGTCTGCGATGCCGATCTGCGGCCCGCCCTCGACATCCTCGCCGAGGGTGTCGTCGGGCCGGAGCTGCTCGTCGGCGTGGTGCCGCTCGAGGGCCTGCCGGAGCAACTGGAGCTGCTCGTGGCGGGCCGGCTCGACGGCAAGGTGCTGGTCGACCCCTGGGCCTGAGCGTCGGCGGTGCGCGGTAGGCTTGAAGGGACGTTCTAGGAGGCGCACATGGTGGTCGGAGATCTGCTGATCGGTTTCATCGGGCTGCTCAGCCTGGTCACCGGTGTCCTGGGCCTCGCGGCCCTCATCGCCATGGTTCGGGCGCCCTACAAGGGCTGACCCGCCGGCATCAGACCCGCGGCTCGGCGTGAGCGCCTGACTCGGCGTGAGCGCCTGACTCGGCGTGAGCGCCTGGCTCGGCGTCAGCGCCGGCCGACGACGACGGTCGCGTCCAGCGCCTCGTCCCGCACGATGCGGGGGGCGAAGCCGGCGGCCTCGAACAGCGCGGCCGTCCTCGGCGCCTGACGCTCGCTGGTCTCGATCAGCAGCCGGCCGCCATCGCGCAGCCAGGCGGCGGCTCCGGCGACGATCCGCCGCTGCACGTCGAGCCCGTCCCCGCCTCCGTCGAGGGCGGCTCCGGCCTCGTGCAGCCGCGCCTCGGTGGGCATCGTGGCGATGGCGGCGGTCGGCACGTAGGGCGCGTTGACCACCAGCACGTCCACCCGCCCGCGCAGCCCTTCGGGCAGCGCCTGGAACAGGTCGCCCTCGAACACCCTCTCGGCCCCGAGGTTGCGGCGGGCGCACCGCACGGCCGCCGGATCCACGTCGGCGGCGACGACCTCGAAGCGCCCCGGTTCCCCGGCCGCACCGCGGTCGTGGTCGGCCTCCGACACGGCCTCGAACGCGACGTCCCCGTCATCATCGGTGGTGACCACGCCGAATCGCACCGGCCGCACATCGGGCCATCGTTCTTGCGGCACGACCTCGAACGCGACGTCCCCGTCGGCATCGGTCGTGAGACGGATGCGCCCCTGACCGTAGGCCGCGATCGCCGCCCCGATGGCACCCGAGCCGCAGCAGAGATCGACCACGACGGCGCGGTCGGGCGCATCCGCCACCGCTTCGCGAACGAGCAGCTCGGTGCGGCGCCGGGGCACGAACACCCCGGGCTCGACGACCACCCGGAGCCCCGCGAACGCCGCCCACCCCACGAGCTGCTCCAGCGGACGCCCCGCGGCCCGCTCCCGCACCAGCCGCTCGAGCTCCCGGCGATCCCCGCCGGCGGCCTCGACCACCACGGCGGCCTCCTCCTCGGCGAACACGCACCCCGCGGCCCGCAGCGCCTCCACGACCCACCCGTCCGCTGTCCCGCCCTCAGTCGCCACGGCCGCCACTCTACTCAGGCCGACCGTCAGGGGCAGGGTGTGAGCGCCTCCACCGCGGGGGAGAGCGAGGCCGAGCCGCCGAGCAGCACGACCTGCGACGTGCCCGAGCGGGCCAGGCGGGACAGCACCGGCGCCGGGACGCAGCCCGGCGGGACGATGTAGAGCGGGTTGTGTCGTGTGCCCGTCAGCACGCCGCCCACCAGGGCGTCGGGGAACGTGGCTCCCGTGGCGAAGTAGACGGTGCTGAAGTCGGCGAGGAAGTGCTCGTTGACCGCCGCGGAGACCGCGAAGCGGTCGACCCCGCCGATGCGCACGGTGGCGACCGAGGGGGACAGCGTGTCGTAGACGCCGGCCGAGACCGAGAGCGTACCGCCCATGACGACGAGCGAGCCGGGTGCGACGGCGGCGATGGCGCGCTGCGTGTCGCTGTCGGCAACCGCGGCCGATCCGTTGACGAGCAGCACCGGCGACGCGAGAATGGCGGCCGGGGAGACCGCGGAGAGCGCATCCGGGAAATTCGCCCCGGTGGCCACGAACACGTTGTCGGCCCCCGCCGGGAACGCCTGGCCCGCGATGGCCCGGCTGACGGCGTATCGGTCGGCGCCGGAGAGGCGGCCGACGACGGCGCGCGGGGCCGCCGCGGCGAGCTGCCCCAGAACGGCCGAGGACACCGCGCTCTCGCCGCCCACCACGATCACCGATCGCGGGTTCAGTCTGGTCAGCGCCGCGAGCACCGACGGCGGCGCGGCATCCGGCGCGGTGAGCAGGAGCGCCCCGCCCTGCTGGACGGCCGCCGGGCCGGCGCTGAGCGCATCGGGGAAGTTCGCGCCCGACGCGACGTACACGACGTCGGCCCCGCTGGGCCTGGTCGCGAGGGCGACTGCGGCGCCGAGCTCGAAGCGATCTGCGGCCGCCATCCGGGTCACCGAGATCGCGGCCAGGGCCTCCGCCTCCTCCTTCGTGCCGAGCTCCGCCGCGCCCCCGTCGGCCGGTGGTTCCTCGGCCGCGGCGACGGGGGACGCGCTCGACACCGCCACGAGCGCCAGCGCGGCCACGCAGACCCAGGTCAGGCCGTGGCGTCTCCGCGCCGCACCCCCGATCGACGATGTCATGGCTTCAGGAATCCCTTGAGCTCCGCCTCGACCGAGGCGGCGATCGCGGAGGTGCCCCCGAGGACGACGATCGACGTCGGCTTCAGGCGCGTCAGCTCGGCCTTGATGGGCTCGGGTATCGACGATCTGTTCACGAGCAGCACGGGCGCCTCCTTCACGATGGCGGCGGCGCCTCCGGAGAGCGCGTCGGGGAAGCTCTCGCCCGACGCGATGTACACGGTGTCGGCGGCCCCGAACAGAGTCGACGACACTGCGGCCGATCCCTCGAACCGGTCGCCTCCCGCGATGCGGGCGGTCTCGGGCTGGATGGTCGTGACGATCGCGGTCTGCACCGCTGCCGAGACGGCGTTGGGCCCGCCGAGGATCTTGACCAGGCCCGCCTTCTCGCGCGTGAGCTCGGTGTGGATCACGCCGGGGAGGTCGGCCGTGCGGGTCAGCAGCACCGGGCCGCCGAGGTGGCCCGCGGCCGCCGCTCCCGACAGGGCGTCGGGGAAGTTCTCGCCCGATGCCACGAAGCTCACCGGTGGCAGGGCTTCGGGGAAGGCCTCACGGGCCGCCGCCGCCGAGACGTCGAACCGGTCGGCCCCGCCGAGCCGGATGGTCATGGGGGCGAGCAGGCCGATCGCGTCGTAGGTGGCCGCGCTGATCGCCGCCGGCCCGCCGAGCACCACGATCTTCGCAGGACGGAGTCGCGACAGCTCGGACTTGACGGCGTCGGGCAGGCCGTCCCGCCGGGTCAGCAGCACCGGCCCACCCTTGAGTCCGGCGAGCGCGGAGGCCGAGAGCGCATCGGGGAACGTCTCACCCGAGACGACGTAGGCCACGGGAACGGAGGTCACGGCGGCGAACGTGTCGGCCGAGATCGCCGCAGAGACCGCGAAGCGATCCGCTCCGCCGATGCGATGGACGCCAGCGGGAACGGCCGATGCGGGAGCGACCCCGGCTGAGGCGAGCAGGACACCTAGTGTCAGCGTGGCGACAGGGGCGATGGTGCGGATGCGCATGGGTTCTCCGATCGTCGGTGGAGACCGGAAGGAGCCGGCCGATTGCCGACGCTAGCGGAGAACCGCAGATTAAGCGAGCATTACTCAGCAGCAGGCAGCGAGGCCTCGATCAGCGCCACGATCTCCGGGTCGTCGGGCTCCGTCGACGGACGGAACCGGTGCACCGCCCCGTCGGGCGTGACGACGAACTTCTCGAAGTTCCACTTGACCCGCCCGGCCTTGCCGGAGGCGTCGGGCGTCTTGGTGAGCTCCTGGTAGAGCGGGTGCGCCGAGCGCCCGTTCACCTTCACCTTGTCGAACATCGGGAAGGTGACGCCCCAGGTCATGGAGCAGTACTCCTTGATCTTGTCCGTGTCGCCGAGCTCCTGCAGGAACTGGTTGCTCGGGAAGCCGAGCACGGTGAAGCCGCGCGCCTCGTAGCGCTTCTGCAGCTCCTCGAGCTTCTCGTACTGCGGCGCCAGTCCGCAGCGCGACGCGACGTTCACGATCAGCTTGACGGGCGCGTAGTCGGCGAGCGTCGAGGACGCTCCGTCGATCGTGGTGAGGGGGATGTCGTCCAGGGCCATGGCGCGATCCTACGCGCCGGAGGCGGACCGGAGGCCCTGGCGGAACCCCGGCGGGCGCAGCCGCAGGACTCTCCCAGCGACCCGCCACGCCCCCCGCGTAGCCTGATCCGCACATGGACATCGTCATCGACCTCGTGCTGCTCGTGATCGCCCTGCTGGCCGTCGTCGGGGGCTGGCGCCGGGGTGCCCTGCTCACGGCGGCGGCGCTCGCCGGGATCGTGGTCGGCGCGCTCGTGACGGGCTGGGCCGCGCCGCCGGTGGTCGACTGGCTGGCGGGTCTCGGCTGGAGCAGTCCGCTGCAGCGCACCCTGGCCGCGGTCGGCGTGCTGATCGTCTGCATCTCGCTCGCCTCGGCGGTGCTCACGGGCGTCGCCTCGCTGCTGCGCCGCGTGATCGGCATCGTGAAGATCGGCCGGGGCCTCGACGCGCTGGGCGGCGGTGTGCTGGGCCTGCTCATCTGGGGTGTCGTGGTGTGGCTGCTGGCGGCCTTCCTGCCCTCGGCCGGCGTCCCCCAGCTGACCCAGGCCATCGCCTCCTCGCGGGTCGTCGCGACCCTCGACCGCATCGCCCCGGTGCCCGCCGAGAGCGCGCTCGGCACGCTCGGCCAGGCGCTCGACACGGCCGGCTTCCCCGAGGTCTTCGCCTACGGTCAGGAGATCATCCCGGGCGCGCCCCAGCCCGACCCCACGGTTCCGGATGCGGTGAACCAGGCCGCGGGCGGTGTCGTCCGCATCCTGTCCTCCGCCCCGCGCTGCGGCTCCGACGCCGAGGGCAGCGGCTGGGTCGTGGCGGCCGACCGGGTCGTGACCAACGCACACGTCGTGGCGGGCAGCGACTCCCTGGCCGTGCAGCTCGCCGGGCAGAGCCGCCCCTACGAGGCCCGACTCGTCGTCTTCGACCCCCAGCGCGATCTCGCGGTGCTCGACGTGCCCGGCCTCCCGGCCGACCCCCTGCCGCTCGGCACCGAGCTCGCCTCGGGCGACTCGGCGGTGGTCGCGGGCTACCCCGAGAACGGCCCGTACTCCGTCGTCCCCTCCCGGGTGCGCGACGTCGTCGACGCCGTCGGCCGCGACATCTACGGGGCCGACGCCGTGACCCGCGAGATCTACTCCCTGCGCTCGACCGTGCTCCCCGGCAACTCGGGCGGCCCCCTCTTCGACGACGCCGGCCAGGTCGTCGGCGTCGTGTTCGCGCGCTCCACCGTCGACGCCGAGACGGGCTACGCTCTCACGCTCGATGAGATCGCGCCCGTGCTGGCGGCGGTGTCGACGACCGACGAGGTGCCGTCGGGGGCCTGTTCGGGCTAGTCGGGTGACGGGCGACGGATGCTCGCGCATCCGTTCACCGATTACATGTGTACAGCGTTCACATGTTCTGCTAGCGTACCCCCACGACCACTCGGAGGAGCGACCATGACCACCCTGAACCCCTACATCAACTTCCGCGGCCAGGCGAGGGAGGCGGCGGAGTTCTACCAGTCGGTCTTCGGCGGCGAGCTGGGCGTGAGCTCGTTCGGCGACTTCGGCATGCCGGTCGAGCCGGGGGAGGAGCACCTGGTGATGCACGCCCAGCTCAGCGCGCCGGGCGGACTGGTGCTGATGATGTCCGACACCCCGAGTCACATGGAGCTGACCGTCGGCACCAACATCTCCGTGTCGCTGAGCGGTGGGCCCGACGACAGCGACGACCTGCACGGGTACTTCGACAAGCTGGCCGAGGGCGGCACGGTCACCGAGCCGCTGGTGCAGGCACCGTGGGGCGACAGCTTCGGCATGGTGCGCGACCGCTTCGGCATCAATTGGCTGGTGAACATCGGCGGGGCGGGCGGGGCAGGCGACGCAGCCGACGCAGCCAGCGCGCCCCAGCAGGAGGGCTGACGCCCGCGGCCGGCAGCCGCCCCGAACGCCTCAGCCGCCGCCCGCCCCGCCTGCCCCGCCCGCGCCGATCACCCGTTGACGGCCGCGACCGCCGCCTCGTACCGCCCCTCGACCTCGGCGAAGCGCAGGAACTTCACCCGTTCGACGAGGATCTCGTGCGCGTGCGGGTTCGCGCCGAGCAGCTCCATCACCTCGTCGGCGTAGTCGTCGAGCGTCAGGTAGCTCGGCTCGTCGGCCTGCCCGGGCATGATGTCGGTCTGCACCGCCGGCGGCACCAGCTCGACGACCTCGACCGAGGTCGACGCCAGCTGCAGCCGGAGGGTCTCGCTGAACCGGTGGATGAAGGCCTTCGACCCGTTGTAGGTGGGCGACACCGCGAGCGGGGTGTGGGCGAGCCCCGACGACACCGTCATGACAGTGGCCTGCGGCCGCGTCTGCAGGTGACCGATGAAGGCGGCCACGAGGCGCAGCGGGCCGACGATGTTGGTCTCGACCACGCGCAGGGCCCCGTCGAGGAAGTCGGGGTCGCGCACGTCCTCGACGGCCATCACGCCCGCCATCGCGATGATCGTGTCGAGCTCGGGATGGCGCTCGAGCACCGTGTCGCGGGCCGCCGTCACCGAGGCGGGGTCGGTGATGTCGAGGGCGACCGTGTCAAAGCCGTGGTGGGCGGCGAGCTCCTCGAGGAGCTCGGTGCGGCGGCCGCCGATGACGACGGTGCTGCCCGCTGCCTGCAGACGCAGGGCGAGGGCGAGGCCGATGCCCGAGGTGGCGCCGGGGATGAATACTGTGCTGGTTCTGATGTCCATGGCCCCAGCTTGCGGGCGGGCGGCGCCGGGCGGGAGCGGAGCGCTTGTCGGGGGATCCGCGATCCCTGTCTCCGGATGCCCGCCCGGCCGATAATCGGATCATGAACCGCGCCGCCCTCGCCGACTTCCTCCGCGCCCGTCGCACCGAGCTCCGCCCCGAGGACGTGGGGCTCTCGGCCGGCCCGCGCCGCCGGGTCGCGGGCCTCCGCCGCGACGAGGTGGCGGCGCTCGCCGGCATGTCGACGGACTACTACGTTCGCCTCGAGCAGGTGCGCGGGCCGCAGCCGTCCGAGCAGATGCTCGCCGCGCTGGCCCGGGCGCTCCGCCTCGGGCTCGACGAGCGCGACTACCTCTACCGGCAGGCGGGCCACACGGCACCGGCCCGCACCCCACTCGACACGCACGTCGCCCCGGCGCTGCTGCGGGTGCTCGACCGGCTCGAGAGCAGTCCGGCCCTCGTGCTGTCGAGCCTCGGCGAGACGCTGGTGCAGAACGAGCTGTCGAAGGCGCTGATGGGCGACCACTCGCGGCACACCGGTGCGGCGCGGAGCGGCATCCACCGCTGGTTCACCGACCCGGCCGAACGCGAGCTGTACCCCGAGGACGACCGGGAGAGGCAGAGCCGCGCGCAGGTCTCCGGGCTGCGCGCGGCCTACGGCGCCGCCGGCGAGAACTCCCGGGCCGGCGCGCTCGTGCGCGAGCTGCGACGCGTCAGCGAGGAGTTCGACACGATCTGGCGGACGCAGGTCGTCGCGCGGCGCTTCGAGGACCACAAGACGCTGATCCACCCGGAGCTCGGCCCGATCGAGCTGGACTGCCAGGCCCTGTTCACCGAGGACCAGGGGCAGTCGCTGCTCGTGCTCACGGCCGCGCCGCGGAGCGAGTCGGCTGCGAAGCTCGAGCTGCTCGCGGTGCTGGGTCGTCAGCGCTTCGGGGCGGAGTCGCCGGCCTGACGCCGAGGCGCCGGCGCCGGCGTCAGGACGCGGCGGCGGCCTCGCCGGCCGGCGCGACCTCGTCGGCCGGCGCATTCCCCTCGGGAGCGGCGTGCTTCGACGACTTCTTCTGCGACTGCTTCGCCACGAGCGCCTCCTTCTCGGCCTTCAGCGACGCCACGGTCGACTCGTCGAGCCCAGGGTCGGGGAGGTCGAGGAACGGGCTGGTGCCGCCGTTCCTGGCATACACGGCCGAGGCGTAGGCGATGGCCGCGGTGCGCACCTTCGCGGTCGCGCGGTCGCGCTTGCCGTGCCCGCTCTTCTTGTCTTCCAGCACCTCCTGGTGCTTCTCGAGGGCCTTGACCAGTTCTCTCAGTGCAGTCTTCGTCTTCTTCGCCATGCCCGCATTATGCCCGCCGAAGGTTAACAGGGTGCATAGTGGCCACATGACAGCCACGGCAGCGTCACCCACGAATTCTCCGTCGGAACCGGAACTGAAGAAGGTGATGGGCCCGAAGCTCCTGCTGCTGTTCATCATCGGCGACATCCTCGGCACGGGCATCTACGCGCTCACCGGTCAGGTGGCGGCCGAGGTGGGGGGTGCGGCCTGGCTGCCGTTCCTCATCGCGTTCGTCGTGGCGACCATCACGGCGTGCTCGTACCTCGAGCTGGTGACCAAGTACCCGCAGGCGGCCGGGGCGGCGCTGTACGCGCACAAGGCCTTCGGCATCCACTTCGTCACGTTCCTGATCTGCTTCACCGTGATGTCGTCGGGCATCACCTCGGCCTCGGCGGCGGCCGGAGCGTTCGCCAGCAACTTCGCCATCGGCTTCGGGCTCGGCGAGGGCCCCGGCCTCGCGCTCGTGATCGCCCTGGCGTTCATGATCCTGATCGCCGCCGTGAACCTCCGCGGGGTCGCGGAGAGCGTCGGCCTGAACGTCGTGCTCACCCTGGTCGAGCTGTCCGGCCTGCTGCTGGTCATCTTCATCAGCTTCTTCGCCATCTTCGGCGGTCAGGCCGACTTCTCCCGCGCGGTCGCCTTCGACACCCCCGACGACAAGAGCGTCTTCCTCGCGATCTCGACGGCCACCTCGCTGGCGTTCTTCGCGATGGTCGGCTTCGAGGACTCGGTGAACATGGCCGAGGAGACGAAGAACCCCTCGAAGATCTTCCCGAAGGTGATGCTGACGGGGCTCGGCATCACGGCGGTGATCTACGTGCTGGTGTCGATCGTGGCGGTCGCCATCGTGCCCGTCGGCGAGCTGGCCGGCAACGACACCCCGCTCGTGACCGTGGTGCAGACGGCGGCACCCGACTTCCCGATCTCGGCCCTGATCCCGTTCATCTCGCTCTTCGCAGTCGCGAACAGCGCGCTGATCAACATGATGATGGCGAGCCGCCTGCTCTACGGCATGAGCAAGCAGGGCGTGCTGCCCCCGTTCCTGTCGAAGGTGCTGCCGAAGCGGCGCACGCCGTGGGCCGCCATCCTGTTCACCACGGCCATCGCGCTCGGGCTCACCGCCTTCGTCTCGATCGACCCCGACAACCCCATCGCGGTGCTGCTGGGTGGCACGACCTCGCTGCTGCTGCTCGCGGTGTTCTCGGTGGTGAACGTCAGCGTGCTGGTGCTCCGCCGGAAGCCCGTCGACCACACGCACTTCCGCACCCCGACCGCGCTGCCCGTGATCGGCGCGGTCGCGTGCCTCTACCTCGTGCTGCCGTGGACCTCGGGTCGGCCTCCCGAGCAGTACGAGATCGCGGGCATCCTGCTCGTGCTCGGCATCGTGCTCTGGGCCGTCACGTTCGTGCACCGCCGCCGCAGCGGCTACGGCGGCGCCGCGGCTCTCGACACCCAGGCGCTCACCGCCGTCGAGCGCGGCCCCGCCGACGATTGACCGCCACCCCCGAACACCACCCCGACCGCCGCCGACCGACCGCCACCACCCCAGCCCGCCCCACCTCCCGGTCGAGCGGATGCCCTACGCCACCGCGTGGCGCTCGAGGGCGGTCTGCGCGGCGGCGAGGGTCTCGTGCTGGCCGAGGGCGTGCCCGGTGACGGCGGTCGTCACGAAGAGGCTGCGGCGGCGCTGCGAGACGATGCCGGCCGGGCGACCGTGCGCGTCGACGGCGACCCAGAGGTCGGGCTGCGGGCAGCGCCAGACGAGGGCGGTCGCATCGACCGGCCGGGCGCGTTCGGTGGGGAATCCTGTGGTGGGCATCGGTGCCTCCTGTGCTCCGGAGCTCCCTGCCACGTGGTATCGCTCCTCAGCATCAGGTCTACCCCCGGTTCGGATCGACCGGAGGGGCTTGACGGTGAGCGCTCAGACAGCCAGCAGCGACTGCAGCGCCGAGGTGAACAGGCCGAGGCCGTCGACGCCCGAGCGCATCGCGAGCGCCGTGTCAGGGCCGAAGCCCGGTTCGATGGCGTGCTCCGGGTGCGGCATCAGCCCCACCACGTTGCCGCGCTCGTTCGAGACGCCGGCGATGTCGTTCAGCGAGCCGTTGGGGTTCACGCCCACGTAGCGGAACGTGACGAGACCCTCGCCCTCGAGCCGCTCGAGCGTCTCGGCGGACGCGATGTAGCCGCCCTCGCCGTTCTTCAGCGGGATGGTGATCTCCTGGCCGACGGCGAACGCGTTCGTCCAGGCCGTCGAGGCGTTCTCGACGCGCAGCAGCTGGTCGCGGCAGATGAACGAGCCGTGGTCGTTTCGGATAAGGCCGCCGGGCAGAAGGTGCGCCTCGGTGAGCATCTGGAAGCCGTTGCAGATGCCGAGCACCGGCACGCCGCGCTCGGCGGCGGAGACGACCTCACGCATGATCGGCGAGTGCGAGGCGATGGCCCCGCAGCGCAGGTAGTCGCCGTAGCTGAAGCCGCCGGGCAGCACCACCGCGTCGACGCCCTGGAGGTCGTGGTCGCCGTGCCAGAGGGCCACCGGCTCGGCCCCGGCGAAGCGCACGGCGCGCTGGGCGTCGCGGTCGTCGAGCGAGCCCGGGAAGGTGACGACGCCGACGCGGGTCATGCCAGCGCCCCCGAGGCGGCCGCGCTGTGCGCCCCGGCCTCGTCGAGCACCGTGATGTTCACGACGTCTTCGATGACCGAGTTCGACAGCAATTCGTCGGCGATCTCGCGCACGTCGGCGAGCACCGCGGCGTCGACGTCGCCGTCGACCGTGAGCTCGAAGCGCTTGCCCACCCGCACCCCGGTGAACTCGGTCTTGCCGAGCCGCGTCAGAGCGCCGGCGACGGCCTTGCCCTGCGGGTCGAGGAGTTCGGCTTTCGGCATGACGTCGACGACGATCTTGGGCACAGCTGCTCCTCGGGGAGTGACGGGGGAGGACGCGCCCAGTCTACCGCCCCGTGGTGCGCAGCCGGGCATCCTGCTCGCGCACGCGCTCGCCGAGCTCACGACGGGAGCCGGCGCCCAGCTTGCCGCGCGCGGCGTAGATGTGCGACTCGACCGTGCGCACCGACAGATAGAGCTGCTGCGCGATCTCCTTGTTGCTCAGGCGGCTCGCCACGAGCAGGGCGATCTCGTGCTCGCGGTCGGTCAGCACCCGGCTCGTCCCACCCTCGAGCCGAGGGGCGGGATCCAGGGCGTCGAGCGTGCGGGTCAGGCTGTTGCGGCGCATCGTGTCGGTCGCCGATGGCCCGGCCGAGGGATCACCCATGGCCCGCTCCGTCTCGGCGGCCACCAGAGCAGCTTCCGCGGTGCCCAGCTCGCCCGCGGCGATCGCGATGTCGTACTCGACGATGTGCCGGGAGTAGCGGAACAGGCGATGCACCCGCAGCTGCTCGATGTCGATCTCGTCGAGCACCTGCCTGGCTTCGGCCACCCGCCCGAGGCGAGCGAGGGCGCTGGCCCGGAGGTTGCCGACCAGCGGCCGGAACACGGCGTACTCGATGCGGTCGATGCGATCGATCGCCGCGCCGAACTCGAGTTCGGAGACGGCGTCGTCGCCGGCCGCGAAGCCCAGCGCGACGCCCGACACGATGCCGGCCAGCGCGAGCCCGCTGCGATCCTTGCGCTGAGCCGCGACACCGACGGCGTAACGGAGTCGCTCGTCGAGGTGCGGGGGGACGCTCCCCGCGATCACGCCGCTGAACGCCTGGAAGCAGATCAGCACGAGCTCGGTGCGCAGCGACACCGGTCGGCTCGTGACCGGGTCGCGGTTGATGCGCTCGGCCTTGGCCAGCATCGCGAGCCCGTCTGCCCCCCGACCGAGCTGGGCCGCGCACATCGACGCCACGACCGCAGAGCGCAGCCGGGCGAGCGTGCCGGCCTCAGCGTCGTCGATCACCCTCAGCGCATGCTTCTCGCCACCGGTCCAGTCCAGATCGAGGTAGCGCTCTTCCGCGCGCTGCGCTTCGAGCTCGCAGAGCACGCCAGGGTCGGTGACCCCCGCTGCGTCGAGCCAGGCCTCGATGTCGCCGAGGGAGCGCCCGGCCGGCTGCCACCCGATCATGCTCGCCCACCAGCGCACGATGCCCCGCAGTTCGGCCGTGGGCACCGCAGCCGGGTCGAGCTGCGACAGCTGCTCGAAGGCCTCGTCGACGCGATGCAGACGGGCGAGGGCGCGCGACGCCTCGAGGTTGAGTCCCGGATGCCCGTCGACCGCGAATCCCAGGGCCACGTAGTCGAGTGCCAGCCCCGCCCGGCCCTCGGCGTTGGCCGCCGCGGCGGCGGTGCCGAGCACCAGGCCCCTCAAGGCCGGGTCGACGTCGGCCGGTGCAGGGATCGACGTGCTCCCGGCGTGCCACGACGCGGCGGCGGCGCGCATCACCGGTCGGCTGGGGCCCACTCCGGGCTCGGTGAGCACGCGCGTGACCAGTTCGTCGACGAGCGCGTCAACCCTGCCGGGTGGCAGCCGGTGGTCGGCTTCCTGGGCGATCGGCAGGGTGGCGTGCAGCAGGCGGTGCGGCCCCGTCTCGCGCACGACGCGCCGACCGAGCAGGGTGTCGAGCACCTTCGAGCGGACGACTCGGCTGAGCGTGGTGTACTCGACCCCGTCGAGTCTCGCCACCAGGGCGAGGGCGAGCTGCTGCTCCAGGTCGTAGGAGTCGACCATGGTGCGAAGGGCGTCGGCGAGCCGCGATCCGGCCCTCGCCCGGCGCATCTCCCACGGCTCGTGCCCCCCGCCGCGCCGCGCCTCGGCGGCGTCGAGCGCGAGCTCGCGGAGGAGCATCCGGGAGCCGGCCGCGCGCTGGGTGACCACGGCGCGGGTGACCGAGTCGAGCACGTCGTCGCCGACCACACATGAGATGAGCTGATCGGCAGTGATGTCGTCGAGCGGCTGCAGGTCGTGGCGCACCACGACGCCGTCGAGCCAGAGCTGCGCGAGCACGGGCGGCAACCCCGAGATCTGGATGCACGGGTCTGTCTCGGCCGTCATCAATACCCGGGCGGCGCCGGTGCAGACCGCGTGGCTGATGGCCTCGAGCTCGGATGCGGGCCGGGCGAGGGCGTCGTCGACGACGAGCACGAGGGGCGCCGAACCGGGCCGCGCAGGCTCGCCGAGACCAGCGGGAGCGCTCTCACCGGACCGCAGCACCACCGGATCGACACCGCGGCGGCGCAGCCCGTCGGCGACGGCTCGCACGAGGTGGCTCTTGCCGCTGCCCGGCGCGCCGACGATGACGACGCTGCCTCCGGCGAGGAGCGCGTCGATGATCTCGTCGGGATCGCGGTCGAGGCCCACGACCTTCTCCGACGGGGCGCCGACGACCCGTCGATGAGTGGTACCCGGCATTCGTCCCCCTGGATCAGCACGTTCCGTTCTGTCAATCACACTATCCAGCGGATGCGGTTTGTGGACAACACCCGTTGCCCCGCGATACGCTTCTTGCCCCCCATCAGGGTGACAATCATTCAGTTTCTCTTTATTAACCTGCCCGAAATGTTCAGTCTTTCTTTCGTTGCGCAGGTTCCCTAGCATGACGGCATCCGTGTGAGCCCCCTCGTCTAGGAGATCCATGTCCGAATCACCCTCGAGGTCGCTGAAAGCGATCCTCGCCACGATCGCCGGAGGGGCGCTGTTCGCGTCGCCCTTCGTCGGCGTCGTGTCCACCGCCTCCGCCACCGAGGCGCCTGCGCCCGCGGCCGCCGCCGCGGAGTACACCATCGCCGAGATCCAGGGCACGGGCGACGCCTCGCCCTTCGCCACTCCCGACAAGCCGGTGGTGACCACCAGCGGTGTCGTCACGGCGGCCTATCCGGTCGGCGGGTTCAACGGCTACGTCGTCCAGACCCCCGGCACCGGTGCCGAGGTCGACGGGCGCACCGCCAGCGACGCGATCTTCGTCTACTCGAAGGCGACCGTCGCATCCGTCGCCATCGGGGACCACGTGCAGATCACCGGCACGGTCACCGAGTTCCAGGGCCTGACCGAGTTCGAGGTCGCCTCGGCCGACGGCCTGGTGAAGCTCGACGCCGCGGAGCCGGTGGTACCGCTGGCCCTCACGCTGCCTCTGGATGCCGCGGGTCGTGAGGCCGTCGAGAGCATGCTGGTCGCGCCCCAGGGTGAGTGGACCGTCACGAACACCTACACGACCAATCAGTACGCCGAGATCGGCCTGGCCGCCGGCGACTCGCCCCTGATCACCCCCACCGAGCTGGCCCGGCCGGGCACCGACGCTTACACGGCCGCCGTCGCCGACAACGCCGCCCGCGCCGTGACCCTCGACGACGGCGCCAGCATCAACTTCCTCGGCTCCGACGCCAACAAGGACATCCCGCTGCCCTACCTCACCGAGAACCCCGACATCGTCGTGGGCTCGTCGGTGACGTTCGCGGCACCGGTCGTCTTCGACTACCGCAACAACGCCTGGAAATTCCAGCCGACCTCGCAGTACGTCTCGGGTGCCGAGGCCCCCGCGAGCTTCGCCGGCGAGCAGGATGCGGCGCCCGAGGACGTCGGCGGCGCGCTGCAGCTCGCGGGCTTCAACGTGCTGAACTACTTCACGACCACCGGCGACCAGCTCTCCGGATGCTCGTACTACACCGACCGCGACGGCGACCCCGTGACGGTCGACACCGGCTGCGACGCCCGCGGTGCCGCCGAGCCGGAGGACCTGGCCCGCCAGCAGGCGAAGATCGTCGCGGCGATCAACGGCCTGGGCGCCGAGGTCGTCTCGCTCGAGGAGATCGAGAACTCGGCGAAGTTCGGCGCCGACCGCGATGCGGCCCTGTCGACCCTCGTCGCGGCGCTGAACGCCGCCGCCGGCTCGGACGAGTGGGCCTTCGTGCCCTCGCCGGCCGCCGACGCGCTGCCCCCGATCGAGGAGCAGGACGTCATCCGCACCGCCTTCATCTACAAGAAGGCCGTCGTCGCCCCCGTGGGCGCCTCGCGCGTGCTGATCGACCCGGCCTTCGCGAACGCCCGTCAGCCCCTCGCCCAGGAGTTCGCTCCCGTGGGCGCCGAGGGTAGCGAGTTCATCGCGATCGTCAACCACTTCAAGTCGAAGTCGTCCTCCGACACGGCCACCGGTGACAACGCCGACGGCCCGCAGGGCTACTTCAACGGCGACCGCGTGCGTCAGGCCACCGCTCTGCTCGACTTCTCCGAGTCGCTGCAGACCGAGCTCGGCACCAGCGACGTCTTCCTGATCGGCGACTTCAACGCCTACACCCAGGAGGACCCGGCCGTCACGATCACCGACGCGGGCTACGTCGACCAGGGCGCCAAGTCGGGCAAGTACAGCTACTCCTTCAGTGGCGCGAGCGGTTCGCTCGACCACGTCTACGCCAGCCCCTCGGCCGACGCCAAGGTGAGCGGTGTCGACATCTGGAACATCAACTCGGGCGAGACGATCGCCAAGGAGTACAGCCGCTACAACTACAACGCGACGAACTTCTACTCCGAGGACGTCTTCCGCTCGAGCGACCACGACCCGGTGATCGTCGGCTACACGCCGGCGGCCGGTGAGGAGCCGTCGACGCTCGATCTGAACCTGATCGACATCAACGACTTCCACGGACGCATCGACACCAACACCGTGAAGTTCGCCGGAACGGTCGAGCAGCTCAAGGCCCAGAGCCCGAACTCGCTCTTCATCTCCTCGGGCGACAACGTCGGCGCCTCGCTCTTCGCCTCGGCGGTGCAGCAGGACCAGCCCACGATCGACGTGCTGAACGCGCTCGACCTGAAGACGAGTGCCGTGGGCAACCACGAGTTCGACCAGGGCTACGCCGATCTCGTCGACCGCATCATCGGCGCCGACGACGCGCGCAACGCGAGCTGGGACTACCTCGGCGCGAACGTCTACGAGAAGGGCACTCAGACGCCGGCGCTCGACGAGTACTCGATCCAGGAGGTCGGCGGGCTGAAGGTCGCCGTCATCGGTGCGATCACCCAGGAGACCCCGTCGCTCGTCTCGCCCGGCGGCATCGCCGACCTCGACTTCGGCGACCCGGTGGACGCGGTGAACCGCGTGGCCGCTCAGCTGAGCGACGGCGACGAGTCCAACGGCGAGGCCGACGTGATCATCGCCAGCTACCACGAGGGCGCCGGCGCGGGCCTCGTCGAGGGCGCGACCCTCGAGCAGGAGGTCGCCGAGGGCGGAGCCTTCGCGAAGATCGTGAACGACACCGACGCCCGTGTGGCGGCGATCTTCACCGGCCACACGCACAAGCAGTACGCGTGGGACGGCCCGATCCCGGGCAGCGACAAGACCCGCCCGGTGCTGCAGACCGGCAACTACGGCGAGAACATCGGTCACGTCGTGCTCTCCCTCGACCCCGCCACCGGCGAGGTGGAGGGCTACACGGCCGAGAACGTCAAGCGCCTGGCCGCCGCCACCGGCGCGACGCCCGAGGAGACCGCGGCCAACAGCGCCGCGCTCGACGCCCAGCTGGTCAGCACCTATCCGGCGGTCGCCGAGGTGAAGACCATCACGGATGCGGCACTCGCGAAGGCCGCGGAGATCGGCAACCAGCCGAAGGGCTCCGTCACCGCCGACATCACCACCGCGTTCAGCGGCGGCTCCTACGTCGACGGCGTCTACACCGGGGGCAAGCGCGACGACCGCGCCTCGGAGTCGACGCTCGGCGACCTGGTGGCCGACTCGCTCGTCTCCTCGCTCGGCTCCGCCGACCGGGGCGGTGCCGAGATCGGCGTCGTCAACCCCGGCGGACTCCGTGAGGAGCTGACCTTCGCCCCCGACGGCGTGGTCACCTACGCCGAGGCCAACGCGGTGCTGCCGTTCGTGAACAACCTCTGGACGACGAGCCTCACCGGCGAGCAGTTCACGACGGTGCTCGAGCAGCAGTGGCAGACGAACCCCGACGGCACCGTGCCGTCGCGGCCGTACCTGCAGCTGGGGCTGTCGAAGAACGTGACCTACACCTTCGACCCCGAGGCCGAGCAGGGCTCGCACATCACCGGCGTCTTCATCGACGGGAAGCCCATCGACCCCGACGCGTCGTACCGCATCGGGTCGTTCAACTTCCTGCTGCAGGGCGGTGACAACTTCCGCGAGTTCACCGAGGGCACCGACACGCGCGACTCGGGTCTGGTCGACCGCGACGCGTGGATCGCGTACCTCGAGGCGAACCCGGGCCTCACGCCCGACTTCGCCCGGCAGGCGGTCGCGGTGACCGACGTCACCGCCGGCCCGGTCGAGCTGGGTGCCGAGGTCTCGGCCACGGTCTCGGGTCTCGACCTGACCTCGCTCGGCAGCCCGCAGAACACCTCGCTCCAGGTCTCCTGGCCCGGATCGGCGGCGACCTTCGATGCCGTCCCGGTGACGGACGGCAGCGCGGAGGTCACCGTCGAGGTGCCCGCCGACGCCTATGCCGCGAGCCAACTGGTGCTCACCGCGCAGCCGAGCGGCACCGTGGTGCGCATCCCGGTGTCGGTCACGGGCGGACTGCCCACGCCTCCCGAGGTCGACCGCATTGGCGGCGCCGACCGCTTCGAGGTCGCGGTGAACGCGTCGAAGGACGGCTGGCCGAACGGCTCGGAGACGGTCTACGTCACGAGCGGCGAGTCCTTCCCCGACGCGCTGTCGGCGGCTCCGGCCGCCACGCGTGCCGACGCTCCGGTGCTGCTGACGACGAAGGCCTCGGTTCCGGATGCGGTGAAGGCCGAGATCCAGCGCCTGGGTGCGAAGAAGATCGTCATCGTGGGTGGCGTCGAGGCCGTCTCGGCCGAGGCCGAGGCGAGCCTGAAGGAGCTCGGAGAGGTCTCCCGCATCGGCGGCGTCGACCGCTTCGAGGCCTCGCGCAACCTCGCGAAGGCCGCGTTCCCCGACGGCGCCGACGTCGCCGTGCTGGCGACCGGAACCACCTTCGCCGACGCCCTGTCGGCCGGTGCCGCGGTCGACGGCGCCGGTCCGGTGCTGCTCGTGAACGGCCCCGCGGGCAAGCTCGACTCCGCGACCGCCGACCTCCTCGAGCAGCTCGGTGTGTCGAAGATCGTGATCGTCGGCGGCAGCGAGTCGGTCTCGGCGGGCATCCTGAACCAGGCGGCGACCATCGCCCCGACGGTGCGTCTGGGAGGTGCCGACCGCTACGCGACCTCGCGCAGCATCAACCGGTACTCCTTCGACGAGGCCGGCCGGGTGCTGCTGGCCACCGGCGAGCGGTTCCCGGATGCGCTGTCGGGCTCCGCCTACGGCCCCCGGATCGACGCCCCGCTGTTCACGGTGCCGGGCTCCTGCATCCCCGCCGAGACGCTGAAGCGGATCACGGATCTGGGTGCGACGGAGGTCACCCTGCTGGGTGGCGAGCAGGCCCTTCCGATGGCCGTGGCCGACCTCACGGTGTGCGCCGGCTAGCCGCCTGACGACACGCCCGACGTAGCCGCTAATCATGAAACATTCATGATTAGCGGCTACGGTCGTCTCATGACCAGTGAGCTCGCGACGCGCATCCGCTCTGCCGGCCTGCGTGTCACCGAGCAGCGGCTGGCCGTGCTGCGGGCGCTCGAGACGCACCCGCACGCCGATGCCGACGAGGTGCGGCAGCTGGCCGCCCGGGAGCTCCCCGGGCTGTCGCTGCCGGCCACCTACGCCGTGCTGAACGCCCTCACCGAGGCCGGGCTGCTGCGCCGGATCGAGCCCGCGGGGTCTCCCGCGCGGTTCGAGCGGCGCGTGGGCGACAACCACCACCACGTGGTCTGCACCGGATGCGGAGCGGTCGACGACGTCGACTGCGTGCACGGCGCCGCGCCCTGCCTGAGCCCGTCCTCGACGAGCGGCTTCCGCGTCACGACCGCCGAGGTCACGTTCTGGGGCCTGTGCCCCGCGTGCCAGGCGGCCGAGGCGATCACCACAACAGAACCGGAGAGAACATGACCGACTTCACCACCACCAACTCGGGCGCTCCCGTCGCCAGCGACGACCACTCGCAGAGCGTCGGGGCCGACGGGCCGGTCGTCCTCCACGATCACTACCTCGTCGAGAAGCTCGCCCAGTTCAACCGCGAGCGGGTTCCGGAGCGTGTCGTGCACGCGAAGGGCGGCGGCGCCTTCGGCGTCTTCGAGACCACCGGCGACGTGAGCGCCTACACCCGGGCGTCGCTGTTCCAGCCGGGTGCCAGCACCGAGCTGCTCGCCCGCTTCTCCACCGTCGCCGGCGAGCAGGGTTCGCCCGACACCTGGCGCGACCCGCGCGGCTTCGCGCTGAAGTTCTACACCGACGAGGGCAACTACGACCTCGTGGGCAACAACACCCCGGTCTTCTTCATCCGCGACGGCATCAAGTTCCCCGACTTCATCCGCTCGCAGAAGCGCCTGCCCGGCACGCACCTGCGCGACCACAACATGCAGTGGGACTTCTGGACCCTCTCGCCCGAGTCGGCGCACCAGGTGACCTGGCTGATGGGCGACCGCGGCCTGCCCGCCTCGTGGCGGCACATGGACGGCTTCGGTTCGCACACCTACCAGTGGATCAACGCCGCGGGCGAGCGCTTCTGGGTGAAGTATCACTTCAAGACCAACCAGGGCATCGAGATCCTCTCGCAGGCCGACGCCGACCAGATCGCTGGAGAGGACGCCGACTTCCACATCCGCGACCTCAGCGAGGCCATCGCCCGCGAGGAGTTCCCGTCGTGGACCCTCTCGGTGCAGGTCATGCCCTACGCCGACGCGGCCTCGTACCGCTTCAACCCGTTCGACCTCACGAAGGTCTGGCCGCACGGCGACTACCCGCTGATCGAGGTCGGCACCATGACGCTGAACCGCAACCCCGAGAACTACTTCGCGCAGATCGAGCAGGCGACCTTCGCCCCCTCGAACTTCGTGCCCGGCATCGCGGCCTCGCCCGACAAGATGCTGCTCGCCCGCATCTTCAGCTACGCGGATGCCCACCGCTACCGTGTCGGCACGAACCACGCCGAGCTCCCGGTCAACGCGCCGCACAGCCCGGTCAACTCCTACTCGAAGGACGGAGCGATGCGTCACGACTTCGCGTCGCCCTCGCGCCCGGTCTACGCGCCGAACTCCTACGGCGGACCGCACGCCGACCCCGCGCGGCACGGCAACGACGCGGGCTGGGAGGCCGACGGCGAGCTCGTCCGCACCGCCGCCACGCTGCACCCCGAGGACGACGACTTCGGCCAGGCCGGAACCCTCGTGCGCGAGGTGCTCGACGACGCGGCGCGCGACCGGCTGGTGGCGAACATCGCCGGCCACGTCTCGAAGGTGACCATCCCCGAGCTGCGCGTGCGTGTGCTCGAGTACTGGCACAACGTCGACGCGACCCTCGCGCTGCGGGTGGCCGAGGCCCTGGAGCCCTCGGCTCCCGGCGCCGACGTCGCCCCCGAGACGGTCGGCATCGGCCAGGCCTGACCCGGCCTGAGATAAGTCGCGGTGCCGGGCTGGACCCCCGGCACCGCGGGTTCGGAAACACCCCACCCTGGAAGGCAGAAGAATGACCGAACACGACCCAGAGTACGGCCCCCGACACGTCTGGGGCTCCTATGTCTCGACGGATTCCGTGAATCGGCGGCCGATCGGCCGCTACACCGACTCCGAAGGGCCCGTGCGCGGGCGCTCCCGTGACGCCGTCGCGCGCCCTGCGCGCTCGGCCAGCACGGCTCGCGCAGCGGGCTCCGCTCCCGCAGCCGGCACCGCGACCGGCGCGATCGGTCTGGCCACGGCCTGAGCGAGTCTCAGACGGCGGGCTTCAGGAGGATGGTGTTGTCCCACGGGTCGGACACCGTCACCTGGAGCCCGTCGTTCGCCGTCTGCAGACCGCGCGCCCGCAGCCGCTCGTCGGCCGCGGCGACGCCGTCGGCATCCGGTAGCACGATCTCGACCTGGCCGAGCCCGAGCGCGGGCTGACGCCGCCCGGCGCCCTTCGAGTTCCAGACGTTCATCGCCATGTGGTGGTGGTAGCCGCCGGCCGAGACGAACAGCGCCGACGAGCCCATCGCGATCGTCGTCTCGAAGCCCAGCGAGTCGACGTAGAAGTCGCGCGCTCGGGCGACGTCGCCCACCGAGAGGTGCACGTGGCCGACGGATGCTCCGCCCACGCGCGGCTCGGCCACCGTGTCGGCGCTGAGGTGCTGCTGCAGGTACGCGTTCGGGTCGAGGTAGACGGTGCCCATCTCGATCTGTCCGTGGGCCCAGCTCCACTCGGTGCGGTCGCGGTCCCAGTAGAGCTCCACGCCGTTGTGCTCGGGGTCGTCGAAGTAGAAGGCCTTCGAGACGAGGTGGTCGCTCGAGCCGGTGAACGACTGCGGGAAGCGGGTGGCCACCGAGTAGACCGCCGCGGCCAGCGCCGCTTCGGTGTCGAACAGGATGGCCGTGTGGAACAGCCCCGCCGAGCGGGGCTCGGGGTTCCGCAGCTCGGGGGCGTGCTGCAGCACGACGGCCGGCACCCCGCCCCGGCCGAGCACCGCGGAGTCGCCCTGCTGCGCGATCACGTCGAGCGTCACGGCGTCGCGGTAATACGCGATCATGCGGTCGAGGTCGCCGACGCGGAGGGTGACGGCGCCCATGGCGGTGTCGGGAGCGAGGAGGTCTGCGGTCGAGGTCATGGCATCTGAAACGGTTGTATCGACAACCTTATTCCCTCCATTTGATTGCGCACAACTTGGTTGCGTATGATCGACCGCGATGAATCCCCTCGACGACATGATCTGCTTCGCGCTCTACCGCGCCTCGAACGCGGTGGCGCAGGCCCACCGCACGGTGCTCGAGCCGTGGAATCTCACGTACACCCAGTACATCGCGCTCGTCGCGCTCGGCTCGGCACCCGACGGCCTCACGGTCGGGGGGCTCGGCGAGCAGCTGGGGCTCGACTCCGGAACGCTGTCACCCTTGCTGCGCCGGCTCGACGAGCGCGGGCTCGTGCTGCGCGAGCGCCGCGACAGCGACGAGCGCCGCGTCACGGCGTCTCTCACCGCCGACGGCCGACGCACCCTCGGTGAGCTGGGCGAGGCGATCGCCTGCCTGGGGCCGCGGTACGGCGTCTCGTCGGCTGCGGAGCTCTCCGAGCTCGTGTCGACCCTCGGGCGCATCACCTCCGGCATGCGGGCGCCCGTCGCCCCTCCTGTTCCCTGACCGCTCGAACCCGCCCACCCGTACCCACCCCCGGCGCCGACCCCCGGCGTCACCCACCCGAAAGGCACCACCCATGTCGAACGCCCTCTACACCGCCGAAGCCCTCGCCACCGGAGCCGGCCGCGACGGCCACGTCCGCAGCTCCGACGGGCGGGTCGACCTCGACCTCGCCGTGCCCGCCGCGATGGGCGGCTCGGGCAACGGCTCCAACCCCGAGCAGCTGTTCGCCGCGGGCTACGCCGCGTGTTTCCACTCCGCCCTGCAGATGGTCGCCCGCTCGAAGAAGGTCGACGTCAGCGATTCCTCCGTCGGCGGCCGCGTGAGCATCTCGTCCAACGGACAGGGCGGCTTCCAGCTCGCCGTGCTGCTCGAGGTGGTGCTGCCGGGCGTCGAGCACGACACCGCCCAGGCCATCGCCGACGCGGCGCACCAGGTCTGCCCGTACTCCAACGCCACCCGGGGCAACATCGACGTGACCATCACCGTCGCCGACGACTGATCCGGCGACCCGAGCGCGACGCCGCTAGGGTGGCCCCGACGGAAGGCGGCTACATGGGCTCGGATCTGCGCAACTGGCTGCTGCTCGCGGCCGCGATCGCGCTCGAGGTGACGGCGACCCTGTCGCTGCGCGCCGCCGTCGACCACCCCGGCTGGGTGGCGCTCGCCGCGGCGGGCTACGCCGGCGCGTTCGTGGCGCTCGCCGTGCTGCTGCGCCGCGGCGCCCCGATCAGCGTCATCTACGGTGTCTGGTCGGCGGCGGGCGTGGCACTCACCGCCGTGCTGGCCGCCCTCGTCTTCGGCGAGCAGCTCACGCTGACCATCGGGGTGGGCATCGCGATCGTGATCGTCGGTGTCGTGCTGGTCGAGACGGGCTCACCGCACCAGGCTCCGGATGCGCATCCCGCCTCCGTCGACGGAGACCGCCCATGATCTGGCTGCTGCTGGCCGGCGCCATCGTCACCGAGGTGGCCGCGACCCTGGCGCTCCGGGCCTCGGAGGGGTTCCGCAAGCGACGCTGGATCGCCCCCGTCGTGGTGTTCTACCTGCTCGCCTTCACGCTGTTGGCGATCGCCCTCGCGGGCGGTCTGCCGGTCGGCATCGCGTATGGCATCTGGGCCGCGTGCGGGGTCGCGCTCACGGCGATCCTCGCGCGCATCCTGTTCAAGGAGAAGCTGACCCCGCGCATGATCGCGGGCATCGCCCTCATCGCGGTCGGCGTCTTCGTCATCGAGCTCGGCGCCGCCCACTGACGCCCGCTCCACCTCTTCGCGAGTGGTCACTTTCGGCGCCAAAACCGTGCGTTTCGCGCCGAAAATGACCACGCGCCGTTACTCGGCGGGGGCCGTGCCGTCGGCCGGGGCCGTACCGTCGGCGGGGGCCGTGCCGTCGGCGGGGGCCGTCGGGTCGGTGCCGTCGGTGGCCGGCGGGTCGGCGACCTCGGTGTAGGTCTCGGTGATGAAGGTCGAGAGCGCCTCGGGGTCGTCGAGCGCCCCGGTGTAGGCCTTGCCGTCGACGATCAGCAGCGGCGCGGCCGCCAGCGTCTCGACGTCGGCGTTCGGGATACCCGCCTGCGCCCGCGCGGTGGAGTCGGTCACCCAGTCCGAGAACTCGTTCCCCGTGATGCACGAGGCGACCGAGTCGTCGGTCAGTCCCGCATCCGACACCAGCTTCGCCAGCTCGTCGTTCGAGAGCCCGCCGTCGGGCAGGTCGGCGATCTTCGCGATCAGCGCGTTGTGCACCGGAAGAACCGCGTCGGGCACCGCGTTCGCCACGCAGGCGATCGTGTTCGCCGCTCGGGCCGAGTAGCTGTCGGGCCCCTCGAGCGCCACGGGGTGCAGCTCGAGACTCGCGTAGCCGGCGCTGACGTAGCTCTGCAGCGAGGCACCGTTCGTCGTCTCGAAGGTGCCGACGTCGGCGCTGCCGTAGTCGACGTACTCCGTGAGTCGCAGCACGGTCGCCGTGTCGAGCTCCGAGGGCACCGGCTGCTCGCCGGGCTGGATGGCGTCGGTGGTCGTCGCGGTGATCGCCGAGCCGCTGCCGGTCAGCACGATCCCGTCGCTCAGCATGTTCGCCGGGCCGGTGAAGCTCGCCCGCACTGTGCTGTAGATCGCCCAGGCCGCACCGGCGAGCAGCGCCACCACCGCGACCACGGCGACGACGATCGCGATGATCTTGTTGCGCCGCCGACGCTTCTGCTCCTCGATGCGCCTGAGCCGCGCCAGCTCCCGCGACAGCGCCTGCCTGTCCTTCTTGGACATGCCGTCGTAGATGCTCTTGTCGCTCGTGGCGGGGCTCATGCCGTGGGTGCTCCTCGATCCGCGCCGCACGGCGCTGCGCCCTGACCCTATCGAATGACCCTAAGAAGCCCGCAACGTGCATTGTTGTGCCGCGTACATTAATCGTAGGATGACGCCATGACGGATGTTCTGAACGAGGGTGTGGGCGATCGACTCGTCCCGTACCTCGAGGGCCTGACGCTGCAATCGCACCTGCACGACCGGGTCGTGGCGGGCTCCGCGCCCGACACCCTGGTGCTGCTCGAGCACGAGGCGGTCTACACGGCCGGCAAGCGCACCGAGCCGTCCGAGCGCCCGGCGGGCGCGGCCGGCGGCGGCACCCCGGTGATCGACGTCGACCGCGGCGGCAAGATCACCTGGCACGGGCCCGGCCAGCTCGTCGGCTACCCGATCGTGCGTCTGCCCGACCCGATCGACGTCGTCGCCTACGTGCGGATGCTCGAGCAGCTGCTGCTCGACGTCGTCGCCTCCCTCGGGGTCGACGCCCATCGCGTCGAGGGCCGCTCCGGCATCTGGACCACGCTCGACGGCCGCGAGCACAAGCTCGGTGCCATCGGCATCCGCGTCGCCTCCGGCGTCACCACGCACGGCTTCGCCCTCAACTGCAGCAACCCGCTGGAGCCGTACGACGCGATCGTCGCGTGCGGCATCCGCGACGCCGGGGTCACCACGCTGAGCGAGGTGCTCGGCCGCCGGGTCGAGCCGCGCGACGTGGTCGAGGCGGTGGTGGCGCGGTTCGAGTCGCCGCGGGAGGCGGCGGGCGGGCATCCGGTGATCGCAGCCCCGGCACCGGCCTCGGCCCCGCTCGCAGCCCCGGCGCGCGAGCTGCACGGCCTGGCGGTGGCCTCGTGACCGCGGCCCCCGACGGCCGGCGGATGCTGCGCCTGGAGGTCAGGAACGCCGAGACCCCGATCGAGCGGAAGCCCGAGTGGATCAAGACGAAGGCGCGCTTCGGCCCCGAGTACACGGCGCTGCAGTCGCTGGTGAAGACGCAGGAGTTGCACACGGTGTGCCAGGAGGCCGGCTGCCCCAACATCTTCGAGTGCTGGGAGGACAAGGAGGCGACCTTCCTGATCGGAGGTTCGCAGTGCACGCGGCGCTGCGACTTCTGCCAGATCGACACCGGAAAGCCCGCCGACTACGACCGGGACGAGCCACGGCGCGTGGCGTCGTCGGTGCAGTCGATGGGCCTGCGCTACGCGACCGTCACCGGGGTGGCCCGCGACGACCTGCCCGACGAGGGGGCGTGGCTGCACGCCGAGACGGTGCGCCAGATCCACGCGATGAACCCCGGCACGGGGGTCGAGATCCTCGCGACCGACTTCTCGGGCAACCCGGCGCTGCTTGAGACGGTGTTCGAGTCGCGGCCCGAGGTGTTCGCGCACAACGTCGAGACGGTGCCCCGCATCTTCAAGCGCATCCGGCCGGCGTTCCGGTACGAGCGGTCGCTCGGGGTCATCACGCAGGCTCGGGATGCGCGGCTGATCACCAAGTCGAACCTGATCCTCGGCATGGGGGAGACCCGGGCGGAGATCTCGGCGGCGCTGCAGGACCTGCATGACGCGGGCTGTGACATCATCACGGTGACGCAGTACCTGCGGCCGTCGCCGCGGCATCTGCCGGTGGCATCGTGGGTGCGGCCGGAGGAGTTCGTCGAGATCCGCGAGGAGGCGGAGGAGATCGGCTTCCTCGGCGTGCTCGCGGGGCCGCTGGTGCGCTCGTCGTATCGTGCCGGACGCCTCTGGGCGCAGTCGCTGCGCCGCAAGGGCTGGCCGGTGCCGGCGAATCTCGAGGCCCTCGCCGACGCTCCGGCCCCCTTCGCCCAGGCGGTCTGAGCCGGTCCAGTCGAGATGCGCGCAGGATGCACCGCGTTCCGGGGCGGCGGCGATGCCACACGTGAGGTGGGGGACATGCACGGGAGGAGCCGCGGTGCACCCGGAACGCGGTGCGGATTCAGGATGGCAGGCGACGCGGCCGGGGCGTGATGAGCAATTGCTACTCCACTTCGAGGCGCGAGGGCGGCCGCGGTGTTCCGCGCCTGGCGAACGCCATGGGGGAAGAGAGCGGCGCCCCACCCGGTTGACCCCTGCATGACTGACACCAGCTCTCAGAAGCCCGCCGCCGCATCCGGAACCTTCGCCATCGGCGGAGATCTCAGCGTCGACCGCCTCGGCTTCGGCACCATGCAGCTCACCGGCCCCGGCGTGTGGGGCGAGCCGGCCGACCGCGCCGGCGCGATCGCCGTGCTGCGCCGCGCCGTCGAGCTCGGCGTGACCCTGATCGACACCGCCGACGCGTACGGGCCCTTCGTCACCGACGGCCTCATCCGCGAGGCGCTGCACCCCTACGCCGAGGGCGTCACCATCGCCACCAAGGTCGGCTTCACCCGCCAGGGCCCGAACGAGTGGATCCCGGTCGGCCGCCCCGAGTATCTGCGCCAGCAGACCGAGCTGAACCTCCGCCACCTCGGCGTCGACCGCATCGACCTGCTGCAGCTGCACCGCATCGACCCGAAGGTGCCGCTCGAGGAGCAGATCGGCGAGCTCAAGGCCCTGCAGGACGAGGGCAAGGTGCGCCACATCGGCCTCTCCGAGGTCTCGATCGACGAGGTCGAGGCCGCGTCGGCCGTCGCCCCGATCGTCTCCGTGCAGAACCTGTTCAACATCTCGAACCGCAAGTCCGAGGCGCTGCTCGACCACGCGACCGCCGAGGGTATCGCCTTCATCCCATGGTTCCCGCTCGCGACCGGCAAGCTGAGCGGCGAGGGCTCGCCCCTGGCCGAGCTCGCCGCGCGGCACGGCGTCACCCCGAGCCAGCTCGCGCTCGCCTGGCTGCTGCGCCGCTCGCCCGTGATGCTGCCGATCCCCGGCACCAAGTCGGTCGGCCACCTCGAGGAGAACGTCGCCGCGGCCGCGATCGAGCTGAGCGACGAGGAGTTCGCCGAGCTCGACGCGCTGAAGTAGTGCGGGCGGGCATCCGCTCTGCCGGCTTCTCGCCAGAGCGAGCGGATGCCCGACCCGGGCGTCACCCGCAAGCCCCGCCCCGCACCCCCGCCGCGGGGTTACGCTCGTGACGATGCATCGCACCGAGATGACCCCCCGACACGCGTGGCGCGACCGCCTCGACGCGGTCGGCTTCAGCTTCTACGACCTCGAGTCGGAGGGCGGCCGGCCGTATTGGAACGAGTCCGCCGCCTACGTCTTCACGATGCCCGAGATAGAGTTGATCGAGGCGGCCACGACCGAGCTGTTCACGCGGTGCATGGACGCCGTCGAGCACGTGGTGCGCCAGGGCCGGTTCGAGGAGTTCGGCATACCGGGGCGGTACCACGAGCTCGTCCGCGCATCCTGGGACGACGACGACCCCACGGTCTACGGCCGCTTCGACCTGGCCTACGACGGGGCGGGCACCGTGTCGCTGCTCGAGTTCAACGCCGACACGCCCACCTCGCTCGTCGAGTCGGCCGCCGCCCAGTGGCAGTGGTTCGACGACCTGCGCTCCTCGGGCGCGCTGCCGGCCGACGCCGACCAGTTCAACGGGCTGCACGAGCTGCTCGTGGAGCAGTGGACGCACATCCGCACCGCTCGTTGGGGCCTCGCCCCCGGGGCCCGGCTGCACCTCGCCTCGCTGCACGACACGGGCGACGGCGCCTTGATCGTGGAGGACTTCGACACCGTGGCCTACATGGCCGAGACCGCTGCCGCCGCCGGCTTCGACCCGAAGCTCGTCTTCATGGAGGACGTGCGCTGGAGCATGGACCGGCAGCTCTTCCTCGACGGCTCCGACGAGCCCATCCGCCACATCTTCAAGCTGTACCCGTGGGAGTGGATGATCACCGAGCAGTTCGGCGGCTTCCTGCCGATCAGCCGGGGCGCCACGCAGTGGGTCGAGCCCGCCTGGAAGCTGCTATTGAGCAACAAGCAGTTGCTCGTCGTGCTCTGGGAGCTGTTCCCGGGGCACCCGAACCTGCTGCCCGCTTTCTCGGCTCCGGATGCTCTTTCCGGGCGCCCGTACGTGTCGAAGCCGCGACTCGGTCGCGAAGGCGCGAACGTCTCGGTGCACGATGCCTCGGGTGCTTTGGTCGCGTCGGAGCCCGGCCCCTACGACGACCTCGTGTACCAGGCGCTCGCCGCCTTCCCGCCGATCCCCGGCAAGACGGCCGTGATCGGCAGCTGGATCGTGGGGGAGACGCCCGCGGGCATCGACCTGCGCGAGACGAGCGGGCCGATCACGGGCGACCTCGCCGAGTTCGTGCCGCACTACATCGCCCCCGGAGGTTCCCGATGAGATCTGCCGCCTCGACCCGTCTGTCGCTGTCGGGCATCGCCGTGGCCAACCGTCCGGGGCTCACCCGGGGTGTGGCCGTCGCCTCGATCGCCGGCGCGGTGCTCGCGCTCTCGGGCTGTGCGCCCACCGAGGAGGGTGTGGTGCTGGAGGGTGCCGACGGGCAGAAGTACGTGGTGCCGTCGGACGCCGAGCGGCCGATGTACTCCTCGAAGGAGGACTGCATCGCCGACGTGACCGAGCAGATCGCGGTGCTCGAGAAGCAGGGGCAGGACATCGTGGACACTCCCGAGGAGCTGTGCGAGCCGTCCTCGAACTACCCGCGGGCGGGGTACACCGGGCTGTGGCTCGGGCCGCTGCTGTTCGCGGGGTCGCGGTGGAACTCGTCGCGTGTCTCGGGCTGGGCGCCGGTGCCGTCGGCCGGGTTCGCCGCGCCGGGATCGCGGCTGCAGAGCGACGTGGTCTCGCCGGCGCCGGCCGGGGCGACGACCGGGGAGCGGGCGCCGCTGAAGTCGGGCTTCGGCTCGTCGGGCAAGTCGGGTTTCGCCTCGTCGAAGTCGGGCACGGCGGGCGGCTGACCCGGCTGACCCTTCTGACCCCTCTGTCAGAGGCGAGGCATAGGCTCGGGGCATGGCTTCCGACACCCCGTTCACGGTTCCCCAGGAGCGCAAGCTCGTCACCGAGCTGCCCGGCCCCAAGTCGCGCGAGCTGCACGAGCGGCGCCGCAAGGCCGTGTCGCGGGGCGCCGGCACCCTCGCCGACATCTACATGGACCACGGTTCAGGCGCCATCCTCGTCGACGTCGACGGCAACCAGATCATCGACCTGGGCTGCGGCATCGGTGTCACGACCGTTGGCCACGCGCATCCGGAGGTCGTGGCGGCCGCCGCCGAGCAGGCCGCCAAGCTCACCCACACGCTCTTCACGGTCACGCCGTACGAAACCTACCTTCGGGTGGCCGAGAAGCTCGCCGAGATCACCCCTGGCGACTTCGAGAAGCACTCGATCCTCGTGAACTCGGGTGCCGAGGCGGTCGAGAACGCGGTCAAGATCGCCCGCAAGTACACGGGCCGACGGGTCATCGCGACCCTCGACCACGCCTTCCACGGCCGCACCAACCTCACCATGGCGATGACCTACCGCCCCTGGCCCGAGCGCGCCGGCATGGGCCCGATGCCGGGTGACATCTACAGCGTGCCCATCAGCTACCCCTTCCGCGACCCCGAGGGCATGACGGGTGAGGAGGCGGCCGAGCGCACGATCGACTACATCGTCACCCACATCGGCGCCACCGAGCTCGCCGCGCTGTTCGTCGAGCCCATCCAGGGCGACGGCGGCATCATCATCCCGGCGCCCGGCTACTTCAAACGCCTCAGCGAGTTCTGCACCGAGAACGGCATCGTCTTCGTCGCCGACGAGATCCAGGCCGGCATCGCGCGCACGGGCGCCTGGTACTCCATCGAGCACCACGGCGTCGTGCCCGACCTTGTCACGAGCGCCAAGGGCATCGCGGGCGGCTTCCCGCTCGCGGCGGTCACCGGCCGGGCCGAGATCATGGATGCGGTGCAGCCCGGCGGCATTGGCGGCACCTTCGGCGGCAACCCGGTCTCCACCGCGGCGGCGCTCAAGGTCTTCGAGGTCATCGAGCGCGATGACCTGATCGGCGAGGCCCAGCGCGTGGAGCGCGCGTTCCTCGCCCGCATCGGCGACTGGGCGGAGCGCTTCCCGATCGTCGGCGAGGTGCGAGGCAAGGGCGCGATGTTCGGTGTCGAGCTGGTGCAGCCGGGCACGAAGAAGCCGAACCCTGAGGCGCTGGCGGCGATCATCCGCCACGCCACGTCGAACGGCGTGATCGTGCTCGACGCCGGAAGCTGGGACAGCGTCCTCCGCTTCCTGCCCAGCGTCGTAATCTCCGAGGCGCTGATCGACGACGCTGCTACCGTCATAGAACAGAAGCTTGCCGAGCTGTCGGCGTAACCACCGGCAGCGGGGCGCACGGGGAGGCGACATGAACGTCCGCTCGAATCGGCTCGCGGTCGGGCTGGTGCTCACGATCGCCCTCACGGCGTCGGTCTCCGGATGCGCGGGGCAGCGCGACCCGTCTGCCGGCGCTCCGTCACCCACCGCGACCCCTCCCGCCGCCACCGCTCCGTCGACGGGTGCTCCCTCTGCACCGCAGACCACGTCCCCCTCGGACGCGGAGCCCCCGTTCGTCGTCCCCTACGTCGGTGACTACGACCCCGCCGACTACGGCTCGGGCGACGTCGAGGACGACATGGCGATGATCGGCCCGGAGCTCGTCGCGGGCATGCAGGCGATCCGCGGCTACGCCCCGGGCCGCTACCCCGAGGTCTACACGGGGCTCGCCAGCGGCACCCGCGGCGACCCGAACGTGCTGCGCATCTACCTCACCGAACTCGACCCGGCGATCGAGAACGACCTGGTCGGCGTCTCGGGCATGAAGCGCGACCAGGTGCTCTTCGAGCAGTCCTATGTCTCGGCCCGTGACGCGCAGGCGGCGGCCGACGCGGTGACGGCCGACGTCGACGCGGGCGACCTCGACGGCATCGACCTGGTCGGCTGGGGCAGCGGCGTCGACGGCCTGCTCGAACTCTCCCTGGAGGGCCACGAACAGACGCAGATCGACGCCCTCCTCGACCGCTACGGCCCGGCCGTCCGCATTCTCACCGACGCCCCCACGGCAACGGCGGCCCCGGCCCCCTGACCTCGGCCCGGACCCGTGGCCCGTGACCCCTGACCTCGGTCCGGCCCCCGGCCCCGGACCCGGACCCCCGACCCGTGACCCCTGACCCCGGACCGGCCCCCGGACCCCGGACCCGGAACCCGGACCCGGACCCGGACCCCGGACCAGGACCCCGGACCAGGGACCCGAACCAGGGGCCCAGAACCTGGAGCCCGGAACCCGGACCAGGGACCCGGTCCAGGGACCCGAAACCCGGAACCCGGACCAGGGACCCGGAACCCGCAGCGACGGAATCAGCGCCAGGCAGAGGCGCCGATATCGGGAGTATCCATCCGATCCGACCCACACATGGCGACCAATCTCTCACAAACGTCGGGCGGTCCTCCAGCGCCTCGATAACTTCGCCATGACCATCGAGGGCAAGCGCGTCAGCGCGCGGCAGCTCTGTCGGCGGCCAGCGTCGGGGGTCCGGCTCTGGGGGGCTGCCGCGCGCTTTGCGCTTGCCCTCGGTGATTGTGGCCGGGTTGTGCGGGTGGGCGCGTTGTTAGGCGGCCGGGCGTGTGATGGTGCGTCGGCGTGTGGTTGGGATGGGGGTTTGTTCGGGGTCGTTCCATCGGGGTGGGATCAGGTGGGGTACTCCGCCTTGCATGACTAGTTTCCAGTCTGCTTTGTGGAGGTGGGAGTGGTGGAAGTGGCAGAGGAGGACGCCGTTGTCGATGTCGGTTCTGCCTGGTGGGTGGTCGTCGGAGACCCATTCGTCGGCGTGGTGGGTTTCGCAGTAGGAGGGTGGTCGGTCGCAGTTGGGCCACACGCAGCCGCCGTCTCGGGCGGCGAGTGCCCGGTTCTGGGCGGCGGTGAAGAGTCGCTTGGTTTTGCCGTGGAAGAGGACCTCGCCCCGGTCGCCGAAGAGCGTGACCGCCATCGGTGAGGTGCACCGCATTTGCTCCACGGTCGACATGGGGACCGGCTCGTCGAGCCCGTCGATGTACCCGACCCCGCGCCCGGCCTCGAGATCGGCGAGCGTCACGTGGAGGTTCAGGGTCGTGGTGGCCCCGTTGATTCGGGGCATGTCGTCGGCACCGGCCGCGCGGGCGATGAGTTCGGTGATGGTGTCGGCGTTCTTCTGCGCTGAGGTGCGGTCGTCGGCGGTGACGTAGTCGCCCTCCTCGAGGAAGCGCGGGCCGGTCACGCGGGGGCTTTGCATGGCCTGGAAGCTCGACCGCCACACCCCGCCCTGCTCCGGGGTGAGCGCGAATGTGCCGCGGATCATCCCGTCCGGCGATTGACCGATGGTGAGGAAGCGGAGTTGTTGGTGTATTTGGTCGCGCGGCTCCGCCCCGTCGGGGTCGAGCACCTCCCGCAGGTGGATCGCCATCCGCGCCGTTTCATCGGCCGAGAGGTGGCAGGAGAGGGTCTGATCGACGAGAGTCTCCTCGGCACCGGCGACGACGTCGGGCGCGCATCCGCGGTCGGCGAGTTCTCTGCACCGCCGAACGATGGTCGCCGCGGCCTCGATGGGCAGCTCGCCCGAGTCGAGCGCATCCGCCACGCGTGGGTATGGCGCGGGCCCTTCGCCCCCACCGAGCATCATCTCGCCCCGCAGCCGCTTTCCGAGATCGAGCCGGCTCTTGCACTCCTTCGCCGACGCGCCGGTGACAGTGGCGAGCAGCGCGACCGGAGACGTGAAGTTCTGCGAGCGACTCAACCCCTCGTCTCCGAGCTCAGGGCGCGACCGCACGCCCACCTCACCGGCGAGCCGGATCACCCACGCCTGGAGCACCCGCAACTGGGCCTCGCTCGCGGCGATCTCCTCGAGCAACTCGACGCCGCTCGCGGTGGGGAGATCGGCTGGAAGCATACTGAGATTCTATCAGAAAGGCCTGATGAATGCTCGAAAACTTCCGCCCGACAGGGCCGCCGATCAGGTCAGCGCGACGGCGTCGCAGCCGGCGTCGGAACCGGGTCGGCCGGCACCACGGGGTCGGGAGCCGGAGCCGGTGCCGGCGCGCTGGGAGCCGGGTCGGCAGGCGCGGGCGCGACCGGAGCCGAGGGAGCCGACGTCGACGACGGTGACGGCGTAGTGCCCGAGCCAGACCCCGAGTCCGAGTTCGACGAACCCGACGAGCTCGACGAGTCGAAGCGCTCCGAGCTGCCGTCCACGAGCTCCTCGTTCGGCTCGGGGAAGTCGTCGCCGCCGAGCACCTCGTCGTTGACCGTCATCATCCCGTTCCAGATGCGGTGCCGCACCGTCGAGCCGAGGTAGCCGTTCGGGTAGACGTCGGTCATCGACACGTCACCGGTCACGTTGCCGACCCAGACCGCCGTGGCGGCCTTGGTGGAGGCCCCGACCATCCAGGTGTCCTTCTCGTTGTCGGTGGTGCCGGTCTTGCCGATGTGCGTGATGCCGTCCTCGGGGTTCGAGGCGACCGCGGTGCCCTCTTCGATCGGCCCGAGCATGGCGTAGGCGAGCGTCGAGGCGATCGACGGGTCCATGGTCTGCTGGCAGTTGGCCTGCGGGGCCTGCACGTCCTGGCCGTCGGGGCCGACGATGCGGTCGATCGCGACCGGAGCGCAGTAGACGCCGTTCGCCGCGATGGCCGCGTAGGCGGCGGCCATGGTCAGCGGCGCGATCTCGTTGGTGCCGAGAACCGAAGAGGGTTGCGTGTCGAGCGGGTTGCCGTCGGCGCGGTGCACCCCGAGGGACTCGGCGGTGGCCTTGATCGCGCAGAGGTCGAGCTGCTGCGCCATGGCGATGAAGGCGTTGTTCACCGAGTTGGTGAGCGCGTTCTGCACCGACATGGTGCCCGGGCGGGCGCTGCCGTCGTTCGCCGGCTCCCACGGGCCGCCGAGGGCCTGGCAGCTGTTCGGGAAGGTCGACTGATCCCACTCGCGCTCGTTGCCCGAGACCCGGTCGGACAGGGTGTGCCCCTGCTTCAGCCACTCGGCCAGCGCGAACACCTTGTAGGTCGACCCCACCTGGAAGCCCGAGGATCCGCCGTAGTCGATGTCGGTGTTGTAGTTCAGGGCGGTCGAACCGGCCACCGGGGTGTCGGGGTCGGCGGCGTAGTTCGTGTTCTGGGCCATCGCCAGGATGCGCCCCGTGCCCGGCTCGACCGTGACGATCGTCGAGCCGAGGTCGGCCTCGTCGCTGGACGCCGGCACGTACTCCTTCATCAAGGAGTCGGCGTTCCACTGCAGGTCGGTGTTCAGCGTCGTGTAGATCTTGTAGCCGCCGCGCTTGAAGTTCGACCAGCGCTCGTCGGAGGTGTCGCCGAAGGTGGCGTCGTTCCGAACGATGTAGGTGACGTAGTCGCAGAAGTAGGCGGCGCCGCTGGCGGCGGCCTGGCAGCCGGTGGTGGGCGCGGTGATCACGGGCGTGACCGGCGTGGCGATGGCCTCGTCGTACTGCTGCTGCGTGATCGCCTTGTGCTTCAGCATCGAGGCGAGCACGTCCTCGTCACGGCGGGCCTGGTTGTCAGGGATGTTCTCGGGCTCGTCGATGCGCAGCCCGTTCGGCTCGTTCACCGTGGCGGCGAGCGAGGCGGCCTGCGCGACCGAGAGGTCTTTGGCGCTGACGCCGTAGTAGTACTCGGCCGCGGCCTGGATGCCGTAGACCGAGCCGCCGAAGTTCGCGATGTTGAGGTAGCCGAGCAGGATGTCGTTCTTCGAATACTGCTTCTCGAGCGCGATCGCGAGGCGCATCTCGGTGAGCTTGCGATCGACCGACTCGGTGGTCGCGGCCTCGTAGGCGGCGTCGCGCTCGGCCTTGGTGTCGAGCGACTCCGCCTGCTGCACGAGGATGTTGCGCACGTACTGCATCGTGATGGTCGAGGCGCCGCTCTCCACGCCGCCCGAGGCGACGTTGCCGAGGGCCGCGCGCAGAGTCGAGGCGATGTCGACGCCCGCGTGCTCGTAGAAGCGCGGGTCCTCCGTGGTGACGACCGCGTCCTTCACGTAGGGCGAGATGTCGTCCCAGCCCACCTCCTGACGGTTCTGGTCGAACACCGTGGCGAGCAGCACCTGGGTGCCGTCGCTGTTCGTGGCGTAGATCTCGGAGTTCTGCGCGAGCGTCGACGGCCGGATGTAGTCGGGCAGCGTGTCGAGCACGTCGGCGGTGCGCGAAGCGTACACCCCGGTGACGGCGACCGCGGGAACGGCCATCACGGTGACGAGCAGGGCAGAGGCCACGCCGAGGGCGAGCATCATGCCGACGGGGCGCTTGGTGCCGTCGATCAGGCGCTGGAACGCACTGGTGAGGCGGTGTGGTGCTTCGGGCATATGGGCCAGATTACGGCGGATGCTTCGGAAGTGCCTGAAAGCGCCAAGCGACGCCCCGGCGCGAGTGCGAGAAGGCGGAAGAGCTCGCGCCTAGAACTCGAACCGGGCCGCGGCCTCGCCCGCGACCGCCGCGTCGATCCGCGCGCGCATCTCGGTGCTCATGACAGGCAGCGCGTCCAGCGGGAACCACGCCGCCTCGGTGTTCTCGCCGTCGGCCGGGAACGGCTCGCCCGACACGTAGCGGAACAGGAAGCAGAGGTCGAGGTACAGCGTGCGGTCGCCGTTGTCGTAGACGACCTCGGGCAGCGTGTGCACCCAGGCGAGGCTGACGGGCTCGGCGACCACGTCCGCCTCCTCGAGCACCTCGCGCGCACCCGCCACCGCGGGCTCCTCGCCCGGGTCGATGATGCCGGTCACCGGCGTCCAGGCGCCGTTGTCGCTGCGCCGCACGAGCAGCACGTCGGCCACCGAACCCGGCACATCGGCGCGAGCATCCTGACCCGACGCCGCCCGCAGCACCACGGCGGTCACCCCCGTGAGCCAGAGCTGCTCGTGCCCGATCTTCTCGCGCAGGGACAGGACGAAGTCAGGAGTCGGCATGTGCCCAGCCTAGGAGAGCTGGTTCTTCTCCACCCACGCGAGGTACTCGGGCGTGACGGTGCCCGTGACGTACTCGCCCGTGAAGCAGCTCATCTCGAGGTCGTGCACGAGGGGTGAGCCCTGCGTGATGGCCTTCCGCATGTCCTCCACCTCCTGGTAGATGAGGTGGTCGGCGCCGATGGCCGCCGCGATCTCGGGGATCTTGCGGTCGTGCGCGACGAGCTCGTGCCGCGACGGCATGTTGATGCCGTAGACGTGCGGGTAGCGCACGGGCGGCGCCGCCGATGCGAAGGTGACCTTGTTCGCCCCGGCCTGGCGGGCCATGTCGACGATCTCCTTCGAGGTGGTGCCGCGCACGATCGAGTCGTCGACGATCAGGATGTTCTTGCCCTTGAACTCGCTCGACATGGCGTTCAGCTTCTGACGCACCGACTTCTTGCGCGCCGCCTGGCCCGGCATGATGAACGTGCGGCCGACGTAGCGGTTCTTGTAGAAGCCCTCGCGGTACTCGACGCCGAGCTTCTGGGCCACCTGCATCGCGGCCGGCCTGGAGGAGTCGGGGATGGGCATGACCACGTCGATGTCGCCCATCGGCGTGTAGCGGGCGACCGTGTCGGCGAGGTAGTCGCCGAGCCGCAGCCGGGCCTCGTAGACCGAGATGCCCGAGAGCACCGAGTCGGGCCGGGCGAGGTAGACGTACTCGAACGAGCACGGGATGAGCCGGGCGTTCGGCGCGCACTGCTTTGAGATCAGCTCGCCGTCGAGGGTGATGAACACGGCCTCGCCGGGCTCGACGTCGCGCACGATCTGGTAGCCGAGGCTCTCCATCACCAGCGACTCGGAGGCGACGACGTACTCCATCTGACCGCTCTGCAGCAGGCGGCTGCCGATGGTGAGGGGGCGGATGCCGAACGGGTCGCGGAACGCGAGCAGCCCGTGCCCGGCGATCATCGCGATGGTGGCGTATGAGCCCTCGACGCGCTCGTGCACCCGCTCGACGGCGGTGAAGACCTGATCGGGGTCGAGCGAGAGGCCGGTGATCTGCGACTGCAGCTCGTTGGCGAACACGTTCAGCAGCACCTCGGTGTCGGAGCTGGTGTTCAGGTGCCGGCGGTCGATGTTGTACAGCTCGTTCGTGAGCTCGCGGGTGTTCGTGAGGTTGCCGTTGTGAACCAGGATGATGCCGTACGGCGCGTTCACGTAGAAGGGCTGCGCCTCCTGCTCCTGCGAGGCCTGGCCCTGGGTGGCGTAGCGCACGTGGCCGAGACCCATGGTGCCGAGCAGCGAGCGCATGTCGCGGGTGCGGAACGCCTCGCGCACCTGGCCCTTCGCCTTCACGATGTGGAAGACGCTGCCCTCGGCGGTGGCGATGCCGGTGGAGTCCTGCCCGCGGTGCTGCAGCAGCAGGAGGGAGTCGTAGACGAGTTGGTTGACGGGCTCAGCCGAAACGATGCCCACGATGCCGCACATTGCAACGATTCTACCGGTCGATCGGGCCCCGGTGGTCGGGCGGTTCGGCCGCTGCTGGTCGGGCGGTTCCGCCGCTCCGGCGCGGCGGGTTCCGCCGCCAGGGGGAGGGCGGTCCCCCGGCCGCCGGATGCGCATCCGGAGCCCGCTCGAAAGGCTGGAGCCATGACTCTCTCACCGCGCACCGCCCCGGCCCGAACGGCGCTCGCCGCCCTCGCCCTCACGACCGCCGCCGTGCTCGCGGGCTGCACCGGGAGCGGCGCGGGCACCGGTGCGGGCACGGGCCCGGCCTCGTCGTACGCTTCCACCGCAGCACCCACCCCCGTCGCCCTGCCCGACACCGCCGTCGGCGAGCACGCCGCCTGGGTGATCGAGTCGATCAGCAGTGAACCGACCGAGCCGAACCAGATCGAGGGCCAGGTGACCGAGCGCCTGTCGCCCACCGTGGCCTCGCAGCTCACGCCCGCCCAGCTGGCCGAGGTGTTCACGGGCCTCCGCGCCTCCGGCCCGTGGGTGCCCACCTCGGTGCAGTCAGCCGAGGGCCAGGCGCTCGTGACAATCGTCGACCGCGACGGGCAGAGGCTCGACCTGCAGCTCTCGCTCGACGCCGACGAGCTGATCAACGGCATCCTGTTCAGCCCTTCGGCCGCCGACCGGGTGCCGGCGGCGTCGTGGCAGGAGCTCGACGACGCGATCGCCGGGTTCGCCGCCGACACCACGCTCGTCGTCACCGACGTGGCGAGCGGGGAGCGCATCCTCGAGGCCACGAGCCCGGGGCAGGCCGATGCCGACGAGTCGAAGCCCTCGGGCTCGATGTTCAAGCTCTACGTGCTCGGCGCGGTGGCCGACGCGGTCGCGGCCGGCACGCTCGCCTGGGACTCGCCGCTCACCCTCACCGACGCCGTCAAGAGCCTGCCCTCGGGCGATCTGCGGCTCGAGCCGAGCGGCACGACGATCACGGTTCAGGATGCTGCTGCCGCGATGATCTCGCAGAGCGACAACACGGCCACCGACCTGCTCGTCGCGACGGTGGGGCCGGAGGCCGTCGAGAGGTCGTTCGCCGAGCTCGGCCACCACGACCCCGCCGAGAACACCCCGCTGCTGACCACCCGCGCGCTGTTCCAGCTCGGCTGGGGCACGCCGTCGTCGGCCGACGCCTGGCAGGCGGCCGACCAGGACGGGCGGCGGGCTCTCCTCGCCGGACTCCCCACCGGCCTGCTCGACGTCGACGCGGCCGCGGTCACCACCCCGGTCTGGGAGCAGGGGCTCGACTGGTTCACCACCCCCGACGACCTCGTCGCCGTGCACCGCGGGCTGCAGCAGAAGGCGAAGGCGCCGACGGGTGCGCCGGTGCGCGAGATCCTCGCGATCAACCCGGGGCTCGGCGAGGAGCTCACCGGCGGCGACACCTGGTCGTACATCGCCTTCAAGGGCGGCAGCTCGGTCGGCGTGCTGGCGGGCTCCTGGTACCTCGAGCGATCCGACGGCCGCGCCTTCACGATCACGATCCAGGGCTCGTCGGGCGACCCGGCCGAGCTCGCCGACCAGGCGCTCTTCTTCGGCCAGGTCGCCGACGCGGCGGCGCTGCTGGAGTCGGAGGACTGACCCCCGAACTGGGACCCCGGCGCGGCCCGGATCCTGCGCCTCCGCCGCCCTAGGATGAGCTAGATCCGAGCCGGGGGACTCGTGAGCGTCAGCGACGACACCCCGGAAGGCGACGTCCGCTCTCGGCCCCACTGAGAGGCATCGCGTGCTGCGTCCTGCTCCCCGTCCCCGTGTCCGCCGCCTCGGCGTGCTCGGCGTGTTCACCGTCTCCGCCCTCGCCGCGGGCGCGCTCCTCGGAGCCCCAGCCGCCGGGGCCGACGAGCCGCCGACCCCCGAGCCCACGACGACCGCTCCCGCCGGGCGCACCGTGATGGGCGCCTTCTCGGCCGAGGCCTATGCGGCGCAGGCCGCGGCCACCCCGCCGGAGCTCGCCGACGCGCTCCAGGCCGGCCTCGGCCTCAGCCCGGCGGAGTACTACGCGCAGGCCGATGCCGCGGCGACGGGCGTCGAGGTCGTCGACGAGCTACGGGCCTCGGGCGTCGACGTGCTCGCGTCGCGGCTGGAGGGCACGCAGCTCGTGCTGACGGTGGCCGACGAGACCGCCGCCGCCGCGGTCGCCGAGACCGGGGCCGTCGCCGAGCTCGGCTCCGCGCCCGTCCGGTCGGCGCAGCCGGTCGAGTCGGGCACCGCCCTCCGCGACCTCGTGGGCGGCCAGGGGTACTACTGGGTCGACGGCACCTGGGTCTACTACTGCTCGGTGGGGGTCAACGGACTGTCGGAGTCGTCGTCGGCCGAGTTCCTGAGCGCGGGCCACTGCGGACAGTCGGGTCATTACGTCAACTTCCTGGAGCAGAACCGGCCCGATCAGGACGAGCCCGGCTGGGGCGACCCGCTCGGCAATCCGATCGCCGCCGAGACGCGGTTCGGTGAGGGTTACGACGTCAGTGCGTTCGAGACCTACACCTCCAACTTCACCCCGCGGGCGGCCGTCGGCACCTGGAAGCTGAACCGGGGCTCGGTCACCTCCGGCACGCCCGTCACCGTGCGCGACTACTCCCGGGCGGTCGTCGGTCAGGGCATCTGCAAGTCGGGCCGCACCAGCGGCTGGACCTGCGGCACGGTCACCGCGGTCGACGAGTACTGGGAGGAGTCGAGCACCGGCGCGATCGTCAACGCGTTCACCTCGACGATGTGCGCGCTGCCGGGCGACAGCGGCGGCGCCGTGATGTCGGGTTCCAACGCCCTCGGCGTGCTCTCGCTCGGTCAGTTCGAGCAGAGCTGCTCCGAGAGCGGCAAGCTCACGGGGTCGTTCCCGATCGACTCGCCCTACGAGAACGCCTTCGACATCGCTCCCGGCTGGCAGCCGCTGGTCGAGCTGGCCAAGCCGGCGAGCCCGGTGCTCGGCGGCGGTGCACCGCTGTACGCCGGATCGCCGGTCACCGGCACGGTCGCCGGCGGCGGACCGCACCACAGCGTGCTGCTCACGATCGACGGAGGCGACGCCGAGGCCCTGCCCGTGTCGAAGACGGGCGTCTTCTCGGCGCCATCGACCGTCGGGCTCACCCCGGGCACCCACACCTTCAGCATGCGCACCAGCTACCTCGACGGCCGCCAGCAGACGGGCGCGGTCTCGGGCTCGTTCCTCGTGGCCGAGCGGCCGGCCGTCTCCCGCATCGGCGGCGCCACGCGCTTCGACGTCGCCGTCGCGATCGCCGACGCCGCCTTCCCGACGACGGCTCCCGTCGTCTACGTCGCCACGGGCTACAACTACCCGGATGCGCTGAGCGCCGGTCCCGCCGCGACCACCCAGGGCGGCCCGCTGCTGACGGTGCTCACCGACGGCGTGCCCGACGTCGTGGCCGCGAAGCTCACCGCGCTGAAGCCGCAGCGCATCGTGATCGTCGGCGGGGTCAACGCCGTGAACGCCTCGGTGGAGACGACCCTGAAGAGCCTGGTGCCGACCGCGACCGTCGAGCGGATCGCCGGAGCCGACCGCTACGCGGTCAGCCGCGCGGTGGTCAAGAACGCGTTCGGCACTGCCGCGCACGCCTACGTCAGCACGGGCGGCAACTTCCCCGACGCGCTGTCCGCGGGCGGGGCGGCCGGGTCGAAGGGCGAGCCGGTCGTGCTCGTGAACGGAGGAGCGGCCTCGGCGGACGCCGCCACGGTGAAGCTCCTCGGCGGCCTGAAGACCACGTCGCTGTCGATCGTCGGCGGTCCGAACTCGGTGTCGACCGGCGTCGAGGGGTCGCTGCGCACGGGCGTGCCGGCCGCGGTCGACCGCTTCACGGGCAGCGACCGCTTCGCCACCTCGGTCGCACTGAACACGGGCGCCTTCCAGACGGCCGGCACGGTCTACCTCGCCACCGGCTACAACTTCCCGGATGCGCTGGCCGGCGGGGTGCTCGCCGGCATCAGCGACTCGCCCCTGTTCGTCGTGCCGACCGACTGCGTGCCGCGGGCGGTGCTCGGCAGCATCACGTCGATGGGAGCGAGCGAGGTCGTGCTGCTGGGCGGCGACAACGCCCTGAAGCCGGCGGTGGCCGACCTGACGCCCTGCGCGTTCTGAGCGGCCGGGTCGGCCCGGGGAGCCGCCCGGGCCGACCTGGCGAGCCGGCCGGGCCGACCCGGCAAGGCGGCCGGGTCGACCCGCGCGAGTCGACGACGTACGATGAACAGGATCGAGCCGGGGGGACTCCGATCATCGTGACGCCCTCGGGCGGCGGCACGCGCCCTCGGTCGAACGAGAGGCACCAGCCATGACCGTCCGCACCGCCGTCACCGGGTCGCTGACCGCCCTCGCCCTCGCGGCCGGCGCCCTCCTGGGAGCACCCGCCTCCGCCGCCCTCGCCGACCCCGGCCCCGAGCCGGTCGCCCCCGGCCCCGTCGTGATGGGCGGCTTCCCGCTCGAGGCCTACGGCGCCGAAGCGGCGGGCACCCCGCCCGAGCTCGCCGCCGCCCTCGAGCGCGACCTCGGCATCACCCCCGAGCAGTTCTACGCGCAGGCCGACGCGGCGGCCACCGCGTCCGAGGTCGTCGACGCCCTGCAGGCGACGGGCACCGTGGTGCTCGGGTCGCGGCTCGAGGGCACCGAACTCGTCGTGACGGTGCCCACAGAGTCCGACGCGGCGGCGGCGCGGCAGGCCGGCGCGCTCGCCGAGGTGGGCGGTTCGACCGAGACCACGCCGAGCCGCCAGAGCGCCGACCTCCCCGACGCCGAGTTCCTCCGCGATCTCGTCGGCGGTCAGGGGTACTACAACCACAAGGGTCTCTACGACTACTTCTGCTCCGTCGGCTTCAACGGCATCGACGGCTCGACCGGCGCCGCGCAGTTCCTCACGGCCGGGCACTGCGTCACCCCCGGGGCCGAGTACAGCGGCCGGGTGTTCTCGCTCGAGCAGCCGAGACCCGGTCAGGACCCGACCGTGGCCGGCACCACCCTCGGTTCGCCGCTGCCGGCCTCGCTGAAGTTCGGCAGCTGGTACGACACCGCCCTCTACGCCACGGCCCCGGCCTGGACCCCGCAGCCCGCCGTCGGCAGCTGGGGTGGCAACCAGGGTTCGGCCGAGTCGGGAGAGCGCGCGACGGTGCGCGATTACACCCGCGCGGTCGTGGGCCAGAGCATCTGCAAATCGGGTCGCAAGACCGGCTGGACCTGCGGCACGGTCAAGTCCGTCGACATCGCCTCGAAGATCGGCTCGACCGACGTCAACGCCTTCCTCTCGAACATCTGCGCCCTGGGCGGCGACAGCGGCGGAGCGGTCATCGCCGGTTCCTACGCCGTGGGCGTCATCTCGTTCGGCGACTACAAGACGGGCTGCGGCGAGAGCGGTCGCACCACCGGCTCGTTCCCGATCGACTCGCCGTTCTTCGAGGACGCCCTCGAGGTGCAGACGTCGTGGGAGCCCCTGGTCGACGTCGCCGCTCCCGTGAGCGAGGCGCTCCTCGGCGGAGTGCCGCTGTACCGCGGTGAGGCGGCGGCCGGCACGGTGCCGGGCGGCGGCCTCCGTCACACGGTGCACCTCTCGGTGGACGGCGGCCCCGAGACGCTCGTCCCGGTCGGCGCCGACGGGCGCTGGTCGATCCCCGATGCGGCGGGCATCGGCGCCGGCAGCCACAGCGTCAGCCTCTTCGCGAGCTACGGCGAGGGCATCCAGCGCTCGAAGACGGTCACCGGCACCGTGCTCGTCGCCGACCGCCCGGCCGTCAGCCGCCTCGACGGCGCCACCCGGTTCGACGTGGCGGTGGCCGTCGCCGACGAGGCCTTCCCGGGCACCGCGCCCGTGGTCTACGTGGCGACGGGCACCAACTACCCGGATGCGCTGAGCGCCGGCCCCGCCGCCGTCGCGCAGGGCGGCCCGCTGCTGCCGGTGCTCCCCGATGCCGTTCCCGACGTCGTGGCGGCGAAGATCGCCGCGCTGAAGCCCGCGCGCATCGTCGTCGTCGGCGGCACCGACTCGGTGCGCGACTCGGTGCGCTCGACGCTCGCCCAGCTGGTTCCGGATGCCCGGATCGACCGTCTGGCCGGAGCCGACCGCTACGAGGCGAGCCGCGCCGTCGTGGCCGACGCCTTCACGACCGAGCCCCACGCCTACGTCGCCACCGGCGGAGGCTTCGCCGACGCCCTCTCGGCCGGCGGCGCCGCGGGCTCGAAGGGCGAGCCGGTCGTGCTCGTGAACGGCCCGGCGGCGACGGCGGATGCGCCCACCCTCGACCTCTTCCGAGGCCTGAAGAGCGGCTCGCTCACCGTCGCGGGCGGCCCCTTCAGCGTCTCGCAGGGGGTGGCCGACTCGCTCGGCACGGGAGTGCCGGCCGCCGTCTCCCGGGTCAGCGGCGACGACCGCTACGCGACGTCGATCGCGCTGAACGCCGACGCCTTCGACTCGGCCGACACGGTCTACCTCGCGACCGGACTGAACTTCCCCGACGCCCTGGCGGGAGGCGTGCTCGCGGGTCTCCGCGACGCGCCGCTGTACGTGGTGCCCGGCGACTGCGTGCCGCGCGGGGTGCTCGAGGGCATCGCCGATCTCGGTGCCACCGACGTGGTGCTGCTCGGCGGCACCACCGCGCTGAAGCCCGCGGTGCAGGAGCTCGCTGCCTGCGGTTTCTGATCGCGGCGCCCGGACTGGGAGAATGAGCGCATGAGCAACAGTTACGCCGCCGCCGGAGTCGACACCGAGGCGGGCGACCGCGCGGTCGAGCTGATGAAGGCGGCGGTGCAGCGCACCCACGGCCCCGAGGTGCTGGGCGGAGTGGGCGGGTTCGCCGGGATGTTCGACGTGTCGGCACTGAAGCAGTTCGAGCATCCGCTGCTCGCCACCTCGACCGACGGGGTCGGCACCAAGATCGCCATCGCGCAGGCCCTCGACAAGCACGACACCATCGGTCAGGACCTCGTGGGCATGGTCGTCGACGACATCGTCGTCGTGGGTGCGCGGCCGCTGTTCATGACCGACTACATCGCCTGCGGCAAGGTGGTGCCCGAGCGCATCGCCACGATCGTCGCGGGCATCGCCGCGGCCTGTGCCGAGACCGGCACGGCGCTCGTCGGGGGAGAGACGGCCGAGCATCCGGGGCTCATGGGCGACGACGACTACGACGTCGCCGGGGCCGCGGTGGGCGCGGTCGAGGCCGACTCGCTGCTCGGGGCCGAGCGGGTGCAGGACGGGGACGTGGTGCTCGCACTGGAGTCGTCGGGGCTGCACTCGAACGGGTACTCGCTGGTGCGCAAGATCCTCGCCGACGCCTCGCTGGGCTACACCGACCGCTCCGACGACCTCGGCGGGGTCGTGGGCGAGGTGCTGCTCGAGCCGACCCGGCTGTACTCGGGGCCGCTCGTGCGGGTGCTCGCGCAGCCGGCGCTGTCGGGCGCCATCCACTCGCTCTCGCACGTGACCGGGGGTGGCATCGCGGCGAACCTGGCGCGCGTGCTGCCGCGCGGCGCATGGGTCGAGGTCGACCGGTCGACCTGGTCGCCGGCGCCGGTCTTCCGCGTGCTGTCGTCGCTCGCGGGCTCGACGCTCGAGTCGGCAGAGGGCACCTGGAACCTCGGTATCGGGTTCTTCGCGGTGGTCGCGGCGTCGTCGGCGTCGGCGGTGGCCGGGGCGATCGAGGCGGAGGGCATCCGCACCTGGCCGGTCGGCACGGTCTCGACCGCGACCCGGGCGTTCTCGGCGGCCGACGGGTTCGAGCAGGGCGCCAAGGGTGTCGACGGCGGAGCGGTGCGGCTCGTGGGGGCGTACGCGGGCTGAGCCGCAGGGCTGCGCCGCAGGGCTCCGCCGTGGGCCCGAAACACGCGCGCAATGCGGGTGGGGCAGGATGGCGCGGTGGATGCCCCGCTGAACTCCCTCGACGCCTATGACCTGCTGGGGGCGCTCCGGCGCCGGGAGGTGTCGGCCGTCGAGCTCGTGGACGAGCACCTCGCCCTGATCGGGCGGGAGAATGCCGAGCTGGTCGCGCTGGTGACGGTCGACGCCGACGGCGCGCGCGCCCAGGCGGCCGAGGTCGACCGTCGTCGGGCGGCCGGGGAGCTTCTCGGGGCGCTCGCCGGGGTGCCCATGACGATCAAGGACTCCTTCGACGTGCGCGGGCTGCGCACGAGCCAGGGCCGGCTGAGCGACTCCCGCATCGCCGCGGGTGACGCCCCGGCGGTGGCCCGGCTGCGCGACGCCGGCGCCGTGCTGCTCGGCAAGAGCAACGTGCCGCTGATGCTCGCCGACAGCCAATCGGCCAACGACGACTTCGGTCGCACGGTCAATCCCTGGGACGCCGCCCGCACGCCGGGTGGTTCCTCGGGAGGGTCGGCGGCTTCCGTGGCGGCGGGCTTCGCGGCCGGTGAGCTCGGCAGCGATCTCGCCGGGTCGATCCGCATCCCGGCCGCCTGGTGCGGGGTGTTCGGGCACCGGCCGAGCACGGGCACCGTCTCCAAGCGCGGGCATCTGCCCTGGCCCGACGGCGGACTGATCGAGCCGCCGCTGTCGGCCTCGGGGCCGCTCGCCCGGTCGGCGCGCGACCTGGCGCTGCTGATGGACGTGCTGGCCGGTGCGGCGGCACCCGACGACGCCGGCTGGCGCCTCGCGCTGCCGCCGAGCCGGGTGTCCACGCTCTCCGGCATCCGGGTGGCGCTCTGGCGCGACGAGGCGCTGCCGATCGACGCCGAGACGGCGGAGGCCATCGAGTCCTTCGCCGGCCGCCTCGAGCGGGAGGGCTGCGAGGTCGTGGAGCTCGAGCATCCGCCGGTCGCGGGCACCGAGGGGCTGGAGTTCTTCGCGCTGCTGCAGGAGATCGAGTTGGCGAACACGGTCGCTGATGCGCCGGGCGATTCCGCCGTCGTCATCGGCGACGCCTGGCGGGCCTGGGAGCGGCAGCGGGGCGTCACCGAGCGGTGGAGCGCGATGTTCCGCGGGGCCGGGCGGCCCGACGGTGTCGACGTCGTGCTCGCTCCGATCGCGCCGACGACCGCGCAGGAGCACTCGACGGTGCCCGCGGCCTCGCGCACGATCGTCGTGGACGGGCAGGCGCATCCCTCGTCGCTCGTGGGCGACTGGAGCCGGCTCGCGGCTATCGGGCGGAACCCCGCGACCGCGGTGCCGGTGGGGCTCGGCCGTCGCACGGGGCTGCCCGTGGGGGCGCAGCTGATCGGGCCGTACCTCGGCGACCGCACGACGCTCGCGGTGGCGGCGCTCGCCGAGCGCGCGGGGCTGCTGCTGGCGGAGCGGCCGCCGCGCGCGGAGGGCCCGCCGGTCGCGTAGCGCCGGTCTCGCGCCGGGCGCCGTCCGCTCGCGCGGCGCCGTCCGCTCGCGGGGGCCGGGGAGTAGCATCCCCTCATGGCGGCGCCGGTCAGCTCTCAGGAGGCCCTCAAGGCCCTCGACCTCGTGGTGGCGGAGCTCGGCGATCCGGGCATCCGGCGGTCGCGCATGATGGGACGGCCCGTGCTCACGCTCGCGGGCACCATGTTCGCCGTGCTGAACGGCGACGCGCTGGGGCTGAAGCTCGGCGCGGGGTCGGACGTCTTCGCCGAGGCCCGCGCCCTCGACGGCGCCGGGCTGCTCGACCCGGGCGGCAAGGGGCGGCCGTTCAAGGACTGGGTGGCGCTGCCGCTCGAGCACACGGCCCTCTGGCCGCGCTTCGCGGCCGACGCGCTCGACGGGGTGCGGCCGGCCTGAGCGGCGATCCCCGGTGCGGGCACGGGCGCAGGGCGCGGGCGGACGGCGGTGCGGCTAGCGCGACGCCTCGTCGAGCGCCACCCGCAGCAGCAGCGTGACCCAGGTGCGGTACGGCGCCCACCCGGCCGACAGCCGCTCCAGCTCGTCCGGCGTCGGACGCGTCGCCAGCCCGTACGCGTGCTGCACCGCATCCGCCAGCCGCCCCTCGTGCAGCGGAGCGTGATCGGGGTCGCCGGCCCCCCGCAGCAGGATCAGCTCGGCCGAGAAGGGCCCGATCCCCGGCAACTCCTGAAGCGCGGCCAGCGCCTCCTCCCGGGGCAGCGCGCGCAGCCCGGCGCTGTCGAACCGGTTCGCGGCCGCCGCCTCGCCGAGCGCCCGCAGCCGCTCGACCTTCGGCGCCGGCAGCCCCGGGAACGACCCCAGCCCGGCCAGCACCCGCGGTGCCGGGAACGCCTGCTGCGGGCCGCCGTTGACGACGACGGTCTCGCCCAGCTCGGCGGCCATCCGCTGCTTCAGCGCCGCCGCCTGCGTCATGCGGGTGCGCTGCCCGATGATCGACCACGCCGCCGCCTCGTACCACGACCAGAACGCCACCGGCCGGAGTCCCGGGTAGCGCCGCTGCAGCGCCCCGATCACCGGGTCGCGCTCGCCGACCGCGGCGAATCCGCTGCCGTCGACGTCGAGCGACAGGATGCGCGTGAGCTGCGCCGTGGCCGCCGAGAGCTCCGCCCGGCCGAGCGCCCGCTCCGCGAACAGCCGCCCGCGCACGGTGCCGGCGGCATCCTGGGCGACCGAGACGCCCACCGTTCTCCACGACCCCTCGAGCGCGAAGGCCGCCTCGAGCGAGTCCGCGCCCGCCGCTTCCCGCGCCGCGGGCGTGAAGCCCTCCAGAAAGCGGATGCCCGCCGTCAACGAGAACGGCCCGCGCGGCTCGACCCGCACCGATCCGCGCAGCTCGGCGCCTCCGCGCCCGCCCGTCTTCCCGCCCGTCTGCTCACCCACGGCGCCCCCTCGCTCGACCACAGCGTCCCCCTCGCTCACGCTGCGCGCCCCGTGCTCGCGAAGCGCCCCCTCGCTCGCGACCAGTGTGCCCGAGCACCACCTGCCCACACCGGATGCCCAGCCGACACCCAGACGACGAGCGCCCACCCCAGGCATCCGGGTACCCTGGTCGCATGACTACACCCGCACTCGCCCACCTCTCGGGCGGCCCGCTCGACGACCAGACCATCCCGCTCGACGACGGAGCCCCCGAGGAGCTCGTGCTCCCCTACAGCGACGGCCAGGTCGTCTACCACCTCGTCCCCGACGCCCCCGAGGCCGAGGGCCCCGCGACCGCGCAGTACCGGTTCGCCGAGGTCTCCGAGATCCTGAACCAGGGCGAGTACGACGAGATCCGCCCCGAGACGAACCTCTGAGCCGAGCGCTCCTCGCGTAATACGCCTGTAACGGCGGGCCGCTAGCCTCGAAGCCCGGGCCCCGACGAGACCTCTCGCGGGCCGGTCGAGGAGGCCCGCCATGACGTTCCAGGTACCCGTCGTCGACATCGCGCCCTATGTGGCAGGCGGCAGCTCCGAGGAGCGTGCTGCCGTCGCCCGGGCGATCGATGCGGCGTGCTCCGAGGTCGGCTTCATCCAGATCCTCGGGCACGGCATCGCGCCGTCGGTGCAGCAGGGCCTCGCCGACGCGCTCGACGAGTTCTTCGCCCTCGACATCGAGACGAAGAAGACCTTCCGCACCCCGCCCGGCATCAACCGCGGCTACTCGGCGCCGAAGTCCGAGTCGCTGAGCCTCAGCCTCGGCGTCGAGTCGGCCAGCCGCATGAACGACTTCTTCGAGGCCTTCAACGTCGGGGCCGCGCGGAGCGACTACCCGGGCGTCGAGCTCGACGCCGAGAACTACGCCGAGAACCTCTGGCCGGGCGCCGAGGCACCGGGCTTCGAGCCGCGCGTGCAGTCCTACTTCGCCGAGGCCAGGCGCGTCGCGAACACGATGACCGACATCTTCGCGGATGCCCTGGGCCTCCCCGCGGGCTTCTTCGACGCCTTCACGGGCCACTCCCTCGACGTGTTGCGCATGAACAACTACGCACTCCCGCCCGGCACCGTCGACCTCGACGGCGAGCTCACCGGGATGGGCGAGCACACCGACTACGGCATCGTGACGGTGCTCTGGGCCGACCAGGTGCGCGGGCTGCAGGTGCTCGGATCCGACGGGTCGTGGAACGACGTCAGCCCGGCCGACGGCGCGCTCCTGATCAACCTCGGCGACCTCACCGCCCGCTGGACGAACGAGCGCTGGATGTCGACCCTGCACCGCGTGAAGCCGCCGATCGTGGACGGCACGATCGAGCGGCGCCGCTCGGCCGCGTTCTTCCACGACGGCGACGTCGACGCCGTGATCGCGACGCTTCCGTCGTGCGTCTCGGCCGAGCATCCGAACCTCTACGAGCCGGTCACGGTGGGCGAGCACATCGCGGCGAAGCTCGCGGGCTCCCGAGCGGGCATCAGCAACGCGGGCGCGGCTCGCGAAGCGGCCCGCGTGCTCGCGGCGGCCGCGGCCCGCTGACCGCGCCCATGCCCCCGCGCCCACAGCCCCCACCCTGCCGGGTCGCACAAAAGACGCTCTGCGGCGGCTCGAAGGTGCTTTTGCGCGACCCGGGCGCGCCCGCTCGTGCGGGCGGCGTGGGTCAGGGGGTGGGGCGGCCCGAGCGGCGGGTGTTCTCGGGGGTCTCGCCGAGCACGGCGGCGTAGCGGCGCGAGAAGTGCGGGTAGTCGGTGTAGCCGAGCTCGGCGGCGAGGTCGCTGAGCGAGGTCTCCGGATGCGCGTGCAGCCGGGTCGCGGCCTCCTGCAGTCGGCGGCACTCGATCAGCCACTTCGGGCCCACCCCCACCCGCTCCCGGAGCAGCCGCTCCAGCGTGCGCAGCGACACCCCCGCGAGCTCGGCCAGCTCGGCGGCCCGCAGGATCGTGGCGTCCTCCTCCGCCCGCCGGCAGACCTCGTTCACCAGCCGGCCGCGCTCGTCGACGCCGGCCGCCAGCGGCAGCAGCCAGCGACGCAGCACGTCGACGAGGCCCTGCCGGGCGCTCTCGGCGGGCGCATCCGTCATGAGCGTGCGCACGTCCTGCCGGGGTCCTCCCTCGAAGGGCAGCTGCCGTCCGACGGCGACGGCCGGCGGATCGGCGGAGAGCAGCACGGCGGCCGCGGGGCGGAACAGCACCCCGACCGCCCAGGACGTCCCGGTCAGACGCTGAACCGAGAGCCGCGGATCGGGGCCCGCGAGCACGGCCCGCTGCGGCTCGATGACGACGTTCACCGCAGGGTAGGCCAGCACGCGCTGCGGCAGCTCGACTCCGTCGGGGAGGTTCCAGTGCGCGACCCAGACGTGCCGCACCAGCTCGCCGAGGCCGGGACCGAGCTCGAAGCGGTCGAAGGCGACGCCCGCCGCCCCGGGGTTGAGATGACCCTTCGAGTGCGGCTCGGGCATCCGGCCCCCTCGGTCGAGCTCTGTCGTGGAAGTACAAGACGCGGCCGGGCCGCGCTTCCTAGCATGGCGGCATGAGCGACGACACGACCACCCCGACCGCCCCGACCACCGGCACGGCTCCGAGTGCGGCCACCCCGACCGCCCCGACCACCGGCACGGCTCCGAGTGCGGCCACCCCGACCCCCACCCCGACTACCGGCGCGGCTGCGAGTGCGGCCACCGGCCTGTACACCACCCATGGACTGCCGCACGGCTCGACCTCCCTCACCCCGCACCTCGTGGTGTCGCCGGCCGAGGCCGCGCTGACCTTCTACCGTGACGTCCTCGGCGCGCGCGTCGTCGACGTCACCCGGTTCGCGGCGCCCGACGGCAGCGAGCTCGTCGCCCACGTGGTGCTCGACTTCGGAACCGGACAGCTCACCCTGGGCGACGCCCTGCCCGACTACGGCCTCGTCGCGCCCGACCCGGCCGCGGGGTCGTCGTTCTCGCTCGCGCTCTACCGGCCCGACGTCGACGCCGTGACCGCGGCGGCGGAGGCGGCCGGGGCGACCGTGCGCGAGCAGCCCGCGACCTTCGTCTCGGGTGACCGCTTCGCGTCGATCCTCGATCCGTTCGGGGTGCGCTGGTCGATCATGACCCGGGTCGAGGACGTCTCGCCCGAGGAGAGCGCGCGCCGCGTCGCGGAGTGGGCCGCCACCCAGTCGGCGTGACCAGGGCGCGGCCGGGGTCGGCCCGGGCGGGTTCGCCGCCGCGCCCGGCCGGGGCGGGCATCCGGAGCCTGTGGTCGACGATCGGGCGCCGCGCACGGGCGGCCCCCACCCGAGGGTGCCATGCTGGACAGGCCCCACCCGAACAGGAGACCCATGCTGACCGTCGACGCCTACGCCGCCCCCTCTGCCACCGAGCCGCTCGTCAAGACCACCATCGAGCGCCGCGACCTCGGCCCGAACGATGTGCTGATCGAGATCGCCTACTCGGGCATCTGCCACTCCGACATCCACACCGTGCGCGGCGACTGGGGCTCCCAGAAGTACCCGCTGACCGTCGGCCACGAGATCGTCGGAACGGTCACCGAGGTCGGCTCCGACGTCAGCCTGCACCAGGTCGGCGACCGCGTCGGCGTGGGCTGCATGGTGAACTCGTGCCGCGAGTGCGAGAACTGCCTCGCCGGTCAGCAGCAGTACTGCCTGAAGGGCAACACCGGAACCTACGCCAGCGTCGACCGCGACGGCACCATCACGCAGGGCGGCTACTCCACCCACGTCGTGGTCGTCGAGGACTTCGTGCTGCGCGTGCCCGAGTCGATCCCGTTCGAGAAGGCCGCGCCGCTGCTCTGCGCCGGCATCACGACCTACTCGCCGCTCAGCCACTGGAACGCCGGCCCCGGCAAGCGCGTCGCCGTCGTCGGCCTCGGCGGGCTCGGCCACATGGCCGTGAAGATCGCCCACGCCATGGGCGCCGAGGTCACCGTGCTCTCGCAGACGCTCAGCAAGAAGGACGACGGCCTGAAGCTCGGCGCCGACCACTACTACGCCACGAAGGACGAGGCGACCTTCCGCGACCTGAAGAACTCCTTCGACCTGATCATCAACACGGTCAGCGCGGTCATCGACCTCGACGCCTACCTCTCGCTGCTCGCGCTCGACGGCACCATGGTGAACGTCGGTGCTCCCGGCCAGCCGCTGCCGTTGCACGTGTTCACGCTGTTCGGCAACCGTCGCTCCTTCGCAGGCTCCGGCATCGGCAGCATCGGCGAGACCCAGGAGATGCTCGACTTCTGCGCCGAGCACGGCATCGCCCCCGAGACCGAGCTCATCTCGGCCGACTACATCAACGAGGCCTACGAGCGCGTGCTGAACTCCGACGTGCGCTACCGCTTCGTGATCGACGCCTCGACGATCGCGTAGCGCATGGGCCGGGTCGGCGATCTGATCGAGGGGCTGCACGACCCGAAGGCCCCGTTGCTGCACGTGGCGATCGACACGGGGGAGCCGGCGGTCGAGCATCCGGGGCCCGTCGTCGTGATGGTGCACGGGATCGCCTCGAGCGCCGCCACCTTCCACTTCGTGGTGCCCCTGGTGGAACCGCAGCAGCGCGTGATCGCGATCGAGCTGCTCGGGTTCGGCGGCAGCCCGCAGCCCGAGGGCGCCGAGTACACGCTCGAGGAGCATGTCGCGGCGCTCGCCCGCACGATCCGCTCGCTGCATCTCGCCGAGCCGTTCGTGCTGGTGGGGCACTCGCTCGGCTGCCTGATCGGCGCCCGCTACGCCGCGACCCATCTCGCGCACGTCGCGAAGCTCGTGCTCGTCAGCCCGCCGGTGTACCTCTCGCCGGCCGAGATCGGCGACCCGCGGGTGCGGCTGCGGATGGCGGGCTACCTGCAGGCGTACCAGTTCTTCCGCGCCAACAAGGACTTCACGATCGCCCGGGCGGCGGTGGTGTCGAAGCTGCTGCCGGTGCAGCACGTGATGGAGATCACCGAGCAGAACTGGACGCCGTTCGTGAAGTCGCTGGAGCACTGCATCGAGTCGCAGACCGTGATCAGCGACCTCGCGCGGGTCGAGCGACCGATCGAGGTGGTCTACGGGCGACTCGACGAGTTCCTCGTGCCGGCCAACCTGGCCATCATCGAGCGGATGCGCGGCGTCACCACGCACGTCGTCGCCGCCAGCGACCACATGATCCGCAAGCCCATGGCCCGCGTCGTGGCGGCCGGGATCGCGTCGCCCGCCGGGGCACCCGACGCCTGACGCCCGATGCCTGACGCCTGACGCCCGGCTGGTGACAGCGCAGGCCCTGCCGTCAGGCGCGCGCCGCCTCCGCGATGGCCGCCGCGAGCTCGACCGGCCGGGTGAACTGGGGCCAGTGGCCGGTGGGCAGTTCGACGACGGTCAGCGACGACAGATGCGGGAACTCGGCGAAGTACGGGTGACCCGACGCCCGGTACCCGTCGAGCTCTTCGCGGGTGAACGTGCTGGCGATGAGCGTGACCGGAACCGCCCAGCGCCGGGGATCGTGCAGCCGCTGCGGGTCACGCGCCACCCGCACCGGCTGCGGGATCGCGATGCGCCGGAACCACGCCCGCAGATCGTCGGTGAGCCCCCGCAGGTCGGCCTCGCCGAACTCGCCCCAGCCGGGCAGGGGCACCTCGTCGCCCACCGCCTCGAGCTCCTCGTTGACGGCGACGCCCTCGGCCGTCGGCCAGCTGTCGACGTAGATCGCCCGCCGGATGCGGTCGGGCCGCGCATCCACCACCGCATGGATGATCGACCCGCCTCCGGAGTGCCCCACGAGAACGACCTCGCTCGGCGCCTCGATCGAGTCGACGAGGGCCACGACCTCGGCGATCTGCGTGGCCAGGGTCACGCCGCTGCGGTCGTCGTCGACCGAGTGCAGCCCGGCCAGGGTGGGGGTGTGCACCGTGAAGCCGTCGTCGCGCAGGGGGCGCGCCACGTCGTTCCACGAGTCGCCGTTCAACCAGAAGCCGGGGATGAGGATGAGGTCCATGCAGCGACGCTACCCGCCACCACCGACAACGGAGAAGGGCCGGGGGAGGGCCCGGCGGCTCAGGCCGTCAGGCGCTCCAGCAGCTCGGCGTACCGCGCCGAGGTGCGCTCCACGATCTCCTGCGGCAGCGTCGGCGGCGGGCCCACCTGGTCCCAGTTCGCTGCCAGCCAGTTGCGCACGATCTGCTTGTCGAAGCTCGCGGTGCGCTCGCCCGAGTCGTAGGCCGCCGCATCCCAGTAGCGCGACGAGTCGCTCGTGAGCACCTCGTCGGCCAGCGTGATCGCGCCCGTCGAGGGGCTGCGCCCGAACTCGAACTTCGTGTCGGCCAGGATGACCCCCCGCGCCTCGGCGATCGCCGCCGCCCGCTCGTAGAGCTCCAGCGACAGCTCCTGCAGCGCGGTGGCGTCGGCGAGCCCGATCAGCTCCACCGTGCGCTCGAAGCTGATGTTCTCGTCGTGCTCGCCGAGCGGCGCCTTGTAGGCGGGCGTGTAGATGGGCTGCGGCAGCCGGTCGCCGTCGTGCAGCCCGGCCGGCAGCTCGATGCCGCACACGCTCTGCGACGCCTGATATTCCTTCCAGCCGCTGCCCGAGAGGTAGCCGCGCACGACGCACTCCACCGGGAACATCTCGAGCGACTCGACCACCATCGACCGCGCCTCGAGCTCCTCGGGCACCGGCGGCAGCCCGTCGCGCGAGGCGATGAGATGGTTCGGCACCGTGCGCAGCTGGTGGAACCACCAGCGGCTCAGCCCGGTGAGCAGCTCGCCCTTGCCGGGGATGCCCGGCTCGAGCACGTGATCGAACGCGCTCACGCGATCGCTCGCGACGACGAGCAGCGCGGCGGGACGGGCATCCGGAGCCGTGTCGTCGGGCACGAACAGGTCGCGCACCTTGCCGCTGTAGACGTGCCGCCAGCCGGGTGCGACCGGGCCCGCTGCAGGGCCGGATGCGCTGCTCACCGAGACCATCACCGCACCTCCTCGGCGACGCGGGCCGCGATGTCGCGGCGGTACTGCGCGCCCTCGAGGTGGATGCCCTCCAGCACCCCGTACACGCGATCACGCGCCACGGCGAACGAGGGCCCGGAGGCCACCACGTTCAGAACCCGCCCGCCGGTGGCCCGGAGCACGGGCCGACCCTGCGCATCCGGAACCTCGTCGAGCTCGGTGGCCGCGTGCAGCACGCTCACGCCCTCGGCGCCTGTGGCGTTCTCGAGCCCCGTGATGGCGCGGCCGGTGACGGGCGAGCCGGGGTAGTTCTCGCTGGCGAGCACGACGGTGACCGCCACCTCGTCGGAGAAGACGGGGCGCGGCTGCGCCTCGAGCGTGCCGGTCGCGGCGGCGAGCAGCAGGGTGCTGAGCGGCGTCTCGAGCCGGGGCAGCACGACCTGCGTCTCGGGGTCGCCGAAGCGCGCGTTGAACTCGATCACGCGGATGCCCCCGGGCGTGAGGATGAGGCCGCAGTAGAGCAGGCCGATGAACGGGGTGTCTTCGGCGGCCAGCCGGCGCACCGTCGGCAAGGCGATGGTCTCGATCACCTCGTCGACGAACGCGGTCTCGCTGCCGAAGCGCTCGGCGAGCCAGGGCAGCGGCGAGTAGGCGCCCATGCCGCCGGTGTTCGGGCCCTCGTCGCCGTCGGCGAGCCGCTTGTAGTCCTGCGCGGGCGAGAGCGGGGCGACCGAGTGGCCGTCGGAGAGCAGGAAGAGGGACACCTCCTCGCCGTCGAGGAACTCCTCGATCAGCACGTCGCCGTGCTGCAGCCAGTGCCGGGCGTGCGCGGTGGCCGCCACGAGGTCGCTCGTGACGAGCACGCCCTTGCCCGCGGCGAGACCGTCGGCCTTGACGACGTAGGGGGCGCCGAACGCGGCGAGGGCGGCCTCGGCCTCGGCGAGGGTGGACGCCGTCGAGGCTCCGCCCGTCGGCACGCCCGCCTCGTCCATCACGCGCTTCGCGAAGGCCTTGCTGCCCTCGAGGGCGGCGGCGGCGCGGCCGGGCCCGAAGACGGGGATGCCCCGCGTGCGCAGTGCGTCGGCCACCCCGGCTACCAGCGGCGCCTCGGGCCCGATCACGACGAACTGCACGTCGTTCTCGAAAACGTACGCGGTGACGGCGCGGGGATCGTTCGCGTCGAGCGCGACCACCGGCACGTCGGCGGCGATGCCCGCGTTGCCCGGGGCCGCGACGATGTCGTGCACCGTGCCCTCCGGCCCGTCGCCCTCGCGCCGCAGCGCCGTGATGATGGCGTGCTCGCGCGCGCCGGAGCCGAGAACCAGGATCTTCACGCCCACAGCCTACCGAGCACCGCCGACGGCCGCGGGTCGGGCTAGCGTGGGGGCATGGGCAAGGCACGCATTTCCGACGAGCTGGGGGCCGCGGCGGTCAGCGCCGCCACGGGCGACTTCGACGGCGCGAGCCGGGACACCCGGGCATCCGCTGTCCGCTACCTGCTGCAGCGCCTCGCCGACGAGGCACCGGGCAACTCGGTCGAGGTGCGGGTGCCGCCGTTCGGGGCCGTGCAGTGCATCGAGGGGCCGGGCCACACCCGGGGCACCCCGCCCAACGTGGTCGAGATGGATGCGCGGACCTGGCTGCAGCTCGCCACCGGCGCGCTCGCGTGGGCCGACGGTCTCGCGACCGCGCGCATCCACGCCTCGGGGCAGCGGGCCGACCTCTCGGCGCACGTGCCGGTGCGCTGAACCCGGATCGGCCGTTTCGCGCCCCGCGCCCAGCCGGGTGGGGGACAATGGAGGGGTGAGTCAGCAGCCCGACGACAGCACCGCATCCGCCCGGCCGACCGGCGCCCCGAGCGCCGAGTCCTCGGTGACGGTGCGGCGCGCCCCGCGCTACTACCGCTTCATGCTCGTCGGCCTCGTGGTCGGCGTGATCGTCGCGCTCATCCTCACCTTCGCGTTCCCCGAGACGGAGCAGTTCACACAGCTGCAGGTGTTCGGCTTCACCGGCATCTTCCTCGCGGCGGTGTTCGTGGCGCTGGGTGCGCTCGCGGCCATCCTGGTCGACCGGGCCAGCTCGAAGCGGGCGCGCACGGTCGCCGCCGAGTACGAGGAGCACGACGCGCCCGAGCCGGGCGACGACGTGGAGTTCGTGCAGGTTCGCGACGAGGGCCCGCGGGCCTAGCCAAGCGCCTTAAACGACGAAAGCCCGACCGGAGTCGGACTTTCCTCGATGCCTGGGTGCTTCGAGAGCTGGCTAGGGCGCTACGCGAGCTTCTGCTCGTCGGTCGCCTCGTAGGCCGTCGGCTCGAACGCGTCGTCGGAGTCGTCGTCCTCCTCGATCCACTTCGAGTAGTCGGGCTCACCGGCTTTGCCCGTGAGCTCGCGTTCCAGCGCCGAGTAGTTCGTGTCGGGGCTGAAGTACTTCAGCTCGCGAGCGACCTTCGTGTGCTTGGCTTTCTGACGGCCACGCCCCATGCGAGACCCCCTCACGATTCGGGCCGGGGGCTCTGCCGCCCGGGATGAGACGAATAAACTACGAAATCGAATGCGAGTTTAGCACGCGGCCATCCCGCATCCGGGCGGGCGACGGGTGGCGTCCAGCCGAAGCTCAGCCGCGCATCCGCTTGTGCGCCGCGGGCTCGCCCGAGTGGGGTCGCCTGGGCACCGGACGCACGGGCTCCCCGCGTCGCTCCTGGCCCGGCAGCGGGCGCGAACGGCGGCCGTAGAGCAGCTCGGAGGAGTCGAGCAGCCATGGCACGAGGGCGATGGTCACGCCGTGCACGAGCATCAGCTTCTTGCGGATGCGGCGGGCCTTGTGGTTGTGCAGCATCGACTCCCACCAGTGGCCCACGATGTAGATGGGTGTGTACACCGTGACGACCTCGGAGCCGTGCTCGGCCCGGTGCTTCATGATGTACTTCGCCAGCGGCACCGCCACGTCGCGGTAGGGCGACTCGATGATGTTGAGCGGCACCTCGATGTTCATGTTCTGCCAGTCCTGCTCGAGCTGCGAGGTCTGCTCCTCGTCGATCGAGAGGTGCACCGCCTCGATCGAGTCGTGGCGGGCGGCGATCGCGTAGTCGAGGGCCTTGAGAACGGGCTTCTGCATACGGCCGACCAGCACGATCGCGTGGTCGCCCGAGGAGCCGAAGGTGGTGGTGGGGTCGACCTCCACCTCCTTGTTAACGTCGCGGTAGTAACGGTTCACGCCCATCATCAGGATGAACAGCACCGGCATGATCGCGAACACCAGCCAGGCGCCGTGGGTGAACTTCGTGATCGTGACGACGATCAGCACCACGGCGGTGAAGACGGCGCCGACGGCGTTGATCGCGAGGGAGCGGTAGACGGCACCGCGGTCCGCGCATCCGTTCTTCAGCATCGTCAGCCAGTGCTTCACCATGCCGGTCTGGCCCAGGGTGAACGAGACGAAGACGCCGATGATGTAGAGCTGGATGAGCTGCGTGAGGCTGGCCTGGTAGACCACGAGGATGGCGGTCGCCGCCAGGGCCAGCAGGATCATGCCGTTGGAGAAGACGAGGCGGTCGCCGCGGGTGAGCATGGCCTTGGGGGCGTACGCGTCCTTCGCCAGCACCGAGCCGAGCAGCGGGAAGCCGTTGAAGGCGGTGTTGGCCGCCAGCAGCAGCACGGCGGCGGTGGCGGCCTGGATGACGAAGAACAGGATCGAGTTGTTGCCGAAGGTGGCCGCCGCGACCTGGGCCATGAGGCTGCGCTGGGGAGTGGTGGCGCAGTCGGCGAAGCCGATCAGGTGGCAGGCGTTCTCGGCGTAGTGCACGTTCGAGATCAGCGCCATCGCGGTGAGTCCGGCGAACAGGCAGATGGCGATGGAGCCCATCAGCACCAGCGTGCGCTGGGCGTTCTTGATCTTGGGGGTGCGGAACGCGGGCACGCCGTTGGAGATGGCCTCGACACCGGTGAGGGCCGAGCATCCGCTCGAGAAGGCGCGGAGGAGCAGCAGCACCATCGCGGCCTGGGTGAGCTGCTCGGCCTTGACGTCGAAGCCGGCCGACTCGGCCACGGGGGCGTCGCCGAGGGCGGTGCGCACGAGGCCGGTGACGATCATCAGGGCGACGCTGCCCACGAAGATGTAGGTCGGGATGGCGAAGGCCTTGCTCGACTCGCGCACACCGCGGAGGTTCACCGCCATCAGCAGGATGACGAAGCCGACCGCGAGCTCGACCCGGAACGGGTTCAGCTGCGGGATGGCGCTGATGATGTTGTCGACGCCCGAGGCGACCGAGACGGCCACGGTGAGCACGTAGTCGACGAGCAGGGCCGAGGCGACCACGAGGCCGGCCTTCTCGCCGAGGTTCTTGTGCGCGACCTCGTAGTCGCCGCCACCGCTCGGGTAGGCCTTGACCAGCTGCCGGTAGGAGGCCACCACGACCACGAGCAGCAGGATGACCGCCGCCGCGACCCAGGGGGCGAGCGTGAGGAACGCCAGGCCGCCGATCAGCAGGATCATCAGCAGCTCCTGCGGCGCGTAGGCCACGGAGGAGAGCGGGTCGCTGGCGAAGATGGGGAGCGCGAGGCGCTTAGGGAGGAGCTGGCCTTCGAGCTTGTCGCTCGGCAGTGGATCGCCGATCAACCAGCGTTTCGCCGAGCGGGTTTCGTTGACCACGAGTGAGAACACTACTCGCGGGCAACCCACTGTCAAGTCGAGTGAGGGGCGGGATATTCCCGCCCCTCGTTAAACGTCTTTTCGGTGGGGCGTGTTATCTACTCGTCGCCGGGGATGACGCTGTCGGTGTACTCGCCCGACTCCGGCTCGGGAACGTTGACGTTCTCCTTCTCGGTGTCGGTGTACTCGCCGTCGCGCTCGCCGCGCGCCTCGTGGTCGTGGTGCTCGTGGTGCTTGTCGGTCATGAGATCCTCCTCGATTGTCTGGCCTTGAATCTGTCGTGAAGCTACCACTCCGCCCCGGTCGTGACCAGGAATCCGCACGAACGTGCACTCACCCCTCCCGCGCCACCTCGGCGGGGGACTTGTCGGAGCGGAAGCCGCGCCAGGAGGGCTGGCGGAGCCGGCCCGTGGAGGTCCACTCGGCGAAGGAGACCTCGCCGACGAGGGAGGGCGTGACCCAGACGGCGTCGCGGGCATCCGCTGCGGGCACGTCGGCGAAGGGGGAGGTCTTACGGGTGAGCGGCGACAGGCGCGACGCGATCGCCGTCAGGTCGCGGTCGGAGAAGCCCGTGCCGACCCGGCCGACGTACTGCAGCACCCCGTCGGCGTCGGGCACACCGACGAGCAGCGAGCCGATCTGGGCGGCCCGGCGACCCTGCCCGGGGCGCCAGCCGCCGATCACGACCTCCTGCGCGAGGTGGTGCTTGAGCTTCAACCAGGCGCGCGAGCGGGTCGTCGAGTAGGTGCTGTCGCGGCGCTTCGCCATCACGCCCTCGAGGCCGAGAGTGCGGCTCGCGTCGAGCGCATGCTGGAGATCGCCGTCGACCGCGGGCGGGAGGTGCAGGGGGCCCTCGTCGGCGGGCAGGGTGTCGGCGAGCATCCGTCGCCGTTCGTCGTAGCCCTCTTTCACGAGCGAGGTGCCGTCGAGCTCGAGCAGGTCGAAGGCCATCAGGTCGACCGCGACCTGCGCGCGCGCCGCGGTGACGTCGCGCGGCTTCGACAGGCCCATGCGCTGCTGCAGGCGACCGAAGCTCGGCCGGCCCGCCTTGTCGAGGGCGACGACCTCGCCGTCGAGCACGAGCGAGCGGTCGGGGTAGAGCTGCGCCAGCGCCTCGGTGATCTCGGGGTAGGCCGGGGTCACGTCGTTGCCGTTCCGGGTGTGCAGGGTGACGGCGCCGCGGTCGACGCGAGCGATGGCGCGGATGCCGTCCCACTTCATCTCGAACGCGTAGGCATCTTCGTCGGATTCGACGTCGGCCGGGGCCGCCAGGGTGGCGAGCATCGGCTTGATCTCCCGGCCTGGTCGTTCAGGCGACGAGGCGTTCTGGCGAGCCCGAGCGGCTGGCCGCTCGGCGCTGGCGTCGCGGCGACGATCCGCCGGATCGTCGCTTTCAGCTCCAGCGCGCATGCGATGGATCAACCAGTTGTCCTTCCCCCGCTCACCCCCGGTGTGGATGAGCACCACCTTGCGCGGTTCGCCCAGCCCGCCCGACGGCTGCCCGTGCAGCGAGACGATGATCTCCTTGCCGTCGCGCCACTTCTCGAGCTCGTACTTCCCGAAGTCCCAGATCGTCACCGTGCCCGCACCGTATTCCCTGGCGGGAATACTGCCCTCGAAGGTGCCGTACTCGAGCGGGTGGTCCTCGGTCTGCACGGCGAGGTGGTTCTGGCCAGGGTCGTCGGGTACGCCCTTCGGCAGCGCCCAGGAGACGAGCACTCCGTCGTGCTCCAGCCGGAAGTCCCAGTGCAGCCGGCGGGCGTGGTGCTCCTGGATGACGAAGCTGCGGCCGTCGGTCGACGCGGGGGTGTCCGCCGGCACCGGCTCGGGGGTCTTGGTGCCGTCGCGTTTGGCCCGGTAGGTGGTGAGGCGGTCGGTGGCCGACGAGGCGGTGGGATGCGCATCAGGCTGGTCATCGGCGGATCTGTTCGAGTGCCATTCGCCCGCGGGCGCTTCGACGGCGCCGGGTGCCTCAGCGCTTTCGGCCAGGGGATCGTCCCGGGTGCGCATCCGCTTCAGCACCTCGTCGAGTTCGAGCTGGCGCAGGTTCTTCGACGCCAGTTCGCGCCAGGTGCGCGGCACCGCGACCGTCGGCCGCGACCGCCCGCGCAGCGAGTACGGGCAGATGGTCGTCTTGTTGCCGTTGTTCTGGCTCCAGTCGACCAGCACCTTGCCCGTGCGCAGCGACTTCTTCATGTCGCTGACGACGAGCTCCGGATGATCGGCCTCCAGTGCGCGCGCCAGCTCGTGCGCCACGGCCGACACCTGGTCGGAGGTCTGCGAGCCGTCGAGCGCCGCGTAGAGGTGGATGCCCTTGCTGCCGCTCGTCACCGGAACCGGGTCGAGTCCCATGCCGGTGAGGATCGCGCGCGCCAGCTTCGCGACCTCGACGCACTCGGGCAGACCCGCGCCCTCACCCGGGTCGAGGTCGATCACGAAACGGTCGGGGTTCTTGCGGCGGCCGTGCGCATCCACCCGCCACTGCGGCACGTGGATCTCGAGCGCCGCGATCTGCGCCAGCCACGCGAGCGTGGCGGCGTTGTTGACGAGCGGGTAGACGTTCACGTGGTCGGAGTGCTGCACCTCGACCCGCCGCACCCAGTCGGGGGTGCCCTCGTCGAGGTTCTTCTGAAAGAACACCTGACCCGGATGCTCGTCACTGCCCACCCCGTGCACCCAGCGCTTGCGCGTGGCCGGCCGGTTGCGGGCGTGGGGGACGAGCACGGTCGCGATCTCGGCGTAGTACCGCAGGACATCCGCCTTCGTGGTGCCCGTCTCGGGGTAGAGCACCTTGTCGAGATTGGAGATGCGCAGGCGGTGGCCGCCCACCGTCACGGTCTGCTCGTTCGCGCTCGAGGTCGCCATGCCTTCATCCTGCATTGCGCGCCCCTAGCCGGAAAGCCCCGATCCGCGGTCTAATCAGGTATGAGATCGATCTGGAAGGGCGCCATCACGTTCGGCCTCGTCAACGTGCCGGTGAAGGTCTACAGCGCGACCGAGGACCATGACATCGCGCTGCACCAGGTGCACGACGCCGACGGCGGGCGCATCCGGTACCAGCGGCGGTGCGAGATCGACGGCGAGATCATCGAGTACCAGAACATCGCGCGGGCCTACGACGACGGGGAGCGCACGGTCATCCTGACCAAGGACGACTTGGCGTCGCTGCCCGAGGAGAAGAGCCGCGAGATCGAGGTCGTGGAGTTCGTGCCGAGCGAACAGATCGACCCGATCATGTTCGACAAGAGCTACTACCTCGAGCCCGACTCGAAGTCTCCGAAGGCCTACGCGCTGCTGCGCAAGACGCTCGAGACCACCGACCGCACGGCCGTGGTGCACTTCGCGCTGCGGCAGAAGACGCGGCTGGCGGCGCTGCGGGTGCGCGGCGACGTGCTGGTGCTGCAGACGCTGCTCTGGGGCGACGAGGTGCGCGAGGCCGCGTTCCCGGCGCTTGACGAGCCGACGCGGGTGTCGTCGCAGGAGCTCGACATGGCGATGTCGCTGGTGGACCAGTTCGCGGGCGACTTCGAGCCCGAGAAGTTCACCGACGACTACCAGGAGCAGCTGCGCACGCTGATCGACGCGAAGCTGGCGCAGGGCGACTCGGTCGACACCGACGAGACGTTCGGGCGCTCGCCCGACGACGGGGATGGCGGCGAGGTGCTGGATCTGATGGAGGCGCTGAGGCGGTCGGTCGACAAGAGCCGCGGTGCGGCGGGGCCGAAGGCGGATGCTTCCGACGACTCCGAGGACGCGCCCGCGAAGAAAGCCACTGCCAAGGCCCCCGCGAAGAAGAAGCCCGCCGCGAAGAAGGCCTCCAAGGCTTCCTGAGTTCGGTTCACTCAGCAGTTCCCCGAGTCGAGTTCCACCTCCTGGCAAGGGCGCTCGCGGTGCGGAGGACGCGATCGGGTTCGGTGGGGTGCGGCCAGAACTCGAGAAGGTAATGGTCCGGGGAGATCTCATCCTCCTCTGTCGTGTCGAGCGCATGTCCCTCGTCCATACCCGTCGCGCTGCATCGGGCGCGGAAATCTCCCGTGTCGAGGGGGATTACGCAGACGACATCTCCCTCGAAGTCGACGAGCTCGACCGTCGCACCTGTCGCGGTGAATGGGAATTCGACCACGTCCTCCCAGGTGGGATCCGGCGCAGGAGGCTCGGAATCGTGGATCAGGACCCGGAGCCCGACGTCACCGGTCTGGAGTCCCGTCGTGAGGACGACCGATCCGGCGACGGCCGCCCCACAGAGGCCATTCTTCTGGTCGGCGAAGGCTCCGTCGACGTCGAGCTCGGTGTCGTCGTCGGATTGAACGTACGCCTGGGCATAGTGCACCCACGTGACGCCTGAGAATTCATCAATTATGTCGGAAGCGTAGTTTGAAGCGACAGCCAGCGGAATGAGTAATCGGATGGGACCTCCAAGGCCTCCTGAGTTCGGGGTGCCCCGTGGCTCCCCGGTAGAATCGGTGGCGATCCAGCGCGAGCAGCCGGCCGCGCGGAGATATCCCGGAGCCTTCATGCCTGCATCCCGTCTCGATTCCGTCATCGCCCTCGCCAAGCGCCGGGGCTTCGTCTTCCCGACCGGAGAGATCTACGGCGGCACCAGGTCGGCCTGGGACTACGGCCCCCTCGGCGTGGAGCTGAAGGAGAACATCAAGCGCCAGTGGTGGAAGTTCATGGTGCAGTCGCGCGACAACGTCGTGGGGCTCGACTCAGCGGTCATCCTGCCGCGCCAGGTGTGGGAGGCCTCGGGCCACGTCGAGGTGTTCTCCGACCCCCTGGTCGAGTCGTTGCACACGCACAAGCGCTATCGCGCCGATCACCTCCTCGAGGCCTACGAGGAGAAGCACGGGCATCCGCCGGTCAACGGCCTCGCCGACATTCGCGACCCCGACACCGGCCAGCCCGGCTCGTGGACCGAGCCGAAGAACTTCTCGGGGCTGATGAAGACCTACCTCGGCGCCGTCGACGACGAGGGCGGCATGGCCTACCTGCGGCCCGAGACCGCGCAGGGCATCTTCGTCGACTTCAACGCCGTGCTGAACAGCTCGCGGCAGAAGCCGCCGTTCGGCATCGGCCAGATCGGCAAGAGCTTCCGCAACGAGATCACGCCCGGCAACTTCATCTTCCGCACCCGCGAGTTCGAGCAGATGGAGATGGAGTTCTTCGTCAAGCCGGGTGAAGACGAACAGTGGCACCAGTACTGGATCGACGAGCGCTTCAGCTGGTACACCGACCTCGGCATCGACCCCGAGAACCTGCGTCTGTTCGAGCACCCGCAGGAGAAGCTGTCGCACTACTCCAAGCGCACGGTCGACATCGAGTACCGCTTCGGCTTCACGGGCAGCGCGTTCGGGGAGCTCGAGGGTGTCGCGAACCGCACCGACTTCGACCTCACCACGCACTCGAAGGCCTCGGGTACCGACCTGTCGTACTTCGACCAGACCACGGGCGAGCGCTGGACGCCCTACGTCATCGAGCCGGCCGCCGGTCTGACGCGGTCGCTGATGGCGTTCCTGGTCGACTCGTTCCACGAGGACGAGGCACCGAACACCAAGGGCGGCGTCGACAAGCGCACCGTGCTGAAGCTCGACCCGCGCCTGTCTCCGGTCAAGGCCGCCGTGCTGCCGCTGTCGCGGAACGAGGCGCTGTCGCCGCTCGCGCGCAGCCTCGCGGCCGACCTGCGCAAGAACTGGAACGTCGACTTCGACGACGCCGGCGCCATCGGCCGCCGCTACCGTCGCCAGGACGAGATCGGCACGCCCTTCTGCATCACCGTCGACTTCGACTCGCTCGAGGACAACGCGGTGACCGTGCGCGAGCGCGACTCGATGGCGCAGGAGCGGGTCTCGCTCGACCGCCTCACGGGCTACCTCGCCGAGCGCCTCGTCGGGGCGTAGCCCACGGGCGCACCCCCGCCGCGCGCGATCGAGCCGTCGATAATCGCCCTCTCAGGCCCGCCAGAGGGCGATTTGCGACGGCTCGATCGAGCGACGGATGCGCGCTAGGACGTGGGGGCGGGGGTGGGCGTGGCTCGGGGTGTGCCGTCGACCGCGTCGAGGGTGCCGAAGAGCTGGCCCTGGGCGTTCTGCGTCTCCATCAGCGTCGCGTACGCCTCGGCGTAGGTCTGCGGCTCGGCCTGGCCCTTGACGCCGAACTTCGCGATCAGCAGCCCGAGCAGCCCCTTCGCCGGATTGCTGATCGGCTTGATGCGCTGCGCCTCGGATGTTCCGTCGAAGCTGACCTCGGGGTTCGGCGGCGAGTACTGCGGCATGGTCTGCGGCCACTCGGCGGCCGGCCGCGGCGCCGTAAGGTTCACGGCGTCGAACATGTCGCGCGACGCGGCGTCGCGCCGGGTCAGCGGCTTCAGCCCGTGCAGCTTCGTCAGGGTGGCGATCACCGAGCCATGATCCATCTGCTCGTTCACGATGGTGTTCTTCGCCGTGTACGCCGAGATCGCGATGGCCGGCACACGGCAGCCGAGGCGGTCGAACGTGAAGTTCATCTCGCCCGGGTCGCCGGTCGACGGCGGCACCGCCGAGGGCGGCGGCACGTGGTCGAAGGTGCCGCCGTGCTCGTCGAAGGTGACGAAGAGCATCGTGTTCATCGCGTTCGACCCCGAGGCCGAGTCGCTCGTGCGGATGGCCGAGTAGACGGCGTGCAACAGGGCATCGGCGGCCCGAGCATCCGACAGCGCACCGTCGATCACCACGTCGCCGTCGTCGGTGACGTCGTCGCTCTCGCGCAGGGTGCCGTGCGGCGGGTGCATGTCGTTGTGGTTGTAGACCATGCGCGGCTCGATGAACGCGTAGTCGGGCAGGTCGCCGTTCGCCACGTCGTCGTAGAACTGCTCCATCACGCGGAAGTGCGACTTCCAGTACGGCTCGAGCACGGGCGCGTGCAGCACGCCCGTCATGGAGACCAGCTGCGCGGCGTCGTAGTAGACGCGCCAGGTGAGCCCCGCATCCTGAAGCCGGTTGAAGATGGTGGGCGCGTCGGCCTTCGAGGCGTCGAGCCACTTGTCGTAGCCGCCGTCGCCCTTGTTGGTGACGTAGCCGTGCGAGGTGGAGGCGTGAAAGAACAGGCGGTTGCAGAAGGTCTGCGACGGGACGGCGCTGTGCCAGTGGTCGAAGACGGCGAAGTTCTTCGCGAGCGTCGAGAAGACCGGCAGCATCTCGGGCGTGAAGCCGCCCATCGCCGTCTCGTACTCCTTGCGGCCGGGCTCCTTCTTGTTCTTCGTGATCTCGCGGTAGTTGATGATGTAGTCCTCGACGAAGCCCTTCATGGTGGGCTGGTCGTTCGGGCCGGGCGCGTTGTAGGGGTAGCTCAGGCCGTTCGCGTGCAGGTCGCGGTTGTCGACGGGGTCGACGCGCTGAAAGAGCTGGGTGTTGACGTGCGAGTACTCCTCGCCGGGGTCGGGGTTGGGGCTCTGCATGATCTCGTCGGTGGAGCCCGAGTAGGGGCGCGCCTCGACCTCGTCGTCGGTGCCGGGCACGGGGTTCGAGCGGCGGCCCTGGTGCAGGCCCTCGAACGTCTGGCCGGCCTTCAGCTCTTCGTTCTTGTAGAGCCAGCCGAGCACGTTGTCGAAGGAGCGGTTCTCGTACATCAGCACCACGAGGTGCTCGAAGCCGGGCTTCTGCTGCTGCGTCTCGGGCGCGAAATCGAGGTTCGACTCCTGCGCGTAGACGCCCGCGCCGATGGCCGCTCCGCCGATGCCCGCGGCGGCTGCTCCGGCGGCTCCCATGGCGGCGGCCTTGAGGAACGCGCGGCGCGACGCGACCGCGCCCGCCGCATCGGGGGCCGCGGGGCTCGGATGCAGGGGCTCACGCTGATCGTCGTCACGTCGACGGCGGCGGAAGGGGGCCATGATCCGACGTTACCGCCAACCTCCGACAGTTTCACGGTCAGGTTGCCGCGGGCTAGGCGCCCGCTCGACCTTCGGCTTGACCTTGACGCGGCGTCAGCTTCTACAGTCGGTTCACGAGACCGGCGGGAGGAGCATCCGATGGACAGGTCGATCACCGAGGTGGCCCGCCTCACCGGCATCACCAGCCGCACGCTGCGGCACTACGATCGCATCGGCCTGCTGCGGCCGAGCCGCATCGGCGCGAACGGTTACCGCCACTACGACGAGGCGGCCCTCGTGCGCCTGCAGCGTGTGCTGCTGCTGCGCGGGCTCGGCGTCGGGCTCGGCGAGGTGGCCCGGCTGCTCGATCAGTCGACGGATGCTCCCGCCGCCCTCCGCCGTCACCTCGACCACCTGCGACGCGAACGCTCCCGGCTCGACCGGCAGATCGCGTCGGTGCAGACCACCATCGACACCCTGGACGAAGGAGGAACCCTCATGCCCGAGACGATGTTCGACGGCTTCGACCCCACCCGCTACGAGGAGGAGGTGGAGTCGCGCTGGGGCGCCCCGGCGGCCGCGGCGGGAAGCGGTTGGTGGTCGTCGATGACCCCGGATGCGCGCGCCGCCTGGCAGCAGCGTCTCGCCACCCTGAACGCCGACTGGCGCGCCGCGGCGGCCCGCGCCCTCGACCCCACGGGCCCGGAGGCGCAGACCCTGGCCCGCCGCCACGTCGCCTGGCTCGCCACCATCTCGGGCACCCCCGGCGCCTCCACCCACCCCGGCGACACAGCCCAGCCCGACGACGCATCCCACCCCGGCGCCCCCGCTCACCCCGACCTCGACTACTTCCGCGGTCTCGCCGACCTCTACGTCGCCGACGACCGCTTCGCCGCCAACTACGGCGGCCCCGCGGGCGCGGCGTTCGTGCGCGACGCCCTCAGGTCCTACGCCGACACCCTCGCCTGACGCCGGGCCGACCGCGGTCAGTGCCCGGTGTAGGCGCGGAGCTGTTCGTAGACGGCGCCGGTGACGGCGTTGGGCCCGCCGAGCACCACGATGCGCTTCGGGTTCAGGCGTTTCAGCTCGGTGTCGATCGCCGACGGGATCGCGTCGGGTCGCACGAGCAGCACAGGGGCGAGGTGCGGTGCGGCGACCGGGCCCCCGGAGAGCGCATCGGGGAAGGCCGTTCCCGCGGCGACGTAGACGACATCGGTGTTCGCGGGGAAGGCGTCGGCGGACGCGGCGGCCGACGTCGCGAACCGGTCGGCCCCACTGCTGCGGACGACGGGCGCGATCGTCGCCAGCTCCGCCGCCACCGCCTCCCCGACGGCGTTGACGCCCCCGAGCACTCGGATCTTGTCAGGCTTGAACCGCGCCAGCTCCGTCTTGATCGCGGCGGGGATGCCGTCCCGCCGCACGAGCAGCAGCGGCCCACCGTCATGCCCGGCCACCGCTCCCCCCGACAGCGCATCGGGAAAGTTCTCGCCCGACGCGATCGTGACGATGGCGGCGCCGTCCTTGAAAGCATCTTTCGACACCGCCGCCGACACCTCGAACCGATCGGCCCCCGCTAAGCGTGTCACCGGGCCGTACGTGCCGAGCTGTCGCTCGACCTCGGCGCCGATGGCGCTGGTGCCGCCGACCACCACGATCCTCTTGGGCTTCAGTCGAGCGAGCTCGACCCCCACCGCCGGCGGGATCCCGTCCCGCGTCGCGAGCAGCACCGGGCCCTGCCACCGTCCTGCCGCCGCCGAGGCCGACAGCGCGTCCGGGAAGTTCTCCCCCGAGGTCACGTACACGACCCCCACCCCGACTGCGAACTCCGACGCCGACAGCGCCGCCGACGTCCCGAACCGATCCGTCCCACTCCGCCGCGACACCGCCGCCGTCGTATCCAAATCCCAGACAGATCCGAGCCGGGTGCCATGGACCGCGAAGGCCCGCCGGTCGTCGGCATCGATCGTGATCGATCGGGTCGCCGCGGTGACGCCGACCCGGGCGAGCACCTTCAAAGACCGCAGATCGATCGCTGAGGCCTCCCCGGAGTTGCCGGGCATATTCGAGGTGACCCAGAGCTGATCTCCGACGGGGTCGACGACGAGATCCCCCGGTTCCGCTGAGATGACGTCGTGCAGCACGGTCTCGACGGTCAGGGTCGAGGTGTCGATGACCGAGATGGTGCCGTCGATGGTGTTGGCGACGAATGCACGATGTCGTTCCTGGTCGACGGCGATCGAATGGGGCGGCGTGGGAATCGACGTCGGTCCTTTCGGAATGACTTTCATCACGGTGTTCGTGGTGGTGTCGATGACTGAGACCGTGCCGTCCTGCCCATTGGCCGCGAAGGCGCGATGCAGGGTCTCGTCGACCGCGATGTCCCGCACCCCGCTGCCGATCCCGCTGGCCGAATCGTGTGGGATCACGGTCACGACCGTCATGGTCATGGTGTCGATGACGGAGACCGACCCTTGACCCGGTCCGTTCCCGAAATTCGTGACGTAAGCCAGGTGGCGCGTGCGATCGAACGCGATCGAGCCCGGCGAGTCACCGATGCCGCGAACAACGTCATGTGCGATCTCCCGAACGACCGTGAACGAGGTCAGGTCGATTACGGAGACCGAGTCGGACTGAGAATTCAGGACGTAGGCCCGGCGGCCGGCCTCGTCTATGCCGATCGCCTGCGGCCAGTCCTTCACGCTGTTAATGCCGACGTCGACCGTGCGGATCACGCGTTCCGTCGTCGCGTCGATGACGACGACGCTGTCGGTCTCGCGTTCGGTCGCGAGCAACCGGCCCGACTCCGAGTCGAACGCGACACCGTTGCTGACACCGAACGGCGCGTCGGTGACGACGAAGTGGTCCACTTGCACGTTTGACGCCCATGTCGGTGCCGCCGCCACCGGCGCGGCGATGGCGACTGCCGAGAGGAGTGCCGAGGCCGTCGCGATCCGATGATGACGTTTCATCGGAGAAGAGTAGCAGAGGAATGCTCAGGTATGCCAGGGTGGGTCGGCGAGGAGGGTCGTGATGCGGGCCGCGAGGCGGTGGCGGAGGGCGGGCGGGAGGGGGTCGCCGCTGAGGGCGTCGTAGGCCCAGAGGCCGTCCGCCGCCAGGCGCAGGACGAAGCGGTCGAGCGCCGCCGGGTCCGCCTCCGCCTCGGCCGGGGTGGGGGTCCAGCGGCGTTGGACCTCGTCCCAGAGGGCCGAGTCGGTCGGGCTCTTCGACGCCTCGAGCAGCAGGGCGAGCTCCGCCGGGTTCGTCTCCTCCGATGCGGTGACGACCGTGTAGGCGACGGCGCGCTCGTTCGGCGTGCAGGCCTCGGCGGGTTTGCCGGCGGCGGCCTCGAGGCGGGCGTCCCACTCGCGGGCGAGGTGCTCGTTGAGCGCGTGCACGAGGGCGCCGCGGTCGCGGAAGTGGTACATCATGCCGCCGCGGGTGAGGCCGGCCTCCTCGGCGGTGGCCTCGAGGGTCAGGCCGCGCAGGCCGTCGCGGGTGACGACCCGCACGGCGGCGTCCAAGATCGCGGTGCGGTTGTTCGGGCGCATGGTCCCTCCAGGGTAGACGGGTGCGGGGTGGGTTCAGGATGCCCGGCCCGCCCGAGGCGCCGGAACGCCGGGGCTCAGTGCCCGGACAGTGCCGACGCCGGTGTGTGCCGCAGCAGGCGCGCCGTGGCGAGCGAGCTCAGCGCCAGTACCGCAGCGATCACGAGCAGCACCGTGGTGAACGCGGGATCCGCCGCGGAATCTGCCGCGGGACCCGCCGACGGCGCATACGTCGACGTGATCAACCCCCCGAGCACCGCGATCGCCACCAGCCCGCCCAGCTCGTACGACACCTCCTCCACCGACGACGCCATGCCCGCGCGGTGGGCGGGCGCGCTCCCGATGATCGCGGCCGACGCCGACGCCATCACGAACCCGAGCCCCACGCCCGCGACGGCGAGCCCGGCCACGACCCCGCCCCATCCGAGGTTCAGCAGCACCGGCGTGGCGGCCGCGCCGATCGCGGCGAGCCCCAGCCCGCCCGCGATCAGCGGACGCGGCCCGACCCGGTGCAGCAGCGCCCCGGCCGCCAGTGCGCTCGGCAGCGAGCCCAGCGCGAGCGACGCCACGACGAGCCCCGCCGACAGCGGGCTGAACTGCTCCACGGTCTGGAAGCGCTGCGCCGTCACGAGCTCCGCGCCGGCGATGGCGAACAGGGCCACCCCGGCGGCGAGAACGCCCGCCGACAGCGCGGGCCGCCTGAACAGCGACAGGTCGAGCAGCGGGTAGGGCAGCCGTCGCTGCCGGCGCACGAACAGCCCCAGCCCGACGACCCCGACGACGAGGGCCACGCCGACGACGAGCCACGACGGCCCCGCCTTCGTCACCTCCTTGAGCGCCACGACGACCCCCGACAGCCCGAGCATGGCGAGCACGGATGACGCCAGGTCCCACGGCCGGCTGCGGTCGCCCGGCGTGTGCGGCGCCACGAAGGGGGTCGCCACGAGCGCCGCGACCACGATCGGCACGTTGATCAGGAACACCGACCCCCACCAGAACCACTCCAGCAGCAGCCCGCCGAGGATCGGCCCGGCAGCGGCGCCGACGACCGCGACGCTGCCCCAGATGCCGATCGCGAGGTTGCGCTCCCGCACGTCGGAGAAGCCGAGGCGGATGAGCGCGAGCGTGGCGGGCATCATCGCCGCCGCACCGACGGCGAGCAGGGCGCGGGCGGCGATCAGCACGGCGGCGGCGGGCGAGAACGCGGCGAGCAGAGATGCGAGGCCGAAGACGACGAGCCCGATCAGGAACAGCCGCCGGTGCCCCACCCGGTCGCCGAGCGTGCCGGCGCCGAGCAGCAGGCCGGCCATCACGAGGGGGTAGGCGTTGACGACCCACAGGCTCTCCGAACCGGTCGCGCCGAGCTCGCGGGTGAGCGTGGGCAGGGCCGTGTACAGCACCGAGTTGTCGATGGTGATGAGCAGCAGCCCGGCCGAGACGACGGCGAGCAGGATCCAGCGCCGCGACGACGAGGTGCGCGCGGGCGTGACGACAGACATGGAGACCTCCGGGTGAGATCCCTAACTATACATTCATGAATGTTTAGTTTCAACCGACGGGCGAGCCGGCCGACGCGCCGACCCACGAGCCGACAGAACCGCCAGCACCACGCCCGCCCCCAGCGCCCCCACCCCACCCACAGCCATGTCCCCGATCGTGTCGTCGTACGTCACGAAGATCGACGAGCTGACGAAGGTCTTCCCGAGCCACTCCACCATCTCCCACAGCGCGCTCGCCGCCAGCCCGAACGCCGCGCACAGCACCACGCGGGCGCCAGGCGACAAAGCGACGAGCCCCAGCCGTGCGACCAGTAAGAACGCCAGCACCGCCACGACCCCGGTGGCGACGAGATGCACCGCGATGTCCCACCACCAGATGCGCGTGTACAGGTCGAACACGTTGCTCCAGGCGGCGACGAGCAGCACGACCCCGTACCCGATGTCGAAGAGCGGATGCACGCCCACGAAGCGAGGCAGCACCACCCCCGGGAACACCAGCGCCAGCACCCCGGCGTCCGTCGGTTCCCACCAGACGAACGCCGCGACGACGCTGAGCAGCGCGAGCACCCGCACCGCGTCGGCGGCCCACTCGGCGGCGCCGTGGGGCGGGCGGAGGAAGTTCTGGATCACGGGGCGGCGGGCACGGGCATCCGCAGCACGGCCTGCACCGGCAGGTGGTCGGAGCCGAAGCCGCCCGCGTACCGGTGCGGGTTGATGCCGGCCTCGACCACCTCGATGTCGGGTGTGGTGGCGATCCAGTCGATCCGCTTGCGGTCCAGGCGCGGCGTGCCGTAGTTCGGGAAGCTGCCCCACTCCGGCGTCAGCCGCGACGACGCGATCGAGTAGGCGTCGAGCAGCCCGCCGTCGCGCAGCAGCTCCTGCAGCGGAGTCGTCGCCTCGCCGCTGTTGAGGTCGCCGGTCACGATCGCGGGCAGGCCGCGCGAGGCCACGAACGCCCGCACGGAGCCCGCCGCGAGCACCCGGGCGCGGCGGGAGAGGTGATCGAAGTGCGTGTTGACCACGAGGAACCGCACCGACGTCGCCCGGTCGCGGAAGGTCGCCGCCACCAGGATGCGCGGCACCCGGTTGCCCCAGCCGGTCGACCCCGGCACCTCGGGGGTGGGCGAGAGCGCCCGCTGGGTCCAGTCGAGCCGCTCGAGCCGCTCGGTGTCGTAGAACAGCGGGCAGCCCTCGCCGCGTCCGTTCGCCGAGCGACCGTGGCCGACCGAGCGGTAATGCCGGCCCAGGCTGTGGCGTACGAAGCCGGCCGTCTGCGGCATGGCCTCCTGCGTACCCAGGATGCTCGGACGCTCCGCCGCGAGCAGGGCCGCCAGGAACGGCCGCCGTGTCTCCCAGCGGTCGGGGCTGTGCGGCATGACGTGCGCGACGGGGCGCCGCAGGTTGTACGTCATGACGTGCAGCTCGGGCGGCGCGGTGGGCCCGACGAGCACCTCGCCGTAGGCGCGACCGCCGCTCACGACCGCAGCTCCTTGCGCATCTCGAGCTCCCGCCGACTCGGATCGAGCGGATACGGCACCGTGACCCCCGTCTCCACGAACCCCCGCTTCCGGTACGCGGCGATGGCGCGGGCGTTGTCCTCATGCACCTCGAGGGTGAGGGTGTCGCCGCGCCCGAGGGCCCAGTCCTCGATGCGGGTGAGCAGAGCATCCGTCACCCCGGCGGCACCGCGGTGCGAGGGGGCCACGTAGACACCGAAGAGGTAGGCCCCGGATGCTCCGGGCGGCACCGACGAGATCATCGTGGCCACGAAACGCCCCTCGGGGGTCTCGGCGACAACCGTGATCGCCCGGCGCGACGACCCCTCACGGGCCTTGGCGCGCCACTCGGCCTCGCCGCGTCGACGGGCGTGCGCGAGCGTCTCGAGGTAGGCGAGAGGCGTGTCCTCGAGCATCTCGAGCCGGAGCCGCCGCACCTCGCGCCAGTCGCTCTCGACCGTGCGGCGGATCGTCAGGCCGGCCGGCACGGCGACCGCGGTGGAGAGCATGCTCCGACCCTAGGGCGTTCCGCCGACGACGGCTCGCAGCCTGCCGGCCGGGCCGTCATGATGGAGGCATGAGCCCCGCACTGCACATCACCGGAGACGCCGCCGCCGACGAGCTGCTCTCGACCGACCCGCTCGCCCTGCTCGTGGGCATGCTGCTCGACCAGCAGATCGCCATGGAGGCGGCCTTCGAGGGGCCGAAGAAGATCCGCGACCGCATCGACGGCACGTTCACCGCGACGAATCTCGCGTCCTACGATCCGGATGCCCTGGTCGAGGTCTTCCGCGAGACCCCCGCCGTGCATCGCTACCCCGGCTCGATGGCCGGGCGGGTGCAGGCGCTCGCCGCGGCCCTCGTCGACGACTGGAACGGCGACGCGGCGGCGCTCTGGACGGACGTGCCCGACGGGAAGACCCTGCTGAAGCGGCTCGAGGCGCTGCCCGGCTACGGGGCGCAGAAGGCCCGCATCTTCGTGGCGCTGCTCGGCAAGCAGTACGGGGTGACCCCCGAGGGCTGGCGCGAGGCCGCGGGGCCCTACGGCGAGGAGGGCTCGCACCGCTCGGTCGCCGACATCGTCGACGCCGATTCGCTCACGCTGGTGCGCGAGACGAAGCGGGCCGCGAAGGCGGAGGCGAAGCAGGCGAAGGCGTCGAAGGGCTGATCGGCCGGATGCGCGGCCGCCCCGCGAGCAGCGGCAGCGTCACCCCGCAGAGCGGCCCGATCAGCAGCGCGAACGCGAGCGTGCCGAACCCGACGTCGCCGCCGAGCAGCCACCCGGCGCCGAGCACCGTCGCCTCCACGAGCGTGCGACCGAGCCAGATCGGCCAGCCCAGCCGGGCGTGCAGCCCCGTCATCAGGCCGTCGCGCGGGCCGGGCCCCAGCCTCGCCCCGATGTAGACGCCGCTCGCCACCGCGAGCAGCAGCAGCCCGGCGGCGAACGAGAGCACCTGCAGCGGAAGCGAGCCCGGAACGGGCAGGAGCCACAGCCCGAGCTCCATGAACGGGCCGAGCAGCAGCACGTTCAGCACGGTGCCGAGCCCCGGCCGCTGCCGCAGCGGGATCCAGGCGAGCAGCACCGCGAGCCCGATCAGGTTGGTGAGAAGACCGATCGACAGTCCGGTGCTGCGCGAGAGCCCTTGGGCGAACACGGTCCACGGGTCGATGCCGACGGCACCCCGGATCATCAGGGCCTCGGCGAAGCCGTAGAGCATCAGGCCGACGAGGAGGCGGAGCACGCGGTAGGTCATAGTCCGATCCAATCGCAGGATTGGTCTGGACCACGAATGCCAATCGATCTAAAGTGGTAACATGACAGATCCGAGAATTGGCACCCGTGGCCTCATCCAGCTGCTGGGCGACTGGCGTGGCACCTCGACCGGTCCGTCGTACCTCGCGCTGTTCGACCGCATCCGGCTGCTCGTGCTCGACGGCCGCATCGCCACCGGCACCCGGCTGCCGGCCGAACGCGACCTCGCCCAGGCGCTCGGCGTCAGCCGCACGATGGTCTCGGGTGCGTACCGCGAACTCCGCGACGCCGGCTACACCTCCAGCCTGCGGGGGTCGGGCAGCGTCACCCGCCTGCCGAGCCGCACGCCCGTGGCCGGTGCCGACGAGCCGGGCGACCTGATCGACTTCTCGAAGGCCACGGCTCCGGCGCACCCGGCGCTGCACGGGGCCACCCTGCGGGTGATGGACGAGTTCGCGCGCGAGCTCGGCGGCACGGGCATCGACCCGTTCGGCGCGATGACCCTGCGGCAGGCGGTCGCCGACCGCTACACCGCGCGGGGTCTGCCCACGAGCGTCGAGCAGGTGATGATCACCATCGGCGCCCAGCACGCGATCTCGCTGCTCGCCCGCACCCTGCTCTCGCGCGGCGACCGCACCGTGGTGGAGCTGCCGAGCTACCCGCACGCCTACGAGGCGCTGCGCGCGGCGGGGGCCCGCTTCGTTCCCGTGTCGGTCGCCGCGCGCGGCAGCGGAGCGGCCCCCGACGGCCTGCACGGCTGGGACGCGCCCGGGCTCGAACAGGCCTTCGCCCGCACCAGCCCGACGCTGGCCTACCTGATGCCCGACTTCCACAACCCCACCGGCGAGTCGATGCCGGCCGAGCTGCGCTCGAAGGTGCTGGCCGACGCCACCCGGCAGGGCACGCTCGTGCTCGTCGACGAGACCACCGCCGAGCTCGACATCGACCGGCCGGGGTCGTACCTCCCGTTCGCGGCCTACGGCGACGCCGCCACCGCCGCCTCGGCCGTGCTCATCGGCTCGGTCGGCAAGACGGTCTGGGCGGGGCTCCGGGTGGGCTGGGTGCGGGCCGAGCCGGCGATCATCCGCAAGCTGGCGGGCGTGCGGTTCGCGGGCGACCTCGGCACGCCCGTGCTCGAGCAGCTGATCGTCGCCGAGCTGCTGCGCGACTTCGACCAGGTGCTCGCCGGGCGCTCGGCGCAGCTGCGTGAGGGCCGCGACACCCTGCTGCGGATGCTCGCCCAGCACTTCCCCACCTGGCAGGTGCCGCCCGTCGACGGCGGCCTCGCCGCCTGGGTCAACCTCGGCGCCCCTGTCAGCTCGCAGCTGGCGCTCGCGGCCCGCGCGGAGGGGCTGCTCATCACGGCCGGCCCGCGCTTCGGGATCGACGGGGCCTTCGAGCGCTTCCTGCGGGTGCCGATCATCCACCGCCCGGGCGACATCGAGCGCGGCGTGCAGGCGCTGCGCGCGGCCTGGGGCTCGGTCTCCCGAGCCCCGCGCTACGCGCCGAGCGATCTCTACGCCGAGGTGGTCTAGGCGCTCGTCACCCGCAGCACGAGCGACTGCTCCGGCGCGAGCAGCGGCATCGGCAGCCCCACGATCGCGAGCTGCCGGCCGCCGGCCGTGACGCCGCCCTCGGCCCACCAGGGCGGCGGAGCATCCTGGATCACCCGCGGACCGCCGCCGAGCAGCACCGGCTCGACCCGGTAGCGGCGCGAATCGTCGAGCCCCGGCAGCGTCACCGGCGCCGGAACCGCCTGGCGCGTGGCCGCGACGGTCACCACCGCGAACAGCGCGTCCGAGCGGTCGGCGGCGACGACGCCGTGCGTCCAGAGCGCCGGGTCGGGGCCGTCGGCCCGCACCGTCGTGCCGGAGCGCAGCATCTCGCGCGAGGCCTTGTACAGCTCGATCCACTCGGCCACGGCCGCCAGCTCGTCGGCGGTCGCGCGCGTCAGGTCCCACTCGATGCCGGCGTGGCCGAAGAGCGCGGTCGCCAGCCGGAACGACAGCGCGTGCGTGCGCCCCGTGGTGTGCGCGGTCGCGGCCCCGAGATGGGCGCCGAAGTACTCCGGCGGCACCACCAGCGAGGTGAAGCGCTGGATGCCCTGCCGCTCCAGCGGGTCGTTGGTGTCGCTCGGCCAGACGCGGTCGGTGCGCGCCATCACGCCGAGGTCGACGCGGCCTCCGCCCGAGGAGCAGGACTCGATCTCGAGGCCCGGGAAGCGCTCGCGCAGCACGTCCATCAGCCGGTACGTCGCCGCCGTCTGCCGATGGGCCGAGCCACCGAGCAGGTCGCGGTTCTGGTCCCACTTGAGGTAGGCGATCGGGTACTCCCGCAGCAGCGCCACGAGCTGCCCGAGCACGTGCTCGAACGCCTCGGGGTTCGCGAGGTCGAGCACGTGCTGCCAGCGCCACGAGACGGGCGGGTCGGCGTCGGGTTCGAGCCCCACCACCCACTCCGGATGCGCGCGGGCGACCTCGGAGTCGAGGCTGACCATCTCGGGCTCGACCCAGAGCCCGAAGTCCATGCCGAGGGTCGTCACGTGGTCGATCAGCGGGTGCAGCCCGGCGGGCCACTTCTCGGGGTCGACGACCCAGTCGCCGAGGGCGCGACGGTCGTCGGTGCGGCCGAGCATCCAGCCGTCGTCGAGCACGAAGCGCTCGACCCCCACCGAGGCGGCCGCGTCGGCCAGGGCCTCGAGGCGCTCGAGGTCGTGGTCGAAGTAGACGGCCTCCCAGGTATTGAGCATCACCTTGCGCGGTTCGGGGCCGGTGGGCGACTGGGCGCGGGCGTACCCGTGCAGCCTCGCGGTGAGCCCGTCGAGGCCGTCGACGGAGTGCGCCGCGACGAGCGCCGGGGAGCGGTAGCGCTCGCCCGGGGCCAGCACGATCTCGCCGGGGGCCAGCAGCTCGCCGCCGCCGAGCGCCTGCCGCCCGGTGGCCGAGGCCTCGGCGAACAGCCGCTTGTCGCCCGACCAGGCCAGGTGCACGGCCCAGACCTCGCCCGAGCGGAAGCCGAAGCCGGGCGTGCCGGCCACCAGCAGGAAGGCGTCGTCGTGCCCGGGCCGGCCGTGCCGGCTCTCGCGAAGCCACGTGCCGTGCTCGATGGCGCGGCGCTGGGGCTGCCGTTCGCGCGGCCAGCGTCCGGTGAAGTCGAGCAGCTCGCGGGCGCGGCCGGGCAGCGGCAGCGCGAGTTCGAGGGTGTCGAGCGCGAACGGGGTCGCGCCGAGGTTCTGCACGGCGGCGCGGCTCTGCAGCACGCCGTGCGGGGTCAGCTCGAGGTCGAGCTCCACCCGCAGCGGATGCCCGACGGCACCGCGGGGCACGAGCACGATGCGCACCGCGGCGGGGCCGAGGAGTTCGAAGGCATCCAGGCGCAGCGCGGCCGGAGCGTGGGCGGCCGCCGCGGCGGACGATGCGGGTGCAGCGGGTGCAGCGGGTGCAGCGGGTGCAGCGGTTGCAGCGGGTGCGGCCGCCGCAGCGGGCTCGCCGCCCAGGCCGAAGCCTGCGAGACCGGGGCGGGACGAGCATCCGTCGACCGCCATCGGGAGAAGGGTGGGCCGGGCCGGCTCGTCGATCGAGCTCGGGCCCACGGCCGGCACGAGCGAGTCGGCGAACGACTCGAGCTCGGCGGGGGAGAGGGCGCCCAGGTCGGCGCCCCAGTGCAGCAGGGAGGGCACGCCCGTGCCGCGGGCGTCCAGCACGATGCTGGAGCCCGCGGCACGGAGGTGATGGAGGGCAGAGGTCACTTCGCGACGGGGATGCTCTGCGCCTCGAGTGCGGAGATCGTCTTCTCCTGACCGGTCTCCAGCGCCTCGGTGAGGGTGCCGGAGCCGCCGAGCACGCCACCGAAGCCGTCGGCGACGTCGGCGTAGGTCTGGGTCATGGTGGGGCCCCAGGTGAAGTCGGGGTTCACCTCACCCGACGCGTCGGCGAAGACGTCGTAGATGGCCTGGTCGCCGTAGAACGGCACGCCGTCAGCCAGCACGGGGAGCGTCAGGCCGTCCTTCGTGGCGGGGTAGAGATTGGCCTCCTGGTTCAGCGCGGTCAGCGCCTCGGGGTCGGTGTTCAGCCACAGGGCGAACTTCGAGGCCTCGTAGGGGTGCTTGCTGCCCTTCAGGACGGCGGTCGAGGATCCACCCCAGTTGCCCGCGGCGTTCTCGCCGGCGTTCCACTGCGGCATGGGCGCGACGGCCCAGTTGCCCGAGGTGTCGGGGGCGCCGGTCGAGATGCTGTTGGCACCCCAGACGGCCGAGATCCAGGTCCAGTCGGAGCCGGTGTTGTAGGCGTTGTTCCACTCGTCGGTCCAGGCGGGCACCTTCGAGACGAGGCCGTCGCCGATCAGTCCCTGCCAGTAGTCGGCGACCTTGGTCGACTCGGGGGAGTCGAGGGTCACCTTCCAGGCGTCGTCGGTGTTGCTGAACCACTGACCGCCGGCCTGCCAGACGAGACCGGCGAACCAGTTCACGTCGTTCTGCGGGAAGTTGGTGATGTAGCCGCCCTGGGCGCGGATCGTCTCGGCGGCCGCCGCGTACTCCTCCCAGGTGGTGGGCACGGGGATGCCGGCCTTTTCGAACAGGTCCTTGCGGTAGTACATCGCCATGGGGCCGGTGTCCTGCGGCACGGCGTAGACGGCGTCGTCCTCGCCGAAGGTGACCTGGTTCCAGGTCCAGTCGATGAACTGGTCCTTCGAGTCGAGCACGCCGTCGCAGGCCGCGATGTTCTCGAGGCCGTCCTGCACGCGGAAGTTCGGCAGGGCGTCGTACTCGATCTGGCCGAGGTCGGGCGCGTTGCCGGCCTCGAGCTGGTTGAAGAAGTTCTTGTACGTGCCGCCGTTGCCGTTCGGGCCGGTCTGCACGGTGACCTGGATGTCGGGGTTCTTCTCGTTCCAGAGGTCGACGACCTTGTCGATGCCGGGGATCCAGGAGGTGAAGCTCAGCTCCACCTTCCCGTCGGCGGGAGCGCAGTCGGCGGCGGCCGAGCTGCTGCCGCTGCCGCTGTTGGACGCGCAGCCGGTGAGCGCCAAGGCGCTGAGCACACCGAGCGCGGCGATGCGCATGCTGTTCTTGCGGATCATGGTTTCTCTTTCTGTGGGGTGGGGTGGTGATGCAGGGAGGGAAGTCGGTTACTTGACGCTGCCCGAGCCGAGGCCGCTCTGCCAGAAGCGCTGCAGGCTGAGGAAGGCGATGACCAGCGGGATGATCGAGACGAAGGCGCCGATGATGACGTAGGTGCGGATCTCGGGGATCTGGTTGACCTGCGAGTTCCAGGTGTAGAGGCCGAGGGTCACCGGGAACAGCGACTCGTCGCGCAGCATGATCAGCGGCAGGAAGAAGTTGTTCCAGATCGCGACGAACTGGAACAGGAAGATCGTCACGAGAGCCGGCGTCATGAGCTTGCGGGCGATGGTGAAGAAGGTGCGCACCTCCCCCGAGCCGTCCAGGCGCGAGGCCTCCAGCAGCTCGTCGGGCACGCTCGCTGAGGCATAGATGCGGGCGAGGTAGACGCCGAACGGGTTGACGAGGCTCGGCAGGAAGACCGACCAGAAGGTGTTGGTCGCGCCGACCTGGCTGAAGATCAGGAACAGCGGCAGCGCCAGGGCGGTGGCCGGCACGAGCACTCCGCCGAGCACCACGTTGAACACGAGCTCCCGGCCGGGGAAGCGGTACTTCGCCAGGGCGTAGCCCGCCATCGCTGAGATGAGGGTGCCGATCAGGGCGCCGGCTCCGGCGTAGAGCACGCTGTTGAGCATCCAGCGCAGGTAGATGCCGTCGTTGTAGGCGAACAGGTCGCCGATGTTCTGGAACAGGTTGAAGTCGGCGAGCAGGAAGCCGTTGGTGGAGCCGAACTGCTCGCGGCTCTTCGTCGACGAGACGAACAGCCACCACACCGGCAGCAGGAAGTAGAAGCACGAGACGACCATCACGATCATCGCGGCGGTGCGCGACATCAGCTTCTCGCGCGGAGCACGCGGCTTGCGGCCCGATCGCGAGGCGTCGGGGGTGCCGTCCTCGTCGCCACGACGGGCGGGGGCGCTCAGGGTCGCGCTCATTTCTCGGCCTTCCGCTGGGTGAACTTGAGGAACGCGAACGACATCGCGAAGGTGGCGAGGGCCAGCACCACCGACATGGCGGCCGCGAGGTTCACGTTCGGCACGGCCGAGGTGGCGTAGACCGCCATGTTGGGGGTGAAGGTGCTCGACACCGAGGAGGTGAAGCTGCGGAACACCTGCGGCTCGGCGAGCAGCTGCAGCGTGCCGATGATGGAGAAGATCGCGGTCAGCGTGATGGCCGGCACCACGAGCGGGATCTTGATGCGCAGCGCGATCTGCAGCTGGCTCGCGCCGTCGAGCTTCGCGGCCTCGTAGATCTCACCCGGGATCGACAGCAGCGAGCTGTAGATGATGAGCATGTTGTAGCCCACGTAGACCCAGGTCACGACGTTCGCGATCGACCACAGCACGAAGTCGGGCGAGAGGAACGAGACCTCGCTCGTCAGAGCCGAGAACGGCGAGAGGTTCGGCGAGTAGAGGTAGCCCCACATGATCGCGGCGATGACACCGGGCACCGCGTACGGCACGAAGTAGGCCAGCCGGAAGAACTTCTTGCCCTTCACCAGCGGGGAGTCCAGCAGCAGCGCGAGCACCAGCGCCACGCCGAGCATCACCGGCACCTGCACGATGCCGAAGGCCAGCACGCGGCCCACCGACGACCAGAACGCCTCGTTCTGGAACACGGCGATGTACTGGGTGAGTCCGCCGAACACCTCCACCGGAGGGCCGAAGGTGCCGTCGCGCTCGACGACGAGCAGCGACTGGTAGACGGCGTAGCCGATGGGCAGCAGGTAGAACAGCGCGAACAGCACGCCGAACGGCAGCAGGAAGATCAGCACGGAGCGCGCGTGCGGCACGCGCAGCCGGGGCTTCTTCGCGATCGGGCTCGTGCCCCGGGCGGGCGCGGCGGTCGCGATCGAGGGAGCGGTCACAGCGCGACCCTCCTTTCGTGGGAGGTGGACGGGTCGTGGGAGGTGGACGGGGCGGAGTCGGCGAGTTCGGGCCGGAGCTGCAGCACGGCCACGCCGCCGGGGGCGATCAGGTGCGTGGTGTCGGCGGTGCCGGCGACGAGGTCGCGGCCGGTCAGGTCGAGGGTGAGCGACGCGCCGCCCGTGTTGAACACGAACAGGAAGCGGCCGGTCTCGCCGCGTCGCTCGATCACCTCGAGGTCGGGATGCGCGTCGGGCAGCGGGCGCTCCACGCCCGCCTCGCCGAGGGCACGGCCGAGGTGGCGCGCGAGCGAGGAGGCGTCGAGGTTCGTGGCGAGGTACCAGGCGGTGCCGTCCCCGTGGCGGTGGCGCGTCACGGCGGCGACGCCGGGCAGCGGCCCGTCGAGGTAGGAGGCCAGGACCTCCGCGCCGCGGGGGTGCAGCAGCTCGGTCCAGATCGTGGCCGACGACCCGTCGTCGAGGTCGACGCTCTCGCCGGCGTGCAGCGGGAAGAACTCCTCGGTGCTGATGCCGAGCACGTCGCGCAGGGCTCCGGGGTAGCCGCCGGTTCGCACGCGGTCGTCGCCGTCGGTGATGCCGCTGAAGAAGGTGACGACGAGGTGGCCGCCCGCGGCGGTGTAGCGGGCGAATCCGTCGGCGACCGCATCCGCCACGCTGTGCAGGGCGGGCACCACCACGAGGGCGTAGGCGGAGAGGTCGGCGCCCGGGCGCACGATGTCGACGGTCACGCCGTGCGAGCGCAGGGCCGCGTAGGCGCGGTGCACCTGCTCGAGGTAGCGCACCTCGGTGCTGGGGTGGGAGTCGAGGTCGGTGATCCACCAGGGCTCCCAGCCGAACACGAGGGCGACGCTCGCGACGACCCGCGAGCCGGCGACGGGCTGCAGCCGATCGAGCGTGGCGCCGAGTTCGACGCTCTCGCGCCAGAGCTTCGACTCGGTACCGGCGTGCGGCAGCATCGCGGAGTGGAAGCGCTCGCTGCCCTGCACCGAGGCGCGCCACTGGAAGAAGCTCACGCCGTCGGCGCCGCGGGCCACGTGCATCATCGTGTCGCGCAGCAGCTGGCCGGGCTCCTTGGCGATGTTGTGCGGCTGCCAGTTCACGGCACTCGTCGCCTGCTCCATCAGCAGCCACGGGGCGCCACCCGCGAGACCACGGGTGGTGTCGGCCGCGAAGGCGAGCTCGGTCAGCGGGTCGGCCAGGCGGTGGTCGAGGTAGTGGTCGTTGGCGATCAGATCCATGTCGCCGGCCCACTGCCAGTAGTCCTGGTTCCTGATGTGCGCGGCGACCATGAAGTTGGTGGTGACCGGGATGCTGCTGTGCCGGCGGATGACCTCGGCCTCGGCCCGGTACTGGCCGAGCAGCTCGTCGGAGCTGAACCGGCTGAAGTCGACGGCCTGGCCGGGGTTGCCGGTCGAGACGGTGAGCCGCGGCGTCTGGATGTGCTCCCAGGAGGCGTAGTGCTGGCTCCAGAAGGCGGTGCCCCACGCGGCGTTGAGGGCGTCGAGCGTGCCGTGGCGCGCCTCGAGCCAGCGTCGGAAGGCGGCGGCCGAGACGTCGCAGTAGCAGAGCGCGTTGTGGCAGCCGATCTCGTTCGAGACGTGCCACAGCTTCACGGCGGGGTGGCTTCCGTAGCGCTCGGCGACCCGCTCGACGAGGGCCAGCGAGCGCTCGCGGAAGACCGGCGAGCTCGGGCAGAAGGCCTGACGGCCGCCCGGGTACCGCACGGTTCCGTCGACCATGACGGGCAGGGTCTCCGGATGCTCGGCCGCGAGCCACGGCGGCGGCGAGGCGGTGCCCGTGCCGAGGTTCACCGAGATGCCGTTCTCGTGCAGCAGCTCGAGCACGGCGTCGAGGCGACTGAAGTCGTACTGCCCGGGCAGCGGCTCGAGCTGGGCCCAGCCGAAGATGTTGATCGCGACCAGGTTGACCCCGGCCTCGCGCATCAGCCGCACGTCCTCGCGCCAGACCTCGGGGCCCCACTGCTCGGGGTTGTAGTCGGCGCCGTAGGTGAACCGCGGGTGCTGCGGATCGATCAGCGCGGACACGGGGGTGGTCGTCACGGTGCGGGTGCTCCTCATTCGTCGGGCCCGTCGTCTCGGGAGGGGGACGGCCTCGGGGAGCGTTTCTGTGAACGCTCCCAGATGTGGCGCCGACAACTCCTCGTCGAGAGTCTGGGAACGCTCCCAGAATAAGCAGGCACCCTGTCGCTGTCAACTCCGGATGCGCGTCCCGACCGCTATAGGGTGGTCGCATGCCGCCCAGACGGCCCGTGCAGCGGGCGACCATCAACGATGTCGCCCGGGTGGCCGGCGTCTCGCGGGGCACGGTCTCCCGCGTCCTGAACGGGGAGACGTACGTCTCCGACGCGGCGCGTACCGCCGTCGAGGCGGCCGTCGCCGAGGTGGGCTACGTGCGGAACGCCGCCGCCCGCAACCTCGTCACCCGGCAGTCCGGCGCCATCGGCCTGATCGTGCACGAGCCGCACTCGCTCTTCCTCGAAGACCCCAACATCGGCAGCATCCTCCTCGGCATCAACGCCGTGCTCTCCGAGGCCGACTACCAGCTCGTGTCGCTCGTCGTCGACTCCGACCGCGACGGCGTCCGCGTCGCCTCCTACCTCACCGGCGGCTACGTCGACGGCGTCGTGATCATCTCGGCCCGCGAGAACGACCCCATCGGTCTCGCCGTGGCGCGGTCGGGGCTGCCCGCGGCGTTCGTCGGGCATCCGATGGACATCGAGGGCGTGCCCTACGTGGGCATCGACAACCGCAGCGCCGCCCGGGCCGTCACCGAGCGGCTGATGGCGACCGGGCGGCAGCGCATCGGCATGATCGCCGCCGGCCTCGACCGCGACTCGGGTCAGGACAGGCTGGCGGGGTTCACGGATGCGCTGGGCGACCGCTTCGACCCACGGCTCGTCGTGGAGGTGCCGCTGTTCGCGCACTCCAGCGGCATCGCCGGGATGCGGGAGCTGCTCACCCACGACGACCGCGTCGACGGCGTGTTCGCCTCGTCGGACGCGATCGCGGCGGGCGCCCTCGACGCGATGCGCGACGTGGGGCTGAGCGCCCCCGGCGACATCGGCGTGGTCGGCTTCGATGACAGCGCCTGGGCCCGGCGCACGCAGCCGCCGCTGTCGACGGTGCACCAGCCGGCCGACCTGCTCGGCCGGCGGGCAGCCGAGTTGGTGCTGGCGCAGCTCGAGGGCCGCTCGGTCGAGGCCGAGGGCAGCTTCCTCGAGACCACGATCGTCTGGCGGGACTCGGCCTAGGCGACGCCAGCCGGCGCCAGCCGACGCCGGCCGCGCTAGCCGGCGCTCGTCCTGCGGGGGCCGAGCAGGTACTCCACCAGGCGCAGGAAGGCGGTCACGTCGATCTCGTCCTTGCTCAGCACCTCGAAGATGAGCAAGCCGAGCACGGCGTTCCCCAGCTCGTCGACCGGGGCGTCGGGGGGCAGCTCGCCCGCTCCCACGGCGGCGCGCAGCCGGTCGGCCAGCAGGCGGTCGGCGCCGAACGCCTCGCTGAGATGCGCCCCCACCCCGGCCTCCCCGGTGGCGGCGGCCACCAGAGAGTTCACCAGCGAACGGCCGGTGGGGCTGTTCAGGAAGTGCAGCACGGGGGTGAGCCACTCGCGCAGGTCCCGCCGCAGGTCGCCCGTGTCGCGCACGACGGGCTCGACCGGGAAGAAGCGGCCGTCGAGCAGGCACTCGGCCACCAGCGCGCCCTTCGAGGGCCACCACCGGTAGATGGTCTGCTTGCCGACCCCGGCGTCGCGCGCGATGCCCTCGATCGTGAGGCGGTCCCAGCCCTCGTCGACGAGCAGCCGGGCGGTGGCCGCGAGGATCGCCTCACGCGCCGCCGCGCTGCGCACGGGTCCGCTGCGGTGCTCGGTCATCCGCTCAGGATACTGACAGAAGCTAGACGAGACGTAGCGTATGCTCAAAGTCCGACGGCGCGCCGATCCGCCGGCGACCCGTCTCGAGGGAGATCGCTCATGGCGTCATCGCTGTTCCGGCTCGGATCGTTCGCCGCGCGTCGCGCGTGGGGGGTCGTCATCACCTGGGTGGTGCTGCTCGGCCTCTCGGTCGGGGCGTTCCTCGCCTTCGGCGGCACGCTCACGAACAGCTTCGACATACCGGGCACGGCCTCCGGCGCCGTCACCGAGCAGCTCGCCGAGAAGCTCCCCGACACCGCTGGCGGCACGGGCACGGTGGTCTACCAGACCGACGACGGTGAGGCCTTCACGGATGCGCAGCGGCAGTCGATCGCCGAGCTCGCCGCCTCGGCCGCCGAGCTCGACGGGGTCGCCGCCGTGATCGACCCGTTCGACGCCCAGAAGCAGCAGCAGGATCAGGGCATCCGGCTCTCGACCGCCGAGGCCCGGCTGACCGAGGGGCGGGCGCAGCTCGACGCCGGGCAGCAGCAGCTGACCGCCGCGCGCGACCAGGCGGTGGCCGCCGGAGCCGGGCCCGAGCAGCTCGCCCCGCTCGACGCCCAGCAAGCCCAGCTCGACGCCTCGCGCACCGAGCTCGAGTCGGGGGCCGCGCAGCTCTCGACCGGCGCCGAGCTGCTCGAGCTCTCGAACGGCATCGGCGTCGTCTCGGAGGACGGCTCGACCGCGATCGTGAACGTCTCCTTCACCGATCCCCGCCTCGAGCTCTCGGAGGAGGTCAAGCAGGGTGTGATCGACCACTTCGACGACTCGCCCGTGCCGGGCACGACCGTGGCCTTCGGCACGGACATCGCCCAGGGCGTGCCGCAGATCTTCGGCGTCGGCGAGGCGGTGGGCCTCGTCTTCGCCGCCGTGGTGCTGATTGTCATGCTGGGATCGCTCCTCGCCGCGGCCCTGCCCATCGTCACCGCGCTCGTGGGTGTCGGCGTGGGCGTCACCGCCTCGCTCTCGCTCTCGGGCGCGATCGACATGGCCTCGGTCACCCCGGTGCTCGGAGTGATGCTCGGCCTCGCGGTCGGCATCGACTACTCCCTGTTCATCGTGAACCGGCACCGCAAGCAGGTGCTCGCCGGTGTGCCGGTGCGGGAGTCGATCGGGCTCGCCACCGGCACCTCCGGCACCGCCGTCGTGTTCGCCGGCTCGACCGTGATCGTCGCCCTGCTGGCGCTGAACGTCACGGGCATCCCCTTCCTCGGCCTGATGGGCACCGTCGGAGCCGTCTGCGTGGCGGTCGCCGTGCTGATCGCCGTCACGCTCGCACCGGCCATCCTCGGCCTGCTCGGTGAGCGGCTGCTGCGCCGGAAGGCCCGGGCGACGATCGGCCGGCAGAAGGCGCTGAAGCCCGCCCGCCCGATGTCGACCGTGCGCGCCGTCACGACGGTGCTCGTGACCGTCGTCGCGCTGCTGGTCGTCGCCATCCCGGCGCTGTCGATGCGGCTCGGCCTGCCCGACGGGTCGACCGAGCCCGAGGGCTCCACCAGCGCCCGGGCCTTCCAGATCGTCGACGAGGAGTTCGGCGAGGGCGCGAACGGGCCGCTCCTCGTCACCGCCACCCTCGAGCAGGGCGTGTCGGAGGACGCGCTCACCGACGCGCAGCTCGCGGTCGCCCGGGTGCTCGGCGAGCAGAGCGACGTCGAGGCGGTGGCGCCGATCGCTTCGTCGGACGACGGGACGCTGCTGGCGTTCCAGGTGCTGCCGGCGGAGGGGCCCAACAGCGTCTCCACCGAACAGCTCGTGCAGAGCATCCGGAACCTGCCGCCGGTCACGAGCGACGCCGCAGCGGGCGCGATGACCCTGGGCGTGGCGGGCCAGGCGGCCACGAACATCGACATCTCGGAGGGGCTCAGCGCGGTGCTGCCGCTCTACCTCGTGGTGGTCGTGGGGCTGTCGCTCCTGATCATGGTGCTGGTGTTCCGCTCGCTGCTCGTGCCGGTGATCGCGACCGGCGGGTTCGTGCTGTCGCTGTTCGCGACCTACGGGTTGATCGTGTCGGTGTTCCAGTTCGGCTGGGGCGCCGAGCTGATCGGGCTGCACAGCACGGGGCCGATCCTGAGCTTCCTGCCGGTCATCCTCGTGGGGATCCTGTTCGGGCTGGCGATGGACTACCAGCTCTTCCTCGCGTCGGGCATGCGTGAGGCGTACGTGCACGGGGCGGATGCGCGGCTCGCCGTCGCGCAGGGCTTCCAGGCCGGGCGCTCGGTCGTGGTCGCGGCGGCCCTGATCATGATCGCGGTGTTCGGCGGCTTCATCTTCTCGGAGTCGACGATCATCCGCTCGATCGGATTCGGGCTGGCCTTCGGCGTGCTGCTCGACGCCTTCGTGGTGCGCATGCTGCTGATGCCGGCGCTGATGCACCTGCTCGGCCGCTCGGCCTGGTGGCTGCCGCGCTGGCTCGACCGGCCGCTGCCGAACGTCGACGTGGAGGGTGCGGGGCTCGAGCGCACGCATCCCGGGGCGCAGCCGCAGCACTGAGCCCGCGTCGTGCTCTCACGACGAAGGCCCCCACCCTGGTCGGGCGGGGGCCTTCGTCGTTCGCGCCGTTGCTACTTCTTCGCGCGGTTCGGCTTGCGGTTCTCGGCCGAGACCATCCACGCGTACTGCTCGAGCTTGTCGATGATCGCGTGCAGGATGTCGGCACTCGTCGGGTCTTCGTCGTCGACCTCGTCGTGCACCTCGCGCATGGTGCCCACGGTGGCCTCGAGGCGCTGCGTGATGAGGTCGACCGTCTCGGCCGTGTCGACCTCGCCGTTCGGGTACTCGGGCAGCGTCGTGGTGGCCGCCACGGTGTCGCTCCGGCCGTCGGGCGAGGCGTGCAGCGCGCGCAGGCGCTCGGCGACGACGTCGGAGAACTCGCGGGCGGCGTCGATGATCTCGTCGAGCTGGAGGTGCAGGTCGCGGAAGTTCTTGCCGACCACGTTCCAGTGCGCCTGCTTGCCCTGCAGGTGCAGCTCGATCAGGTCGACGAGCACCTTCTGGAGGTTGTCGGTGAGCTGCTTCGAGGCCGTGAAACCCTTCTCGGCGTTCTGGCGTCGGGTGGTCTTGGCTCCGCCGTCGGCGGGTGCCTCGACAGTGCGTTCGATGGTGCTGGTCATTTACGAATCCTTTCGTCGCTGACCAGAGCGACCGTACGCCGGGCCCCCGACATCCGCACCCCGTGCTCGGCGAACTCGCGGGCGACGGTCAGACCTTCGCGTCCTGCTTCGGGAAGACGACCTTCTGCACGATGATGATGGCCGACGCCGCGACCGGGATCGCGACGAGCGCGCCCAGCACCGAGCCGAGCGTGCCGCCGGCGACCGCCGCGATCACGACGATCGAGCCGGGCACCGAGACCGCGCGGTTCATGATGCGGGGGCTGAGGAAGTAGGCCTCGACCTGCATGTAGATCAGGTAGTAGATCAGGGCGACCAGCGCCGTGACCGGGGAGGCGAACAGGCAGACCAGCACGATGATGAGCGAGCCGCTGAGCGTGCCGACGAGCGGGATGAGCGAGGCGAGGAAGGCGACGAAGGCGAACAGCACCGGCAGCGGGGCGCCGATGATCGTCAGGAAGATCAGGCTCAGGATGCCGTTGATCGAGGCGAGGCCGATCTGCCCCACGACGTAGCGGCCAACGGCGCCCGTCACGTCCTCGGTGAGCGAGGCGAAGGAGGCCCGCTTGTTGGCCGGCACGAAGCGGTAGGTGACCTTCTTCATGCTGCGCAGCGACGCGAGGAAGTACAGGGTGAGGATCAGCACGATGACCGAGCCGGTGAGGCCGCTCGCGATGCCGGTGCCGACCGCGAGCAGGCCGCCGCCCAGGGCGAGCAGGTTGTTCGGGTCCTGCACGAAGTCGGTCGCGGTCTGCACGGCCTTGTTGATGTCGACGAAGTCGCCGAGGTTGGTCTGCACGGTGGCGACGAAGTCGCTCTGCTCGAAGTCGGTGACGAGCTGCGGGAACTGCCGGAACAGGTTGCCGGCCTGGTCGACCACGAGCGGGATGACGGCGAACAGCAGCCCGGCGAACAGGCCGATCACGGCGGCGAAGACGATGACGATGGCGAGCGGCCGCGGCATGCGGCGCTCGAGCCACGAGACCAGCGGGTCGAGGCCGAGGGCGAGGAAGAGGGCGACGCCGATGTAGATCAGCACCGTGCTGAGCTGCGTGACGGCGGCGCCGATCACGAGCGAGAGCAGCACACCGAGGCCGCCGACGAGGCCGATGCGGAATGCGTTGATGCGCACGCCGGGCACGCTGTCGCTGCCCTCCACCTCGAGGTCGGAACCCGGCTGGAGCGCCGCCGTCTCGGGGGTGCGCGGCGATTTCTTCCTTAACACGAAGAGCCCTCATCTCATCTGGTGATCGCAACCCTAGCCCGTCGCACACCGGGCGGCTCGCCGTGCGTTAATGGACTCATACCAACGCGCGCGGGAGGAATCTGGCAATGGGCAAGCTGCTGTACGGCACGTCGGGCATCGAGATCGAGTTCGACGACCGCACTCTCACCCATCTGCAGATCGTGATCGCCGCGAAACTCCGCCGCAAGGAGAGCTTCTTCTTCTCGTGGAAGGACGACCCGGCGATCGGCGACGGGCGCTCGAGCATCTGGCTCGACGCGTCCATCCCGCTCTACTTCAAATTCGCGGGCGGGCGTGTGCCGTCGATCAACCGGGAGTGGCTCGACATCCTCACGACCTCCTCGAACGGCTCGGGCGGCCTGCAGTTCACCGAGGAGCCGGGCTCGGGCGGCAGCAACGGGCACTCCCACGGCGGTGCCTCGGGCGGGCCCGCAACGGTGCGCTAGGGGCGCGGGTCGCCCGGCGCTGCGGTCAGAGCGCCTCGGCCTGGGCCCCGGTCCCGACGGCCGGCTCGGTGCCGAGCCAGCTCAGCCTCACCGCGGCCCCGCCGAGCGCATCCGACACCAGCGCCCCATCGATCGGCGTGGCCGCGGTGTAGTCGATCGAGTACCGCTGCTCGAGCTGCTCGTATCCGCCCGACAGCGACATCCCCGCATCGTGCGTCTTCACCAGCTCGACCACCCGCCCGATCGCCGCATTCGACTCCTCGAGCGACGGCCCGGCCGTCGTCACCACCTCGACGGCGAGCGGTGCGGCCTCGAGCAGCTGCCGCAGCTCCCCGGTCACCGGGCCGAGTAGCACGACCCGCGCGTGCGGCACCTCGTCGGCCCGCCACTCGCCCTCGATGTACTGCGCGGGGTACGCGAGCAACAGTGCGGTCACCAGCTCCCCGAACTGCGCGTCGGTGCCGGGGGCGTCCGATCCCACCGTCTCCCGAGCCAGTTCGGGGGCCGGCACCGTGGCCGGGAGATCGACCGTCACCGGGGCCGACGGGGTCGGGGTGTCGCTGACATCGGCCGCGTCGGCTGCGGGCGGCGGCGGGGCGGGTGACACGGTGACCGGGGCGGCGGTGCAGCCGGCGAGGGCCAGCGCGAGCAGGGCGGTCGTGAGGGTGGTGCCGGCGCGCATCCGCATGCCCTCAGCCTAGGCGGCGTGCGCGACGAGGGCGATCGAGACGGGCGGGTGTCGACGGGGGGCGGGCGGGCGAATACGCTCTAGGGCAGATGGTCGGCCGAGCGGCGGGCGGCGGAGGAGTGGATGCCCGTGGGGCGGGGTGCGCTGCGGGTGCTGCTGGGGGCCGCACCCGGCGTGGGCAAGACCGTCGCCATGCTCGAGGAGGGCCGGCGGCTCGCCGACGAGGGCCGCGACGTCGTGATCGCCGTGGTCGAGTCGCACGGGCGCGCCGCCACCGAGGCCGCCGCCGAGGGCTTCGAGATCGTGCCGCGGCGGGGCGTCGAGCACCGCGGCCTCGGCCTCGGCGAGCTCGACCTCGAGGCGGTGCTGGCGCGCGCCCCCGAGGTCGCCCTGGTCGACGAGCTCGCGCACACGAACGCGCCCGGCCTCGCCCACGAGAAGCGCTGGCGCGACGTCGAGGCGCTCCGCGACGCCGGCATCGACGTCATCTCGACGGTGAACATCCAGCACGTCGAGTCGCTGAACGACGTGGTGCAGCAGATCACCGGCGTGCCGCAGCACGAGACGGTTCCGGATGCGGTGCTGCGCGACGCCGACCAGGTCGAGCTGATCGACCTGGCCCCCGACGCGCTCCGCGAGCGACTCGCCGCCGGGCGGGTATACCCCGCCGCCCGCGTGGACGCCGCCCTGTCCAACTTCTTCCGCCTCGGCAACCTCACGGCGCTCCGCGAGCTGGCGCTGCTCTGGCTCGCCGACGAGGTCGACTCCGCCCTGCAGCGCTACCGCGAGGCCAAGGGGATCGGCGCCGCCTGGGAGGCCAGGGAGCGGGTCGTCGTCGCCCTGACCGGCGGCCCCGAGGGCGAGACCCTGCTGCGCCGCGGCGCCCGCATCGCGGCCCGCTCGGCCGGTGGCCGCCTGCTCGCGGTGCACGTCAGCGCCCCCGACGGGCTGCGGGAGCGGAACCCCGAGGCCCTCGCCCGCCAGCGCTCGCTCGTCGAGTCGCTCGGGGGCAGCTTCCACCAGCTCGTCGACGACGACGTGCCGGGGGCGCTCGTGGGGTTCGCCCGTGCCTCGAACGCCACGCAGCTCGTGCTCGGCGCGTCGCGGCGCAGCCGTCTCGCCGCGCTGGTCACCGGGCCGGGCATCGGGGCGACGGTCATCCGCGAGTCGGGCGACATCGACGTGCACATCGTCACGCACGCGGCGGCCGGCGGGCGGCGCCGGCTGCCCGGCACCCGTGGATCGCTGACGGTGCGCCGGCGGGTCGCGGGCTTCGCCTTCGCGGTCGTGGCCGGGCCGCTCCTGACCTGGCTGCTCTCGGCCGTGCGGAGCGACGAGTCGATCACCACCGAGGTGCTCGCGTACCAGCTGCTCGTCGTGATCGCGGCGCTGATCGGCGGCCTCGGGCCCGCGCTGTTCTCGGCCGTGCTCTCGGGGCTGACGCTCGACTACTTCTTCGTCGCGCCGCTCTACAGCGTGACGATCGCCGACCCGCTGCACGCCCTCGCGCTCGGCCTCTACGTGGTGATCGCGGTGCTCGTGTCGCTCGTGGTCGACCGAGCCGCCCGCCGCGCCCGCGCCGCCCGCCGTTCGGCCGCCGAGTCGGAGCTGCTCGCCACCGTGGCCGGCAGCGTGCTGCGCGGGCAGGACGCGCTGCAGGCCCTCGTGACCGTCACCCGAGAGGCCTTCGGGCTGAGCGCGGTGCGGCTGGTGCGCTCGGGTCAGGTGCTCTACGCCGACGAGTCGCCGGGTGCGACGGATGCGCGACCGGCGCCGCGCGACACCGCCGCCGAGGAAGCCGCCCGCACCGGCGCCGCCGCCGAGGCCGTGCTGCGGGTCCCGGTGTCCGCCGCCGACTCCGCGCCCGGCGGGCCGCCCGCCGATCCCGCGGAGCTCGAGCTGCACGGCCGCCCCCTCTCCGCCGCCGACCGCCGTCTCCTCGCGGTGATCGTGGCGCAGCTCGCCGCCGCGCTCGAGCACCAGGGCCTGGCCGAGACCGCCAGCGGCCTGGCCCCGCTCGCGGCCGCCGACCGCGTGCGCTCCGCCCTGCTCGCGGCCGTCGGCCACGACCTGCGCCGCCCCCTCGCGAGCGCGACCGCCGCCGTCACCGGCCTCCGCTCCGAGCTCCCCGCCGCCGACCGCGACGAGCTCCTCACCACGGCCGAGGAGAGCCTCGCATCCCTCACCCGCCTGCTCACCGACCTGCTCGACGTGAGCCGCGTCGAGGCCGGGGTGCTCGGGGTCTCGCTCGCCCCCGTCGAGCTCGCCGACGTGCTGCCCGGGGTGCTCGACGAGCTGGGCGCCGGCCCCGAGCAGCTCGAGCTCGAGCTGCCGCCCGCCCTCCCGGCCTTCGACGCCGATCCGGTGCTGCTCGAGCGGGTGCTGGTGAACCTGCTCTCGAACGCGCTGCGCTTCTCGCCCGCGGGGGAGCGGGTGGTGGTGTCGGCCAGCGCGTTCGCGGGGCGGGTGGAGCTGCGCGTGGTCGACCGCGGCCCGGGCATCCCGGCAGATCGGCGCAGCGAGGTGTTCGTGCCGTTCCAGCGGCTCGGCGACCTCGACAACGCGACCGGGCTGGGCCTCGGCCTCGCCCTGTCGAAGGGCTTCGCCGAGGGCATGGGCGGCTCGCTCGAGGCCGAGGACACCCCCGGCGGAGGACTGACGATGGTGGTGTCGCTGCCCGTGGCCCGCACCGACGATGCGCAGGAGGCGCCCGAATGAAGATCCTGATCGCCGACGACGACCCGCAGATCCTGCGGGCGCTGCGCATCACGCTCGGCTCGCAGGGCTACGAGATCCAGACGGCGGCCGATGGCGCCGAGGCGATCGCGGCGGCCGCGCAGAGCTCGCCCGACCTGATCATGCTCGACCTCGGGATGCCGCGGCTCGACGGCATCGAGGTGATCGAGGCGGTGCGCGGCTGGTCGGCGGTGCCGATCCTCGTGGTCTCGGGCCGCTCCGGCTCGGCCGACAAGGTCGACGCCCTCGACGCCGGCGCCGACGACTACGTCACCAAGCCGTTCGCAATGGACGAGCTGCTGGCGCGCATCCGGGCCCTCACCCGCCGCAGCGCCCCGGGGCCGGCGGGCGGGGAACCGGTGGTGACCTTCGGCGGGGTGACCGTCGACCTCGCGGCGCACCAGGTGACCCACGACGACGATCGCAGCCCGGTGCGCCTGACCCCGACCGAGTGGAAGCTGCTCGAGCTGCTCGTGCGGAACCCGGGCCGGCTCGTCACGCACCAGGAGCTGCTCACCGAGGTCTGGGGCACCCACCGCGTCAAGGAGACGGGCTACCTGCGCCTCTACCTCGGCCAGCTGCGCAAGAAGCTCGAACCCGTCCCGGCCCGCCCCCGCTACCTCGTCACCGAGGCGGGCATGGGCTACCGCTTCCTGCCCGACCCGCCCGAGCTGTCCGCTTCGCCCGAGTAGGCGGCGAGGGGCGGATGCGCTGGTAGCGTCACTCGGATGGAGACGCAGAGCAGCAGAGCCCCCCTCGCGATCGTGCAGGTCGCCATGGCCGACGAGGCGGCACCGTTCCTCGCCAGGGCCGAGGGGCCGGCCGGCGAGGGCGAGCGGGTCGGGCAGGCCGTGCTGCGCCACGTCGTGCTCGACGGCCTCCCGGTGCTGCTCGTGCACAGCGGCATCGGGTTCGTCAACGCCGCGTCGGCGCTCACCACGGCGATCGTGCGGGCGCGCGAGGCGGGGGGCGGGCATCCGCTCGTTCTCTCGGCGGGAACCGCGGGCGGTCTCGGCGCCGGGGTGGCCGCCGGAGACGTGGTGGTCGGCAGCGCGTACATCAACATCGACGCCGACGCGCGGGTGTTCGGCTACCGCCTCGGCCAGGTGCCCGGCATGCCCGCGGTCTACGACGCCGATGAGCGGATGCTCGCCGCCGTCGCCGCGCTCGCCCCCGACGCCGGCGCCGGCTGGGCCCTGCGCACCGGCCCCATCGTGTCGAGCTACTCCTTCGTCACCGCCGACCGCGCCGCGATCGCCCGCGCCGGCTTCCCGGACGCCGCGGCCGTCGACATGGAGTCCTCCGCCATCGCGCAGGTCAGCTACTCGAACGGGCTCGGCTTCGCCTCGGTGCGCGGCATCTCCGACCTCGCCACCGACGACGCCCCCACCGACCACGTCGACAACACCGCGCTCACCGCCGAGCGCTCCGCCGAGATCGTGCTCGCGCTGATCCGGGCCGTGTCGTGATCGTCGACAACGCGGTCTACGTCGGCGGCCGCCGCACCGCCGACCCCGAGTCGCTCGACGAGACCTTCGAGGTGCTGCGGGCGCGGCACGGCTTCGCCTGGATCGGCCTCTACCGGCCCACCGCCGAGGAGCTCGACGCGGTCGCGCGCGAGTTCGACCTGCCGGCGCTCGCCGTCGAGGACGCCCTGGCCGGGCACCAGCGCGCGAAGATGGAGAAGTACGGCACTGCGACCTTCTTCGCGCTGCGGCCGGCCCGCTACCTCGACGCCGACGAGCGGGTGGAATTCGGCGAGGTGCACCTGTTCCTCGGCGCCGACTTCCTGATCTCGGTGCGGCACGCCGAGGCGCCCGACCTCGCCGAGGTACGCCGGCGCATGGAGGCCGACCCCGAGCTGCTCGCGAAGGGCCCGCTCGCCGCCCTCTACGCGGTGCTCGACCAGGTGGTGGACGAGTACGCTCCCGTGGTCGCCGGCGTCGAGAACGACATCGACGAAATCGAGGACCAGCTGTTCAACGGCGACCAGGAGGTGTCGCGGCGCATCTACGAGCTCTCGCGGGAGGTCATGGCGCTGCAGCGGGCCGTGCATCCGCTGATCGACGTGCTCGAGAACCTGCGCGACGGGCTCGGCGCCGCCGACGAGGAGCTGCGGGACGACTTCCGCGACGTGCACGACCACGTGCTGCGCATCACCGACCGGGTCGACTCGTTCCGGCAGCTGCTGCAGAACGCGCTGATGACGCACGCCACCCTGGTGGGGCAGGACCAGAACAACGAGATCAAGAAGATCTCGTCCTGGGCGGCCATCCTGTTCACCCCGACGCTCGTCGGCACCATCTACGGCATGAACTTCGAGTACATGCCCGAACTGCACTGGCTGCTCGGCTACCCCTTCGCGCTGGCGCTGATGCTGGCCCTCGGGTTCCTGCTGTACAAGATCTTCAAACGCAAGGGCTGGCTGTAGGTGGGATAGTTAAGGAGCCTAGGCATCTGCCGGGCGACGGATCCCTCCGAGAGAGACCCCCACGTGCATTTCCTCGCTGTGCTCAGCATGAAGAACCGAGCGCTCATCGCGCTCGTCACGATCGTCGTCGCGGTGTTCGGCGGGCTGGCACTGACGAGCCTCAAGCAGGAGCTCATCCCGAGCATCCAGTTCCCGCAGCTCGCGGTGCTGACCACCTACCCGGGCGCGAGCCCCGAGGTGGTGAACGACGACGTCTCGACACCGATCGAGACCGCGATCGCGGGGGTGGAGGGCCTCGAGACCTCGAGCGCCACCTCCAGCACGAACCTCAGCATCATCTCGGCGACCTTCACCTACGGCACCGACCTCGCCACGGCCGAGCAGAAGATGACCCAGGCGATCAACCGCATCAAGTCGACCCTGCCGGCCGACCTCGACCCGCAGGTGCTGAGCGGCAGCATCGACGACCTGCCGATCATCTCGATCGCCGTCTCGGGCGACGACGCCAAGGCGCTCGCGCAGCAGCTCGAGACCACCGCGGTGCCCGCGCTCGAGGACGTGGAGGGCGTGCGCGAGGCGCAGGTGCTCGGCCAGATCGGCCAGCGCGTGACCATCACGCCCGACACGGGGGCGCTGGCCGCACGGGGGCTCACCTCCACCGCCATCACCGACGCCGTCGACGCGAACGGGCGCCTCATCCCGGCCGGGACGCTGACCGAGAACGGCCAGAGCTACGCCGTGCAGTCGGGCTCGAAGCTCGCCAGCACCGACGACGTCGCGAACCTCCCGCTGCCCGGGCTCGACGCCGACGGCAGCCCGATCACGATCGGCGAGGTCGCGACCGTCGCCCTCGTCGAGGACCCGGTGACGTCGATCTCGCGGGTGAACGGGCAGGACGCGCTGACGATCTCGGTGACCAAGCTGCCGAGCGCCAACACGGTCGAGGTCTCGCAGGGCGTGCGCGACCTGCTGCCGCAGCTCGAGTCCGACCTGCCGGGTGCGACCTTCACGATCGTGTTCGACCAGGCGCCGTTCATCCAGGAGTCGATCGAGTCGCTGGCGACCGAGGGGCTGCTCGGGCTCGTCTTCGCGGTGCTCGTGGTGTTCGTCTTCCTGCTGTCGATCCGCTCGACGCTGGTGACCGCGATCAGCATCCCGACCTCGGTGCTGATCACCTTCATCGGGCTGCAGGCCTCGGGCTACACGCTCAACATCATCACCCTCGGTGCGCTGACGATCGCGATCGGTCGCGTGGTCGACGACTCCATCGTGGTGATCGAGAACATCAAGCGGCACCTCGGCTCGCTCGCGGGCTCCGAGCTCGGGCCGCGGGAGTCGGGCATCGCCCGGGCCGGTCTGATCGTCGACGCCGTGCGCGAGGTGGCCGGCGCGATCACCGCGTCGACCATCACGACGGTCGCGGTGTTCCTGCCGCTCGCCTTCGTGGGCGACACCACGGGTGAGCTGTTCCGGCCGTTCGCGCTCACGGTGACGATCGCGCTGCTGGCGTCGCTGCTGGTCGCGCTCACGATCGTGCCGGTGCTGGCGTACTGGTTCATCCGGCCGCCGAAGGCGCGGGCGACCGCTGCCGCCGCGGTGACCGAGACGACGGATGCTCAGCCCGAACCGGTTCCCGCCGGGCACGCCGCGCATGCCGCCGCCCCCGCCACGGCCACGGCCGCCCCCGCCGAGCCCCTCCGCCGCCGCGCCCGCGCCACCGACCACCGCGACCTCGAGGACGAGCCCCCCACCGCCCTGCAGCGCCGCTACCTCCCCATCATCGCCTGGACGCTGAAGCACTCCGTCGTCACCATCCTGATCGCGGTCGTGGTGCTCCTCGGCACCCTCCCGCTCACCCTGCTGATGAAGACGAACTTCCTCGGCGGCAGCGGCCAGAACACACTCACCGTGACGCAGACCGTGCCGGTCGGCTCGAGCCTCGAGGCCCAGTCGGCCGCGGCCACCCAGGTCGAGTCGGTGCTCGAGGGCATCGACGGCGTCGAGACCGTGCAGCTCACCATCGGCTCCAGCGGGTCGTCCCTCCGCGACGCGTTCTCCGGCGGCGGCGACAGCGCGATCACCTACAACATCACCACCGACGAGAACGCCGACCAGGAGAAGCTGCAGTCGACCGTGCGCAGCGAGGTCGAGGCCGTGCCAGACGTCGGCGAGGTGAGCGTCTCGGCCGCGGCCGGGCTCGGCACCTCCTCCGACATCGCGATCGACGTCACGGCGACGAACCAGGGCGACCTGGCCACGGCCTCCGATGCGGTGGTCGCCGCGATGACCGATCTCGGCGCCGTCGAGCAGGTCTCGTCGAACCTCAGCGCCTCCCGCCCGTTCGTGCAGGTGGCGGTCGACCGCGCCAAGGCGGCCCAGGCCGGTCTCAGCGAGGTCGCCGTGGGCGGCATCGTCTCGCAGGCCATGCAGCCCACGAACATCGGCTCGATCGTGATCGACGACACCAACTACACGATCTACCTCGACAGCCAGAACCCGCCGACCACGCAGGCGCAGCTCGCCGAGCTGACCATCCCCACGGCGGCCGGCCCGGCCCGGCTCGACTCGCTCGCCACCGTCTCGGTGGTCGACGGCCCCTCGACCATCACCACTCAGAAGGGCGTGCGCACCGCGACCGTCTCGGTGACGCCGAACAGCGACGACCTCGGCACGGCCAGCGGCGAGGTGACGAAGGCGCTCGCCGACGTCGAGCTGCCCGCCGGTGCGACGGCCGAGGTCGGGGGCGTCGTGACCGACCAGCAGGACGCCTTCTCGCAGCTCGGCATCGCGCTGCTCGTGGCCATCCTGATCGTCTATGTGGTGATGGTGGCGACCTTCAAGAGCCTGCTGCAGCCGCTGCTGCTGCTGGTCTCGATCCCGTTCGCCGCGACCGGTGCCATCGGGCTGCAGGTCATCTCGGGCATCCCGCTCGGCGTGCCGTCGATCATCGGCGCGCTGATGCTCGTCGGCATCGTGGTGACGAACGCGATCGTGCTCGTCGACCTCGTGAACCAGTACCGCACCCGGGGTCTCAGCGTGCGCGACGCCCTGGTGGAGGGCGCGAGCCGACGACTGCGCCCCATCCTGATGACGGCGCTCGCCACCATCTTCGCGCTGCTGCCGATGGCCGTCGGCCTCACCGGCAAGGGCGGGTTCATCTCCCAGCCGCTGGCGATCATCGTGATCGGCGGGCTCGTCTCGTCGACGGTGCTGACGCTGATCGTGCTGCCGGTGTTCTACAACCTCGTGGAGGGCACGCGCGAGCGCCGCCGGATCCGTCGGGAGGAGCGCGCGACGGCGCCCACCGCCAGCTAAGATGTGTCGATGATCGACGTAAGTCTGCCCGGCCGCGCGGCGAACGGCTCCTCGGGGTCCAACCCGAGCGACCTGTTCCAGATCCTGCGCGACGGGCAGCCGCGCACCAGGTCGGAGCTCGCCGGCATGACCGGGCTCGCTCGCTCCACCGTCGCCCTGCGCATCGACGCCCTGATGCGGCTCGCGCTGCTGAAGCCCGTCAGCGACGCGGTGTCCACGGGAGGCCGCCCGTCGACGCAGTTCGCCCTCGATCCGATCGGGCACTCCGTGCTCGGCGTCGACGTGGGGGCCTCGCACGTGCGGGTCGCCGTGAGCGACCTGACGGGCGGGGTGCTCGAGGAGTCGGCCGTCGACCTCGACATCGCGGCCGGCCCGCGCGAGGTGCTCGACCGCGTGATGCGCCTGGGCTCCGAGCTCGTCGCCTCGGCGGGCGACCGGGTGGGCCCGCTGATCGCCGTGGGTGTCGGTCTGCCCGGCCCGGTCGAGCACAGCACCGGCCGGCCGATGAACCCGCCGATCATGCCCGGCTGGCACCGCTACGACGTGGCCGGCGTGCTCGGGGCGCACTTCGGCGTGCCGGCCCTCGTCGACAACGACGTGAACATCATGGCGCTGGGCGAGCGCGAGCTCGCCTGGCCCGAGGTCGACGACCTCATCTTCGTGAAGATCGCCACCGGCATCGGCGCCGGCGTCATCTCGGGCGGTGCGCTGCAGCGCGGAGCCCAGGGCACTGCGGGCGACCTGGGGCACGTCTACGTCGCTCGCGGCGCCGGCGTGCACTGCCGCTGCGGCAACGAGGGCTGCCTCGAGGCGATCGCCTCCGGCTCGGCCGTTGCGCGGGCGCTCTCGCACGGCGGGTCGCCGGTCGCGACCAGCGCCGACGTGGTCGAGCTGGTGCGTCAGGGTGACATCGACGCCATCCAGGCCGTGCGCCAGGCGGGCCGCGACCTCGGCGAGGTGCTGACCACCTGCGTGAGCCTGATGAACCCGTCGACGATCGTGCTCGGCGGCGCACTCTCGGCCGCGGGGGAGCACCTCATCGCGGGCGTGCGCGAGGCGGTCTACACGCGGGCCATGCCCTTCGCCACGCAGCACCTCGAGATCACGAAGTCGCGCATGGGGGCCGACGCGGCGATCGCCGGGGCCGGGGTGCTCGCCATCCAGTCGGCGCTGTCGATCGAGCGCATCGACGCGATGGTCGCGGCGCTGGGCGAGGAACGGGACTGACAGGTCCTCCCCGCCCAGCGACGCGAGTCGTGGGGCGGAGGGGAGCGTGGGCGCCCCTCCGCGTGACGCGCCTCAGCGGGTGCTGAAGGCGGCGTCGAACGAGGCGCTCGGCGCCTCGAAGGCCAGCTTCTTCACGAAGCCCAGGGCCTCGGGTGCTCCGACGAGCCGGTCCATCCCGGCGTCCTCCCACTCCACCGAGATGGGGCCGTCGTAGCCGATCGAGTTGAGCGCCCGGAAGCTCTTCTCCCAGGGCACGTCGCCGTGCCCGGTCGAGACGAAGTCCCAGCCGCGCCGGAGGTCGGCCCAGGCGAGGTGGGAACCGAGGCGCCCGTTCCGCCCGTTGCCGGTGTTCATCTTCACGTCCTTGCAATCGACGTGGTAGATGCGGTCGGCGAACTCCAGGATGAACGACACGGGGTCGAGCTCCTGCCAGACGAAGTGCGACGGGTCCCAGTTCAGGCCGAACGCCTCCCGGTGGCCGATGGCCTCCAGGGTGCGCACGGTCGTCCAGTAGTCGTACGCGATCTCCGAGGGGTGCACCTCGTGGGCGAACCGCACCCCCACCTCGTCGAAGACGTCGAGGATCGGGTTCCACCGCTCGGCGAAGTCGCGGTAGCCGGCGTCGACGAGCTCCTGCGAGACGGGCGGGAACATCGCCACGTACTTCCAGATGCTCGACCCGGTGAAGCCGACGACGGTCTTCACACCCAGGGCGGCGGCGAGCCGGGCGGTGTGCGTCATCTCCTCGGCCGCGCGCTGCCGCACACCCTCCGGTTCGCCGTCGCCCCACACGACGTCGGGAAGGATGTCGCGGTGGCGCGCGTCGATCGGATCGTCGCACACCGCCTGGCCCTTGAGGTGGTTCGAGATGGCGTGCACCTCGAGCCCGTGCCGCGCGAGGAGTTCGAGCTTGCCCTCGACGTAGCCCGGCTCGTCCCAGCGCCACGGGTCGAGGTGGTCGCCCCAGCAGGCGATCTCGAGCCCGTCGTAGCCCCAGGAGGCCGCCAGCCGGGCGACCTCCTCGAGCGGCAGGTCGGCCCATTGGCCGGTGAACAGGGTGATCGGTCTGGTCATGCGTACTCCTCCGTCTCGGCGAGTGCCGTCCAGGCGCTGCCGTTCTGCGAACTGAGCTCCACGGCTTCGAGCGCGCGCTGCACCTGCAGGCCGTCGTCGAACGAGGGCCGGGGCTGCTCGCCCCGCCCGATCGCCTCGACGAGGTCGCGCACCTGGTGCGAGAACCCGTGCTCGTACCCGATCAGGTGGCCGCTCGGCCACCACGCCTCCATGTACGGATGCTCGGGCTCGGTCACGAGCACGGTCGAGAACCCGCGCGTGGCGGGGTCGGCCGTGCCGTCGTAGAACTGCAGCGCGTTCAGGTTCTCGAGGTCGAACGACAGGGCGCCGAGCGATCCGGAGACCTCGAAGCGCAGCGCGTTCTTGCGTCCGGTGCTGAACCGGCTCGCCTCGAACCCGCCGAGCACGCCGTCGTCGAAGCGCCCGGTGAACAGGGCGCGGTCGTCGACCGTGACGGTCGCGGTGCCGACGCCCGCCGTGCCGCTCAGCCCGTGCGACTCGGCCAGCACGGGGCGCTCGGTGACGAGCGTCTCGAGCGTGCCGCTGACCGACACGAGCCGCCGGCCGGTGACGTACTGCGCCAGGTCGATCGCGTGGGCGCCGATGTCGCCGAGCGCCCCCGAGCCGGCCTGCTCCTTGTCGAGCCGCCAGGTGAACGGCGCCAGCGGATCGACCAGCCAGTCCTGCAGGTACGAGACGCTGAGCTGGCGCACCGCGCCGATGCGCCCCGCCGCGATCAGGTCACGGGCGAGGGTCGCGGCCGGCACCCGGCGGTAGGTGAAGCCGACCATGGCGTACACCCCGCGGGAGGCGGCCCGGGCGGCGGCGTCGGCCATGGCCTCGGCCTCGTCGACGGTGTTCGCCAGCGGCTTCTCGCAGAGCACGTGCTTGCCCGCCTCGAGCGCGGCGATCGCGATCTCGGCGTGCGAGCGGCCCGGCGTGACGATGTCGACGAGGTCGACGTCGTCACGCTCGAGCACGCTCCGCCAGTCGTCCGACGACTCCGCCCAGCCCCAGCGGGCCGCGGCGTCGGCCGCCCGGCCGGCGTCGCGCCCCACGAGCACGCTCATGCGCGGCTCGAGCGGGAGGTCGAAGAACCGGGGCGCCACGCGCCAGGCCTGGGAGTGGGCCGCGCCCATGAAGCCGTTGCCGACCATGGCGACCCGGAGCGGGGGAGATGTTCCCGTCACGGCGCCGACTCCTACGACTCGAACGCGCTGGGCAGGTAGACCTCGACGTTCTCCTTGGTCACCACCGGGGCGTACAGCTGGATCTTGCGGGGCACCGACGACTCGACGAGGTCGCTCATGCCCTTCTCCTGCACGACCAGCCGGGCCAGCGCGATGCCGTCGGCCGCCTGCGTCGACGGGTAGATGACCGTCGCCTTCAGTACGGTGTCGTCGGCCTGGATCGAGCGCATGACGTTTGCCGAGCCGGCGCCGCCGACCATGAAGAACTCGTCGCGGCCGGCCGCGTCGATAGCGGCGAGCACGCCGACACCCTGGTCGTCGTCGTGGTTCCAGATGGCGTCGATCTTCGGCGCGGCCGACAGCAGCTGCGAGGCCGCGGCCTCGCCGCCCTGCACGGTGAAGTCGGCGGCGACGCGGTTCGACACGTCGAGACCGCAGTCGTCGAGGGCGTCGGCGAAGCCCTTGCTGCGCTCCTGCGTCAGCGGCAGGCTGTCGATGCCGGCGATCTCGGCGATCACCGCGTCCTTCTTGCCGTCGAGCTGCTCGCAGATGTAGGTGCCGGCGCTCACGCCCATGCCGTAGTTGTCGCCGAGCACGGTGGTGCGGGCGGCGAAGGTGCTCGAGAACTCGCGGTCGACGTTGATCACGGGGATGCCCGCGTTCATCGCCTTGATGGCCACGTCGGTGAGGGCCGCGCCGTCGGTGGGCAGCAGCACGATCGCGTCGACCTTGTCGTTGATGAAGGTCTCGACCTGGCTGATCTGCAGGTTGGCGTCGTTGGTTCCCTCGGCCACGACGAGGTCGACGTCGGAGTACTTCTTCGCCTCGGCGATGGCCGCGGTGTTGATGGCGCCGAGCCAGCCGTGGTCGGCGGCGGGGCCCGAGAAGCCGATGGTGATCGTGTCGCCGGTGGCCGCGTTGTCCTCCACCGTGGTGTCGGCCGCCGGTGCGGCCGCTCCGCCGGAGTCGGGGGTGCCCGCGGTGCAGGCGGTGAGAAGTGCCAGGGATGCGAGCGTCGCCCCCGACGCCATCGCGATCCGCGGCCAGATCCTGTGTGTTGAGTGCATGTCGTCCTCCTGGACAGTCGTCGTTGACGATCCACACAGTAGCAGTTATGTTGATGAAGTGATCAAAGTCGACCATGAAACGTCATTACTCGAGGTGAGGGCGTTGCGAAAGGCCTTCGCCGGCGTGCGGGCCCTCGACGGCGTGGAGCTGACGGTGCTCCCCGGCGAGGTGCACTGCGTGCTCGGCCAGAACGGTGCGGGCAAGTCCACGCTGATCAAGACGCTCTCGGGGGTGAACCAGCCCGACTCCGGCGAGATCCTCTGGAACGGCGAGTCGGTGTCCGTCGCCGACCCCGTGGCGGCCATCCAGCTCGGCATCGCGACGATGTACCAGGAGCTCGACGTGGTCGACGGCCTGACGGTGGCCGAGAACATCTTCCTCGGCCACGAGCACGCGCGGGCCGGGGTGACGGAGCGGCGCCGGAGCGCGAAGGAGGCCGCGGCCCTGATGGCCCGGCTCGGGCATCCGCAGATCTCACCCTCGCGGGAGGTCGGCTCGCTCTCGGCCGCGAACAAGCAGATCGTGAGCATGGCGCGGGCGCTCAGCCACGACGCCAAGCTGATCGTGATGGACGAGCCCTCGGCCGTGCTCGATTCCGAGGAGGTGAAGAACCTCTTCCGCGTGGTGCGCGAGCTCACCGCCGCCGGAATCGCGGTGATCTACATCTCGCACCGGCTCGAGGAGATCCGCGAGATCGGCGACCGCATCACCGTGATCAAGGACGGGCGCACCATGGCGACGAACCTGCCGGTCGCGACCACGCCGACCGCCGAGCTGATCACCCTGATGACCGGCCGCGCCGTCGAGAACGTCTTCCCGCCGGCACCCGGAGTGCCGGCCGAGGCGCCCGTAGTGCTGTCGGTGCAGGGGCTCGGGCTCGCGGGAGTCTTCTCCGACGTGAGCTTCGAGGTGCGGGCCGGCGAGATCGTGGGGCTCGCCGGCCTCGTCGGTTCCGGCCGATCCGAGATCGTCGAGACGCTGTACGGGGCGCGCAAGGCGACCGCCGGCACCGTCGAGGTCGACGGGCGCCGCCTGCCGCCCGGGTCGGTGCGTGCCGGGGTGCACGCGGGCATGGGGCTCTCGCCCGAGGAGCGCAAGAGCCAGGGGCTCATCCTCGACGAGCCGGTCTACCGCAACGTCACTCTCGCGAGCTTCGGGCGCTGGGCGAAGCTTGGCATGCTCGACGAGCGCGCCGAGCGCCGGGTCGCCCGCGAGCAGCTCGACGCGCTCGAGCTGCGGCCCGCCGACCCCGACCGCCCCGCCCGCACCCTGTCGGGCGGCAACCAGCAGAAGCTGCTGCTCGCCCGCTGGCTCGTGCACGGCACGCGCATCCTGCTGCTCGACGAGCCCACCCGCGGCGTCGACGTGGGAGCCCGCGCCGAGATCTACGCCCTGATCCGCCGCCTGGCGGAGAAGGGCACCGCCATCGTCGTCATCTCGAGCGAGATCGACGAGGTGCTCGGTCTGTCCGACCGGGTGCTCGTCGTGGCCGAGGGCCGCGTCATCCACACCAGCAACGCCGACGACATCGACGAGCACCGCGTGCTCGATCTCGTGATGAAAGGAACCGCCGCATGAGCGAGCAGAACTCCGCCGCCACCCTCGCCGGGCCGGCGCCGACCGGGGGCCAGACGCCGCCCGACAAGACGCCGAGTGCGATCGGGCGGATGCTCGGGGGGTCGGCCGGGCGCAGCCTCGGCCTCGTCATCGCCCTGCTCGCGCTGTTCGTGGTGGGCACCGTCACGGCCGGCGACCGCTTCGCGAGCTTCGAGAACGTGCTGACGATCATCCGCTTCGCCTCGATCATCGGGGTGATCAGCATCGGCATGACCTTCGTGATCACGGCGGGCGGCATCGACCTCTCGGTCGGCTCGGTGATGGGCCTCGCGACCGTCGTCGCCACGCTGTCGTGGGTGCAGGACTTCGCGACCTCGACCAGCTGGATCGTGATGGTGATCGTCGCGCTCGCGGTGGGCGCCGGCGCCGGTCTGATCAACGGGATCGTGATCGCCTACGGCAACGTGGTGGCGTTCATCGCCACGCTCGCGATGCTCGTCGCCGCCCGCGGTCTCGCGGAGGTGCTCGCCAACCGCACCACGCAGATCGTGAAGGAGCAGGGCTTCCTCTCGGCGATGCGCGGCGACCTGATCGGGGTGCCCATCCTGATCTGGATCTTCGTGGTCGTCGTGGTCGCCGGCTGGTTCCTCTTGAACCGCACCACCTTCGGCCGCCGCACGGTCGCCATCGGCGGCAACCTCGAGGCCGCGCGGCTCGCGGGCATCAAGGTGAAGCGGCACATCATGTACGTCTACGTGCTGGCTGGGCTCACCGCCGGCATCGCGGCCGTGATGATGCTGGCCCGCACCACCGCCGGCACCTCGACGCACGGAACCCTTTACGAGCTCGACGCCATCGCAGCGGTCGTGGTCGGCGGCACCCTGCTCGTCGGAGGGCGTGGCACGATCATGGGCACCGTGCTCGGCGTGCTGATCTTCTCGACGCTGACGAACGTGTTCACACAGAACAACCTGTCGACGTCGGTGCAGGCGATCGCCAAGGGCGCCATCATCGTGGCGGCGGTGATGCTGCAGCAGCGGCTCGCGAACCGCAGCCGGGCGCGGAAGCCCTAGGCGGGCGGGTTCCGGCGGCGCGGCGGGCTAGGCCGCGAGGGCGATGATCAGCGTCACCACGCCGATCAGCGGTGCGACGCCCTGGATGCTCGCGGGCCGCAGGTTGCGGCGGCCCGTCGAGACGAGCACGGCCGCGGCCAGCACCATCGACAGCCCGGCGAACAGCGCGATCGCCGCCCCGGCGGGAACCGCTCCCGCCCAGTAGAGGATGACGCCGAGTACGACCCCCACCGCGAGGAAGAGGTTGTAGAAGCCCTGGTTGTACGCCAGCGGCGCGGTGGTGTCGGCGTCGGCCTGCGAGGCGACACCGAAGATCTTCCAGGTGTTCGGGTGCCGCCAGCGCAGGCTCTCCAGCACGAAGATGTAGACGTGGACGAGTCCGGCGAGGACGAGGAAGACGGATGCGACGACGGCCATGCGGTCAGCTTAGGGTTGGATCCGGCATCCGTCTGCTCACGAAGGAGAGAACATGACCCGAGTCGTCGTCACCGGAGGCAGCGGCAAGCTCGGCCGCGCCGTCGTCACCCACCTGCTCGACAGCGGCTACGAGGTCGTGAACCTCGACCAGCGCCCGGGCAGCGACGCGCGGGCGCTGTTCGTGCAGACCGACCTCACCGACTACGGTCAGGTGCTGCAGTGCCTCACCAGCGTCGACGACCGCTACGACGGGGTGGATGCGCTCGTGCACCTCGCCGCGATCCCGGCGCCGGGGCTCCGGCCCAACTCGGCGACGTTCGCCAACAACGTGCCGGCGAGCTACAACGTCTTCGCGGCGGCGAAGGCCGCAGGAATCGACAACGTCGTCTGGGCCTCGAGCGAGACGGTGCTCGGGCTGCCGTTCCTGGAGAACCCGCCGCCCTCCTTCCCGGTCGACGAGGAGTACCCCGTGCGCCCGTCGACGACGTACTCGCTCGGCAAAGCGGTGGAGGAGGAGATGGCCCGCCACTTCACGCGCTGGAATCCGAACCTCAAGCTGATCGGCCTGCGCTTCTCCAACGTGATGGACGTCGAGGACTACGCCGCTTTCCCCGCCTTCGAGGACGCTCCCGAGAGCCGCGCCTGGAACTCCTGGGGCTACATCGACGCGCGGGACGGCGCGCAGGCGGTGCGCCTCGCGCTGGAGAGCACCCTCACCGGTTTCGAGGCCTTCATCATCGCCGCCGCCGACACCGTGATGACCACGCCGTCGGCCGAGCTCGCGCAGCGCTTCTTCCCCGAGGTGCCGTTCACCCGGGAGGTGGCGGGCACCGAGACGCTGCTCGGCATCGACAAGGCGCGGCGGATGCTCTGGTTCCAGCCGAAGCACTCCTGGCGCGACCACGTCTGATCGGGCCGGGAGCCGCCACCCGCGACCGGCCGGGGCTCAGTCGCCCTTCGGCCGGTTCGCCACGGTCGGGTAGGCGCCGGTGTAGCCGTCCCGCTCCTTCGCGATCGCGAGGATCCGATCGCGGTACACGTACCAGCCCACGATCAGGAGCGGCACGATGATCACGAGCGACGCGATCGTGAAGGTGCCCGCGGGGTAGTCGAACGCCATCAGCACGAGCACCGAGACGAGGAACACCAGCGTGAGGTACGAGGTGAACGGCGCCCCGAACAGCCGGAACTTCGGCCTCGTGTAGAGCCCCTGATCGGCCAGCTTCTTGAACTTCATCTGGCAGAGCACGATGGTGCCCCAACTCGACACGATGCCGAGCGCCGAGACGTTCAACACGATCTCGAAGGCCTGGGCGGGCACCACGAAGTTCAAGCCCACGCCGAGCAGCGCCACCGCGGTGGTGAGCAGGATGCCGCCGAACGGCACCCCGCGCTTGCTGATCCGGCCGGTGAACCGCGGGGCGGCGCCCGCCGTCGACATCGAGTGCAGGATGCGCCCGGTGGAGTACAGGCCGGCGTTCAGGCTCGACAGGGCGGCCGTGAGCACCACGAAGTTCATCGCCGATCCGGCGATCGCCGCCACCGTCGGATTGCCGATGCTGGAGAAGAACGTGACGAACGGGCTCTCGGTGGCCGAGTAGCTCGCCGCCGGCAGCAGCAGCGCGAGCAGCAGCACCGAACCGCAGTAGAAGACCGCGATGCGGAAGACGACGCTGTTGATCGCCCGAGGCATGATCTTCTCGGGGTTCGCGGTCTCACCGGCCGCCGTGCCCACGAGCTCCACTCCCGCGTAGGCGAACACCACGCCCTGGATCATCACGACCGCCACCACCAGGGTGTTGATGCCGTCGGGGAACAGTCCGCCCTCGGCGACGACCATCGGGATGCCCGTCACGCCCTGATCGGTGGGGAACGCGAAGGCGAGGAACACGACGCCGATGATCAGGAACGCCACGAGAGCCGCGACCTTGATCAGCGCGAACCAGAACTCCATCTCGCCGAACACCTTGACCGAGATCATGTTCGCGCCCAGCACGACCGCGAGCGCGATCAGGGCGAGCAGCCACTGCGGCACGTCGGTGAACAGGCTCCAGTACTGCACGTAAACGGCCACGGCGGTGGAGTCCACGATCGCCGTCATCGCCCAGTTCAGGAAGTAGAGCCAGCCCGAGACGTAGGCGGCCTTCTCGCCGTAGAACTCGCGGGCGTAGCTGACGAACGAGCCCGACGACGGCCGGTGCAGCACTAGCTCGCCGAGCGCCCGCAGGATGAGGAAGGCGAAGAAGCCGCAGACGGCGTAGTCGATCACGAGCAGCGGGCCCGCCTCGTGCAGCCGTCCGCCGGCGCCGAGGAAGAGACCGGTGCCGATCGCGCCACCGATGGCGATCATCTGGAGCTGTCTCGGCTTCAGCGACTTATGGTACCCCGCCTGCTCGTCGGCGAAACGCTCATTGCTCATGCGCCGACGCTAGTGCGATCCGGCGGTTTCCGGATGCCCCACCGCCGCTCAATCTGCGAGAAGGCCGCGAATCTGACCGATCGGCCAGGCGCTGACCGATCGGTCAGACTACGCTCGACGACGTGCCGATCCAGCCCATCACGCGCCCCCAGAACGACGTCGGGGCAGAACTGCGCGCCATCGCGCTGGAGATGTTCGCCGAGAACGGCTACGCCGGCACGAGCCTGCAGCAGATCGCCGACGCGGCGGGCTACTCCAAGTCGAGCGTGCTCTACCACTTCGGGTCGAAGGAGCAGCTGTTCACCTCGGCCATCACGCCGGCGGTCGAGAAGCTCACCGTGTTCCTCGACTCGATCGTCGAGAAGCTCACGGCCGACACCGAGCGCGACGCCGTCGTCGTGCAGTTCATCGACCTGCTGCTGGAGAACCGGCTGGCCGCCCACATCGTCATCAATCAAGGCCAGACGCTGTCCGACATCCCGGTGATGGACGAGGCGCGCGGCCTGATCGACCGCATCGGCGAGTCGTTCATGGCGGGCCTGCCCACGCCGGCCATGCGCATCCGTCTCGGTGTCGCCCTCGCCGGCGCCGCCTACGTGATGGTCGCCTCGCGGCCGAGCGCCGTCGAGGTCGAGGATCTCGACGAGGTCAGGGAGGCCCTCGTCGACGTCGTCTCCGAGCTGATCACCCCGCTGTCCCGCTGACCGCACCCCTGCATCCGCTGCACCCCTGAACCCGCCGCACCGCTGACCCGAGGAGCCCTCCCGTGGCAACACTGCTCTACCGCATCGGCCGCTTCGCCTACCGGCGCGCCTGGTACGTCGTGATCGGCTGGGTGCTCGTGCTCGGCGCGATCCTCGGCGGCGGCCTCGCCCTCGGCGGGCAGACCCAGGAGAGCTTCACCATCCCGGGCACCGAGTCGCAGCAGGCGATCGACAAGCTCGACAGCCTCTTCCCGCAGGCGGCCGGCGCCGGCGCGACGATGGTGGTGTCGGCGCCCGACGGTCAGAACATCAATACCGACCCGGTGAAGCAGGAGCTCTCCGACGTCGCCGACGGCATCGCCGACCTCCCCCAGGTCGCGAGCGTGGTGTCGCCGTACTCCGAGTACGCCACCGACGCCATCTCCGACGACGGCACGACCGCGCTCATCAAGGTGCAGTTCGACGGCCCCGCCACCGACGTGAAGGACTCCTCGCTCACGGCCCTGGAGGACGCGGGCCAGAAGCTCGTCGACGAGGGCATGAGCGTCTCGTACACCGGCGAGGTCTTCCAGTCGACCGGTTTCGGGCTCACCATCACCGAGGTCTTCGGCGTCGTGTTTGCCTTCGTCGTGCTGCTGGTCACCTTCGGTTCGCTGCTCACCGCCGGCCTGCCGCTGCTTTCGGCCGTGATCGGCGTGGGTGTCGCCATGGGCGGCATCACGCTCGCGGCCGCCTTCACCACCGTCTCGAGCACCGCGCCGACGCTGGCGGTGATGATCGGGCTGGCGGTCGGCATCGACTACGCCCTATTCATCCTGTCGCGGCACCGCACGCAGCTGGCGCTCGGGATGGACCCCGAGGAGTCGGCGGCGCGCTCGGTCGCCACCGCCGGTGCCGCCGTGGTGTTCGCCGGCCTGACCGTGATCATCGCGCTGCTCGGCCTGCTCGTCGTGGGCATCCCGTTCCTGTCGGTGATGGGCGTGGCGGCGGCGTTCGCGGTGCTCGCGGCGGTGTGCATCGCCATGACGCTGCTCCCGGCGATCATGGGCATCGCCCGGGGCAAGCTGGTGCCGAAGGCGGGATCGCGGGCGGCCCGCCGGGCGATCGCCGCTACCGAGCACCCGGAGGAACGCGCATCCGCCGCACCGGCCTCGAACAGCTCGGGCGACGCCCCGGCCCCGGCCCCCACGGCCTCCACGGCCCCCACGGCGAAGCGCGTCAAGCCGTCGCTCGGCGGGCGCTGGGTGGCGCTGGTGATGAAGGCGCCGATCGTGTTCATCGTGCTCGTCGTGGGTCTGCTCGGGGCGGCGGCCATCCCGGCCGCGGGCCTCGACCTCAACCTGCCCACCGCGGCGTCGCAGCCCGAGGGGTCGACGACCCGCACCGCCTACGACACCATCGCCGACAAATTCGGCGAGGGCAGCAACGGCACGGTCGTCGTGGTGGCCGACATCACGCAGACGACCGACATCCAGAACGACCTCGCGGGCATCCGCTCCGACCTCGAGGCCGTCGACGGCGTCGCCTCGGTGGGCCAGGGCCTGCCCGACCAGACGCTCGACACCGCGATCTTCCAGGTGGTGCCGACGACCGCGCCCGACTCGCCCGAGACCAAGGAGCTGGTGAACCGGCTGCGCGACCTCAAGGGCGAGATCCAGTCGCAGTACGACGTGCCGATCACGGTGAGCGGCCAGACCGCCGTCGCCATCGACGTCTCGACGCAGCTGACGAACGCGCTGCTGCCGTTCGGGGTGCTCGTGGTGGGGCTGTCGATCATCCTGCTCGCCATGGTGTTCCGCTCGATCGCGGTGCCGATCAAGGCGGCGCTCGGCTTCCTGCTCACCGTCGGGGCGTCGTTCGGCGTCACGGTCGCGGTGTTCCAGGACGGCGTGGCCGCCGATCTGCTGAATGTGCACACGACGGGGCCGATCATCAGCTTCCTGCCGATCCTCCTGATGGCCATCCTGTTCGGGCTCGCCATGGACTACGAGGTCTTCCTCGTCTCGGGCATGCGCGAGGAGTTCGTCAAGACCGGCGACGCCCGGCGGGCGGTGCGCATCGGCTTCCAGAACGGCGCGCGCGTCGTGACGGCGGCGGCGCTGATCATGTTCTTCGTCTTCTTCGCATTCGTGCCCGAGGGGGAGGGGCCGATCAAGGCCATCGCCCTCGCGCTCGCCGTGGGCGTGTTCGTCGACGCGTTCCTCGTGCGCATGACGCTGGTCCCTGCCGTGATGACCCTGCTCGGTCGGCACGCCTGGTACCTGCCGAAGTGGCTCGGCCGCATCCTGCCGAACGTCGACGTCGAGGGCGAGAGCCTCCGCGAGCACCTCGACGAGGCGTCGTGGGCGTCGACGCGGTCGGCGGCCGTCGACGCGTCGGAGCTCGTGATCGCCGGGGCCGGTGGCCCGCACACCTTCTCGGTGCCGGCCGGCAGCCTCGCCGTGGTCACGGGTGACACGGCGGCGCGGCGCCTCGTCGGCGCGGCCGTCGCCGGGCGGATCAGCCCCGACGGCGGGCGCCTGCAGGTGCTCGGGCACGGCCTGCCCTCCGAGAGCGGCGACGTCGCGCGTCGGGTGACCTTGGTCGACCTCGACTCGCGGCGGCTCGACTCCACCGTGAGCGTCGGTGACGCGCTGAACGAGCGACTGGCGCTGGGTTCGCCGTGGTTCCGGCGCGACCGGCACGCGGCGTCGCGGCTCGTGGGGCGGGTGAATTCGGCGCTCGCCGCGGCCGGCTCAGCCTCGGGCGCGGGCTTGGCCTCGGGCGAGGTGCCGATCGACGTGCACCGCACCCTCGGCGAGCTGTCGCCGCTCGCGCTCGCGCTCGTGACCGTCGCCCTCGGCGTCGCCGACGGTGCGCCGATCGTGGTCGTCGACGCGGGGGACGGCGAGTTCGCGCATCCGTCGGCCGGCTTCGTGGCGGCTGTCGCCGGCATCGCCGACCCGGGTGCGACCGTGCTGCTCGGCGTCTCGGCGGCACCGGCCGCGCACGCCTCGAGTGTGGGCACGGCCCTCGGCGACCGGATGCTCGGCCGCATCGACCTGGGCTCGCCACCCTCCCCCTCCTCCCTCGACACCGCCTCCGCGAACCCGGCCTCGGCCGCGAAAGGACTCTCGCGATGAGCACCTCGCACTCCGCCACCTCGGCGCCCTCCGCCCCGACGCCGCGCGCGCGGCGCCGCACCCGCATCGCCCTGATCGTGCTGGCCGCGATCGCGGTGGCGCTCACCCCGCTCGCCGTCAACGGGCTGTTCGCGGGCGCGCTCTCGAACGCCGACACGAACCTCACCCAGGTGCCCGCGGCGATCGTGAACAACGACCAGCTCGTCACCACGACGGCCGCCGACGGCACCCAGTCGGTGAACTTCGCCGGCCGCGGGCTCGTCACCGAGCTCACAGGGCCCGGTGAGAGCGGCTTCGGCTGGGAGCTGACGAACTCGGAGCAGGCGGAGGAGGGGCTGAAGAACGGCACCTACTACGCGGTGCTTACCATCCCCGAGGACTTCTCGGCCACGATCAATACGCTCGCGACGCCCGACCCCAAGGCGGGGCTGATCGACATCCAGACCGACGACTCGCACGGCTACCTCTCGGGCATCCTCGCCTCGACGGTCGCCTCGGCGGTGCAGGCGGGCTTCGGCCAGACCATCACGGCGCAGGTCGTCAACGGCGTCTACACGAGCTTCGGCACGCTGGGCACGAGCCTGTCCGACGCGGCCTCGGGCGCCTCGCAGCTCGGCACGGGCGCCGACGGCCTCGCCTCGGGCGCGACCCAGCTCGCCGACGGGCTATCGCAGCTCTCGACCGGAGCCGCCGCGGCCGTTCCGGGCGCCTCCCAACTGGCCGACGGGCTGACCCAGCTCTCGACGGGGGCCTCGACGGCCTCGACGGGCGCGGCCCAGCTCGCGACGGGGCTTCCGCAGCTGAGCGACGGGGTCTCGCAGTCGGCCGCCGGTGCCGCGCAGCTGTCGGCGGGTGTGAACGGGCTCGCGACGGGTGCGACCCAGCTCTCGGGCGGTGTCGATCAGTACACGAACGGGGTCGACCAGTTCGCCGCCGGTGTGGGGCAGCTCGCCCCGGCGGCCGACGGGATCCGGCAGCTCTCGGCGGCCCTGCCCCAGTACACCGCTGGCGTGACCCAGTCGGCCGGCGGCGCCCAGGAGCTGTCGGACGCCATCGCGGCCGACCCGACCGCGCCCGCGGAGCTGAAGGACGCGGCGGCCTCCCTCGCCGCCGGGCTCGCCTCCCTGTCTGAGGGCGGCACGGCGCTGTCCGAGGGAGCCGCTCAGCTCGCGCCGGTCGCCGACGGCATCGACGGGCTGGTCACGGCCGGGCCTCAGCTGACCGCCGGCAGCCAGCCCCTTCGTGACGGCGCCACCCAGCTCTCGCAGGGTCTCGGCCAGCTCGCCCCCGGCGCCACCCAGCTGAGCGACGGACTCGCCAGCATCGCGCCGAACCTGGCGGCCGCCTCCGACGGAGTCGTGCAGCTCTCCGGCGGTCTCGGCACCCTGGCGGACGGGCTCGCGCAGACCGCGCCGGGCGCAGGGCAGCTCGCCAGCGGGGTCGAGCAGTTGTCGTCCGGTCTGGCGCAGACGGTACCGGGGGCCGAGCAGCTCGCAGGTGGTGCGACGCAGCTCGGGGATGGAGCCGAGACGCTCTCGAGCGGGCTGAGCGAGGGCGCGACGAAGCTGAACGCGCAGGCTCCGAGCGACTCGGAGGCGGCCGCGAAGGTCGCGGCCACACCCGTGACCGTCGACGTGTCGACCGCGAACCAGGTGAACAGCATCGGGCAGGTCGTGTCGACCATCCTGCTGCCGACCGCGCTGTGGATCGGGGCGCTCGCCCTGTTCCTCTGGCTGCGGCCGTTCTCGCGGCAGGTGCTGGCGTCGGCGGTGCCGACCGGGCGGCTGACACGGCGCACCTTCGCGATCGCGGGCGGGCTCGCTGCGGCGCAGACGCTGATCGTGGTGCTGTTCGTGCACCTCGCCCTCGGTGTCGCGTGGTCGTCGTTCCCGGCCACCCTCGCGTTCTCGCTGCTCGTGGCGCTGGCGTTCACCGCCTTCCACCAGCTGCTGAGCACCGCGTTCGGGCGCATCGGCTCGGTGATCTCGCTCGTGCTGCTGGCCCTGCAGCTGGCGTCGACGGGCGGGCTGTACCCGGTGGAGATCCTCTCGGGTCCGTTCCGGGCGCTCAGCGCCGTCACGCCGTTGAGCTACGCGGTGGCGGGTATCCAGGCCATCCTCACGGGAGGGGCGGCGAGCACGGTGCTGTCGGCGGCGGTCGTGATGGTCGTGCTGCTGCTGGTCAGCCTCGCGCTGTCGCAGGCGGCCCTCGCGCGGCGTCGGCGACCCGACACGATCGGCTGGACCGTTCCGCCGCGCACTCGGGCGGCTTCCGCGTAGCGCCGGGCCGCGCATCCGCTCGCCCGCCCCGGCCCGGTGCCCTGGCGGGCGGGCCGACGCCCCGCGCGCGCGGGTCGGCGCCCCCACCGCGCGCGGGCCGACGCCCTGCACAGCGCGCGTAGCATGGTGCGGATGACCCGTTCAGTGCGCTCCGGCTTCCCGTGGCTGCTCGTCACCGGGATCGTGGCGATCGGGTTCATCCTGCGCGGGCCCATCGTGGCCGTCGCCCCGATCACGCCCGAGATCAGCGGCGACCTCGCCCTGAACGCGGCCCAGGCGGGGCTGCTGACCAGCCTGCCGGTGCTCTGCTTCGCCCTCGTCACGCCGTTCGCGTCGATCTTCATCGGCCGCGCGGGGGCGAACCTCGCGACCACGGTCGCCATCCTGGGGGTCGGGATCGGCTCGATCGTGCGCTCGGCCGGCGGTGCCGAGGCGACCTTCACCGGCACGATCATCATGGGCGCCTTCATCACGATCGGGAACGTGGTGATCCCGGTGCTGATCCGCCGCGACGTGCCGACCGAGCGGGTCGGGATCGTCACCGGCGCGTACACCTCGGCGATGAACGTCAGCTCGATGATCACCTCGCTCGCCACCGTGCCGCTGTCGGCCGCGTTCGGCTGGCGCGGCGCGCTGTTCGCGTGGACGGGCTTCGTCGTGCTCGCCGCCGTGTTCTGGCTGGTGGCCGTCGGCCCGCGGGCCGCCGTGAAGTGGGGGCCGATCAAGCCCGCGGTCGAGACCGGGGCGGTCGACACGGTCGCGGTCGACACCCGTGGCATCCCGGTGGCGCCGGCCGAGCCGCGCACCTGGCGCAACCTCTCGGCCGTGCTGCTCGCGCTGGCCTTCGCCGGTCAGGCCTTCTCGTACTACGGGCTCACCGCATGGTTCCCGAGCATCCTGCAGCAGGAGGTCGGATACTCGGCCACCGCCGCGGGTTCCAGCTCGTCGATCTTCCAGATTGCCGCGGTCGTGGGGGCGCTCGGCGTTCCGCTGCTCGCCCAGCGGCTGGGCATCCCGCGCACCTTCGTCGGGGTGGCGGTGCTCTGGGTCACCTTCCCGCTCGGGCTGATGCTGGCGCCGGACGCGTGGCTCGCCTGGGGCTTCCTCGGCGGCGTCGCGCAGGGCGGCGGCATCACGATCGTGTTCATGCTCGTCGTGCAGCTCTCGCTGACCGGCACCCACGCCCGGCGGCTCTCGGCGATGGTGCAGGGCGTCGGCTACGCGCTCGGAGCGACGGCGCCGGCCCTCGTCGGGGCGGTGCACGACGCCACGGGCGCCTGGACCCTGCCGATCGGCGTGGTGCTCGTGGCGACGCTGGTCTTCGCGACCGCGGGCCTCGCGGGGGCCCTCCGCGCCACGGGCCCGCGCTCGCGCCGCGCCCGCGCGCACCCCTGACCCCGCGCGCCCCCATCCCGCGCGCCCGCTTCACCCCGCGCGCCCCCATCCCGCGCGCCCCCACCTCCACCCCTCCGGGTCGCGCAAAAGCGCCTTCGGGGTCCGCGCCGAGTGCATTTGCGCGACCCGGGTGCGGGCTTCCGGGGTGGGGGCGAGCGGATGCGCGTTTAGGGTGGAGGCGTGGACTTCAGGATCTTCACCGAACCGCAGCAGGGTGCGAGCTACGACGAGCTGCTGGCCGTCGCCCAGGCGACGGAGGAGCTCGGCTTCGACGCGTTCTTCCGCTCCGACCACTACCTCCGGATGGGCGACGGCGACCCCGGCTACGGGCCCACCGACGCGTGGACGACGCTGGCCGGCCTCGCCCGCGAGACCAGTCGCATCCGGCTCGGCACGCTGGTGTCGAGCGTGACGTACCGGTACCCGGGCATCCTCGCGATCCAGGTGGCGCAGGTCGACCAGATGTCGGGCGGGCGCGCGGAGCTCGGGCTCGGCACCGGCTGGTTCGAGGAGGAGCACCGCGCCTACGGCATCCCGTTCCCGCCGAAGCGCTTCGACCTGCTCGAGGAGCAGCTCGAGATCGTGACCGGGCTCTGGTCGACGCCGGTCGGCTCGACGTATTCGTTCGAGGGCGCGCACTACACGCTGACCGAGTCGCCGGCCCTGCCGAAGCCCGTGCAATCGCCGGTGCCGGTGATCGTCGGCGGCAAGGGCGCGAAGCGCACGCCGCTGCTCGCCGCCCGCTTCGCGACCGAGTTCAACGTGCCGTTCCCCGACCCGGGCACGACCCCGGGGCTCATCGCGGGCGTGCGCTCAGCCTGCGAGTCGATCGGGCGCGACCCCGACTCGCTGGTCTACTCGGCGGCGCTCGTGGTGGCTACCGGGGCATCCGAGGAGTCCTTCCAGGCGCGGGCCGCAGCGATCGGGCGCGAGCCCGCCGAGCTGCGCACGAACGGGCTGGCCGGGTCGGCCGCCGAGGTCGTCGACAAGCTCGGCGCCCTGCGCGAGAACGGGATCACGCGGGTGTACCTGCAGGTGCTCGACCTGAGCGACCTCGACCACCTGGACTTCATCGCGCGGGAGATCGTGCCGCAGCTGGCCTAGTCGGGCCTAGCTGGCCGAGCCGGGCCGTCCGCCGCTCAGACCGGCAGCGCCTCGAGCGAGTCGCGCAGCCGCGCCAGTTCGGTGGCGTGCACCGCGAGCCGCCGATCCTCGTCGGAGAGCGCCGGCAGCGGCTCGACCGCCCTGGCCCGGCCGTCGGGGCCGAGGTCGACGAAGATCGTCATGCAGTGCGTGGTCAGCCGCAACTCCCGGGGTGTGCGCGGCGACGCCGCCCGCACGTGCACGGCGATGTGCAGGCTCCGCCCGCCGGTGTGGATCAGCCGTGCCTCCACCTCCACGAGGTCGCCGATGCGGATCGGGCTGAAGAAGTGGATGCCGCCCGAGTACACCGCGACCGCCTGCTCCGAGGTCCACGAGGCGGCGCAGGCGTAGGCCGCCTCGTCGATCCAGCGCAGCACGGTTCCTCCGTGAGCGTTGCCGCCGAAGTTCGCGTCCTGCGGCGCGGAGAGGAAGCGGAACACGGTGCGTGGGGTGGTGCCCTCGGCGGTGAAGTCCTGGGCGAGCATCGCGTCGCGGATGGCACGCCTCGGGGCGAGCCGCTCGGCGGCGCGTTCGTGGAGCATCCGCTCGTCGTCGTCGCTCGGCACCCAGCTCGGCACCGGCTGCGGTGCGCCGGCCGCGTCGACCGCGACGAAGACGAGCAGGCAGTGGGTGGCGGGGGTGAAGCGGCGGCTCCGGGCATCCGCCGACCCGATCTGCACGAGCACCTGCATGCTCGTGCGGCCCGTGTGGATGATGCGCGCCCGCGCCTCGATCAGCTCGCCCGGCTGCACGCGGCGGGTGAAGTGCACGTTGCCGACGTAGGCGGTGACGCAGTAGGCGCCGCTCCAGCCGACGGCGCAGGCGTAGCCGGCCTTGTCGATCCACTCGAGCACGCGGCCGGCGGCGACCGTTCGGCCGTCGGCGGCCGCGTCCTGCGGGGCGGCCAGGAAGCGGAGGGTGATGCGGTCGTTCGGGCGGTCGTTCGGGCGGTCGTTCGGGGTCACCTTCGTCACGATGTCAGAATCCGGATGCTCATTCCGGGCGGCTTGGCGGAAAGATCGGCGGTTCTTGCGAACGGGGCAAGGTGGGGAGGGGTGGTGGGCGGTGGGGGCGGCCGGCGGGCGGTGTCGGCGGGCGGGCGTACTGTGGGCGCATGACCGTGATCTCGCTGCTCGACCTCCGCATCAAGCCCGACCTGCTCGAATCCGCGCCCGAGGTGATCCACTCGGTGCTCGCCGCCACCCGCGCCCGCGAGGGCAGCCTCGGCGTCGAGGTCGCGGTCGACGCCGACGACCGCGAGCACTTCATCGTGGTCGAGAAGTGGGAGTCGATGGAGGCCGACGACGCGTACCGCGAGTGGCGGTCGACGCCCGAGGGTGTGTCCGACCTGGGGTCGCTGCTGGCGGCCCCGCCGGTGCTGACGCGCACGGTCGTCACCGACATCTGAGGCGGTCGGGCGTCGGTCGCTTTCGGCGCTCGACAGGGGTCGGCCGATCGTGTAGTGTCGGTTGGTCGGCTCTGGACACCGTGGGATTTTCCGCGGTTGGGTTTGTAAGTCTGGTGGGCCGGTTTCCCAGTCAGTGCATGGATGCGCTGGTCACTGGTGAATGTCGCGTACGACACGGCCCCCGCTACTCCCGGGGATCTAGTTAGCACTGCCAACACGTTCGGTGTTGAGGTGTGCGCATTTCGAGATAACCCAGGAAGAATCATGCCCAAATCCAACAAGTCCGGCGGCTTCAAGCCCGCCAAGAACTACGAGCCCCGCACGCCCGGCAAGGGTGGCCCCAAGGCCGGCAGCCGCAGCCCCGGTCACCGCGGCTTTAAGGCCGCCGACGAGACGGCGCCGCGCAAGCAGCGCTGGAACGCCGACGACCGCAGCGCCCGCGGCGCCGCCCCGAGCTCGCGCGGGGAGCGCCCCGCTTACGGCGACCGCCCCGCTTACGGCGACCGCCCTGAGCGCGGTGGACACAAACGCGGTGAGCGGTCCGAGCGTCCTTCGTACGGTGACCGTCCTGAGCGCGGTGGCAACCAGCGCCCGAGCCGCGAGAACGGCTTCAACAAGTCCGGCACCGGAACCGGCCGCAGCGAGCGCCCCTCGTACGGTCGCGACGAGCGCCCGGCGTACAACCGCGAGGAGCGCCCCTCCTACGACCGTGACGAGCGTCGCGTGCCGCAGCGCACTGACCGCCAGAAGTGGAACGACGCCCGCAACGAGGAGCGCCGTGCCGAGGCCGTCAAGGCCCGCGAGGACGCTCCGAAGCGGACGTGGGAAGAGCGCCCGAAGCGTTCCTTCGACCGCACCGAGCGCCCGGCGCGCAGCTTCGACGACCGTCCCAAGCGCTCGTTCGACCGCGACGACCGCCCGGCGCGCACCGAGCGCCCCGCGTACAACGACCGCCCGGCCCGCACCGAGCGCCCCGCGTACAACGACCGCCCGGCCCGGAGCTTCGACGATCGCCCCAAGCGCTCGTTCGACCGCGATGACCGTCCGGCCCGCACCGAGCGCCCCGCGTACAACGAGCGCCCGGCGCGCAGCTTCGACGACCGCCCGAAGCGGTCCTTCGACCGCGACACCCGCCCCGCCCGTAGCAATGAGCGCGGCAGCGACTTCTACCCGAACCGCGACACCAAGCCGGCCTTCAACCAGGTCGACGACGTCGTGCTCGAGCGCCTCGAGGCGCAGGCCACCCTCGCCGGAGACGTCGACGGCGTGACCTTCGCCGACCTCGGCATCGGTGGCAACATCACCCGCGTGCTCAAGGAGCTCGGCGCCGAGAGCCCGTTCCCGATCCAGGCGGCCACCATCCCCGTGGTGCTCGAGGGTCGCGACGTGCTCGGCCGAGGCCGCACCGGCTCCGGCAAGACCATCGCCTTCGGCGCCCCGCTCGTCGAGCGCCTGATGGAGAACGGCGGCGGCGCGAACCGCAAGCCGGGCCGCAAGCCCCGGGCGCTCATCCTGGCCCCCACCCGCGAGCTGGCCCTGCAGATCGACCGCACCGTGCAGCCCATCGCCCGCGCCGTCGGCCTCTTCACCACCCAGATCTACGGCGGTGTGCCCCAGGCGCGCCAGGTGGGTGCGCTGCAGCGCGGCGTCGACATCATCATCGGCACCCCCGGCCGCATCGAGGACCTGATCGAGCAGCGTCGACTCGACCTCAGCGAGGTCACGATCACCGTGCTCGACGAGGCCGACCACATGTGCGACCTGGGCTTCCTCGAGCCCGTGCAGCGCATCCTGCGTCACACCAAGGACGGCGGCCAGAAGCTGCTCTTCTCCGCCACCCTCGACAAGGGTGTCGCCACCCTGGTCGAGGAGTTCCTCGTGAACCCGAGCGTGCACGAGGTCGCCGGCGAGGACCAGGCGTCGAGCACCATCGATCACCGCGTGCTCGTCGTCGAGAGCCGCGACAAGAGCGAGATCATCCGTCAGCTGGCCGACCGCGAGGGCAAGACGCTGATCTTCTCGCGCACCCGTGCCTACGCCGAGATGCTCGCCGAGCAGCTTGAGGACGCCGGCTTCCCCGCCACGAGCCTCCACGGCGACCTCAACCAGTCGCGCCGCACGCGCAACCTGCAGCAGCTCACCAGCGGGCGGGTCAACGTGCTCGTGGCGACCGACGTGGCGGCCCGCGGCATCCACGTCGACGACATCGACCTGGTCATCCAGGCCGACGCGCCCGACGAGTACAAGACGTACCTGCACCGCGCCGGCCGCACCGGCCGCGCCGGCAAGAAGGGCACCGTGGTCACCCTGATCCCGCGCGCCCGTCGCCGCCGCATGGACGAGCTTCTCGACCGCGCCGAGATCGAGGCCGAGATGGTCGACGCCTTCCCCGGCGACGCCCTGCTCGGCGAGCTCGCCGCCGACACCCCGGTCGCGCCCCGCTAGTCGCCGCGTGACCCTCGCCCCACCGCCGCACGCCGGCCGTCTGCCCCTCGGGGTGGCGGTCGGCGTCGCCGTCGTGTGCGGGGTGCTGATGGCGACCCAGTCGCGCATCAACGGCGAGTTCGGCCGCCGCCTCGGCGACCCGTACTCCGGCGCGGCGATCAGCTTCGGGGTCGGCCTGCTCATCGTGCTGGCGATCGTGGCCGTGATGCCGTCGGCCCGGGTGGGCGCGCGTCGCGCGGTCGGCGAGGTGCGCGGCGGCCGGCTTCCGTTCTGGATGCTCTTCGCCGGCGTCGGGGGCGGCATCTTCGTGCTGACGCAGGGCCTGGCGTCCGCCCTGGTGGGTGTCTCGCTGTTCACCGTCGCCTTCATCGGCGGCCAGACCGTGAGCGGCCTCGTCGTCGACCGGGTCGGCATCGGACCGGGCGGCCGACGCTACCTCACCCTCCGCCGCGTGCTCGGTGCGGGCATCGCGTTCGGGGTTGTCGTGTGGTCGGTCGCCGCGCACATCGATCCGGCCATCCCGTTCTGGCTGCTGCTCCTGCCCTTCGCCGCGGGTATCGCCCAGGCGGTGCAGCAGGCGGCGAACGGTCGGGTGGCCGCTGCGGCCGGCTCGGCCGTGAGCTCGACGCTGTTCAACTTCATCGCCGGCACCGCGCTGCTCGTGGTGATCGCTCTCGTGCACGCGCTGATGGTCGGCGGGCTGCCGACCTCCTTCCCGCCCGAATGGTGGCTCTACCTCGGCGGACCGCTCGGTGTCACCTTCATCTTCGGACTGGCGACCGCCGTGCGCAGCACCGGCGTCCTGCTGCTCGGCCTGTGCTCCATCTCGGGCCAGCTCCTCGGCTCCATCGCCATCGACCTGATCGCCCCGGGCGCCGGCCACGGCGTCGACTGGACCACCCCGATCGCCGCGGCCCTCGTCATCGCCGCCGTCCTGATCGTCTCGCTCCCCTCGCGCCCGCGGCTCTAGCAGCATCACGCGGGGGTCCGAACCGACCGCGTTCTCCAACCGACGGACCTCTTCCGCCCCCGCGCAATGCGGAGCCTCGATGACCCAGCCATGATCATCGAGGGCAAGCGCGGAGCGCGCGGCAGCCCGTCGGCGGCCGGCGCCTATCGTCCCGCCTTGAGGGGCTGCCGCGCGCTTCGCGCTTGCCCTCGGTTGCCGTGGCCGGGTTGTGTAGGTGGGCGCGTTGTCACGCAGCCGGGCGCGTGATGGTGCGTCGGCGTGTGGTCGGGATGGGGGCCTGTTCGGGGTCATTCCACCGGGGTGGGATCAGATGCGGTACTCCGCCCTGCATGACCAGTTTCCAGTCCGCTTTGTGCAGGTGGGAGTGGTGGAAATGGCACAGCAGAACCCCGTTGTCGATATCGGTCCTCCCCGGCGGATGATCATCCGAAACCCATTCGTCGACGTGGTGCGTCTCGCAGTACGAGGGCGGGCGGTCGCAGTTGGGCCACACGCATCCGCCGTCCCTGGCGGCGAGTGCCCGGTTCTGCGCTGCGGTGAACAGCCGCTTCGTCTTGCCGTGGAACAGCACCTCGCCCCGGTCACCGAACAGCGTCACTGCCATGGGTGAGCTGCACCGCAGCTGCGCCACGGTCGATGCGGGGACGGGTTCGTCGAGCCCGTCGATGTATCCGACCCCGCGCCCGGCCTCGAGATCGGCGAGCGTCACGTGCACGTTCAGGGTGGTGGTGGCCCCGTTGATCCGGGGCATGTCCTCGGCTCCGGCCGCGCGGGCGATGAGTTCGGTGATGGTGTCGGCGTTCTTCTGCGCCGAGGTGCGATCGTCGGCGGTGACGTAGTCGCCCTCCTCCATGAAGCGCGGGCCGCTCACGCGGGGGCTCTGCATCGCTTGCAGGCTCGACATCCAGATGCCGCCCTGCTCGGGCATGAGGGCGAACTTCCCGCGGATCATCCCGTCCGGCGATTGACCGATGGTGAGGAAGCGGAGTTGCTGGTGCACCTCGTCCCGAGGTTCGGCGCCGTCGGGGTCGAGCACGTCCCGGAGGTGGATCGCCATTCTCGCGGTCTCATCGGCCGAGAAGTGGCAGGAGAGGGTCTTGTCGACCAGGGTCTCTTCGGCGCCGGCGACGACGTCGGGCGCGCATCCGCGGTCGGCGAGTTCGGTGCAGCGCTTGACGATCGTGGTGGCCGCCTCGATGGGCAGGTCGCCCGAGTCGAGCGCCTCAGAGACCAGGGGGAACGGCGCCGGCCCCTCGCCGCCACCGAGCAGCACTTCGCCCCGCAGCCGCTTCCCCAATTCGAGCCGGGCCTTGCACTCTTTCGCCGATGCGCCGGTGACGTTCGCGAGCAGCGCGACCGGCGAGGTGAAGTTCTGCGACCGGCTCAGCCCCTCGTCACCGAGCTCGGGCCGCGACCGCACCCCCGCCTCGCCGGCAAGCCGGATCACCCACGCCTGGACCACCCGCAACTGGGCCTCGCTAGCCGCGATCTCCTCGAGCAACGCGACGTCGCTCACGGTGGGGAGATCGGCGGGAAGCATACTGAGATTCTATCAGAAACGCCTGATGAATGCTCGTATCTTCTGGCTCTCAGGCCTCCGGGACGAGACGCAGTCCCGCCCGTGCCGGCCGCACGTGGGGCCCGGCCGGAATGCGCCACCCCTCCACCCCGCCGATCGCCGCGATGGCCGCCTCGTCGAGCGTGATCCCCAGCCCAGGCTCGTCCCCGAGTCGGATCCCCCCGTCGTCGATCGTCTGATCGACCGTCAGCCCGACGGGCATCCCGAGGTCTTGCACTTCGGTTGTGAAGTGGTTCGGCACAGCGGCCGCGGCGTGCGCGATCGGGTTCGCGTTGTACGCCACCGGGCTCACTGGAAGGTCCCGCGCATGGGCGATCGCCGCGACCCGCAGGAAGTGCGTGATGCCCCAGACCATCCCGGCCTGCACCACGTCGACGCCGCGTGCGTCGAGCAGCGGCCCGTACTGCTCCAGGCCCACGAGGTTCTCGCCGGTCGCGACCGCGGCCTTGACGGCGCGGCTCACGGCGGCGTTGCCGGCGGCGTCCCAGCGGCGCACCGGCTCCTCGATCCAGGTCAGCGGAACCTGCGCCTCGACCTCGGCGATGTAGCGCACGGCCTGCTTGACGTTCCACGACTCGTTCGCGTCGAGCATCAGCGCGGGGCGGGGGGAGTTGCGGCGCAGCGTGTCGGCGACGGCCCGCAGACGCGCCACGTCGGTGTCGCTGTCGCGCCCGCCCTTGAGTTTCGCGCTGGCGAAGCCCCGGTCGGCGTAGCGGGAGTACAGGGCGACGAGCTCGTCGTCGCCGAGCGCGATGTCCAGGCCGGACGCGTATCCCGGCACGAAGCGGTCGCGAGCGCCGAGCGTGCGCCAGAGCGGCTCGCCCGCCATCTTCGCTTTGAGGTCCCACAGGGCCATGTCGACAGCGCCGATCGTGCCGAAGGTGGCGCCGGCATGGCCCGTCTTGAAGACGTGGGCGAGCATCCGGTCGTAGAGGGCGACGACCGCCCGAGGGTCTTCGTTCTCGATCGCCGGGAAGACGCGCGCGATGTCGGTGTGCGCCCCGAGGCCGATGCCGGTGAGGCCGCCGTCGGTGTGGAGCAGCAGCAGGGGCACCTCGGTGACGCCACCGGCCACCACGCCGTTGACGTCACCGACGGGGCGGCCCCAGTCGTGCACGGTGGTCAGACTCGTGAAGCCTGTGATTCTCATCGTGTCCTGCTTTTCTCCGGTGAACCGCACGACGCCTCCTGCGAGAGCGTGTGAACAGCATACATCATATGTTTTGCCGAGAGGCAACCCGACAGACGCAAAGGGCAACCCGACAGACGTATGACGAGTGGCGGATGCTCGCACCTAGAATCGGGGCATGAGCATCGACTCCGCCGCTGCCGACACCGCCGTCGCGCCTGTGCTGCCCACCGTCGGGGTGCGCGCCCCCGCCGCCCGGCTCGGGGTGGCCGTCGTGCAGCAGCTCGTCGACGTGATCGTTACAGGCGCACTCAAGCCCGGGGACCTGCTGCCGCCCGAGGGGCCGCTGACGGCGCAGTTCGGCGTGAGCCGCACGGTCATCCGCGAGTCGGTCAAGCGGCTCGAGGAGAAGGGCCTGGTGACCGTCGCCCAGGGACGGGGCACGCAGGTCAATCCGACCTCGGAGTGGAACCTGCTCGACCCGGTGGTGCTGACCGCGATGATCGAGCACGACGACGCCCTGGGCATCCTCGACGAGCTGAGCAGCGTGCGCTCGGGCCTCGAGTCGACGATGGCGGCCGACGCGGCCCGGGTGGCTGACGCCGACGCGATCGAGCAGCTGCGGGCGTCGCTGCAGCACATGAAGGACGTCATCGACGACGCTCCCGCGTTCCGGCAGGCCGACATCGACTTCCACCACCTGGTGATGCGTCTGTCGAAGTCGCGGCTCGCCTCGAGCCTCGCCCGCACGCTCTTCGACCGCGCGCTGGAGAGCAGTCGCTACCACGGCCGCGACCCCGAGCACGCCTTCGAGCTGACCCTCGACGAGCACACCGCCGTGCTCGACGCCATCGCGTCCGGCGCTCCCGATGCGGCCGAGCGGGCGATGCGGGCGCACATCGACGGCTCGTGGAGCCGCCGCCGCCTGCCGGTGCGCGGGCGAGACTGAGACCGGAGCCGCCCGTACCCCGAACGAGTGGTAGCGGCCGGCGACCCGCCCTTTCTAGGCTTCGGTACCGTGCCGTTCGACTGATCGACCGGCGTCGATCAGGGAGGCGCGGGTGGCCGGCAGGCACGGGCAGTGGCGCGGGGGCGCCCCGGCTCCGCGCCATGCGCTCGGCCGCCCCCCGCACCGGGCCCCGACGGCGACGACCGGCGCCATCGACCGACGCGTGTTCCTCGGGGTGCTCGGGGTGGGCGCCGTCGCCGGGGTCTCGGGCATCGTCGCGCTCACGGGTGCCGCCCAGCCGCCGCTCGCGGCCGGCGCCGGGTCCACCGGAGCCGCGACGCGCACCCCGGGCACGCCCCCCACCTCCACCCCCGCCCCGACGGCCACCGCCCAGCCCGTCGCCGCCGAGCCCGAGCCCACCCCAACGCCCACCCCCACGCCCGAACCGGTCGCCGAACCTGCCATCCAGAAGCTGCCCCTCCCGTCGGGCGCCATCACCGGCCTCCCGGGCGACGGCGCCCTGCTCGCCTGGACGGTCGACGACGGCTCGAACGCCGACGTCATCCGGCTCTACACCGAGTTCGCGGCCGCCACCGGAACCCGCCTGACCTTCTTCCTCAACGGCTGCTACGACGGCTGGACCGCCAACGCCGACCTCCTGCGCCCCCTCGTCGCCTCGGGCCAGGTGCAGCTCGGCAACCACACCTTCGACCACGTCGACCTCACGAGCCTCTCCGACTCCCAGGTCGTCGCGCAGCTGCAGAAGAACCACGACTTCATCCTCAGCACCTACGGCGTCGACGCGCGCCCCTACTACCGCCCGCCCTACGGCTACCGGGATGCGCGCACCGACGCCCTCGCGGCGAGCATCGGCTACACCTGCCCGGTGCTCTGGTACGGCTCGCTCTCCGACTCCGGGCTCATCACCGAGCAGCAGGTCGTGGACTTCGCGACCCAGTGGTTCCTGCCCCAGCACATCGTGATCGGGCACCTCAACTACCTGCCGGTCACGAACGTCTTCCCGCAGCTGACGGCCCTCGTGGCCGAGCGGGGGCTCCGCACCGTGACGCTCGACGACGTCTTCCTCAAAGCCTGAGCGCAGCCGGCCTCACGTCGAGGCGCCCCGCCCGTAGCTCGCGAGCGCCGTGTCCCTGTCGATCCACCGCCGCTCCTCGGCCGAGAGCCCGGCGGTCGCCGCGAGATAGCTCTCCACCCAGGCGGACGCACCGTCGGCGAGATCGACCAGCGGCCAGTCCGTCCCCACCATCAGCCGGCGGGGGCCGAAGGCCTCCAACGCCACCCCGAGCAGCCGGTCGAGGCGTGCCCGTTCCGCCTCCGGCTCAGCACGCGAGGCCACCCCAGACACCTTCGCGACCACGTTCGACCGCCGAGCGAGCGAGCGCACGTCGCGTTCCCAGACCACGAGCGCGTCGGCGTCGGTGGGAGGCTGCCCGAGGTGATCCAGCACGAACAGCAGCTCGGGATGCGCATCCGCCACCTGCGTCGCCGTCTCGAGCTGCCACGGCCGCAGCACCAGGTCGAAGGCAAGATCGGCGCGCTGCACGGCGGAGAGCCCGCGCGAGACGTCCTCCCGCACGAGCCATTCGGGGTCGGCCTCGAGGTGCGCCAGGTGACGGATGCCCGCCAGCCGCTCCCCGCCCGGCGACGCCGCGAGTGCCGCGAGCTGCCCGGCCGTGTCGCGTGCGGCGAGGTCGACCCATCCGACGACCGCGACCACCTCGGCAGCACCGGATGCCTGCTCCAGCAGCCACACCGACTCCTCGGCCAGGTTCACCGCCTGCACCAGCACGAACCCGTCGACGACCGCGGGTGTTGCCTCCCGCAGCCCCTCGAGGGTGCGGTCCCCGTCCACCTCCGGCACCTCGGCGAGCCATTCGAGCCCGGGAGTCGACCGCCGCCAGACGTGCGCGTGCGCATCCACGAGCCGCCGAGGGCCGGCCATCCGCTACTCCTTCGTGCCGCCCGCGGTCATCCCCGAGACGAGGAAGCGCTGCGAGAACAGGAACACGATGAGCACCGGCAGCACCGACATGATCGTGGCGAGCGCGAGCGTCGGCAGCTGCACCGACGCGGCCCCCGCCGAGGAGGGGTTGAAGGCGGGCGTGGAGGCGAGCAGCGAGGTGAGCCCGACCTGCATCGGGTACTGGTCGCTGGCCGGCAGCATCACGAAGGGCAGGAAATAGTTGTTCCAGTTCTGCACGAAGCTGAAGAACGCCACGAGCGCCACCACGGGGGTCGCGAGCGGCAGCGCGATGCGCGTGAAGACCCCGAACTCGGTGCAGCCGTCGATGCGCGCGGCGGCCAGCAGGTCACGCGGGATGCTCGTGTTGAAGTAGATGTACGTGAGATACACGCCGAACGGGAAGAACGAGAACGGCAGGATGACGGCGAGCGGCGAGCCGATCAGCCCCACCGAGTTCAGCTCCAGGAAGACGGGCAGCACGAGCGCCGTGTTCGGGATGAGCATCACCACGAGCGTCGTCACGAGCAGCGCCCGGCGCAGCCGGAACTCGGTCAGCGCCAGTGCGTAGCCGGCCGGCACACTCACCACGAGCGTGATGACGAGCGCCAGCACCGAGTAGAGCGCCGAGTTGCCGAGCCAGCCGACGACGGCGCCGTCCTGGAAAGCGAACAGCGCGTTCCAGTTCACGGCGAACCCGTCGAGCGAGCCGAACGAGAACGGGTTGTTCTGGATCAGGTCGGTCGGCGACTTCGTGGTGGCCAGCAGCAGCCAGACGATCGGGATGGCGAAGAACAGCCCGAAGGCCAGCAGCACGAGGGCGACGACGAAGCGGCCCGACCACTGGCCGGGAGTGCCGCGGAGGGCGGGGGAGCGCCGGGCCGGACGGGCGGCGGCACGGTCGGCGACGTGGCCGGGGGCGGTCGAGAGCGCGGTCATCGTCAGTCCTTCTCGAAGAGTCCGCCGCGGGCGACGAAGAATGCGGAGAGCGCGAGGGCGATCACGAGCAGGAGGATCGAGATCGCGGCCGAGCCGTTGAAATCGTTCTGCTGGAACGCGTAGAGGTAGGCGAGCTGGTTCAGCGAGTAGTCGTTGGCGACCACGGCGTTCGAGGCCTGCGAGAGCAGCTGCGGCTCCACGAAGAGCTGGGTGCCGGCGGCCAGCGACATGATGCCCATGTAGGCGATCCACTTCCGCATCATCGGCAGCTGGATGCGCACCGCCGTCTGCACGGCGTTGGCCCCGTCGATCTTCGCCGCCTCCATCACCTCCTCGGGGATGTTGTTGAGCGCGCCGTACATGATGACGATCCAGCCGCCCGCCCCCGTCCAGAAGGCGATCACGGTGAAGACCACCGGCAGGTTCGCCGGGTTGATCGTCTGCACGAACGACTCGAAGCCGAAGGCCTCCAGCAGCGGCCCCACGGGGCTGACCGAGGGGTCGAGCACGAACAGCCAGAGCATCACGCTCGAGGCGCCGGCGAGGGCGCCCGGGATGTAGAAGACGAAGCGCGACGCGGTCGAGAGCCAGCGGATGCGGATCGCGTGCACGATGAGGGCGAGCAGCACCACCAGCACGAGCAGGCTGACCAGCCAGATCGCGAGGTAGACGGCCACGTGGCCGACGGCCGGCAGGAACCGGTAGTCGCCCAGCACCTTCGCGAAGTTGTCGAAGCCCGCGAACGAGCCGTCGATCGTGGTGACCGAGAGCACCAGGGCGTACAGCGCCGGGAAGACGCCGAACACCAGCATGAGCACCGTGTACCCCGACACGAACACGTAGCCCATGCGGTTCTTCACCGGGCTCCGCCGAACGGATGCGCGGCCCGACCGCCGAGGCGACCGGCCGAGGTGGGGGGTGACCCCCGCCGCGATGGTCGCCTCGACGTCCGGAACGGTGGCGGTCATCAGCCGACCTTGTAGCCGTTGACCTGGGCCTGGTCCTTGATGGCCTGACCCCACTCCTCGAGGGTGTCGGAGATGGTGCCCCCCGAGGTGATCACCGGGGTCACCGTCTTGGCCCAGACGGCCTCCTGGCTGAAGGTCGGCGAGCCCCAGCCCGACCAGACGAGGGAGGCCGAGTCGGTGAGGGCGCTCAGGTCGCCGGCGAAGTAGCCGCTCTCGGACTGCTTGGCCACCCACTTCTCACCGGCGGCGGCGAAGGCCGGCAGACCGGGGTTGAGCTCGACTTGGTACTCGTCGCTGGTCGCGACGAATTCGACGAACTTCTTGGCCGCGTCGAGGTTGGCCGAGTGGCTGGAGATGTACCAGGTGCCGCCACCGACGTTGCCGGTCACGACGTCCTCGCCGTCCCAGGTGAGCGGGGTCGCGGCGCCGATCTGGCCGGCGGGCACGTTGAGCGAGTCGGGGCTGTTGAAGATGGCTCCCGAGTACCAGACCGGGCCGGGCATCGCGAGCACCTTGCCGGCGTACTTCTGCACGAACGAGGGGCTGAACACGCTCTCGGTGGTGATCGAGCCGTTGCCGATCGAGGTGTCGAGCAGGTCGGCCATCCGCTGGCACTCCTCGCTCGTGGTGTCGACGGTGATCTCGCGCACGGCGGTCACGTCGCCCGCCTGGCACTTCGAGGCCCACATGTAGATCTCGGGGGTCCACGCGTCACCGGCGGCGCCGATGATGTACCCCGGATGCTCGGTCGCGACCTTCTCGCCGAGCTCCTGGTACTCCTCCCACGTGGTGGGGATCGTGTAGCCGAACTGGTCGAACAGGGTCTTGTCGTACCAGAGCACGTTCTGCGCGAGGTCGTTGCGGAGGCAGTACACCTTGCCGTCGATCGTGCAGGGGTCGAGGGCTCCGGCCGAGAATCCGCTGATCAGGTCGGACTCGACGAGGCCGCCGTCGAGCTGGGCCGCGAACGGCTGCGACCCGGGGGTGGACTGGCTCGCCCAGGCCGCGTCGTTCGTCTGCGTCGACCAGACCACGTCGGGCCACCCCTTCTTCGCCTTGTCGAACAGCTGGATCTTCGTCTGGAAGCTGTTGCTGCCGTTAGCGCTGCCATCGTACGTCACGACGTCGATCGGCACGTCGGGATTGGCTGCCTTGAAGGCGTCGGCGGCGGCGACGCGGGTGTTGTCGACCCAGACCGTGATGGTGCTGTCAGCCTGCTGCTCGGTCTCGGGGAAGCCGAACTCGCCGTTCGAGGCCGAGGAGGAGCCGCCGGCGCATCCGGCGGCCAGCAGGGCGATGGCGGCGGCGCCGGAGAGGAGCGCGAGCGAACGGAACCGGCGGCGGGGGGAGTGCGTGTGCTCGGGGGTCTGAACCATGAGCCATGTCCTTTTCTGGTCGACGTCGTTGACGACTTGCGCTGCCGGACGGCGAGCGATTTCAGTAGATCATACATCACACCTTTTGCGCAATGAGGTCGGCGGGGGCGATCGCCAGGGCGATCGCCAGGGCCGTCGCGAGCCACGCGAGCAGCACGAAGACGGTGTCCCGGCGGCGCCACGGGACGAGGTGGCGCTCGGTGCGGGTGGGGTGGGCGCCGAAGGCGCGCGAGTCCATGGCGAGGGCGACGCGCTCGGCGTGCCGGAGGGCGCCCGCGAGGAGCGGGACGAGGTAGCCCGCTCGGCGCCGGAGGGCGGGGAGCGGTCCGCGGCCCGGCGCCATCCCGCGCACCCGGTGGGCCTGCCGGATGACGTCGAGCTCGTGCCCGAAGCGCGGGACGAAGCGGTAGGCGGCCAGCGCCGTGTAACCGACCCGGTACGGTACCCGCAGCTGTTGCACGAGCGAGCGCGCGAGGTCGGGGCCGGTGGTGCTCAGTCCGCCGACGAGCGACAGCAGCAGGATCGCGGCCAGCCGGAGCGCGGTCGCCCCGCCCGCGAGCAGAGCGCCCTCGTGCAGCCGCACCGGCCCCAGCTCGACGAGCAGCGGGGTGGCGGATGCTCGGCCGCCGTCGCTCCAGAAGGCGAAGCTGAGCGTCAGCACGGCGGTGGCGAGCGGGAGCACGACGAGCAGCCCGAGCAGGGCGCGACCGGAGAGCCGGGCGCCCACGAGCACGAGGATCAGGGACCCCGTCGCCAGGAGCGCCGGCAGTGCCCAGGTGTGTGCGAACAGCACCGCGACGATCGCGGGCAGCGGGCCGGCGATCTTCGCGAGGGGGTTCAGGGCGTGCAGGAAACGGCCGCGCGGCGGGGGAGCGGCGGCGAAGGGGTCGGGGCCGGGCGCTGTCGTCATGCGTCGGAGGGGTGCAGCGCATCGAGGTCGGCGAGGCGGGTGACGCCGTGCCACGCGGGGTCGGCCGCGGCGCGGAACGCACGCGTCAGCGGGGAAGCGGTGAGCCCCGCCGTCTCGAGCGCGTCGGAGGCCAGCACCTCGGCGGTCGGGCCGTGGGCGGCGACGCGGCCGCCCTCGAGCACGAGCACGTGCGAGGCGTGGTCGGCCACGAGCTGCAGGTCGTGGGTGACCGCGAGCACGGTGGTCCCGCCGCGGTTGAGCTCCGAGAGCAGGTCGAGCAGCTCGCGCGCGCGGGCGCGGTCCTGCCCGAAGGTGGGCTCGTCGAGCGCGAGCACGGGGGCTCCGGCGAGCAGGGCGGTTCCGACCGACAGCCGTCGCTTCTGGCCGCCGGAGAGGAGGAACGGATGCACGGCGCGCTGCTCGACGAGACCGAAGCGTACGAGCATCCGCTCGACCTGCTCGTCGATCGCCGGTCGGGGGAGACGCTGCAGCTCGAGGGTGTGCGCCAGCTCGTCGGCGACCGTGCTGCGGATGAACTGGTGCTCGGGGTTCTGGAAGACGAACCCGATGGTGCGGGCGAGGCGGCGGGCGTCGGCCCGGGCGGGGTCGAGGCCGAGTACGTCGACCGTGCCGCGCGGCGGCGGCGCCACCCCCGCGAGCGCCTGCAGCAGGGTCGTCTTGCCGGCGCCGTTCACGCCGACGACGGCGGTGAAGGAGCCGGCGGTCACGTCCAGGTCGAGGGCGTGCAGCACCCGGGTTCGGCCGCGCGAGACCGAGAGGCCACGGGCGGAGACCGCGACGCGGGCGGGCGGCGCGGGCGACGACCCGGGACGAGGGGCGGCCGGGTGGGCATCCGGAGTCACCGTCGCCGACGCGCCCGTCGCCTTCGCCGCAGCCGGGGCCGGGAGCGAATCGAGGAGCGTCGTGAGGGCGGCCGGCGTAAGCGGGGCCTCGGGCACCGGGAAACCCCGGTCGCGCAGGCGCAGGCCGGCGAGCAGGGCGCTCGGCAGCCAGACGCCGAGGGCGAGCAGTTCGTCGGCGCGCTCGCGCAGCAGCTCGACGGGGCCGTCGTGGGCGAGGCGGCCGGAGCGGTCGAGCACCACCACGCGATCGACGACGTCGAGGGCCGCGTCGAGCGCGTGCTCGATCAGCACGAGGGTGCGGTCGGCGCCGAGCTCCCCGAGCACCGCGTAGACCTCGTCCGCACCCCGCGGATCGAGGTTGGCCGTCGGCTCGTCGAGCACGATCACGGGGGAGCGCAGCGCGAGCGCGCAGGCGATGGCGAGACGCTGCCGTCCGCCGCCCGAGAGCTGGTCGGGGTTCTCGTGCCGCCGCTCCCAGAGTCCCACTCGGCGAAGGGCGTACTCGGCCCGCTCGAGCACTTCGTCGACCGGCACGAGCAGGTTCTCGGGGCCGAAGCAGACCTCGTCGAGCACGGTGGCGGTCACGATCTGGGCGTCGGGGTCCTGGAAGACCATCGCCACGTGCTCGCTCAACCGGGCAACCGGAGTGCCCGCGGTCGAACGGCCGCGCACGCGCACGGTGCCCTGCAGCTCGGCCGGCACCTCCTGCGGCACGAGCCCGTTCAGTGCGAGCGCGAGCGTCGACTTGCCGCTCCCCGAGGGGCCGAGCACGAGCACCGACTCGCCCGGATGAACGAGGAGATCGACCCCGTCGGGGGTGAAGCGCTGGGCGCCCTCGTGCCGAATGCGCACGCCGCGGAGCTCGAGCGCGGGGACGGTCACGACCCCAGCCTAGGTCGGGGATGCCGGTCGCTCTGGGTTTTTCCAGCTGCGGACGCTATCGTGGACTAGCCCTGGTCGTGACGGCCCCGAAGCCGCATCGCCTCCCGCTCCATCCGAAAGACCTCACGTTTGCCGAATCCCGACTCGCGTCCACGCGCTTCTGCGCCGACCACCGCGACCTCTGGGAACGATCAGACCCCTCCTCTCACCCGGCGTCAGCTGCGCGAGCTCGAGCAGCAGGCGATCGCGCCCGCCGCGGTCGAGGCGAGTGTGCCCGTCGTGCCTGAAGCCCTGACCTCGCGCCGCAGCCGCCGCGCGCTCGAGGCGTCGGAGCGTCGTGAAGCGGCCCCGTCCGCCGACGAGCGCCGCGAGGCCGAGCTGCGCGACGCCGAGATCGCCGACCTCGAGGTCGCGCCCCTCGGCTCCGGAGCGCTCGAACCCGACGTCGAACTGGCCCTCGAGCCGGTTAGCCGGCTGACCACCGCCGATTCCTCCGATGTCGACGGCGCCGAGGTGCCGCTGCACGCCCCCGCCTCCCGCCGGGCCCGCCGTGCCGCCGAGGCCCCGCGCACCGAGATCGTGGCGACCGGCTCGATCGCCGTCGTCGTTCCGGTCCCGGTCGGTGCGGGTCGCGTCGACGCGTCCGCCGACCGCGCCGGGCTCGAGGAGCTCGCGGCCGCGGCCGCGCTCGTCACCACCGGCCCCATCGCCGTCGTCTCCCGCCGTGCCGCCCGCGAGGCCGCCGTGCCCGCGAAGGGTGCGTCGAACCGCCGCGGCTCCACCGGCCGCGCCGTCGCCACGGGCCGCGGTGCGGGCCGTCGCGTCGCCGAGCCGCGCCCTTCGGTCACCCGGCCCTCGCGCGCACGCAGCGCATCCGCTCGTCGCCGCGGCTGGGCCAAGGCCGGGCTCTCGGCCATCGCCATGGCCTTCGTCGTCGGCATGACCGCCGTCACGGCCATCCCCACCACCGTCTCGGCGAGCCCGGTCGACTCGAACCTGGTCAATCTCAGCCTGTCGGCCAAGTCGACCGCCGAGACCCAGCAGCTGATCACCGCGAACGGCTCGACCGCCGAGGTCGTCGACCGCGACGGCTACTCGGTCTCCGACGCCGGTGAGCTGCAGGCCGCCGGCTACTCCAGCGCCCAGATGCTCGTCGGGCGTTCGCTCGCTCAGGAGCTCGTCGACGCGATGGACTCCGGCAAGCTCGTGGGATCGGTGCCCGACCACATGAAGGAGATCCGCTGGATCGCCCAGGGCGTCACGGTGCCCGACTGCGGTGTCGACTACCGCATCCTCGAGATCATCGCCATCGCGGTTCGCAACTTCGACCAGGTCGGCGTCAGCGACATCAACCGCAAGTGCACCGGCCAGATCGAGGGCGCGGGCACCAGCTCCTCGCACTACATCGACGGCGGCGGCCACGCTGTCGACTTCTACCTCCTCGACAACAAGAGCCTCAACGGGGCGGATGCGGGAACGCTCAAGCTCATCAGCATCCTCGACCCGGTCATGCCGGTCGGCGCCCGCGTCGGTCAGGCCGGCTGCCGCGCCTCCGCCGGGGTCAAGGTGAATCTCACCAACTGGACCGAGTTCGACGACTCCTGCACCCACATGCACGTCGACGTCCCGGTCACCGACGCCCCTCTGCTCCTCGCGCAATAGCGCGCGGGTCGGCGCGGGTCAGCGGCGCGGGGCCAGGCCGCGGGTCACTCCGGTGGCCGCCAGTGGGCGGGCCAGCGCCAGGGCGAGCAGGGTGAAGACCACGGGCGAGAGCAGCGAGCCCGCCACGAGCACCAGGGCGCCCGCCGGGTCGAGGTCGCGGGCTCCGACGAGGCGGTACATGCCCGCTGCAAGCACCGCTCCCGAGAGCACCGCGCCCACGACGAAGACGCCGACACCCCAGCGCCGGTAGCGCGTCACGAGGAACGGCAGCTCCTGCAGAGCGCCGATCCCCACCGAGATGAGGGCGGCGCCGAAGCCGAGCGGGTTGAACGCCGCGGCCACGAGCCCCGAGAGCACGGCCACGAGCAGGGCCACACCGCCGCGCCGGAAGAGCCGCTGGGCGAGGGCTCCCGGAACGAAGTACACCCCGAGGGTGAGGCCGTAGAGCATCGGCGCCACCGCGTTCAGCGTGCCGCCGAGATAGGAGTTGACGATGAAGACGATCCCGCCCACCACGCCGATCGCGGCGCAGCTCAGCAGCAGTCGCGTGCTCGTGTTCCTCATGGCACCTCCGCGTCCAGCTTAGGGTGCACTTACCTCGGTGGTGGGTCGGGTGCGGCACGAGCATCCGCTCTCTCGTGCCCCGATGTGGAATAGTCGTCAGTGGGCGCCGAGCCCCTGCCACGACCACGGCCCTGCCACGACCACGGCCCCTGCCACGACCACGGAGGACGGACGCTCGCCGAGGCGTCCGACCGCATCCTCGCCGGTCGCGCGGCCGACGGCGACCTGCGGGCGTTCGAGGTGCTGGTGCGGCGGCACGGTCCGCTGATGCGGGCCTACGCGGCCCGGGTGCTCGGCTCGAACTCCGAGGTCGACGACGTCGTGCAGGAGACGTTCATCACGGCGTGGAAGAAGCTGCCGACGCTCGACGACCTGTCGGTGGTGAAGTCGTGGCTGATGCGCATCGTCAACCGCAAGGCGATCGACCGCATCCGGGCCCGGCACGACGACCGCCCGCTGCTCGACTGGGACGACGAGACCCCGCCGGAGCAGGGCCCCGAGAAGCAGGCCGAGGCGCAGTCGCAGCGCGAGCAGCTGAAGGGTGCCCTCGACCGGCTGCCCGAGGCGCAGAAGCAGTGCTGGGTGATGAAGGAGGTAGGAGGCTTCTCCTACGAGGAGATCTCCGAGGAGCTCGGCGTTCCGCCGTCGACCGTGCGAGGACTGCTGGCCCGGGCGCGCAAGACACTGATCAGAGAGATGGAGGAGTGGCGATGACCGACATCACGGGCGACGACCGCCACGACGACATCCTCGACGTCTACGGCGACTACCTCGACCGCGGCGAGCAGCCCCCGGCCGAGCTGATCGAGGCGAGCGCCGAGAACCAGCTCGCCTGGGCCGCCCTGCTTCGGGTGCGGGATGCGGCCGGGTCGCTCGTCGACCTCGAGGCCGAGGCGGCCGAGAATCCGCTGGCCTCGGGCTGGGTCGAGAGCATCCTGGCCAACGTGCAGCGGGAGGTGCGGTCGGGGCGGTCGATCCCGCTGACGCACCCGTCGCCGCGCGCCAGGCTCACCGTGACCGAGGCGGCCGTGCTCGGGCTGGTGCGGGCGGCGGGCGACTCGGTCGACGGCGTGCTGATCGGGCGCTGCGTGCTCGACGGCGACGTCGAGCAGCCCGGCGCGCCCGTGCGGGTGCGCGTGGAGGCGAGCGTTTTCTGGGGCGAGAACATCCCCGATCGCGCGGAGGCGCTGCGCGCGGCGATCGCCCACACGCTGCTCGAGCACACGGAGCTCACGGTGGAGTCGATCGACGTGACGGTCACCGACGTGCACCTGCGCCGCCAGGCGCCGGTCGACGGGGACGGCCTGGCGCCGGCCGACGGCGACGGGATCGCGCCCGGCGACGGCGACGGGATCGCGCCCGGCGACGGAGACGGGAGCGCACGATGACCGACGACGACGTCACCACGGCCGCCGGCGAGCCGGTCGTGCCTTCAGCCGACGACGAGCTCGCGCGCAGCCTCGCGATCGCGGTGCTCGGCGTGCCCGGCGTGCTGCAGACCTACGACGCCCGCCCGGTGGTGGCGGCGGTGGTGGCGGATGCCGCCAGCGCCCTGCGCACCGGCCTCGGCGCCGGGCTCCCGCTGGTGAAGCCCGTGCCTCTCACGCCGTCGTCGCCGATCGCCGTCTCGCGCGGCGCGGCCGGGCTCAGCGTCACCGTGAAGATCGCCGTCAGCGAGGAGCGCCCCGCCGCCGCGACCTGCCGCGACGTCTACGCCGTGGTCGCCGACGCGGTGGCGGCGCTGCCCGAGGGCGGCGACGTCGACACGATCTCGGTGCAGATCTCGCGCATCGGCTGACATGGCCCTCGCCGGCGTCCCGTCCTCAGAACAGGATCAGCAGCGCCAGCACCCCGCCGAGCACCGCGGTGGCGCCGATCAGCAGCGAGATGCGGGTGAGCGGCGTCCAGGGCGAGACGCCCTCGCGGCGGGCCGCGCGACCGCGGGAGCCGAACAGCACCACCACGGCGCCCACCGCGACGAGACCGGCGACGGCGGTGCCGATCGGGAAGCCGCCTTTCAGACAGGCGAACGCCAGCAGCAGCGAGACCAGAGCGGTCGACAGGGCGGTGCGCTGCCACGACAGAGCGGTGCGTTCGGGCTGGAGGCCGGGGTCGCGGGCCATCACAGATCGCCCGCCAGCTCGAGCACGGCGTAGCCGGCGAGCACCAGTGCGAGCACTGCGACCCCGATCACGAGCCACGGCAGGGCGGCCGGAGCGGGCAGCGGCAGGTCGAGGCGCAGCGCCCGCTCGGCCCGGCGCCAGGAGAACAGGGCCGAGACCGCGAGGGCGCCTCCGGCGAGACACGCGATCAGCGCGATGAGGTCGATCACCCAGGGCAGGTCGGCGAACGACGCCAGAGTGGTCAGCGCCACCCCGCCGGCGACGAGCGACAGCCCGGTGCGAACCCAGGCGAGGGCCGTGCGCTCGTTCGCGAGGCTGAACCGCACGTCGGGGTCGCTTCCGACGCCGTACACGGCCCGCGGCCGCCGTTCGTCGCCTGCGGGGTCACCGCTCGCCTCGCTCACCCTCGAACTCTAACGTCCGGGATGCCCGTGCCGCCCGTGCACCGGCGCCGCCCGCGCATCCGCGGCACCCGTGCCGCCTCAGGCCAGTGCGAGCATCCCCGCCGCCACGAACGCCAGCACCAGCCCCACCACCTGCACCGGCGCCACCCGCTCCCGCAGCAACACCGCGGCCAGCACCACCGTCCCGGCCGGATAGAGCGCCGTCAGCACCGACACCACCGTCAGCTCCCCGGCCCGCAGCGCGAGCAGCAGCAGCACGTTGGCGATCGCGTCGACGACCCCGCACGCGATCGCCAGCAGCACCGCCCGCTCGGCCCACCCGGGCAGCCGCGCCTGCGCATCCCTGTCGCGCGGCCGAACGGCGCCCCGGCGCGCACCCCGCACCCGCGCCCCGACCACGAGCACCACCGCCGCCCCCACCATGATCACCGCACTCGTCGCGCGGTTCAGCAGCAGTGGCACCACCCCCGAGTCGTCGGGCGTGCGGTCGATGATCACGAGGAACAGCCCGATCATCGCCCCGGCCCCCACCGCCATCGCGAGCCCGAGCACCCGTGGCCGCGCCGCCCCCTTCTCGGGCACGAAGCCCACGAGCACCACCGCCACCAGCGCGATCCCGATCGCGATCCAGCCGAGTACCGACAGCCGCTCGCCGGCGATCAGCCCCACCGAGAACGGCACCAGCGCCGAGACCACGGCGGTCAGCGGCGACAGGATGCTCATCGGCCCGATCGCGAGGCAGCCGTACAGCAGCGAGAGCGCGATCGCCCCGGTCACCCCCGACAGGATGCCCAGTCGCACCGCGTCGGCCGAGAACGCCCCGCCGACCAGCGGCAGCGCCAGCGCGATCAGGGCGAGGCCGGCGACGGCCGAGAGCGCGGTCACCCGCACGGCACCCAGCCGGCGAGCCGCGAGGCCGCCGAGGAAGTCGGCACCGCCGTAGACGATGGCGCCGAGCAGGCCGAGCGTGGCGGAGATCATGGTGCTCCCACCCTACGAGGGCGGTCGGGCATCCGGATGCCCGCCCCCGCGCCGCACGCAGGAACGCCGGATGCCCGGCCGCACGAGGCGACCGGGCATCCGGCGTATCCGAAGAGGGGATTACATGGGGGGCATCAGCACCGAGTCGATCAGGTACACGGTCGCGTTGGCGGTCTGGACGCCACCGCAGATGACGTTGGTCGAGCCGTTGACGGTCAGCGCGTCGCCGCTGCCGGCCACGGTGACCTCGCCACCCTGGACGGTCTTGTGGGTTCCGATGATCTCGTCAGGGGTGAGCTGGCCGGGGATCACGTGGTACGTGAGGATCGAGGTCAGCGTCGCGGCACCCTCGGGGGTCTTCAGCGAGTCGAGGGTCGCGGCGTCGATCTTGGCGAACGCGTCGTCGACGGGGGCGAAGACGGTGAACTCACCGCTGTTGAGCGTATCGACCAGGTTGACGTCGGGGTTCACTCCACCCGACACCGCGGCGGTGAGGGTCTTGAGGAGCGGGTTGTTCGACGCGGCGGTGGCCACGGGGTCGAGCGACATGCCCTCGACCGAGCCGGCGCCGTCCGGAACGGCCTCGGCGTAGGCGGCGCAGCCGGAGCCGACCAGGTTCGCTGCGGGGTCCATCGACTCCATGGAGGGCGACGGGGTGGACGCGGCGGACGACGGGGCGCTGGTCTCGTCGGTGGTGGCGGTGGTGCTCGAGCCGCCCGAACAACCGGCGAGGCCGAGGGTGGCGACGGCGGCGATCGCGAGTGCGGCGAGCGAGGAACGCTTGGTGATACGCATGACTGTTCTCCTTTGAGGAATGGGAAAAAACGGGCGCTGACCTTGGTTTTCAGCGGTCCGTGCCTTCAAGGGGTCTTCGGAAGCGCCTCGAAGCCGGATTGGTCTCGGTGCGAAAAACTTTTGCGGGCTGCCCCGGACGAGGGGCACCACAAGGGGGTGGAGGCCCGCGCCTCCGCGGGATGACGGGGCGGGTTACCGTCGGGTATGCCCTCGGAGATCAGTCGTCGAACCGTGGTGGGAGTTGCCGCCTGGTCGGTTCCCGTCATCGCCCTGGCCGTTGCGACGCCGGCCCAGGCCGCCTCAGGCGACGAGATCGCCTTCTCCCGGCCGGTGGTCCTCGCTCCGTCGGGCGCGCAGGCCTTCACCGCCTCCGGAACCGCGCCGGGCGCCTCGCGGGTCGCCCTCGTCTACCCGGCGGGGTTCGGCGGACCGTCCGAGGTCGACGTCACCGACGGCGCCTTCGCTCTGCGGCTCCGCTGCCCCGTCGGTTCGGCGACCGGCGTCGTCACCGCCACGGCGGCCGGGCTCGGCGCCGGCACTCTGGTGGTCACCGTCCAGACAGGCGGTCAGGACACCGGGAGCATCACCTGGTCGAGCGATGGCGTGACCGTGACGAGCCGCACGCTTCCCGCGCTGACCGGATCGATCAGCACCCGCGGCTCGCTGCTCCCCGATGTGCAGCTGTCCTACTCCGCCGGTGTCACGGGACCGGAGTCGGCAGCCGTCTCCTGGACACCGGGCACCGGGACGGCGGCGTCCATCGGCACCTTCGCCGTCACGGGTGTCACGATCGACGAGGGATCGACCACCGGTTCGGTCGTCGTGACCCCGGCCGACTTCCAGGGCCGGGTCGTCTACAGCCCCGCCTCCGCGGCGCTCGCCGTGACGATGGTCTAACCGAAGGCCTCGACGATCGGGCGGAACTTCATCTTCGTCTCGAGGTACTCCCGCTCCGCATCCGAGTCGGCCACGATGCCGCACCCGGCGTAAGCGGTGATGTCGCCCGCCTCGTCGACCTGCGCCGAGCGCAGCGCCACGGCCCACTCGCCGTCGCCGTCGGCACCGACCCAGCCCACCGGGCCGGCGTAACGGCCGCGATCGAAGGGCTCCAGCTCGCGGATGACCCGCAGCGCGGTCTCGGTCGGCGTACCGGCCACGGCGGCGGTGGGGTGCAGCGCCGCGATCAGGTCGAGCGAGGTCGAGCCGTCGGAGAGCACGCCCTCCACGTCGCTCGCCAGATGCCAGAGGTTCGGCAGCTTCAGCGTGAACGGCACCTCGCTCGTGGTGAGGCTGCGGCTGTGCGGACGCAGGGCCGCGAGCACGCTGGTGACCGCGAAGCCGTGCTCGTCGAGGTCTTTGGGGGAGGTCGCGAGGGCCACCGCCTGATCGTGGTCGGCCTGTGCATCCGCCCCTCTGGCCGTGGTGCCGGCGAGCACGCGGGCGCTGACGGTGCCGTGGGAGACGCGAACCAGTGTCTCGGGGCTCGAGCCGACGAAGCCGTCGACCGCGTAGGTCCAGCAGTCGGGGTAGCCGAGGGCGAGGTCGGTGAGGGGGCGGCGCAGGTCGGCTCCGGCCGGCAGGTGCCCCACGAGGTCGCGGGCGAGCACGACCTTGTCGAGCTCCTGCGCGCTGATGCGGTCGACGGCGGCGTCGACCGAGGCGCGGAAGCCGTCGGCCGAGACCTCGCCCGGCAGCAGCGTCAGGCGGTACTCCGGGCCGAGGGGCCGGGAGATCGCGGTGGGCATCGGCTCGTCGGAGCCCTCGACGCGCACTTTCGTGACCCAGAACCGGCCCTCGCGCTTGCCGATGATCACCCGCGGCACGATCAGGGTGCTGGTGGCGGCGGAGTCGTCGGCGAAGGCGAAGGTGCCGAACGCGATCAGCCCCGACCCGGGCAGCTTCACGGGGTCGGTGACCCGTGCGGCCGCCACGACGTCCTTCCACGCGGCGCAGGCGTCGAGCATCCGCCCCGCCCCGCCGAACTCGAGGCGCAGCGCCTCGCCGATGCCGGCCATGCCCTGGCCCTTGCGCAGCCAGACGAGCGGATGACGAGGGTCGATCAGGGGGATGAGCAGCTTGACGTCGTCGACCGGGTGGGTCTCGACGACCAGGCGCGGAACGGTCGGGGGTGCGGAATCGCTCACGCTTCAACAGTACAACTGGCAATTGCCCGCTCGGCGGTCGCTCACAGCCAACTGAATCTAGACTGGGAGCGTGACTAAGGCAGACCTCACCAAGCGACCCGAGCAGGTCTCCGCCATGTTCGACCAGGTCGCGGCCGGGTACGACCGCAGCAACACCGTGCTCTCGGTCGGCAACGCGGCCCTCTGGCGGGTGGCGACCACCCGGGCCGTCAACCCGCGGCCGGGTGAGCGCATCCTCGACCTCGCCGCCGGCACCGGCACCTCCAGTGCCTCGCTGGCCGCGAGCGGTGCCCACGTGACCGCCGCCGACTTCTCGCCGGGCATGATCGAGGTCGGAAAGCGCAGGCAGGCCGGCGTTCCGAACATCGACTTCGTCGTGGCCGACGGCATGGACCTGCCGTTCGAAGACGACTCCTTCGACGCCGTCACCATCTCCTTCGGGCTGCGCAACATCGTCGACCCGAGGGTGGCGCTCGCCGAGCTGTACCGGGTCACGGCCCCCGGCGGTCGCATCGTCGTCTGCGAGTTCTCGCGCCCGGTGAAGCCGCTGCGCGGCGCCTACTACTGGTACCTGAAGAACGTGATGCCCGCCGTCGCCAAGGCGGTCTCGTCGAACGACGCCGCCTACGACTACCTCTTCGAGTCGATCGCCAACTGGCCCGACCAGAAGACGCTCGCGGGCTGGCTGCGCGAGACGGGCTTCGTCGACGTGCGGTACCGCGACCTCAGCGCGGGCATCGTCGCGCTGCACCGCGGCACCAAGCCGCTACCCGGAAATAAGTAGGCTGTGTCCGTGACCTCCAGTCTTCGCCGCGCCACCGGCCGGTCGACCCCGCTCTCGCTCGCCGATCGACTCTTCTCCACAGGCGAAGACCGTCGCACCGCGCGCGTGATCGAAGAGGCCATCGAGACGCTCGAGGTGCGCCTGGGCTCCGAGACGCACTTCTCGGGCGGCCTGGTCGACGTGGTCTCGCGGTATCTGCTCGACGCGGGCGGAAAGCGCGTGCGCCCCATCCTGGCGTTCCTCACCGCCCAGCTCGGCGACGGCATCACCGACGAGGTCATCACGGCCGCCGCCTCGATCGAGCTCACCCACCTCGCCTCGCTCTACCACGACGACGTGATGGACGACGCCGACCAGCGCCGCGGGGTGCCGAGCGCCCAGTACGTCTGGGGCAACTCCATCGCCATCCTCACCGGCGACCTGCTCTTCGCGCGGGCCAGCGCCCTGCTCGCCCTGCTCGGCGAGCGGGCCATCCGACTGCAGGCCGACACCTTCGAGCGCCTGTGCCTCGGCCAGCTCAAGGAGACCATCGGCCCCGCCGACGGCGAGGACCAGGTCGAGCACTACATCGCGGTGCTCGCCGACAAGACGGGCTCGCTGATCGCGGCCTCGGCCCAGCTCGGCATCATCTTCTCCAACGCGCCCAGCGCCTTCGAGGAGCCGGTGCGGGTGTTCGGCGAGAAGGTCGGCATTGCCTTCCAGCTCGTCGACGACGTGCTCGACATCGCCCCGTCGGCCGACGACACGGGCAAGACGCCGGGCACCGACATCCGGGCCGGGGTCGCCACTCTGCCGGTGCTCTACCTGCGGCAGCTCGCCGCGTCCGATGCCGAGGCCGCCGCGCTGCTGGCGCGCATCCAGCCCGACGAGCTCGCCAGCGCCGCGCCCGACGACTCTGACGAGGCGATCCGGCTGCTGCGCGAGCATCCGGTCACCCGGCGCACCGTCGACGAAGCCCGACGCTACGCCCGCGAGGCCATCGAGGCGCTCGACCCGCTGCCCTCCGGCACCGTGAAGAAGACCCTCGTGCGGTTCGCCGAGACCGTCGTCGAGCGCACGAGCTGAGCTGCGAGCATCCGTCTCGACCTGACACACCTGCACACCCGGCCGGCCCCGCCGCCCGACCACCGATAGGAACCCCACCGTGACCAAGCTCCGTTTGGCCATCGTCGGCGCCGGCCCCGCCGGCATCTACGCCGCCGACCTCCTCGTGAAGGCCGAGCGTCACTTCGACGTCTCGATCGACCTGTTCGAGCAGCTGCCCGCCCCCTACGGCCTCGTGCGCTACGGCGTCGCCCCCGACCACCCGCGCATCAAGGGCATCATCAATGCGCTCCGCGAGGTGCTCGACTCGGGTGTCATCCGCTTCTTCGGCAACGTGCGCTACGGCGTCGACATCACGCTCGACGACCTGAAGAAGCACTACAACGCCGTCATCTTCTCCACGGGCGCCATCCGCGACGCCTCCCTCGAGATCCCCGGCATCGACCTCGAGGGCTCCTACGGGGCGGCCGACTTCGTGAGCTGGTTCGACGGGCACCCCGACGTGCCCCGCACCTGGCCGCTCGAGGCGCAGTCGGTCGCCGTGATCGGCAACGGCAACGTGGCGCTCGACGTCTCGCGCATCCTCGCCAAGCACGCCGACGACCTGCTCGTCACCGAGATCCCGACCAACGTCTACGAGGGCCTCAAGGCCTCACCCGTGACCGACGTGCACGTGTTCGGCCGCCGCGGCCCGGCGCAGGTGAAGTTCACCCCGCTGGAGCTGCGCGAGCTCGGCGAGATGAACGACGTCGACATGATCGTGCACGACGAGGACTTCGAGCTCGACGAGGCGTCGAAGGCCGCCATCGAGACGAACAAGCAGGTCTTCGTGATCAACAAGGTGCTGAACCAGTGGCGCACCCGCGAGGTCGGCCAGGCCTCGCGCCGGCTGCACCTGCACTTCTGGGCGAAGCCGCTGTCGATCGAGTCCGACGGGGCCGGCCGGGTGGCTGCCATCCGCTACGAGCGCACGCGTCCTGACGGGGCCGGCGGCGTGGTCGGCACCGGCGAGATCCGCGAGATCCCGATCCAGGCGCTCTACCGTGCGGTCGGGTACTTCGGCTCGCCGCTCGACGAGATCCCGTTCGACGAGCAGCACGGCGTCATCCCGAACCACGAGGGCCAGGTGCTCGACGCGCACAACGAGATCGTGCCGGGCGTCTACGCCACCGGTTGGATCAAGCGCGGACCGGTCGGCCTGATCGGCCACACCAAGTCCGACGCGATGGAGACGCTGTCGCACCTCGTGCGCGACCAGGCCAACTGGTGGTCGCCCGCCGAGCCCGCCGAGGAGGCCATTCCGGCGCTGCTGGCGTCGCGCGGGGTCGAGTACACCGACCTCGACGGGTGGCACCGGCTCGACGAGCACGAGCTGGCGCTCGGGGCGTCGGATGCGCACCCTCGCCTGCGCGTGAAGGTCGTGCCGCGCGACGAGATGGTGCGGATCTCGCGGGCGTAGGGGCTCCGGCCGTCGCCGTCACCGTCACCTCGTGGGCGGGGCGGATGCTCGGCACTTCGGCCCACCCGGTCACCTCGTGGGCGGGGCGGATGCTCGGCACTTCGGCCCACCCGGTCACCTCGTGGGCGGGGCGGATGCTCGGCACTTCGGCCCACCCGGTCACCTCGTGGGCGGGGCGGATGCTCGGCACTTCGGCCCACCCGGTCACCTCGTGGGCGGGGCGGATGCTCGGCCCACCCGGGACCGCACGGCCAGCGCCGCGCACGCCACCACGGCCAGGGCGCCCACCAGCGTGAGCGGCGTCAGCGGCTCGCCGAGCAGCAGCGCCGCCCAGGCGATCGTGAGCACCGGCTGCACCAGCTGCATCTGGCTCACCGATGCGATGGGCCCGATGCCGAGCCCGCGGTACCAGGCGAAGAAGCCCAGGAACATGCTGATCGCGCTGACGTAGGCGAAGGCGAGCCAGGCCCCGGGCCCGACGTCGTCGACGTGCAGCGGATGCGCGACCAGCGACACCCCCGTCAGCACCGCCAGCACCGGTGCCGCGATCACCAGCGCCCAGCAGATCACCTGCCACGACCCGATCTCCCGCGCGAGCAGCCCGCCCTCCGCATAGCCGACCGACGCGGCGAGCACCGCCCCGAGCAGCAGCAGGTCGCTCAGCTGCAGCCCGCCGAAGCCGCCCTCCTCGAGCACGGTGAATCCCACCACGGCCACCGCCCCGGCGATCGACGCGACCCAGAACACCCGGCTCGGCCGCTCCCGCCCGCGCAGCACGGCCACCGCCGCGGTGGCGGCCGGCAGCAGCCCGATCACCACCGCGCCGTGCGCCGCCGGCGCGTTCTGCAGGGCGAACGACGTCAGGAACGGGAAGCCGACTACGACGCCGCCCGCCACCACCGCGATCCGCGGCCAGAGCCGGCGCGCCGGGGGCCGCGTGCGGGTGACGAGCAGCACCGCCCCCGCGAGCAGCGCCGCGACGACGGCGCGCCCGGCCCCCACGAACAACGGATCGAGCTCGGCCACCGCGACGCGGGTGAACGGGAGCGTGAACGAGAACGCGAGCACGCCGACGAAGCCCCAGACGAGCCCGGCGGAGAGCGGGCCACCCCGGCGCGGGGCCTGGGCGGCGGGGCCCGGAGGCGCAGCCGGCGCCTGGTGGGCGGAACGCGCATCCGGTAGCAGCGTCACGGGCGGGGGAGTAGCGCTATCATCAGCCTTCATGAGCGACAGTAGCAGTTCGGCCCGCATCGCCGCAGCCCTGCGCGCCGAGGTCGGCGCCCTGCGCGCCGGCGCCCGCCTGCCCTCGACCCGCGCGCTCACGGCCCGCTTCGCCGCGAGCCCCGTCACCGTGCAGCAGGCGGTGCGGATGCTCGTGCGCGAGGGCCTCGTCGAGTCACGCCCCGGCGACGGCACCTTCGTGCGCCCCGCCCGCCCCGCCCCGCGCGCCGACCACTCCTGGCAGACCGCCGCGCTCGGCCCCGCCCGAGCCGACGGCGGCTTCGTCGGCTCGACGCTGCAGACCCCGGGAGACGACGTGATCGCGCTTCACAGCGGCTACCCGGTCGACGACCTGCTGCCGGTGCGTGCGGTGCAGACCGCGCTCGCCCGCGCGGCCCGTGCCCGCGCGGCGATCGACCGTCCGCCTGCCGCCGGCCTGCCCGAGCTGCGCGCGTGGTTCGCGACCGACCTGGCGTCCTCGGCCCCCATCGACGGTTCGGCGCCCACCGCGGCCGACGTGCTCGTGATGCCCGGCGGCCAGAGCGCGCTGTCGTCGGTCTTCCGCGCGCTCGGCCGCCCCGGCGACGCGATCGTGATGGAGTCGCCCGGCTACTGGGGCGCGATCGCCGCCGCCCGTCAGGCCGGGCTCGTCGTGGTGCCGGTGCCGCGCGACGGCGACGCGGTCGACCCGGTGGTGCTCGCCGAGGCCTTCGAGCGCACCCGCGCCCGGCTGTTCTACGCGATGCCGCACTTCGCCAACCCCACCGGGTCGACCTGGTCCAAGGCGTCGGCCCGCGCGATCCTCGACGTCGTGCGCACCAACGGCGCGTTCCTCGTCGAGGACGACTGGGCGCACGACTTCGCCCTCGACGCCCCCGTGCGTCCGCTCGCGGCGTCGGACCCCGACGGGCACGTCGTCGCCGTGCGGTCGCTGACGAAGAGCGTGTCGCCGAGCATCCGAGTCGCCGCCGTGGTCGCCCGCGGGCCCGCGCGGTCGCGCATCCACACCGACCGCGTGGTCGACGGCCTGTACGTCAGCGGCGTGCTGCAGACGGCGGCGCTCGAGGTCGTCACCTCGCCCGGGTGGCAGTCGCACCTGCATCGGATGCGCGACCAGCTCCGCCGCCGCCGCGACGCCCTGGCGTCCCTCGTGACCGAGCTGCTGCCGGCGGGCACGCTCACCGCTCTGCCGCGCGGCGGGCTCAACCTCTGGCTGCAGCTGCCGCCCGGGGTGGAGTCGGCGCCGTTCGTGGCGGCCTGCGCGGCGGCGGGGGTGCTGATCTCGCCCGGCGAGGAGTGGTTCCCGGCGGAGCCGACGGGGACCTTCGTGCGGCTGAACTACTCGGGGCCCGACCCGTCGCGCTTCGGAGAGGCGGTGCGGGTCATGGCGCGGCTGCTGCCGTGACGCTTCGTGCACTCGTGGCGCCGGCCGAGCCTCTCGCGGGCTCGGCGGGCGTCTGGCGCGCGCGAGCCACCGGCGTCAGCGCGCGAACGGCCCGCTGAGCGCCGCCCACTGCAGCAGCATGATCGTCTTCGCGTCGACGATGTCGTCGCCGATGCGCCCGAGCGCCTCGTCGATGCCCAGCTCGACCAGCTCGATGTCCTCGCCCTCGTCGGCGAGCCCGCCGCCCGCATCCGCCCGGTCGGCGGCGTCGTAGGAGGCGGCGAAGAAGAACAGCTTCTCGGTGATCGACCCCGGGCTCATGTAGGCGTCGAAGACGCGGGTGACCTCGCCGATCGCGTACCCGGTCTCCTCGCGGGCCTCGCGGCGGATGGCGGTCTCGGGGTCGTCCTCGTCGAGCAGCCCCGCGGGCAGCTCGAGCAGCATGCCGTCGGGATGCCCGTTCACGTAGGCCGGGTACCGGAACTGCCTGATCAGCAGCACCGTGCGCCGCACCGCGTCGAACAGCAGGATCGTGGCGCCGTTGCCCCGGTCGTACGTCTCGCGCTCCTCCACCGACCAGTGCCCGTCGCGGTGCTGGAACTCGATCTGGGTGGTGCGGGTGACGTACCAGTTCGAGCTGAGCAGCCGCACGTCGCGCACCCGCACGCGCGGGTTGCCCGTCAGCTCGCGCCCGGTGAGGTGCAGCCCGGTGCGGCCGCGGCGGTCGGGCACGTCGACGCCCGGCACGCCCGTGGGTTCCGAGGGGGCGACGGATGCCCGTGCATCCGCTCGCCCGTCACCCGCGCCGCTCACCGGAAGTTGATGAACTGCAGCGCCACGTCGAGGTCGGCGCCCTTGAGCAGCGCCATGGTGGCCTGCAGGTCGTCGCGGCTCTTGGAGCTCACGCGGAGCTCGTCGCCCTGGATCTGCGACTTGACGCTCTTCGGAGCCTCGTCGCGGATCAGCTTGTTGATCTTCTTCGCGTCGTCCTGCGCGATGCCCTCCTTCATGGAGGCCTCGAGGCGGTACTCCTTGCCGCTCGCAAAGGGCTCGCCGGCGTCGAGCGAGCGCAGCGAGATGCCGCGCTTGATGAGCTTCGACTCGAACACCTCGAGGATCGCCTTGACGCGCTCCTCGGAGTTGGCCTTCATCAGCACCTTCTCGCCGCTCCACTCGATGGAGGCGCCGATGTTCTTGAAGTCGTAGCGCTGGGCGACCTCTTTCTGAGCCTGGTTGAGGGCGTTGTCCGCCTCCATCTTGTCGACCTTGCTGACCACGTCAAACGATGAATCTGCCATGCCGCTCATTTTACGCCGCCCGGCCATTGTGACGATGCCTCGACCTGGCTAGAGTTGCTAGCCAGGTGGGAGATGACCATGGAGCGACATGACGTGCTGTACACCCGCAACAACCTGTCGAGGCTGATCAGCCGCGTCGAGGCCGGTGAGGAGATCGAGATCTCGCGCCGGGGGCGGCCCGTGGCGCGGCTCGTGCCCATCGAGCCAGAGGCCGAGAAGTTCTGGAGCGGCAAGGAGATCGTCGCCTGGCTGCGCGAGAACCCGCTGCCCGACTCGCAGCAGAAGACTCCGGAGGAGATCGACGAGACCATCGCCGAGATCCTCGCCGGGCGCGAAGACTGATGATCTTCGCCGACTCGACCGTGCTCGTCCACCTTCTCGAAGACCAGGGCGAGCGAGGCGAGGCGGTCAGGCAGCGATTCGCCGAGGCGTCCGCGCCTGTCGCCGTCAGCCCTCTGGTCGCGATGGAGTGCCGGGTCGCACCGCTCCGCCGAGGTGACACCCTGCTCGCCCGCCGCTACGAGCAGCTGATCGCCGGCATGACGATGCTCGAGATCGAACCGGCGGTCTACCGCGATGCCGCAGCGCTCAGGGCCGCCCACGGCTTCTCGACCATCGATGCCATCCACCTCGCCACCGCGCAGTTCCACGTCTGCGACGCGTTCTGGACGTACGACCGTCGCCTGGCAGCCGCGGCCGGAGGGCTCTCGATCGAGGTCGTCTGAGGCGCGACTGTCAGGGGCGTCTGGTTGAGTGGGGGCATGCGCCTTCGAGTCCGGTCCGTCGTCCGCGCGGTGGTGGCGGCGACCGCGGTGGTGGTGGTGGTGGTGGTGGGCGGGGCGATGAGCGGATGCTCGGGCGGCGGTTCGGGCGGCGCGGCCGTCGACCCCGGGGCGACGTACGCGGCCCAGGCGGAGGTGCGGGCATCCGGAGCCGGCAGCTACCGCGACGGAACCCCGACCGCCGAGCTGCCCGACCCCGCGTGGCTCGACACGGTGGCCGCGGCGACGGGCATCCCGCGGCGGGCGCTGCAGGGTTACGCCGGTGCGGCGATCGCGAGCAACGAGGTGCGGCCCGAGTGCCGGCTCGGCTGGAACACCCTCGCCGGCATCGGCTGGGTCGAGTCGCACCACGGCACGATCTTCGGCGGGAGCATCCTCGACAGCGGGGTGACCAGCGCGCCGATCATCGGGGTGCCGCTCGACGGCGACGGGTTCCAGGAGATCCCCGACACCGACGCGGGGGCCGTCGACGGCGACACCGAGTGGGACAGGGCGGTGGGGCCGATGCAGTTCGTGCCCGCGACCTGGGCGGCGTGGGCGACCGAGGCGAACGGGGACGGGGTGCCCGACATCAACAACGTCGACGACGCGTCGCTGTCGGCGGCCGAGTACCTGTGCTTCTCGGCGGGGCGGGGTGGGGGCGCTCCGTCGGGCTCGTCGGGGTCTTCCGACGCGTCCGACGCTCCCGGCGACCTCGGCACCGAGGCCGGCTGGCGCGCCGCGATCGCGGGCTACAACGAGTCCCCGGCCTACCTCGACGAGGTGCTCGACCACGCGAACCGCTACGCGACAGAGGCCGCCGACGCGCTCGGTAGCGCGGGCTGAGGCCGCGCATCCGCCCCGATTTCGCCGAACGCGGCTTGCTGGGTATCCTTGATCAGCGCCTTCGGTTGTGTGATGAACGTGGTCGGGTGCGCCTGGCGAGTTACCCAAGCGGCCAAAGGGATCTGACTGTAAATCAGACTGCTCAGCATTCGGGGGTTCGAATCCCTCACTCGCCACCAGAACACGGAGCACTGCGATGACCGCCACTTCTCCCGCCTCCTTCGTCGCCGATCCGGCCGAGCTGCTGGCGATCGCCCGCGAGATCGCCCTCGAGGCCGGTGAGCTCGTGCGCCGCCGCCGCGCCGAGGGCGTCGAGGTCGCCGCCACCAAGTCGTCGATCGCCGACGTCGTCACCTTCGCCGACCGCGAGTCCGAAGACCTCATCCGCGCCCGGCTCGCCGCCGCCCGCCCCGACGACGGCTTCCTCGGCGAGGAGTCGGCCGGTACCCCCACGCCCGGCACCTCGGGCGTCGTCTGGGTCGTCGACCCCATCGACGGCACGGTCAACTACCTCTACGACATCCCCGCCTACGCCGTCAGCATCGCGGCCGTGCAGGTCTCCGACGGTGTCGCCGACGCCGCCCGCTGGACCGCTCTCGCCGGCATCGTCGTCAACCCCGTGCTCGGCGAGGTCTTCTCGGCGACGGCCGGCGGCGGCGCGTTCCTCGACCTCGTGCAGGCTCCGGATGCGCCTGCCCGCCGCCTCGCCGTCAACACCGACGTCGACCTGGCCCGCGCCCTGGTCGGCACGGGCTTCTCCTACAGCGCCGAGACCCGGGTGAAGCAGGGCCGCTTCATCACGGGGCTGGTCGAGAAGGTGCGTGACATCCGCCGCGCCGGATCGGCCGCCCTCGACCTCTGCTCGGTCGCCGCCGGTCGCCTCGACGCCTACGCCGAGCGCGGGCTGAACCCGTGGGACCACGCGGCCGCCGCCCTCATCGCCCGCGAGGCCGGCGCCCGCGTCGGCGGCTTCGGCGACGCCGCGGAGTCGACCGTGATGACCCTCGCGGGGTCGCCGGCGCTGCTCGAGGCGCTCGAGCCGCTGCTGCTCTCGCTGCACCGCGACGCGGGTCTGCCGCTCGAGTAGGGAGCAGCGCAGGTCTGGCCGAGCGGGGTGGTCTGGCCGGGCGGTGTGCGGGTCTCGCCGTGCGCGGTGCAGGGGCTCAATGGTGTTTCACATGACCGCTCGTTACCCTTGACGGATCTTCTCGACCCGACGAGACCCCTCCCTCCCGCCCACCCGGAGACACCGAACTTTGGCACGCACGAACCCCAGCCCGGATGACGACCCGTCCGCCGGATCCGCCCGCACACCCACGCCTACCCGCGGCGGCGGCGACCCGGCGACCACAGGATCCGCCGACCCCGGTCGCTCCTTCCCGTCACGCCGGTCGCTCCGCCCACCGGTGCCTTCCGCTGCCGACGGTGAGCCGGGTCCGGCCCTCCCCGACGGCGCGACCCCACCGCGCACCCGCCGCGAGGCCCGCCGGGCGAGCTCCGAGGTCGTCACCGCCGACGCCGACCGTCCCGTGGTGGTCGACATCACGGTCGAGACGACGTCGCTCCCCGTCGTCACCCGGGCGACCGACGCGGGCGTTTCGCCGACCCCGCCGTCCGTCCGGCGCGGACGCCGCGCGTCGACGGCACCGACCGACGAGCCGACGCGGGCATCGCGCCCCGACGGCGGCGGACCCCGCCGCGCCCGCCGAGCCTCCGGACCGGCCACCGGCGACGGGGCACCCGCGACCGAGTCCATCCCGGTCGTCACCCACCCCACCCCACCGAACCCCGCCGCCGGCCGGGACACCGTCGCCGCTGCGCCGGACGCGCCCGGCGAACCGACCGGAGTGGTGGCCGCGAGCACCGAGCTGCTGCCTGCTCCGCCGGCCGCCACTCCCCAGCGTGCTGCCGGTAGCGGGCGCCGGGCGGCCTCGGCATTCTCGGACAGCATCGAGCGCCCCGCCACCGGACGCCGGGCGCGCGTCAGCGTGCCGACGACCGTCGAGATCCCGGCGACAGTGGAAGCCGAGCAGGCCGAGCAGGCCCATCAGGCCGAGCAGGCCAAGCAGGCCGAGAAGGCCGATCAGGCGGCGTCGGCCGGACGTGCGGCGCCGTCCATCGCGGTGGACATCGAGGTCGGGACCCATGAGGGCGGATCCGGCCCCGAGACCGCTGCCGTGCCCACGATCGCCCCCGTCACGAAGGCCGTTTCGCGACGCACGCTCCGCGCCGTGGCGGACGGCAGTGAGAGCACCAGCAGCGGCGCATCCGGAACCCACGGAGCCGCCCGATCGACCGGCTCGACCGCCGGGTCTCGCCGGGCGAGGTCGGGCGAGCGCCGACCCGCCGCACCGCCCGCGGGCGAACAGCCCGGGACCAAGGCTGAGCCGCAGCCCGCGCCCGAGACGCCGAGCGGCGCCGACTCGCGCACCGCCTCCGCCGCCTCGGCCGGCCGCCGGCGTCGTCGACGCAGCACCGGCACGTCCGACGGAGACGACACCGGCCGCCCGGGCACTGGCTTCGCCAAGGGCGCCTTCAGCGTCGCCGCCCTGCTCTTCGCCGCCGGCATCGCCGTCGCCACCACGATGCCCGCCTCGGCCCTGCACGCGGCGGGCGGCGTTCCCGCGCAGCAGCTGCTCGCCGACGTCGCCCCGATCGACCCCGCCCTCGCCGCGCAGCAGCTCACGACGAGCGCCGAGCTGGCCGGCGTCGGCGTCACCCGCGACGGTTACGGGGTGCGTGACGTCGCCGCCCTGCGCGCCGCGGGCATGCGCGTCGCCGACACCTTCACGAACAACCCGAACCGCCCCGTGCAGTGGCCGTTCCCGGTGGGCGTGCCGATCAGCGACGGTTTCGGCCCCCGTGAGTCACCCGGCGGCATCGGCAGCACCGACCACAAGGGTGTGGACTTCACGCCCGGCCAGGGCACGAGCATCCAGTCGGTGGCCGACGGCGTGGTGCGCACGGTCGTGCCGAGCGATGGCGGCGGCCTCGGCGTCTACGTCGTCATCGATCACGTCGTCGACGGGCAGGCGGTCTCGAGCACCTACGGTCACCTGCTGCCCGGGTCCGCCGCCGTCACCGAAGGCCAGCTCGTGAAGGTCGGTCAGACCGTCGGCCGCGTCGGCAACACGGGCACGTCGACGGGGGCGCACCTGCACCTCGAGATCCGCCTCGACGGTGTCACCCCGGTCGACCCCTTCGCCTGGCTCACGCAGCACAACGCCTGACCCGCACCGGTCGGGGTGACGGATGCGCACCCGCACCCTGGGCGACGGCGACAGATGCGGGCCACTCCCCAGGGCGACGGATGCGCGCCCGCACCCTCACCGCGGGTGGTGGTGGATGCCCGCCACACGCCCAGGGTGCCGCCCGATGCCGAGGCGCCGTCTGCGTCACGCGGCGGGTGGTGGCACCCTCGCCGCGGGTGGTGGTGGATGCCCGCCACACGCCCAGGGTGCCGCCCGATGCCGAGGCGCCGCCCGCGTCACGCGGCGGTGGTGGCGCCGAAACGCCACCACCGCACAACGCACTTACCCCACCAGCCAGACGGCCGTGTCGGGCGCCAGCGCCGCCTCGCCGAGAGCCTCGCTCGACGCCAGCACCTGCCCCGGCGCCTCGGCCGGGAGCTCGACCGGCGTCGTGCCCGCGTTCGCGATGACGACGACCCCGTTGTTGCGGAATGCGATCACGTCGGGCCCGTACCCCGGCAGCCACTCGAGCGTGCCGGTGCCGAGCGCGTACTGCGACCGCAGCGCGAGGAGCGCGGTGTAGAGCGTCAGGGTCGACCCGGGCACGCCCTCCTGCTGGTCGCGGGCGTACGAGTCCCAGTCGCCGGGCTGCGGCAGCCAGCTCGCGGTCGAGCCCTCGGGCCCGAAGCCGTAGGTGGTCGCCCCGGCCTGCCACGGGATCGGCACCCGGCAGCCGTCGCGGCCGAAGCGGGCGCCGTGCGTGCGGAACCAGGTCGGATCCTGCCGGGCGTCGTCGGGCAGGTCGATGACCTCGGGCAGCCCGAGCTCCTCGCCCTGGTAGACGTAGGCGCTGCCGGGCAGCGCGAGCATCACGGCGGTCGCGGCCCGCGCGCGGCGGAGACCGGCGGCCCGGTCGGGGAGCCCGGGGGAGTTGGGCCCGAGGCCGTCGCCCTGTGGGTTCTCGGCCGTGAGCGCGAGCCGGGTGGCGTGGCGCACCACGTCGTGGTTCGACAGCACCCACGTCGAGGGCGCGCCGACGGTGGCGAACGCCGAGATCGAGGTGTCGATCACGCTGCGCAGCTGCGCGGCCGACCAGCCGGCCTCGAGGTAGGTGAAGTTGAAGGCCTGCTGCATCTCGTCGGGACGCACCCAGCGCGCGAGCTTGGTGAGCGGCTCCACCCAGGCCTCGGCGCAGAGCACGCGGTCGCCCTCGTACTCCTCGAGCACGTCGTGCCAGCTGCGGTAGATCTCGTGCACACCGTCCTGCGCCCAGTAGGGCGGGGTCGCCGGGTCGAGCGAGGCGTCGGCGAGGATCTCGGGCTCGAGACCCACGACCCCGCCGCCCATGCTGCCGCCGCCCTCGGGCGGGGTGTAGTCGGGCAGCCCGGCCTCCTTGATCAGGCCGTGCGCGACGTCGACGCGGAAGCCGTCGACCCCGCGGTCGAGCCAGAACCGCAGGATGTCGAGGAACTGCTGCCGTACCCACGGGTTGTCCCAGTCGAGGTCGGGCTGGCTGCGGTCGAACAGGTGCAGGTACCACTGGCCGGGGGTGCCGTCGGGGTTCGTGATGCGCTCCCAGGCGGGCCCGCCGAACACCGATTCCCAGTTGTTGGGGGCCTCGTCGCCGTTCGGGCCCTTGCCGTCGCGGAACATGTAGCGCGCGCGCTCCGGGCTTCCCTCGGGGGAGGCGAGGGCCTCCCTGAACCAGACGTGGTTCCAGGAGGTGTGGTTGGGCACCAGGTCGACGATGACGCGGATGCCGAGCTCGTGCGCTCGGCCGAGCATCCGGTCGAAGTCGGCGAGGGTGCCGAAGATGGGGTCGACGTCGCAGTAGTCGGCGACGTCGTAGCCGGCGTCGTGCTGGGGCGAGGTCATGAACGGGGACAGCCACACGGCGTCGACGCCGAGCGCGGCCAGCGAGTCGAGGCGGGCGGTGATGCCGGGCAGGTCGCCGATGCCGTCGCCGTCGGAGTCGGCGAAGGAGCGCGGGTAGATCTGGTAGATCACGGCCGATCGCCACCATTCACCCCCCGTTCCGACGAGGGCGGTCGTGGTCTCGATTTCCGGCTCGTCGGCAGCGGTGGCGCCGGGCTCGGGCGAGGTCTCGATAGTCATGGGGAGAACTCTAACCGTTGGGCCGATCCGGCTGGAACCGTTTGCACACGAGCCCCGGCGGGTGCATGATCGGGCCCGCCGAGCGCTGCCGCAGGCCCTCGACGACGCGCGGCGAAACCTGGCCCGCGGGGATGCTATTCTCTACTGGTGCCAAAAGCGCCCGGGGTTCCGGGCTGCATTGCGCGCCCCCTTAGCTCATTGGTAGAGCACTTCCTTGGTAAGGAAGAGGTAGTGGGTCCGATTCCCACAGGGGGCTCCGCTTCCCGGAGGCTGGTTCTCCGGAAGCCGCGGCGGGGTAGCTCAGTTGGTTAGAGCACACGGCTCATAATCGTGGGGTCGCGGGTTCAAGTCCCGCTCCCGCTACGAAAACCCCCAAGATCTCGCCATCTTGGGGGTTTTTCCGTATCCGGGCGCGGGCCGTCTGCTCGGCTCTACGCGCCGACGTGGGCGAGCACCACGGGGTCGGCGCAGCCGCGGGCGAAGCCGCGGAGGCGGCGGTCGATGTCGCGTTGCAGCAGCACCGCGCCGATGCGTTCGGCGATCGGCGCGATCAGGCGGGGGCGGCAGGTGAAGTTGTAGCGCCAGATGGCGAGGGTGCTGCCCGGGTCGCCGTCGACGGCCGAGAAGCGCCAGCCGCCGGCGAGCCGTTCGAAGAACCAGGAGCCCTTCGTCATCCGCATGCCGACGTTCGAGGGCGGGTTGTACGAGACGTACTCGCTGATCATCCGCAGCCCGAAGCGCTGCTCGGTGAAGGTGCGCACGCCCTTGGCCGGCGTCGTCGCGCCGTCGAGCAGGTGCTGCCGTCGGATGAACGTGTCCCAGCGCATCCGGATCTCACCCGTCGTCTGCGACACGGCGAAGGCGACCTCGGGGCTGACGGGCACGACCAGGCGCGATTCGATGACGGGCATGTGCCCACCCTGGCACTGCGCCGCAGGCGCACGCTGCCCGGCGTTCCGTCAGGGGGTGCTCAGGATGCTCTGCGGCACCCCTGGCAGGGTGGGCGCATGTTCGGCCTCGCCCTCAACCTGCTCTTCGCCGCGGTGCTCGCGACGCTGACCATCGTGGCGCTGGTGCGGGCGGTGGTCCCGGCGCCGGTGCGGCCGCTGCCCGTGGTGCTGCTGACGCTGGTCTGGGCGGCGGCGGTCGGATTCATGACGCTCCGCCCCGGCACGGGACTCGGCGTGCGCCTGAACCTGCTTCCCCTGCAGTTCGACGGCCCGGCCAGCGCGATCGACGCGGTGCTGAACACCTTCGTGTTCCTGCCGCTCGGGATGCTGATGGTGCTCGCGGGAGCGCGGTTCGGCACCGTGCTGCTGGTGGCGCTGGCGAGCACGCTGACCATCGAGGTGACGCAGTACGTCACCGATCTCGGTCGAACGGCCGACGTCAACGACGTGATCACGAACACTCTGGGCGCACTCCTCGGCGCAGCCGTCCTGCTCGGCCTCCGACGTCTGGCGCGGCCGCTGAACGCGCCGCGCCGGCCGGCCGCGCCGGGGCTGACGCCCGCCGCGACCGGCCCCGTCCCCCTCTAGACTCCCCTCCATGCCCGTCGTCCCCGTAGCCGACCTCGCCGACCCCCGCCTCACCGACTACGCCCACACCACCGACGTCGCCCTGAAGAACTCCCGCCGCGACCAGCGCGGTCGCGAGCACGGACTGTACCTCGCCGAGTCGCTGCTAATTCTGGAGCGGGCGCTCGCCGCCGGGCATGTGCCGCGCTCGGTGCTCGCGCTCGGCGGCAGCGCCGAGGAGGCCGTGGCCGCGCTGGCCGCCGCCGGGCATCCGGACACCCCCGTCTTCGTGGGCCCCGGCGAACTGCTCGCCGAGCTCACCGGCTACCTGCTGCATCGCGGCCTCGTCGCGTCGATGGCGAGGCCGCCGCTGCCCGAGCCGGCGGCCCTGCTGGCGGATGCGCGCTGCGTCGTCGTGATCGAGAACGTCGTCGACCCGACGAACGTGGGCGCGATCTTCCGCTCGGCGGGGGCGATCGGCGCCGATGCGGTGCTGGTGTCGCCGCGCTGCTCGGATCCGTTCTACCGGCGCGCGATCCGCGTGAGCATGGGCACCGTGCTACAGGTGCCGTGGACGCGCGCGGGGGAGTGGAGCACGCTGGGGCCCCAGCTGCACGGGCTCGGGTTCCACATCGCGGCGCTCGCGCTGACGCCCGACGCGGTGAGCCTGCGGGACTTCGAGCGCGCGGTGCCCGAGCGGGTGGCCGTCGTGCTCGGCGCGGAGGGCGAGGGCCTCACGCCCGAGGCTCTCACGGCGGCCGACACGGTGGTGCAGATCCCGATGCTGCACGGCATCGACTCCCTCAACGTGGCCGCGGCCAGCGCAGTGGCCCTCTGGGCGGTCTCCCGCTGACGCACCCCTGATCGAGTTGCCCCTTTCCGCCCCAAAAACGCTGTTTTAGGGCGGAAAGGGGAAACTCGATCTACGCGCCGAGGCCGTCGAGGTAGCGGAGCAGGATGCCCTCGCGGAGCGCCCAGGGGGAGACCTCGAGCTCGTCGACGTCGTAGAGCTTCATCACCGAGTGCAGCACGATGGCTCCGGCCACGATCTGGAAGGTGCGGTCGGGTGTGATCCCGGGCAGCGCCTGGCGGGCCTCCGCGGGGAGCTGGCCGAGGCGCGGGATCCAGTCCTTCAGCTCGGAGCGCCGAAGTGTGACGATGTCGCCGGTCGCTCCGGCGCGGGTCGAGCCCGCGAGGCGTGCGAGCGAGCGGATCGTCTTCGACGAGCCGACGACGTGGTCGAAGGCGGGCTGTCCGGCGAAGAGGGGCAGAGCATCCGCCCTCATCACCTGACGCGAGTGCGCCCGCAGCTCGAGCATCTGCGACGGCGTCGGCGGGTCGGCGGGGAAGAACTGCACGGTCGTGCGCCCGGCCCCGAGCGGCAGCGACACCGCGACCTCGGGGTACTCGTCGCTGCCGGCCGCGATCTCGAGCGACCCGCCGCCGATGTCGAAGAGCAGGATGTTGCCCGACGACCAGCCGTACCAGCGCCGGATGGCGAGGAAGGTCAGCCGCCCCTCGTCCTCCCCGCTGAGCACCCGCAGCGCGACACCGGTGGCGGCCTGGATGCGCGCCAGCACCTCCTCGCCGTTCCGCGCCTCGCGCAGGGCTGAGGTCGCCATCGGCAGCAGCTCCTCGATGCCCTCGCGGCGCGCGACCTCCATGGCCGAGGCGATGGCGGCGACGATGGCCTCCACACCCTCGCCGCTGATCGAGCCGTCGGGTTCGAGGTAGCGCATGAGCCGCAGCACCGACTTGTGCGAGGCCTGCGGCACGGGGCGGGCACCCGGATGCGCGTCCACGACGATCAGGTGGACGGTGTTGGATCCCACATCGAGCACTCCGAGTCGCACATCCCGACTGTAGTGGAGTCGGCGAGGTGTGCCGGGCGGCCTGCGGCACGAGCATCCGGATGCCCGCCCGCGCTTGGCCGGACGACAGAGCGCCCCGCCCGGCCCCGCGCCGCCCTACCCGGCCCGCCGAGCGCCCCGCCCGTAGACTGGGCGTGTGCCAGTGAACCCAGCCCTGACCGAGCGCGCGTTCCCCGTGACCGCGTCGTACCTGGTGGGCCGTGAGAAGGTGCGCGAGTTCGCCCGCGCCGTCTTCTCGACGAACCCCCTCAACTTCAGCGTCGAGGCTGCGCAGACGGCGGGCTACGCCGACGTCGTCGCGCCGCCGACCTTCGCGATCGTGGTGCAGGAGCTCACGCTCGCGCAGCTGCTCGCCGAGGAGGACGCCGGCATCGAGCTCACCCACGTGGTGCACGGCGAGCAGCGCTTCGACTACGCCCGCCCCATCGTCGCGGGCGACGAGCTGACCGCGCAGCTGCAGGTCACGAGCGTCAAGACGCTGGGCGGCAACGCCATGGTCGTGGCCGAGACCACCATCCAGGACGCGGCGGGGGAGCACGTGGTCACCGCGGTCTCCACCCTCGTGGTGAGGGGAGACGCATGAGCGCCGAGATCGTGCACCGCTACGAGAAGGGCGACGAGGTCGCTCGCGCCACGTACCCCATCACCCGCGAGTCGCTCGTGCGGTACGCGGGCGCCTCGGGTGACTTCAACGCCATCCACTACCGCGACGACGTGGCCGCCGAGGTCGGGCTGCCGGGTGTGCTCGCGCACGGCATGCTCACCATGGGGCTCGCGGTGCAGCCCGTCGTCGACTGGGTCGGCGACCCGGCCCGCGTCGGCGCCTACCAGGTGCGCTTCACGCGCCCCGTGGTCGTCGACCCCTCCTCCGGCGCGCAGATCGAGGTCGTCGCGAAGATCGGCACCCTCGACGAGGAGGCCGGCACCGCCCGCATCGACCTGACCGTCACCGTCGACGGACAGACGGTGCTCGGCAAGGCGCAGGTGAGCGTCACCCTGCCATGACCCTGGCGCGCTTCACCACCCTGCAGGTCGGCGGCTCCGCGGCTGCTCTCGAGACCGCGAGCACCGAACCCGAGCTGCTCGCGCTCGCTGAGGGGCTCGACCCCGACGACGAGTGGCTGGTGCTCGGGGGCGGCTCCAACGTGCTGGTCTCCGACGAGGGCTTCGACGGGACGGTCGTGCGGGTAGCCACCCGCGGCATCGTGCAGCTTCCGGCGCCCGCGGGGTCGGTGCGGCTGCGGGTGCAGGCCGGGCATCCGTGGGACGAGCTCGTCGCCCATACGGTGGCCGAGGGCTTCAGCGGCATCGAGGCGCTCTCGGGCATCCCGGGGTCGACCGGGGCGGCGCCCATCCAGAACATCGGCGCCTACGGCCAGGAGGTGGGGGCGTCGATCGAGTCGCTCGACTTCTACGACGTCTCGGCCGGGGTGGTCAGGCGGATGCCCGTGGCCGAGCTCGGGCTCGGGTACCGTACCTCGGTGTTCAAGCGGGGGCTGCGGGGGGTGGTGCTGTCGGTGACGTTCGCGCTGGGGGCGCCGTCTTCTTCTTCGTCCGCTTCCTCCAGGCTCAGCTCGCCCGTAGCCTACGGGCAGCTCGCGACGGCGCTCGGCGTCGAGGTGGGCGAGCGGATGCCGCTGCAGCAGGTGCGCGACACGGTGCTCCGGCTGCGGTCCTCCAAAGGGATGGTGCTCGACCCCGCCGACCCCGACTCGGTGAGTGCCGGGTCGTTCTTCACCAACCCGATCGTCACGGAGCGGGCCGCGCGGTCGCTGCCGTCGTCGGCGCCCCGGTGGCAGGTCGAGCCGGAGGCGCCCGACGTGGTGGTCCCGCTCGATCCCGCGGCGCTCGCGCAGGACGGGGCCGACGCCGGCACCGGGGTGTACTCGCGCGGGCCGGCTCCGGCCGAGTACCACGTGAAGCTCAGTGCGGCGTGGCTGATCGAGCACTCGGGCATCCGGCGGGGTTTCGCGCTGCCCGGGTCGACAGCGGCGATCTCGTCGAAGCACACGCTGGCGCTGGTGAACCGGGCCGGGGCGGCGGGGCGGGCGTCCGACGTCGCCGAGCTCGCGCGGTTCGTGCAGCAGCGCGTGCTCGCGGAGTTCGGGGTGCAGCTGCAGCCGGAGCCGGTGTACGTGGGGTTCTGAGGCCTTCCTCCCGATGTCGGCGGTGCGCTCTAGGGTCTGAGCATGACCTGGCCCGCCACGCACCTCTCCGTCTCGATCGACCGTTCGCCCGCCGATGTGGCGGCGTTCGCGGGCGACCCCGCGAACCTGCCGCTGTGGGCGGCGGGGCTCGGCTCGGGGCTGCGGTCGGAGGGGGAGCGGTGGTTCGCCGACCTCGACGGGGGAACCATCGAGATCCGCTTCACGGGGCCCGTCGAGGCGGGGGTGCTCGACCACGACGTGGTGCCCGAGGCGGGCGAGACGGTGCACAACCCGCTGCGGGTGCTCGCGAACGACCTGGGCAGCGAGGTCGTGTTCACGCTGTTCCGGCGGCCCGGGGTGACGGATGCCGATCTGGCGGCCGACGCGGAGGCGATCGCGGCTGATCTGCTGACGCTGAAGCGGCTGCTGGAGGGGTGAGGCCGGTGTGCACATCCGCCCTTCTCAGCACGGGTTCTCGCCCGGGCCTTGCGTGTCGGCCCGCACTAGGGCAATGTGTACGCCGTTCACATAGATGCAGGGAGAGCCGATGATTCACGCGCGAGGTCTCGCGCGCACCTTCGCGGGGCGCGGAAAGGGGGCCGAGAAGGTCGAGGTGAAGGCCGTCGCGGGCGTCGACATCGACGTCGACGAGGGGGAGATCGTCGGCTTCCTCGGGCCGAACGGGGCGGGCAAGACCACCACGCTCCGCATGCTCACCACCCTGCTCACGCCCACGGCGGGCACGGCCACGGTGGCCGGCTACGACGTCGTGACCGAGTCGCAGAAGGTGCGGCGCAGCATCGGCTACGTCTCGCAGAGCGGGTCGACGTCGCCCGAGGCGCGGGCCGGCGAGGAGATCGTCGACCATGGCATGCTCTACGGCATCAGCAAGGCGCAGGCCACCGCTCGCGGCCGGGAGCTGTTCGAGCAGCTCGACCTCGACGGGCTGTGGACGCGCGAGCCCAAGGCGATGTCGGGCGGCCAGCGCCGTCGCCTCGACATCGCGATGGGCCTCGTGCACGACCCGACGCTGGTGTTCCTCGACGAGCCCACCACCGGCCTCGACCCGCAGGCGCGCGCCAATCTCTGGACGCACATCAGCGACCTCCGCTCCCGCCGCGGCGCCACCATCTTCCTCACCACGCACTACCTCGACGAGGCCGACGCGCTCTGCGACCGCATCCTCGTGATCGACCACGGCACCATCGTCGCGAGCGACACCCCCGATGCCCTGAAGCGGCAGGTCTCGGGAGACCTCGTCGAGCTGGTGCTCGCCGACGCGTCGCGCTCCGGCGAGGCGGCCACCGTGCTGTCGCGCGTGGCCGACGACGACCTCACCGTCTCCGGCGCCACGGTCAGCGCGCGCGTGCGGGGCGCCGGCCACGAGGTGGCCGGGCTCATCCGCTCGCTCGACGCCGCGGGCATCGCGCTGGAGTCGCTCGAGGTGCGGCGGCCGACCCTCGACGACGTATTCCTCACCCTCACCGGCCGATCCCTCCGAGAGGACGCCTGATGTTCTGGCGCGAGACCTTCATCGTGTTCCGGCGGCAGCTGCGGCTGGCGCTGCGCAATCCCGCGTGGGTGATCATCGGGCTGATCCAGCCGATCCTCTACCTCGTGCTCTTCGGCCCGCTGCTCGAGCCCATCGCCGGGCAGCTCGGAGCGCAGAACGCGTACACGCTGTTCGTGCCCGGCCTGCTCGTGCAGCTCGGCCTCTTCGGCGCCCTGTTCGCCGGTTTCGGCCTGATCGCCGAGTGGCGGGCGGGTGTGATCGAGGCGGAGCGGGTGACGCCCGCCAGCCGCACCGCGCTGCTGCTCGGGCGCATCCTGCGCGACGTGCTGCAGCTGGTCGTGCAGGGCGCCGTGCTCATCGGGCTGGCGTTCTTCTTCGGGCTGACGGGGTCGATCGCCGGCATGTTCCTCGGGCTGCTGCTCACAGTGCTGCTGGGCGCCGCCTGCGCCGCCGCGTCGAACGCGCTGGCGCTCACCACGAAGAGCGAGGACGTCATGGCCCCGCTGATCAACAGCGTCGCCCTGCCGGTGCTGCTGCTGTCGGGCATCCTGCTGCCGATGACGATCGGGCCGCAGTGGCTGCAGATCGTCAGCGACTTCATCCCGACGAAGTACATTGTGAACGCCATCCGCGAGCTGTTCACTGGTGACTTCTTCACGATCACGGTGTTCTGGGGTGTGCTGTGGACGCTGGTGCTGTTCGCCGCGGGGCTGTGGGTGGGCACGCGGACGTTCCGCAAGGAGAACGCGTAGGGCCGCCAGGCCGCCGGCCTGCCGTGCGGCCGGGCGGCCGCGGCGTCGGCGGGCCAGCTGCGCGGCCGGCCGGCCGGGCGGTCGGCGGCCACGGGTGACGAGCCACGCGGCCAGATGGTCGGCGCGTCGGTGGGTCAGCTGTCCTTGCGGATCCAGCGGAACGTGAGGCGGCAGACCACGAGCCCCACCACGAGCCAGATGCCGAGCACGATCGCCACGCCCGCGAGGTCCCACGTGCCGCCCGCCTCCGCCGAGGCGAACGAGTCGGGCAGCAGCGCCGCGCGCATCCCCTGCGCGATCCACTTCAGCGGGAACACGCTCGCCACCGTCTGCAGCCACTCCGGCAGCAGGCTGAACGACAGGTACACCCCCGAGATGAACTGCAGGATCAGCAGCGGCGGGATGATCACCGCCGCCGCGCTCTTCCCACTGCGCGGCAGCCGCGAGATCGCGATGCCGAGCACCGCGGCCGTCACGATCCCCAGCAGGTAGACCCACAGGAACGTCAGCCACTTCTCCGGCTCGCTCGGCAGCTCGACCCCGAAGGCGAGCTTCGCGAGCAGCATCAGGATGATCACCTGCGCCACCGACGTCACCAGAACCTGCCCCATCTTCCCGATGAAGTACGACATCACCGGAAGCGGGGTGCCGGCCAGGCGCTTGAGTGTTCCGTCGCCGCGTTCCATCGCGATGTCGACGCCGAGGTTCTGCATGCCGCTGAGCAGGATGCCCGCCGCGATCATCCCGGGCAGGTAGTACGACGCCTGACTGATGCCGCCGCTCCCGTCGGGGTTCGCCCCGACGTTGCCCATCCCCTGGAACGCCACCGAGAAGATCCCGAGCAGCACCACCGGGAACAGGAAGGTGAAGAACACCGTGTCGCCGGCCCGGAAGTACACCCGCGTCTCGTACACGACCCGCGCGGCCCCGAGCCGCAGGGTGCGCCCCAGCCCGAACCGGGCCGGGCGGGCGGCCGGCGCGGTGGAGGTGGCGGCGCTCATGAGCGGGCTCCCTTCGTGGAGATGGCGTCGATGGGATCGTCGGGCTTCCCTGCGGGCCCCCGAGTCTCCCCGGCCGCGGTCTCCGCGGCCTCGACGAGGCCGAGGTAGATGTCCTCGAGCGACGGGCGGATCACCTCGAGCTCCGCCACCTCGCCCTCCCGCGCCACGAGGTCGGCGACGAACCGGCCGGGCTCCGTGGTGCGCTCCTGACGCGGGCCGCCGGAGTCGCGCCACCGCACGATGGGCACACGCGCATCCGCTGTGCCGAGCTCGCCGACGGGGCCGATGTCGATCAGCCGCCCGCCCGCGATGACCGCGGCGCGATCGCTGAGCTGTGCGGCCTCGTCGAGGTAGTGGGTTGTGAGCACGATGGTCGTGCCCTCTCGCGAGAGCGAGCGGATGAGCTCCCAGAACTGCCGCCGCGCCTCGGGGTCGAAGCCCGTGGTCGGCTCGTCGAGGAAGAGCAGCTCGGGCCGCCCGATCACGCCGAGCGCCACATCCACCCGCCGCCGCTGCCCGCCGGACAGCGCCTTGATGCGCGTCTTCGCCTTGTCGTCGAGGCCGACGGCCGACAGCACCTCGTCGACCGGGCGCGGGTTCGGGTACAGCGCGGCGAAGTGCGTCAGCTGCTCGCGCACGGTGACGTTGCCGCTCTCCCCGGTCTGCTGCAGCACGATGCCGATGCGCGCCTTCCACTCGAGGGTCGCGTGCCGGGGATCGGCGCCGAGCACCTCGACCTCGCCCCCGCTGCGCTCGCGGTAGCCCTCGAGGATCTCGACGGTCGTGCTCTTGCCCGCTCCGTTCGGCCCGAGCAGGGCGAAGGTCTCGCCGCGCTCGATCTCGAAGCTGACGCCGTCGACGGCGGTGAAATGTCCGTAGCTCTTGCGCAGCTCTTGCACGCGCACGGCGGGGGAGAGGGTCATGGCTCCATCGTGGGGGCCAGGGGGTGACGAGCACCAGAGGCCGCGCCCACCGGGCTGAACTCTTCCCCTGGTTTCCATAGCTGATGTATTCTCGACTATGGACCCAGGGGAGTCGGGATGAGCATGCTGGAGCGGGTGCGGCGCACGCAGGAGGCGCCGTTGCTGAACGTGGCGGTCGACGTCGGTGAGGGTCCGGTGGTCGTGCTGCTGCACGGCATCGCGTCGTCGTCGGCGAGCTGGCGGCAGCTGGTGCCGCTGCTGTCGCCGCTCTACCGGGTGATCGCGATCGACGTGCTCGGGTTCGGCGGCTCGCACGCGCCGGCCGGCAGCTCGTTCACCCTCGACGAGCATGTGCAGGCGCTGCACCGCACCCTGCGCTCGCTGCGTCTGCGCCGCCGCTACACGCTCATCGGCCACAGCCTGGGCGCGCTCATCGGCAGCCGCTACGCCGCGGTGCACCGTCGCGAGGTGTCCCACCTCGTGCTCGTGGCGCCGCCCATCTACGGGCACCGTCGCTACATCGACGCCCTCGGGCACCGGATGCGTGTCGGCGGCTACCTCTGGTTCTACCGCTTCGTGCGCGACAACCGCCTCACGATCGTGGGCAACGCCGGCCGGCTCTCGCGGTGGATGCCCGGGGTCGCCACCGCCGTCGACGACCGCGCCTGGGAGGCCTTCTCGAAGACGATGCAGAACTGCATCGAGTCGCAGACCACAACCACCGACATCGCCCAGGTGGCGGTGCCGATCGATGTCGTCTGGGGTTCCCGCGACCAGGTCATCGTGCCGGCGGCCCTCGAGGCGCTCGCCACCATGCACCACGTGACCCTGCACGAGGTCCCGCGCAGCGACCACTTCCTCCGCCCACCCCTCGCCCGCGAGGTGGCCCGCCTCCTCCGCTGACCACGCCCACCGCCGCGGCGGCGCCTTGGCCCACCTCCTCCACTGACCCGCGCCCTACCGCCGCGGCCCCGTAGCTTTCTGCGTCCGCTAACCCGCGCCCGCCGCCGCGGCGGCACTGTGGCCATCCGCCTCCAGCGACCCGCGCCCTGCTGCTGTGGCGGCCCCGTCGCTCTCCGCCTCCGCTGACCCGCGCCCTGCCGCGGCGGGCCCCGGGCTCTCGGCCTCCACAGACCCGCTCCACACCGCCACACCGCCGCGGCGGCCCAGTGGTCCACTTGCTCTGGCCCGTCGACGCGACCGGGCGGCGGGTCAGTCGGCGGGAGATCGAGCCGAAGTGCGTGCCGACCGGGACGGGAGGGGCGCGGCATCCTCGGACGCCGCTGTCGGCTGCGTGAGATGGCGGGGCGCGGGGACGTACCGGAAGTAGAGCCAGACCGCCGCCGTGATCGCCGAGGACGCCGCCAGGCAGGCGAGCCACCAGCCGAGGTCGGTCGTGACCGACGACCAGGCGTCGGCCAGCGGCAGCAGCACGACCGCGAAGGCCGCGAGCGAAACGGCGTAGAGGCCGGCCCACGCGCCGCGCGAGACGGCGAACAGGCGATGGCCGTCGAGGAAGCGCAGCGGGAGGAGCGCCACGACGGGCCCGCTCAGGGTGCAGACGGTGATCGCGGTCAGGGTGTCGAGCAGGAGTGCGTCCCCGGCGCCGGCACCGGGGGAGCTCCGCAGAGCGCTCGCGGCCGTCCACGTGCCGAGGCCGAGCAGCAGCGAGGCGAGGGTGCCCACCACGACGGCGCGGGCTCCGGATGCGCGTTCGAGCGCGATCGCGAACACCAGCCCGATCGACGCCCCGAACACGAACCCCGGCTCCAGGCCCGCCGCCCTCGACAGCAGCACGGTGCCGGCGGTCAGCAGCAGCGTCGACGGGCGCACCAGCAGGCGTGCCCGCCGCCGCAGGCGAGCCCACGCGTACCCGCTCGTCGCCGCCAACGGAACGGCGTTGGCCACTGACAGTGCGATCGCGAACGATCCCAGCAATGCGAGCAGCTCGGGCCAGGCCCCACCCTCGGATCCGGGCGCGACGAACACCGACGCCACCGCGCCGACCGCGATCGTGCCGCCGGCCCAGACCCAGGCCGAGACCGAGGCGCGCGAACCCGCGTGGCTCCGGCGGCGCTCCCGCAGCGCGGAGAACCAGGTGATGGGCCAGGCCCGCTCGATCCGCGGCCAGTTGTCGTGCACCGTCGACTCGAGGATGCCGCCCGGCACCATCACGAGCAGCAGCATCCCCGCGACCAGCAGCCCCAGCTGAACGACCCCGACCACCCCGATCGACGCGACTTCCCCGACCGTGCGAAGACTCCCGCTGAACGCCGAGACGCCACCCCCGCCGAGCGCCGGTGCCCCGGCGAGAAAATCATCGCCCGCCTCGGTGCTGCCATCCGTCTCCGCCGCGTCTCCGGCGTCCGAGTTGTTCCCGGTGCCTGGGGTGCCGCTCGCCTCAGACCGTTCGTGTGGCACTGGCGTGGCCAGTGTGCCTGACTGTGGGTCCGATTTCGTAGACTCGGCCCCGGATTCGATCGCCGCCACGTCGATCGGGCTGACGGACTCGTCGGTGTCGCCGCCAGGCGGAGAGGACTCCGACGCATCGAGCACCACCTCCGGCGTCTGAGATGGAGTGCCACTGCCCCCGACATCAGGAACACCGCCGCCCGCGCCAGCGCCGCCGCCCGAACCGCCGGGCACACCTCCCCCATCAGGCGGCTCAGCCCCGCCGTCACCAGGCCCGCCCGCCCCAGGCTCACCTCCCCCCGGATCACCCGACCCGTCCCCCGACCCCACCCCGGGCCCCACGACCCCCGGCGCCTCGTAGTCGTACGCCGCGCCGTCGCCCTCGACGACCACCCCCGGAGCCCACGGGTACGCCTGCGACACCCCCACCGAGTACGGCCCCGCCCCCGGGGGTGGCGCGGGCACGGTGCACGACCAGCTGCCGTCCGCCGCGACGGCGGCCGAGCATCCGTCGCCCGCCCCGTCGACGTCGGAGATCACCACCGAAACGATCGCCCCGGGCGCCCCGGTGCCCGAGACGGGCTGACTAGCCTCGTCGGCCGTGACACTAGACACGACCGTGCCCGGAGGATCGGTGCGGAGCGCCGGCGGCCCGAGCACCGAGAAGTCGAGCAGCACCGTCTCGCCCGCGCTCGAGACCGCGACGGGCCCGACCAGATCGGGCGCCGAGCCGAGAGAGCAGGTCCAGCTCCCGTCGGCCAGCGCGGTGGTCGTGCAGAGCGCGTCCCCACCCGAGGATGCGGCGACGGAGACGGAGGCGTCGTGCGTCGCGGTGCCGCCCAGTGTGACAGGCCCCGCGACAAGTGCACCCGACGAAGAGGCCACGAGCACACTCCCGGGCGGAGGCGCCGTGGTCACGATGAGATCGAGCGGAGCACCCAGAGCAGAGGCGGCCGGCGCAACCAGAACGAGCGCAAGCACGCCAAGCACGGCCGCCCTGAGGATCGCTCGATACTTCATGAGCGAAACTCTACATCCGACCCCCGACACTGAGCCAGAGGCGGATGACGCCGGTCAGACGATCAACCGATCAGCCGATCAGCTGATCAGCCGAACAGCCTCTGCAGCCGAGTCACGCCCTCCACCAGCGCCTCGTCCCCGAGCGCGTACGACAGCCGCAGGAACCCGCTCGGCCCGAACGCCTCACCGGGAACGGTCGCGACCTCGACCTGCGACAGGATCAGGTCGGCCAGCTCCAGCGAGCTCGTCGGCGTCACGCCGCCCCACTCGCGCCCGAGCAGCCCCGACACGTCGGGGTACACGTAGAACGCGCCCTGCGGCATCGGCGTGATCACGCCCGGGATCTCGTTGAGCGCATCGACGATCGTGCGACGCCTGCGCTCGTAGGTGGTGCGCATCGTCTTGACGGCGTCCTGCGGGCCGGTGAGGGCGGCGATCGCCGCGCGCTGCGAGATGTTCGCCACGTTCGACGACAGGTGCGACTGCAGGTTGCCGGCGGCCTTGACGGCGTCGGCGGGGCCGACCATCCACCCGACCCGCCATCCGGTCATCGCGTAGGTCTTCGCCACACCGTTGACCAGAAGCGTGCGGTCGGCGAGCGCGGGCACCTCGGCCACGATCGACGACGCGGTGACACCGTCGTAGACCAGGTTCTGGTAGATCTCGTCGCTGATCACCCAGAGACCGTTGGCCTCGGCCCACTCGCCGATCTCCTTCGTCTGCGCGGGGGAGTAGACGGCGCCGGTGGGGTTCGAGGGCGAGACGAAAAGCAGCACCTTCGTGCGCGGGGTGCGCGCGGCCTCGAGCTGCTCGACGGTGACGAGGTAGTTCTGCGAGCTGCCCGCGAACACCTCGACGGGCACGCCGCCGGCGAGGGCGATCGCTTCGGGGTAGGTGGTCCAGAACGGGGTCGGCACGAGCACCTCGTCGCCCGGGTCGAGCAGGGTGGCGAACGCCTCGTAGACGGCCTGCTTGCCACCGTTGGTGACGATGACCTGCGACGGCGAGACCTCGAGGCCGCTGTCGCGGAGGGTCTTCTCGGCGATCGCCTCGCGCAGCTCGGGCAGGCCGGCCGCGGGGGTGTAGCGGTGGTTCTTCGGATCGCGCACCGCCGCCGCGGCCGCCTCGACGATGTGCTCGGGCGTCGGGAAGTCGGGCTCGCCGGCGGCGTAGCTGATCACGGGCCGGCCGGCGGCCTGGAGGCTCTTCGCCTTGGCGTCGACCTTGAGGGTCGCCGATTCGGCGATGGATGCGATGCGGTTCGAGATGCGTGTCACGGCATCAGCCTATCCGCCGACACATCCTCAGTACACGGCCGGCGAGCGGATGCTCGTGCCGCGCGTCCCCGGCGCGACGACCCCGCCCCCGCCTCCCGCTACTTCAACGCCTGGCGCGGCACGACGACCTGCTTCACCACGATCAGCACCGACGCGACGACCGGCACGGCGATCAGCGCCCCGAGGATCCCGAGCAGCGTTCCCCCCACCAGAGCGCCGATCACCACGAGGATGCCCGGAACATCCACCGCCTTGTTCATCACCCGCGGGCTCAGCACGTAGGCCTCGACCTGCATGTAGACCAGGAAGTAGATGCCGATGACCAGCGCGGTGGCCGGCGAGACGGTGAGTGCCACGAAGGTGACGAGCACCGCGCTGATCACGGTGCCGACCAGCGGGATCAGCGCTAGCAGGAACGCCACGACCGCCAGCGCACCGGCGTAGGGCACACCCGCCAGCACCATCGCGACGAAACCGAACAGGCCGTTGGTGCCGGCCAGCAGCACCTGACCGCTGACGTACCTGCCGATCGACACGACGATCTGATCGGTGATGTCGACCACCGAGGCCCGGGTCGACATCGGGACGAGCACATAGAAGCTGTTCTTCACGGCGTCGAGCGAGCCCAGGAAGAACAGGGTGAGCACCACCACGAGGATGCCCCCCGAGATGCCGTTGGCGACGGCGGTGCCGACCTTCAGCACCCCGCCGCCGAGCGACAGCAGGTTCACCGGGTCGGAGAGGTAGGAGGCGAGGTCCTTCTCGAGCTGCTGGCTGCCGGCGGTGTCGCCGAACACCCTGATGAACCAGGGCTCCTTCGTCACCGCGGCGATCGCACCGGGCAGGTTCTGCACCAGTTCGACGACCTGGTCGACGACCGCCGGGATGACGAGGAGGAACACGGTGGCCGCGAACGCAATCACCAGCACGAAGACGATCAGGATGGACAGACCCCGCGGGATGCCCCGACGGGTCAGCCAGCGCACCAGCGGATCGAGGCCGAGCGCGAGGAACAGCGCGCCGACGATGCAGATCACCACCGTCGAGAGCTGAGTGAACGCGAAGCCGACCGCGATCGCCATCAGCCCGCCCAGGGTCGCCACGAAGCCGATTCTGAATGCGTTGCCGTGCATGCGTGCCCCGTCCGCTCGCCTTTGCATGGCCGCTCGATCTGACCTACACTTACTGTCGGTAGTCGAAATCTGCCAAGCTTTTCTATGCCTTTTTTCGAGGTCACCCAGGTGGCCTCGGGGCCAGCGTAGCGAAGCCGACGCACTTCGACACTTAGGGCGGTGGCTCAATTGGTAGAGCAGCGGTCTCCAAAACCGCAGGTTGCAGGTTCGAGTCCTGTCCGCCCTGCACCGGCTCGACGAGGGTTGTTGCTGTCGTCGAGAAAAATGAAACAAAGGTGAAACGGTGGCACGAAAAGTAATCGACGAGCCCTCCGAGGACGTCGTCGAGAACGCCAAGAAGGAGCGGGCTGCTCGACGCAACCCCTTCGCCCGCATCATCCTGTTCATCAAGCAGGTTCTCACCGAACTGAAGAAGGTCGTCACGCCGACCCGGCGCGAGCTGCTGAACTACACGCTCGTCGTGCTGGTCTTCGTGGTCATCATGATGGCGATCGTGGTCGGCCTCGACCAGCTGTTCGGCTGGCTGGCGATCATCGTCTTCGGAGACCCGGCCTAAGAACTCCGGATGCCCGTGCCGGCTGTGCGCTCGTCGCCGTCGGCCTCATCGACAAGAAGTGGAACCGTCACCCGTGACAGACTCAAAGCCCGAAGAAGCCGGAGTCCCGGCCGACCTCGATGCCCTCCTCGAGGCGATCGACGCGCCGGCCGACCCTGAAGCCGATGCGGTGGTCGACGACGCACTGAACATCGACTCCTTCGACGAGGCCGCCGCGGTGCTCGACGTGCTGGAGGACTCCGAGGCCGACGAGGCCGGGGATCCCATCGAGGGCGAGGACGTGGAGGGTGAGGTGGCTCTGGCCGCTGTCGCTTCTGCGCCTGCGTCGTCCGACTCGGCTTCCGCTTCCGACGATGAGGCTTCGGACGACGAGACCGAGGTCGACCCGTACGAGGCCTTCCGTGCCGAGCTGCGCTCGCTGCCGGGCAAGTGGTACGTCATCCACTCCTACGCGGGCTTCGAGAAGCGCGTGAAGTCGAACATCGAGAGCCGCAAGACCTCGATGGGCATGGAGGACTTCGTCTTCCAGGTCGAGGTCCCGATGGAGGACGTCGTCGAGATCAAGAACGGCCAGCGCAAGCTGGTCACCCGCGTGCGCATCCCCGGCTACGTGCTGGTGCGCATGTTCCTGAACGAGGACAGCTGGTCCGTCGTGCGTCACACGCCGGGCGTCACCGGCTTCGTCGGCAACTCGCACAACCCGACGCCACTGCGCTTCGAGGAGGCCTTCAACATGCTGAAGAGCCTCGTCGAGGTCAAGGACGTGCCGGCCGCGAAGAGCGCCGGTGGCAAGGGCGGCAAGGCCGTCAGCCGTTCCATCCCGGCCGAGGTCGACTTCGAGATCGGCGAGACCATCACCATCAAGGAGGGCTCGTTCGCCGGCCTTCCCGGTTCGATCAGCGAGATCAAGCCCGAGAGCGGCAAGCTCACCGTGCTCGTCTCCCTGTTCGAGCGCGAGACCCCGGTCGAGCTCTCGTTCGACCAGGTCACGAAGCTGTAGAGCCTCTCAGGCTGATCGGCTAAGATTTCGAGGTTGCCCTCACGGGCATCCGGAACCACCACTGCGGGCAGAAGGCCCGTGGTGGGAGCGCCGCCTGCCAGGCGGCTCGACAGAGAAGAGAAGAAATGGCACCGAAGAAGAAGGTCACAGGTCTGATCAAGCTTCAGATCAACGCCGGCGCCGCCAACCCCGCACCGCCCATCGGGCCGGCGCTGGGTCAGCACGGCGTGAACATCATGGAGTTCTGCAAGGCGTACAACGCGGCGACCGAGTCGCAGCGCGGCAACGTCATCCCCGTCGAGATCACGGTCTACGAAGACCGCTCGTTCACCTTCATCCTGAAGACCCCGCCGGCGGCGGAGCTCATCAAGAAGGCGGCCGGAGTCGCCAAGGGCTCCTCCACCCCGCACACCGTCAAGGTCGCGAAGCTCACCCGTGAGCAGGTGCGTCAGATCGCCGAGCAGAAGCAGGCCGACCTGAACGCGAACGACGTCGAAGCGGCAGAGAAGATCATCGCCGGCACCGCCCGTTCCATGGGCATCACGGTCGAGGCATAAGGAGGAGGCGGGAAATGGCACAGAAGTCAAAGGCCTACCGGGCCGCGGCCGAGAAGATCGAGGCCGGCAAGTACTACACCCCCAGCGAGGCCGTGAACCTGGCCCGCGAGACGGGTTCGTCGAAGTTCGACAGCACCGTCGAGGTCGCGCTGAAGCTCGGCGTCGACCCCCGCAAGGCGGACCAGATGGTGCGCGGCACCGTCATCCTGCCCCACGGCACCGGCAAGACCGCCCGCGTCATCGTGTTCGCGACGGGTCCGGCCGCTGAGGCCGCGATCGCCGCGGGCGCCGACGAGGTCGGTGGCGACGAGCTGATCGAGAAGGTGGCCGGCGGCTACACCTCGTTCGACTCCGCCGTCTCGACCCCCGAGCTCATGGGCAAGGTCGGTCGTCTCGGTAAGGTGCTCGGCCCGCGTGGCCTCATGCCCAACCCGAAGACCGGCACCGTGACGCCCGACGTCGCGAAGGCCGTCAACGAGATCAAGGGTGGAAAGATCGAGTTCCGCGTCGACAAGCACGCCAACGTGCACTTCGTCGTCGGCAAGGCCGCGTTCACCCCCGAGCAGCTCGACGAGAACATCGCCGCGGCGCTCGAAGAGGTCGTTCGTCTGAAGCCGAGCTCCTCGAAGGGCCGCTACATCCAGAAGGGCGCCGTCTCGACGACCTTCGGCCCGGGCATCCCGCTCGACGTCAACGCGATCTAGGTCGCTGCATTCCTGGAAGGGCCCGCCTCACGGCGGGCCCTTTCTGCGTTTGCCGCGGAGCTTCTGCGTCTGCCGGTGAGTAGAGATTGCTCATAACACCCGAGGTCCTTCTCGCGTCAAGATCGCCTGACCCATTCCTGCGATCCCGGAAGACCCCCATGACGACTCATCCTGCCCTGGCGCGCCCCGCCATTCTCACCGCCCTGTCCACTGCGGCCGTTCTCGGCCTGCTCGCATCCGGAGCCGCTGGCAGCGCGTCTGCCGGTGAACTGGTGAAGCCGCCCGTGGTCGGCTGCCCCGCTTCGGTGGGCGTGGTCGACTACGAAGTCGACACCCCGCGCATCGCGGAATCCAGCGTCACCGTGACGGTGTCGGTCGGGGCGCTGCCGGCCGGGCTCCTCCTGAGTCACGGGCCCGAAGGATCCTTCATCACCGGCAAGCCCGCTTCGGTCGGAACGACCACGTTCACTCTTCACGGAGTCGCAGCCAGTCCCGACGGCGCTCCGATGTCCACCGACAAGACGTGCACGATCGAGGTGCGGACAGCGCCGAAGGTCGTGCGCATCGCCGGGGCCGATCGCTTCGCCCAGACGGTGGCCGTCGCCGAGGCGTTCTTCGAGAGCGCCGACACGGTCTTCGTCGCCAGCGGCGAGAAGTTCCCCGATGCGCTGAGCGCGACGGCCGTCGCCGCCGCCGACAAGGCCCCGCTGCTGCTCACGACGGCGTCCTCGATGCCGGCCGAGGTGCTCGCCGAGATCGTGAAGGTGGCCCCGAAGAACGTCGTCGTGGTCGGTGGCCCCCTGGCCATCAGCGACGCGGTGGTCGCTCAGATCGACGCCGCCTCGACCGCCACGATCACCCGCGTGGGCGGAGCCGACCGCTTCGAGGTGTCGCGCAACCTCATCACGCATCCGGTCTTCGGCATCAAGTCGTCCGACCGCGTCCACATCGCCACAGGAACGAACTTCCCCGATGCGCTCACCGCGTCGCCGCCCGCAGCCGTCGCCGGTGCGCCGGTCCTTCTGGTGAACGGGGCGTCGACGTCCCTGTCCGCTGCGGAGACGGCGGTGGTCACCGGCCTCGGCGCGAAGGAGGCCGTTATCTCGGGCGGCCCGCTGTCCGTCAGCGCCGCGCTCGAGACGAGCCTCGCCAAGACCCTGGCCGTGACGCGCTTCGCCGGAGGCGACCGCTACGACACCGGCATCCGCACGAACTCGCTGTCGTTCCCCACGGCCCGCGCGATGTTCCTGGCCAGCGGCTCTGCCTTCCCCGACGCGCTCAGCGGCGGTGTCGTGGCCGGTCTCACCCACAACCCGCTCTACGTGACCCAGAGCTGCGTCAGCTCGCAGCTCTACCGGGAGATCGGCCGCCTCGCGCCGGAGAAGGTCTTCATCCTGGGCGGCCTCAACGCCCTCGGGGCCGACCTCGACACCCTGAAGCCCTGCAGCCTCGACGGCTGACGACCGCCGCAGCACACCTACCAGAGGGGCCCGCCTCACGGCGGGCCCTTTGTGCGTAGGTAGGAACTACTCATACGGATCCGGGGCCGGCCGGGCGCATCATCGAGGGAACGCGAAGGTCGCGTGCTCCCTACGAAGGTGCTTCCCATGTCTGTCCCGACCCGTCTCACCCGTCCCATCCGAACGGCCCGAACCGCCCGAGCGATCCAACCGCGCCGGTTCACCGACGCGAGGAAGGCGGTACTGGCGACTGTCGTCGCCGGGCTGCTCGCGGCGGCCGGAGGTGTGGCCGCCGCTGCTCCGGCCTCGGCCACGGTGACACTGGCCGCGGCCGGCTGCCCCCAGACGGTGGCCGCCCAGGGATTCCCGATCGAGCCGCTTGAGGCGACAGCGGGCGGTATCGTCACTCGAACCGCAGGGGCCTTTCCTCCCGGTGTGCAGCTCAACGCGCTCGGTACCGTGCTCTTCGGAGAACCGAGCGCCGTAGGGCGCTACCGCTTCCGCCTGCAGCTCACCGTCACTGACCCCACTGGCGCGATCGTCACATCCGAGGTGAACTGCGCCATCACGGTGCAGCAGGCACCGAAGGTGAACCGCATAGGGGGCGCCGATCGCTACGCGCAGGCCATCGCCCTGTCCGCGGCGGCCTTTCCCACCGCCGACCTCGCGTATGTGGTCACGGGCGAGCGGTTCGCCGACGCCCTTTCGGCCGGCAGTGTCGGCGCTCAGCACCATGCGCCCCTGCTGCTCACGCCCAGCGGAGCGCTGCCGAACGGACTGATCGACGAGTTGAAGCGGCTGAAGGTGAAGGACGTGGTGATCGTCGGAGGGGTCAACGCCGTGTCCGCTGCCGTCGAGCGTGCACTCCGGTCCGGCTCGGGAGCCGAGGTCACCCGCATCGGAGGAGCCGACCGCTACGAGGTCTCCCGGGCGCTGATTTCCGACGCGCGGTTCGGCATGCCCAAGACGTCCTCGATCTTCCTGGCGACGGGTACCGATTTCCCCGACGCGCTCACCGCTACGCCTGCCGCGTTCACAGACGGCTCTCCGGTCATGCTCGTCAACGGTCGGGCCGCCACGCTCTCATCGGCGGAGATCGGTACCCTCGACAACTTCGGAGTGAGGGAGGCGACGATCGTGGGCGGGCCGTTGACCGTGTCCGACGCGCTTCTGAAAGACATCACGACCCGGTTCGCGGCCGAGCGTCTGGCCGGTGCCGACCGCTACGCGACCGGAGCGATCGTGAATCACGATGTCTTCAAGTCGGCCTCGCGCGTCTTCATCGCCAGCGGCGCTACCTTCCCCGACGCGCTGTCCGGGGGTGTGCCGGCTGGTGTCAGCAGCAACCCGCTCTACGTCACCACGCCGGAGTGTCTCAGCCCTGAGGTCTACTTCGAGATCGGCCGCCTCGCGCCGGTCGACGTGACGATCCTCGGCGGTCTCAAGGCGGTGGGCCCCGCCCTCGACACCCTGACTCCCTGCGCTCTGGACTGAGGCGGGGTGGGAAGGCCGGGGGAGTTCAGGCTTCCTCGGTCTTCGGGGTTTTGAGGTGTCGTCGTGTTGGGGGAGGCGGGAGGCAGGCACCCGGGTAGGTTGGGGGCATGGCGGTCAGGGTTCGGCGAGCGCGTCCGGAGGATGTGGGGATCGTCGCTGCCGTCGCCGCCGAGACGTTCGAGCTGGCGTGTCCGCCGACGACGTCGTCCGAGGCCATCGCGGCGTTCGTAGCCGAGAACCTGTCCGAGGCGCGGTTCGCCGGGTACCTTGCGAGCGGGGCCCACACGATACTGCTCGGCGACGTCGACAATCAGATCGCCGGGTACACCATGCTCGTCGCCGGTGAGCCGTCCGATGCGGGGGTCGCCGCGGTCGTCACGCGACGCCCCACCGTCGAGATCAGCAAGTGCTACGTGCGGGCGCAGTTCCACGGGCAAGGGGTGTCCCGCGCGCTGATGGAGGCATCGATCGCCGAGGCTCGCAAGTCGGGCGCGGCCGGGGTATGGCTGGGAGTCAACCAGCAGAACTCCCGCGCCATCCGCTTCTACGAGAAGAGCGGGTTCGCGAAGGTCGGCGAGAAGCGGTTCCTCGTGGGCGACGAGCTGCACGACGACTTCGTGCTCGAGCTCCCACTCGACGCCTGATCGTCGGTCCCGCGTGCTTGCACGCGATGCCTGAGCGTCGGTCACACGCCAGCCGGCGACGCCGAGAGTCGGCCACATGCTGGGGCTCGCTCTCGACATCTCAGCGCCGGTGGCGTGCTCGTGATCGTCGCGCTTGAATCCTGAGCGTCGGTCGGGTGTCGGTGAGCAGTAACTGCTCATGCCGGGGTGTGGCTCGGGTGCGTCAGGGTGGGGGCACTCAGACCTGAATCGAGCCAGCCATGTTCCGTCGAAACCCCGTAGCACTGCTGCTGTCGCTCGCCGTGCTCGGAAGTGTCGTGATGCCGACGGCGGCACAGGCTCAACCCCCGAGCAGGGCGACCGCCGCTGCAAGTGCGGTGGAGCCTGCGGGTGCCGTGGAGCCTGCGGGTGCCGTGGAGTCTGCAGGTGCGGCGGAGCCTGCGGGTGCAGTGGAGCCCGCGGGTACCACGGAGCCTGCGGGTGCCGTGGAGCCTGCGGGTGCAGCGGAGCCTGCGGGTGCGGCGGAGCCTGCTGAGGCGCTGACCGCAGGGCTGCCGCGGCCCGCGAGGCTCAGCGGCGCCGACCGGTACGAGGGCGCCGTCGCCGTGTCGCAGGCCATGGCCGCCCGGCACGTCGACACCGTCTACGTCGCGAGTGGCGAGAACTTCCCCGATGCCCTCAGCGCCGCCTCGGTGGCGGGCATCAACGGGGCGCCGCTGCTGCTGACGCCGAGAGCCGGCCTCCCCGAGGTGGTGCGGCGGGAGATCGTGCGGCTCACTCCGACGACCGTCGTGATCGTGGGTGGGGAGGTGGCGGTGTCGGAGGCGGTGGCCCTCGAGTTGTCCCGCGCGGCGACCGGGGCCACGGTCGTGAGGATCGACGGGGCCGATCGATATGAGGTGTCGCGGAAGCTGGTGTCCGACGCGACGGTCGGGGCACCCGGATCGCCGTGGCTGATCGCGGCGACCGGGCGGCAGTACCCGGATGCTCTCAGCTCGGCACCGGTGGCGGCACAGCTCGAGTCGCCAGTGGTGCTCGTCGACGGGGCGCAGGCGGCACCCACCGCGGCCGAGGAGTCGCTCATCGCCGAACTGCGCGTCACGACGATGCTGCTGGCCGGGGGAACGGCCTCGATCTCGGCGCCGCTCGAAGCGGCGTTAAAGAGCCGCGTGCTCACCCAGCGGTTCGCGGGGGCCGACCGGTTCGCCACCTCGGTGGCGCTGAACTCGACCTTCACCGAGGCGAAGGTCGCCTACCTCGCCAGCGGGCAGTCGTTCCCCGACGCCCTGAGTGGCGGTCCGCTGGCGGCGCACTTCGACGCCCCGCTCTACCTCGTGCGCCAGGACTGCGTGCCGAGGGTGGTGCTCGACGACCTCACCCGTCTGGCTCCCGGGAGGATCGTGATGCTCGGCGGCCCGCTCGTCCTGAGCGCGAATGTCGAAGCGCTGGTGCCGTGCCCATGACCCCCACGCCAGAACGGCACCGGCACCCAGGCCCGAATGCCGCCGACGCGGCTTCAGAACGGCAGAGAAGTCGGCACCCAGGTCGGAGGGCCGCCGGCCTCGCGTCAGAACGGGAGCGACGCCACCTGCAGCACGAGCTTGCCCCGCGTGTGCCCCGACTCCAGCGCGCGGTGCGCGCCGGCGGCGTCGTCGAGCGGGAAGACGCGATCCACGTGCACGTGCACGTCGCCCGAGTCGATCAGTCGCGCGATCACGGCGAGCGTCGCCGCGTCGGGGGCCACCTTGAAGGTCGTGGCGCGCATCCCCGCCTCGGCGGCCTCGGTCTCGAAGGTGGGCCAGCTGCCGGTGGGCACGTTCACGATCAGTCCGCCGGGCCGCAGGGTCGAGAGCGAGCGGGTCCCCGTGGAGTCGTGCACGTTGCCGACCAGGTCGATCACCACGTCCTGGTTCGACACGTGATCCTCGAACGGCCCGGCGGCGTAGTCGAGCACCGTGGTCGCGCCGAGCTCGCGCAGGAAGCCCTGGTTCGCCGTCGACGCGGTGGCGGTCACCTGGGCGCCGAAGTACGAGGCGAACTGCACCGCGAAGTGGCCGACTCCGCCCGAGCCGGCGTGGATGAGCATCCGCTGCCCCTCGTGCGCCTTCGCGAGCTCGACCACGAGCCCCCAGGCGGTGAGGGCGGCGAGCGGAACCGCCGCCGCCTCGATCAGCGACAGCGACTTCGGTTTGCGGGCGACCTGCAGCGTCGGGGCCGCGACGTACTCGGCGTACGAGCCGGCGCCCCGCGGCACCGACATCATGCCGAAGACCTCGTCGCCGACGTTAAGCGGATGCCCGGCGAACGGCGTCTCGACGACCACGCCCGCGAAGTCGTAACCCAGGATGCACGGCAGCGACGGGATCGCGAAGGCCACGCCCTTCCCGGCCCGCGTCTTCGCGTCGAGCGGGTTGATGCCGGCCGCGGCGACCTTGACGAGCACCTCGGAATTCACCCGCACGGGAGAGTCGACGGTGCCGACCTGCAGCTGCGCCGCATCTCCGAACGACTCCAGCAGCACGGCGCGCATCGTCTTCGGATGGGTGAGGGTGGGACTCGAGACACCCGGCGATCCACTCCACTGCTCGATCATCCACTGCCCTTCCGTCGTGTTCCTGGTGCAGGGGGAGAGTCCGGGCCACCCGCCTCACTGCGTCGCCGTGTCGGCTGCTCCCACGCTAGGGTCCGAATGATTCGCCGGTGTTTCCGGAACGTCACCGAGGTGCAAACTCGGAGGCCCCGGGTTAACATTCGGTGAAGCCAGCCAGCGCAGACGACCCAGCGCAGACGACCCAGCGTGAAGCCGGCCAGCGCAGACGACCCAGAGAAGAGACCGCCCGATGACCCGAGTGCGAGCGGCGGCGCTGATCCTCGCCGCGGCGCTGGCGGCGATCGGTCTGGTCCTGATCTGGGTGGCGAGGCTCCACGCCGACCGCTACCTCTACGTCAGCGAGCTCGGCGCGATCGGCGAGCCGACGGCCGAGGTGTTCCGCTGGGCGATGACGTCGGTCGCGGTCGGTGCCGCCATCACGGCCCTGGCCATGCCGCCGGGTTCGCTGACGCCGCGCGGCCGGGCGCTCCGGGCGGTCCCGCCGGCCGTCGTGCTGCTCGCGGCGGCGGCCGCCTTCGCCGTGGCCTCCCAGGTCACCTGCACGCGCTACTGCCCGCTCCCGGTGGGCCCCGGCTTCACCTGGCAGGACCTGGTGCACACCACGGCCGCGGTCGTCGGCTTCGTCGGCGCCTCCTGGGTGATGCTGCAGGTGGCGTCGGATGCTCGGCTGAAGCGCCTCGCCCGCTTCTCGCTCGTGGCGGCCCTCGCGGTCGCGCTGATCGCCGCCACCGGGGGTATCCTGTCGCTGCTGCGCTTCGGCACCGAACTCGGGGGCCTGCTCGAACTCACGGCGACCACCGTGGCGCTGGCCTGGCTCGTCGGGCTGTCGTTGCTGCTCGCCACGGAGACCGCGCGGCGTCCCGTCAGACGGCCCGAGCCGGCAGCGCGTGAACGTCGCGCCCACCAGCGAGCCGACCTCCCCCCGGCGCGCTACTGACGCCGGCGCGCCACTGCTCGGCCCGCCACTGCCCACCCCGACGCTGACCACCCCGATGCCGACCGGCCCGGCCCGCACCGCGACGAGCTACCACCCCAACCACGCCCCCACCCCGGCCCGCGTCGCCCGCACGTACGCCCCGTACCCGTCATCCCGCGCCGGCAGGGGGATGCTCGCCGCCCCGTCGAGCTCGTCCATCCACAGTTCGGCCACCGACACCGGGTGCACCGGATCGCGCGGCGCCCAGACGATGGCCGTCGGCACCGTGATCGACGCGAGGCTCTCCGAGTCGTCGAACGCCACCGACCGCGGGATCTCGATCAGCCGCCGCGCCCGGGCCGCCGCCCCGGGCGACCGGAACTGCTCCAGCAGCCCCTCGGCCCCGAGCGGCGACTCCTCGAGCGCCTGCCGGTAGAGCGCCGTGCGCAGGAACTCCCGCTCACCCTCCACCGCCCCGAGCCGCGTCAGCAGCTCCCCGATCACCGGGAACGGCACCAGGTTCGGCGGCAGCGGCACGTCGGTGAACGCCGGCCGCACGAACACCAGTCGGTCGATGGAAAGGGCACCCGGTGCCGAGGCGGCGGCGGCCAGCGCGAGCCGCAGCGCGATCCCCGCCCCCATCGAGATGCCGATGACGGTGAGCGGCGAGGACCCGACCGAGGCGCGCACCCGCTCGGCGACGTCGTCGGCCAGCGCCGCGAGGCTGAACGACGCCGCCTCCCCGGAGATCCGGTCGTCCTCCCCGTGGGCCCTGACGTCGAGCGCCAGCACCTCTTCGCCCACCGGGACGATCGGCGAGAACAGCGTCAGCGGCTGCGCCCTCGACCCGCCGAGCCCGTGCAGGAGCAGCGTGGTCACACGCGGCCCCGCTCGCCGCGCATCCACGCCAGCAGCTCGTCGGCCCGCCGCACCAGCAGCTCGATCTGGGACTCGTCGCGGTCGACCCACTGGCACCGCGGGTCGGAGGCCAGCGGCACGAAGTCGACGTGCTGCTCCCACACCACGAGCGTGCGCTCGGCGCCGAGCACGTACTGCTGCCACCACACCTGCCTGAGGTATGAGCGAGGGATGCGCGTCCAGGGCTTCGACGTCGTCTTGATCTCGGCCAGCTCGAGCGACCCCTCGGGCGTGACCCGGATGCCGTCGGGTGTCGCGAGGTGCCGGCGCTCCCGGGCGGCGTGGAAGAGGGCGACGCTCGGCTCGATCAGGTGCTCCTGCAGCACCCAGGCGGCGATCTCGGGCTCGCGGGCCCGGCCGTGGTCGGTGAAGGCGTTGCCGCCGAAGCCCGAGCCGTTGAACTTCTCCCAGGCGACCGCGCGCACGGCCGCGTCGCTGGCGAGCCGTGCGGCATCCGTCGCCGTGACACCGCGGCTGCGGGCGCGCAGCCAGGCCACCCGGTCGGTCGACGCCGCCACGAGCCGCGCGAGGTGCGGCGGCGGGGCCGGCGCGGGCACGGCGACCTCGTGCTCCTCCCACGGGAAGGAGAGCAGGGTGTCGGTCACCCCTCCATTGTCACCCGCGCCACCGTCATCGAGGCCCAGGCGAGCGGATGCCCGCCCGAACGGCCCCGCGAGGCGACCGGATGCCCACCCGAACGGCCCCGCGACGTGCCACGATCGACAGAGCACTCTCAGACCCCGCAGTGCCCACTCATAGACTCCTCATAGCCCACTGCCAATACTGGAGATGTGACTATCGACGGCTCCCTCCTCAGCGGCGACTCCCGCAGCAACCCCGCCAAGCAGCCCCGCCTGCGCCGGGCCGACGGCTCGCCGGTGCGCGCCCTCGTCGTCGACGACGAGAACACCCTCACCGATCTGCTCTCGATGGCCCTGCGCTACGAGGGCTGGGAGGTCAAGACGGCGAGCGAGGGCCGTCAGGCCATCACGATCGCCCGCGAGTTCCGCCCCGACGTCATCGTGCTCGACGTGATGCTGCCCGACATCGACGGGCTGCAGGTGCTGAACCGAATCCGCGGCGACGGCCACGAGACGCCGGTGCTCTTCCTCACGGCGAAGGATGCGCTCGACGACCGCATCGCCGGGCTCACCGCGGGCGGCGACGACTACGTGACCAAGCCGTTCAGCCTCGAGGAGCTGGTGGCGCGCCTGCGCGGGCTCATCCGCCGCTCGACCCTCGTGGTGGCCGACGCCGACGACCCGATCGTCACGGTCGGCGACCTGGAGCTGAACGAGGACAGCCACGAGGTCTTCCGCGACGGCGAGTCGATCGAGCTCACCGCCACCGAGTTCGAGCTGCTGCGCTACCTCATGCGCAACCCTCGGCGCGTGCTGAGCAAGGCGCAGATCCTCGACCGGGTGTGGAGCTACGACTTCGGCGGCAGGTCGAGCGTGGTGGAGATCTACATCTCCTACCTGCGCAAGAAGGTCGACGCCGGACGCACCCCGATGATCCACACGGTGCGCGGCGCCGGCTACATGCTGAAGCCCGCGCTATGACCCTGCGGCGCACGCTGATCGCGAGCGTGCTGGGCCTGATCGCCCTCGCCGGGGTGATCATCGGCGTCGTGAGCTCGGTGGCTCTGAACGGCTACCTCGTCAACCAGCTCGACGCGCAGCTGCGCGAGGCCTCGAACCGCACGCTCTCGACGCTGCAGGGGGAGGGCCAGGGCGGTCCGCCGCAGGCGGGCTTCGGGCTCGGCCAGGCCACGGGCACGGTGGCGGCCGTCATCGCCGCGGGCGGCTCGGCCGGCCTGGTGCTGAGCGAGGACGGCACGACCGAGTACCTCACCACGGCCCAGCTCGCGGCGCTCGCCGGGGTCACCGCGGGCCCCGAGCCGGTCACGGTCGACATCGGCGATCTCGGCGGCTACCGCGTCGAGGTGCAGTCTGTCGCGACCACGACCGGCACGCCGGCGCTGGTCGTCACCGGCCTGCCGCTGCGGGACGTCGAGGGCACACTGCAGCAGCAGATCGTCGTGATCGTGCTCGTCACGGCCGGCGCCATGGCTCTCGCGGGCGTGGCGGCCTTCCTGATCATCCGTCTCGCCCTGCGGCCGCTCGATCGGGTGACCGCCACCGCCTCCCGGGTCGCCGAGCTGCCCCTCGACCGCGGCGACGTCGCCCTCGCCGAGCGCGTGCCGGCGAGCGACACCGACCCGCGCTCCGAGGTGGGCCGGGTGGGCCTCGCCTTCAACCGGATGCTCGAGCACGTCGCCTCAGCCCTGACCTCCCGCCAGCAGAGCGAGAACAAGGTGCGGCAGTTCGTGGCCGACGCCAGCCACGAGCTGCGCACACCGCTGGCGAGCATCCGGGGCTATGCGGAGCTCACCCGGCGTACCGCCCCGGAGCTGCCGGGCGACGTGGCGCACTCGCTCGGCCGCATCGAGTCGGAGGCGACGCGCATGACCACCCTCGTCGAGGACCTGCTGCTGCTCGCCCGCCTCGACGCCAAGCCCGAGCTCGCCGTCACCGACGTCGACCTCTCGCTGGTGCTCGTCGACGTCGTCAGCGACGCCCACGTGGCCGGCCGCGACCACCAGTGGGACCTCGACCTCCCCGAGGAGCCGGTGACCGTCGCGGGTGACCCCGAGCGGCTGCACCAGGTCTTCGCCAACCTCCTGGCCAACGCCAGGGTGCACACCCCTCCCGGCACGCGCGTCACGGTCTCGGTCGACGGCTCGGCCGGGTCGACGGATGCTCCGGTCGCCCTCGTGCGCATCTCCGACGACGGCCCCGGCATCGCGCCCGAACTGCTGCCGACGCTGTTCGAGCGCTTCGTGCGCGGGGACGTCTCGCGCTCCCGGCACCAGGGCAGCACCGGGCTCGGCCTCGCGATCGTGAAGGCCGTCGTCGACGCGCACGGCGGAACCGTCGCGGTCGAGAGCGAGCCGGGGTCGACCGTGTTCACGGTGGCGCTGCCGCTGGCCGCCGACGCGCCCTGAGCGGGGCGGGCCTGGCCGGGGCATCCGGGACGCAGCTCGGGGTACGGTGAGTGCATGACCGATCAGCAGAACGAGCCCATCATGGCCGGCGCCGACGACGCCGCCCTCACCGAGAAGGTCGAGGGCCTGCTCACCCAGGTCAAGGCCGATGCCCCCGACGCCTCCTCGGCCGAGATCGCCGAGCTGCTGCGCGAGCGCCTCGACCAGGCCGGCCTCGAGGTCGACGACGACGAGATCGGGCGGCTGGCCGCCTGGGAGGCCGGCGAGAGCTGATTTGCCATCGGCGGTCGGGTGCCCTAGATTGTAGGAGGCCAAAGACCGCCGGTCGTCGGTGTGCGCTGCTGAGAAGCAGAGTTCACCGGCCGAAGATTCGTGAGAGCGAAGACCTGCGCAGGTGTACGAAGTAAGTCTCCAGCGTTCTGCTGAGTTCTCGCTCCGGCCTCCTGCGCCGGAGCTTTTTTCTTGCCTCCCGGTGGTCGCCCCGGCCGACACCATCGATTACTAGGAGCGCCATGGCGAACAAGGAAGCCTCGGTTGCCGAGCTCACGGAACTTTTCCAGAGCTCGACCGCCGTTCTGCTGACCGAGTATCGCGGTCTCACGGTCGCCCAGCTCAAGCAGCTGCGCGGCAACATCCGTGAGCACGCGTCATACGCCGTGGTAAAGAACACGCTGACCAAGATCGCGGCGAACAACGCCGGCATCTCGTCGTTCGACGACGAGCTCGCCGGTCCGTCCGCGATCGCCTTCGTCCACGGTGACCCCGTGGCCGTCGCCAAGTCGCTGCGTGACTTTGCCAAGGCAAACCCTCTGCTGGTCGTGAAGGGCGGGTACTTCGACGGTAACCCCCTGACCGCCGACGAGGTCACCAAGCTCGCCGACCTCGAGTCCCGTGAAGTCCTGCTGGCGAAGCTCGCCGGTGCCTTCAAGGCCTCGCTGTTCGGTGCCGCATATCTCTTCAACGCCCCGCTGTCGAAGGCCGTTCGCACGGTCGATGCGCTGCGTGAGAAGCAGGAGTCCGCGTCCTGAGCTCCGGCTCCAGCACGCGGTTGAACTAACTACCACAACAAGGAGAACATCATGGCAAAGCTTTCCACCGAGGAACTGCTCGAGGCTTTCAAGGAGCTCACGCTCATCGAGCTGAGCGAGTTCGTCAAGGCGTTCGAGGAGACCTTCGAGGTCACCGCGGCTGCCCCCGTCGCCGTCGCCGGCCCCGCCGCTGCCGGTGGCGCCCCCGCCGAAGAGGTCGAGGAGAAGACCGAGTTCGACGTCATCCTCGAGGCTGCCGGCGAGAAGAAGATCCAGGTCATCAAGGAGGTGCGCGCCCTCACCAGCCTCGGCCTCGGTGAGGCGAAGGCACTCGTCGACGGTGCTCCCAAGGCCGTCATCGAGGGCGCCAACAAGGAGACCGCCGAGAAGGCCAAGGCCCAGCTCGAAGAGGCCGGCGCCACCGTCACCCTCAAGTAGTCTTCTGCACCACATCGGATGCCCGGGCCTCACGGCTCGGGCATCCGTCGTTTAACCGACCCGGCGTTCAACCGACCCGGCGTTCAACCGACCCGGCGCGGGGGCGCGGTGGAGGAGCGGATGACCAGCCGTGCCGGCACGAAGGTGTGCTTGGACGGCGGGGTCCACCCCGGCTCCTCGAGCTGGCGGATGACCCAGTCGACCGCCTGCTCGCCCTGCAGATCGGGTCGCTGGCCGATCGAGGTGAGCCCGAACATCTCGCTCAGCGGGTGGTCGTCGATGCCGATCACCGACAGGTCCTCGGGAACCGACAGCCCGAGCTCGCGCGCGGCGAGGATCACGCCGATCCCGACCTCGTCGCAGGCCGCGAACACCGCGGTGGGACGGCGCCGCGGGTCGCCCAGCAGCTGCTTGCCCACCCGGTAGCCGCCCGGGATGTCGAAGGGTGTCGCGACGTGGGACTCCGGGTCGTAGGAGATGCCCGCCGCCTCGATGGCCTCGCGGTAGCCGCGCAGGCGCTTGGAGTGCACGTGGAAGTCCATCTGCTCGTCGATGTCGCCGCCGACGTGCACGATGGCGCGATGGCCGAGCAGCAGCAGGTGCTCGGTGGCCAGGCGGGCCGCCTCGACGTCGTCGATGCTCAGCGTCGGGATGCCGACGAGCGGGCCGCCGATGCCGGCGATCGGCTTGCCGAGCGACAGCAGGCGCTCGGCCTCGGGCGCCGTGATCTCGAGCGTGACCGCGATCACGGCGTCGACCCGCTTGCGCACCAGGAAGTACTCGAAGACGCGGCTGCGCTCCTCGACCGTCTTCGAGGTGTTGTAGAGCATGAGGTCGTAACCGCGGTCGAGCAGGGCGCGCTCGACGCCCTCGATGATGCTGCCGAAGAACCACTGGTTGATCTCGGGGATGATCACCCCGACGTTGTTCGTGCGGCCGGTCACGAGGCTCGACGCGCTCGAGGAGACGACGTAGCCGAGGGTGGCGGCGGCGGCCGAGACCCGGGTGCGGGTCTCGGCCGAGACGTAGCCGCGCCCGCTCAGGGCGCGCGACACCGTGGCCTTCGAGACCCCGGCGAGAGTCGCCACGTCTTCGATCCCCGACACGACGACCTCCTCGTCTTCTCGTGTGCAAACGCTTCCAGAATCCTAGCGTGACCTTGCAGCGGATGTGGAGGACCAGTTTCGCGAACACCGGCCGTTCTGCTAGCGTGAGAGCGCTCTCTCTGAACCAATCGTTACCTTCTCGAGACATCGAGGACTTCGCTTGTCATTTCGTGAGAGTTATGGAAAGGTTTCCCTACACGCGCCACCGAAGGCACCACTACGGAGCGCACAAACTCAATGAGGAGGAGATATGCGGTCACTTTCGCACCGCCGTGTCACAGCACCCATCGCCATCGCGGCGGGCCTCGGGCTCGCCCTCGTCGGCTGCTCCGGCGGAGCCGGCGGCGGAGCGGCGGGCGGTACCGCCGGTGAGGCCGACGGCGTCGTCACCGTCTACGGCACCATCGCCGACACCGAGGCCGAGCTTCTCGAGCAGTCCTGGGCGGACTGGGAGAAAGAGAACAACATCGACATCCAGTACGAGTCGTCGAAGGAGTTCGAGTCCCAGATCGGCATCCGCGCGCAGGGTGGCAACCCGCCCGACCTCGCGATCTTCCCGCAGCCGGGCCTGCTCGCCGACCTCGCGTCGCGAGGCTTCATCCAGAAGGCCCCCGAGGGTGTCGAGAAGAACGTCGACGAGTACTGGTCGACCGACTGGAAGGCCTACGGCACCGTCGACGACACCTTCTACGGTGCTCCGCTGATGGCCAGCGTCAAGGGCTTCATCTGGTACTCGCCGAAGCAGTTCGCCGACAACGGCTGGGAGGTCCCGAAGACCTACCAGGAGATGCTCGACCTGACCGCGAAGATGCAGACCACCCTGGGCAAGGCCCCGTGGTGCGCCGGCTTCGGCTCGGGCGACGCCACCGGCTGGCCGGGCACCGACTGGGTCGAAGACCTGGTGCTGCGTCAGAGCGGCCCCGACGTCTACGACCAGTGGGTCAAGAACGAGGTCAAGTTCACCGACCCCGCGATCAGCGACGCCTTCACCTCCGTCGGCGACATCCTGCTCAACCCGAGCTACGTCAACGCCGGCTTCGGTGACGTCAAGTCGATCAACGCGACCGCCTTCGGCGACGTGGCGAACGCCATGGCCGACGGCAGCTGCGCGCTGACCCACCAGGCGTCGTTCTTCGACGGCTTCCTCACCGACGCCGGTGCGACCGTCGGCCCCGACGCCGACATCTGGGCGTTCGTCACCCCCGCGGTGAACGAGGGCGAGACCGCCGTCACCGGCGGTGGCGAGATCGTCGGCGCGTTCTCGAACGACGCCGACACCGTCAAGGTGCAGGAGTACCTCTCGAGCCCCGAGTGGGCGAACAGCCGCGTGTCGCTCGGTGGTGTCATCTCCGCGAACAAGGGCCTCGAGGCCTCCAACGCGCAGAGCCCCATCCTGCAGCAGGCCATCGGCATCCTCCAGGACGAGAACACCACGTTCCGGTTCGACGCCTCCGACCTGATGCCCGGTGCCGTCGGCGCCGGCACCTTCTGGAAGGGCATGGTCGACTGGATCAACGGCACTCCCCAGGAGGAAGTCCTGACGTCCATCGAGGGCGGCTGGCCGACCGAGTAGGTCGACCCGTCCACCCCTAGCCAGAACGGTCGCGATGAGGCCGCCCGCACCCCCGGGCGGCCTCCTTGCACCCTGGTGCTACGGTGTCCTCACGGCGCCGAGGGCGCCGGGCCGTTCCTGAGTCCAGAGTCGCACTCGAAAGGTTTTCATGTCCGATTTCCTTCTCTGGGTGGGGAAGCTGCCCGCGCTGGCGCAGATCCCCATCGTCCTCATCGCGTTCGGCATCGTCGTCGCGCTGATCCTGTTCTTCGTGGAGATCGCTCCGCGAAGCGGGCGCAAGTACACGATCATCCGTCTCGCGGTCTGCGTCATCGCCCCGTTCCTCGCGCTCGTGCTCGTGGGTTCGGTCTGGTGGGCGGCCCTCATCGCCGCGGCCCTGGGCCTCGCGTTCTTCTGGATCGACAAGCGGTCCTCGCAGGGCGCCGGCTATCTCTTCCAGCTCTTCGGCTTCCTGGCACCCGCGATCATCCTGCTGGTGATCGGCCTCATCTACCCCACCGTCAAGACGGCGATCGACTCGCTGTTCTCCAGCCGGGGCAACTTCGTCGGTCTCGACAACTTCGCCTGGGTGCTCACCAACCCGCAGAACCTGCGCGTCATCCTGAACACGATCATCTGGGTGCTCGTGGTGCCGATCGCCTCGACGATCTTCGGTCTCGCCTACGCGGTCTTCATCGACAAGAGCCGCGGTGAGAAGTTCTTCAAGATCCTCGTCTTCATGCCGATGGCCATCTCCTTCGTGGGTGCGTCCATCATCTGGCGGTTCGTCTACACCTACCGACCCACCGACGAGAGCCAGATCGGTCTGCTGAACCAGGTCGTCGTGTGGCTCGGCGGTCAGCCGGTGCAGTGGCTGCAGGAGTCGCCCTGGAACACCTTCTTCCTGATCGTCGTGCTCATCTGGATCCAGACGGGCTTCGCGATGGTCATCCTCTCGGCGGCGATCAAGGGTGTTCCCGCCGAGCAGCTCGAGGCGGCGGAGCTCGACGGCACCAATTCGTGGCAGCGCTTCATCAACGTCACGGTGCCGGGCATCCGCTCGTCGCTGATCGTGGTGCTCACCACCATCTCGATCGCCTCGCTGAAAGTGTTCGACATCGTGCGCACCATGACGGCGGGCGCGAACGAGACCAGCGTGCTGGCGAACGAGATGTACACGCAGTTCAAGAACTTCGAGTACGGGCGGTCGGCGGCCTTCGCCGTCATCCTCTTCATCCTGGTGATGCCGATCGTCATCTACAACGCCAGGCAGATCAAGAAGCAGAGGGAGATCCGATGAGCGCCGTGCAGCCGATCGACCTGCCGGTCGACAAGTCGACGAAGAATCAGCTGAGGTCGGGCGAACGCGCGATCGAGCGCGACGAGACCGTCACCAAGCGCACCAAGCGCCGCCTGACCAGCCGCGGCGCGACCGTCGCCGCGCTGATCATCGCGGTGATCTGGACGATCCCGACCTTCGGGCTGCTGATCTCCTCATTCCGCGAGCGGAACGACATCCAGACCTCGGGCTGGTGGACGATCTTCCAGAACTGGGGCTTCACGCTCGACAACTACGTCGAGGTGCTCGGTTCGGGCAACTCCTCGGTCACCATCGCCTCGTCGTTCGTGAACTCGATCGCCATCACCATCCCGGCGACGTTGATCCCGCTGGTGATCGCGGCCCTCGCCGCGTACGCCTTCGCGTGGATCGACTTCAAGGGCAAGGACTGGCTGTTCATCGGCGTCTTCGCGCTGCAGATCGTGCCGATCCAGATGGCTCTCGTGCCGCTGCTCAGCTTGTTCTCGCGGGGCATCGCGGTCGGAAACGACTGGATCTTCTCGGGTGTGCCCTCCAACGGCACCTTCTCGCAGGTCTGGATCGCGCACACGATCTTCGCCCTGCCGCTGGCGATCTTCCTGCTGCACAACTTCGTGTCGGAGATCCCGCGCGAGGTCATCGAGGCGGCGCGCGTCGACGGTGCCGGTCACGGGCAGATCTTCTTCCGGATCATCCTGCCGCTGACCATGCCGGCGCTGGCGTCGTTCGCGATCTTCCAGTTCCTCTGGGTCTGGAACGACCTGCTCGTGGCGCTGATCTTCGCCGACGGCGGGGTGGCTCCGATCACCAAGCTGCTCGCCGAGATCACCGGTTCGCGCGGTCAGGACTGGTATCTGCTCACCGCGGGCGCGTTCGTGGCCATCGTCGTGCCGCTGATCGTGTTCTTCGCGCTGCAGCGGTTCTTCGTGCGCGGCCTGCTGGCGGGGTCCACCAAGGGCTGACGCCGCCCGGCACCTGGCCCGGTTCACCCCTCGTTTCGCCGAGGGAGGAACCGGGCCTCGCTGTCGGTGGGCGGAGGTACGCTCCACTCATGAGTGGAATGGGCGGCGGTGGCCGCATGAGCGCCGTCGCGGCGGCCGGCGGGCGCACCCGGGTGGGTGGCGTGGGCGGCGGTGGCGGTGGCGGTGGCCGCGTCTCCAGCGGCGATCGAGACGCGCAGCGCGCGGCCAACGCCGAGGCGCCGAAGATCCCGAACCTGCTCGGCCGCATCGGCGAGCTGTTCCGGCCCTACCGCGCGGCGCTCATCGTCACCGCGGTGCTCGTGCTCATCGGGGCCGCCCTCACGGTGCTGCCCCCGCTCCTCACGCAGCAAGCCTTCGACCTCGGGCTGTTCCCGCAGGGCGGGCCGAACATCCCCGTCCTGTTCGAGCTGGTCGGCGCGATGGTGCTGATCTGGGTGGTCTCGGCCGCCCTCGGGGTGTGGCAGACCTACCTCACGGCCCGGGTCGGCAACAGCGTGATGGGCGATCTGCGCATCCGGCTGTTCACGCACCTGCAGCGCATGGAGCTGGCGTTCTTCACCCGCACCAAGACGGGCATCATCCAGTCGCGGCTGCAGAACGACGTCGGCGGGGTGGCCAACGTGCTCACCAACACCGTGTCGAGTGTGCTCGGCAACACGGTCACCGTCATCGCGGCGCTCGTGGCCATGCTGCTGCTCAGCTGGCAGCTCACGGTGGTCGCCGTCATCCTCATGCCGCTGCTCGTGCTGGCGCAACGCCGCGTCGGTCAGGTGCGGGCGCGCATCGCGGGCAAGACGCAGGAGTCGCTGTCCGACATGACGGCGATCACTCAGGAGACGCTGAGCGTCTCGGGCATCCTGCTGGCGAAGAGCTTCAACCGCCAGGGCGCCGAGATCGAGCGCTACTCCGACGAGAACCAGAACCAGATCGCGCTGCAGGTGCGCCAGCAGATGAGCGGGCAGTGGTTCTTCGCCATCGTCAGCATCGTGCTGTCGGTGGTGCCGGCGGTCGTCTACCTCGTGTCGGGCTACCTCATCCAGGGCGGGGTCGACGTCACGGCGGGCACGATCGTGGCGTTCACCACGGTGCAGGCGCGACTCACCTGGCCACTGCTCGGCCTCATGCGGGTCGGGCTCGACCTGCAGACCTCCGGGGCGCTGTTCGCGCGCATCTTCGAATACCTCGATCTCAAGCCCAGCATCGCCGATGCGCCCGACGCGATCGACCTCCCCCGCGGGGCCGGTGCGGCGCGGGCGGGGCGGGTGGAGTTCGACCACGTGAGCTTCGTGTACCCCGACGGGGAGCCCGAGCATCCGACCCTCGACGACGTCTCGTTCGCCATCGAGCCCGGGCAGTTCGCCGCGTTCGTCGGGCCGTCGGGGGCCGGCAAGACGACGGTGTCGTACCTCGTGCCGCGGTTCTACGAGGCCACGAAGGGTGCCGTGCTGGTCGACGGGCACGACGTGCGGGAGCTGCGGCAGGAGTCGCTGATCGACCGGCTCGGCATCGTCAGCCAGGAGACCTACCTGTTCCACGCGACCATCGGCGAGAACCTGCGCTACGCGAAGCCGGGGGCGAGCGAGCAGGAGGTCGTGGCGGCGGCGCGGGCGGCGAACATCCACGACCGCATCATGAGCTTCCCCGAGGGGTACGAGACGCTGGTGGGCGAGCGCGGGTACCGGCTGTCGGGCGGCGAGAAGCAGCGCATCGCCATCGCGCGGGTGCTGCTGAAAGACCCGGCAGTGCTCATCCTCGACGAGGCGACGAGTGCGCTCGACTCGATCTCCGAGCGGGTGGTTCAGGATGCTCTCGACACCGCCGCGCGTGGGCGCACCACGATCGCCATCGCGCACCGGTTGTCGACCATCGTGAACGCCGACGTCATCTTCGTGGTCGACGCGGGGCGCATCGTCGAGTCGGGCACGCACGAGCAGCTGCTCGCGCGCGGCGGCTCGTACGCGGCGCTGTACGCGCAGCAGCTGACGACCGCGTAGCGGCGGCCGCGCAGTTGCTCGCCACCGCGTAGCTGCGTCCGCGCAGGTACTCGCGACCGCGTAGCGGCGAGCGTCGGTCGACGCCCGCCTGGTGCGGCCGTTGTGCAGCTGCGGCCGCGCGACTGCTCGCCAGCGCGTGGCTGCGGCGGTACGGCTGCTCGCGGGCACGTCGCTGCCGGTGCGGGTCGGCGCCCGCCTGGTGCGGTCGCTCGTGCGCGGCCGCTGATCCTCTCCTTTCGCATCCGGCGGGTGGGCATCGTTGCCGGGGCCGTCGGAATATTAGCGTTCACATTAGGGCCTCCGGCGCGCCAGCGCCAGCTTCGAACCGGTTATCGATTCGTTACCGAACTGCCAATTGTGAAGGCTCACATTTTGTGATTACCATGGCGCACCGGCCCCGACGTGGCGGCCGACCCGGCACCATCACGCAGCACGACGCGGCCGGGACGATGAACAGAGAGGTTCACCATGAAGAAGAAGTTCCTCGGTCTCGCCGCGGCCGGAGCGATGCTCCTGACGCTCGCGGGCTGTGCCGGCGGCGGAACCAGCGCCGGCGAATCCGCCGGCCCCAAGCCCGTCGACCAGCTCGTCGTCGGCTTCTCGCAGGTCGGCTCCGAGAGCGGCTGGCGCACGGCCAACACCACCGACATCCAGGCCGCGTTCAAAGACGCCGGCATCGACCTGAAGTTCTCCGACGCGCAGCAGAAGCAGGAGAACCAGATCAAGGCGATCCGCTCCTACATCCAGCAGAAGGTCGACGTCATCGCGTTCTCCCCGGTCGTCGAGACCGGCTGGGACGCCGTGCTCAACGAGGCGAAGGCCGCGAACATCCCCGTCGTGCTGACCGACCGCGCGGTCGACTCGGCCGACGACTCGCTCTACGAGAGCTTCCTCGGCTCCGACTTCGTCGAAGAGGGCAAGAAGGCCGGCGAGTGGGTGCTCGACGAGTACAAGGACTCCACCGAGCCCGTCAAGATCATCCAGCTCGAGGGCACCACGGGCGCCGCTCCGGCCATCGACCGCGCCGAGGGCTTCGCCGAGGCGATCAAGGGCGACGACAAGTTCGAGGTCGTCGCCAGCCAGACCGGTGACTTCACCCGTGCCGGCGGCAAGCAGGTCACCGAGGCGCTGCTGAAGTCGAACCCCGACGCCAACCTGATCTACGCCCACAACGACGACATGGCCCTCGGCGCCATCGAGGCGATCGAGGCGGCCGGCCTGAAGCCGGGCGTCGACATCAAGATCGTCAGCGTCGACGCGGTGAAGGACGGCATGCAGGCCCTCGCCGATGGCAAGATCAACTTCATCGTCGAGTGCTCGCCGCTGCTCGGCAAGCAGCTGGTCGACATCGTCAAGCAGATCAACGACGGTGACACCCCCGAGAAGCGCATCATCACCGAGGAGACCACCTTCACGAAGGACCAGGCCGCCGAGGCGCTCCCCACCCGCCAGTACTAGAAGCACCACCAGCACCAGCACCAGCACCAGCACCGCACGCACCACCAGCACCACCTGAGCGCGGTGACGGATGCGCGGGCCGACGCCCCGCATCCGTCACCGCCTCACCCCGAACCGGAACACCCCGAACACCCCCGCACCCCCTCCCTCGAAGAAGAGAGAACTCATGACCGAACCAGTCGTGGAGATGAGCGCCATCTCCATCTCCTTCCCGGGGGTGAAAGCGCTCGACGACGTCAGCTTCCGCATGTTCCCGGGCGAGGTGCACTCGCTGATGGGCGAGAACGGCGCCGGCAAGTCGACGCTGATCAAGGCGCTGACCGGCGTCTATCAGATCGACAGCGGCAGCATCGTCGTCGACGGCGAGTCGGTCTCGTTCACCGGACCCGCCGCCGCCCAGGCCGCCGGCATCGCCACGGTCTACCAGGAGGTCAACCTCCTGCCGAATCTCTCGGTCGCCGAGAACATCCTGCTCGGCCGCGAGCCCCGCCGCTTCGGCTCGATCGACGGCCGCGCCATGCGCCGCCGCGCCGCCGAGCTGCTCGACGGCCTGAACCTCGACATCGACCCGGGCTCGCTGCTCGGCTCGCACTCGCTCGCCGTGCAGCAGCTGGTCGCGATCGCCCGCGCGATCGACGTCGACGCGAAGGTGCTCATCCTCGACGAGCCCACCTCGAGCCTCGACGCCGACGAGGTCGCCGAGCTGTTCCGCGTCATCCGCTCGCTCCGCGACTCGGGTGTCGCCATCCTCTTCGTCTCGCACTTCCTCGACCAGATCTACGAGATCACCGACCGCCTCACCGTGCTCCGCAACGGCCGCCTCGTGGGCGAGTACCTCACCGAGGAGCTGCTGCGCATCGACCTCGTGCAGAAGATGATCGGCAAGGAGCTGACCGTCCTCGACGAGATCGGCCGCAAGGCCCACTCCGCCGACGCCGAGGGGGCGGCCGCAGACCGGCCGGCCGACTTCGTGCGCGCCGAGGGACTGGGTCGCACGGGCGCCATCGAGCCGTTCGACCTCGTGATCGGCGAGGGTGAAGTGATCGGCCTGGCCGGTCTGCTGGGCTCCGGCCGCACCGAGCTGGCGCGCATCCTGGGTGGTATCGACCGCGCCGACTCGGGCACGCTGTCGATCGGCGGCACCGGCCGCGGCACCGGCGGCACCGGTCGTGGTGGCGCCGGCGGCGGCTCAGGTCGAGGCGGCCGCGGCGGCTCGAAGCTGCGCACCCCGCGCCAGGCCATCTCGCGCCGCATCGCCTACTCCTCGGAAGACCGCCGCGGCGAGGGCATCATCGACGAGCTGACCGTCCGCGACAACATCGTGCTGGCCCTCCAGGCCGACCGCGGCTGGTTCCGCCCCATCCCCAAGAAGCGCCAGGAGGAGCTCGCGCAGAGCTACATCCAGGCCCTCAACATCCGGCCCGCGAACCCCGACGCGCTCGTGCGCAACCTCTCCGGCGGCAACCAGCAGAAGGTGCTGCTCGCCCGCTGGCTCGCCATCGCACCCCGCCTCCTCATCCTCGACGAGCCGACCCGCGGCATCGACATCGGCGCCAAGGCCGAGATCCAGAAGCTCGTCTACACGCTCGCCGAGAACGGCATGAGCGTCGTCTTCATCTCGGCCGAGCTCGAGGAGGTGCTGCGCCTCTCGCACCGCGTCGCCGTGCTCCGCGACCGCCGCCTCGTGGCCGACATCGAGAACGACGGGCTCACGGTCGACGCGCTGCTCGCTCTCATCGCCGACGGTTCGGTGGCCGAAGAGGGCGGGGTTCCGGATGCTCCGACCGCCGGCTCCGGCCCGGGCGCCGGTCGCGCATCCGACCCCGACAGCACCACCGCACCCGCACCCCTCGAGACCTCGGGAGACCGACGATGAACGCCCTGCTGCTCCGCACCGTCTCGAGCCGGCTGTTCTGGCCGATCGTGATGCTGCTCGTCCTCGTGCTGATCAACGTCATCGCGTTCCCCGACTTCCTCACCGTCACGGTGAAGGACGGGCACCTCTTCGGCTCGATCATCGACATCCTGCGGAACGGGGCGCCGACGCTGATCATCGCGGTCGGCATGACCCTCGTGATCGCCACCCGCGGCATCGACCTCTCGGTCGGCGCGGTGGCGGCGATCTCGGGCGCGGTGGCCTGCTCGATCCTGCTCGGCTCCTCCGACCCGGGCAACCCCGGCACGGTGGCCGTCGCCGTGATCGTCGCGCTGATCATCTCGCTGGTGCTGGGCGTCTGGAACGGCTTCCTCGTCTCGGTGATCGGCATCCAGCCCATCATCGCGACGCTCATCCTGATGACCGCCGGTCGCGGTGTCGCGATGCTCATCACCGAGGGCCAGATCCTCACCGTCGACAGCGCGCCGTTCAAGGAACTCGGCTCGGGCTTCTGGTTCGGCATCCCGGTCGCGGTCGTGATCGGTGCCGTGATCTTCGCGGTCGCCGCCCTGCTGACCCGCCGCACCGCGCTCGGCATGCTGATCGAGTCGGTCGGCATCAACCCCGAAGCCAGCCGGCAGGCCGGCGTGCGGGCGCGGGTGCTGCTGTTCACCGTCTACGCCTTCTGCGCGCTGTCAGCCGGTATCGCCGGGCTCATCCTCACCGCGAACCAGACCGCGGCCGACGCGAACAACACCGGACTGTTCATCGAGCTCGACGCCATCCTCGCGGTTGTCATCGGCGGCACCTCGCTCGCCGGCGGACGCTACTCGCTGGCCGGGACGCTCGTCGGGGCGCTGGTCATCCAGACCCTCGTCACCACGGTGTACACCGTCGGCATCCCGCCGATCGTCACCATGGTGTTCAAGGCCGCCGTCGTCACGGCCGTGTGCCTGCTGCAGTCGCCCACCACCAACGCCGCGTTCGCCCAGCTGCGCCAGCGGCTCGCCGCCCGCACCGCCCGAGTCAAGGAAGCAGCCGCATCATGACCGCCACCATCGACCGCCCCCGCACCGGCGCACCCGCGCCCCTGCGGCCGGGCCGCCCGCCGCGCCGCCCGATCGACCGCCTGCGCGACGTGCTCACGAGCCCGAAGTCGGGCCCCGTGCTCGTCACGGCGGTGCTCTTCGTCGCCGTCTTCATCGTGGGGGGCGTGCGCTACAACGGCTTCTTCTCGGGCCAGGTGCTGCTGAACCTCTTCGTCGACAACTCCTACCTGATCGTGCTCGCGGTCGGCATGACCTTCGTCATCCTGACCGGTGGCATCGACCTCTCGGTCGGGGCGGTCGTGGCGCTGTCGACGATGATCGCGGCGAGTCTGCTGCAGACCGGGTGGTCGCCGGGGGTGGTCATCCCGCTCATCCTGGTGCTGACCAGTGTGCTGGGGCTGCTCGTGGGGCTGATGATCCACGTGTTCAAGGTGCAGCCGTTCATCGCGACGCTGGCCGCGATGTTCCTCGCCCGCGGCCTCTGCTACGTGATCTCGAAGGACTCGATCTCGATCACCGAGCCCACCTTCGTGGCGCTGGCCGTCACGCGCATCCCGCTCGGCGGCGGCCTCAGCATCACCCCGAGCGTCGTGATCGCGCTCGCCGTGGTGATCGTCGCGGTGTGGGTGCTCGGCTTCACGCGGTTCGGGCGCACGGTGTACGCCATCGGCGGGAGCGAGCAGTCGGGCATCCTGATGGGCCTGCCCGTGGCGCGCACCAAGGTGATCGTGTACGTGGTGAGCGGTTTCTGCTCGGGTCTCGCGGGCGTGCTGTTCTCGTTCTACACGCTCTCGGGCTACCCGCTGACGGCGGTCGGCACCGAGCTCGACGCCATCGCCGCGGTGGTCATCGGCGGCACCCTGCTGACCGGCGGCTACGGCTTCGTGCTCGGCTCGGTGCTCGGCGGGCTGGTGCTCGGCGTGATCCAGACGATCATCACCTTCGAGGGCACCCTGTCGTCGTGGTGGACCAAGATCTTCATCGGCGCGCTGCTGCTCGTCTTCATCATTCTGCAGAAGGTGCTGACCGCTCGCAGGAGGTGACGATCCGGGCCCGACATAATACGTAGACGCGCGCGCATCCGCGGCGCCGATGAGGATCGACTGTGACTGAAGACGACAGGGCGAGGGCCGCCACGATCTTCGATGTGGCGCGCCTCGCCGGGGTCTCGCACCAGACGGTCTCGCGGGTGCTGAACGACATGCCGAACGTGCGGCCGGCCACCCGGCAGCGGGTCGAGAACGCGATCAAGCAGCTGCGCTACGTGCCCTCGCCGGCGGCGCGCGCCATGGTCACCCGCCGCTCGCGCACCATCGGCCTGATCACCACGGGGTCGGCCGACTACGGGCCCTCCTCGACCGCGCTGCACTTCAACGAGACGGCTCGGGATGCGCGCTACGCCGTCATCACCGCGGGGCTGCTCGAGGCCGATGCCGTGCACGTGCGCAGCGCGGCCGAGCTGCTGGTGCGGCAGAACGTCGAGGCGATCGTGCTGATCGTGCAGCAGCGGGCCGCCGTGGAGGGCATCGCGGGCGTCGACCTCGGGGTGCCGGTGGTGGCCGTCGCCTCGGAGGACCGCGGCGTGCCGCACCGGGTGCAGCTCGACCAGTACGCGGGGTCGCGGGCCGCCGTCGACCACCTGGCCGCCCTGGGGCACCGCGACATCCGGCACATCGCGGGGCCGGCCGACTCGATGGACGCGGCCGAGCGGCTGCGCGGCTGGTTCGGCGGGCTCGCGGCGCACGGGCTGGTGAGCCGCGAGCCGATGGTGGGGGACTGGACGCCCGCGAGCGGCTACGCGCACGGTGTGCGGCTCGCCGCGGAGGGGTCGGCGACCGCGGTCGTGGTGGCGAACGACCAGATGGCCGTCGGGCTGATGCGCGCATACACGGAGGCGGGGCTGTCGGTGCCGGGCGACCTGAGCGTGGTGGGGTTCGACGACATCCCCGAGGCGGAGTACCTGTCTCCGCCGCTGACGACGGTGCGGCAGGACTTCACCGTGCTGGGCCGGGCGGCGATGGAGACGGTGCTCGACGTCCTCGGCGAGCGCCCGCCGGACGCGCCGCCCCCCACGCCGGTCTCCGGCGTCTCCCTCGTCCGCCGCGCCAGCACGGCGCCGCCGGCGGCCCTCGCCGCCGCGGAGATCGAGCCGTCGCAAAGCGCCCTCTCCCGGCCCTCATAGGGCGATTTGCGACGGGTCGATCGCCGGGGGCGATGGGGCGCGGGATAATCGGGGGATGACGGACGGGGGCACGGGCGGGGGCGCGGGGGGCACGCGGGTGCGGGCCGCGAGTGTGTTCGACGTGGCGAAGGCCGCCGGGGTGTCGCATCAGACGGTGTCGCGGGTGCTGAACGATCATCCGAGCCTCAGGCCCGCCACCCGGCAGAAGGTGCTCGATGCCATGCGCGCGCTCGACTACCGGCCGAATCTCGCCGCCCGGGCACTGGTGACGAGCCGGTCGCGCATCATCGGCATCCTCTCGACGTCGAGCGGCGAGTACGGCCCCGCGTCGAGCATCGCCGCCGTCGAGGCCGCCGCGCGGGCGCGGGGCTACAGCGTCAGCATCGCCAACGCCGACGGCGTCGACCAGCGCTCGATCGACGAGGCGCTGGCGCACCTGGTCGACCTCTCGGCGGAGGGCATCGTGGTGATCGCGCCGCAGCTGCAGGTGCTGTCGGCGCTGACGGCGCGGTCGTTCCGCATCCCGTTCGTGACGCTGCAGACGCTGCGGCAGACGGACGGCGCCGAGCTCGCACTCGACCAGGTTCAGGGTGCGCGGCTCGCCACGGCGCACCTCGGCGAGCTCGGCCATCGCCGCATCGGACACCTCGCCGGGGCCGCCGACTGGATCGACGCCGCCTCCCGCCGAGCCGGCTTCCGGGCCGAGCTCGCCGAGCGGGGCATCGCCGCCGGCCCCGAGGCGGACGGCGACTGGAGCGCCCCGTCGGGCTACCGCGCGGGTCGGGAGCTGATCGGGCGGGGTGTCACCGCGGTGTTCTCGGCGAACGACCAGATGGCGCTCGGCCTGCTGCACGCGGCGCACGACGCCGGCCTCGCGGTTCCGCAGGATCTGAGCGTCGTCGGCTTCGACGACACCCCCGAGGCGGCCCACTATCTTCCGCCGCTCACCACCGTGCGGCAGGACTTCGCCGAGGCCGGCCGCCGCGCCCTCGCCCGACTGCTCGACGAGGACGGCACGAGCCCCTCGGCCGACCCGGTGCTGGTCGTCCGCGCCTCGACCGCGCCGCCGCCGGCGCCGGCGGATTGACCCTGCGCCCGGGCATCCGGATGCCGTACACTCGCAGGTGGGCCCGCAATGTGATCGATCACATCCGGGCTCGGCAGCACCCCATCATCACGACGAAGGAGCCCCGATGACGAGCGACAGCGCCCCGGCCGACGCGATCCGCAGCGGTCGTGCCACCCTCGGAATCGAGCTCGGCTCGACCCGCATCAAGGCCTGCCTGATCGGCGACGACCCCACCGAGGTGCTCGCCGTCGGCAGCCACGCCTGGGAGAACGAGTTCGTCGACCGCGTCTGGACCTACTCGCTCGACAGCGTCTGGACCGGCCTGCAGGCGGCCTTCGCCGACCTCGTGGCCGACGCCGAGCGGCGTCACGGCGTGCGCCCCGAGACCTTCGGCGCCGTCGGCGTCTCGGCCATGATGCACGGCTATCTCGCGTTCGACGCGGCCGGTGAGCTGCTCGTGCCGTTCCGCACCTGGCGCAACACCAGCACGGGCCCCGCCGCGGCCGAGCTGAGCGAGCTGCTGGGTGTGAACATCCCCCTGCGCTGGTCGATCGCGCACCTGCACCAGGCCGTGCTCGACCACGAGGCCCACGTGCCGCAGCTCGACTCGGTCACCACCCTCGCGGGCTACGTGCACTGGAAGCTGACCGGCCGCAACGTGCTCGGTGTCGGCGACGCCTCGGGTATGTTCCCGATCGACTCGAGCACGAACGACTACGACGTCGAGCTGGTGGCGCGCTACGACGCCCTCGCCGCCGGAACCGCCCTGCCGAAGCCGCTCGGCGAGCTGCTGCCCGAGGTGCTGCCGGCCGGCCGCGACGCCGGCACGCTCACGTCCGAGGGTGCCGCGCTGCTCGACCCGAGCGGTGCGCTCCGCGCGGGCGCGGTGCTCTGCCCGCCCGAGGGCGACGCCGGCACGGGGATGGTCGCCACGAACTCGGTGGCGCCGCGAACCGGCAACGTCAGTGCCGGCACGAGCATCTTCACGATGGTCGTGCTCGAGCATCCGCTCGCCTCGGTGCACCACGAGCTCGACCTCGTGACCACGCCCGCGGGAGACCCCGTCGCGATGGTGCACTGCAACAACGGGGCGAGCGAGCTGGCCGCGTGGGTGGGGCTGTTCGGGCGCTTCGCCGAGGCCGCACGACCGCAGGGCCCGGAGGGCGCGGCCGCGGTCGACACCGACGCCGTCTTCGACGTGCTCTTCCGCGAGGCGCTCACCGGAGCCCCCGACGCCGGCGGCCTTCTCGCCTACAACCACCTCGCCGGCGAGCCCATCGCGGGCCTGACCGAGGGTCGCCCGCTCGTGGTGCGCACCCCCGACAGCGACTTCACGCTCGCGAACTTCATGCGCGCCCAGCTCTACGGCGTCTTCGGCACCCTCGCCCTCGGCATGCGCGTGCTCGCCGGCGAAGGGGTCGAGCTCGACCGGATGTTCGCCCACGGCGGCATGTTCCGCACCAGCGGTGTGGCGCAGCGCTTCCTCGCCGGCGCGCTGGCCGCCCCCGTGTCGGTGGCCGAGTCGGCCTCGGAGGGCGGCGCCTGGGGCATCGCGGTGCTCGCCGCCTACGTGCGTGCGGCTCAGCAGGAGGACATCGCCCTCGACGTATTCCTCGACGAGCATGTCTTCGCCGGCTCGGTCTTCGAGACCTCGGAGCCCGACGCCGCCGACGTGGCCGGCTTCTCGACCTACCTCGACCGCTACAGCGCCGGCCTCGCGGTCGAGCGCGCCGCGGTCGACGCCCTCACCCTGGAAGGAACCACCCGATGACCGACATCACCCCCGAGGTGCAGGCGGCGATCGACCGCGTGCGGAACGACGTCGCCGCGCTGCACGCCGAGCTCGTGCGCTACGGCCTCGTCGTCTGGACGGGCGGCAACGTCTCGGGCCGCGTGCCCGGCGCCGACCTCTTCGTGATCAAGCCGAGCGGCGTGCTCTACGACGAGCTGACCCCGGCGAACATGATCCTCTGCACCCTCGACGGCTCGGTCGTCGACGGCTCACCGGGTTCCGACCGCTCGCCCTCCAGCGACACCGCCGCGCACGCCTACGTGTACCGCAACATGCCCGACGTCGGCGGCGTGGTGCACACGCACTCGCCGTACGCCGTGGCGTGGGCCGCCTACGGCGAGCCCATCCCGTGCGTCACCACCGCGATGGCCGACGAGTTCGGCGGCGAGATCCCGATCGGCCCGTTCGCCATCATCGGCGACGACTCGATCGGCCGCGGCATCGTCGAGACGCTGAGCGGTCACCGTTCCCGCGCCGTGCTGATGAAGAACCACGGCCCGTTCACCATCGGCAAGGATGCGCGGGACGCCGTCAAGGCGGCCGTCATGGTCGAGGACGTCGCCCGCTCGGTGCTCTTCTCGCGCCAGCTCGGCACGCCGAACCCCATCCCGCAGCCGGCCATCGACTCCCTCTTCAACCGCTACCAGAACGTCTACGGACAAGACCCGACGGGATCACTCAATTGACCAAGCTCACCACCTCCCTCGACTCCTACGAGATCTGGTTCTTCACCGGCAGCCAGAACCTCTACGGCGAGGAGACGCTCCGCCAGGTGGCCGAGCAGTCGCAGCAGATCGTGGCCACCCTCGACGGCTCCGACGCCATCCCGGTGAAGATCGTCTGGAAGCCCGTGCTGAAGGACTCCGAGTCCATCCGCCGTGCGGCCCTCGACGCCAACGCCGACGACAAGGTGATCGGCCTCGTCGCCTGGATGCACACCTTCAGCCCCGCCAAGATGTGGATCGCCGGGCTGGACGCGCTGCAGAAGCCCCTGCTGCACCTGCACACCCAGGCGAACGTCGAGCTGCCCTACGCCGAGATCGACTTCGACTTCATGAACCTGAACCAGGCCGCGCACGGCGACCGCGAGTTCGGCTACATCCAGACCCGCCTCGGTGTCGCGCGCAAGACAGTCGTCGGTCACGCGACTAACCGCCGCGTGCAGGACGAGATCGGCCAGTGGGCGCGCGCCGCCGCCGGCTGGCAGGCCGTAAAGACGCTGAAGCTCGCCCGTTTCGGTGACAACATGCGCTTCGTCGCAGTCACCGAGGGCGACAAGACCGAGGCCGAGCTGCGCTTCGGCGTGCAGGTGAACACCTGGGGTGTCAACGAGCTGGCCGCCGCGGTGTCGCTCGCCGAAGAGGACACCGCCGCGGTCGACGCGCTCGTCGCCGAGTACGAGGAGCTCTACGACGTCGTTCCCGAGCTGCGGGCCGGCGGTGAGCGTCACCAGTCCCTGCGCGACGGCGCGGCCATCGAGATCGGCCTGCGCTCGTTCCTCGAGGAGGGCGGCTTCGGCGCGTTCACCACGAGCTTCGAGGACCTCGGTTCTCTCAAGCAGCTGCCCGGCCTCGCCGTGCAGCGCCTGATGGCCGAGGGCTACGGCTTCGGCGCCGAGGGCGACTGGAAGACGGCCATCCTGGTGCGTGCCGCCAACGTCATGGGCGCGGGCCTGCCCGGCGGCGCCAGCCTGATGGAGGACTACACCTACGACCTCGTCGACGGCGCCGAGACCATCCTCGGCGCGCACATGCTCGAGGTGAGCCCGTCGCTCACGACCTCGAAGCCGACGCTCGAGATCCACCCGCTCGGCATCGGCGGCAAGGACGACCCGGTGCGCCTGGTCTTCACCGCCGACCCCGGCCCGGCCGTCGTGGTCGCGCTCAGCGACATGCGCGACCGCTTCCGCCTCGTGGCGAACGTCGTCGAGGTCGTGCCGCCGCGCGCGCCGCTGCCGAACCTGCCCGTCGGCCGCGCCGTCTGGCGCCCCGAGCCCTCGTTCGCCGTCTCGGCGGCAGCGTGGCTGACCGCCGGCGCCGCGCACCACACGGTCATGTCGACCGCGGTCGGCGTCGAGGTCTTCCAGGACTTCGCCACCATCGCCAAGACCGAGCTGCTGCGCATCGACGCCGAGACCACGCTGCGCGGCTTCCAGAACGAGGTGCGCTGGAACCAGGCCTACTACCGCCTGGCCCAGGGCCTCTAGCCCGGATTCCGGCCCGCGGGGTCGCGCAAACGGCCCTTCGGCATCGCCCGGAGGGCCGTTTGCGCTACCCGGCCGGGACGATCGTGGGCGAATCGGGCGGGAGCGCTCGCGGGAGGGTGAGGGCGAAGCGGGCGCCGCGGGGGGTGAGCGGCTCGAGGCAGCGGAGCTCGCCGCCGTGGGCGCGGGCTATGCCGCGGGCGATCGGGAGGCCGAGGCCCGAGCCGGCGGCGCCTCCGGCGGTGGCGCGGGACGCGTCCAGGCGCACCAAGCGGTCGAAGATGCGCTCGCGGTCGGCGGCGGGCACCCCGGGGCCGTCGTCGGCGACCTCAAGGTGAGCCGCGCGACCGTCGGCGGAGGCCGCGAGGGTGACGGTGACGGGGCCGCGTCCGCCGGTCATCCGGCTCGCGTTGTCGACGAGGTTGGCGAGCACCTGCCCGAGACGCTCGGGGTCGCCGTCGACGCGCAGCTCGGCGGGGGCGTGCACACGCAGCTCGAGCTGCGGGTGACGGATGCGCTGCCGCTCGGCCTCGGCGTCGACCACCTCGCGCAGCGAGACCGGGCGCCGCGCGAGCGTGAGGCCCTCGTCGAGCCGCGCCATCAGCAGCATGTCGTCGATCAGGCGGCCGGCCCGCCCTGCCTCGCGCACCACGTGCACCGCGAGACGTTCCCGTCCGGCGGGGTCGACGGATGCCCGCACGAGCGTGTCGGCGGCGGCGCGCATCCCGGCCACCGGGGTGCGCAGCTCGTGCGCGGCGTCGCTGACGAAGGCGCGAACCCGCCGCTCGGCCTCGACGGCGACGAGCTCGGACGCGTGGGACTCGGCCTCGGCGCGGCGCGCGACGAGCTCGGACGCGTGGGAGTCGGCCTCCGCGCGGCGTGCGACGAGCTCTGCCTGCTGGGCGGCGCCCTCGGCCTCGCGGGCCGTCGCCGCTGCTTCGCGGGCGGCCGCCTCGGCCTCGCGGGCGGCGCGCTCGGCGCCCTCGATCTCGTCTAGCATCTCGTCGAAGGCGCGGGCGGTGCGGCCGATCTCGGTGCGCGGGCGGGAGGGCCGCAGGCGGCGGCCGCGGTCTCCGCCGCCGATGTCGCGGGCGAGAGCGGTCATCGTGTCGAGCGGGCGCAGCGACCGGCGCACGACGAGCACGAGCGCTCCGGCCGCCACCACGAGGAACGCCGCCGACGCGGCCAGCATGATGCCGCGCAGCTGGGCGAGCGTCTGCTCGACGCCCGAGGTGTCGGTCGTGAGGGTGAGGGTGCTGCCGTCGCTGAGCTCGGAGCGCAGGGTGAGGAGCCGCGCATCCGAGCTGTCGATGCTCGAGGCGGTGACGGTCGCGCCGGTCTGGGCGGGCGAGGCGGTGTCGGTCGGTGCGGTGGACGTGGTGTCGGTCGGCGCGGCGGTGTCGTCGGCCGCAGCGGGCGTGTCGTCGGTGGGTGCGGGCGCGTCGGTCGGCGCGGGCGCCCCGTCGCCACCCGGGCCGCCGAGCGGGGGGAGGGCCGCCGGGTCGGGGCCGCGGCGGAGCTCGTCGGGGGTGGGGCCGGCCACGACCGCGCCGCCGTCGGGGCTCTCGATCAGCACCGACACGCCCTGCGCCGAGAGCCGCGCGGCGAGGTCGTCGTTCGAGACCGTGCCGATCAGGGCGGCGGCCGCGGCGGCGCGGTCGGCGAGCCGCTCCTCGATCTGGGCGCGCAGGCGCTCGCCGAGCACGAGCTGAACGGTGAGGCCGAGGCCGACGAGCAGCACGGCGAGCAGCCCGAGCACCGCGAGCACGGTGCGCGTGCGGAGCGACCCGGTGCGGAGCCCGCCGCCGCGACCGGCACCGTGCGTTCGCGACCCGCGGGAGGCCTCAGCGGCGTCCGGGCTCACGCGCTCAGCCGATACCCGATGCCGCGCACGGTGTGGATGAGGCGCGGCCCGTTCTGCTCCATCTTGCGCCGGAGCGAACTCAGGTGCACCTCCACCACGTTCGGGTCGACGTCGTCGTATCCCCACACCTGCGTCAGGATCTGACCTTTCGAGAGCGTTCGCCCGCGGCTCTCGGCCAGGAAGCTGAGCAGCCGGAACTCGGTGGCGGTCAGTTCGAGCATCCGGTCGGCTCGCCTCGATCGCGCACCGGCCACGTCGACCACGAGGTCGGCCACCTCGATCACGGCGGGGATGCGGCCCCGCCGCCGCAGCACCGCGGTCACCCGCGCGATCAGCTCGGCCATCGCGAACGGCTTCACGACGTAGTCGTCGATGCCCTCCGCGAAGCCGCGCAACCGGTCGTCGACCTCGTCGCGGGCGGTCAGCATGAGCACGCCGCAGTCGGTGCTGGTGCGTGCGGTCGCGGCGAGCTGCAGGCCGCTGGCGCCGGGGAGCATCCAGTCGAGCACGACGAGATCGGGCACGAAGGCGGCGAGCTCGGCGGCGAAGTCGTGGCCGTCGGGGCGGGCCGCGACCGTGAAGCCCTCGGCGCTCAGTGCGGTGGCGACGGCGTCGCGAATCGTGTCGTCGTCCTCGACCAGCAGGATGCGCGCGGGGGTGGTCATGGTGCGACGGTAGGCACCGCGGCTATCCGCTTCCTATCGGTCGGCTGTGAGCGGGCTGACCTTAAGTGGAGCTTCAGATTCGCTTTCGAGAGTGGGGGATGCCGGGCCGAAGTCGCCCGGACGGCACCCGGTGCCGAATCGAACGGAGACCCCATGTCCGACCTGAACAGCTACTTCGACGACGCGACCAAGCCCATCCCGATGGAGCCGCAGCCGCCCCGCCGCCCCTCGCTCGCCCGCCGCATCGCCATCGGTGCCGCCTGCGGCGTGGTGGGGCTCGGCCTCGTCGGCACGACCGCCGCGTTCGCCGCCTCGGGCGGGGCGGGAGCGGTGCCGACGGTGGTGGCGTCGGCGTCGGCCACGCCGGGTGCGGTCGCGCCCACCCCGGGTGCGGTCACGCCGGCCACGCCGTCGACGGATGCTCCTTCCAGCGATGCGGCGACACCCCCCGCGCCCGGCGCCGGAGCCCCCGGCGGCGACTGCGGCCCGGGCGCGACCGGCGGCCCGCTCGCTGGAGGCCCCGCGGGCACCCCGCCCACGCCGCCCACTGACGGCTCGGCACCCACCCCGCCCACCTCGCCGACCGACGGCTCGGCTCCCACCCCGCCCACGCCGCCCACCGACGGCACCGCCCCCACCCCGCCCACTGACGGCTCGGCGCCCACCCCGCCGACCCCTCCCACTGACGGCACCGCCCCCACGCCGCCCACGACCACCCCCCAGGTCGAGGGCTCCTGACCCCCGCGCACACCGCCCCACCCGGCCCCGCTCCCGAAAGACGAGCGGGGCCGGCCGCGTCGCAGGGCACATGGGCTACAGTGGAAGGGTGTTCGTGAATCTCCTCTGTTGTCGTCGCTGAGCGACGACCCCTCCCACAGACCAGGTTCGTCACAGCCCCGAAGCCGCCGCTCTCCAGCGCGCGCCGTGCGAATCTGAGCACGTAGCGGCTGCGAGCCCCATCAAGGACACAGCAATGAAGTACGCGAACAGCGTCATCGACCTCGTCGGCAACACCCCGCTCGTGAAGCTCAACAGCGTCACCGAGGGCATCCGCGCCACCGTGCTCGCCAAGGTCGAGTACGTCAACCCGGGCGGATCCTCGAAGGACCGCATCGCCACCCGCATCATCGACGCCGCCGAGCGCGACGGCCTGCTGAAGCCGGGCGGCACGATCGTCGAGCCCACCTCGGGCAACACCGGGATCGGCCTCGCCCTCGTGGCCCAGCAGCGCGGCTACCGCTGCGTGTTCGTGCTGCCCGACAAGGTCGGCGAGGACAAGCGCAACGTGCTCACCGCCTACGGCGCCGAGATCGTCGTCACCCCGACGGCCGTGGCCCCGGAGGACCCGGACTCCTACTACTCCGTCTCCGACCGTCTGGCCCGCGAGATCCCCGGCGCCTTCAAGCCGAACCAGTACTCCAACCAGAACGGCCCGCTCAGCCACTACGAGACGACCGGCCCCGAGATCTGGCGCGACACCGAGGGCGAGATCACACACTTCGTCGCGGGCGTCGGCACCGGCGGCACCATCAGCGGCGTCGGCCGCTACCTCAAGGAGGTCTCGGGCGGCGCGGTACAGATCATCGGCGCCGACCCCGAGGGCTCGGTCTACTCCGGCGGCACCGGGCGCCCCTACCTGGTCGAGGGTGTCGGCGAGGACTTCTGGCCCACCGCCTACGACGGCACGGTCGTCGACCGCATCATCGCGGCCAGCGACGCCACCTCCTTCGAGCTGACCCGCCGCCTCGCCCGCGAGGAGGGCCTGCTCGTCGGCGGCTCGAGCGGCCTCGCGGTCGCCGCGGCACTCGAGGCGGCCCGCGAGCTGCCCGCCGAGGCGGTCGTCGTGGTGCTGCTCCCCGACGGGGGCCGCGGCTATCTCGGCAAGATCTTCAACGAGAAGTGGATGCGCAGTTACGGCTTCACGAATTCCCCCGCCGGATCGACCGTGCGCGACATCGTGAAGGCGAAGAGCGGCGAGCTGCCCGCACTGGTGCACGCGCATCCGGCCGACACCGTGCACGACGTGATCGAGATCATGGCGAAGTACGGGGTGTCGCAGCTGCCGGTGCTCTCGGCCGAGCCGCCCGTCGTGATGGGCGAGGTGACCGGCTCGCTCGACGAGCAGAGCCTGCTCGATCAGGTCTTCAGCGGACAGGCCAGCATGACCGACACGGTCGCCGGCCTCCTGGCGCCCGCCCTGCCGCTGATCGGGGCCAACGAGCCCGTCTCGGCGGCCCGGCAGGCGCTCACCGGGTCGAGCGCCCTGCTGGTCTCCGACGACGGCAAGCCCGTCTCGGTGATCACCCGGCAGGACCTGCTGACCTTCCTCGCCGAGGCCTGAGCCGGCTCATCCGGTCACCTCACCCGACTTCGCCCCACCCGACGTCGCTTCACGCGCGTCGCCACCACAGCCTTCACCACACCCGCAAGTAAGGAGCCATCATGGCCAAGAACATCGACGCGTTCGAGACGCGCGCCATCCACGCCGGCCAGGAGTTCGACCCCACCACCGGCGCCATCATCCCGCCCCTCTACCTGACGTCGACCTACGTGCAGGACGGCATCGGCGGTTTCCGCAACGGCTACGAGTACTCCCGCGGCGGCAACCCCACGCGCACCTCGCTCGAGACGCTGCTCGCCTCGCTCGAGGGCGCGAAGCACGGCCTGTCGTTCGCGTCCGGTCTCGCCGCCGAGGACGCACTGCTGCGCGCCCTGCTCGAGCCGGGCGACCGTATCGTGCTCGGCAACGACGTCTACGGCGGAACCCACCGCCTGATCGAGCGCATCCACGGCAAGTGGGGCGTCGAGAACGTGGTCGTCGAGATGAGCGACCTCTCGGCCGTGTCGAAGGCCGTGGCCGGCGGGCGCACCAAGCTGCTCTGGTTGGAGACCCCCTCCAATCCGCTGATGAAGATCAGCGACGTCGCCGAGCTGGCCGAGATCGGTCACGCGGCCGGCGCCCTCGTCGTGGTCGACAACACCTTCGCCTCGCCCTACCTGCAGCAGCCGCTCACGCTCGGCGCCGACATCGTCGTGCACTCGACCACCAAGTACCTCGGCGGCCACTCCGACGTGCTCGGGGGCGCCGTCGTGCTTAACGACGACGCGCTCGAAGAGAAGGTGCGCTTCCTGCAGTTCGCCTCAGGCGGGGTCAGCGGGCCGATGGATGCGTGGCTCACCGTTCGCGGCATCAAGACGCTCGCCGTGCGGATGGACCGGCACTCGGCCAACGCGCAGGCCATCGCCGAGCACCTGGTCGGGCATCCGGCGCTCGAGGCCGTGTACTACCCCGGCCTGCCCGAGCACCCCGGCCACGAACTGGCCAAGCGGCAGATGAAGTCGTTCGGCGGCATGATCTCGGTCGCCCTCAAGGGCGGGCCGAAGGCGGCGCGCAAGTTCGCCGAGTCGACGAGCGTGTTCCAGCTGGCCGAGTCGCTCGGCGGGGTGGAGTCGCTGATCGGCTACCCGTCGGAGATGACGCACGCGTCGGTCAAGGGCACGGTGCTCGAGGTGCCCGAGAACGTGATCCGCCTGTCGGTGGGCATCGAGTCGGTCGACGACCTGATCGCCGACCTCGACCGCGCGCTGCCGCGTCGCTGAGCGGGGCCGCAATGAGCGGGGTGGGATGGGCGTGCCGGCGATGAGCGCGGTGGGGCCGAACTGGGCCGGAAGCTACGAGTACGGGGCCTCGGCCCTCGTGCGCCCTGAGTCGCTCGACGAACTGGTGTCGCTGGTCACGTCGACGCCGCGGTTGCGTGCGCTCGGATCGCGCCACTCGTTCAACGACGTCGCCGACAGCCCGGGTGTGCTCGTGTCGGTCGACGCGCTGTTCGGCGACGAGGAGCCGACGGTCTCCGAGGCCGACCGCACCGTGACCGTGGGCGCGGCCACCCGTTTCGCCTCGCTCGCGGCCTTCCTCGAGCCGTGCGGCTGGGCGCTGCACAACCTCGGATCGCTTCCGCACATCTCGATCGGCGGCGCCGTCGCCACCGGCACGCACGGGTCCGGCGTCGGCAACGGCAGCCTCTCGACGGCGGTCGCCGCGCTCGAGTTCGTCGACGGGTCGGGGACGCTCCGCCGCGTCGTCCGGGGCGACGAGGGCTTCGAGGGGTCGGTCGTCGCGTTGGGGGCGCTCGGCATCGTCACACGGGTGACCCTCGACATCCAGCCGAGCTACCAGGTGCGGCAGGACATCTTCGTCGACCTCTCGTGGGAGGCCGCGCTCGAGGAATTCGACGCGGTCATGGGTGCCGCGTACAGCGTGAGCCTGTTCGGCGACTGGGGCGACGCGGGGTTCAAGCAGGCGTGGGTGAAGACGCGGGTGGAGGGTTCTGCTGCGCCCTTCCCCTATTCCGACTCGTTCTTCGGGGCGCGGCCGGCGGGGTCGAAGGTCATGTCGCCCGCGGGCGACGACCTCGACAACACCACCGTGCAGGGCGGTGTGCCCGGCCCCTGGTCGGAGCGGCTGCCGCACTTCCGGGCCGACGTCACGCCGAGCGCGGGTGACGAGATCCAGACCGAGTACTTCGTGTCGAGAGCGGATGCGCGTGCCGCCCTCCTGGCCGTGCGCGCCCTCGGCGACCGCCTCCGCCCCCACCTCCTGGTGACCGAACTCCGCACGGTCGCCGCCGACGGGCTCTGGCTCAGCCCCGCCTTCGGACGCGACAGCCTCGCCATCCACTTCACCTGGCAGCCGCACCCCGCCGAGGTGCGCTCGCTGCTGCCCGCGCTCGAGGCGGCGCTCGCGCCGTTCGACGTGCGGCCGCACTGGGGCAAGTGGTTCAGTCTTGGTGCAGCTGAGCTGAAGCCGAAGTACGAGCACGCGGCCGACTTCGCGGCCCTCGCGGAGTCGCGGGACCCCGCCCACCGCTTCCGCAACCCGTACCTCACCCGCACCCTGGGCCTCCCGGCCTAGCGCGCGCACGCGCACCGCGCACCGCGCACCCCGCTCCCCGCTCCAGCGCGCGTCCGGCCCGGGCTCCGCACCCGCCCACCCGACGGGGTCGCACAAACGCCCCTTCCCGGTGGGGGGAAGGGGCGTTTGCGCGACCCGGATCGGGCGCGGGTGCGGGTCAGTTCAGGGCGGGCTTGCCGGCGGAGTAGATCCAGGTGTCGAAGAACGCGGTGAGGTCGTCGCCCGAGACCTGCTCGGCGTAGGCGACGAACTGCTCCGTCGAGACCGCGGTGCCCGCATGCTCGGTGGCCCAGCCCTTCAGGATGGCGAAGAAGTCGTCGTCGCCCACCTCGGTGCGCAGGGCCTGCAGCGTCATGCCGCCCCGGTCGTAGACCGCGCCGTCGAAGATGCCGGCCGCTCCGGGGTCGGCCACGACGGTCTGCCAGAACGGAGAGCTCGCGTCGCGGCGGTCATAGGCCGCCTGGAACGCCTCCTGCGTGCTCGGCCCCCCGTGCTCGGCCGCCCACAGCCACTCGGCGTAGGTGGCGAAGCCCTCGTTCAGCCAGATGTCGGACCAGCGCTGCATCGACAGGCTGTCGCCGTACCACTGGTGCGCCAGCTCGTGCACGACCACGCTCGGGTCGGCGTCGGCCGGGAACGCCCAGGCCGGGTAGATCGGCCGGGTCTGGTTCTCGAGCGCGTAGGGCAGGTCGTCGGGCACGGTCTCGCCCGTGTCGGGGTCGACGTGCTCGCCGATGTACCCGATGGCGAGGCCGCCCGCCTCGGTGAACGGGTAGGCGCCGAAGTACTGCGACAGGAAGGAGATGACCTCGGGCTCGCTCTCGAAGATGGTCTTCGCCACGGCGCCGACCTTCACACCCGGCGCGCCGTCGACGTCGCGCTGGAACAGCGTCGGGTCGATCGCGTCGTAGTAGGTGATGCCGTCGGCCCCCGTCTCGCTGGTGACCGCGTAGTCGCCCAGGGTCGCCGTCGCGAGGTAGGTGGCCATCGGCTCGTCCATCTCCCAGTCGAACGTGGTCTGCCCGTTCGCCGTGGTCTGACCGGCGAGGCGGCCGTTGCCGATCACCTGCAGGCCCTCGGGAACCGTCATGCGGGTGGAGAAGGTGGCCTTGTCGGAGGGGTGGTCGTTCGCGGGGAACCAGGTCGCCGCGACCCGCGGCTGGCCGACGACGACGGCGCCCGTGGGCGTGGCGAACACGCCGGCCGGGCCGAAGGCGTCGGCGACCTCGATCGGCACCCCGCTGTAGGCCACCGTGGTGGAGATCGTCTCGCCGAGGGGGATGCCCGACAACGGGATCACCGTGAGCTCGGTGCGCGGGGGAGTCGCGTCGCCGCCCTCGTCTCCGTCGACGCGGGGCTGCCCGGTGACGTCGCTGATCTGCGTGGACGCGAGGCTCCAGTCGGCGGCCTGGCCGTTGACGGTGATGGCCGAGATGACGATGGAGTCGGTGCCGTCGACCGCGCGGGTGTCGAAGTCGAGGTTGAAGGTCGACAGGTTCTGGGTGGCCACGGCCGTGACCGTCGCCGTGCCCGAGAGCACGTCGGTGTCGGGCGCGTAGGCGAGGTCGAGGTCGTAGTGCTGCACGTCGTAGCCGCCGTTGCCGTCGAGCGGGAAGTAGGCGTCGCCGATGCCGGCCGCCCCCGGCTGGTAGTCGACCGGGGAAGGGCTGGCCGTGGGCGTGGGCGTGATGATCGGAGCCGGCGTGCTGGGCATCGGGGACGGCGTCGAGCCGGGAGGGCACGGGGCCGCGGCGCTCGCCGGAGCCGGGGCGAAGCCGCCGGAGGCGACGAGGGCGAGCACGAGCAGCGGGATCGCGGCGAACGCCGCGGTCTTCGCCGTGCGGTTGCGGCGCCCGAGCAGCAGCCAGGCGGCCGTTCCACCGCCGATGGCGAGGAGCCCCACGGCCAGCAGCAGCGGCCAGGACTCGAAACCGGTGGCGGCAAGCACACAACTCGTCACGGACGACCTCATCTCAGTTCGGTGACGCGACCTTATCCGACCCCGTGTCGCCCGCGCCACCCGACGGGACATCCCGTCTCATACGTTTAACATGAGCCCGCCTGTGCAGGAGTGGACGCTGCCCGAGCAACACACCACCGAGCACCAACGCCGTTCCCAGTGCCTGCGGCGGTCCGAACGGCTCGCCGGCCAGCAGCGTGCCGAGCAGAACCCCGGTCACCGGGTTGAGCAGACCGATCAATCCCACCGACCCGGCCGGCAGATGTCGGAGGCCTGCGAACCAGGCCGCGAACGCGAGCGCGGTGGCCACGAGCGACACGTAGCCGAACCCGATCACCGCGGGCGTGTCGAGCCGCGGCGGCGCACCCTCGAGCAGAAGGGCGAACGGCAGCACCGCCAGCCCTCCGGCCACCAGCTGCCACGAGGTCAGCGAGAGCACGCGGATGCCCGCACCCCACTTCTTCGTCAGCACGAACCCCACCGACGACATCGCCATCGCGCCGAGCGACGCCGCGACCCCCAGCCCCACCGAGCCACCCACCGCGGGCCCCACACCGCCCACCCCGCCCGCCAGCATCAGCACCACCCCCGCGATCCCGACCCCCGCCCCCAGCAGCCCGGCGGCCCGCGGCCGCTCCCCGAGCAGCGGCCACGCGACGAGCAGCAGCACCCCCGCCGACGACGCCATCAGCGTCGACGCCGTGCTCGTCGGCAGCAGCTGCGAGGCCGCGTAGATCAGCACGAAGAAGGCCCCCACGTTGAGCACCCCGAGCACGGCCGCCTTCCACCACCAGGCGCCGTGCGGCCGCTCCCGCACCACCGCGAGCAGCACGAGCCCGGCCGGGAGCGCCCGCAGCACCGCCCCCCAGAGCGGCACGTCGTCGGGAAGGAACCACCGCGTTACGTAGTAGTTCGACCCCCAGGCGATCGGTGCGATCGCCGTGAGGAGCATCCAGCGCCATTTAGCTTCCATGGAAGTGACTATAACTTCCCAGGAAGCTATAGTCGAGACATGGCCCGCCCCGATCCCGCCCCCGACCGCGTCTCCGAGATCCAGGCCGAGTGGCGCCGCGAGCGTCCCGACCTCGACGTCTCGCCGCAGGGGGTGGTCGGCCGCGTGCACCGCCTGGCCGGCCGGCTCACCGCCGAGCTGGTGGAGGTCTACGCGCGCTTCGGGCTGGGAGAGGGGGAGTTCGACGTGCTGGCCACCCTGCGACGCTCGGGCGACCCGTTCGAGCTGGCCCCGAGCGAGCTCGCCGGCCACACCATGGTGACCACCGGCGCGATGACCAAGCGGCTCGACCGGCTCGAGTCGGCGGGGCTCGTGGTGCGGCGCTCGGCGGCCGGAGACGGTCGCCGCCGCGTCGTGGCGCTGACCGGTGACGGGCGGCGCCTGATCGACGAGGCCTTCGCCGCCCACATGGCCAACGAGGCGCGACTGCTGGCCGAGCTGCCGGCGGATGACCGGGCCGAGCTGGAGCGCATTCTGTCGCACTGGCTGCGCCGCCTGGGTCTCTGACGCCCGACGACCGCGCGACACGCCCGGCCCGCTCGATGTCGGTGGTCGAAGTTATCCTCAGGCGATCGGATGCGCAGTCTCCACAGGCGCGCATCGAATGGCGTCTTTTCGCGGAAGAAGCTGTGGAGGAATGGTCGTGAAAGCTGTGCACAGATCTCCGGGGCCTGTGGATAATTACACGGGTGTAACACTTCATCTAGGGGTGCTCGCCAGGCGTGACAACTAGATGTAGTATTGAACTCCCGGGCCGGGGAGTGCGTCAGAACGACGTGAACAGCCCGCAGAACCACAGAACCTCCTGTTTTTCCATCGTCGAGAAAGGTGCAGCACCTATGGCAATCACGGTCTACACGAAGCCCTCCTGTGTCCAGTGCACGGCCACGTACCGCGCCCTGGAGAACAAGGGTCTCGAGTTCGAGATCTTCGACCTCTCGGTCGACGAGAAGGCCCTCGAGACGGTCAAGGAGCTGGGCTACCTCCAGGCTCCGGTCGTCATGACCGACGACGGCGACCACTGGTCGGGCTTCCGCCCCGACAAGATCGCCGAGCTGGCCAGCCGCGCCGCCGTCTAGTCCCATCGAGACCGGCCAGATCATCCAGACCGGCCAGTTCAGCGCAGGCAGTCCGATGTCCACCGACCTCATCTACTTCTCGAGCGTCTCGGGCAACACCCGCCGGTTCGTCGAAGGGCTGGGGCGTCCGGCCTCCCGCATCCCCCTCTACGCCCGCGAAGAGCGACTGAAGGCCACGCAGCCGTACGTGCTCGTGCTCCCCACCTACGGAGGTGGGGAGACGGGCGGTGCGGTTCCCAAGCAGGTCATCCAGTTCCTCAACGACGAGGAGAACAGAGGCCTGATCCGCGGCGTCATCGCCGCCGGCAACACCAACTTCGGCGAGGCCTACTGCCTTGCGGGCGACATCGTCGCGCGCAAATGCAAGGTCCCGCTGCTCTATCGATTCGAAGTATTCGGAACACCGGATGACCGCGAGGCCGTCCAGATTGGATTGGACAGACTGTGGAAGCAACTCTGATCGACGCACCGACGGCGGCGCCGGCGCTCGACTACCACTCGCTCAACGCGATGCTGAACCTTTACGACGAGAACGGACTGATCCAGTTCGATAAGGACAAAGAGGCGGCGAAGCAGTACTTCCTGCAGCACGTCAACCAGAACACGGTGTTCTTCCACAACCTGCGTGAGCGCCTCGACTACCTCGTCGAGAAGGAGTACTACGAGCAGGCCGTGCTCGACCAGTACTCGTTCGAGTTCATCCAGCAGCTGAACGACCTCGCGTACTCGAAGAAGTTCCGCTTCGACACCTTCCTCGGCGCCTTCAAGTACTACACGAGCTACACGCTGAAGACCTTCGACGGCAAGCGCTACCTCGAGCGCTTCGAGGACCGCGTGGTCATGACCGCCCTCGGCCTCGCCCAGGGCGACGAGACGCTCGCCACCAACCTCGTCGAGGAGATCATCGGCGGCCGCTTCCAGCCGGCCACCCCCACCTTCCTCAACACGGGCAAGGCCCAGCGCGGCGAGCTCGTCTCCTGCTTCCTCCTCCGCATCGAGGACAACATGGAGTCGATCGCCCGCGGCATCAACTCCGCCCTGCAGCTCTCCAAGCGCGGCGGCGGTGTGGCGCTGCTGCTGTCGAACATCCGTGAGGCCGGCGCACCGATCAAGCAGATCGAGAACCAGTCCTCGGGCATCATCCCCGTGATGAAGCTCCTCGAAGACAGCTTCAGCTACGCCAACCAGCTCGGCGCGCGTCAAGGTGCGGGGGCCGTGTACCTCAGTGCGCACCACCCCGACATCATGAAGTTCCTCGACACCAAGCGCGAGAACGCCGACGAGAAGATCCGCATCAAGACGCTCTCGCTGGGTGTCGTCGTGCCCGACATCACCTTCGAGCTCGCGAAGAACGACGAGGACATGTACCTCTTCTCGCCGTACGACGTCGAGAAGGTCTACGGCCTGCCCTTCGGCGACATCTCGGTGACCGAGAAGTACCGCGAGATGGTCGACGACCCGCGCATCCGCAAGACCAAGATCAAGGCCCGCGAGTTCTTCCAGACCCTCGCCGAGATCCAGTTCGAGTCGGGCTACCCGTACATCATGTACGAAGACACCGTCAACAAGGCGAACCCCATCAAGGGCCGCATCAACATGTCGAACCTGTGCTCGGAGATCCTCCAGGTCAACACGCCGACGACCTACAACGAAGACCTCTCCTACGCCGAGATCGGCAAGGACATCTCGTGCAACCTGGGCTCGCTGAACATCGCGCTGACCATGGACTCGCCCGACTTCGGCACCACGGTCGAGACCGCCATCCGCGGCCTCACCTCGGTGTCGAACCAGTCGCACATCGCCTCGGTTCGCTCCATCGAGACCGGCAACGACCGCTCGCACGCCATCGGCCTCGGCCAGATGAACCTGCACGGCTACCTCGCCCGCGAGCGCGTCTACTACGGCTCGGAGGAGGGTGTCGACTTCACGAACATCTACTTCTACACCGTGCTCTTCCACGCGCTGCGGGCCTCGAACAACATCGCCATCGAGCGCGGCGAGAAGTTCGACGGCTTCGACGAGTCGACCTACGCCACGGGTGAGTTCTTCGACAAGTACACCGACGCCGAGTGGGTGCCGGCGACGGCCCGCGTGGCCGAGCTGTTCGAGACCTCGAACGTGCGCATTCCCACGCAGGACGACTGGCGTGCGCTGAAGGCCTCCATCCAGGCCCACGGCATCTACAACCAGAACCTGCAGGCGGTTCCGCCCACCGGCTCGATCTCGTACATCAACAACTCGACCTCGTCGATCCACCCGGTGGCCTCGAAGATCGAGATCCGCAAGGAAGGCAAGATCGGGCGCGTCTACTACCCGGCGCCGTTCCTCACGAACGACAACCTCGAGTACTACGACGACGCCTACGAGATCGGCGCCGAGAAGATCATCGACACCTACGCCGCGGCCACGCAGCACGTCGACCAGGGCCTCTCGCTGACGCTCTTCTTCAAGGACACGGCGACCACGCGCGACATCAACAAGGCGCAGATCTACGCCTGGCGCAAGGGCATCAAGACGATCTACTACATCCGCCTGCGTCAGCTCGCGCTCGAGGGCACCGAGATCGACGGCTGCGTCTCGTGCATGCTCTGATGATCGCCCGATCGACTATCCGAAGGACTCTCCGATGACCCCTCCCGAGCCGCTGAAGCTCCTCAACAAGGTGCAGGCGATCAACTGGAACCGCATCCAGGACGACAAGGACGTCGAGGTGTGGAACCGCCTCGTCAACAACTTCTGGTTGCCCGAGAAGGTGCCGCTGTCGAACGACGTGCAGTCGTGGGCCACGCTCACGCCGGCCGAGCAGCAGCTCACCATGCGCGTGTTCACCGGCCTCACCCTGCTCGACACGATCCAGGGCACGGTCGGCGCGGTCTCGCTCATCCCCGACTCGCTGACCCCGCACGAGGAGGCCGTCTACACGAACATCGCGTTCATGGAGTCGGTGCACGCCAAGTCGTACTCGTCGATCTTCTCGACCCTGTCGAACACGAAAGACATCGACGAGGCGTTCCGCTGGTCGACCGAGAACCCGAACCTGCAGAAGAAGGCGTCGATCGTCCTCGACTACTACCACGGCGACGAGCCGCTGAAGCGCAAGGTCGCCTCGACGCTGCTCGAGAGCTTCCTCTTCTACAGCGGCTTCTACCTGCCGATGTACTGGTCGAGCCGGGCGAAGCTCACGAACACGGCCGACCTCATCCGCCTGATCATCCGCGACGAGGCCGTGCACGGCTACTACATCGGCTACAAGTTCCAGCGCGGGCTGGAGCTCGTCGACCAGGCCAAGCGCGACGAGATCAAGGACTACGCGTTCTCGCTCATGTACGACCTGTACGAGAACGAGGTGCAGTACACCCAAGACCTCTACGACGAGGTCGGTCTGACCGAGGACGTCAAGAAGTTCCTGCACTACAACGCGAACAAGGCGCTGATGAACCTCGGCTACGAGCCGATGTTCCCCAAGTCGGTCACCGACGTGAACCCGGCGATCCTCTCGGCGCTGTCGCCGAACGCCGACGAGAACCACGACTTCTTCTCGGGGTCGGGCTCCTCGTACGTCATCGGCAAGGCCGTCAACACCGAAGACGAGGACTGGGACTTCTAGGTCCTGCTCTCCGTCACCGGGCCCTTCCCTTCGGGGGAGGGCCCTTCGGCGTTTTCGGCATCGTGCGGCGACAGCGGGCGACAGCGGGCGCCTGCGGGCGCCTGCGGGCGGCCGCGATGGTCGGGGGCCCCGTTTCGGCGGCCGCGCATCCGTCGACTAGCGTGGACGGACATGCCTGCGCCCCCCGAGACCGTCGCGCCGCGGCTGGACTGGCCCGATTTCGCGCGCGGGGCGAGCATCGTGATGGTGGTGCTGCTGCACCTGTTCCTGCTGCACTACCTCTACTTCTTCTACGGCTTCCCCGGGTCCGACGTCGTCAACGCCGTCGTCGACGCGACCCTGCCGCTGCGGATGCCGCTGTTCTTCCTCGTCTCGGGCTACCTCGCGGCGCGCGCCGTCCAGCGACCCTGGCGGGCGGTGCTGCGGCCGCGCGTGCTGCTGCTGGTCTACCTCTACCTGGTCTGGGTCGTCGTGAACGCGGTGTTCGACGTGCTGCGCGAGCAGTTCGGGCAGGGCGGGCCCGTCGACGTGCCGCGGTTCCTGCTCGACAACCTGCTCTGGCCGCAGACCACGCTCTGGTATCTGTACGCGCTGCTGCTGTTCTTCGTCGTCGCGCGACTCACCCGGTGGGTGCCCGTGCTGCCGCTCGTGGTGGCGGCGGCCGTGCTCTCCGTGGTCGGTACGACGTTCTTCGACGGGCTGCCGCAGCATCTGCTGCGCTCACTCGTGTTCTATCTGCTCGCCGCCCGGGCACCGCAGCTGATCGACCTCCTGGTGCGCCGCTCGGGGTGGGCGGTCACCACGGTGACCGGGGTGCTCGCCGTCGGGTTGACCGCGCTGTACGTCGCGACGTTCGCCGATCTCGGGCTGCTCCTCGCGGCGGGGGTGGCCTCGGTCGCCTTCGCGGTGCAGGTGTCGGTGCGGGTGGCCGCGCATCCGCTCGCTGCACCGGTGCGGTATCTCGGGCGGCACACGCTGGCGATCTTCCTGGTGCACCCGTTCGTGTTCATCCTGGCGAACGACCTGCTGCTGGCCCGGCCGGGGGTGGCCGAATGGATGCGCGACCACGACCTCGTGGTCATCGCCTACCCCTGGGTGCTGCTCGCCGCGACCCTCGCGGCCTGCGTGGGCGTGGAGGCGGTGGCGCGGCGCGTCGGGCTGGGGTGGTTCTTCGCGCTGCCGAGCCGGACCGGGACTGCCGGGGCGGCCGGCAGCCCCGGCGCGGTCACGGATGGGCCAGGATCTCCGCGGTGAGTCGGCGCTGCCAGGAGACGTCGGCCCACATCGGGTGGTGGGGTGCCGCGTTCGAGCAGAGCACCACGCCCCAGACGCCGTGCTCGAGCGCGGTGCGGATGCCGATCTCGGCCAGTGCGCGCCCGATCGGACCCTCCTCGAAGGTTCCGCGCAGCGGGGTGTAGCCGATCCACCCCTCGCCGATCACGGCCGGGACGCCCTTCCAGCGCGCCCACTCGGCGATCGCGATCGTGCGCGACTCGATCTCCCGCTCCATCACGGCGCGGTGCGGGCCGTAGTTCTCGTAGAGCCAGGTGTCCCAGCGGTCGGCGTCGAGCTGGTCGTAGCCGTAGATCATCTGGTCGGTGACGACGGTGGCGCGGAACTTCCAGTCGGCGGCGCGACCGTACTCGGCGGGGGTCGGCGCATCGGGGCGGAGAAGGTCGCGGAGAGTGGCGTTCGGGAACCCCTCGGTGCCTTCGGAGCGGATGTCGAGGCGCTGCTGCAGAGCATCCAGCACCCCGTAGCTGTAGACGTGGAACTGGGCCGCGCCGAGACCGTCGGGCAGCTGATGCATCGCGAGGTGCGGGGGTTTGCCCCAGCTCGCCGTCACGAGTAGGTCGGGGTTCGCCGCGCGCAGGCGTTCGACGGCTTGTATGCCGCTGGGGGCATGGGCATCGTCGCTGTTCGCCGCGAAGTCGGGCAGACGGGAGAAGTCGACTTCGTTGTGCAGCTCGACCAGGGCGATCGTGTCGCGGTGGCCGGCCGCGGTCAGGTGGTCGAGCATCCGCTGCCAGGATGCGTCGAGGAGGGCATAGCGCTCGGCGTCCGGCACGGCGTGGATGGCCTCGAACCAGGCGCTCGAGCGGGCGAACGCGGGGGACTGCTGGTATTCCCAGCTCGCGAGGATCACCACGACGCCGTAGCGCTCGGCCGCCTCGACGAGCTCGATCAGGCGGGCACCGACGTCGAGAGAGTATCCGCCGGGCACGTCGTACCAGCGGGTGCCCTCACCGTAGAACCCGCTGCCGGGGGCCGCGCCGAGCCCCTCGATCTCGAGGTCATGGGCGAGCTCGGCGAGCGGATGCCCGTCGTGCTCCAGCTCGCCGAACAGCAGCAGGGGCGCGGCGCAGATGCGCACGGCGTTATAGCCGCGGTCGACGGTCTCGGCGAAGGCGCGGTCGAGGTCGGCGAAGGGGCCGCCGGGCTCGGCGCGGGTGTACCACGAGAAGTCCCAGAGGCTGATGGCGAGGCGCGGCGGCAGGTGCGGGGGCACGGGGCCGGTGAGGTGGGTCATGCGGGTCGCCGTTCGGTGGGGGTGGTGGTGGTGCTGCTTCGGTCGGTGGGGGTGAGTGGATGCGCGTGCTCGCCGTCGCGTCCATCCTCCCGCTTCGCGCCGATGCCGCGTTCGGTGGGGGTGCCGCCGCGGGTGGCGGGTGTGGCGCCGCGGGTGGTGGGTGTGGTGGCGCGGGGGGCCAGAGCGGCACGAGGGCTGGCGACGGTGGGTGTGGTGCCATGGGTCGCCGGGGTGGCGGCGGCAGCGGTGGGCGGAGAGGTGGCGGCGGCGCGGAGGGTGGTGGCGGCGGCGCGGAGGGCTGTCGCCGTGGTGGCGCGGGTGGAGGCGGTGTCGGTGGCGAAGAGGAGGAGTTCGGGGAGGGAGGTGGCGAAGTAGTCCACCGGCGGGGCCGGGCGGTCGAGGTCGGCGGCCGCGGCGTCGAGGCGGGTGGCCACGTCGGCCGCGGCGGCCGCCTCGCCGAGGCGGAGGTGGGCCAGGCCGACATAGAGGTCGGCGAGCTCGGCGGGGCGGGGCGCCACGTCGAGCGCACCCGCGCCGGACCGGGCGCGCTGCCAGGCCGCCCGGGCGCCCGAGGTGTCGCCGGCGCGGTCGAGCGCGTCGCCGAGCAGCAGATACCGCTCGGCCATGCTCCCGGCGGGGTGGCGGCCCTCGCCGAGGTTCGCCGGGACCCCCACCCCGTCGCGGAGGAGGGCCGCGGCACCCGCGGGGTCGCGGTCGAGCAGCTCGCGTGCGGTGGCGAGCGTGGCTCGATCGTAGGCGGCGATCGCCTTGCCCTCGCCGCCCTCGAAGGGCTGGAAGCGACGGGTCAGCAGGATGTCCAGGGCTTCGGGGACGCGTCCGGTGGTGAGGAGGAGGTCGAGGCGGTTGAGGGTCAGGTCGTCGCGGGCGCCAGCGGCGCCGGGGTGGGCGTCGATGGCGGCGAGGCGCTCCTCGACGGGGACCCCTCGGAGCCCGGCGAGCAGGTCGCGCTCGAACACGAGCCGGGGGTCGTGCGGGCTGAGCTCGAGGGCGCGTGCGAGCATCCGATCGGCCTCGTCGAGTGAGCCTTCGTGGCCCGTCGCGGTGGGAGTGGAGGGGTGCAGGCCTGAGCGTTCGGGGGGCGGGGGCGTCGTCGTGGGGGAGGCCGACGCGTTGACGGTGGCGACGGCGGCGTTCCGCCAGGCGACAGGGTCGGTGGATCCGGCGGCGGTGGCGCGGCGGAGGGCGTCGGCGGCGTCGGCGGTGCGTCCGGCGTCGAGGAGCCAGCCGCCGAGGAGAGCGGGCGCGACGGCGTCCGTGAGGCCGGCAGTGTCGGGGGCGTGGATCGCTGCCCGGAGGGCGTCGTACTCGTCGAGGCCGGCCGGGAAGGCCCAGCGGAGGTCTCCGGTCTGGGCCGCGTGCCGCTCCGCCGCAGCTCGCGAGCGGAACTCCGCCGCATCCATGCCATCAGCGGCATGGGCTTCGGCGAGGCGGTCGAGCCACGATGCGCGGAGGTAGTGGGCGATGGGGCGCGGGTTGCCGAATCGCTGCGCGGCGGCGGACAGGGGCGTCCCGGCCACCAGTGACTCGGTGACTGTGAGAGCGTCGCGCAGGTGGCCGGCGCGGGCCAGCTCACAGGCGGCGAGCACGGTCACGGTCGGGTCGGTGACGCCCAGGTCGAAGGGCCCCGCGCTGTCAGCGGTGCCGAGGTGGTGGAGGGTGCGGGTGGTGGCGGCCAGGAGGGCCGCGCCGTCGGCGGTGCCGAGGTCGTGGTGGGTGCGGGCGGTGGAGGCGAGGGCCGCGCCGTCGGCGGTGCCGAGGTGGTGGAGGGTGCGGGTGGTGGCGGCCAGGCGGGCCGCGTCGTCGGGGGCGGCGAGGTGGTGGAGGGCGCGGGCGGTGGGGTCGAGGGGGTCGCGGTCGAGGAGGGTGGCGAGCATCCGCTCTGCTTCGTCGGAGCGGTCGAGGTCGCGGAGGGCGAGGATCGCGAGGTGGGCCGCCGCGCCGCCGACGACCGACCCGGCGTGCTCGCGGGCGTGGGCGGCGACGGATTCGGCCGGGCCGGTGACCGGGGCGGTGCGGAGCGCGGCCTCGGCGTGGGATAGGGCCGTGGCGGGGGATCCGGCGCGGAGGGCGAGGCGGGCGAGCGCGAGTTCGGCGGGGTGGGCCCAGGTGGCGTCCCACGCGGCCTTCGCGAAGTGGTCGGTGGCGGCGGTGAGGGCGTTCAGGCGCTCGAGCGTGAGGCCGAGACGGTAGTGAACCTCGCCGCTCGCCGGGTTCAGGTTGCGACGGGTGAGGCGCTCGAGGGCGCGCTCGTAGCAGGCGCGGGCCTCGACGTACTCTCCGCGGCGATGGTGCCAGGCGCCGAGCGCGATGCCGGCGCGCGAGTCGAGCGGGTCGCGGCGCAGCGCCTCGGCGAAGTAGTCCGAGGCGGCGCGGGTGGGGTGGCGGTTCTGCTGCAGGTGGACGCCGGTGAGGTAGAGCTCGTCCGTGCTCGCGACGTCGGCGGGGAGCGGTGGCTCGGTGGCGACCCACGGTTCGGGCGGGGCGGCGGCGGCAGTGGCATCGGCGCCACCAGCGGCACCGGCAGTGGCAGCGTCACCGGCGGTGGCAACAGCACCGGCGCCGGCCTGGGCGCCACCAGCGGTGCCGGCAGCGGGTGCGTCCGCGCGCGGCTTCCACGCCAGCAGCTCCTCGTCGCCGGAGAGCACCCGCAGCGTCAGCTCGGATGCCATCACCCCGGACGCGACCGGCACCTCGATGAGGAACGGCGACTCCGGCGAGAGCTCGACCCACCACTCCCACGCCCAGCCCGTCTCCCGGGGAGCAAGCGACGCGATCAACGTCCCCGCGAGCGGCACCACCGCTGATGCGGCAGAGACACCCACCCCCTCGAGCCGCACCCGCGCCCGCGGCACCGCGACCGCCGTCGAAACCCCGACGCGCGCCACGGGCGACGGGCGAGCATCCACCACCAGACTCACCGCGACCGACCGCGACGCCTGATGCGCCGGCCCGATCTCGCGGATCGGGAACCAGTACTGACTGAACACCCGCGTCTCCCCGGGCGCGAGGTAGCTGAAGTCGGGCTGGTTGTCGGTGTAGACCCCGGCCATCAGCTCGACGTAGGGGCCGTCGTCGTCGGTCAGCTGGGCGTCCCAGGCGCGTCCGATGGGGCCGTCGCCCCAGGTCCACTGCTTCTTGCCCGGGGAGATCGAACGGTCGGCCCAGTGCACGAAGCCGGCCCGGGCGTCGTGATCGTAGCCGCCGAAGAAGTCGTCGCGGGTGTCGGTGACCATGTACGAGGTGGGCACGGGGATGTTCGAGTAGAAGTCGAGGCGGTCGGCATCCGGATGCCCGCCCCCCGCCGTGGGCGACGCCGAGGCCGAAGCGGCCAGAGCCGCCGACGCCAGCGCCGGGTAGTCCACCCCGTAGTACGGCCGGTCGGCCCGCGGGAACCCGGTGATGGCCCGGCGGGCGTGGTCGGCGACGTACCGCACGTCGGTCGGGAAGAACGACTGGTAGTTCTCGTGCACGGCCGCGGCGACGTTCGCCCACCACAGGAACGTCTGCGGCTCGTCGGTGCGGTTGTGCAGCCGCGCCACGACCTCGATCGTCGAGCGGTCGCCGCGCAGGCGCACGCCGTGCGAGCCGCGCATCCGCTGCAGCGGGTCGATGTCGCTGTGCCAGACGGTCACGTCGTCGCCCGCGGCCCGCGAGATGGACGTCTCGACGGGCAGGAAGGTGCCGGGCCGGTGGTGCTGGGGCCAGTTGAACTCGACGCCGCCCGAGATCCAGGGGCCGGCGAGGCCGACGAGCGCCGGCTTGATCACGTTGTTGCGGTAGAAGAAGTCGTAGCCGCAGCTCTTGTCGTAGGCGATGTGGATGCGCCCGCCGATCTCGGGCAGCAGCATCAGCCGCACCCAGCGGTTCTCGAGGTGGATGGCCTGCCAGCGGCGCGGCGACTTCTCGGCCGCGATGCGGTCGACGAAGGGGATGGGGTAGACCTTGCCGCTCGATCCCTGGTAGACCCGCCGATCGAGGAACAGCGGATACCGGTCGGGCTCGCCCGGCTCGTAGGTGCCGATCTCGACCGGCTCGCTCCAGCAGGCGACGCCGCCCGCGTCGATCAGGGCCTGTTGCTCGGGGGGCGCATCCGGCAGCGCGATCAGGTCGCGGGTGCGGGCGGGGGCGCTCGGGGCAGGCGCAGTGCGGTCGTCGTCGGTCGTCACGCCTTCGAGGGTACGGATGCGCGACCGCCCCGCACCATGGCCGAGACGCCGCCCGACCTGGACGATTCGCTGATCCGCCGAAGCCCGTGAAGCGAGGCAGGACGACGCGAAGCGAGGCCACGCGACGCCGAGAGCCTCTCGGCGCTCTCGCCGAACGCCGACGAGAACCACGGACTTCTTCTCGGGTCGGGCTCGCCTCTACCGCTGGACACGGACATCGATGTAGAAGCTCGGGCCGTGGGTGCGGTACGGCGTGTAGGTGGCCGGGTCTGTCGACCAGGGAACCGCGCGCGCGGTCGACAGTTCGGTGCCATCGGGGTCGGGGGTGAACAGGACGGTCGTTCCGTCCGACGTGAACGATCCGCCGTCGACGTCCAGTCGACCCGGCACAGCCCCGGCGTCGGTGAAGGTGAGGAACGGCGACCGGAGCACGCGAAGATCCTGGGTCATGGCGCAGTCGAGGGGAATCTCGATCGCCGCACCTCCCAGTTCTGACCAGTCGTAGTCGATCTCGACGTCGTTGCAGGTCGCCGGAACGTCTCGGATCGTGACCGGAACGGTGATCGGCGCGCTGGGGACCCCCGTGACCTCGTCCCAACCGATCACGTCGAGGTGCGCCACGTCGACCCCGATCGTGTCCGTCGCCGACCAGGTGAAGTGAATCGTGCCGTCGGCGGCGAACGTGGGCTCCACGCCCGGGATGTCGCTGTCGATCGTGACCCGGTAGGTGTCCCGCCAATCGGCGGTGCACAGCAGTTTCGGGTCGAGCACGAACGCCTGGTTCCGGAGCAGCTGAAGAGAACCGTCCTGGATGACCGCTCGGAAGCCCTCCGCTTCGGGCCCCGCCGGTTTGTCCGCCCCGGAGCAGCTGGGCTGGGCCTTCACCTCGACGGCGACGACGAATGCCTGTCTCTCGCCCGAGGCTGTCTTCGCCGACACGACGACATGATCGACGAATCCACCGGCGGACAGCGCAGAGGAGTAGGTCATGAGACCGTCGGCTCCTCTGTCGATGAAGCCGACCCGGCCGTCTGCGAAGGTTGCGGTCGACGATGGCGTCGGCCACGGGTCGGTGTGCTCGAAGGAGTCGCGGTCGTACTGGAAGATCGAGCCGGCCATGGGGTCGGTCGCGATACTGTTCGCGAGGGCGGCCAGCTCGGCGCCTGGCAACCGGGAGATGTCCTGGCGTGTCAGCACGGTCATCTCCGAGACGGCATCACCGGTGCAGTGAGACCCGACGTCGATGCGGGTGGCCTGCCCGGCGGTCACCGTGGCGTGAACGGGTGGGCAGGAGAAGTCGCGCGAGTCGATGGCTTTGATGCGGTCGACCAGGGTTCCGTGCTCGGTGCTCTGGAAGGTGATCCGCACCCACGACGAACCGGGCAACAGCGTCGCCGCACTCGAGACCGAGGCTCGTGCGAGCTGTCCGCAGGCGCCCTTGTTGTGACCGTAGCCACGTTCTCCTCCGGTGGCGCTCATCCCGAGCGCCGTCGACGTCGACGCGACCTCGATGTAGGCGCTCGAGGGTGGCGCGTCCGTGCCGATCGGGCCGGACTCGAGGAGATCCAAGACGAGGCCGACGGCCTCGCTCATGAGCTGCTTGATCTCCGGAGGCACGGACAGCGGCCACGCGTTCCACACCATTCTCGTCTGGCGGGTGACCTCCAGGAAGACCTGGTCCTTCGCGGCCGGAGACATGTTCCGCATGATCAACTCGAAGGAGCGCCGGGCCGAGGCGTCGCCGGAGACCGCGCGGAAGACGAACTTCACCGCCTGGGCCACCAGCCTCCCGCGGGGGCCGACCTCGGTGTACGTGGGGTCGAAGGTCCCGGGCCAGTACATGGCTCGGACAGCTTCCTCCGGCGACATCCCTTCGAGCGGGTTCGCTCCGTCGACTCCGCTCGAGGAGGGCCCCAGATTGACGTCCATCGACACGATCCGGGACGGCGACGTCGAGTCGATCTTCAGGTCTCCGCTGCGTTCGAGGGTCTCGACGTTGTCGCGCACGATGTCGCCACTGCCCGTCTGGGAGTCGCCGCGCCCCGGGTACTCGGCGTTGTTGGCTCCCTCGACGCACGCCGGCGCGGCCGAGGCCGGCGTGGACGCCGGCGGCTTCGGCAGGAGCGGCCCCGGGGGACCAGGCGGTGGTGGAGGAGGGGCGTCTGAGCCACCGCCGTCTTTGGAACCCCCGCGCCCGCCACCGCCGCCGTCGCCGGGCGCCCGCACCACGTCGCAGACGATGCTGTCCGTGCCGTTGATGCCCACCTCGACCAGAGCTCCTGAGTCGTCGTAGTGCGAGCCGTCGCTCTGCCACTTGGTCTCCAGCCGGCAGTCTCCCGGCATCGCGCTCGCCGAGGAGGCGCCGAGAGAGATGAATCCGACAGGCAGAAGGCAAGTCGCCAACCCGAGAACCACCAGACGAGTGACCCGACCGTAAAGTGACATGTCCTCAGGTATAACACGCCGGCTGCCGCAGGCCGGCAAGGGGCCTACCCCTGAACGGAGGCCGCGTGCGCCGCGTACTGCTCGCGGATGACGGGCCGATGATCGGGCGCGGGCGCGGCCGCCAGCGACACCGTCCACGTCGGCCGCGTGCCCGTGAGCGCCCAACCGGCCTGCACGGCCCCGCCGTCGGCCACGTACTCGCCGGGCTCCGGCACCGCCACCGGCACGTCGAACACCTGGGCCGCTGCGGCCTGCACCGCCGGGTTGAACGCCGCCCCGCCGATCAGCAGGATGCGCGTGGGCACCACGCCCACCCGGCGAACGGCGTCGAGTCCGTCGGCCAGGCCGCAGAGCAGCCCCTCGATCGAGGCGCGTGCCAGGTTCGGCCGGGTGGTGGAGGCCAGTGTCATGCCGAACAGCGTGGCGGTGGCCGTGGGCAGATTGGGCGTGCGCTCACCCTCGAAGTAGGGCTGCAGCACGAGGCCGTCCGACCCGGCGGGCGCCTGCAGGGCCAGCGTGCCGAGTTCGGCGTGGTCGACGCCGAGCAGCGCCGCGGTGGAGTCGAGCACGCGCGCCGCGTTCAGAGTGGCGACCAGCGGCAGGAACGCCCCCGACGCATCCGCGAACCCCGCCACGGTGCCGGTCTCGTCGGCGGAGGGCTCCCCGGTCACGGCGAACACGGTGCCGCTGGTGCCGATCGACACAACCACGTCGCCCTCGTTTGCGCCGAGTCCGAGCGCGGCGCCCGCATTGTCGCCCGCGCCGGCTCCCACCACCACGCCGGCGGGGATCGAGACGCCGGATGCCGAGAGTGCCACCGTCCGGCCGGCGGGTTCGGCGGGCCCGAGCACCCGGGGCAGCACGGCGTCGTGCCCGAGGCACGCGATCAGCAGCTCGCGGTCGTACTCGCCGGTGCGCGGGTTCCAGTACGAGGTGCCGCTCGCGTCGGAGCGGTCGGTGACGAGCTCCTCGAGCACCGGCCCGAGCGGGGCGACGGATGCGGGTCCGAAGCCCCGCAGGCGCCAGGTGAGCCAGTCGTGCGGCAGGGCGACGGCGGCCACGCGGCCGGCGTTCGACGGCTCGGCGTCGCGCAGCCAGCGCAGTTTTGTGGCCGTGAACGACGCCACCGGCACCGACCCGGTGCGCGCGGCCATCCCGGCGGCACCGAACTCCTCGGTGAGCGCCCGGGCCGCGTCGGCCGAGCGGGTGTCGTTCCAGAGCAGCGCCGGCCGGATGACCTCACCGCCCTCGTCGAGCACGACCATGCCGTGCTGCTGGCCCGCGATCGCGATCGCCGCGACGTCGTCGAGCCCACCGGCGGCATCGAGGGCGGCGAGCAGCGCGTCCCACCAGAACGCGGGGTCGACCTCGGTGCCGGCCGGGTGCGAGGCCCGCCCCTGCCGCACGAGCTCCCCGCTCTCGAGATCGCGGATCACGACCTTGCAGCTCTGGGTGGATGAGTCGATGCCGGCGACGAGCGTCATTGGTGTCTCCTGGTGCGGGTGGGCAGCCTGGTGTGGCCGAAAAAGTTTGCTTTCACAACATATTCGACGGATGCCCGCCGGGGCAATCCGGCCCGACCGACGACGAGTCTTGCCACACTGAACTACTCGTGCGAGAGTAGTCCGGTGTCTCCCCTCCGTCTCTTCGTGCTCGGCTCGCTCGACGCGCGCGGAGCGATGCACGGGCACCAGCTCCGGCTGCTCGGCGAGGAGGAGCGCATCCACCTCTGGACCGACGTCAGCGTCGGCTCGCTCTACGGCGCCCTGAAGCGGCTCGCCGCCGAGGGGCTGATCGTCGAGGAGCGCACCGAGCGCGAGGGCTCCTACCCCGAGCGCCAGGTCTACGCGATCACCCCGAGCGGGCGCGCCGCGCTCGCCGAGCTCCGCGGGGAGGGGCTCCGCACCCTCGTGCTGAAGCACGACCCCTTCGACCTCGCCGTCTCGCGACTCGACCAGGAGCGGCTCGACGAGCTCCCCGCCGAGCTCGCGGGGCGGGTGGACGCGCTCCGCACGCTGCTCGCCGACCACGAGCAGCGCCTGGAGCAGGCGCGCCCCTACCTGTCCGTCGCCGAGGGGTGGGTGATGGAGCACCGGGCCGATCGGCTGCGCTCCGAGATCGCCTCCCACGAACGACTCATCTCCCTCGTGCCCGAGATCGTCGCCGACGAGCGCCGGCGCGCCGGTCGACTGCCAGAACCCCTCGCTCCCGGAACGCCCCGCCGGGCATCCGGAACCCCCCGAAAGGCCCCCACCCCATGACCGACGCCGCCACCACGAAGGCGCCTCCCGCCGTTCCCACCCGCGCCTGGCGCGCCCTGATCGTGCTGCTCGCCGGCATGTTCATCGCCCTGCTCGACACGACGATCGTCAACGTCGCCCTGCCCACGATCCGCACGAGCATCGACGCCTCCGAGGCGACCCTGTCGTGGATCATCTCGGGTTACGCCCTCGCCTTCGGTCTCGCCCTCATCCCCGCCGGGCGCATCGGCGACCGCATCGGCCACAAATGGGTGTTCTTCACCGGTGTCGCCCTGTTCACCCTCGCGAGCCTCGCCTGCGGTCTCGCGCAGGACAGCACCCAGCTCATCGTCGCCCGCGTCGTGCAGGGTCTCGCGGGCGGCATCTTCGTGCCGGCGGTCACCGCGTTCATCCAGCTGCTCTTCCCGCCGCAGGCCCGGGGCAAGGCCTTCGCCATCATGGGCGCCGTGATCGGCGTCTCGTCGGCCCTCGGTCCGATCGTCGGCGGTCTGATCATCCAGGCCTTCGGTGAGGAGTCGGGCTGGCGGCTCGTCTTCGGCGTGAACCTGCCGATCGGCCTCGCGACGCTCGTCGCCGCCGTCTTCCTGCTGCCCGGCCGCGCGACCGCCGCCGCAGCCGCCGCCCCGGCAAGCGCTGCCCCCGCCCCCGCCGCCCGCCCGAAGCTCGCGCTCGACTGGCTCGGCCTCGTGCTCGTCTCGGCGGCCCTGGTCGCCCTGCTCGTGCCGCTGATCGAGGGGCAGGACGAGGGCTGGCCGCTCTGGACGATCCTCTCGCTCGTCGCCGGCGCCCTGCTCCTCGTCGCGTTCGGCGCTTGGGAGGTGCGGTACACCCGCCGCGGCAGCATCCCCCTCGTGCCGCCGAGCCTCTTCCGCCACCCCGCGTTCACGGGCGGCGTCGTGCTCGCCCTGGTCTACTTCGCGAGCTTCACCAGCATCTTCTTCACGATCTCGCTGCTCTGGCAGGCCGGCCTCGGCCACACCGCGCTCGAGTCGGGTGCCGTCTCGATCCCGTTCGCCATCGGGTCCATCGTCGGCTCGAGCCAGAGCGCCCGGCTCGCCCAGCGCCTCGGTCGCACCGTGCTCGTGATCGGCACGGGCGCGGTCGTCGTCGGCCTCGCGGCGATCTGGGTCATCCTGCTCGTCACGCCGCCGGCCGACCTCAGCAATTGGCTGCTGCTCGCCCCGCTGCTGATCGCCGGTGCCGGCAACGGCCTGTTCATCGCCCCGAACGCCCAGTTCATCGTCGCCACCGTCGACCGCAAGGAGGCCGGTTCGGCCTCGGGCGTCATCAGCGCCATGCAGCGCGTCGGCAGCGCGATCGGCATCGCGGTGGTGGGCAGTGTGTTCTTCGGTTCGCTGGTCGTCGGCCAGGGGTCTCCGGATGCTCTCGCCACCGGCTTCGTGAACAGCTCCGCCCTGGCGATGGCCGTGAGCACGGGCTTCGCGGTGCTGGCCTTCCTGCTCGTGTTCGCCCTCCCGCGGCGCACCTCGACCGGGCACTAGGGCACAGGCACGCACTCGGGCACAGACGCAGAGACCGGGCACCAGGCCACGATCCTGGGAAAACCCTTGCGCCCACCCGCGAGCACCCGCTAACGTCAGTACCCGCGGCAACTCGGCCGCCATGAACGAAAGGGGAGGTGAACACCATGATTCCGAATCGGAACTTCGACATGGCGCTTCCCCCGTTCATGCGCGTCACGGCCTAGCCGCGACCCGAACGCCAGGAAGCGCCTCCATCGCTCGTCATCTCATGGAGGAAGACTTCCCGTGTTCACCGCATCATCCCGCTCGCACGACAGCGAGCTGCTCCTGTTCCATCAACACGACCCCGTCTCGTGGGTCGACGCCCTGCAGTTCGGCCGCGGTCTCGCGGCCGGCACCTACCGCCGCGACTGGACCTGGCTGGCCGTCCTCGACGACCGCCCGGTCGCCCGGGGCGTCTGGTGGGGCCCCGTCGGCTCGGTGCATCCCATCGAGCTGCACTGCCTGATCGTCGACGCGTCGCTGCCGCACCCCGAGGTGTGGGCGTCGGCGCTGATCCGCTCGGCGCACCGCTCGTTCGCCGAGGCCGGGGCGATCCTCGCCCCCGACCTCGTGATCGAGGTGCCGGCCGCCGCACGTCACGACGACGAGGTGCAGAACGCCCTCGCCTGGCGGCGTGAGGCGGCGCAGGCCGCCGGTCTCGGCGTCGTCACCGAGACGGCGCTCGAGGGCGGCGTGCTGCAGCTGCGGCACTCGGCCCGAGCCGTCCCGGCGCCCCGCGGCACCCGCGTCCACGCGGGTGTGTAGCGGGACCGGGTGGCCGCGCCGATCGTCGGTGTGACTGTCACACGCTCGTCCCCCTCGTGGGAACGGGGACGTGTGACAGTCACATCGAGCTCGGCCGGGCATCCGCGACTCACAGTTCTGGTCACGTCGCCGACGTGCATAATGTAAGGGCGTTCACGCCGTGTGAACGTGCACATCGGCACCAGAGCAGGTACGGGATGAACGAGCCCTCGGCGGAGGCCAAGCGCCCCCGGGCGCCGAGCATCCGCGACGTCGCGAAGCTCGCCGGGGTCTCGCACCAGACCGTCTCCCGGGTGCTGAACAACCACCCGAGCATCCGCGACGAGACCAAGGCCCGCGTGCTCGAGGTGATGGGCGAGCTGAACTACCGCCCGAACCGCGCGGCCCGCGCCCTGGTCACGAGCCGTTCCCGCGCCATCGGGGTGCTCACCTCGTCGCGCTCGGAGTACGGGCCGGCGTCGAGCATCAAGGCCATCGAGGAGGCCGCGCTGCTGCACGGCTACCTGGTGGTCACCGCCAACGCCGACGGCACCGACCGCAACTCGATCGCCCGCGCCATCACCCACCTGCTCGACCAGGCGGTGGAGGGGATGGTCGTCATCGCCCCGCAGGTGCGAGTGTTCGACACCCTGCACGAGCTGAGTCTCGACCTGCCCTACGTGACGCTGCAGTCGACGGGCCGCCAGGGCGACCACTCGCTCTCGGTCGACCAGATCGAAGGCGCCCGGCTGGCGACCCGGCACCTGATCGAGCTCGGCCACCGCGGCATCTACCACCTCGCCGGCCCGCAGGACTGGGTCGAGGCCGAGGCGCGGATGGAGGGGTTCCTGCGCGAGATGAGCGATCAGGACGTGCCGACGACGGCGCCCATCCTCGGCGACTGGACCGCGGAGTTCGGCTACTACGCCGGGCTGGAGCTGCTGCGCGTGCGCGACTTCACCGCGATCTTCTCCTCGAACGACCAGATGGCGCTCGGGCTCATCCACGCCATCCGCGACGCCGGGCTCGACGTGCCGGGCGACATCAGCGTGGTCGGTTTCGACGACATCCCGGAGGCGGCCCACTTCTGGCCACCCCTCACCACGGTGCGGCAGGACTTCGCCGAGCTCGGCCGGCGCTGCGTCGCGCTGCTGGTGGCCGCCGTCGACGAGGACGCGGCGGGGGAGGGCGCGGCCATCGAGCCCGCGCCGGCCTATCCGGGGTCGCTGCTGCCGTCGCTCGTCGTGCGGCGATCGACGGCTCCGCCGGCCGCCTGATCGCGATGCGGCCCCCGAACGGGGCGCATCCGCTCGGTTACCGAACCGAGACAATCGGCGACTTGACAGGCTCGGCCGCCATGGGCGTAATATCAATCCGATGTGACCGTTCACATGAACTGATTTGTGAACGGTCACACAAGACGAAGGGGTCATGAGGATGACGATGCGAGCCGAACTCGAGGTGGGCATCGCCCGCTTGCGGGCGGAGATCGCTGGTCTGCACTCCGAGCTCACGCGCTACGAGCTCGTGGTCTGGACGGGCGGGAACATCTCGGGTCGTGTGGTCGGCGCAGACCTGTTCGTCATCAAGCCCTCCGGTGTCTCCTACGAAGATCTGGCACCGGAGAACATGATCCTCTGCGACCTCGAGGGCGCGGTCGTTCCGGGCACGCCCGGCGCCGCTCGCGCCCCCTCGGTCGACACCGCGGCGCACGCCTACGTGTACCGCACCATGCCGGAGGTCGGGGGAGTGGCCCACACCCACTCGCCCTACGCCGTGGCCTGGGCGACGCTCGGGGAGCCCATCCCCTGCGTCACCACGACCATGGTGGCCGAGTTCGGCGGGGAGATCCCGGTCGGTCCGCTCGCCCGCATCGGCGACGACTCGATCGGGCGGGGGATCGTCGACACGCTGGCGGGCCACCGCTCTCCGGCCGTGCTGATGCAGAGCCATGGCCCCTTCACCATCGGTCCGGATGCCCGTACCGCGGTGAAGACGGCGGTGCTCGTCGAAGACGCTGCCCGGGTCGCGCACTTGGCCCGCCAGCTCGGCGAACCGCGGGAACTCAGTCCCGATGCCACGAGTCCGATCACGACGAAGAAGTCCTACACCACATCACGAAAGGAAACACAGTGAAGATCAAGACACTGCTCGCAGGAGTCGCCGCCGGCGCCCTGATGGTCAGCCTGGCCGCCTGCTCCAGCGGGGGCAGCAGCTCCGGTGGCGACAGCGGAAGCGGAGACGGCGGCCTGATCGGCGTCGCGATGCCGACGAAGTCGTCGGAGCGCTGGATCCAGGACGGCGACGCCGTCAAGTCGCAGCTCGAGGACCAGGGCTACACCGTCGACCTCCAGTACGCCGAGGACGACATCCCCACCCAGGTCTCGCAGATCGAGAACATGATCACCAAGGGCGCCAAGGCCCTGATCGTCGCCTCGATCGACGGCACCACGCTCACCAGCGTGCTGCAGGAGGCCGCGGACAACGACATCCCCGTCATCGCCTACGACCGCCTCATCCGCGACACCGAGAACGTCGACTACTACGCGTCGTTCGACAACTACAAGGTCGGCGTGCAGCAGGCCAACTCGGTGCTGAACGGCCTCGGCCTGGTCGACCTCGAGGGCAAGGCCACCGACGGTGCCCCCGCCGGCCCCTTCAACATCGAGCTGTTCGCCGGTTCGCCCGACGACAACAACGCCACGTTCTTCTGGAACGGTGCGATCGACACCCTGCAGCCCTACATCGACAAGAAGGTCCTCGTCGTGAAGTCGGGCCAGGAGGCCTTCGAGCAGGCCGCCACGCTCCGCTGGGACGGCGAGACCGCCCAGAAGCGCATGGAGAACCTGCTGACGTCGACCTACTCCGACGGCTCCAAGGTGAACGCGGTGCTCTCGCCCTACGACGGCATCTCGCGCGGCATCATCTCGGCCCTCACCGACGCCGGCTACTCGGTCGGTGCCGAGTGGCCCGTCATCTCGGGTCAGGACGCCGAGCTCGACTCCGTCAAGGCCATCGAGTCCGGTGAGCAGTACGCCACCATCTTCAAGGACACCCGCAACCTGGCCAAGGTCGCGGTCGACATGGCGTCGGCGCTGCTCGAGGGCAACGAGCCCGAGACCAACAACACCACCGACTACGACAACGGCACGAAGGTCGTCCCCTCGTACCTGCTCGAGTCGCAGATCGTGGTCAAGGACAACATCGAGGACGTCCTCGTGAAGTCCGGCTACTGGACCGAAGACGAGATCAAGGGCTAGTCAGCCCCACCGAGACCCCGCCCCGGTCGCGCGAGAGCGCGGCCGGGGCGCGGGTCTCGCCCCACCCGGCGTACGGCGTACGAGGCAAGGAAGCAGGTTATCCACGACATGTCCGATGACAGGACGAACATCCTCGAGATGCGGAGCATCACCAAGACGTTCCCCGGCGTGAAAGCGCTGCAGAACGTGACGGTCGACGTCCGCCGCGGCGAGGTCCACGCGATCTGCGGGGAGAACGGCGCCGGCAAGTCGACGCTGATGAAGGTGCTCTCGGGCGTCTACCCGTTCGGCACCTACGAGGGTGACATCGTGTTCGAGGACGAGGTCGTGCAGTTCCGCGACATCCGTGACTCGGAGGCGAAGGGCATCGTGATCATCCATCAGGAGCTCGCCCTCAGCCCCTACCTCTCGATCGCCGAGAACATCTTCTTGAACAACGAGTTGAAGGGCCCGCTCGGCCTGATCGACTGGAACAAGACCAACCACGAGGCCGCCGCACTGCTGGCGCGCGTGGGACTGAAGGAGAACCCCACCACCAAGGTGCGCGACATCGGCGTGGGCAAGCAGCAGCTCGTGGAGATCGCGAAGGCGCTGTCCAAGCGTGTGAAGCTGCTCATCCTCGACGAGCCCACCGCGGCCCTGAACGACGAGGACTCCGACCACCTGCTGAACCTCATCCTGCACCTCAAGGAGCAGGGCATCACGTCGATCATCATCAGCCACAAGCTGAACGAGATCAAGAAGGTCTCCGACTCGGTCACCGTCATCCGCGACGGCAAGACCATCGAGACGATCTCGAAGACCGACGTCACCGAGGAGCGCATCATCAAGGACATGGTGGGCCGCGACCTCGAGCACCGCTACCCCGACCACACGCCGCACATCGGCGAGGAGATCCTCCGCGTCGAGGAGTGGACCGCGCACCACCCGCAGGACCCGACCCGCGTGATGGTCGACGACGTCAACATCACCGTGCGCGCCGGCGAGATCGTCGGCATCGCGGGTCTGATGGGCGCCGGCCGCACCGAGTTCGCGATGAGCCTGTTCGGTCGCAGCTACGGCTCCAAGATCTCGGGCCGCGTCTTCGTCAAGGGCAAGGAGGTGAAGACCCGCACCGTCGCCGAGGCGATCGAGAACGGTCTCGCCTATGCCACGGAAGACCGCAAGACCTACGGGCTCAACCTGATCGACGACATCAAGCGCAACATCTCGATGGCGTCGCTGGAGAAGCTCGAGCGTTTCGGCCTGGTCGACGACGGCAAGGAGTTCCAGGTCGCGAACTCCTACCGCACGAGCATGAACATCAAGGCGCCGAGCGTGCTGGCGAAGACCGGGAAGCTCTCGGGCGGGAACCAGCAGAAGGTCGTGCTGTCGAAGTGGATCTACTCCGACCCCGACGTGCTGATCCTCGACGAGCCCACCCGCGGCATCGACGTGGGTGCGAAGTACGAGATCTACAGCATCATCAACAAGCTGGCCGCCGAGGGGAAGGGCATCATCGTCATCTCCTCCGAGCTGCCCGAGCTGCTCGGCATCTGCGACCGCGTCTACGCCCTCTCCGAGGGCCGGATCACCGGTGAGCTGCCCATCGAGGAGGCCACCCCCGAGGCCCTGCTCAAACTCATGACCATGGAAAAGCCCCGCTAGCCCGCGCGCTACGGAAAAGGAGAAACAAGGACCATGTCCGACCTGGAAACCAAGCCGTCCGACGCGACGGCCGCGGGCGCGCAAGTCAACCCCGTCGAGAACAAGTTCACCGAGCGCCTCAGCCACATCCTGGGCGACCTCGGCAAGAACGGCATCTTCATCGCCCTGGTGCTCGTGGTGGTGCTGTTCAGCATCCTCACCAACGGCATCCTGCTGCGCCCGCAGAACATCTCCAACCTGATCGTGCAGAACGGCTACATCCTCGTTCTCGCGATCGGCATGGTGATGGTCATCATCGCCGGCCACATCGACCTGTCGGTCGGATCGGTCGCCGCGTTCGTCGGCGCCGTCTCGGGTGTGTTCGCGGTGCAGTGGGGTCTGCCCTGGTGGCTGTCGATCATCCTGTCGCTGCTCGTCGGTGCCCTCGTGGGCGTCTGGCAGGGCTTCTGGATCGCCTTCGTGGGCATACCGGCGTTCATCGTGACGTTGGCGGGCATGCTGATCTTCCGCGGTCTCGCCCTCGTGGTGCTGGGCAACGCCAACATCGGCTCGTTCCCGACCGAGTACCGTGCCCTCGGCAACGGCTTCCTCACCGACCTGTTCGGCAGCTTCGAGCTCGACCCGCTCACCCTCGGCATCGCGGCCATCGCGATCATCGCGCTGTTCGTGTCCCAGTTCCGCACCCGCCGTGCCCGTCAGAGCTACGGCCAGGAGGTCGAGCCCTTCGCCTGGTTCGTCGCCAAGCTGGTGCTCGTCGCCGTGGCCGTCGCGCTGTTCGCCTACGCCCTCGCCACCTACAAGGGCATCCCGGTCACCCTGATCGTGCTGGCCGTGCTCGTGCTCATCTACGGCACGGTCATGAACCGCTCGACCTTCGGCCGTCACGTCTACGCCATCGGTGGCAACCTGCACGCCGCGGAGCTCTCGGGCATCAAGACGCGCAACGTCACCTTCTGGCTGTTCGTGAACATGGGTGTGCTCGCCGCACTCGCCGGCCTGATCTTCACCGCCCGCCTCAACCTCGCCGGCCCGAAGGCCGGTGACGGCTTCGAGCTCGAGGCCATCTCCGCCGCCTTCATCGGTGGCGCGGCGGTGCAGGGTGGTGTCGGCACCATCGGCGGCGCGATCATCGGTGGTCTGATCATCGGTGTGCTGAACAACGGCATGTCGATCATGGGCATCGGCATCGAGTGGCAGCAGGCCGTCAAGGGCCTCGTGCTGCTGCTCGCCGTCGCGTTCGACGTCTACAACAAGCGCCGCTCCGGCGGTCGCTGAGCCTCGGCAGAGCGCTCCGCATGAGAATTCGGCGGGTGTCCACCCGGCCCGGTATAGGGTCGCGGTCGTGACACCCGCCGAATTCCGTTTCACCCTCCCGTCGGGCGACGCCCTGGTGACGCGGGCGGGCGCCGTGGTCGCCCTCTGCGCCGGCGACGACGACGGGCCCGACGGCCTCGCCCGCGAGATCGCCGACCGCATCACCTCCGGGGTCGCCCCGGTCTACGCCTGGATCGATCGCCGCCGCGGCCTCGTGCCCGCGCTCGACGTGGCCGAGAACATCTTCATGGGGCACGAGCGCCGCCGCACCCGCGGGCTCTTCCGCTGCGGAATCGACTGGAAGCGCACCCGCGACGACGCGGCCGCCCTGCTCGCCGGTCTCGGCTCGACGCTGCGCCCCGTCGACCGCGCGGGTGATGCCGGAGAGTTCGACCGCCTGGTGATCGAGCTCGCCCGGGCCGAGGCACGCGGCGCGGCCGTCGTCGCGCTCGACGAGCCGGCGGCCCGGCTCTCCCCGGCCGACGCCGCCCGGCTGATCGAGCTGCTCGGCGGCCTCGCGGCCCGGGGCGCCGCCGTGCTGGTCGTCACCCAGCGTCCGGCCGAGGCGCTCGGCTACGCCGACGAGCTCGTGGTGCTCCGGGGAGGCGCGATCGTGGGCGCCCACCGGCGGTCGTCGTGGTCGGGCTCGGCGGCCGAGCGCGAGGCGGTGCGCGACCGGGTGCTCGCCGAGCTGGTGGGGGTGACGGATGCGCGTCCCGCCCTCCCCCCGCAGCCCGCGTCGGGCCCTCCGCTCCTCCGCGTCGCCGCCTGGAGCACCTCCGACCCGGTCGAACCCGAGCGCCGCCTCGTCTCCGACGCCGCGCTCGACGTGCGGCCGGGCGAGATCGTCGGCCTCGCCGGCCTCCGCGACTCGGGAGCGGAGTCGCTGCTGCTCAGCGTCTACGGCCGCTCCGAGGGCACCGGCACCACGGGCACCGTCGAGCTCGACGGCCGCCCGGTCGACACCTCCACGGTCGAGAAGGCCATCGCGGCGGGGCTCTTCCTCGCCACCACCTCCGCCCCCCGCTACCGCGTGCGCTTCGTCGGCGGCATCGCCATGCCGGTCTCGGCCTCGAAGCTGCCGGCACTCGTCTCGCTCGGCCTCGTCGACCGCGACAGCGACACCGCTCCCCGCGAGGGCTTCGGCGACAAGATGCTCGGGGCCGCCCGCGCGCTCGGCAAGGGCGGCGACGAGGCGGGGCACATCCGCGGCCTGGTCGCCGCCTTCCCCGCGTCCGACCGCCGGGTGCTCCTGCTCGGCGAGCCGTTCCGCGGGTCGACGGATGCGCAGCGGGCCGAGATGGTCACCCACCTCGAGGCGGCCCGGGCCTCGGGCAAGGCCGTCGTCATCGCCTCGGCCGACCTGCCCGCCCTCCTGGCGATCTGCGACCGCGTGGTCACGATGGCCGCCGGCCGCGTCACGGGCGAGGTGCGCGCGGGCGCCGCCCCCGCGTCCGTCGGCGCCCTCCTCGCGCCCGCGTGACCGTGACGGCCACCGGGGCCGCGCATCCGCGGGCGGTGCGGTGGGGCCTTCCCGACGTGCTCGTCGGGGTGGTGGCGTTCGTCGTGCTGTCGGCGGTCGTGCGGGTGCTGGTGCGGCTGCCCGGGGTGGGCGGCGAGGCCTGGCTGGTGCTCGGCATCGAGCAGGTCGTCAGCGGGTGGCTGCCGCTCGTCGCCGTCGTGCTCCTCGCCACCTGGTGGCGAGGCCGGCGGAGCCTGGCGCTCGACTTCGGGCTGCGGTTCCGGCCGGTCGACGTGGCGGTGGGGCTCGCCGTGGGGGTGGGGCTGCGGCTCGCGGCGCTCGGGCTGGCCGAGGTCGTGCGGCAGCTGAGCGGCACGCGGGCCACGGCGTTCGCCGGGGGCGTCGGCGACCCGGTGCTGTTCGTGGTGTTCGCGGTGCTGGCCGCATCCGTCGTGTCGCCGGTGGTCGAGGAGCTCTACTTCCGCGGGCTGGCCCTGCGCGCGATCGAGCGGGCCGTCGCGCCGGCCGGGGCCGGGGTAAGGGGCGCGGCCGGGGCCGAGGGCACGGGGGCGGCGACGGATGCGCGGCGGCGCCGGGCCGCGGTGATCGCGGTGCTCGGCTCGGCGCTGCTGTTCACGGTCTTCCACCTCGACGGGGTGCCCGAGACGGCCGCCGCGGCGTCGCGCCTGCTCACCCTCTTCGTGGTGGGTGTCGTGCTCGGCGTGCTTGCGGTGGTCACCGGACGACTCGGGCCGTCGATCGTCGCGCACGGCGCCTTCAACCTCACGGTCGCCGTGCTCGAGCTCGTGACACCGCCCGCGGTGGGAGGCTGACCGAAGCCAGCGGCAGGCCGTGCCCTACCCCTTCGGGTACGCCTCCCACGCCGACTGCACCATCTCCTCGAGCGTGTGCCGCATCTCCCAGCCGAGGTCGCGGGCGGCGAGCTCGCCGAGCGCCACGATGCGGGCCGGGTCACCCGGGCGACGGGGCGCCACCTCGGGGGTGAAGTCGATGCCGGTCACGGAGGCCACCGCATCCATGATCTCGCGCACCGAGACGCCGTCGCCCGAGCCGAGGTTGTAGGCGGGCAGCACGGGCTCGCCCGCCTCGAGCCGACGCGCGGCCGCCACGTGGGCGAGCGCGAGGTCGGAGACGTGGATGTAGTCGCGCACGCAGGTGCCGTCGGGGGTGTCGTAGTCGTCGCCGAAGATGGTGGGCGTGCGGCCCTCGCCGAGGGCGCGGAAGATCAGCGGGAACAGGTTGTGCGCGCTCGCGTCGTAGAGGTCGGGCGAGCCCGAGCCCACCACGTTAAAGTAGCGCAGCGCGGTGGAGGCGAGCCCGGCGGCGACGGCCTGGTCGCGCAGCAGCCATTCGCCGATCAGCTTCGACTCGCCGTAGGGCGATTCGGGCGCCTTCGGGGTGTCCTCGGTGACGAGCAGCGTGTCGGGCGTGCCGTAGACGGCGGCGCTCGAGGAGAACACCAGGCGCGAGACACCGACCGCCTGCATGCGCTCGAGCAGCACCGCGGTGCCGGTGACGTTCTGCTCGTAGGTGTGCAGGGGTCGCTTCACCGAGACGCCGGCGTACTTGTAGCCGGCGACGTGGATGACGCCCGTGACGTCGTGCGCGCGAAGCGTCTCCTCGACGAGGTCGCCGTCGAGGATCGAGCCCTGGACGAAGGCGACCCCCTCCGGCACGAAGCCGGCGAAGCCGCTGGAGAGGTCGTCGAGGACGACGGGGGTGAGTCCGGCGCCCTGCAGCGCCCGGACGACATGGGCGCCGATGTAGCCGGCGCCTCCGGTGACGAGCCAGGTGGTCATTCCGAGATCCTCTCGATGGCGGGGTCGGTGGCGATGGCGGGGCCGGTGGCGATGGCGGGGTCGGTGACGGATGCTCCGCCGAACGGCCGGCGCACCGCACCCTCCGAGGGCACGACGGTGAACACGACGGGTTCGCGGTAGCCCGCCTCGGCGAAGGCGGCGCGCTGGGCCTCGGCGAGCGCCTCGGCCTTCGAGCGGTGGATCAGGGCGATGGACGATCCGCCGAAACCGCCGCCGGTCATCCGGGAGCCGACGGCGCCGACGCGGCGGGCCACCTCGACGGAGAGGTCGAGCTCGGGCACCGAGATCTCGAAGTCGTCGCGCATCGAGGTGTGCGAGGCGTCGAGCTGGGCGCCGACCGCGCCGGCGCCGCGCTTCTCGAGCGTGCGCACGAGGTCGAGCACGCGCTCGTTCTCGGTGACGACGTGCCGCACCCGGCGGAAGGTCTCGTCGTCGAGCAGCTCCTCGGCGCGGCCGAGGTCGTCGGGGCCGAGGTCGCGGAGCGAGGTCACCCCGAGGGTGCGCGCGCCGAGCTCGCAGGAGGCGCGGCGGGCGGCGTATCCTCCGGTCGCGTGCTCGTGCTCGACGCGGGTGTCGGTGACGACGATCACGAGCTCCTCGTCGTCGAGGCCGAGCGGCACGACGCGGGTCTCGAGCGAGCGGCAGTCGAGCAGCACGGCCGAGTCGAGCCGGCCGAGCAGCACGGCGGACTGGTCCATGATGCCGGTGGGCGCGCCGACGGCCTCGTTCTCGGCGCGGCGGCCGATCACGGCCAGGGTGCGGCGGTCGAAGCCGAGGCCCCAGAGCTCGTCGATCGCGATGCCGACCACGCTCTCGAGCGCGGCACTCGAGGACAGGCCGGCGCCGACCGGGATGTCGGAGACGAAGTAGAGGTCGAGCCCGGGCACCCGGGCGAGGTCGGCGCCCTGCACCCCGGCGGCCCAGATCACGCCGAGCGGGTAGGCCGACCAGCCCGACACGGCCTCGGCCGTGAGCTCGTCGAGGGAGATCGAGACGACCTCGTCGGTGAACGCCGACGAGACGCGCACGGTGCGGTCGTCGCGCAACCGCGCCGCCATCACGGTGTGGCGGTCGATGGCGAAGGGCAGCACGAAGCCGTCGTTGTAGTCGGTGTGCTCGCCGATCAGGTTCACCCGGCCCGGGGCGGCCCAGAGCGAGGTCGGGGCCTGGCCGTAAGCCGCAGCGAAGCCGCGCACGGCGGCGGAGTCGAGCTGCTCGAGCCCGCCGGGGGCGGGGGAGGTTCCGTCGGTCATTCGTCGTCCTTGTCTGCGCGGGCGAGCGCGTCTTTCAGCAGGCCGGCCGCCGTTTCGGGCGGCACGTCACCGATGAAGGCTCCCATGGCGGCTTCGGAGCCGGCCAGGAACTTTAGCTTGTCGGCCGCACGGCGCGGCGAGGTGATCTGCAGCATCAGGCGGATGTCGTCGCGGTGCTCGTTGACCGGCGCCTGGTGCCACGCGGCGATGTAGGGGGTGGGCGTGTCGTAGAGGCGGTCGATGGCGCGCAGGATGCGGCGGTAGACGACCGCGAGCTCGTCGCGCTCCTCGGGGGTGGTCTCGGCGAAGTCGGGCACGTGCCGGTTCATCAGCAGGTGCACCTCGACGGGCCAGCGCGCCGCGAACGGCACGAAGGCGGTGACGTGCTCGCCCTCGATCAGCACGCGGTCGGAGGAGCGCTCGAGGTCGAGGATGTCGGCGAACAGCGTCGGGCCGTAGCTCTCGATCGACGAGATCAGCTTCTGCGTGCGCGGGGTGATGTAGGGGTACGAGTAGATCTGGCCGTGCGGGTGGTGCAGCGTCACGCCGATGGCCTCGCCGCGGTTCTCGAACGGGAACACCTGCTGCACACCCGGCAGGGCCGAGAGGGCGGCCGTGCGGTCGGCCCAGGCCTCGATCACCGTGCGCGCCCGGGTGACGGACAGGTCGGCGAACGACCCCTCCGTCGCCGGGCTGAAGCAGACGACCTCGCAGCGGCCGACCGAGGTGGCGGTGCGGCCGAGCCCGATCTCGCGCAGTTCCGCCAGAGAGACAGCCGGGTCGGTGCCCTCGGGAGCCACGTCGGGGCCGAACGACGGCGACTTGTTCTCGAACACCGCGACGTCGTAGTCGCTCGGCACCTCGGTGAGGTTCTCGGGGCTCGACGGGGCGAGCGGGTCGAGGTGCTTCGGGGGCAGCATCACCCGGTTCTGCCGGGCGGCCGCGATGGAGACCCACTCGCCGGTCAGCGGGTCCTGTCGCATCTGGGCGACGGGCGGTCGGGGAGCCTCGGGGCGGGCGTCGTCGGCTCGCTCGGGCGGGAGCCGGGTGTCGGGGTCGTCGAAGTAGATCAGTTCGCGGCCGTCGGAGAGACGGTGCACCCGCTTGATGATTCTGTTGCTGAGGGTCTGCACCCCTCGATTACGCCAGTTTCGAACCCGAAAGTCAAGCCTGCCCAATCGGGTTTCGAATGCGTAAGATGAAGCCATGGGGAATGACGCGGCGACGGTGCGCCGAGCGCGGGTGCTCGAGCTCGTCGCGGCGACCGGTTTCGCGCGTGTCGCCGAGCTGAGTCGCGAGCTGGGTGTGTCCGAGGTGACCGTGCGCAGCGACCTCGCGGCCCTCGAGCGCGACGGTGCGGTCGACCGCGTGCACGGCGGCGCGGTCCTGCGCGGCATGTCCCCCCGCGCCGACGCGCTCGAGCCCTCCTTCGAGTCGGCGAGGGCCACCTGGGCCGACGAGAAGCGCCGCATCGGCATCGCGGCCGCAGCGCTCGTCGAGAGCGGCAGCAGCGTGCTGCTCGACGTCGGCACGACCACGGCGGCGGTCGCCGACGCGCTGCTCGAGCGCGACGACCTCGACGACGTGGTGATCATCACCAACGGCCTCTCCATCGCCCTGGCGCTCGAGGACGCCATCCCGCGCTTCACCGTCGTCGTCACCGGGGGAACGCTCCGGCCGCTCCAGCACTCCCTCGTCGCGCCCTACGCCTCGGCGCTGCTCGGCCGGCTGCACGCCGACCTCGCGGTCATCGGCTGCACCGGGGTCGACGTGCGGGCCGGGGTGACGAACGTCAACCTCCCCGAGTCCGAGCTGAAGAGCGCGATGGTGGCGGCGAGCGACCGCGCCGTCGTGGTCGCCGACCCGTCGAAGATCGGCCAGGCCGACGTCGGGATCGTGGCAGGGTTGTCGGAGTTCGAGCTGCTGGTCACCGCATCCGGAGACCACGCCCCGGCCGGCCACGACGAGCGGCTCGCCGAGCTGCGCGCTGCCGGGCTCGACGTGCTCGACGCACCCTGACCTCTCCGCCCCCACCGTCACCGCCCCCCTCATAGCCCCCGCACCTCACCGAAGAGAAACGAGTCCCGCGTGTCCGACACCTACCTCGCCGCCCCCGACCGCTACGAGCGGATGCCCTACAAGCGCTCGGGCCGGAGCGGCCTGAAGCTTCCCGAGCTCTCGCTCGGCCTCTGGCACAACTTCGGTCACGAGCGCCCGATCGACACCCAGCGCGCCATCATCCGCCGCGCCTTCGACCTCGGCATCACCCACTTCGACCTGGCGAACAACTACGGCCCGCCCCCCGGATCGGCCGAGACCAACTTCGGCCGCGTCTTCGCCGAGGACCTGACGCCCTACCGTGACGAGCTGATCATCTCGTCGAAGGCCGGCTACCACATGTGGGAGGGCCCCTACGGGGAGTGGGGCTCGCGCAAGAACCTCCTGGCGTCGCTCGACCAGTCGCTGACGCGGCTCGGCCTGCCCTACGTCGACATCTTCTACTCCCACCGCTTCGACCCCGAGACCCCGCTCGAGGAGACCATGGGCGCGCTCGCGACCGCGGTGCACTCGGGCAAGGCGCTCTACGTCGGCGTCTCGAACTACTCGCCCGAGCAGACCAGGGAGGCCGCGCGCCTCCTGGCTGAGCACAAGGTGCCGCTGACCATCCACCAGCCGAGCTATTCGATGTTCAACCGCCACATCGAGACCGGCCTGCTGCCAGTGCTCGAGGAGGTCGGCGCCGGCAGCATCGTCTTCTCGCCGCTGCAGCAGGGACTGCTCACCGACCGCTACCTCGACGGCCACGTGCCGGCCGACTCGCGGGCCGCCACGAGCAATTTCCTCTCGGCCGACCGCATCGACGAGACCTACCTCGAGCGCGCCCGCGGGCTCGCCGAGATCGCGAAGGGCCGCGGCCAGACCCTCGCGCAGCTCGCCCTGACCTGGGTGCTCCGCCACCCGCAGGTCACCAGCGCGCTGATCGGCGCCTCGAGCGTCACGCAGCTCGAGCAGAACGTCGCCGCCCTGGGCGCCCCGCCGCTCTCCGACGACGAGCTCGCCGCCATCGAGCCGTTCGCCGTCGACGGCACGGGGCGCCGTTGACGACGACCTCCCACCCGGGCGACGCGCTGAGCGGCCGGCAGCGCCTCTTCTACGTCCTCATCCTCGGCGCCCTCGTGGCGCTCGGCCCGTTCACCATCGACCTCTACCTGCCGGCCTTCCCGGTGCTCGAGGCCGAGTTCGAGGTGCCGGCCGCCGCGATCCAGCTCACCCTCACCGGCACCACCCTCGGCTTCGCCCTGGGCCAGCTGCTGGTGGGGCCGCTGAGCGACCGGGTCGGGCGACGGATGCCCATCATCATCGCCTCGTCGGTGCACGTGCTGGCGTGCGTCGGTGCGGCGGTCGCGCCCGAGATCGTGAGCCTCGGGGTGTTCCGCGTCATCCAGGGCATGGGTGCCGCGGCCGGGGGCGTGGTCGCCATGGCGATGGTGCGCGACCTGTTCGGCGGCCGCCGGCTGGTCGTGATGCTCTCCCGGCTCGCGCTGGTGTCGGGGCTCGCGCCCATCATCGCGCCCGTGATCGGCTCGCAGCTGCTGCTCGTGGTCGACTGGCGCGGCATCTTCTGGGTGCTGGCCGCCTACGGCGCACTCGTGGTGACCGTCGTGACGCTCTGGATCAGGGAGACCCTGCCGAAGGAGCGCCGCAGCGGCACCGGGCGATCGGGCGTGCTGCAGCGGTATCGCAACGTGCTCACCGACCCGGTCTTCGTGGGCGTGGCGCTGATCGGCGGCATGACCTTCTCGGGGCTGTTCTCCTATCTCTCGGCGAGCTCGTTCCTGTTCCAGCAGGTCTACGGCTTCGACGCGCAGCAGTTCGGCATCCTGTTCGCCGTCAACTCGCTCGGCATCGTCGCCGGCACGCAGCTGAGCGCGCGGCTGACCCGCTGGTTCGGGCCGCAGTGGATCCTCGCGGTCTCCACGGTGATGCTCCTCACCTGCGCCGGGCTGATCGTGCTGTTCTCGGCGCTCGACCTCGGGCTCTGGGGCACGCTCGTGCCGCTGTGGTTCTTCATCGCCTCCTGCGGGCTGACCTTCCCCTGCGTGCAGGTGCTCGCCCTGAACGCGCACGGCCACGAGGCCGGAACGGCGGCGTCGCTGCTCGGAGCGGTCAACTTCGGTCTGGCGGGGCTCGTCTCGCCGCTCGTCGGGGTGCTGGGCATCGACTCGGCGACCCCCATGGCGACGGTGATGGGGGCGACGGCGGTCGTGAGCATCCTGTCGCTCTGGCTCGTGGTGCGGCCGAAGCGGGTGCCGGCTCTCGGGCACTGAGGTACGGTGACGGCATGTCTGAACAGCCGCCGCCCGCCGACACGCTCGGCCCGCCGGAGCCTCCCGTCCCCTACAAGGTGACCCGGCGGTGGCCCGTGGTCTCGGCGATCGTGGCGCTGCTGCTCGCCGTGCTCCTCGGCGTGATCGTCGTCGTGCGCGAGCAGGGCCTGCCGTTCGGCATCGACGAGGAATGGATGGACGAGATCCTCGAGAACCGCACGCCGATCCTCGAGGCGCCGTCGCTCGTGATGAACTACCTCGGCGGCGGCTTCCTGGCGGTCGTCGTCATCCCGCTCGTCGTCATCGCGCTGCTGCTGATCTTCCGGCGCCCGTGGGCCGCGCTGTTCTTCACGATCTCGATCATCCTGAGCGCCGCGGTGGTGCAGGTGCTGAAGACCGCCGTGGGCCGCCCACGGCCCGAGGACATGCTCGTCGTCAGCGACTTCGGCTCCTTCCCGTCGGGCCACTCCGCCAACGCGGCGACACTCGCGGTGGTGCTCGGCATCGTGTTCGCCCGCACCTGGATCTGGGTCGCCGGCTCGGTGTACACCCTGCTGATGATGGCGAGCCGCACCTACCTCGGGGCGCACTGGCTCACCGACACCATCGGCGGCCTGCTGCTCGGAGCGGGAGTCGCCGCCCTCGTCTGGGCGCCGTTCGCGTCGAAGATCTACGCCGAGCGGGTGCGCGACCATCGGCCGATCTGGAACCGTTCCGCTCCGGCCTCGTCTACCGATAGCGCCTCGCCTACCGATAACGTCAGGGCATGAGAATCCTCCTGGTCGGCGCGGGCGGTGTCGGTGACGCGATCGCCAAGATCGCCGCGCGCCGCAGCTTCTACGATCACCTCGTCGTGACCGACTACGACCTCGCCCGAGCCGAACGCACCGTCGCGTGGGTCGAGGCGAAGCACGGCTCCGAGGTCGCGGCCCGCTTCACCCCCGACCGCATCGACGCCTCGAACCCCGACGACGTCGCCGAGGTGGCCCGCCGTCACGGCGCCACCCACGTGATGAACGCCGTCGAGCCGAAGTTCGTGCCGACCATCTTCGCCGGGGCGCTCGCCGCGGGAGCCGACTACCTCGACATGGCGATGAGCCTGTCGGAGCCGCACCCGACGAACCCCTACTCCGAGACGGGGGTGAAGCTCGGCGACGACCAGTTCGCCCAGGCTCCCGACTGGGAGAAGGCGGGCCGGCTGGCGCTCGTCGGGATGGGCGTCGAGCCCGGCCTGTCCGACGTGTTCGCCCGCTACGCCGCCGACCACCTGTTCAGCGAGATCGACGAGCTGGGCACCCGCGACGGCGCCAACCTCGTGGTGCGCGACAGCGACGGCAACGAGATCTTCGCCCCCTCCTTCTCGATCTGGACGACGATCGAGGAGTGCCTGAACCCTCCCGTGATCTGGGAGAAGGACACGGGCTGGTTCACCACCCCGCCGTTCTCGGAGCCGGAGGTCTTCACCTTCCCCGAGGGCATCGGCGACGTCGAGTGCGTCAACGTCGAGCACGAGGAGGTGCTGCTGATGCCGCGCTGGGTCGACGCCAAGCGCGTGACCTTCAAGTACGGGCTCGGTGAGGAGTTCATCGGCATCCTGAAGACGCTGCACCAGCTCGGCCTCGACAAGACCCAGCCCGTGCGCGTGCGCTCGGCGAACGGCCCCGTCGAGGTCGCCCCACGCGACGTCGTCGCGGCCGGGCTGCCCGACCCGGCGACCCTCGGCCCGTTCATGACGGGCAAGACCTGCGCCGGCCTGTGGGTCACGGGCACCGGCACCGACGGCCAGCCGCGCGAGGTGTACCTCTACCACGTCAGCGACAACGAGTGGACGATGGCGGAGTACGAGGCCCAGTGCGTCGTCTGGCAGACCGCGCTCAACCCGGTGATCGCGCTCGAGCTGCTCTCGACGGGCACCTGGGCGGGCACCGGCGTGCTCGGCCCCGAGGCGTTCGACGCGAAGGCGTTCCTCGACCTGATGGCCGCGCCGGTCGACGCGGGCGGGTACGGCCAGGCCTGGGGCCTCGAAGACCGGCTGGCGTAGGCGAGTGGTCGGCAGGAGCGGCACGAGACCATGACCGGCATCGCGGTGCACACCCCGGGCTCGGCCCTGCCCGTCGAGGTCGAGGCCGTCGAGCTGCACCGCATCGCGATGCCGCTCGTGCGCCCGTTCGAGACGAGCTTCGGCCGCCAGAGTGCGCGCGACGTTCTGCTCGTGCGGGTGCTCACCGCCCAGGGCGAGGGCTGGGGCGAGTGCGTCGCCATGGCCGACCCGGTGTACTCCAGCGAGTACGTCGAGGGGGCGGCCGCGGTCATCCGCGACTATCTCGCCCCGGCCCTGCTCGACGCCCGCACAGTGCGCGCCGCCGAGGTGACGAGTGTGCTCGGCGCGACCGTCGGCCACCGCATGGCGAAGGCCGCCCTCGAGGCCGCGGTGCTCGACGCCCAGACGCGCGCCGCCGGTGTCAGCTTCGGCGAGTACTTCGGAGCGGTGCGGCCCGAGGTCGACTGCGGCGTCTCGGTGGGCATCGCCCCGTCGATCGAGGCCCTGCTCGACGAGGTCACCGAATACGCCGAGGCCGGCTACCGCCGCATCAAGCTCAAGATCAAGCCGGGCTGGGACCTCGAACCGGTCGCCGCCGTGCGCTCGATGCTGGGGCCGGATGCGCTGCTGCAGGTCGACGCCAACACCGCCTACACCGTGGCCGACATCGACCACCTGCGCGGGCTCGACGACTTCGGGCTGCTGCTGATCGAGCAGCCCTTCGTCGAGGAGGACATCGCGGCGCACGTGACCCTCGCCCAGGCCATAGACACCCCGGTCTGCCTCGACGAGTCGATCACCTCCACCGCGGTGGCGATCGACGCCATCGAGCGAGACGCCACCTCCATCGTCAACATCAAGGCGGGTCGGGTCGGCGGGTACCTCGAGGCCATCCGCATCCACGACGCCTGTCTCGAGCGAGACGTCCCCGTCTGGTGCGGGGGGATGCTCGAGACCGGCCTCGGCCGGGCCGCGAACGTGGCTCTCGCCGCCCTGCCCGGCTTCACGCTGCCGGGCGACACCTCCGCGTCCGACCGCTACTTCGCCGAAGACCTCACCGAGTCGTTCGTGCTCGTCGACGGGCGTCTCGCCGTGCCGGCGGGACCCGGCAGCGGAGTCACGGTGCGCACGGAACTGGTGGCCGCGTGGCGCACGCGGCCGACCGAGCTGCTCGCCCGTGCCTGAGGCCGCACCGCTCACCCTGCGTGCCTTCGACCCGGCCCGACCCGGCGACCGGGCGGCGGTGCTCGCCATCTGCGTGCGCACGGGAGACGCGGGGCGGGACGCGACCGCGCTGCATCCCGATCCGAGGGTGCTCACCGACCGCTGGGCGGCGCCCTACCTCGACCTGGAGCCGGAGCTCGCGGTGCTGGCGGAGCTCGACGGCGATGTGCTCGGGTACGTGCTCGGGACGGCCGACACGGCACGGTTCGCCGAGCGGTTCGCCGCGCATCCGTCGAGCCTGACCGCCGACGAGCGGAAGGAGCACGCCGCCGGCCTGATCAGCCCCGAGGCCGCTCGGCTGCCGGCGCACCTGCACATCGACCTGCTGCCCGCGGCGCAGGGGCGGGGTGCCGGGCGGTCGCTGATCGAGGCGTTCGTGGCGGCGCTGCCCGCGGGCACGGCCGGGGTGCACCTCGTCGTCGACCCGGCGAACACCGGTGCGCAGGCGTTCTACCCCCGCGTGGGGTTCCGCGAGCTGCGGCGGGACGCGCACGGCGTGGTGTTCGGGCGGGAGCTCGCGGGCGACGGGGTCAGGGCAGCAGCAGGGTCGGGGACATGAGCCCGATCAGGAGCAGCGCGAGGGCGGCGATGCCGCCGGCCGCGGCGAGTGCGCCCACCCAGGGCCAGCGCTCGAACCAGTAGAGCAGCTCGGGCATCTCGCGGCGCACCGCCGAGGCCGTGACGGGGTCGAGCCGGCGCTGCACCGGAACGTCGACGGCGGTGGCCACCGCCTCGATGTCGTCTCCGGCCCAGAACTCGCCGCGCATGCGCAGCAGCAGCTCGCCGGCGGTGTCGACGAGGAAGAGCTGGCGCGTGGTCTCGCTGGACGGTCCGCGGTAGACGTCGAGCACGATCGCCGAGGCGACCCGCTTCAGCGGCACCCGGCTGCGGGCGATGAACCCGCGCTCCACCACGGCGTCGTGCTCCACGCGGATGCTCACCGAACGCAGGAGCAGCACGGCGGCCGCGTACAGCAGCAGCACGAAGCCGAAGGCGATCACGACCCGGGGCCAGCTGCCACGCGGGATGGCGTACCAGAGCATCGCCGTGAAGATCGGCAGGGTGAGCGCCGCCACCACGATGCGCGCCTGCGCGAGGATCTGCGCGCGCGGCCGGAGCACCCGCGTCGCGACCCCCGTCTGCACACTCACGCCACCAGGGTAGGGGCGGCCGACTTGCGGAGGTAGCGGCCACTTGGGGGACACCGTGTCCACCGCTCCCAGCCGGTGCCCAGCGTGCGGCCCGGTGCATGGCCCGGCGTGCGACCCGGGTGCGACCCTCGTCGGAAAGCGCACGCAACCCCTGTCGGCGGCGAGGTCCCCTTCGTAGGCTGAAGCCATGACCGCTCCTGATGCAGTCCCCCTGTCCGTCGTCGACTCCTGGTGGCGAGCCGCCAACTACCTCTCGGTCGGGCAGATCTACCTCCTCGACAATCCGCTGCTGAAGCGCCCCCTGAAGGTCGACGACATCAAGCCCCGCCTGCTCGGGCACTGGGGCACGACCCCGGCGCTGAACTTCATCTACGCGCACCTGAACAAGCTGATCGTCGAGCGCTCCTCGAACGTCATCTACATCGCGGGTCCCGGCCACGGCGGCCCCGGGGTCGTGGCCAACGCCTGGCTCGACGGCACCTACTCCGAGCTGTTCCCCCAGGTCTCCCAGAACGGCGAGGGGATGCGGCGGCTGTTCCGCCAGTTCTCGTTCCCGGGCGGCATCCCCTCGCACGCGGCGCCCGAGACACCCGGCTCGATCAACGAGGGCGGCGAGCTCGGCTACTCCCTCGTGCACGCCTACGGAGCGGCGCTCGACAACCCCGAGCTGATCACGGCCTGCGTGATCGGCGACGGCGAGGCCGAGACGGCGACGCTCGCCACGAGCTGGCACCTGAACAAGTTCCTCAGCCCGATGACCGACGGGGCCGTGCTGCCGATCCTCAACCTCAACGGCTACAAGATCGCCAACCCGACCGTGCTGGCGCGCATCCCGGAGCACGAGCTCGAGTCGCTGTTCATCGGCTACGGCTACTCGCCCCGGATCGTGGCCGGCGGTTTCGACGGCGAGGACCCGATGGCGGTGCACCAGCGCTTCGCCGACACGATGGCGCAGGCCTTCGACGACATCGCGACCATCCAGCGCCAGGCTCGGTCGGGCGGCGAGACCGCGCGGGCGGCGTGGCCGATGGTCATCCTGAAGACACCCAAGGGCTGGACGGGGCCCAAGGTCGTGGACGGGCTGCCGGTGGAGAACACCTGGCGTGCGCACCAGGTGCCGCTCGCCGGCGTGCGCGACAACCCCGAGCACCTCGCGCAGCTGCAGGAGTGGCTGATGAGCTACCGGCCCGGGGAGCTGTTCGACGTGCACGGCAAGCCCGTCGCCGAGCTCGCGCCGGCGCGGCCCGCGGGAGAGCTGCGGATGAGCGCCAACCCGCACGCGAACGGCGGGCTGCTGCGCAAGGCGCTCACCCTGCCGGCGCTCGAGCCGGTCGCCGTCGACCTCACGCCGGGCGACGGGCCGTCGGGCCCCGGGACGGGTGCGGAGGGCCGGGGCGCCGTGGCCGAGCCCACCAAGGTGCTCGGCTCGTGGCTGCGCGACCTGATCCGGCTGAACCCGGAGACGTTCCGAATCTTCGGCCCCGACGAGGTCGCCTCGAACCGGCTGAGCGACGTCTACGAGGTCACGGCGAAGGAGTGGCAGGGCGAGGTGCTCGAGACCGACGAGAACCTCTCCCACGACGGGCGCGTGATCGAGATCCTGAGCGAGAACCTCGCCCAGGGGCTGCTCGAGGGCTACCTGCTCACCGGGCGGCACGGGCTGTTCACGTCGTACGAGGCGTTCATCCACGTCGTCGACTCGATGTTCAACCAGTACGCGAAATGGCTCGAGTCGAGCGCGAAGGTCGAGTGGCGCCGGCCGGTGTCCTCCTTCACCTACCTGCTCTCGTCGCACGTCTGGCGGCAGGACCACAACGGCTTCTCGCACCAGGACCCGGGATTCCTCGACCACGTCGTGAACAAGCAGTCGAGCGTGGTTCGGGTGTACCTGCCACCGGATGCGAACACCCTCCTCGTGACCGCCGAGCACTGTCTGGCATCCCGCGACTACGTCAACGTGATCGTGGCGGGCAAGCAGCCCACCGCCTCGCTGCTGTCGCTGGAGGAGGCGCGCACGCACGGCGCCCGCGGTCTGAGCGTGTGGGAGTGGGCGGGCACCGAGCGGGCGGGGCAGGAGCCCGACGTGGTGGTCGCCGCAGCCGGCGACGTGCCGACGGTGGAGGCGATGGCGGCGGTGCAGATCCTGAAGAAGGAGATCCCCGACCTCGCCGTGCGCTTCGTCAACGTGGTCGACCTGATGCGCCTGCAGGAGCAGACCGAGCATCCGCACGGCCTCGACGCCGCCTCGTTCGACGCGGTGTTCACCACCGACAAGCCCGTGATGTTCGCGTTCCACGGGTACCCGTCGCTGATCCACCGGCTGACCTACCGGCGCACGAACCACAGCAACATCCACGTGCGCGGGTTCAAGGAGATGGGCACCACCACGACGCCGTTCGACATGCTGATGCTGAACGACCTCGACCGGTTCCGGCTGGTGATGGACGTGATCCGGCGGGTGCCGCGGTTGTCGACCGCGTACGCCGGGCTGTCGCAGAAGATGGACGACGAGCGCGCGGCACACCGCGCCTACACGCGGGCGCACGGCGAGGACGCGCCCGACGTGGTCGGCTCGGCCGGGCTCGTCTTCGCGTCGGAGGAGGACGTGGAGGCGGCGGAGGCCGACACGGGCGACGACAACGCCCGCGGCGGCCGCGGCGAGTTCGGCTGAGGCCGCTCCTCGCCCGGCGGGGTGGGTTCGGGCGCGCATCCGCGTAGCATCGAGGCATGAGTTCTGAGAATCTGCTCGGCCTGCCCGAGACCCGCCTGCCCGAGGAGTCGGGCGTCACCGAGGCGCTCGCCGGAGCCGTCGGCTACGACGTCGACGAGGTGCTCGAGGCGACCGTCAAGGCGCACCCCACGTCGTCGCTGGCCTGGGCGACCCTCGCCGACCGCGCCTGGTACCGCGGCGAGCCCGTGCAGTCGTACGCCTTCGCCCGTGTCGGCTACCACCGCGGCCTCGACGCCCTGCGCAAGGCCGGCTGGCGCGGACAGGGCCCCGTGCCGTGGTCGCACGAGCCCAACCGCGGCGTGCTGCTGTCGCTCTACCTGCTGCGCCGTGCCGCCGACGCGATCGGCGAGACCGATGAGGTCACGCGCCTCACCGAGTTCCTGCAGGGCGCAGACCCGCGAGCCGTCGAGGCGATCGAGGCGGGCGAGCGCTGAACGTCTTTCCTTTCGGAATGCCGAGGCGTACTGTTGCGTTCTATCAGACGACGGAAGGAGTCGATATGAAGGTGCAGAACTCTTAAGAGCTCGATGTAGCCGGTGAGCGGCACGACCGCTCATTTCCAGCTCTCGACGAACCGCCCCGGCCACGGCCGGGGCGGTTCCCCTTTTAACCGGTGGACGGGGCCTGAGCGGCGGGCGAGGCTTATGCGGCGGGCGGGGCCTCGGCGGCCAGGGCTGCCGCCCAGGGCTGGGGGGTCGAGCGCACAGGGGCGCCCGTGGTGGCGGCCTGCTGCATGAGGAGGGCCAGGTAGTGGTCCTGGCTGGCCTCCGCGAGGGAGTAGACGTCGGGGCCGCCCGCGATGCGGGGGCGCATGCCGTCGAGCATCCGTGCGATGGCGAGTTCGTCGTCGGCGAGGCGGCCGGGGATGAACGGGTTCTGGAACATCCACTCCTCGCCGAGCAGCAGCCCGCGCAGGAACAGCCCCTCGAGGTTGCCGCCCTCGCCCGTCATCACGCGCCGCAGCTGCGCGAACACCGGCTCGTCGTGGCCGCGGACGTACCGCACCTCGAGGTTCTCGAGCTCCCCGCGGTCGCCGCGCACGAGCATCCGGTTGCCGCGCACCCACGAGAAGTAGTGCTCGGGCGCGAAGTCGTAGACCCCGAGGCGGTCGCCGAAGTCGAAACGGGCGGTGGTCTGGGTGGCGGTGACGAAGCGCTCTGAGCGCGGGTCGCCGTGCCGGTCGGGGCCGGCGAGCAGGGGGTACTCGAAGGTGTCGGCGGAGATCGTGGCGTCCTCGGCGCCGATGCCGAGCGCCCGGCGCAGCACGCTCACGCCGTGGTAGTCGTGGCACTGCGCCACGACGGCCTGGCTGATCCGACCGAGGCGCCCCGACCGCGCGACCGCCAGCTGCGCGCTGAGCAGCGGCGAGAGGTGGTACTGCTCGGCGACCTGCACGATGGCCCCGGGCACGCGCTCGACCGCGTCCCAGAGGGCGACGAGCTCGGCGAGATCGGTGGCGGGCGGGGTCTCGGTGAGCACGGGCATCCGCTCGCTCACCAGGTTCAGGATGATCGGGGGAGCCGCCTCCCGCGGCACCGACACCACGGCGAACTCGGGCCCGGCGGCGAGCAGCTCGTCGACGTCTCTGAACGGATGCACGCCCCGCGCCTCGAGCCGCCGCGCCGTTCGGGGGCTGCGCGTGACGAGGCCCGCGACCTCGAAGCGGTCGGGCAGGGCCTCGGCGATGCGCAGGAAGAACTCGCTGCGCCACCCGCTCCCCACGATGCCGAACCGAACGGGGCCCTCGCTCTGCGCCTGCATGCCCCCACGCTAACCCGCGCGGGGCGGGAGCGGGGCTGCCGGATGGATGGTGTTCCTGGCGGAGAATGGGGGATTCGAACCCGGCTGTGGGGTGGGTGCGCGCACCCAACTGGCGGAGAATGGGGGATTCGAACCCCCGAGGGCTTGCACCCAACACGCTTTCCAAGCGTGCGCCATAGGCCACTAGGCGAATTCTCCTGGCATCGCGTGGCGATGACCGAGAGATATCCTACCTGCTCCCGGCGCCGCCCGCCGACCGAGGGGTGCGCGTCAGAGCGCGCGGAGCGCCTCCGCGATGGGCGTCGGCCCCGAGATCGCCTCGAACTGCCGGTGCACGGCGTCGCCCGAGGTGAGCAGCTGCGCGATCAGCCAGGCGACGTCGGCGCGCGGGATCGTGCCGCGCCCCGTCGACTCCGCCAGCGTCACCGAGCCGGTCGCGGGGTCGTCCGTCAGGCCGCCCGGCCGCACGATCGTCCAGTCGAGATCGCTCTTGCGCACCGCCTCGTCGGCCTCGCTCTTGGCCTTGAGGTAGATCTGGAAGACGTCGTCGCTGTCGGCGTCGAAGGAGTCGGCGCCCATCGACGAGACGAGCACGTACCGCGTGGCCCCGGAGCGCCAAGCGGCGTCGGCCAGCAGCACGGCCCCGTCGCGATCGACGGTGAGCTTGCGCTCGGCGCTGCTGCCCGGCCCGGCCCCGGCGGCGAACACCACGGCGTCGATCCCGCGCGACGAGAGCTCGGCCGCGAGCGCCTCCGAGTCCGACTGCTCGAGATCGAGCACGAGGGCCTGCCCGCCCGCCTCCTCGATGTCGGCCGCGTGGTCGGGGTTGCGCACGATGCCCCACACCTCGTTCCCCGACGCGCTGAGCAGTCTGGTGGTGTGCAGGGCGATCTGGCCGTGTCCTCCGGCGATGGCGATCTTCATGCCCCCAGCCAACTCCTCCCGCCGCGATTCATCAAGCGGCCGGCACTTGCTACACTGGTCGACGGCTCCCCGTGTGGCGCCATCCAGGCCAACTCCCCCAGGGCGGAAACGCAGCAAGGGTAACCGGGCTCTGGCGGGTGCGCGGGGAGTCCTTTCCGTTAAGCGGCGGTGTGCGTCGTGCGGCGGCCGCACATCCGCTCGCCCGGGCGAAGGTTCACCCGTTCAGGGGGGCGAGGCCCGTCGCGCCGCGTCGATAGCCTCGGGCCATGACGTCTCTTCGCCGCACCGCGCTCGCAGCCCTCGCCCTCGGGGTGGTGCTGGCGGCATCCGGATGCTCGGCCCCCGCCCCGGCGCCCGAACCCACCGTCACGGTCACGGTCACCCCCACCGCGTCCGCGAGCCCCACCGCCGCGCCCGCGCCGACCCCGGAGCCGACCGACGAGGTCGACCCCGACGCCTATGTCGCCTCCGACACCTCCACCTGGGTGGTCTCGTTCGCCGGGATCGGTCCGCTCGTGGTCGGCGACACCTTCCAGGTCGTGCAGGCCGACGTGCCCGCCGCCCCGGTGATCTGCCGCCCCGGCGTCGACACCTGGACGTTCGGCGGCGTGGGCTACACCATGGTCAGCGGCATCGACGAGCAGAACCCGGCCGCGGCGGTCACGCTGGTGCGGATGGTCGCCATCGACACCGTGCAACCCGGAACCGGACCGCGCACCGTCGAGGGCATCGGCCTCGGCTCGACGATCGAGGAGCTGCAGGCAGCGCGACCGGATGCCGTCGCCACTCCCGGAGCGCAGGGCCAGCCCGCCGCCTACCAGCTGTTCTCGGACGGCCGGGTGGTGACCTTCCAGGATTCCGGCACCGGCACGATCCAGATGATCACGGTGTCCAGTTCGACCGGCGTCGTCGGGGACATCTGCGGCGCCTGAGCCCGATTCCGGGCGCGTCCCAGCCGCGCCTGGATAGAGTGGAGCACGGACAACCGAAGAGGATTCCGTGTCATCACTTGAGAACATCCCCGCTTCCGTCCCCGGCGTGAAGAGCATCTACATCACCTCCGCCGAGGGCCATTCCGGCAAATCCACGATCGCGCTCGGCGTGCTCGAGATGCTGCGCCGCTCGGTGCAGAAGGTGGCGGTGTTCCGCCCGATCGCGCGCAGTGTCGCCGACCGCGACTACGTGCTCGAGATGCTGCTCGAGCACGACGGCAGCGAGCTCGGCTACGAGCAGGCCATCGGCGTCACCTACGACGACGTGCACGCCGATCCCGAGGCCGCGCTGTCGCGCATCCTGCAGCGTTACAAAGAGGTGGAGCGCGAGCACGACGCCGTGCTCATCCTGGGCAGCGACTACACCGACGTCGGCAGCCCCTCCGAGCTGAGCTACAACGCCCGCATCGCGGCGAACCTCGGCGCCCCGGTGCTGCTCGTGCTGGGCGGACGCAAGGGCCAGGGCTCTGAGGAGCTGCTCGGCCGCTCGGATGCGCGCTCCGCCGACGACATGCGTCAGATCACCGAGCTCGCGCTGGTCGAGCTGAAGAACGCGCACGCGACCCTCATCGGCATCGTCGCGAACCGCTCCGACCCCGAGAACCTCGAGAAGATCCGTGACGCGATCTCCCTGGCGGCCCGCGACGCGGTCGACGCGCTGGTGCAGTCCGCGGCGGCCGAGCCGGCGACAGTCACGTCGTCCATCCCCGTGCAGCCGCGGCGCATCCCGGTCTGGGCCATCCCCGAAGACCGGGTGCTCGTGGCACCGAGCGTGGCGAGCATCCTGGAATCGATCGACGGCACCCTCGTGCTCGGCGACCCCCGACTGCTCGCCCGGGAGGCGCTCGGCGTCGTGGTCGCCGCCATGTCGATGCGCAACGTGCTGCCGCGGTTGACCGAGGGTGCCGTCGTGGTAGTGCCGGGCGACCGCTCCGAGCTGCTGCTCGCGGTGCTGATGGCGAATTCCTCCGGCACCTTCCCGTCGCTCGCGGCCATCGTGCTGAACGGCGGCTTCGAGGTGTCGGAGCCGGTGATGCGCCTGATCCGCGGCCTCGACCCGAAGATCCCGATCATCTCGACCGAGCTCGGCACCTACGAGACCGCCGTGCGCATCACCTCGACGCGCGGGCGCCTCGCCGCCGACTCCCCGGTGAAGTTCGACAACGCGCTGGCGCTGTTCGAGCAGTACGTCGACGGCGGGCAGCTGCTGCGGCTGCTCGACGTGTCGAAGGCCGACGTCGTGACGCCGCTGATGTTCGAGTACGGGCTGCTCGACCGCGCCCGCCAGGCCGACCGCCACATCGTGCTGCCCGAGGGCGGCGACGATCGCATCCTGCGGGCGGCCAACACCGTGCTCACCCGCGGGGTGGCGCGCCTGACGATCCTCGGCGAGGAGGACGCCGTGCGCACCCGCGCGGCCGAGCTCGGCCTCGACCTCGACGCCGCCGCCGTCGTCTCGCCCTTCGACCCCGAGCTGCGGCACCGCTTCGCCGAGGAGTACCAGGCGCTGCGCGCCCACAAGGGCACCACCTACGACATGGCCTTCGACACCGTCACCGACGTGTCGTACTTCGGCACGATGATGGTGCAGCTGGGGCTCGCCGACGGCATGGTCTCGGGGGCGGCGCACACGACCGCGCACACCATCCGGCCGGCGTTCGAGATCATCAAGACGCGCCCCGGGGTGTCGGTAGTGTCGAGCGTGTTCCTGATGGCGCTCGCCGACCGCGTGCTCGTCTACGGCGACTGCGCCGTCGTGCCCGACCCCACGAGCGAGCAGCTGGCCGACATCGCCGTGTCGTCGTCGGAGACCGCCGCCCAGTTCGGCATCGATCCGCGCGTGGCGATGCTGTCGTACTCCACCGGGTCGTCGGGCTCGGGGGCCGACGTCGAGAAGGTGCGCGAGGCGACCGCCCTGGTGCGCGCCGCCCGGCCGATGCTGCCGGTCGAGGGGCCGATCCAGTACGACGCGGCGACGGATGCGGTGGTCGCCGCCGCGAAGATGCCCGGATCCCCGGTGGCCGGCCGGGCGACGGTGTTCATCTTCCCCGACCTGAACACGGGCAACAACACCTACAAGGCGGTGCAGCGCTCGGCGGGGGCCGTGGCCATCGGGCCGGTGCTGCAGGGCCTGAACAAGCCGATCAACGACCTGTCCCGAGGAGCGCTCGTGCCCGACATCGTGAACACCATCGCCATCACGGCGATCCAGGCGGCGACATCGCCATCCTCCGACGCGCCGGGGGCGTCCGCATGAGCGCCATCCTCGTCGTCAACAGCGGATCGTCGTCGTTCAAGTACCAGCTGATCGAGATCGAGACCGAGCAGGTGCTCGCCTCGGGCCTCGTCGAGCGCATCGGCGAAGACGCAGGGCACACGAAGCACACGACACCCGACGGATCGTGGGAGTCGGACGACCCGATCGCCGACCACACCGCCGGGTTCGCGGCGATGCTCGCCGCTTTCGGCGACCACGGCCCGTCGCTCGACGAGCATCCGCTCACCGCCGTCGGCCACCGCGTCGTGCACGGCGGCAAGCGGTTCCACGAGGCCACCGTTGTGACCGACCTCGTGAAGATCAACATCGAAGACCTCAGCGAGCTCGCGCCGCTGCACAACCCGGCGAACCTCGCGGGCATCGACGCGGCGCAGAAGGCGTTCCCCTCGGTGCCGCAGGTGGCGGTGTTCGACACGGCGTTCCACCAGACGCTGCCGCCGGCGGCCTACACCTACGCGATCGACGCGTCGCTGGCCGAGCGGCAGCGCATCCGGCGGTACGGGTTCCACGGCACCTCGCACAAGTACGTCGCGGGAGCCACGGCGGAGTACCTCGACCGTCCGCTGTCGTCGCTGAAGACGATCGTGCTGCACCTCGGCAACGGCGCCTCGGTCTGCGCCGTCGACGGGGGGCGGTCGGTCGAGACCTCGATGGGCATGACCCCGCTCGAGGGGCTCGTGATGGGCACGCGTTCGGGCGACCTCGACCCGGCGGTGCTGTTCCACCTGAACCGCAAGACGGGGATGGGGTTCGCCGAGCTCGACGAGCTGCTGAACCGGCGCTCGGGGCTGCTGGGGCTGTCGGGCAAGGGCGACATGCGCGACGTGCAGAAGGCGGCGGCCGCCGGGGACGAGGCGGCCGAGCTGGCTCTCGAGGTGTACCTGCACCGCATCCGGGGGTACGTGGGGGCGTACTACGCGCAGCTCGGGAGGCTCGACGCGATCGTGTTCACGGCGGGGGTGGGGGAGAACAACCCCCTGGTGCGGGCGCGGTCGTTGGCCGGGCTCGAGGGGCTGGGCATCGAGGTGGACGCCGCGCGGAACGAGGCCCGGGGCTTGGGGGCGCGGACGATCTCCACGGAGTCGTCGCGGGTGGCGGTGCTGGTGGTGCCGACGAACGAGGAACTGGAGATCGCGCGGCAGTCGTTCGCGGCGGTGGCGGGGTAGGCCGGCGCGGCCGTCGGGCGGGCATCCGCCTCGGGCGAGCGGCCGGGCTGGTCATGCCGCCGCGACTGCGCGGGCGGGCATCCGCGTCAGGACGCTCGGCCCGGCAGCAGGGTGAGCGCGCGCGAGCGCTGGGCGAGCAGCTCGGCGTAGCTGCCGTCGCGCTCGGCCCAGCGGAGGCGCCGGGCCGCCGCCACCACGATCTCGGCCGGTGTCGGCGTCTCGCCGAGCAGCCCCATCACCTCGTCGAGGAAGCCGTCGAGGGGCAGCGCGGCAGGGTTGACCTTCTCCTGGCCGGCGGTGGCGACCGCGGGCGGGATGAGCTCGGTGACGTGCACGCCGGTTCCGTCGAGCTGGGCGCGCAGGGCCTCGGTGTAGGCGTGCACGCCGGCCTTCGAGGCGCCGTACCCGGGCATCGGCGGGAACGGCAGGAAACCGATCCCCGAGCTGACCGTCACGATGTCGCCCGAGCCCCGCGCGACCAGGTGCGGCGTGAAGGCGTCGATCACTCGGATCGTGCCGAGCAGGTTCACCGCGATCGCCGCCTCGGTCTGCGCGAAGTGGGCGGGGTCGCGGAGGTCCTCCATCATCATGACCCCCGACATCGTGACGACGAGGTCGAGCTCGGCGTGCTGCGCGAGCACCTCGTCGCGGGCCCGCGCCACCGAGGCGGGGTCGGTCACGTCGACGGTGACCGTGGGGAACGTGTCGAGCCCGGGACGGTCGGTGTCGCGTCCGCCGATCACGACGGTGCTGCCGGCCGCGGCCAGGCGCCGGGCGAGGCCGAGGCCGATGCCGGAGGTGCCGCCGACGATGAGAGCGGTGCGGGAGGTGAGATCCATGGTGGTTCCTTCGGGTCGGGGTGGATGGGCTGCGGCAGGTCTGTCGTGACCGGCCGGGATGCGCATCCGATGCTCCACCGGTGGGCGGATGCGGGGGAGTCCTCCCGTGATCCGGGGAGTGGCAGGGCCCCCTCCCGCCGGCCGCGGCGTGGTTATCGTGAGAACGTGACCGCTGACCGCGCGCCGACCTCCGCCTCCGCCGGCGCCTCCGCATCCGCCTCCGCCGAGAACCGTCTGGGCGAGTACCTGCGCGCCCGCCGCGCCCTGGTAGCACCCGAGACCGTCGGACTCCCCGGCGGATCGCATCGCCGGGTTCCGGGCCTCCGTCGCGAGGAGGTCGCCCTGCTGGCGGGCATCAGCGCCGACTACTACCTGCGCCTCGAACGCGGCCGCGACAGCAATCCCTCGGCCTAGGTTCTCGAGGCTCTGGCCCGGGTGCTCCGTCTCGACGACGTCGAGACCGCCTACCTGCTCGGGCTCGCCAGGCCCCTTCCGCGCCGACGCTTCGAGCGACGCAGCGAGCGCGTGCCCGAGCGCCTGCACCACCTCCTCGCCGCGATCGAGCTGCCCGCGTTCGTCGAGGGTAGATCGTTCGACGTGCTCGCGTCGAACCCGCTCGCCGTCGCCTTCAACCCGCGACTGGTGCCGGGGCAGAACCGGCTGCGATCGCTGCTGCTCGATCCCGAGGAGCGGACCTTCCACGACGACTGGGAGCGTGCCTCCATCGACTCGGTGGCGGCCTTCCGCAGCACGATCGGCGATGACGTGACGGATGCCCGCACCGTCGAGCTGGTCGGTGAGCTCTCCCTGGCGAGCGGCCGGTTCCGCTCGCTCTGGGCGCGGCACGACGTCCAGCGGCTCGAGGGCGGGGTCGCGACCGTGCATCACCCGGTCGTCGGAGTGCTTCGGCTGAATCGCGAGAAGCTGCCCGTCGGGGACGTGCTGCTGGTGGTGTACTACCCCGACGAGCACTCCGATTCGGCCGAGCGCCTCGCTCTCCTGGCATCGAGCATCGCTTCCTGAGCCCGCGGGGGATCGTGGCGACGTAGGTAGGAGCGCGGGTGGGCGCCGTCAGGCGTCGGGGATGAGGCGTTTGCCGAAGCTGACGGCCGCGTCGCGGGTGTAGCTGAGGGTGCGGTAGAACTCCATCACGCCCTCGTTGCCCTCCCGGATCTGCAGGTTGACCTTCGGGCAGCCGAGCGCCAGCAGGCGCTGCTCGACCTCGTGCATCAGGGCGCGTCCGTCGCCGTGCCCCTGCCGCGCCGGCGTGACGGCGAGGTAGTTCACCCAGCCGCGGTGCCCGTCGAATCCGGCCATGGCGCTCGCCACGACGGCGCCCGCGGTGTCGACGCCCACCAGGAAGAGCTCCGGCTGCACCGTGAGCTTCCGCGCGATGTCGCGGTGCGGGTCGTTCCAGGGGCGGGTGAGTCCGCAGGCGGCCCAGAGGGTGACGACCTGCTCGGTGTCGGCCTCGTCGAAGGGGCGGATGCTCAGCCCGGCGCCGCCCGCCTGCAGAGGGTCGGGCGCAGCCGGGCGCCCGGCGTCGGCGGGGCCAAGGGTGCGGCTCAGGGCATCCGTCATCGACCGACGCTGCACCTCGGGCGGATACGTCTCGGGATCGGCCGCCCCCAGCGTGTTCATGCCCTCGGCGACCGCCACCAGCGTGCGGGCCTCGGTGCGGATGCGCTCAGCCGACCACGCGGGCCGGCTCGCCCCCAGCAGGCGCTCGACCCGCGCGACGAAACTGCGGTTGCCCGCCCGGTGCCGCTCGGCGAGCGTCGGATCGGCCAGCGCCGCCGCGAGGTAGCTCACCCAGACGCGGGCCTCGTCGGCCGAGCGGTCGTCGAGCGACAGCGCGTTCAGGAGCACCGCCTCGAGGGCCTGCCCGGGCGTCGCGGCCGCGGCCTCGGCGGCGTCGGCGCGCAATCGGGTGGCGGCGTGCAGCAGGTCGCGGGCGTGCAGGAGCAGCGCGTCCTTCGTGGGGAACGCGTGCATCACGAGGCCCGTGGTGCAGCCCGCGCGCTCGGCCACCGCGCGGATCGTCAGCCCCGGCAGCCCGCGCTCGGTGAGCACGGCCCAGGTGGCCTCGCTGAGGCGCTGCCGCTGATCGTCGACGTCGCGCTGGCGTGCCATCGTGCATCCGTTCTGTTCTCGGTTCGGCTTTGCCCGCCAGCATAACAACCGTTACGGTAATGCTTGTCACGAAAGGAACCCATGACCCGTCGCCCCGCCCTGGCCGTCACCATCGAGCGCGTGCCCTTCGACGATCCGGCCGCCGACGCCCTGCGCCGCGCCCAGCGCGCCGAGCTCGATGAGCGCTACGGCCGCGACGACCACGAGCCGGGCGCCGTGCCGACGGCGGCGTCGGTGCCCGTGTTCCTCGTGGCGCGCACGGCGTCGGGCGAGGCCGTGGGGTGCGGCGGGCTGCGACCGCTGCCCGGCGGGGGTGCGGAGATCAAGCGGATGTTCGTGCATCCGGATGCCCGGGGACGAGGCGTCTCGACGGCCGTGCTGCGGGCGCTCGAGGAGGAGGCGCGGCAGCTCGGGGTCGAGCGGCTGGTGCTCGAGACCGGCATCGAGCAGCCCGATGCGATGCGTTTCTACGAGCGCGAGGGCTACGAGCGGATCGAGCCCTTCGGGCCGTACATCGGCTCGGAGCTCTCGGTCTGCTACGCCCTCACCCTCTGACCCGCCCCCGCCCCGGTGTCGGTGGCCGCAGGTAGTCTTAGCGGGTGGTTACCGCCCTCTATCGCCGCTATCGGCCCGAGACCTTCGCCGAGATGATCGGGCAGTCGCAGGTGACCGATCCGCTCATGACGGCGCTGCGCACGAACCGCGTCAATCACGCCTATCTGTTCAGCGGCCCGCGCGGCTGCGGCAAGACGACGTCGGCGCGCATCCTGGCCCGCTGCCTGAACTGCGCCGAGGGCCCCACCGACACCCCTTGCGGCGTCTGCCCGTCGTGTGTCGAGCTGAGCCGCGACGGCATGGGCTCGCTCGACGTGGTCGAGATCGACGCCGCTTCGCACGGTGGCGTCGACGATGCCCGCGACCTCCGTGAGCGCGCGATCTTCGCGCCGGCACGCGACCGCTTCAAGATCTTCATCATCGACGAGGCGCACATGGTGACCTCGGGCGGCTTCAACGCGCTGCTCAAGATCGTCGAGGAGCCGCCGGAGCACATCAAGTTCATCTTCGCCACGACCGAGCCCGACAAGGTCATCGGCACCATCCGCTCGCGAACCCACCACTACCCGTTCCGGCTCATCCCGCCGGCACAGCTGCTGGAGTACGTGCAGTCGCTCTGCGAGTCGGAGGGCGTCGACGTCGCTCCCGGCGTGCTGCCCCTCGTCGTGCGCGCGGGTGGCGGCTCGGCCCGAGACACGCTGTCGCTGCTCGACCAGCTGATCGCCGGCTCCGAGAACAACCACGTCGACTACGAGCGCGCCGTCGCCCTGCTCGGCTACACCCACGGCGCCCTGCTCTCCGAGGCGGTCGACGCCCTCGGCACCCACGACGGCGCGGCCGTCTTCGACGCGGTCGACCGCGTCATCCAGACCGGTCAAGACCCGCGCCGCTTCGTCGAAGACCTGCTCGAGCGCCTCCGCGACATCATCGTGGTCTCGGCCACCCGCGAGCAGGCCGCCTCCGTGCTGCGCGGCGTGCCGGCCGACGACCTCGAGGTCATGCGGCGGCAGGCCGCCCTGTTCGGGCACGCGGAGCTCTCACGGGTTGCCGACATCGTGAACTCGTCGCTGAGCGAGATGACCGGGGCGACGTCGCCGCGGCTGCATCTGGAGCTGATGATGGCTCGGGCGCTGGTGCCGGGGGCTGACGACACCCAGCGCGGGGCGTTGGCTCGGGTGGAGCGGTTGGAGCGGCGGATCGGGGTGGATGCGCCGGGCGGGGGGCCTTGGGCTGGGTCTTCTGGTTCTGGTTCTTTTGTGCCGGCTTCGGCTGCGCCGTCGGTGCCTGCTGTCGTCTCTTCGCCGACCGCGCCGTCGGCGCCGGCTGTCGTTTCTTCGCCGACCGTGCCGGTGCCCTCATCGGCGCCCGCTGCGCCGTCCGGTGTCACCGAGTCGGCATCGCTCCCGGCCGACACGGTTCCGGATGCCGCGGCCGCTGCCGCCTCGTGGAACGTCGCCGCGGGTGCCGACTCCTCCGCCCACCCGTCGTCGTCGCCCGCTCCGGCTGCCCCGCCCACCGCGGTCGAGACCCCCGACGTCGTGGCCGTCCCCCCGGCGGCCACGCCCGTGCAGACCGTCGCGGCCGCAGCCGGCGAGGTCACGCTGCAGCAGCTGAAAGACGCGTGGCCCGAGATCCTCGAGGCTGTGCAGAAGGCGAAGATGACCGCCTGGCTGGTCGTCTTCACCGCCCAGGTGCGCGCCCTCGACGGCGACGTGCTCACCCTCGCCTTCCCCAGCGAGAACGACGTCGCGAGCTTCAAAGAGCGCTCGGCCCCCGGCCAGGGCGTCAGCGAGTACCTCCGCCAGGCGATCCTCGACGTCCTGGGCCTCCGCGTGAAGTACATCGCCCGCGTCGACACCACCCTCCGCCCCCACGACGCGTCCGCCGCGCCAGTCGCTTCCGGGGCTCCGGCAGCTTCGGCCGCGCCAGCACCCGCCGCAGCCCCGGCTATTTCCGCGGCGCCAGCACCCTCCGCGGCCCCGGCACCCTCGGCGGCCCCGGCACCCTCGGCGCCCCCGGCTATTTCCGCGGCGCCGGCACCCTCGGCGGCGCCGGCACCCTCGGCCGCGCCGGCACCCTCCGCGCCCCCGGCTACTTCCGCGGCGCCCGCACCCTCGGCGGCCCCGGCACCCTCGGCGGCCCCGGCTACTTCCGCGGCGCCGGCACCCTCGGCGCCCCCAGTGCCTGCCGCGCCCTCGGCTACCTCCGCGACGCCGACTGCCGCTGCGCCCGCCCCGTCTGCAGCTCCTGCTGCCGCTGCGCCCACCCCGTCTGCAGCTCCTGCTGCCGCAGACGCCACCCCGCCCGCGCAGCCGACCGAGCCTTCTACCCCCGCCGAACCTTCCACACCCACCGAGCCGGCGACGGCTACCCCACCAGCGCCGTCGAGCGAGACCGTGGCGCCTGGGGTCTCCAAGACATCGGCCGACTCTGCCGCCCCGACCGCACCCTCGTCGGCTGGCCTGGATGCATCTGACAGCACTGGTGCGGACGAGGACGACGACGAGTTCGACGAGGACGAGGAGCTCGAAGAGCTCCCGCCCGAGGAGGAGCTCGCTCCCGAGCCCAAGGCCGTCGTCGACTCCTCCGGGTGGACGGTTCCCGGCCTGAACGAGAACACCGCCACCGCCCCCGCCGAGCCGGGCCCCGAGAGCGATTCCGCGGAGGTGGCGCGCGTGCGCGCCCAGCTCGCGGCACTCCGCGGCGGCGCCACCGCCCCGCAGGCCCCGAACCCGCGCACGTCGGTACCGATCCAGCGTCCGCTGAGCGAGGCGCCAGCCGAGGCACCCGCTCAGCGTCTGCAGGGTGGGACAGCAGGGCAGCGTCCACAAGGTGAGGCGTCAGCGCAGCGTCCCCAGGGGGAGGCGCCCGTTCAGCGCCCGCAGAGCGAGGCAGCGGTCGCGCGCCCGCAGGGCGAGGCAGCGGGGCAGCGTTCGCAGGGCGAAGCGTCAGCGCAGCGTCCCCAGGGCGAGGCACCGCCGCAGCGTTCGCAGCAGGCACCGTCGCAGCGTGGGCGAGGTGCGCCCATGCGGGGGCCGCAGGGTGCTCCGGTGCAGGGTTCGCAGGGGGCGCGCGCGGCGGCGACGACGTCGTGGGACGTCGTGGCGATTCCTACGTCGGGCGACGAGGAGCCGCCGCCTTACGACGAGCCCATGCCGAGTGACGAGCCTGATCTGCCGCCGTCGCTGGCCGACATCCTGCCGAGTGGGGGCGAGAATTTCGGTGGCCCGACCGGTCCTACCGGTCAGCGCGGCGGGGCGCCTGGTGGACAGAGCGATGCTCGGCGGCCCGGCGCCCAAGAGGGTGCTGCGTCGAGGGATCGGCAGGGCGCCGGCCGCCCGCCGCAGGGTGGGCGTGACGGTGGCGCACGAGCGGGCGACCCGGCCGCGCGGCCCGGGGCGCTGCGGTTCGAGGCGTCCGGGCCCGAGGGGGCTTCAGCCGCCGATGGGTCACAGTCCGGCGGGCCTCAGCGTGGCGGGTCGCAGGCCGGCGGGCCCGGTGCTGCTCAATCGAGTGGGCCGGGTGCGGCTCAGTCGGGCGGGCCGGGTGCTGTTCGGTCGGGCGGGGCGGGTGGGGCTCAGCGCGGTGGGGCGGATGCGCCTCAGCGCGGCGGGGGCGCTGCCGCCGGCGGGCGGGCTCGGTACGGCGAGGCCGTCGTGCGGGAGATCCTCGGCGCCAACTTCATCGAGGAGCAGCCGCTGCCCGGCCGCGAGGGGTAGCGCCCGCGGGCGCTCCGCCGCGGGACGGCCAGCGACGGGTGACCGTCGGCACGAACATCCGAAGACCTCGACGCACGAACGTCTCGACCACACGAACATCTCGACCACACGACCATCTCAGAGAGAGACCCAGAGCCCAGTCGCATGTACGAAGGCATCGTTCAGGAACTGATCGACGAGCTCGGCCGCCTGCCCGGGATCGGGCCGAAGTCGGCTCAGCGCATCGCGTTCCACATCGTGCAGACGGAGTCGTTCGACGTCAGCCGGCTGGCCGAGATCTTGACGGATGTGCGGGAGAAGGTGCACTTCTGCCAGATCTGCGGCAACGTCTCCGAGCAGGAGACGTGCGGCATCTGCCGCGACCCGCGTCGGGCGCAGAACCTCATCTGCGTGGTAGAGGAGGCGAAGGACGTCGTCGCGATCGAGCGAACGCGCGAGTTCCGCGGGCTGTATCACGTGCTCGGTGGGGCGATCAGCCCGATCGACGGGATCGGGCCCGACAATCTGCGCATCCGAGAGCTGATGCAGCGGCTCGCCGACGGCACCGTCACCGAGGTGATCATCGCCACCGACCCGAACCTCGAAGGGGAGGCGACCGCGACCTACCTGTCGCGGCTGCTCACGACGCTCGAGATCCGCGTGACGCGACTGGCATCGGGCCTGCCCGTCGGCGGCGACCTCGAGTACGCCGACGAGGTCACCCTCGGCCGCGCCTTCGAAGGGCGCCGCCTCGTCGAGAACTGACGCGCCGCCCCGTGGCTGACGTGCCCGCTGCGACCGGCGTGCCGCGCGAAGACGGTGCGGCGCCCGCCACAGACGTGCAGGCCCAGGCCAGCGCGCCGCCCGCGTACGTCGTCGTGTCCGAGCCGCGCCCCGGCCGGGTGCTGCTCGAGCCGCTCGATGCCGACGGGGCCCCCGTCGGGTCCGCGGCGGAACTCGCCCGCCCCGACCTCGCCGCAGCCGTGGCGGAGCACGAACGCGACCGCCCGCGCTGGGTCTGGAACGACACCCAACGCTGGTACCCCACCCTCCTCGCCGAGAACGTCCGAGTCGACCGCTGCGTCGACCTCCGCCTCTGCCACACGATCCTCCGCACCTCGGCGCTCACGGCGCACTCGACCCTGGCGACCTCGCCCGCCTCGGCGTGGGACACCCTCCGCCCGGCCGGCGCCCCGGCTCCCACCTCTGCCGCGCCCCTGAAGGCCGCGCCGCTCTCCCTCTTCGACGACCTCTTCCTCACCGACGACGACCCCGTTCCTCCATCGAGCCGTCACAAATCGCCCTATGAGCGCTCCGAGAGGGCGGTTTTCGACGGCTCGATGGGGGAGGGGGACGGGGACGGGAAGAGGGAGGGAGGCGGGGCCGGGGCGGGGGCCGCCCCCGACGAGCGCCGCGAGTTCGCCCTGCAGCGCGACGCGATCGCGACCGCACTCGACCCGAGCCGCATCGCCCTGCTCGTGGCCGCCGAGTCCGTCGGCGCCCTGGCCGCCGCCGAGCTCCGTCACGCCGGCCTCCCGTGGAGCGCCACCCGTCACGACGCCCTCCTCACCCGCGTGCTCGGCCCGCGCCCCCGCGACGGCGAGCGACCGGCCGAGCTCGAGCGACTGCTGCAGCGCATCCGGAGTCTGCTGAACGACCCAACGGTCAACCCCGACTCGCCCGTCGAACTGCTGAAGGCCCTGCGCCGCGCCGGAATCACGGTCGACAGCACCCGCGAGTGGGAGCTCAAGACCGTGCAGCACCCCGCCATCGAACCCCTGCTCGACTACAAGAAGCGCTCGCGCCTGCTCACCGCCAACGGCTGGAACTGGCTCGACACCTGGGTCGTCGACGGCCGGTTCCACGCGAACTACCTCCCGGGCGGCGTCGTCACGGGCCGGTGGGCGGCCGAAGGCGGCGGGGCGCTGCAGCTGCCCAAGCAGGTGCGCAGCGCGGTCGTCGCCGACGAGGGGCGGATGCTCGTGGTCGCCGACGCCGCCCAGCTCGAGCCGCGCATCCTGGCCGCCCTCGCCGGCGACCGGGCCATGGCCGCAGCCGGGCGCGGCCGGGACCTCTACGACGGCATCGTCGCCTCGGGCGCGGTCGACACGAGGGCGCATGCCAAACTCGGCATGCTCGGCGCGATGTACGGCGGCACGGCCGGCGAGAGCGGGCGCATGTTGCCGCGCCTCGCCCGCGCCTTCCCGGCGGCGGTCGCCTACGTCGAGGCGGCGGCCCGCACGGGCGAGACGGGCGGCGTGGTGAGCACGCGCCTCGGCCGCACGAGCCCGCACCCGAGCGCCGAGTGGCGTGACCTGCACGAGCTGGCGGCCTCCGACGGGGCGACGGATGCTCTGCGAACCCGCGCCCGCACCGAGGCCCGCTCGTGGGGTCGCTTCACCCGCAACTTCGTGGTGCAGGGCACGGCCGCCGAGTGGGCGCTGTGCTGGATCGGCTCGATCCGCCGCCGCCTGCACAGCCTGGGCCGGCGGGACGGCGCAGCAGCGCTCACCGACGAACCCCACCTCTCCTTCTTCCTGCACGACGAGGTGATGGTGCACACCCCTGCCCACCTCGCCGAGGCGGTGGCTCACGAGCTGCGCGAGGCCGCCGCCGAGGCCGGCCGCCTCATCTTCGGCGACGCACCGGTCGAATTCCCGGTCACCGTCGCGATCGTCGACAGCTACGACCAGGCGAAGTGACGCACCACCGCCCGCCGTAACGTCCCATCCCCCCCGCGATATAGTCGAGAGGTCGCCCCGCCCCCGCCCCACCAGGAGTCCCACAGTGAGCTTGATCGTGCAGAAGTTCGGCGGCTCGTCGGTCGCCGACGCCGAGAGCATCAAGCGGGTGGCCAAGCGCATCGTCGAGACCCGCAAAGCCGGCAACGAGGTCGTCGTCGCGGTGAGCGCCATGGGCGACACCACCGACGAGCTGCTCGATCTCGCGCACGAGGTCGCCCCCATCCCCGCCCCGCGCGAGATGGACATGCTGCTCTCCGCCGGTGAGCGCATCTCCATGGCGCTGCTCGCCATGGCCATCGAGAGCCTCGGCCACACCGCCCGCAGCTTCACGGGCAGCCAGGCCGGCATGATCACGGATGCCCGTCACGGCGCCGCCCGCATCGTCGACGTCACCCCCGTGCGCCTACGCGAGGCGCTCGACGACGGGGCGATCGTGATCGTCGCGGGCTTCCAGGGTTTCAACCGCGACACGAAGGACATCACTACTCTCGGTCGCGGCGGCTCCGACACGACGGCCGTCGCCCTGGCCGCCGCGCTGAACGCCGACGTCTGCGAGATCTACACCGACGTCGACGGCATCTTCTCGGCCGACCCGCGGCTGGTGCCCAAGGCCCACAAGATCGACCGCATCACGAGCGAGGAGATGCTCGAGCTGGCGGCCAACGGCGCGAAGGTGCTCTACATCCGGGCCGTGGAGTACGCGCGCCGGCACGGGGTCACGCTGCACGTGCGCTCGAGCTTCAACAACAACGAGGGCACCATCGTCTACAACCCCACCGAAAGCGAGACCGCCGTGGAAGAGCCCCTGATCGCCGGAGTCGCCACCGACCTGAGCGAAGCGAAGATCACCGTGGTCGGCGTGCCCGACATCCCGGGCAAGGCGGCGCAGATCTTCACGCTCGTGGCCAAGACCGGCGCGAACATCGACATGATCGTGCAGAACGTCTCGGCGGCCAGCACCGGGCTCACCGACATCTCGTTCACCCTGCCCAAGAGCGAGGGCCAGCAGGTGCTCACGGCGCTCCGGGCCGAGCAGTCGGAGACCGGCTTCCTCGGCCTGCAGTACGACGACCAGATCGGCAAGCTGGCGCTCGTGGGCGCCGGCATGCGCACCAACGCGGGCGTCTCGGCGAAGCTGTTCACCGCGCTGTTCGAGGCGGGCATCAACATCGAGATGATCTCGACGTCCGAGATCCGCATCTCGGTGGTCACCCGCGCCGACACCATCAACGACGCCCTGCGCGTCGTGCACACGGCCTTCGGCCTCGACGGCACCGAAGAGGCCGTCGTGCACGCCGGCACCGGCCGCTGACGAAAAGAGACATACAGATGAGCAAGGCATTCAACGTCGGCGTCGTGGGCGCCACCGGCCAGGTCGGCAAGGTCATGCGCCGCCTCCTGGAAGAGCGCGAGTTCCCGATCGCGTCGATCCGCTTCTTCGCCACCGCCCGCAGCGCCGGCACCGTGCTCCCGTTCCGCGGCGAGGACGTCGTGGTCGAGGACGTCGAGACCGCCGACCCCACGGGGCTCGACATCGCCCTCTTCTCGGCCGGCGCCACCGGCTCCCGCGCCCAGGCGCCGCGCTTCGCGGCGGCCGGCGTCACGGTCATCGACAACTCCAGCGCCTGGCGCATGGACCCGGACGTGCCGCTCGTCGTCTCCGAGGTGAACCCGCACGCGATCGCCGAGGCGACCAAGGGCATCATCGCGAACCCGAACTGCACGACCATGGCGGCCATGCCCGTGCTGAAGGTGCTGCACGAGGAGGCCGGCCTCGAGCGTCTCATCGTCTCCACCTACCAGGCGGTCTCGGGCTCGGGCCTCGCCGGTGCCGAGGAGCTGGCCGACCAGGCCCGCGCCGCGGTCGCCGACGAGCACCTCCTCGACCTGGTGCACGACGGCTCCGCCGTGACGATGCCCGAGCCGGTGAAGTACGTGCGCCCCATCGCGTTCGACGTCATCCCGCTGGCCGGCTCGATCGTCGACGACGGCGACGAGGAGACCGACGAGGAGAAGAAGCTCCGCAACGAGAGCCGCAAGATCCTCGAGCTGCCCGAGCTGCTCGTGTCGGGCACCTGCGTGCGCGTGCCGGTGTTCACCGGTCACTCGCTGTCGATCAACGCCGAGTTCGCGAACGACATCACGCCCGACCGCGCCCGTGAGCTGCTCGCGGCGGCTCCCGGCGTCGAGCTGTCCGAGGTGCCGACGCCGCTGCAGGCGGCCGGCAGCGACCCGAGCTTCGTGGGGCGCATCCGCCAAGACCAGTCGGCCCCCGGCAAGCGCGGCCTCGCCCTGTTCATCTCGAACGACAACCTGCGGAAGGGTGCGGCGCTCAACGCCGTGCAGATCGCCGAGGTCATCGCGGCCACGGCCGGTGCCGCCGCCGACAGCGCCGAGGCCACCGCGACCGCGGGCGTCTAGCACCAGCGCCGGCACCCACCACCGCCACCACCCCCACCGCCGGCACCAGCGCCACCACCCGCGCGACCCCCGCGGCACCAATCCCCGAGACGCGCTGCACCGAACACTCCACATGGAGCCTCGTGCAGCGCGTCTCGTCGTCATCGCCGTGGCCGCGCTCGTGGCGGTCTGCGCCGTGCTCGTCACGGTCTCGATCGTGACGAAGACGAGCAGCGCCGGCCAGCCCGGCGCCGGCACGACCTCCGGCGCCGAAGCCGCCCCGCTCGACCCCGACGCTCCCGTCGTGGCCTTCTACGGCGACTCCTACACGCTCGGCACCGGCGCCTCCGACCCGTCGAAGCGCTGGTCGAGCATCATCTCCGCCGAGCGCGGCTGGAACGAGTTCAACTACTGCGTCAACGGCCTCGGCTTCGTGAACCACCGCCAGAGCACGCCGCCCGACTACGGCCCCGAGGACGGCGTCTCCCGCTCCATCGCGGCCGACCCCGACATCCTCTTCGTCACGATGGGCCTGAACGACAACTTCTCGATGCCCGACCGCGCCGCCGACATCCAGAGCGCCATCGCCACCGACTTCCAGACCCTGCGCACCGCCCTCCCCGACACCCGCATCGTGGTGGTCGAGCCCTTCTGGTACACGGATGACCGTCCCGGCTCGGTCGCCCAGATCATCGACTGGGTGCAGAGCGAGGCCGCCGTCATCGACGCCGACTTCGTGCCGGGCGCCTCGCACTGGATCGAGGGGCACCCGGAGTGGATGGCCTCCGACGGCCTGCACCCGAACGACGCGGGCTACGCCGAGATGGCCCTGCGCATGGACGAGTCGCTCCGGGCGATCGGCCTCTGACCGAACGGATGCACGGCCGCACCCCCGGCCCCGCCGACACCACCGGCCGCACCGACGCCACCGGCCGCACCGACGCGCCCGCCCGCACCGACGCGCCCGGCCTCGCCCACGCGACCGGCCCCGCCGGGCCCGGCGCACCCGCCCACCCCGGTCCGGATAAACTCGCGGCATGACGCTGCGCGACACGATCCGGACGAGGTCCTTCCTCGGCTCGGCCGCGCTCGCCACCGTGACCGTGCTGACCGCCGTCGCGGGCGTCGTCGCCGGCCTGATCGACCCACCCGAGACCATCGTCGCCTGCCTCGTCTTCCTGGTCGCCGTGGGGGTCACGGCGGTCTTCCAGCAGCCCATCGGCCGCGTGCCCGGCCTGCCGCCCTTCGGCGTCGCCGGCGCCCTGCTCGTCATCGCGCTCCCCGCCGAGAACCCGGTGCTCGAGGTGGGGCTCTGGGTGATCGCGTTCTTCGTGTCGAAGGCCGTCAGCTCGCGCTCGCCGTGGATGGCCGCGCAGTGGACCGGGGTGGGCGCGCTCGGCGCGATCGCCTTCGTGGCCCTCGGCCGCGCGCTGATCGCCGCCGGGCTGCCCGCCGCGGTCGCGATCGTGCTCGCCACGGCCGCGCACTTCGCGGTGGTGCTCGCCGTCTACCTGGCCTGGCAGCAGTTCCGCTGGAGTGCCGACGGCGGACGCGGCCTCTCGGGCATCAGTGTGCCGCGCATCCTCATGGTCTTCGCCCTCTCGACCGTGGTGGGCCTCGCCGTGCACGTGGCCAGCGTCGGCTCACTGGGCCTTCTCGGCACGGGCGAGAACGTCGAACTGGCGCGGATGACCGTGCCGCTGCTGATGGTCGCGCTGCTGTTCTACGGGCTCGCCAAGCGCTCCCAGACCCGCAGCGGCGAGCGGCGACTGAGCGGCGTGGTCGACGCGGCGCGCGCCCTGCCCTGGGACCTGACGGCCGACCCCAAGGAGGCCATGGTCGAGTTCGCCCGGCGGGCGATCGACGCGACCGAGTTCGAGGTGCGGCGCACCCCGCCCGGGCGGAACGAGATCGGTGCCCGCTACTCGGCGCTCGACACCACCGACCCGCAGCTCAACCCCGAGTCGATCGCCCAGGCCGACGACGACGTCGCCAACGAGCACCGCGAGGACGCGGTGGAGCCGCAGGAGTTCCTGGTGGCCAGCCGCAAGACCGGGGGAGTGCCGTTCAGCGCCGACGACGAGCTCGCGCTCGACGCCATCGGGCACATCGCCAGCGAGACGGCGCGGGTGCGGGGCGCCTACGACACCCTGCTCGACCGGGTCGACCGCGACTCGCTCACCGGCCTGCCGAACTACAACGCCTTCCAGCGCTCCCTGGCGCGCCTGAACGAGGACCGCACCTACGCCTCGGGCATCGCGGTGCTGTTCATCGACCTCGACCAGTTCAAGCGGCTGAACGACACCGAGGGCCACCACATCGGCGACGAGATGCTGTCGGTCGTGGCCACGCGCCTGCGGGCCAGTGTGCGGCCGCACGACTTCGTCGCCCGTGTGGGCGGCGACGAGTTCGTCGTGGTGCTCACGAAGCTGCAGTCGCTCGCCGAGGCCAAGGGGGTCACCGACCGCATCGTGGCGAACATCGGGGCGCCCGCGAGCCTCGCCGGCCGGGAGTTCCGGCCGCTGGTGAGCGTGGGCCTCGCGTACTCGGGCCATCAGGAGACCGATCCGCAGTCGATCGTGGTCGACGCCGACCACTCGATGCTCGCGATCAAGAAGTCGCGTCGTCAGGGCGGCCCGTCGTCGGAGTCGAGCGTCGGCATCTCGCCGCACCGCTCCAGCCGCATCAACGAGATCGTGGCGCGGGCCATCGACGACGGCTCGCTGAACGTCGTCTACCAACCCATCGTGAACACGCTGGAAGACAAGATCTGGGCCTTCGAGTCGCTGGTGCGCTACACGCATCCCGAGCTCGGACGCATCTCGACGGCGTCGCTGATCGAGAAGGCGAAGGGCCTCGGCCGCATGGACGAGCTGACCCGCCAGGTGATCGCGACCTCGCTGCAGTCGGGGCGGGAGTTCCGCAAGCTCGTGCCCGGTGTCACCGTGATGACGATCAACCTCGAGGTGGAGCAGATCCGCGACGAGCACGTCGGGGCGTTCCTGAAGGACATCGTGCCCCGCTACCCCGACGTCACCCTCTGCCTCGAGCTGAACGAGCGGTCGACGAAGGACATCGACGACGATCTGCGCGCCCAGGCCGAGCTGTTCCGCGAGCTCGGCATGCTGATCGCCCTCGACGACTACGGGTCGGAGGCCTCCTCCGTGGGAGCCCTGGTGCGCATCCCGATGGACATCCTGAAGATCGACCGCTCGCTCGTCGACAACCTGGAGGACACGCGCCAGCGCGAGGTCGTGCGTGCGCTGCAGGGCTTCGGCGACGCGTTCGACTACTCCACGATCGTCGAGGGCATCGAGACCCAGGACGCGGTGGACGTGCTCGTCGGCATCGGCGTGCGGCACGCGCAGGGGTTCTTCTACGGCCGCCCTGCCCCGTTCGCGCAGACCATGTCGCGGCTGAAGAGCTACGGCGCCGCGGGCACCGTGGGTCGCTCCGCCCCGACGGCCGCTCCGGCCGAGGCCACCCGGGCGGGATAGAGTTGCGCTGTGTCGACTAGGGGAGTGACGCGGCCCGTGCTGCCGCGCATCGGGCTGATCGTGGCGGTCGTCGCCATCCTGGCGGTACTCGTGGGCATGGTCGCCGGAGTCGGCGCCATCCTCTCGCAGGGCGGCGTCGCGGCGGGCAACCCGTTCGCCGGCACCTCGCTCTACGCCGACCCCGCCTCGAAGGCCGCCACCGCGGCCGACACGGCCGAGAAGGCCGGTGACGCCGACGACGCCGCGGTCTTCCGCCGCATCGCCGACGTTCCGACGGCGATCTGGCTGACCCCCGAGAAGCAGCCGATCGGCGAGGTGGGCGGCTACGTGGCCGACCTCGTCACGGCGGCGGCGAAGCTCGGCCAGGTGCCCCTGTTCACCGTCTACGGCATCCCGAACCGCGACTGCGGCAACTTCTCCAGCGGCGGCCTGACCGTCGAGCAGTACCCGGTCTGGATCGACGAGATCGCCACCGCGCTCGACGAGAGCGGCTCGATCGTCATCCTCGAACCGGATGCCCTGGCCCTCGCCGACGAGTGCGACAACGTCGAGGAGCGGCTCGGTGAGGTGGGGGACGCGGTCGACGCCCTCGCCGGCGCCGGCCTCACCGTCTACATCGACGCCGGGCACTCCAACTGGGGGCCGCCCGCCGAGATGGCCGAGCTGCTGAACCGCGCGGGCATCGAACGGGCGAGGGGCTTCGCCACGAACGTCTCGAACTACAACAACACCGACCGCGAGCAGTACTACGCGAACACCATCTCGGGTCTCACGAACGGTGCGCACTACGTGATCGACACCGGCCGCAACGGCAACGGGTCGACCGGCGAGTGGTGCAACCCCGCGGGCCGCGCGCTCGGCGCCGAGCCGTCGGCGAGCCCCTCGGGTTCGGCGCAGGACGCGAACCTCTGGATCAAGCCGCCGGGCGAGAGCGACGGCGAGTGCAACGGCGGCCCCGCGGCCGGCGAGTGGTGGAACGAGAGCGCGCTCGAACTCGCGGCCGACGCGGCCGGGTGAGCGGCCGCGTGACCGCCGACGAAGAATGCCCCGTCATCCGCCTCAACCGTTGGTAGCATCGGGGCAATGGACACACATGGGGAACGCCGCGTCGCCGTCATCATCGAAGACGACGCCGACATCAGGCATCTGCTCGAGACGGTGCTGACGCAGGCCGGTTTCGAGGTCATCGCGACTGGGAACGGCCTCGACGGCGTGCAGGCGGTGCGGGCCTACGACCCCATGGTCACCACCCTCGACGTGAGCATGCCCGGCATCGACGGCTTCGAGGCCGCCAAGCGCATCCGCACGTTCAGCAACACCTATCTCGTCATGCTCACCGCGCGCGACGAGGAGATCGACACGCTGCAGGGCCTCGAGGCCGGCGCCGACGACTACCTCACCAAGCCCTTCCGCCCGCGCGAGCTGCGCGCCCGCGTCGAGGCGATGATGCGCCGTCCGCGCCAGGTGCTGGCCGTCGACGGCTCGGGCCCGGTCGCGCCCGTCGCCGCGCCCGCTCCCGCCCCGGTGCAGGCGCCCGTGGCGGCCGCCCCTGCCGTAGCTCCGGCCCCCGCGGTCGCCGAGCCGCAGTACACGCCGGCCGCCACCGTGCAGGCCGTCGCGCCGCAGGCGGTGCCCGTCGAGGCGGCCGCCGAGGCGGCCGCACCCCCGGCGGCTGCGAAGAGCTACGACCGGGAGGACGGCTGGCTCGACCACAACGGCCTCTACGTCAACTCCGAGATGCGGCTGGCCGAGAAGGACGGGCGGGCGATCGATCTCACCCGCAGCGAGTTCGATCTGCTGAACGCCCTGATGGAGAGCCAGCGCCGGGTGCGCAGCAAGGCCGACCTGGCGCTGCTCCTGCGCGGCGAGAGCTACGTCACCGCCCACTTCGTGAGCGAGGCCGACAAGCGCGCCATCGAGGTGCACATGGCTAACCTGCGCCGCAAACTGGCCGACAGCATCACCACGCCGCGCTGGATCGAGACGGTGCGCGGCGTCGGCTACCGCCTCGCGGCCTCCGACAACGACTGACGCTCAGGCCAAGGCCAGGGCCAAGGCCCCAGGTCCGAACGCCTGACCCCTTAGGCCGACTTCGCCGACCGCGCCCCGCCGGCCGGCGCGCCGGGCCGCCGCATCGACTCCAGCACCCCGAGCAGCTCCTGGCACGTGGCCTCGCCCACGGCCTGCAGCCGAGGCAGGTGCCGCAGGCTGCCCTGCAGGTCGAAGCCCTTCACGGCCGAGTGCACCATGCCGGCGATGGCCTCGAGCGACCACGCGCCCAGCATCGTGCTCGACGAGCGGATGCTCAGCAGCACCACGTCGGCGTCGTCGAAGTCCCGGTTGCCGAGTGCCTTCATCAGCCTCTGGGACCGGGTCTCCCAGAGGCTGATGAAATCGTGCACGAAACGACCGCGCCGGTCGTCGTCCCCCACCGAGTTGAGGAGCGCGACCAGCGCGTCGTGTTCGACGTAGTTCGGTGTCAAACCTTGTACCCGCGGTAGCGGCGCAGCACCTTGCCGAACATCTCGAGGGTCTGGACGATGGTGATGACACCGAGGATCGGCCAGCCGATCCAGAGGATGGTCGACTGCATGAAGGCGTCCAGCTGGAACCAGCCGAGCACGAGCACGGCGATGGTGAGGAAGATCACCACGAACGGCACGAGGTAGCTGTTGCCGCGGCCCTTCTCGGCCTTGGCCTGGGCGGCCCAGTTGTCGGTCTGCTTGCGGGAGAGGAACTTCGTCCAGGCGCGGATGAAGTGCCCGAGCCTGATCCACATGTAGATCTCGGCGGGGAACAGCGCGACGGCGAAGAAGATGTCCCGCGCGCTGCGGTCGTGCATCGACAGCGCGGTGCGCAGGTTCAGCAGGATGGCGACGAGCGGTGGCACGAGCCAGATCGGCGAGAACACGAAGGCGCTGATCGAGAGCGACGCGAGCAGCAGCAGCACGAACAGCACACGCGTGACCAGGTTGATCAGCATGGAGAAGTTCTCGAGCCAGCGCAGACGCAGGTTCGGGTGGAACGGCTGGCCCTTGGTGTCGCCGCGCTGACCGGGCCACATGAGCTCGATGGCGCCGAAGTTCCACTTCACCTGCTGGCCGTCGAGGCCGCGGATGGTGGTCATGCCGCCGACGTCGGCGCGGGCCTGGGCGGAGATCTTGGTGAGGTAGCCGGCGCTCTTGATCTGCAGCGACAGCAGCGAGTCCTCGACCTCGCTGTCTTTCACCCAGGGGGTGTTCTGGTGGTTCTCGACCATGATCTGGCGGAGCGCCTTGGTGCTGAAGATCGAGAACTGGCCGCCGAGCACCGCCATGTTGCGGCCCTTCAGCATGTTCTGCATGTTGAAGGCGGCGAACTGGAAGCGCTGGCCCGTGACGAGGAACTTGGCGACGAAGCCCTTGATGGGCGCCTCGTCGATCGAGAAGATGGCCGAGATGCCGCCGATGCGCGAGTCGGAGGTGATCTCCTCCGCGAGGCGCTCCACCGCATCCGGAGCCGCCGTGGTGTCGCCGTCGACACCGAGGAGGAAGTCACAGCCCTCGACCAGCTGGTAGCCGTAGTTGAGCGCGCCGACCTTCTTGTCCTTGTTCTTGCCGATGTCGTGAACGTAGACCTCGGTGAACTGCTCGATGCCGTCGACCTCCTTGAGGTGCGGCCCGGCGTACTGGGCGGCGATCTTCACGGTGTCGTCGGTGGTGTTGTTCACCACGACGTGGATGACGTCGGGGAGGCGGGTCTGGCCGAGCAGCGACTCCAGCACGTCGGCGATGGACTCGGCCTCGTTGTAGGCGGGCACGATGCAGCCGATCGTGGGGCGGTAGCTCGGGAGCGACTCGACCGATTCGATGAAGTCGTTCTCGAACTCGTCGCCGTGGTCACCGAGCTCCGTGCGATCGGTGACGTAGGGGTTCAGGTTCTCTGCCATGTCGACAGTCTGGCGCAGCACCCCCAGCGTTGTCGCGTGAATGCGCCAGGGTCGCGTCAAGATCGGCTTAAGATTGCCTCAGTCGATCGGGGAAGGTGTTCCACATGGCACGCACGCGAACAACGAGGGTGCTGTCCAGGGCCCGCACGACGGGTGTCGCCGCCCTCGCCCTGACCGCGGTCGTGGCCCTGAGCGGCTGCGGAACGGCGCCGTGGGACCAGTCGCGCTTCAGCTCCACCACGCCGACCTCCTCGCCCACGAAGACGCCGACGGCGGCGCCCACGATCACACCGGTGGTCAACGAGCTCGCCACCGGCTCGGCGCAGCACCAGCTCCAGGCGGGCGACATCGCGCTCACCATCGACTACTACTCGACGCTGAGCATGGACGAGTGGACGGCCGAGGCGAACAAGCCGATCACCTTCACGCTCTCGGGCAAGCTCGGCACCGACGACGGCCAGAGCTTCTACCTCTCGCGCGTCTCGGTGACGCCGGCGGTCAACGGCCCGAGCGGCAGCCTTCCCGCACCGTCGCCCATCACCGACCAGTCCTCGGTGACCCCCGGCTACTACATCAAGGCGCCCTACAGCTACAGCCAGACGTTCATCCTGCCGGCGTTCGACCCCGCCGCCACCTCGGTGACGCTGTCGTTCACCTACGAGCTGCTGCTGCAGACCGCGCCGGGTTCGGGCGACTACGCCAAGCAGACCGCGAGCGACCAGCTGACGGTCGCGATCGCGCAGCCCCCGGCCGAGTAGCGAGCCTCAGCCCACCGGGCTGCGCCGCCCCACCACGATCCGGTTGCCGCCCTCGTCGCGGGCCTCGTCGGCGGCGGCGTCGAGCGCCGAGCGCAGCACGGGCAGCCCGTAGCCGAAGGTGTCGGTGTCGACGACGCCGAAGCTGGCCGTGGCCCGCAGCGACTGCTCGGTGTCGATCGGCTCGTCGACGAGCGCCGTCTGCAGCCGGATGGCGAGCTGCTCGGCGTCGTTGGCGGTGGCCACGACGGCCACGATGACGAAGCGCCCCGCGCCGGTGTGGCCGAGCAGGGCACAGGTCGGCGCGTGATGGCGGATGATCTGCGCCACCGAGCGGATGGCGCGGTCGCCGAAGTCGCGGCCGAACGCCATGTTCATCTGCGGCAGGTTGTCGACGTCCATCGCCACCATCGCGAGGCGCTCGCCGTGGAACGAGCTGCGCTCGATCCAGTCGGCCCACTGCTGCATGAACGGTGCCGCCGAGAGCAGGCCGACGGTGGAGTGCACGCCGACGGTCATGTCGCCGAGGGCGCGGGCTCCGGAGCGCTCGGCCTGCAGGATCGACAGCGAGATGGTGCTGAGCAGCACCAGCAGGATCGTCATCACCGTGGTGGTCTGCGTTCCGAAGTAGCTCTGGAAGACCTCGCTCGAGGGGCCGAGCGTGAGGAAGATCGAGGTGCGCAGCACGTAGTAGGCGCAGACGATCCAGAGGCAGAAGCTCAGGATGCGCGCGTTGAGGTTGCGCCGCATGCGCGAGCGCATGGTCTCGGCCCCACCCAGCCCGGCGAACACGGCGATGCCCGCGAACAGGCCCGCGGAGCCCGTCCACGCACCACCGGTCGGAGCCTCGACGGCGGTGAGCAGGGCGACGACGCCACCGCCCGCGAGGGCGATCCAGACGAGACCCGGCCGGCCGTTGAACACGCGGGCACCCGACCACAGGGCGCCGATCGAGACGACGTAGGCGCTGTTGCCGATGGCGAGCACCCACCAGAGCTGCGGGGCGACGCTCCAGGCCGAGAACGACAGCGCGGTGAGCATCCCGCCGAGGAACGACAGGCTCCACAGCCGGCCCGAGGCGTCGTTGCGGCGCATGGCCGTGTTGACGATGAACGACACCCCGCAGAGCAGGATCACGAACGTCGCGATCAGCAGGAGGGTACTGCTGTCGAGCTGCATGCCGCCCCTCCCGAAATCGCCGTCGCCGTCGCCGCAGTCTAACGCGCGCGCGGGATCGTGGCGGTGAACGTCGTGCCCACTCCGACGGTCGACGTCACGGAGAGCTCGCCGCCGTGGCGGCGCACGATGTCGCGGCTGATCGTGAGCCCGAGCCCTGAGCCGTGGATGGTCGACTGCCGCACGCCCTCGGCCCGGAAGTAGCGGTCGAACAGCTTCTGCTGCTCGAGCTCGCTCAGCCCGATGCCGGTGTCGCTGACCGCGAGGTCGATGCTGCTCTCGCCGGCGGAGACCGACACCGTCACCCGCCCGTCCTCGACGTTGTACTTGATGGCGTTCGTCAGCAGGTTGTCGACCACCTGCCGCAGCCGGAAGCCGTCGGCCTCGAGCAGCACCGCGCCCTCGACGGCGTTCTCGATCACGATGCCGCGCTCGGCCGCGGTGAGCACGTGGGCGTCGATGGCCTGCGCGACGATCTCGGAGAGGTCGCACTGGCTGAACGACATCACGATCTGCTGCTCCTTCTCGCTGGCCGCGGTGAGCAGGTCGGCGACGAGGGCGAGCAGCCGGTCGGAGTTGGCCGAGGCGACCTCGAGCATCGACCGGGTGCCGGGGTCGAGCGTCTCGTCGTCGAGCGCCAGCTCGAGGTAGCCGAGGATCGACGTCAGCGGCGTGCGCAGCTCGTGCGACACCGACGCCACCAGGTCGTCGCGCGCCCGGATCGCGTTGATCTCGCTCGTGACGTCGCGCGAGACCATGACCCCGCCGTCGAGCCTCCCGTCGGGCGAGGTGAGCGGGCGGGAGCTGATCGACAGCGCCACGCGGTGCTCTCCGGGTTCGCCGAGCCAGACCACGAGGTCGTCGTAGCGCTCGCCGGCGGTGGCCCGCCGGAACGGCTTCTCCTCGTCGGCGTAGGGGGTGACGCGGTCGGGCTGGTAGAGCACCGGATGCTCGACCGTCGTCTCGGGCAGGCCGAACTCCGTCTGCACCGAGCGGTGCGCGCGGTTCAGCAGGGTCTCCCGCCCCGACCGGTCGAACGCGATCACGCCGAACGTCACGGCGTTCAGCACCTCGTCGAGGGTCTGCTGCTGACGGCGAGCCCGCCCGAGCGCCACCTCGAGCAGCCCGGCCTGCTGGCGCAGCAGCCCTCGCTGCGCCGCGGTGCGGGCGGAGGTGGCGAGGGTGGTCGTCGCGATGAACACGAGCGTGGTGGGCAGCAGCAGAACGGTGGGGATCGAGGCGACGCCGAGCGGGTCTCCGCGCAGGGCGGCCGTGCCCCACAGCAGGGCCGTCGAGAGCCCCACGCTCACCACGGCGCCGGTGAAGGCGTAGTGGCTCGCCAGCCAGATGACCGGGAACACCAGCAGCAGCCCCGCCCCGAGCATCGTGTTGCCTTCGCGCACGGCGATGATCGCGACGATGTCGATGAGGGGGAGCAGCGCTGCCCAGTTGCGGTGCAGGCGCCACCAGGGGATGAGCGCCGCCGCCCCCGTCAGCCCGAACACCACCGAGACTCCGACGAAGAACCGCGGGTCGAGCACCGAGCTCGGCTGGAACACGTAGCTCGCGCAGACGAGCAGGAGCAGGGCGGCCGACAGCAGCAGCTGCGACTGGAATACGCCCCGGTCGAGCCGCGAGCGCCGTTCCGCCTCGGTGCTCTCCGGTGCCCTGGCCATGAGTTGAGGGTACAGGCAAGTCCCCGCGCCGGATTGGACTGCCCGAACGTGTGCCGGGTAGCATCGAATCAGGGGTCAGGGGTGGTGACGGCATGGACGGCAGGGTGCATACGGTCGGCATCGTCGACGACCACGAGCTGATCCTCGACAGCCTCACCGGCTGGCTCCGCCAGAACGCGCCCGAGCTCGACGTCGTGGCCCACAGCACCGGCTGGGTCGACATGGCCAGGCACCCCGCCTTCCCGCCCGACGTGGTGCTGATGGACCTGCAGCTGAAGGAGCCGATCTCGGTCGAGGCGCGCATCCGCATCTGCCGCTCGGTGGGCGCCTCGGTCGTCGTGCTGAGCGCCCTCGACAACCCCGACAACGTGCGCCGGGTGCTGGCCGCCGGGGCCGCGGCTTTCGTGTCGAAGTCGCAGCCGGCCGACGAGCTGCTCGCCGTGGTGCGCCGCGTGCTCGGCGTGCGGCCAGGCGCCGGCGCGGTGACGGAGGCGGTCGCCTGGGACGAGGCAGCCCGCCCCACGCGCGACGCGTCGCCGGGCATCCGCTTCAGTGAGCACGAGGAGGAGACGCTGCGGCTCTACGCCTCGGGGCACAGTCCGGTCGAGGTGGCGATGATCCTCGGCACGAACATCCAGATCGTCAAGAACGCGCTGGAGCGGGTGCGCGAGCAGTACGCCTCGGAGGGACGTCAGGCCGAGCGCAAGCAGGATCTGATGCTGCGCGCCGCCGAAGACGGCTACCTCGCGTGACCGCGCGATGACGCTCCAGATCGCGGCCGACGTCGACGGCCGGAGCACGAGCCGTGCGCTCGCCACCGCGGGCAGCTGGCTGGCGGTGGTGTTCCTCGCGGCCACCGCGCTGATCGTGACGGCCTTCATCCCGGTGACCGGCCGCGCCGACATCGTGGTCGGCATCGCCGGCCTCGTGGTCACCGGGTTCGCCGTGGTCGCCGCCCTGCGCACCGGGTCGCAGGTGCGCGCGGTGCTGTACACGGTCGCGGCCGGTCTCGGCCTCGCCCTCTACGCCTTCGTGGTGGCCGGGGTGTCGGTGGCCGACGCGGGCACCGCGGCCGCCCCGACCAGCGATTTCGTGCTGCTGTCGATGCCCGAGTTCGCGATCCTCGTCGTCGGCATCGCGGCCAGGTCGCTCGCCCGCTCGCTCGTGCTCGGCACGCTCGCCCTCCTCGTCGGCCCGGGGCTCGTGCAGCTCGTGGCCTGGCAGCAGGGCATGCGGCTCGCCCTCGACGTGCCGGTGCTGGCCTCCTGGCTCGCCCTCGTGCTGTTCGTCACCGCGCTCTGGATCGGCCGGCGGGAGGCGGCGCGCGGCACCGCGCAGATGCTCGACTCGGCGCTCGCCGAGGAGCGCCACCTGGCCGAGGCCCGGTTCACGGCGAGGGCGGCGGCCTGGGTCGGCGACACCGTGCTGACCGATCTGCGCGCGCTGGCGGCCACGCCGCCCGGCCCGCTCGGCGATCGCATGCTGCAGTCGCTCGACCGCGACCTGGCGAATCTCGCCGACACCAGCCTCGTGCTCTCGGGCCCCGAGATCGGGGCCTCGGCCTCCCGGTCGCTCGCCTCGGTGCCCCTGCTGGTGTCGGTGGTGCGGGCCGCCGAGCAGCAGGGGCTGCGCATCCGCGTGACCGGCGACACCGAGGTGATCAACGGCGTGCGGCCGGCCGACGCGCGCAACCTCGAGCGGGCCATCTCGGAGTGCCTCGAGAACGTGCGACGGCACTCCGGTCAGATCGACGCCGAGATCGCCGTCTACTACAGCGCACCCGAGGTCAGTGTGATGGTGTCGGATGCGGGGGTCGGCTTCGACGTGGACGCCGCGGGCGACGAGACGGTGGGCCTGCGGGTCACCGTGGTCGACAGCATCGTCGAGACCGGCGGTTCGGTGCAGATCTGGTCGCGGCCGGGAACCGGCACCGCGGTGTTCATGACGGTGCCGGGAGCCCCCCGGTGAGCGCCCGCACCCCGAGCCGCTCGGTGCCGCTGGGCTCGGTGCGCGCCCCGCGGGGAACCACCGCCCTCGATTTCGACCCGCTGGCCGCCATCAGCGCGCGCGGCTTCCTGATCGTGGTGGCGACCGTGTGCCTGGTCTCCGCCGTGGCGCTCACGGTGACGACCGCCGCGCAGACCTCGTCGTGGCCGCTGGCCATCGGGGCGCTGGTGGCGCTCGCCGCCGGCTTCGGCTGGTTCATCCGCTCGGCCTTCGACTTCACCGTGGGGGTCTCGACCGACCGCTTCGCGACGGTCTTCGCCCTGCTCGCGGTGGCCACGGTGCTCAACTCGCTCGGTTCGCTCGGCAGCAACCTGCTGGTGCGCGACGACTGGGGGCTGCTGACGCTGGCTCTCGCCCTGATGGCGGCGGCACCCTTCCGCACGGCTGCCGAGCTGGGGCTGTACACCGGTATCTCGACGGCGCTGGTGACCGTGCTGTCGCTGCTGCACGTGTTCTTCAGTCCGCTCACGCCCGTGCCCATCGCGGTGATCGTGCTGGTGGCGGTCGCGCCCGTGCTGGCGCTCGGCCTCGGGGCGATGGGCTACGCGCGGGTGCTGCTGGCGGGCATCTACGCCGAGCGCCTTGCGCAGGCCGAGGCCAGGGACCGGCAGTTCGACGCCCAGCGTCAGCGGTTCATCGACGACGACGGAGTCGGCTCGATCGGGCCCCTGCGCGAGGAGGTCGTGCCCTTCCTCGCCCGGTTGCGGATGGCCGGCGAGCTGACGGTCGACGACCGCCTGCGCGCGGCCGAGCTGACCGCCCGGCTGCAGGCCGCGGTGGACGGCTCCCGGCCCGCCGACTCGCTCGGCGACCAGGTCGACGTCTTCATCGACGAGGCGGAACTGTCGCTCCGCATGCACGAGGACGACCGGGCGACCATCCGCGCCGTGCTCCGGGAGCTCAACCAGTCGCCGCGGCGCACCCCCGGCACCCTGGTGCTCGAACTGCTGGAGGGCGAGGAGGACCGCTTCGGCATCATCCGCTGCTCCAGCGCCGACGTGCGGAGCCTGCGCGCCGAGGTGCTCCCGTTCATCCGCATGATGCGGCTGATGATGAGCACCGCCTCCGACGAGGTGGCGGGGGACGAGCTGCTGCTGCACTTCGATCTGCAGCGCCTGGCGTCGTAGGCGGGCTGTCAGCCGGGCTGCGGCGCCTCGTCGAGGGTGACCTCGAGGGCGTCGCTCATGCTGTGCAGGAAGCGGTGCAGCACCTCGGCCTGGGTGGCGTCGAGCCGACGGGCCACCGCCATCATGCGGGAGTGCATCGCGCCGAGGGTCTCGCGCACCTCGTCGTCGGAGCCCGGGGTCGCGACGACCGCGAGGCTGCGACGGTCGTTCGGGTGCGGCATGCGCGAGAGATGGCCCGACTTGGTGAGCCGGTCGAGCATGACCGTCACCGAGGCCGACTTCATGTCGAGGTGATCGGCCAGCATGCCGGGCGTGACGAGCCGACCCTCGCCCTGGGCCTTCAGCAGGTAGCGCAGGGCGGTGAGGTCGTTCTCGCCCATCTTCATCGACTCGCGAGTGCGACGCCGCATGGCCTCCTCGGCGAGCCGGTAGGCCCTCAGTTCGGCGATGACCTCGTAATTCTTCGGCACGGATTAACGATATCGACGCGGCGTCAGGCGCGGTCGTCGCGGTCGGCCTGGTGATTGTCGACCTGGTCGACGGCCTCCCGCATCTCGGTGAGGAAGTCGACGATGATGCGCACCTCGTCGGAACTCAGCCGCTCGACGACGTCGATGAGTTCGGGGCGCACGTCGCCGAGGGTCGCCGCTTCGATCGCGTCTTTGGGGATGGTCGGCACGATGATGAGCGCCCGGCGGTCGAACGGGCTGGGCTCGCGGTGGATGTGACCGTTCTTCTCGAGCCGGTCGAGCAGCACCGTGATGGAAGCACTGGTGATCCCGAGGTACTGCGCGAGCTCTTTGGGGCCCACGGTCTTTCCCTGTTCGGTCGCGCGGAGGAGGTACCGCATGGCGATCAGGTCGTTCTCGCCCATGTTCATGGACTCCTGCGACCGCCTGCGCATGGCGGACTCGGCGGAGCGGAAGGTGCGCATCGCCTCGAGGACGGCGATGCTCCTGTCGCGCTCGGCGTCGTCTCCGTACCAGTAGTGCGGATCCGAATCGGGTCGATTCGTGGTCATCCCTCAAACATAGTCCAACTCTTTACTAGACGGGCTAAAGATCTGCGAATACCACCCGCTGGCCGGTTTGTCACTACTCTGGTGCTCACGAATCGGCTCGCCGCCTGAGCCCACGACCTGACCCGGGGGTTACGAGTGACCGAAGTCGTCGACGGCGCCCGCATGGGGGGCGAGCCCGACTCGCACCGGCCCCGTTCGCGCATCCCGGCGGCCGAGGTGCGCCGGCGGGTGCTCGACGTGGCGATGGAGCGCGTGGAGGGCATCGGACTGACGATCGGCTTCGAGCACCTCGTGATGGACGACCTCATCCGTGAGGCCGGTGTTCCGCGCAGCTCGACCTACCGGCTCTGGGACTCCAAGGAGGCCTTCGTCACCGAGCTCCTGATCGAGATCGCCCGCGAGACCTCGAACAAGCTCACCGACGACGAGACGCTCGCCCTCAGCGAGCGCATCCTGCTGGCGAACATCGACCGGTTGTCGGATGCCCGGGAGCGCCAGCAGGTGCTGTACGAGGTCATCCGGGTGGCCCTCGAGCACAATTTCCGCGCCGTGATCGAGTCGGTGTCGTGGCAGTCCTACGTCGGACTGTCGGCCACGCTGCTCAGCCACCTCGACTGGCCCGCGCGCATCGAGATCGAGCGCGCGCTGCTCTCGGGCAGCGCCGAGTTCGTCGAGCACATGGCCGAGTTCCACCGCCAGTTCTCGCAGGTGCTCGGCTACCGCCTGAAGGAGGAGTGGGAGGGCGACTACCGCCCCTACGCCACCGTGATCTCGGCGGTCGTCGAGGGCCTAGGGCTCCGGCACCTCGGCAACCCCGGGATCGTCGACGCGCGCTACCGGGGCCCCGCGACCACCAGCTCCGACGACCCCGACTGGGCGCTGCCGGCCCTCGCCCTGCTCGCAGTCTTCGAGCGCTTCCTCGAGCCCGACCCCGACTACGCCGCCGCCGCCGTCATCGCGGCGCTGCGCGACCGTGCCTGACGACGCGCCGCTGCTCGACGTCGCCGGCCTCGATCCGCTGAGCGAACGGGTCTACCTCGAGCTGCTGGCGCAGGGCAAGGGGAGTGCCGCCCGCACCGCCGAGCGGTTCGGTCTCGGCCTGCCCGCGGCCTCCGCCATCCTGGAGGGGCTGCGCGAGCTCGGTCTGGCGTCGCGCCTGGAGGGCGCCGAGCGCGAGTACACCGCGGTCGACCCGGGCTACTCGCTCCGCGCCATCGCGGACCGGATGGGCGACCAGGTGCTGCGCATCCGCGAGGCACTGCCCCGTCTGGTGGAGATCTTCGAGCGGGTGCCGCCGAGCGGCGTCGACCAGACCCAGACCACGATCCTCGCCGACGCCGACGCGGTGGCCGCCTGGTACACCCGGCTGCAGCACGAGGCGCGCACCGAGTTCCTGGCCTTCGACCGGCCGCCCTACGTCTCGGCGTCGCTCGATCCGGTCGAGGCGAGCGCGCTCGGTCGCGGAGTCGGCTGGCGCGCGATCTACACGGTCGAGAGTTTCGACGACGGCACCACCTGGGAGGAGGTGGCCGAGCTCGCCGAGCAGGGGGAGGAGGCGCGGATCGCCCCCCAGCTGCCGGTGAAGCTCGCCATCGTCGACCGGCGGGCCGCGCTGGTCTCGCTGACGCTGGAGCCCGGCCGCATCTCGGCCCTCGTCACCTCCTCGGCCCCGCTGATCGACGCCCTGCACCAGCTGTTCGAGTTCCACTGGGCCCGGTCGCTGCCGCTCGCCGAGTCGCGCGCGCAGGTGGAGGCCGGCGAGGCCGTGCCGCGGGGGAGGGTGGCCGGAGCGGGCCGCACCCGGGAAGCGTCATCCGAGGAGCGGGCGCTGCTCGCCCTGATGGCGGTCGGCATGAAGGACGACGCCATCGCCCGGCAGCTGCAGATCTCGCCGCGCACCCTCCGCCGGCGCAGCCAGGAGCTGATGGCCGAGCTCGAGGCCGCGACGCGGTTCCAAGCGGGCCTCGAGGCCGGCCGACGCGGCTGGTTGTGAACGGGGCGTCGCCGGCGTGTAACGATCGCGTTTCCGGCGCTGGCCGACTGCGGCCACTGGCCTAGTCAGGCCAAGTCATGGGCGGGAGCCCTCCCCAGAATGGGACGACCGAACGCCGTCCAACGATCAAGGGTTCCCGTGACTACGCTTCCTCCGGCTCCGCTCCGCCCCCTCCGTCCCTCCCGCTCCGCCCGGCTGATCGCGGCGGTCGCCGCAACACTGCTCGGCAGCGGAGCCGGGCTGCTCGGCGCGGGCACGGCGTCCGCGTCGACGCTGCCGGGTGCGCCCACCGCGACCGCCCCGGTCTCCGCAGCGCCCGCAGCCCCGGCCGCCGCGGCCGAGAGCTACCCCGACGGCCGCTACATCGTCATCCTCCGCGACGACGCGGTCGCCGGCTACCGAGGCGGCCTTGCCAAGCTGCCGGCCACCCAGCCCGACCCGGGCGACGACCTCGACCTGCGCTCCCGTCGCGCCCAGGACTACACGAGCTACCTGCAGAACCGGCAGCAGACCCTCGCCGACTCGGTCGGCGCCGACATCACGACCTCCTACACCGTCACGACCAACGGCTTCTCGGCCGGCCTCACGGCCGACCAGGCCTCCGCGCTCGCCACCGATCCGCTGGTCGACCGCATCATCCCCGACGAGCTGCTGCACCTGCAGGCCACGTCGTCCACCGAGTTCCTCGGCCTCACCGGCCCCGACGGGGTGTGGGCGCAGACCGGCGGCGTCGAGGCCGCGGGCGAGGGCGTCGTGGTCGGCGTGATCGACAGCGGCATCGCCCCCGAGAACGCCTCGTTCGCCGGCGACCCCCTCGGCACCGCGCCCGGCGCCGAGCCCTACCTCGATGGCGACTCGATCGTCTTCGACAAGGCCGACGGCGGCACGTTCCGGGGTGCCTGCCAGACGGGCGAGGGATTCACCGCCGACGACTGCTCGACCAAACTGGTCTCGGCCCGCTACTTCGTCGACAGCTACGGCGCCGACACGATCAACCGCGACCGGGGCGAGTACCTGTCCCCTCGCGACGGCAACGGACACGGTTCGCACACCTCCAGCACCGCCGCGGGCGACGCCGGAGTCGCCACCGTCGTGGCCGGCCGCGAGCTCGGCGACATCGCCGGCGTCGTGCCCGGTGCGCGGGTCGCCACGTACAAGGCGTGCTGGACGGGACCCGAGGCCTACGACGACGGCTGCCAGACCGGCGACCTCCTCGCCGCCATCGACGCGGCCGTGGCCGACGGCGTCAACGTCATCAACTACTCCATCGGCGGCGGGGCGGCCCAGACCACCATCTCCGCCACCGACGAGGCCTTCCTGAACGCCGCCGCCGTCGGCGTGTTCGTGGCCGCCTCGGCGGGCAACGACGGCGCCGACCCCTCGACCGCCGACAACGCGGCCCCCTGGATCACCACGGTGGCCGCGTCCACCATCCCGTCGTACGAGGCCACCGTGCGTCTCGGCGACGGCCGGATCGTGCTCGGCGGGTCGATCACCGTGCCCGGTGACGCCCCCGTCGAGGGCCGTCTCGCCGACGCCACGGCGCTCGCGGCCGACGGTGCCGCCGACCCGCAACTCTGCGGCACCGGAACCCTCGACCCCGCGAAGACCGCCGGCCTGATCGTGCTCTGCGACCGCGGCGAGATCGACCGGCTCGAGAAGTCGGCCGAGGTGAAGCGCGCCGGCGGCATCGGCATGGTGCTGGTCAACCCCACCTCGAGCTCCGTCGACCTCGACGCCCACACGGTGCCCACCGTGCACGTCGACGCCGAGTCCTCCGCCCTGCTGCACGCCTACGCGGCGACGACGGATGCGCGGGTCATCCTCGAGGACGGCAACACCGCCGGGCTGCCCTCGCCGGCCACCCCGCAGATCGCCGGCTTCTCCTCGCGCGGCCCGATCCTGGCCGACGGCGGAGACGTGCTGAAGCCCGACGTCGCGGCCCCCGGAGTGGCGATCCTCGCCGCCAGCGCGAACGCCCCGGGAGCCGACGGGCGCTACGCGCTGCTCTCGGGCACCTCGATGGCCTCGCCGCACGTCGCCGGCCTGGCGGCGCTGTATCTGGGCGAGCATCCGCTGGCCACCCCCGACGAGATCAAGTCGGCCATGATGACCACCGCCCACGACACAGTCGACGCGAGCGGTGACGCCGTCGCCGACCCCTTCGCGCAGGGCGCCGGTCAGGTCGACCCCACCCGGTACTTCGACCCGGGGATGCTCTACCTGAACGGCCCCGAGGAGTGGTTCGGCTACGCCGAGGCGGTCACGGGCCTCGAGCTCGGTGTCGACACGGTCGACCCGTCCCAGCTCAACCTGGCGTCGATCAGCGTCGGCTCGCTCGCGGGAACCGAGACCGTCACGCGCACCGTGACGTCGACACGGGCCGGCGTCTTCACCGCGGCCCCGGTGTCGATGCCGGGGGTCGAGGTCGAGGTCTCCCCGGCCACGCTGAGCTTCGCGGCCGCCGGTGAGCAGCAGCAGTACACGGTGACGTTCACACGAACGGATGCTCCGCTCGACCAGTTCGTCACCGGTGACCTGCGCTGGGCCGACGCCGACGGCGCCACGGTCACGACCCCGCTCGCCGTGCGCCCGATCACCCTCACCGTGCCCGCCGAGGTCGCCGGAGACGGCGTCGACGGCTCGGTCGAGATCCCCGTGGCCGTCGGAGCCACCGAGGCCGTCGACCTGACGAAGGCCGGGCTCGCCCGCGGCCGCACCGTGCGGGGCGTCGGCCACGCCGGAGCGACCGACGACCGCTACGTCATCACCGTGCCGGAGGGGACGAGCTGGGCGCGCTTCGACCTGCAGAGCGACGACCCGACGGCCGATCTCGACCTGCACCTGTCGCAGTACGACCACCAGCAGGTCATTCCGGTCCAGTCCCGCGCGACGCCGAACCCGGGCGAGCTGCTCGACATGCCGGAGCTCCCCTCGGGCACGTACATCCTCGACGTCGAGTTCTACTCGGGCGACGGCGATCTCGGCTACACCCTGACGAGCTACCTGCTCGGCTCGTCGACCACCGACGGAGCACTGACCCTCAGCCCCGACCGTCTGGAGATGACGCTGGGGCAGCCGGCCTCGACGGTCGTCTCCTGGAGCGGTCTCGAGCCCGGCACCCGGTACCTCGGGCGCGTCGGCTTCGGCGCCACCGGGCACAGCACGATGCTGACGGTGACCACCGCCGGCGACCCGGCGGCGCCCGCGCCCGCCGACCCCGCGGTCTCGCTCGACCACCCGTGGTCCCGCGCGGGCACCGACGTGGGCGTGCAGGTGGCGGGGATCGTCCCGGGTGATCCGTACGAGATCGCGCTGGACGGGCAGCTCGTCGCCACCGGTGTCGGTGCGGCCGACGGCACCGACATCCGCGCCGTGCTGCTGCCGGCCGAGCTGGCGGTGGGCGAGCATCCGGTAACCCTCACCACCCGCGGTGTCACCGTGCAGACGACGCTGAACGTCGCCGAGATGCTCGTGTTCGACATGCTCGACAACCCGCAGTACGACTCGGACGGTGCCGGCACCGTCGACCTGGAGACCCTCGTGGCCGGCACCGGCCGCCTCGCGCTCACCGTGACCGGCTCGACCGGCACCGTGCTCGACGAGACGATCGACGTCGCCATCGACCCGATGTTCTACGTCGACTCGGTGCGGAGCTCGCGGGTGGCGGTCGCGCCCGGGGTCTACACGGCCGAGGCGTGGGCGCTCGCCGCCGACGGCACCCGCAGTCAGCACGTCGTGCACCGCTTCTCGATCGAGGCGAACGCGCCGAGCGACGTCTCGATCAGCCAGAACGCCGAGAACCCCGACCTCGCCGACCTGCGCTTCGTGAACCGCTCGGGCGACGTGTTCGACCTCACCCTGCGCTACAAGCTCTGCAGCGGGCCCGTCGTGTTCTCGACGGTGTGGGTGAACGGCGAGACGGTCGAGACGACCTTCGACATGACGGCCGCCACCTCGGTCGAGCTGATCCGGGCCGACGGGAAGGTGCTCGCGGGGTACCTCAACGCGGGGCCGGCGCGCTGCGCCGCCGAGCCGAGGATCACCCAGGACTTCTGGGCGACCTTCCGCGACCTCCCCGACCAGGCCGAGGACGGCAGGCCGCTGACGATGACGTACTCGAACCGGTACCCGGCCTACAGCGGCGGGTTCTCGTTCACGGCGGGCATCGGCTCGAGCATCCGTGACGGACTGATCTACAGCGAGCGCGTCTCGCACGAGGTGGTCACCGAGGTGGGGCCGGTGGTGGACGTCACGCTCGCGGTGCCCGAGGGCGAGCCGATCTGGTCGCGGGCGTTCTACGAGGTGTCGTCGCCCGACATCCACCTCACGGCGCACCGGGTGATCTATGCGCAGGCGGTCGATCGCTCGATGCTGCAGCCGGTGGTCGACCCGGTCGACCCGGGGACGCCTGGCACGCCTGGTACACCGGGGACGCCTGGCACGCCTGGGCCGGTGGCGCCTGGCACGCCGGCCGACCCGGGCGTGCCGGCCCAGCCCGGAGCCCCCGGCGGCTCGCACGGCGACGGTTCGGCCGAGGCGTCGGACGACCTGGCCGCCACCGGCTGGGCGGCCGCCCCCGGCGTCGCCGCGGCGATCGTGCTGCTGGTGCTCGGCGGCGGGGCGCTGCTGCTGCACCGGCGCCACGGTCGGCGGCGGGTCACGCGCGACGGGATCTAGCGCCGCTGCTCGTTGAGCACGCTCGGAACCGCGCTCGCGAGTGCCACTCGATGGCACTCGCGAGCGGCGTCCTCCAGGGTGCCGAAGTAGCCGGCGCCGATCAGGTGCCGCGGCCGCCGCCAGCTGACGGCCCGGAACGCCCACACCGTGCGCTCACCGACCTTCACCGGCAGGTGCCTGATCTCGGCGAACGGCTCGGTCGTGCCGGGTCGTGGAAAGATCCACGAGTTCGCGTGCAGGGTCTGAACGGGGTGCCAGTCGGCCAACGATGCTCCTCTCGAGAAGCACGCCGGCCCGCGCACCACCGATGGTAGTGCGCGGGCCTGACATTCGTGACCTGCCGGGGAGAGGCGGGGATCAGCCCGAGGGGTTCTCCACCGGCGCCCCACCGGGCTCGGTTCCCGTGTCGGGGTCGACCGTGGTGGGGTCGGGCACGTCGGTGTCGATCTCGGGCTCGGTGCCGGGCTTCGCGTCGGTCATTCGGTGCCTCCCTGGGTGCTGCTGTCGTCCTGGTTCCCGCTGTCCTGGGCGCCGCCGCCCGAGACCGTGTCCTCGCCGGGCTCGGAGGTGCTGCCGTCGGAGCTCGAGCCGTCGGGCAGGTCCTCCGTGCGCTCCTTCTCGGACTCGCTCACGTCGGTGGATCCGTCTTTCGCGGTCATCGTCGATCTCCCTACTGTTCGGTGCTGCGGTTCATGTGGTGGTCTGGAGATGGTGCGGTCTAGAGGTCGAGCTTGGCGTTGTCGCCGCCCTCGTAGGGCTCGCCCGTCACCTTCGATTTGACGAAGCTGAACAGGGTGGCGACCCGTCCGCCGGGGCTGTCCCAGTACTCGGCGCCGTCGGCGCTGAACTTCAGCAGCCGCACCTCGGGGTCGTCGGGGCCCTCGGGGAACCAGGCCTCGAGCGTGGAGCTCCACAGCTCCTTCACCTTCGCCTGGTCGGCCACTTCCGCGGCGGTGCCGGTGAGCGAGACCCAGCTGTCGTTCGAGCTGAGCGTGACGCCGGCGGTGGGGTTCACCTGCAGGTTCTGCAGAGCCGAGGCATGGGCGCCCACGATGAACCAGAGGTCGCCGTCGAACTCGGCCTCCTGAACGGTGAGCGGATGCGCGACCAGACGACCCTGGTCGTCGACCGTCGTCAGCATCGCGAACCGGAAATCCTTCACGAGACCGGCGAGGGTCTCGACGTCGCTTTTCTCTGTCATGTTCGCGACCGTACTGCTGTTGGCGGTTTTCGGCTCGCGTGGCTCACTGGGAGAGCGCCCCGCATCGCGGGTCGCGTCCTCCGAAGAGAACAAGGAACCCATGCCCGACTCCCGATCCCTGCCCTACCCGCTGGGCATCAGCTTCATCGACGGCCGCGCGAACGCCGCCGTCTACAGCGAGACCGCCGACGCCGTCTACGTCTGCACCTTCGACGAGGACGGCACCGAGACCCGCACGCAGCTCGAGCTGCGCACGGGCCACGTCTTCCACGGCCTGGTGCCGAACATGGGTGTAGGCACCCGGTACGGCCTCCGCGTCGACGGCCCCTGGGCGCCCGAGCAGGGGCTGCGCCACAACGTGCACAAGCTGCTGCTCGACCCCCACGCCACGGCGATCGAGGGCGGCTACGACTACTCCAAGAACGAGACCCTGTTCGGGCACAAGCTCGACGACCCCGAGACGCTCAACACGCTCGACTCGGCCCCGGCGAGCCCGCGCTGCGTCGTGACGACCGGGCCGGATGCTCAGGAGTTCGACTGGGCGGGCGACCGCGCCCCGCGCATCCCGCTCAGCCAGACCGTCGTGTACGAGACCCACGTCAAGGGCTTCACGATGCTGCACCCCGAGATCCCCGAGGACGTGCGCGGCACCTACGCGGGGCTCGCGCATCCGGCCGCCCTGAAGCACTTCACCGACCTCGGCGTCACCTCGGTCGAGCTGCTGCCCGTGCACCAGTTCGTGCAGGACAGCCATCTCGAGGAGAAGGGGCTGCGCAACTATTGGGGCTACAACTCCATCGGCTTCTTCGCCCCCCACAACGAGTACGCCACCGGCGGGGCCGACGCCGCGGGCGGCCATCAGGTCGACGAGTTCAAGGCCATGGTGAAGGCGTTCCACGAGGCGGGCCTCGAGGTCATCCTCGACGTGGTCTACAACCACACCGCCGAGGGCAACGACCTCGGCCCGACGCTCAGCTTCAAGGGCATCGACAACGCCTCCTACTACCGCCTGGTCGAGGGCGACGAGCAGCACTACTTCGACACCACCGGAACGGGCAACAGCCTGAACGTCGGCCACCCGGCCGCCCTGCAGCTGATCATGGACTCGCTGCGCTACTGGGTGACCGAGATGCACGTCGACGGCTTCCGCTTCGACCTCGCCACCACGCTCACCCGGCAGGGGGGCGACGCCGAGATCCACAGCGCGTTCCTCACGCTCATCCAGCAGGACCCGGTGCTCGCCCCGGTGAAGATGATCGCCGAGCCCTGGGACACCGCGGGCTACCAGGTCGGCGGCTTCCCGGCCGGCTGGTCGGAGTGGAACGGCAAGTTCCGCGACGACGTGCGCGACTTCTGGAACGGCACCGACACCGTGCTCGGCACCGTCTCGCAGCGCATCCTGGGCTCGCCCGACGTCTACGAGGCATCGCGCCGCTCGCCGCTGTCGAGCATCAACTTCGTCACCGCGCACGACGGCTTCACGCTGCACGACCTCACCTCGTACGCCGCCAAGCACAACTCGGCCAACGGCGAGGGCAACAACGACGGCGAGAGCGACAACAAGTCCTCCAACGGCGGAGCCGAGGGCCCTACCGAGGACGAGGCGGTGAACGCGCGCCGCGACCGCAAGCGCCGCAACCTCATGGCCACGCTGCTGCTCTCGGCCGGCGTGCCGATGATCCTCGGCGGCGACGAGCTCGGTCGCACCCAGGGCGGCAACAACAACGCCTACTGCCAGGACAACGAGACGTCGTGGTACGACTGGGCCGCGGTCGACCTCGAGCTGTTCGAGTTCACGCGGGCGCTGCTCGAGCTGCGACGGGAGAGCCCCGCGCTCCGCCCGGAGTGGTTCCGCCACGCGCCCGACGCCGACGTGCCCGAGGAGATCGCCGGCGACACCGTCGTGCTCGAGCGCAGCGACGGCAAGGAGTTCGCCGACCACGACTGGGACAACCCCGACGCCCGCACGATCACTCTCGTGTTCGAGCACGAGGGTGACGACTCGTTCGCCCTGCTGCTGAACGCGGCCGAGAACGGTGTCGAGTTCCAGGTTCCGGATGCGCCCGGCGCCGAGTGGGAGCTCGCCCTCTCGAGCGACCCCGAGCAGCAGGTGGTGCCGCCGGTCACCACGCTGATCGCCTCGGGCGGTTCGTTCACGCTGCTGCGCTCCCGCGCCTCGGCCTGAGTCTTCGGAGGGCCCGGGCGCGACGCGACAGCCGCTGAGCGAGCGGCTGCACGAATAGCGTGCCGGGCCCCCGACAGAGGCGTACGTTCGAACATATGAGCGATCAGAACGAGAACGACGAATCCGTAGCCGGGGCGGCGCCCGAGGGCGAGACGCTGGGCGGCACCCACCCCGACCCCGACAACTCCGCGAGCAAGGACCCGAGCGACTGGGTCACCGGCGACGAGCCGATGACCGGCCCGCAGAAGAGCTACCTCGACACCCTCGCCCGTGAGGCGGGGGAGGAGCTCCCCGCCGACCTGACGAAGGCCCAGGCCTCCGAGCAGATCGACCGCCTGCAGCAGAGCACCGGCCGGGGTCAGTGACCCCGAGCGGCTCCCGCTAGAAGGCGCGCCGGGCGCCCCCCTCGCCGAGGGGTGGCGACCCGGCGTTCCCCTGTTCGACGGCCAGTCCGCCGAGGAGCTCGGCGAGAGCATCCGGAGCCGACACCGTGGGAGCCCAGCCGAGCACGGCGCGGGCCCGCTCGGTCGACATCAGCGGCACCGTCGTCGCGATGTCGAGCCAGCCCGGGTCGGACGGCTGCACCCTGGCCTTCCAGCTCGCCCACATCAGGGCCCGCAGCACGGCCGCGCGGACCGGCACCGCCTTGCCGCCGAGGGCCGCGGCCAGCACGTCGGGGGAGACCACGGGCTCCGTGGCGAGGTTGAAGGCGCCGCCCGCGCCCCGCTCGATCGCGCGCCAGAAGGCGTCGGCCACGTCGTCGGCGTGCACGACCTGGGAGATCAGCTGGGAGGGCAACGGGACGATCTGCAGCCGCAACCGCCCCAGAAGCCGCCGGGGCGCGAACGGCCCGGCGAACAGGCGCGCGATCTCGGAGGAGGCGTCGGCCTGGAAGACGAGCCCCGGCCGCAGCCGGGTGACGACGGTCGACGGATGCGCGGCCTCGAAGTCGTCGAGCGCGCGCTCGTTGATCGCCTTGTGTCGTGAGTAGTGGGAGCTCGGCAGGCCGCCGGTCGGCCAGTCCTCGCCGACCCGGCGGTACTTCGGCCCCGGGCTGTAGGCGCCGACCGATGACGCCACGAGCACGTGCGGCACCCCGGCGTCGGCCGCCGCTCCCAGCACGGCCGCGGTACCGCGCACGTTGGTGCGCCAGAGCAGGTGCTCCAGGTGGTTGGGCTGCAGGGCCCAGGCCAGGTGCACGACGGCATCCGCCCCCTGCAGGATGCTCGTGAGCCGCCTCCTGGCCGTGTCGTCGCCCACGTCGAGAGCGTGCCAGCGGAGACCGGCGTAGGGCTCGGTCTCGTCGGGGATGCGGCGGGCGACACCCACCACCTCGGTGGCGGCGGGGGCCTGGGCGAGCCGCCGCAGCAGGGCGGTGCCGAGGTTGCCGGTCGCGCCGATGACGACGATCTTCACGGGAGGTCCTTCCGAGCGGGAGCGGGGTGGTCTTTCGCTCCAGCATCGTCCGGCTGTCCGATCCCGGCACCGTCCGGGCGCCCTGATTGCGGGTGCCCGATCATGGGAGTACGAGTCTCAACCGTTTCTCGCTACCCTCGAGGCAGGTCGGGCGGCGGCGCCGACCGTTTCGGGTACTGTCGGCGCCGCGCCCCACCGTTCTAGCGTGCGAGGAACGTTCTAGCGTGCGAGGAAGTCCAGCACGACCCGGTTCCACTCGTCGGCGTGGCTCACGTTCACCCCGTGGGGCGCTCCCGCCACGACGTGGTACTCGCTGCCCGGGATCGCCGCGTGGGTGCGGGCGCCCGATCCGGCGAGGGGCACGGTCGCGTCGCCGTCACCGTGGATGACGAGGGCGGGCACCGTCACATTCGGCAGGTCATCGCGGAAGTCGGTGGTTCCGAACGAGGTCATGCAGGCCAGCGCCGCGACCTTGCTCGACTGCAGGGCGAGGGCGAGGGCATCCTGTCGCTGCTGCTCGGTGACCTTCAGCTCGCCGTCGACCGAGAAGAAGTCGCGGGTGAAGCCGTCGTAGAACGACTCCTGGTTCGCGGTGAGCGATGCGGTCATCTTCGCGGCCTCGGCGGGGGAGAGCGGCCCCTCGGGGTTGTCGCCGGTCGTCAGCATGTACGGGGTGACCGCCGAGGCGAAGACGACGCTGTGCAGCCGGTCGGTTCCGTGCTTGGTCACGTAGCGCGCGACCTCGCCGCCGCCCATCGAGAAACCGACGAGGGTGACATCGGTGAGTTCGAGCTCGGTGAGCACCGCCTGCAGATCGTCGGCGAGCGTGTCGTAGCCGTACCCCGTGAGCGGCTTGTCGCTGCGACCGAAGCCGCGGCGGTCGTAGGTGACGACGCGGTAGCCGGCCGCCTGCAGGGCGGGCACCTGCTCCGACCACGACTCGCCCGAGAGCGGCCATCCGTGGATCAGCACGACGGGGCGGCCGGAGCCGCCGGTGTCGTCGACGTGCAGGGCGATGTCTTTGAGCAGTCCGTGGTGCGCGGTGATCTCGGTCATCAGAGTCCTTTCGAGGAATGGGCGTCAACAAACACCCGCGGTGGTTCGGACCGGAGCCGCGGAACGATCGGTGTCAAAGCTGCCCCTTTGCTGGGAGTGCTCACAGGAGTAGGCAGGAGGCATGAGCGACAACGATTCCGACGCGCTCGGAGCAGACACACTGCCCGATGTGGATGTTCACGACGGCGACCTCGGAGACGAGGACCTGACCCGCAAGGACATGACCTACAGCCCCTCGAGCGGTCGCGAGACCGAGGTGCTGCAGCACGAAGCCGGCGAATCCGCGGCGCTCGACGACCCCGACATCGAGACCGACCGCGTCACGTCGCTGCCCGGCACGGGCGGCCCCGACGACGTGGGCGAGATCGACATCGAGGGTGCGGAGATCAACATCCCGCACCGCACCTGACGTTCCCGGCACACGGCATCGCCGGGCACGAGTACCCGACCACCCCAGAACACAAAGGAATCACATCATGAGCTTCATCGCCTTCCTCATCCTCGGTCTCATCGCCGGCGCCATCGCCAAGCTGATCCTCCCGGGTCGCCAGGGCGGCGGCTGGTTCGTCACGCTGCTGCTCGGCGTGGTCGGCGCGCTGCTCGGCGGCTGGCTCGGCGGCCTGCTGTTCGGTGCGAACCTGCAGGACTTCTGGTCGATCCAGACCTGGGTCGTCGCCATCGTCGGTTCGATCATCGTGCTGCTGATCTACGGCCTCATCTTCGGCCGCAAGGGCAGCCGCGCGTAGCGCCACCCACTTCCACACCGCGACGGCGGTCGGCTGAGCGATCAGCCGGCCGCCGTCTGCGGTTCCTGCACCAGCTGGATGTCGCCGCGGTTCGCCGTCTCGGAGATCAGCGCCACCCACGCCGGGTTGATCGTGTGCCGCTCGGCCGAGTCGAAGCGGAACCGCAGCGCGGTGTGCGGGTTCAGCCAGATGGTCTCGCGTCCGCTGCCCTGGGCCTTCGGCACGCTCCAGCTCAGCGCGCAGGACTCGGCGCGGCGGAGCCGGCCGATGATGACGACCTGCAGATGCGCGAGCATCCGGTCATCAACCTCGAGCTCGAAGTCGCCGCCGTAGATGAGAGTGCCCACGCCTCATTATGGGCCCCTGGCGAGCGCGCGGGGCCGGATCGGGGCAGGGTTGAGCCATGAAGCGAATCACCTACGCCGGCGAGACGGTTCTGACCACCGATGAGGTCGCGACGGCACTGGTCGAACTGAGCGCCGGCCTCGCCAAGCGCGGGCTCGCGGAGGCCGTCACCGTCCCCATCGTCACGGCCTCGGGCCAGCTCGGCCTCTCGGCCGAGCTCGTGGTGGGGGTCGGCAATGACGTGCTGGCGGTCCCCGAGGTCGCGCAGGGCGACGATCCCGACTTCTCCACCGGAGCGCAGACGCTGCGGGACCACCTCGCGGCGGTCACCCCGAGTCGCTCGAAGGCGGTCGCGGTCGAACAGCCCGAGCCGGGGCCGGCCGACGACCTCGACCTCGACCTCGGCGCGGTCGGCGACCTGAAGTCGCTCTAGAAGCGCTTCCCGCTCGCGGCTGGCGCGCAGCTCGCCGCTCGTGCGTTCGGCGCGCCGTGCGCGATTACGCGATCTCGCTGAGCGCGTCTTCGGGCGACTCGTACGGCCCGAACCAGGCCTTGCCCGTGTGCAGGTGCGCCAGCTTGGCGTGCCAGCCGTCGTTCATGCGGTAGAGCCGCGCGATCGGCTGCGTGACGTCACCCGTGTGCACGAGTGCGCTCTTCTCGTTCTCGAATTCGATGGTCCCCATGCACTCACGATAGACACACCCGGATTTCCGGCGGGTAAACACTTCGCAAAGTGACACCAGCGACAGGACAGGTCACCGGAACGACAGAAGATCCCCTTCCGCTTCACCCGCTCTCACCCCCTCGAAATGCTGATCCAGCGGTCGCCGAGAAGCGTCGCCGCGATCCGACGAACGTCTCGAGGGGGACCCATGCTGCAGAACAAGAACACGCCGATCGACGCCGAGAAGGGCCTCGACCGCCGCACCGTCATGAAGGGTGCCGCCTGGTCGGTTCCCGTCATCGCCCTGGCCGTCGCCACCCCGGCGCACGCCGCCTCGATCGTCGACGTCGGCGCTTACGCGCTGCGCGGAACCTGCGGCACGCTGGGCGTGCTCGGCCCCGGCTTCACCCTGCAGGCAGGCCCCACCACGCCGCTGCCCGTCGGCACCACCGTCGTCATCTCGGGCTCGGGAGTCGCCAACATCGGCGTCTTCTCCGTCTCGGGTGGCACGGCCTCGGTCGCGGTGCTGTCGGGCACGAGCCGTCAGATCACGCTCACGTCGGCGCTGCCGGCCGGAGCCACCATCGCGTTCCGCACCACGCTGTCGATCTCGGTCGCGTTCCAGCTGAACGCGGTCTCCACGCTGCCCGCCGGCTACACCGCCACCGGCGGGAAGTCCGCGGGCAACGTCAGCAGCACGCTGATCCTCTGCTCGGCCAGCTGATCCACCCCGCCGAGCGCTCGTCGTCTGCCCTCCGGGGCGGGTCGCCGGGCGCTCGGGCGTCTCTGCCGGCCCCGTGGGCGCCGCCGCCCGCTCCGGCGTCTCGGCCCGCCTCGCCGGCGCCGCCGCCGCCCACCACCCCCGAGGGAGTCCCGACGATGACCGCCGTCGCAGCCGCCCTCGCTCTGACCCTCGCCGCCGTGCTGCTGGTGAGCGGCACCCTCAAGCTGCTGCCGTCGGGCCGGCTGACCGTCGACGACCTCGTCGACCTCGGGGTGCCGGCCCCGCTCCGCCGCTCCTGGTTCACGGCAGCCTTCCCCGCCCTCGAGCTGCTGCTCGGGCTCGCGCTGCTCCTCGCCCCCGCGCCGCTGCTCACCGTCGCCGCCGCCGTCGCCGTGCTGCTGATGCTCGCCTTCACGGTCGTGGTGCTCCGGGTGCTGCTTCGTGGCCGCCGGGTCGACTGCGCCTGCTTCGGGATGCTCCGCTCACCGCTCACGCCCGCCACCGCCGCCCGCAACGTCCTTCTTTTCCTCGCGGCCGCCGCCGTCGCGGTCACCGCCGACCGCGGGGCGCTGCCCACCCTGCTCGCCCTGCACCGGGACGACTGGACGGCCTTCTTCGCCACCACCACCGCCGTGCTCGCCGCGACGGCCCTGCTCGTCGTGGCCGGCCGGCGCGCCCCGGCTGCGCCGACGACCGTACCGGCCCCCGCCGCCGGCGCCCCCTGGCCCGCCCGGGCCGGCAGCGCCCCCTGGCCCGCCCCCGACGTCGAGGTGCTGGCGCACGGCTCCACCCTGACGCCCCTCGCCGAGCTCGCTCGCACCGAGCCCCTGCTGCTCGTGCTGCTCTCGGCCGACTGCCACGCCTGCGAGCAGGTCGCGCCGCAGCTGTCGGGCTGGCGGGAGCGCTTCGGCGGGGCGGTCGAGGTGGCCGCGCTCAGCTCCGACGACGCCGCGAGGCTGGCGGACGCGCATCCGCTGCTCGACGCCCCGGTGCACCGCGGTGCCCGCGCGGTGATGACGGCGGCCGGCATCCCGGGATACCCGGCGGCGCTGCTGCTGGCCACCGACGGCACGGTGGCCGCCGGTCCGGCCATCGGGTCGACCGAGGTCGAGTCCCTGGCGGCCGCCGTCGCCGAGGCGCTGGCGGGCGCTGCACCCGCCGGATCTCGGTAGTGACTACGGATGCGTGCAGGGGCGGCGGGCGCTTGAATGACCGCGTGACCGAGTAGGTGGGGGCAGACATGGCACAGAGCGCGCGCAGCACACCGGGAATCCAAGGCGGTTCGACGATGGAGTCGAGGCGGGAGCACCGCGCGGCCGGGCAGCGCGGAGTGCGCTTCGGGCAGACCGAACTCTCCATCCTGCGGGTGCCGGCGGGCGGCACGCCGGTGCGCAAGATCTGCCGCCCCGACGAGCTCGCCGTCGAGGTGATCGTGCCCCGCGGCGGCACGATCATGGTGCGCTCCGAGAACCGCGACGAGCGGGCGGTGCGGCCCGGTGAGGCGCTCTACCTGATCGGCTGCCGCCGCTACGCCGCCTACGCCCTCCGCGGCGCGAGCGCTATCACCCTCGGCCTGCCGTTCTCGGCGGTCGACGAGTTCATCGACCGCGCGAACACCGATCCCGTGCTCGTGCAGGGCTCGGCCGTGCTCACGCCGGCCACCGCGTTCCTCGGCACCCTGCTCGAGGGCGGCGACGAGCTCGACCGGCTGTCGAGCTACTTCGCCGAGAAGCTGATCTGGGAGATGGTGGCCTCGATCTACCTCGAGGGCAAGGGCGTCGGTGCCGCCGAGGCGCCGAACACGGGCATCCTGGATCGGGCGATGGCGCAGATCGCCGCCTACCGCACCGACCGCTCGCTCACGCCCGAGGCGGTGGCCCGGTCGCTGAACGTCTCGATGCGCCAGCTGCAGCGCGTGTTCGCCTCGACCGGGTCGACGCCGTCGCGTGAGATCCGCCGGCAGCGGGCCGAGCTCGCGGTGTCGATGCTGCGCAGCGAGTCGTTCGGGGTGTTCAACGTCACGCAGATCGCGCACCACAGCGGCTTCAGCGACGCCGCCGAGCTGCGCCGCGCGATGTCGGCGTTCGGCTTCCCGTCGCCGCGCGAGCTCAGGTCGGGTCTGGGCTAGCCGCCGCCGGGTCGGGCTCCGCCTCGATCAGCCGCCGTTGCACCAGCTCGGCGAGGAACGCATCGACGTCGGCGCGAACGTCAGCGGGCTCGAGGTCAAACCGCTCGGCCACCGCGGCGACCACGCCGTCGGCGCCCTCATCACCGTGCTCGAAGACCGCCGTCCAGATGGCCGCCGCCGACCCCTCGAGCACGAACGGAACCGCCCCCACCTCCGCCAGGTCGAGCACCGCCACTCGACCCGCGCCCGCACCACCGCTACCGCCCGCGCCACCGTCGTCGTCGGAACTGTGCCACGCGACGTCGGGCCCGATGCGGTAGCTCGTCACTCCTCCACTCTATCGACGCCCGTCACGCCCTCCCGGGCGGTCGTGAGGTCGATGAACTCCCGCAGATCGGCCACGACCTCCTCGGGTGAGCGCCGGGTCGCCGCGGCGAGATGCCCCGCCAGCCACGACAGGCAGACGACGGATGCTCCCACCACGTCTCCCGTGTCCGGCGCCGTGGACCCGCCGATCAGCTCGCCGAGAGCCGTCGTCATGGCCCGCGTGTTCTCGTCGGTCGTGGCGTCGCCGCTCTGCGACACCACCGCGTCGAGCAGGAGCCGCGCGGCCCGTGCGCCGTCGACCGGCATTCCGTTCTCGATCATCCTGGACCCCCACAGTCTCGGTTGAGCGTATTAACCCGCCCGGAGACGGGGACCCCACCCTACCCATCTCAGTAGTGGCACCGCGCGTGTCCGGGAGCCGTGCGGTGTAAGTTCCGTAGTGCGTCAGTAGTCCCCGGGGGGAACCCGATCCCCACGCTGCTCCGATGCACACTCGATGGAGAACCATGACGCCGAGCTCCCCTGGCGATCCCCACGATCGTCACCCCCACGACCAGGCCGTCTCCGAGACCGCGTCCTGGGTGTCCGCCGCGGTCGCCCGCTCGCGCGACAGCGCCCCGCCGCTTCCGCTGCCCGGCATCGTGGCGCCGCTCGAGTTCGCGCTCGACTTCGCCGCGAACAGCCAGTCCGACGCCGTGAGCGTGTCGCTCGCGAACGGCACCGTCGGCGTCGCGCCCTGGGCGGCCGATGCGTCCGGCGTGCTCACGATCAGCGTGCGCTGGTCGGAGGGCTTCTCGCTGGCCGGGCTCGAGACCGGGAGCGAGATCGACGGCTGGACGGTGGCGGCGGTCGCCGCGGGCCGCGCCGACCTCGAGCATCCGTCGATCGGCCGCGGGGTACCCGCCGTGCCCGTGCCCGCTCTCACCCTCGTGAAGGCCGGAGCCCCCGACGACGGCGACGAGGTCACCGCGCGCGTCTCGGGCACCTCGGGCTACTGCCGCGACTGCACCGTCCGCGGCTGGTCGCGCTCCTAGCCCCCGCCCGACGCCGAGCGCCCGCGCCAGAGACGCTCCGGGCATGGAGAAGGCCCCTCACCGGATCATTTGGGGTTCACCGGTAAGGGGCCTCTACGTGCTCGCAACGGTTGGGTGACCGCTGTAGCGAGACGCCGTCGAAACCTCAGACGTCATCGGGTCCGACCTGTCCAGATTAGGCACGTTCTGCTCGATGTCGACTGAGTGCGGCCTTTATCACCCGCAGTATCACCCTTGGCTCACCCGCCCCCGTTCGGGGGTCGCGAAGCCGTAGTGCCGCCAGCCCCCGCTGGTGGGGCCCAGACGCACGCAGTTAGGGTGAGGGCGTGCAGAGCGAGCTCACCGCGAGGATCGACGACGTCGCCCGCCGAGTGTTCGGCTGGCAGCAGCTGCGCCCGGGCCAGGCCGAGGCCATCGGAGCGGTCGCCGGCGGTGCCGACGTGCTCGCGGTCATGTCGACCGGCTACGGCAAGTCGGCCATCTACCAGATCGCCGGCCACCTGCTCGAGGGCCCCACCGTCGTCGTCTCACCGCTGATCTCGCTGCAGCTCGACCAGGTGCGCCACATCGACGAGCGCACCGGCTCGAACGACGCCGTCGCCGTGAACTCCTCGCAGTCCAGGCGCTCGAACGCCGCCGCCTGGAGCGCCGTGGCCTCGGGGGAGGCCGAGTTCATCTTCCTCGCGCCCGAGCAGCTCGCCCGCGACGAGGTGGTCGACGAGCTCGGCACCCTCGGCGTCGGCCTCGTGGTGGTCGACGAGGCGCACTGCGTGTCGGCCTGGGGCCATGATTTCCGCCCCGACTACCTCCGCCTCGGCGGCCTGATCGACCGGCTCGGCCGCCCGCCGGTGCTCGCCCTCACGGCCACGGGGTCGGCTCCCGTGCGCGAAGAGATCGTGCAGCGGCTCCGGATGCACGACCCGGTGCTGTTCGTGCGCGGCTTCGACCGCCCGAACGTGCACCTCGCGGTCGAGCGCCACGAGAGCGAGCACGAGAAGGCGCGAGCCGTGCTCGCCGAGGTGGTGGCCGCCCCGAAGCCCGGCCTGATCTACGTGGCCACGAGGGCGGACACCACGACGACGGCGACCGAGCTGGAGCAGGCGGGCATCCGCTCGGCCGCGTACCACGGCGGTCTCGGCGCGGCCGGTCGTCGCGCGGTGCACGAGCGGTTCCAGGGCGACGGGGTCGACGCGGTGGTGGCCACCTCGGCGTTCGGCATGGGCATCGACAAGCCGAACGTGCGCTTCGTGGTGCACGCCGACATCACGGATTCGCTCGACTCGTACTACCAGGAGGTCGGCCGCAGCGGCCGCGACGGCGCCCCCGCCCGGGCCACCCTGCACTACCGCGAGGAGGACCTGGGCCTCCGCCGCTTCTTCGCGGGCGGCCGGCCCGCACCCTCCGACGTCGAGGCGATCATCCGCTCGCTCGCCGTCGACGACCCGCGGATGCTCGCCGCCGTCGCCACCCGCAGCGGCCTGTCGCCCCGCGCCGCCGGCACCCTGGTGAACCTGCTCGTCGAGTCGGGCGTGGCGGTGGAGTCCCCCTCGGGGATCGCCCTCGCCGGCCCGACCGAGCCCGCCGACGCGGTGGCCGCGGTCTCGCGCCTCGCCGAGCAGCGGCTGGACATCGAGGAGTCGCGGCTGGCGATGATCCGCTCGTACGCCGAGACGACCCGCTGCCGCCGCCAGCTGCTGCTGGCCTACTTCGGGGACACTCTCGCGGAGCCGTGCGGCAACTGCGACACCTGCGACAGCGGCAGCGCCTACCGCCCGCCCGTGCCGGCCTCGCCCGGCCTGCCCGTCTTCGAGAAGGCGCAGCGCGTGCGCCACGCCCTCTGGGGCCCGGGCGAGATCGTCAGCGTCGAGCCCGACCGCGTCACGGCCTTCTTCGCCACGAAGGGCTACCGCGTCCTCTCCCTCTCCGCGATCGCGTCCCACGCCCTCCTTACCCCGGCTCCCTAGCTGGCCCGGTGTCGCTACGAGACAGTGCTCACGAGCCAGCCGAGGACGAATATCCCGACCGGGATGCCGTTGAGAATCAGACCCCACACGGCATGACCGACACCGCGACGGCCAGGCCGTCGAACGCTATCGATTGCAACGAAACCGAAAACCAATCCCACGACACCGAGCGATGCGCCGACTGGGCTGAGGAGGATGGTCATGAAGAGCGCCATCGAGATGATCCCGAGCACGAGGGTCGCGATGGCGCTGCCGGGAAGAGGCGGGCGCGGCGGCGCAGCAAGATAGACCGGCTGCATGTAGATGGGCTGGCCCTGCTGCGGCTGATAGTGCGCAGGTGGATTTTGCGCAGGCGGCGGGTAGTTGGCCGGCGTCTGCTGATAGTGCGGCGTTGGTGCTGGGAGCGGCATGGCGTCTTGAGGGGGCATAGGCGGGATGTCGTCATTCACGCTGGAATCCTACGGTCGTAGATGGACCCCTCCGAAGACCCGTTGGTCAAGCGGGCCGGTTCAGGGCGGATTCGACTGATCAGGCCGTTAGAGCGAGAAAATGAAGCATGGCTACCGCCCCCATGCACGTCACCGGATACCTCCCCGAAGACGCCCCCAATCCGCGGATCGCCCAGGCCGAGCGCGTGCGGGCTTTCCCCGGTCCGGTCATGGGCCTCGCGCCGCAGCCCGCCCTCGACGACGTGCACCTCGAGAGCATCGAGTCCAGCGACGGCTACCGGGCCGTCAGCATCAGCTACACGCTCTGGCGCAACCCCGCCGATCACTCCGACCCGGTCAACCTCGCCGACCTCGACCCCAAGCAGCTCCGCGCCCTCGAGCAGCCCTCGCCGCACCCGAGACCCACCTGGCTCCTCGAGCTGGTCGAGCGGATGCACTACCCGCTCCTCTGGGAGGCGGTCCGCACTAGCTGGCACGAGACGCCGAGTGAACGGACCGCCCCGCCGCTGCTGCTGGCGGCGCACACCCGGCACATCCTCACCAACCGCTTCCGACGGGAGATGGGTCTGCCCTCCGGCCCCATCGCTCCCGCCCGCTCGCCGCTCCTCTCCGGCGAACGAGCCGTGCGTGCCCGCCCGCCTGTCGAAGTCGACGGCTCACCCCGCCCGGCGCTCGAGATCGACACCGACCCCCTCGTCTACGCCCTTTCGGTCGAACTCTCCCCGCGCTCCACGCTCTCCGCGGTCATCCCGCGCTCCGAGCTCCCGCACGTCACCCTCGCCTTCGCGACCCGCACGCCACCCGCCCGCGGTTCAGGCGCCGCGCACCGAGCTGTGGCAGGATGACCCGGGCCGACCGGGGAGACCACACATGCAGATGCACCACGCCAGACGACCGAAACCGTCGCCCGTCGCGTTCGTCCTGAAGTGGCTCGCCGTAGCCGTCGCCGTGGTTCTGGTCAGCGTCTTCGCCGTCACCGCTTACGCCGTCACCAGCGTCACCCAGCAGTTCAGCTCCAACGCCGTTGACCTCGGTTCGACCGCCGCTCCGCCCGCCCCGCCGCCCTTCCTCGGAGCCTACGAGGGCGGCTTCAACCTCCTCGTCGTCGGCACCGACAACGACCCCAACCAGGGTGAGAGCTTCGGCGAGCGCGAGTCCACGCTGAACGACGTCAACATCCTGCTGCACGTCTCGGCCGACCACCAGAACGCCGTCGTGGTCAGTTTCCCGCGCGACCTCGTCATCCCCCAGCCCGCGTGCACCGACCCGACGACGGGCACCGCCTACGACGCCAGCGACGCCGAGGCGCTCAACGACGCCTGGGGCCGCGGTGGCCTCGCCTGCACCGCGGCGACCATCTCGGGCTTCACCGGGGTCGACATCCAGTACGCGGCCGCCACCTCCTTCGACGGGGTCATCGAGCTCACCAACGCGGTCGGGGGAGTCGAGGTCTGCGTCACCGGCGACATCGCCGACACCGATTCGGGGCTCTACTTGCCCGCCGGCCGCTCGATCGTCCAGGGTCAGGATGCTCTCGCCTTCCTCCGCAACCGCAAGGGTGTCGGCGACGGCAGCGACCTGTCCCGCATCGGCTCGCAGCAGCAGTACCTCTCCTCGCTGCTGCGCAAGATCAAGAGCGAGAGCACCCTCTCCGACATCACGAAGGTCTACGGCCTCGCCCAGGCGGCCGCGCAGAACGTGAAGCCGTCGACCTCGCTTCAGAGCCCCGACTCGATGGTCTCGCTCGCCCTGACCCTGAAGGACATCGACCTCTCCAAGGTCGTCTTCGTCTCGTACCCGGTGGCCGAGTACGTGAACGACTCGAACAAGGTGCAGCCCATCCAGGAGCTGGCCGACCAGCTGTTCGCGAAGGTGCTCGCCGACCAGCCCTTCACTTTGAGCCCCGACTCGACGACGACCGGCTCGGCCGACGAGGGCGAGGCCGTTCCCGACCCCGCCGCGACCGACGCCGCACCCCCCGCCGACGCCGCTCCCACCGACTCCCCGACCACCCCCGAGGTCATCGAGGGTCTCCAGGGCCAGAACGCCGCGGAAGAGACCTGCGCAGTCCCCAACTGACCCGAATATCACGACCGATCGCGCACCCGCGCACTCTCGGGCACCTGCCTCGAAAACCCGGCCGACACCATCGAGGGCAAGCGCGTAGCGCGCGGCAGCCCTGTCGGCTTCTGAGTCATTAACGGCAGGACTCGGGGTGCTGCCGCGCGCTTCGCGCTTGCCCTCGATGGCCATGGCTGGGTCGGGCAGAAAATGGGGATTGACCGGCTTAAATCTATTGCCCTCAGTCGGGTGCGCCTCTATAATTGAGGCACGCTCATGAACTCTTCTCCGGCCCCCTCTCTCACCTTCGTCGACGTTTCGCCGTCGGCGGTCTCGAGGCGGGAATCGCTGCTGCAGGGCATCGGGGCCGAGGCGGATGCGGTGGCGGAGATCCAGCGCGAGCAGGCCATTCTCGAGGGCCGAGCGGTTCGGCATCTGGCGGCAGCCGCGCGCAAGGCCGACCGGCTCGCGAAGCTCGACGGGGCCTCGCTCGAGCATGCGCGACGGTCGCTGGTGGCCGAGATCGCGACGACGCTGCGCCTGCCCGAGTCGACAGCCGCCCAGCGCATCGACGACGCCGAGATGCTCTGCGAGTTCCTCCCGGTCACCCTCGATGCGCTGACCCGGGGCGACCTCAGCTACCGCCACGCCCAGGCTGTCGTGAGGCAGGCGCGAACGCTCCCCGAACACGCACGGGGTGAGTTCGAGGTGGTCGCCCTCGCGAAGGCCGAGCGGCAGACGGCCCCGCAGCTCTCCGCCCACGCGCGGGTGGTGCGGGAGCGGATGCACCCCGAATCGATCGACACCCGCCACCGTGAGGCGCGCGACGAGCGGGCCGTGTGGCTCGAGAAGGAGCGCGACGGCATGTCCACCCTGGTGTGCCACCTCCCCGCCGTCGCGGCGACGGCCATCGACGACACCCTCGACCAGCTGGGCCGCGCCCTGCGCGCGCCCGACGAGTCGCGCACCCACGCACAGCTCCGAGCCGACTCGTTCGTCGAACTCCTGCTGCACCGCGACGGCGACAGCGACGTCGTCACCCGGGCCCGCGGCATCACGGCGAACATCGCCGTCACCGTCCCGGTGCTGACCTTCCTCGGTCGCTCCACCGAGCCGGCCGAACTCCACGGCTACGGCCCCATCGATCTCGACACCGCCCGCGAACTGGCGGCAGCCGCTCCGACGTTCCTGCGCATCCTCACCGACCCGATCACGGGCCGCCGTCTCTCGGTAGGCCGCGACCGCTACAAGGTGCCCGCCGACCTGCGCGCCTCGGTCGTGCTCGACGACGAGACCTGCCGCTTCCCCGGCTGCACCCGAAGCGCCGACCGCTGCGACCTCGACCACGTGCTCGACTGGGCGAAGGGCGGCGAGACCAGCCTCGCGAACCTCGCCGCCCTCTGCCGCCGCCACCACACCGTCAAGCACCACACCGACTGGAATGTCACCGCCGGCCCCGACCGCACCCTCCACTGGACCTCCCCATCAGGCGCCCGCCACACCACCGATCCCCCACCCCACGGCGCCACCGCATACCGAGCCACTCGCCCCACCACCCGCTCAGCCAGCGAGCCGCCACCCCCTGGCGCCACCCCGCACCCAGCCACTCGCCCCACCACCCGCTCAGCCACCGAGCCGCCACCCCCTGGCGCCACCCCGCACCCAGCCACCCGCCCCATCACGGTGCCGCCATTCCATCGCGCCACCCCGCACCGAGCCACGAGCGCCACCGCCCGCCCCACCCCACGACCCTTGCCCGAGCATCCGCCCTTCTAGCCTCTTGACACGTCACTTCACTTTTGGAAGTGTGTCACCCATGAGCCTCTTCATCACCTGCCCCGTCGCCGACGTCGAGCGCGCGACCGCCTTCTACACCGCCCTCGGCTTCACCCTCAACCCCGAGATGTCCGACCACAACGTGTCGTGCTTCGCCATCGCGCCCGAGCAGTACGTCATGCTCGGCAGCCGCGAGATGTACACAAGCGTCGGCGCGACCGAGGAGCTGATCGGCGGCCCCGACACCCCTTCGAAGGTCACGGTCTCGTTCGACCACCCGAGCCGCGAGGCGGTCGACGAGCTCACCGACCGAGCCGGCGCCGCCGGCGGCCGCATCGGCGACACCGACGACTACCCCTTCATGTACCAGCGCCAGTTCGACGACCCCGACGGCTACCACTACTCCCCGTTCTGGATGAAGCCGGACGCCGCCCCCACCGCGTGAGCGATCTCGCGGCGGCCCTCGACGTCGTGGGTTCCCGGTGGGCCCTGCTCATCGTCGAACGCCTGCTCGACGGGCCGCAACGCTACGGCGACCTCCAACGCGACCTCGGCCTCGGCACGAACATGCTCGCCACCCGCCTGCGCGAACTCGAGGAGGCCGGCGTGCTGACGCGCCTGCCCCTCCGTCACAACACCCGCGCCTACGCCCTGACCGACCGCGGCCACGCCCTGCGCCCGGCGATCGAGTCCCTCGCCGCCTGGGCGAGAGCTTCCGAGTCTATTGACGGGCGCTAGCAACCGGGCTCTCGGCACAGGCTCGAACCACCCGATGACCTCGGCGTCACCCCCGCTGGACCGGCTGCTGATGGGCCTGCTGCTGCCCGTCGCGCTGGTGGGTCGCGGCGCCCTCCGAGCTCGACAGCGGCCTGTGCTTCCTCGCGGCCGACACGATCGACCCCGACCCCGACGCCTCGCAGCTCGGCTATTCGGGCCCCGGCCTCGGCGGCGTCATCCAGACCGCGGATGCCCTGCTCAGCGATCACCGCCCGGGCGACGGCTGGGTCGAGATCGCCGAGGATGTCTGGCGCGATCCCCTGTTCGCGACGTAGTCGGCAGGGTTCCGCCAGGATGCGCGTCCCTTCCTACATTCATCGCAATCGAAGCCGCGGGCCGCTGGCTACCGTGGAACGCATGACCGACGACCGCACGCCGGCCGGATCCCGCGAGGCGATCCGGCAGCTCGTCACGTCGTGGCCCGCGACCCCGGCATTCCTCTGCGACCGCTACTTCACCGTCGTGGTCTCGAACCGCCTGGCCGAGGCGCTGACGCCGGCATTCCACGAGGGCGCCAACCTCGCGAGCTTCACCTTCCTCGACCCCACGATCGACCGCGACCACGCCCGCTATACCGAGCTTTCGCGCCAGACCGTGGCCCTCCTGCGTGGCTCGCTCGACGAGCACCGCGGCGACGCCACCTTCCGCTCGATCGTCGGCAACCTCTCGGTGCGCAGCGACGACTTCGCCGCAGCCTGGGCCGACGACGAGCTCCGCGCCCTGGGCCACGGTTCGGCGGTCTTCCCGCACACGGCGCAGGGCACCATCGAGCTCACCTACCAGCTCCTGCTGCTCCCCGACGACTCCGGCGACTCGCTGTTCGTCTGGGCCCCCGCCGACCCGCAGTCCGAGCGCACCCTGACCCGCCTGGCCGACGCCCTCCCTAGCTGAGGGCAGGCCACCCCGCCATCGGCCCTCGAAGTCCTCGCCCGGTCAGCTTCGTCTCCCGCAGCCACGCGAGCATGCGCCACGGCGTGCTCCCCACCTCCACGGGCATGAATGCCATGAAGAACCCGCCGGGGATCTCGAGGATCTGCCACGGGAAGTCCACGAGCTCGCTCCCGTTCACGCTGACCGGCACCGTTCCGCTGATGAACGGATAAGCGTGGTGCTCCGCCCACAGTCGCCGGAACAGCACGTGGCCGACCGAGAGCTGCCCGACGATCTCCCGATGTCGCTCGTTCTCCGGGTCCCCGTGAAAGCGCAGCGCCGCAGTCGAGCGTCGGGCGTGCTCCTGGAAGTCCGGATTGTCGGGGAACATCTCCACCACAGCGAAAGCGCCGAGAACGATATTGTCACCGAACCACTCGAGCCCCGGGCTGACCAGGTCGGCCATCTCGTTGATGGCCAGGATGTCCTCGTTGCCGTCGAAGACGTAGGCCGGAACATCCGCCCACTGATCGAGCAGTGCCAGCACGGTCGCGGTCACGGGCTGCGGGACATCGGCTGTGATCGACGCGGGGTGGGGCGAGGCGAGGCGGTGGAAGTAGCTGCGCTCGTCACCGTCGAGCTGCAGCGCCCGCGCGAGGCTGGCGACCACCTGCTCCGACATCTGGTGCCCTCGACCCTGTTCCAGCCGCACGTAGTAATCCCGGCTGATGCCCGCCAGGGCCGCGACCTCCTCGCGCTTCAGCCCCGGCACCCGTCGCGCGCCACCGGGCAGGCCGAGCGCACCCGGGTCGAGCTGCCCGCGCCGCGACCTCAGGAAGTCCGACAGCGCAGCAGCCCGGGGATCGGCGCTCACCGCAGGATCTCGACCATCAGCACCCACGCGTTCACGATCGACACGACGAAGATCGCGATGAACCCGCCGGCCACCCAGAACAGCCCGCCGGCATCGCCGGTGACGAGCAGGATGCCCCCGACGACCCCGCCCGTCAGCTGACCGATCCCGATCACGGCCGTCGACACCCTGGCCGAGAGAGGCGGCCCGTCCTGACTCCGCAGCAGGCGCACCGCGGCATCCGCCTGGAAGGCCAATGCGGCCATCGAGAAGACGAGCACCTCGACGCCCAGCGCCTCGGCGCCCTGCCCCGGGATGAGCATCGCCATCCCCGACACCAGGATGACCGCGACCGCCGCGATCGTGGCACCGGCCCGCGCGGGCAGGGCCGACCCGGCGATGATCTGCTTCACGTTGACCGACACGGCCACGATGATCAACCCGGCCAGCGCACCGGCGGCCCCCACGGTCGCCACCGCGAAATCGTGCCACCCTTCGAGATCCACCTGGGTCATGGGGGAAGCGTAGCGAACCCAGGATGCACGAAGCGGGCCGGCTCGCAATGAGCCGACCCGCTTCGTGTATCCGGCTAGGCCGCCGGGTTGACCGAGACGTCGACGGTGTCGTCGTACTTGACGCCGTCGGGGCCGGTCCAGAACGCCTGAATGGCGCCGAGGATGCCCGGCTCCGCGTCGGGGGCGAAGGTGACGCCGACGCGGGCAGCGCCTTCGCCGTCGGTGGTGGCGGTGTTCTCGTTCATCGTGAACGGGCCGGACACGTACACGAACGAGACGACCTGGCCGGCGACCGGGTTGCCCTCGGGGTCGGTGCGAACACGAGCGCCCGGGCGGGCGTCGTCGACGAGGGTCTCGCCGGGGTTACCGGTCGCCGAGATGCCGGCGAACGTGTACTTCGGCTCGGGCGCCTCACTGGCTGCGGCGAGCGGGGTCGCGACGGCGACAGCGATGACGGGCACGGCCCAGGCTGACGTGGCGAGCACCTGGCGTCGGGAGATTCCGGGCGCGCTGATGTTGTTGTCCATTGCAACTCTGCTTTCGGGTCGACCGCTCCAGATGGCGCACGGAGCGGCGACGAGAGTAGCCGTGGGGTCACCGGCGCGAGCGGCAGCGTCCACGCTACGAGGGGCGTTAGCCGACGCCCATCGCCCGCACGGGTGGTGTCACGTGTGACCGTTCGACGTCGGAAGGAGGAGATTCGTCGATTCGGCCGATTCACCCCGAACCATTTGCGCGACCGCTACGAAAAGCGGCCATTCCGCGACTCAGGCGGGATCCAGACCCAGTTCCGCGTCGATGGCGCGATTGCGCTTGGCGACCCTGCGGTCGTGGATGTACGCGATCCCGGCTGCGCCGAAGTACAGCAGCACCATGGGCACCGCGAGCAGGAACATCGACATCACGTCGGCCGCCGGAGTGGCGATGGCGGTGAAGAGGGTGATCACCAGAATGGCGATCCGCCACGACTTCAAGATGGCCTTGGCCGTGAGTACCCCGGCGAAGTTCAGCAGCACCAGGAATACGGGAAGCACGAACGCGATACCGATCGCGAGCACGAGCTTCAGCACGAAGTCGTAATAGGTACGCGCCGAGATGAGCGCCGTCGTATCCTGCGGCGCGAACCCGGTCAGCAGCACCACCATGTGCGGCATCACGAACCAGCCCGCGGCGCAGCCGGCGAGGAACAGCGGCACCGCGGAGAGCACGAAGCCGACCGCGTACTGCTTCTCCCGCCGCTTCATGCCGGGAACGGCGAACGCCCAGATCTGGTAGAGCCAGACCGGGGAGGAGATGACCACACCGACAGTGAAGGCGATCTGAATTCGCAGATCGAACGCCGACGAGATGTCGGTGAAGTTCAGCGATGCCGTGCGCCCCTGCGCATCGGACAACTCCTGGATCGGCACCGTCAGCGCCTGGAGCACGGCATCGGAGAGGATCCATCCGACGACCATGCCCAGCACGATGCCCAGTGCGGCGAGGAAGAGCCGCTTCCGCAGCTCGATCAGGTGGGCGCCGAGCGACATCCGCCCATCAGCAGGGCGCTTCGAACGAGGCGTGCGCGGCGCGCGCTCGCCGCCCGAGCGCGAGCTCCGCGCTCCGATGGCGACCATCGTCAGCTTTTGCTGGAGTCGGGCTCGCTGCGCACCGCGTCGGAGTGCACCGGCGTGACACGCGGCGTCTCGAGCGGGGGAGCGACGTCGGTCGTCGAGGTGGTCGGGGCGTTCGCTGCCGGCGGCGTGGTGTTCACAGCCTCAGCGGGCTTGTCGTCATCCCGAAGAGCCTTGGTCTCCTGCTTGAAGATGCGCATGGACTGCGCCAGCCCCTTCGACAGGGCAGGGAGACGGGTCGCGCCGAACAGCAGCAGGATGACCACGAGAACGATGATCAGGTGCCAGCCGTTGAGATTTCCGAGCATGAGTGAAGCCCCCTAGTGGTTTTGCCTGAGTGTACCCGGCTCAGTCATGAGACTGCTCCCAGCCGGGTGAACGGGAAGACGATGCTGAAGACGTGGCCAACAACGCCCGACCGGTCGACGAGCCGCACGCACGTCGCGGTCGTCGGAGCCCCCCGGCACTGGGCGATCGAATCACTCGACGCCGAGCGATGGTCCCCGAGCACGAAGTATTGGTCGTCGGGAACGGTGAACGGGGTGAAGCACCGCAGCGAAGCCGGCACGGTCGAGCAGTCCAGCACCCCGGCCTCGAACGGCACGTCGTCGAGGATGTACGGCTCGTCGATCGCCGTTCCGTCGACCGTGATCCTCCCCTTCGCATCGCAGCACGAGACCGTCTCCCCGGGGCCGGCGATCACCCGCTTCACCAGGACGTGATCGTTGGTCGGCCCGATTCCCACGAGCCCGCCGACCCACCTGGCCACTGCCTTCAACGGGTTGGTCTCCGCCGGCGGTGACGGCTCCCAGGCCGTCGAGGCGTTGAACACAATGACGTCCCCGTCGGCCGGCCCGCCCCCGAGATAGGCGAGTCGATTGACAAGGATGCGGTCGCCGACCTCGAGCGTCGACTCCATCGACCCCGACGGAACCGAGTACAACCGCACCAGGAACGTCTGCACGAGCGCGAGCACGACGAAGGCGGCGACCAGATTTACGAGCGGATTCCGCGCCAGCCGACGCAGCACAGACACCCGTGCCGGTGTCGCCGTCAGGGGTTCGGTGGGCTCGGTCACAGCGCTCACCTTAATAGAAGGTGTGACACCGCGTGGTATCCGGTTTCTCCGGACCCCTGCGGAGGGTGAAGCCGAGGGTGAAAAACCAGTCGTTCATCTGATCGAACTCGTCGCCGTCGTTACTTTCGACTCGCGCGTGAGGGCTCTTCCGGCCCCGCGCGATTCATCGAACTTCCACATTTGAGGACCCGCCATGACCGTCACACCCACCCACGACTCCGACGCCACCCTCCTGGCCGAGACCCGTGGCCTCACCCGCCGCCAGGTCGCCACTGCAGCGGCCTGGGCCGCGCCGGTCATCGCCCTCGCCGTCGCGACCCCCCTCGCTGCCGCCAGCGAGGTCTTCGACAGCCCGACGGCCTTCGTCAGCGGCGGGCTCGCCGCGACCGGTACGAGCGCCACCCAGCGCACGGCGACGTACGAGGGCGGGGCGCTGAACTACAACAGTGCCGGCGTTCCCGGACTCGACTCCGGCGAGATCACCATCACCATCTACAACAACAAGACAGCATCCTGGACAGTGACGACCGACGTCGTCACCGCCTACCAGACCGCTGGCTGGGTGCTGGTCACATCGAGCCCGGGATCGACGGTCTTCATCCACGCCGCGATCAGCAACGGCGCGACCATCAGCATGCCTGCCATCACGTGGTCGGCCCCGATCGGCAGCTCGAAGCCGCTCCTCGGCATCATGGTCTCGTCGGACAACGACGACGTCTCGGGCCTCGGAGTCAGCCTGAACTAGACATGTCCGTCTGACGCACGGGCAGTTGGCTGGCCGTATCTTGACGCTGCCATCCGGCAGAGCGTTGCCAGCCGGTGGTCCAGGCGGCGCGACAAGTCCTGCGAACGGTGAAGAGTCCGTCGAAACTGTAGAACAAGCACTTCGCGCTTGCCGCGACGCGAGCTCTGCCGCACCCGGCGAGTTCAGATCGCTCCTGTCGATAGAGCCAAGCGATTGGCCCGTGCGCGAGCGAATACCCCAGCTGGCTGTCGTCCCGTGGTATTCGGAGCAGGTGGGCCTATCCATGCTTATGCAGATGGATATCAAAGCCGCATAGAGTGCAAGCGCCCCGGCACTGGCTATGACTGCTGTGACCCGTGCCGTCCTCGCGCGATTGCCACAGTGAGACTGTCGTTGCATCTACAGTCAGAGACTACCGAATTCGTGCCTCGACATCGATTGCCTCTCCCGCGTGCGGGTTGCAAAGTGTCGTCGTGGACCGTAGACCGTGGACCGTGGACCGTGGACCGTGGAGCAGTCCGGGATGTGCAAGGCGGTTCATTGGACTAGCGAGGCGTCACGTCTGCAGAGAAATCTGATTCCACCGCCATCCTGTAGACTTCGATAGGTGCTCGCCCGGCTACCACGAGCGGACGCGTCGGCAATGTCTCAGGCGGATCCGGTTGCGCTGGGTTCAGCCCAACGCCCCGGTCGATCGCCTGGCACCATTGCGAAACGCCAGAAAGACGCCCGAAACAACCGGGCTGATCGGCTTCTGAGAATGAGGACTCATGATCGAACGACGCCAGCTGTTCGGTGCGTTGGGATGGCGCTCACGCCGAGTGCTCGCTGCAACGGGGTTGGGTGTGGCGGTGATTCTGAGCGGCGCGCTGGTCGCGGTCGCCCTTACCGCTAACGAGCGAAGTGTGCTGGCGGGTTCTGTGCCCGAGTCGTTCGGTAGTTTTGAGACGCCGACGCCGACGCCGACGCCGACGCCGACGCCGACGCCCCAACCGTCGACCGATCCTCCTGCGCCCTCATCCCCAGTGCCGAGTCCGATCCTCCCCGTGGTCGATGGTTCGCCCGAACAGAGCAGCGAGTACGTGCAATTCTCCGACTCGATCCCATTCGCCTCCGTGACTCAGGAAGATCCGACTCAGCCCCTCGGTACCTCTTACGTGAGCGTCGTCGGGTCGCCAGGAACCATGCTGACGACGGTCGAGGTGCTGTACACCGATGGCGAGGAGGTTTCGCGATCAGTGGTGTCAGAGGAAATAGTCCAGGCTCCCGTCGACCAGGTCACGGTGGTGGGCACGGCTTCCCCTGCGCCGGTCACGCCGACCGACCCGGGCGAGCCGTCCGAGCCCGTCGATCCGGCCCCCGAACTGCCGGAGCCGACCAGCCCGCCAGTGCCTGACCCAACGTCCGTCCTTCCAATCGCACCGACATGGCTCTCGCGCGTCGAATAATTCGCGCCAGATCGAGCCGAGCGAAGCGTCAGGACCGAATCAATCGTGCGTTTCGTAGCGTGCTCGTCATCATCCCATGATCATCTTCATCGCGACCGCTGGTGGAGCAGACATGTCGATCAAGGTCAGCCCCAGTCTCCCTTGACTGCCTCGTGCCTCGTCTGCACGCCCGCGGCACAAGGGGACGGTGCATGAAGGGGAGTGGGGGCCGCGTCGACCACATGCGATGAGATTGATGCTGACCAAGGCGTCGGCCGGTGTGCCCAGGTGACCGTCGGATAGTGGCAGAAGCGGGTGCACGTAGCAGGCGAAGTGTTGCCGGCGAGTGTCGTAGTTGTCGGCCAGAAGCTAGAACGGCCGGGGTGAGCCCCGCTGTATTCAGAACTGTTGCCTGCATACGATGCTCACGTGGTGCCCGCCACGTATGCGCGGTGACGCAGCGCGTAGAAATTCGATGCCGGAGGGCGATCTGTTCAGAAACTGGCAGAGGTGTCAGTGATGGACGATGTCTGCGCTGCTCCCGCAATGGATCGCCCGGATGAAGGCCTTCGCAGATCGGAGATCGCTCCAGCCGCCGTGCCGCGCGTTGACCGAACAGGATCTGGTACCGCGGCGGGATCTTTAGTTTGAATAGTGACTACAGAAGTACGCTTCATCTCGCCGTAGGCGGGCCCGCATCCTGAGCTGTGCCACCCGACTTGCCCGTAAGTTGGGCGGCGAGCTCATCGGCCAGTGTCACAATCCGTTCACCGACCCGCTCATGGGTCTCCGCCGACCGCCGATACGGATCCTCGATGTCGTCGGTCGGATGAGCCACGACGGACCCCCGGTAGCGCGACGCGTCCAGCGACGTGTCGAACAGGGTGCGCCCATTCTGGGCAGACGGCGGCGCGACCTTGTCCGGAACCTCGGCAAGTAAGCGCACGAACTCGACCAGAGTGAATGTGCGCTTCAGCGCGAACGGAAACTCCTGTGAGAGTTCCGCCCGTTGCGCTTTCGTCATAGTCAGGATTACCGACGCCCTACGCGCTATCGCTGCGGTGAGCTGGCGAGCTTCGTGCGCCATGACACCCCCGTGGCGCTCTCCGATTGCGGCCGGCTCCGGCTCCATCGGGGCCCCCACGACGGCGTGGAGGCCTGCACTGGCCACCTCGATCCGGTTTGTCGGATCGAATTGTTCCAGGCGTTCGCGCAACAGTTTTTCCGCCAACGGTGAGCGGCAGATGTTGCCCGTGCAGACGAAGAGGATCAGAGGTGAGCCTTCCGGCGCAGCCGGACGCCCGAAAAGGTCTTCCAGCATCAGACTCCTCGATGGGATCGAGCGGAGCGCAATTCGCGCCGCGACCTGGCGGGGATCTCGCCCGGTGCCGTCCGGACTTCGGACTCGTTCGCGTCGGGCTCCGCTAAGAGGTCGTCGAACGTCGGGGGAGGCGGTTCGGAACCAGGTTGCCGCGATGAAGTCTCGGACCGTGGCGGTGCCGCCATTGCGGTGGGTGTCCCTGACAGCCCGGGCAGCGCCTCAGTGGCAGGGTCGACGCTATCCGCGCGGCTGACTGCGGTGTAATCCCCCCGGTACTGGTAGCCGTAATAGCCACCGCCCTTTCTGGGCACCCGGTTGAGGATGACGCCCAGAGCTTTACCATTCGCCCGTTCGAGGTTGGCCAATGCTTTGGCAAGTGCCTCATAGGTCGTTTTACCCACGCTCGCGACGACGAGAGCGCCGTCCGTGTTGTGCGTGAGGATCGCCGCATCGGTGACGGGGATGAGAGGCGGTGCGTCGATCAGAACGATCGCGAATTGCGATAGTTCGGCGAGCAGGCTGTGCATGCGCTCCGACCCGAGGAGCTCGCTCGGGTTCGGCGGGGTCTTGCCAGCGGCCAGAATGAACAGGCGCCCGGACGTGCCCCAGGGCTGGAGCACATCTGTCACCTCTGACCGGCCGGCGAGGACCTCCGTCAGTCCGGCGCCGCCGACCAGGTTGAACGTCGTGGAAACGGTCGGCCGGCGCAGATCCGCATCCACCAGGATCACGTTCTGGCCACCGGCAGCTAGCGCGATCGCGAGGTTTGCAATCGTTGTAGATTTACCGTCGCCAGGCAGGGGGCTTGTCACAACGATTACCCGAGGAGGGTCATCCACGTTCATGAACTGCAGGTTGGTACGGAGCTCGCGGAGGGACTCCGCCACGGCGACATCGTCGTCATCCACGCGGGAGTAGTCGGTCGCACCTTCCATCGCCACCAGCCGGTCCTGGTCGGTAAACCGACGGTCGACGGGGATGGAGCCCACCACGGAGATGCCGAATTGCGACTCAACCGCGTCGGCGCCGCGAATGCGACGGTCGAAAGCGTGTCGCACGAAGGCTAAGGCGATGCCCAGGACCAGACCCACCACCAGACCGATCACGATGGCAAGGCGGGTATTGGGCGAGAGCGGTGAATCGGGAAGCGTCGCGGAATCGAGCGGTATGAGCTTGACTATGCTGTCCGTCGAGCCATCGGCCGAGGCGCCCGACTGGGTCTCAATGCTGTCGATCTGCTCTTGAATGCCCCGCAACCAGGCTTCGGCGAGGTCCCGCGCGTCGGTCGGGGTTCCCGCGAGGGCTGTGACTTCGAGGAGCACGGTGTCGTCGGGGTTCGATACCTTGATGCGCTGAACGAGGCTCTCGGGCGTCGCGACCAGGCCGAGTTCATCGATGGCGTGCTGGGCGACCGCGCGTGAGGTTCCGATGTCGATGTACGATTTGACCTTCGATTTGGCAAGGTTGTCTCCGACCAGCGCCGAGCCCGTGTCTCCCGCAGCGCCCGCCGAGATGTAGCCGCTCGCATCCGCCTGGTAGACCTTGGGCTGCAGCAGGGACCACCCGAAGGCGACGGCGCCACCCAGCAACAGCAGAGCGACGATCGCCAGCCAGTGCGCTCGCAGGATTGCGGCGTACGACCGAAGTTCCATGCGTTCCCCCACAATCTAAACGTCCACACATCGGTCTGCCCGGACCTGCGCGCGGTGTCACAGCTCGAACACGCACGCGACCTGCACATTGTAGCCGTGGGGGCGTCACCTCTCGCGAATGCGCGCCCTCCGGCGTCCGTCGCCTGCACTATCGTGGGCACATGGCGGCTCAGCTCCTGGTTAGCGCGATAGGCGTTCGCGTCGCGCTCAACTTCGACGATTCAGTCTCAGGGCCGACGGTTCAAGAGATCTCATACGGCTGGGTTGACGCGGCGGCACATGCTGGCCCGGCTGACGTGTCGATCTACATCCGGGCCAATCCTCCTTCTTCAGTTCCCGGCCCCTTCGACGTCGTAGTAGCGGATGCCCGCGAGGCGGCCGCGCTGCTCACCAGCCGCGTTACGCTTGCAGCGATCGAGTTTCGGCGTTCTCAGCTGTTGATGTTCCATGCGTGCGGTGTGGCTGCGGAGGACGGGCAAGTGCACGCGTTCGTCGGACCGTCCGGGACCGGCAAGACGACACTCGTTGGGCACCTCGCCCGTTACCTCGGCTATGTGACGGACGAGACCATTGGAACCGATGCCAACGGTCGTGTTCTCCCATATCGGAAGCCGCTGTCGCGCATCCTTGGCTTCGGCGCAAAGATTCAGACTCCTCCGTCCGGCCTCGGCCTTCTTGAGTTGCCGGACGCCCCACTTAGCCTGTCATCCATCCATATCCTGAAGCGGGTCCCGGGCTCGAGCGAGTCTCCATTCGCTGTCGATCTACCACTGCTGGATGCGATGACGGCTCTGATTCCCGAGATGAGCTACCTGCCCGAGCTCGACCGACCCCTCTGCCAACTAGCGGAATTGATTACCCGAATCGGCGGTGTGAGAACCCTTACCTACGCGGAGGCGTCCTCGGTCCCGTCGTGGTTCGAAGGTCAGGTGGGAGAGGCTGCCGCGCCGGAGGACTGGGGGGCCGTCGACCCTTCCGGAGAAGACGGACCCCTACCACCGGGTTGGTACTGTCGAACCGCCGCTACAGACGCTGTGCGAGTCGACGGCCGTATCATGCTTCTCCACGGCTCGACCGTCAGGGTTCTCGACGGCATCGGTCCGCTCATCTGGGACATGGCCGCATCGGCGGTGTCAACCGAAGCTATAAGCCTCTCGGTCGTCGAGACGTACGGCGTCCCGATGGGGCTCGATCCGCGAGCAGCGGTTGCGGCAGCCCTAGTCGAGCTCGTCGAGGCCGGGGTGCTGCGTTCGGGTAGGCAATGACAGCGCTTCGGGCAGCGTCCCCCCTAAACCTGCGCGGAAGCGAAGCCGTTCCTCTTGTGACGGGTCTCGTCGCGAAACGGCTCGGCACGGCCGGCGTCGACGCTCTGATAATCAAAGGGCTCGCCGCTGAGCTCCAAGGCCTGCGAGCTGCTCGTACCTACGCTGATGTAGACGTGATCGCGCACCCGGCGGCGGCTCAGCGGGCCATCAGCGCCCTCGCCAAGGAGGGGTGGCAGCCTCGAGTCACGCTGTGGACGGCGGACAAGCTCGAAATGCATTCAGTGACGCTGGTCCACGAGCGGTGGCCCTGTGACATCGACGTGCATCATCGATTCCCGGGCTTCCTCGCGCCTCCCGGTGAAGTCTTCGACCTTCTCTGGCAGCGACGCGAGCAGATTGAGGTGGCGCACTCACCTGCATTCATTCCGGACACCGCGGCGAGCGCAGCCATCCTCGGACTGCACGGCTTACGCAAGCCGAATGCGCCGCGCAGCAAGGTCGAGCTCGGTCAACTGGTGGAGCGCCTCCGCCGCGACTCCGCACTAGGCGCGGAAGTCGTTCAATTCGCTGCCCGAGCCGGTTGTTCGGAGACCTTGGCACCTGTTCTCCTGGCAGCGGGTCTACCTGTCGCTCCCGGGCGGGTGGGTGACAAACGTGCGCTTCGAGATTGGCATCGGCGCACATCAGTGGAGTCCCGAACGGGCCGGTGGTTGAGCTATCTCGGTGGGGTGCCATGGCAGAATCGGCCTCGCGAGCTGGCGAAACTGCTGTGGCCACCGCAAGAGTCGCTCCTGCAAGAGCACCCGGAGTGGATCGGTCATAACCTCACGGCGTCGCGAGTCCACCGGGTACTACGGGGAGCACTAGACGGCCTTCGGCTAATCACGAAGCGGCCGGCTGGTCGCTCCTAGCGTGGCCTGGGTCATCAGCAACTGTGGGACTGTGAGACCATGATTACGGTCGCGGCCGAGCGGGACCGACTTTCGAAAGGGAAATCTGGGCGTGGACTTACGTGATTACATCAGACTCCTGCGCCGCGGATGGGTCTACATTGTGGCTCTCACTCTGGTCGGAGTGGCTGTCGGCGCAGGTTTTTCGATCCTGAAGGCACCGGAGTACCAAGCAACGTCGAAGGTGTTCGTGTCCGTGCAGTCGACGGGATCGGTCAGCGATCTCAGCCAGGGGCAGAACTTCGCCCAGGGGCAGGTTCAGTCCTATGCCGACGTCGCGACGACGCCCATCGTCTTGCAGCCGGTGATCGACACCCTGAATCTCGACACCAATGTCGACTCACTTGCTGAGCATATCTCGGCATCGTCGCCGTCCGGCACTGTCATCGTAGAGATAACCGCTTCCGACCCGTCGCCGGAGCTCGCCGCTCAACTGGCGAACGCCGTCGCGAGCAGCTTCGAAAACGTGGTGACCGACCTCGTTCCCGCAACCGCCGAGGGTGTCACCCCGGTCAAGATAACAGTCATCACCCAGGCCTATGTGCCCGGTTCGCCCTCGTCCCCCAATGTCGTACTGAACATCGTCATCGGGGGAGTCATCGGCCTGATCGCCGGGCTCGCGCTGGCCGTCTTGCGGGAAGTACTCGACACGAAGATCCGCAACGAGCATGACGTCGAGGCCATCACGGATGCGCCGATCATCGGCGGAATCGTGCACGACCCCACCACAACGGAGCGACCGCTCGTGGTCAGGGACGACCCTATGAGCCCTCGCGCCGAGTCGTTCCGCACCCTCCGCACCAACCTTCAGTTCGTCGGCACGGACAGCGATGCTCGCAGCTTCGTCTTCACCTCGTCCATCCCCGGTGAGGGCAAAAGCACGACAGCGGCGAATCTCGCGATCGCACTTGCTCTCTCGGGCCAGCGTGTGATCATTGTCGATGCGGATCTCCGGAAGCCCCGCCTCGCCGACTACCTGGGCGTCGAAGGCAGCGCGGGACTCACGGACGTCCTCGTGAATCGAGCCGAACCCGGTGACGTGATCCAGCGCTGGGGCGAGACGAACCTTTACGTCCTCCCTTCGGGTCGGATCCCGCCAAACCCGAGCGAACTGCTGGGATCGTCGGCCATGACCAAACTGATCGCCTCGCTGGAGAGCGCCTTCGATGTCGTCCTCTTCGATGCGCCGCCCGTGCTGCCCGTCACGGACCCGATCATCCTGGCCAACCTTACGGCCGGCGCCATCCTGGTCGTCGCGACAGGCCGGGCGAACAAAAGCCAGGTACGAGCCTCAGTCAGTTCGCTGCACAACGTCGGAGCCAAGCTGGCCGGCACGGTTTTGACGATGCTGCCGACCCGCGGGCCCGACTCGTACGGATACGGACGCTACGGCTACGGCTATGGCTACGGAGACGCGGTGGCTCCGGACGTCTCGGGAATGCCGGCTGCGCCTGCAGCGGTAGTTGCGCCGAGTTCACGAAGGGGCTGACGCCCTCATGGCTTCGCCATCTGCACGAGCCCGTCAGCGCGGGCCCATGACGGTCGTGCTGATCATTGCGCTCACGGCGGTCTCCGCGGTCCTCGTGATATTCGCCATCCATCAACCGCCGGTGGCAGACAGTGGCGTGGTGCCATCGGCGCCGCCGGTGGCGGGGTCGCCGTCCACACCCGCGCCAAGTCCGAACAGCTCCCCGAGTCCGGGCGCCGATAGTGCACCCACCGACCCTCCACCCGCACCGTACTACCTCGATTCCTCGCAGTCGCCAGAACTGTTCCGTGCCACGCGCGGTCAGTGCGGATCAGTCTCCCCGGTTCTAGACGTCTCCCAGGATGGGGGTGCGACCTGGGTCGGCGCGACCTTCGGCACCCTTGAGGTGGGGCAGATCCTGAGTGTCGATGTGGTGGACGCCGACCAGACCGACATCGTCGCGGCGCTGCTGCCGGACTGCCGCATCTCCCTGATCTCGACCTTTACCGGAGGACAATACTGGGAGAGCTACCCTGAGAGACTCGCGGAGGGGACCTTTGTCGACCCGCTCGACTCGTCGAAGATCGACGTGGGTGGCGCGGCGGTTGCCACGCCCTGCACGGCGGTGACTCAAGTGGTGCAACGGCTCGTGAATATCGCCGTCAATTGCATGGAAGGCGTGTTCCATGCAACGGTAGACGACGGGGTGGTCGGAGTCTGGGAGCCTGTCATCGACGAGCAAGCCGCCACGATCGCCTACGATTATGGTTCCGGTGGCCTCGTGGCCGTGGTCTCCGACGACGCGGACTGCGATGGGCTGGGGCTCCGGAAGTACGGCGTCGGGCCGCAGAGGGCGGTCGTCGAGGCGTCCGATTGCCTCCCGGAAGTCGCCTCCAAACCGATCGGAATCACGTCTGAGGGATCCGCTGTCAAGGCGTGGTCACAGGAAGGGTTCTTCGTGTCGGCCGACGGCGGAGCGGTTTGGTCGCAAGTGAACTGAATGAGCCGAGTGGTATCGTCAAGACCGTATCCTGATCGGCGCAGTCGCCTCGTGCCAGGTTGGTGAACGATGGGGGATGAATGGTCAGCGAAACCTATTCAGAGGGCGCTTTGAGCGGCGGCACCATCGGGGCCGCCGGTCGAGCGAATCGCGCGGCCCCCTGGCAGATTGGTTACGCTCGCCGGCTGTTCTTCACGGACGTCGGGATCGTCGCCGCCGTGATCTTCGGGGTGCAATGGTTCTGGCTGGGGCTCGACACCGCCGAGCTCCGCCTGGGCGAGTCGTCGGGCAGTTTGGCGGTGAGCTATACGACGATCTCTGTGGTCCTGTTCGTTTCCTGGCTCCTCGCGCTGCAGATCTACGGGACCCGAGGGTTCCGGGTAATAGGGGCTGGTTCGCAGGAATACCGATTGATCGCCGATGCGACCGTACGTCTTTTCGGACTGGTCGCCATTGTCGCCTTCCTGTTCCAAGTAGATCTAGCGCGGGGTTACATACTCATCGCCTTCCCTGGAGGAATAGCGGTACTGTTGCTGGGCCGCTGGGCGTGGCGCCGATGGTTGCACGCTCGCCGAGCGCATGGTGCCTTTAGTTCGCGAGTGCTCCTTGTCGGTTCGGCAGCGTCGGCGTCTCATATCGGGCGCGAGCTGATGCGTCGTCCTGACGTCGGTTATCGGGTAGTGGGCGCTTGCGTTCCGACCTCCCTCGTTGGTGCGACGCTCCCGGGCACCGGCGCGCCGATCTTCGGGAACCTCGACAAGGTCCAGATGGCGCTCGAGGCGTCAGGAGCGGACACGGTCATCATCACTAGTGCCGACGAGCTTCCCCCCCAACGTGTCCGAGAGCTCAGCTGGAGTTTGGCTCCGGGGCGTCAGCACCTTGTCGTGGCACCGAGCTTGGTGGATATCGGTGGTCCGCGTATCCACACCCGACCAGTCGCCGGATTGCCCCTCATTCATGTCGAGATGCCGCGCTACGAGGGAGCAAAGAAGTTCACCAAGAGGGCCTTCGATATCCTCTTCTCCGGTCTAGGAATCCTCTTATTGAGCCCTGTGCTAGGGGCCATCGCGCTGGCGATTCGCCTGAGTTCCCCTGGCCCGGTCTTTTTCCGGCAGGAGCGGGTTGGCTACAACGGTGCACATTTCAGCATCCTGAAGTTCCGCTCAATGGTGGTCGATGCGGAGCACCTGCTGCAAGAACTCGCCGCGAAGCAGCGTGCTGAGGGGAATGCCGTGCTATTTAAGATGAAGAACGATCCTCGAATCACCCCTATCGGTCGCTTCCTCCGCCGCTTCAGCCTCGACGAGCTGCCCCAGCTTTTCAACGTGTTCTCGGGAAGCATGTCACTGGTCGGCCCCCGACCTCCGCTGGACACCGAGGTCGACCAGTACGAGCAGCACGTACATCGTCGATTCCTCGTCAAGCCGGGCATCACCGGGCTGTGGCAGGTGTCTGGCCGATCGAACCTTTCCTGGGAGGACACCGTTCGACTGGATCTGTATTACGTCGAGAACTGGTCTTTCACAGGCGATCTCGTGATTCTTTGGCGGACTGCGCGGGCAGTGCTGGCACGCGATGGGGCCTACTGATTCGAACCAGTTGGTTGAGCGTGGCGGCGACGAGACCGGTCGCGGACTCGACTTTTGCCTATGTACCGGTTGCCTCGCCGCCTGAGTCCTCGATAGCCGGGACGGTGAAATAGTCCTTCTCGGAACGGTTGGCCCTGTCGATCCGATACTGCGCGAGCGAATAGTGCAGGATAGTCATCACGAGGTGATAAGCCTTCGCTAGTCGATTTGTGGAGGCGTGCCGCCGGATGCGGTGAATGACGAAACGGAGTTGCCGCCGGTCACTTCTGTTGAGATCCGCGGCGTGCTTCGCCATGTAGCGCTCGGTGGCTGCAGCTCGAGCCAACGAGTGCCCCGTCAGTTGACCGGTGTCATGTTTCCTTTGATTCACGAGCCGTTCGGGGACGACGGAGTAACCATTGCCGGCCTTTAGAAGTCGATAGAACAAGTCTGTGTCATTTTTCATCCGGAGACTGGGGTCGAATCCACCGACATCGTCGAGCGCCGTGCGGGAGATGACCATATTGCTGCCGGTCGTGCCGGCATTCACCGCGACGACGTCGGACGCCGATAGACCCTCGACGATGGCAGGGCCGGTTTTCGTCGCGGCCTCGCGGAACATGGTGATCCACGCGACAGCGATGTCCCGATTCGACGCGGCCAAAGCCTGTTCGCACTCCTCGAGGAACCGCGGTTCCCAGGTGTCGTCGTCGTCGAGGAAGGCGACGTACTCCCCGATGGACTCGCGGAAGCCGCGGTTGCGCGAGTCCGACGCGCCTCCGACGGTGCCGGCGGACGAGTGGAACTGGATCGGGATGGCCGAATCCGCTCTGAAGCGCTCGCACACCTCGGCCGCCCCCGGGTCATCAGTATCGCTGACGACGATGATCTCCAGCGGAGGCCGCGTCTGACTTGCGACCGATCGCAATGCTTCGGCGAGCAGGTCGGATCGTCGATGCGTGGGGATGATGCAACTGATTGACGACATCAGCGTGGAGCCTCTTTTCAGATCAGTCGGCGGGCCGTGTCAGCGATCGGTACCGGCGAACGGCCTCGACGGGGCGCTTCGCCGAGTAGGGCACGAGCCCCGACGGATCGGGGTATCCGTAGGCCAGGAGCATCACTACTCGCTCGTGGGAGGGCAGACCCAGCAATGCGGCGATCGCCTTGTCCCGATCGGGGAGGTCCGGCCAGTTGATGCAGCAGCTGGCCACACCCTGGGCTTCGAGGCCGTAGATGAGACCCATCGCAGCAAGGCAGCTGTCGACATAGATCAGGTGCCGGTCCCGCTCATCGAAGAACGCGGAGAGGTCTCCGACGATGACGATTATCCCGCTCAGCTGCTCCGCGTATCCCGCGGTGCCCATGGGAATGGCTGCCACGCGGCGCACGCTCTCCGGGTCATCGAACACCTCGAACCGGTAGGGCTGTCGATTGCACGCCGTCGGGGATTCCGCTGCGACCGCCATCGCGGCGTCGACGAGTGTGCGGTCCACGGGCTGGCCGGTGAACCACCGGACCGAGCGCCGATTCATCGCGAGCTCGGTCAGTTTCTCGATCGACACCGCGGGAGGTAGGCCCTGCGGCAGGTGCGGTCCCGATGCGATCGATACCCGGGTGGGCTCGATCGGCTCGAGGTCACGGAACGTGGCGCGGAGGCGCTCGATCTTCGGATTCGTCGAGCGCGACGTGGCCTCGAAGTACTCGGTCAGCACCGTGTGCATCCAACGGGACTCGTCGACGCCCACGCCCGACGCGGCGCCGAGGCGGTGCACGCCGGCGAAGGCCTGCACAGTCGAGCCGATGTAGCCCAAGGCGAACTCATCGCGCCGCGGGCGCATGGTGAGGCCCTTTTCGAGCATGTGCACGTTCCGCCGGAGCGTAAAAAGCTCCTTGCCGGTGCCGAGAGTTCCATGATAGGCGGTGATGCCGGCGTCGACGGCCCGCTCCTCGCGACCGAAGGCCTCGCTGATATATCGGTAGTAAAGCCCCCGCCGTACGGGACCTCCGGCCAGAGCCCATCGGCCGACGACTTTGCGGCTCCGAGAGATTCCGCGGGACACGAGGCTCTTCTTCACGTGGGTCACTTTCCGATCGAGGGCCGAAGCAGGCGGTTGCGTACCAGGCGCGCGGGCCAGACGATGGCGCGAGCCATCTGGCCACCGGCGAACCGCGATCGACGGCCCAGGAAGCTGGCGACGAACGACGCGGCGATGTAGGAGACGAGAGTCGCCACGGCGGCCCCGATGACGCCCATGACCGGAATCAGGGCGAAGTTGAGGGCGATGTTGACGACTGCTCCGAAGGAATGGCGCACCAGCGACGACCAGAGGTAGCCCTCTGCGATGATCCACTTCGAGTAGACGGCACCCATGAAGACGAAGGGGCAGGCCGCTGCCTGGATGTACAGAATAGGTTCCGCGTCGGCATATTCCGGTCCGAAGACGACGCGGATCACGACCGTGCCGACGACGATAACGCTCACTGCGACGAGCACGCCCATCCAGAACGCTCGGTCGTAGGACTGCTGGAGCATGCGCCGGTAGTCGGAGCTGTCCGGCCCCTTCTCCTTCCGGACCTTCAGCAGCACGGGGAAGGTGGAGTTCATGAACACGACGGGGAGGAAGAAAGAAATCTCGCTGAGCCGGGACGCGGCTGCGTAGACGCCCACCGCTTTCGGGCCGAGCAGCGCCTGGATGACGATCACACTGGACTTCAGGTTCGCCTGGTCGGCGAGACTGGACAGCATAAGTGGCCACGACCGGCGGAGCAGCGTGAACATGGCGGGGAAGCTCGGACGGGCGAACCCCGGTGAGTCCTTGTCTCGGAGGTACATCCCGATGATGATGAGGCTTGAGATGAGCCCCTCCGCTGAGTACAGGATCAGCATGACCCAGATGTTCGGCCACAGGGCCAGAAGAGCGAGCCGGACGCCGAAGAGAGCAACGGTGACCGAGATCCTGGCGATCGCGGGCTTGCCGCTGCGCAGGTGCGAGAGGAACCAGAGCTCCGGAGCGTTCAGCGCCCGTCCGAACAGCGCGGAAGACGCCAGCAGAGTGGCGGCGATCGCGAGACCGTCGCCACTCGTGAGGCTGAGGCCCGCGATGATGAGGAAGCCGACCAGGGCGAAGAACTCGCGGATCAGCGTCAGCGACGCGACAATAGCCGAGTTTGCTTCGCGGTCCTGCACCAGCTCGCGGACGGCCAACCCGGTCAGACCCGCCGACATCACAGCGACGCCGATCGACGACAGCGCGACCGCATAGCTGTAGAGGCCGTATTCCTGAACCGGAACTGCGACGACCAACAGAATGCCGATCACGGCGTTCAACGCTAGTGAAAGTCCCTGCTGGCCCGCGTTCCAAAAACCGTTCCCGAGGGACTTGCGCGAATCGCGCGAAAACGTGACCACCTATCTCCTTATGTCGAAGAGGACCGACCAACGCCGTCGATGGGTGGGGTCGACGCCTGCGGGACGATGGGTCGGATTCCTATGGCAGGAGAGCTGGCGTCGCCGACAAGTGTAACATCGGGATCGGTGCGACCGAAGACGCTGAGGTGCCGCGGATCCGGCGTGCCGTCGGTGTCCACGCTCCCCTCGTAAGCTTGCATCACAGTTGTAAGTCAGGTCGGCGATCCGGGGGCACGCATTGCAGGGAAAATATATACTCCTCGTCGGGGTCGAATTCAATAACCAGGGCGCGTATCTAATGCTGCTCGCCGCGGCCGAGCGCGTGCGGCAGGAGTTCGGGGCCGTGCCGGTGGTCGAGTTCCACAACGGATCCGACGTCAAGAAACGCATCGCGGGCGTGTATCCCCTCGTTCCTCAGCGGGTGTACGGGCTGACCGACCGTCTCCAGAAGATTCCCGGGCTTCGACGTTTGTGGAAGCGGTTCCCGTGGGTGCTGCCGTCGGAGGTCGTCGCCGTGTTCGATGGTTCTGGATTTCGCTACGGTGACCAGTGGGTGCATCAGTCGCTGGACTACACGGCCTCGAAGCTCGAACGGTGGGCGGCGCGCGGCGTGCCGGTTTACATGCTCCCGCAAGCCTTCGGCCCGTTCGAGTTGACGGCGGCGCCGTCGCGGAAGGCTCTGAACGCTTCGAATCTGATCTTCCCTCGCGACCCGGAGTCGGAGTCCTACGTTCGAGCTATCCTGGCCGACGAGGGCGCGGATCGAGTGCGGCGCTATCCCGACTTCACCGCCGTGCTGGACGGACGCTTCCCCGCGAGGCACGAGCGGCTCCGAGGTCGTGTGCCGATCGTCCCGAACGTCAACATCTATTCCCGGGCGGACGACGCGGAGGCGAAGGCCCGCTACGTGGCGAACCTCTCCGCGATAGCGATCGACCTGCACGGCCGGGGGCTCGCCCCGTACGGACTGGCCCACGAGGGCCGGAACGACGTCGAGATCCTCCAACTGGTAGTCGACTCCGTCAGGCGCACCGCCGGGATCGACCTCGACGTCGTCAGCGGTCTCGACGGCGTGGAATTGAAGGGCCTGATCGGGTCGGCACCGCTGCTGGTGTCCGGGAGATACCACGCCGTGGTGAGCGCCCTATCGCAGGGTGTTCCCACGGTGATCCACGGCTGGAGCCACAAGTATGAGCACGTTGCCCGCGACTTCGGGGTCCCGGAGCTTCTGGCCGACCCGCTCGGCGACGCCGGCCAGTCGGTCGATCTGATCAGCTACATCCTCGAGTCCGCCGATCTGGGGGAGCGCATCGTCGCTGCGGGGTCTGAAGTCAAGCGGTCGATAGAGGCGATGTGGTCGGCGGTGCGCGAGGACCTCCGATCGTGAACGGTCCGCGCCCGTGATGCGAGGTCTGAGGCCGTGGCGATGACCGCGGAACGCCGTGCGGTTCCCCGTGAAGGGTTCCGGGGCGATATTCAGGGACTCCGAGCCATAGCGGTCGGTGCCGTACTGCTCTACCATGCCCACTTGCCATTCATCACGGGCGGCTATGTCGGGGTCGACATCTTCTTCGTGATCTCCGGATTCCTCATCACGAGTCACTTGTTACGATCGCTTGTGTCGACGGGCCGGGTGGGCTTCGCGGAGTTCTACGCCCGGAGAGCCCGCCGCATCCTGCCCGCCTCGCTGCTCGTGGTCATCCTGACCGTGATCGGCAGCGTGATCTGGCTCCCGCCACTCCAACTCAAGGCCATGTTCCAGGGCGCGATCGCCACTGCGCTGTACCTCCCGAACTACTTCTTCGCGGCGACCGGCACCAGCTACCTCAGCGAGACCACGCCTTCGCTCTTCCAACACTTCTGGTCTCTGGGCATCGAAGAGCAGTTCTACATCTTCTGGCCGGCGGTGCTGGCGCTCGGATTCCTCCTCGTCCGGAGGTCGCCGCGGAGGCTGGCCGCGGTGGTGGCGATGCTCGTCGTTGTCTCGTTCGCCCTGTGCGTGCTGTTGACCCGTTCCGATCAGCCCTGGGCGTTCTTCTCCCTTCCGACCCGCGCCTGGGAACTCGGCGTCGGGGGATTGGTCGCTTTCCTCGTGAACGCGAACCCACGCGCGATCCGGGGTCGCGCCGCGGGCATTGCCGGTTGGATCGGACTCGTGGCCATCGGTTGGGTCTGCTTCAGTTTCAACGAGAACACATCGTTCCCGGGATACAACGCTGCCATCCCGGTCGTGGCGACCGCACTCGTCATCATCGGGGGCGCCGGCACGCGTGCGTGGAGTCCGGCTGGCCTGCTGTCGTTGCGGCCGCTGGTCTTCATCGGCATGATCTCTTACTCGCTGTATCTCGTGCACTGGCCGGTGCTGCTACTGACCCAGGCCGCGATCGGGGAACGGTCTCCGCTGCCGCTGTGGGCGACCGTCGCGCTCGCCGTAGCCTGCGTACCGATCGGGTGGCTGCTCTTTACCTTCGTGGAGAACCCGTTCCGCACTCAGAAGTTCCTGGCCGGAGCGCGTCCTCGGCGCACCCTCGTGGCCGCGCTGACAGCGTCCGCCGTCATTGTGGCGACGTGCGGGGGAGGCATGGCCGTCGTCGCACAGCTTCGGCTGACGAGCGGCGAGACTGCCCCCGGGTACGTCGCGCGGACATCGCCGGAGGGAACTGACTTCGTGCCCGTCAACCTGCGACCGGCCCTTGAGGACGCGAGCGAGGATAATCCCGCCATCTACGACAGCGGATGCCACCTCGATTTCGACGAGATGTCGGTGGCCGGCTGCGAGGTCGGTGACTCAGGCCCGACCGTGGCGCTGTTCGGTGACTCCCACGCGGCTCAGTGGTACCCACCGCTCGCGGCCTTGGCGGAGGAGGGCCGCATCCGACTGACGTCGTACACGAAGAGCTCCTGCAACTCCGTGACGGTCGATAGTCTGCTGAACAGCGAGCCGTACCCCGAGTGCGACACCTGGCGCCAAGGCGTCATCGACCGCCTCAACGCCGATCCGCCCGAGGTCATCATCCTCGCGAACTTCGCGCGGGAGATTGATGTGGCTCACGGAACCGAGGATTTCACTAGCTACTGGGCATCCGGGCTGCGTACGACCATCACGTCGTTGCCGGACGCGTCGCAGACCGTCGTTGTCGGCGAGACGGCGACGATGGGGCTGACGCCCTCTATCTGCCTGTCCGCCCACCTAGACGACGCCAACTACTGCGGTCGCGCACCGTCCGCCGCCATCGACCGGCTCTCGTTCGACGCCGAGAGCCGCGTCGCGTCCGACACGGGCGCGGCCTTCCTCGACCTCAACCCCTACCTCTGCAACGACCGCTGGTGCCCGCCGATCATCGACGACACCCTGGTCTACCGGGACGATCATCACCTGACCGTCACCTTCACCACCGCTCTACGCGATGAGATCTGGGATCGGCTCGACGGTCTAGTCCAAACCTGAGTACCTGGCTCGGCCCAAAAAGGGGGGTACGCATCGGCGGATGTCACCGATGCCTGCCCGGTAAACTTCTGGGGCCGACCGAGCCACCGACGGGTTCGTGGGAAGGCATCAGAGGGGGACGCAGTGCGAGACGAAGAAGGCGATCGCCGTCGGTCGCTCCGAGGTGACCGCCGCCGCGACAGCAATCGTGGAGTGCGCATCGCGCTCAGGCTGATTTTTGCGCTGGCGATCCTGCTCCTCCCTGCCCAGCTGCTCTTTCAGCGGCAGTTCGATCAGCCCTATCCGGGCGTGTTCCAGCCGAGCTTCGCGGGCACGCCCCTGACGGGTGACATCCTCAAAGCCCAGATTCCGGTTGTTCACGTAGAGTTCGACGACGGAGCGAGCGAGGAGATCCCCTTCGAGGATGTCCTTCCCGACTCCAAGCTTCTCGACAAGTCGGTGTTCAAGTCGGCGTTCTTCTTGGAGGATCGCGCCACGGCACCTGACACCGTCAAATGGCTCCGTGGGGACCTTGCGCGCATGTTTCCTGGGCGTGAGCCGGTCGGCATGACGGTCGATTGGACGGATCGCCGCATCGACATCACGGGCGCGACGGAGACGACCGACGAGATCACGAAGACGGTGGTCATCGACCTGACAGAGGGTGCCCGATGAAGGCCTTCGATCGCTGGGTTCTCAGCGGACCGTTCACCACGCGCGATCTCGGCGTGTACCGCATCGTCTTCGGCATCGCCGCCTTGGCGCTACTCCCGAACGCGCAGTTCCTCTCTTCCTACCCCGAGTCGTTCTTTAACCCCCCACCCGGGCCGTTCCGACTGCTGGACGCCCTGCCGCCCCTTGGCGTGCTTGTGGCCCTGGAACTCGCTCTGGCGCTAGCCCTCGCGCTCGTGGTGTTCGGTGTCGTCACTCGCGTTGCATCGATCGCAGCCGGGTTGCTGATGATCGTGCTGTTCGGTCTCAGTTACAGCTTCGGCAAGATCGATCACACGATCTTCCTGCCGCTGGTCGCGCTGCTCGTGGTCTGGGCGGGGTGGGGGAGTGCGTACTCCATCGACTCCTCCGTGTCAGACGCCGCGCGGCCGCCTCGTCAGTGGCCCATGCGGCTCCTCGCGCTACTGATCGGCGTCGGCTTCGCGACGGCTGCTGCCCCGAAAGTACTGGGCGGATGGCTGCGCCCCGGCACTCAGGCGACGGAGGGCCACTACTGGTACGAATTGCTGATCGACGGCCGGGATGCGGCCTTCGCGCCGCTGTTCGGCAACATCACGACACCGGTCTTTTGGGAGCCGCTCGATTGGATCACGATCCTTCTTGAAGGCGGCATCCTCCTCTCGGTGATCAATTGGCGCGCATTCCGCATCCTCATCTCCTTCGCGGCGGTCTTCCACGTGGGGGTGCTGGTGATGATGAACATCTTGTTCACTACCAACGTCGTCGCCTACGCGGCCTTCGTGCCCTGGGGTCTCGCGGTGGCCTGGCTGCGCGACCGGGGTGTTCGCGCACCGCACCTGTCGCCACGGGCCTGGATCGTCATGGCGTCCGTCGGAGTGCCCCTTCTGGCACTGTGCGCCTGGCTGCTGTCGATCTCGCTCCCGCTCGAGGTGGAGAACGGCATCAAGCTGACGATCATCATCGTCGGGGGCCTCGTCGGGGCCGCGTATCTGGTCAGTCAGGCCGTGGCGCTCGTGCGGTGGATCAGCCGCACCCGCGCGGACGACCGCCCGAGCGGTCGCAGGGAGGTGGGCGTCTAAACGCCGCAGAGCTTTTGGGCGGCGAACGCAGGCTGATTCCCAGCGTTCGAGATGTCATTGGAAACATTCACTGTGTTGAATGGCAGACGGAGGGGCACAGTGAATCAGAACCGTATGACGGCACCGGGCCTGACCCGACGTTCGTTCCTCCTCGTCGCGGGCGGCGGTGCGGCCACCGTAGCGGCCGGTCTGGCCGGCATGGTCTCGCTCGAACTCGCGACGGGCGGGTCGTTGCTCGGGCGTCCCGGAGTGCGAACGTCCGATGACCCCGTGCTACGTGAGCTGGACGGGAGCGACCTCGACGCCGCACCGGCTCTCAATGCGTTCCTGGAGCGGGCAGGGTCGCGGGCGACGATCGACGGCCGCTTCGTGACGGACGCCGCAGTTGAACTCCCCGAATCGCTCGCCCACCTGACCTTCGCGGCGGGCAGTGCGATCAAGGTTCGAGGCAGTCACTCGGGATTGGCCCGTTCGGGATCGATCGAGCTCCGGGAGAAGACCGGCCACACCATGGAGGAGGGCGCGGTGTCCTTCCGAACCGACCATGCGGACCGCTACGAGGTGGACGAGTACCTGCTGTTGTCGGGTGACAACAAGGTGGCCGGTTCCTCGGACAAGTACGGGTACCTGCGGCGGGTCACCTCGATCGACGGTGGCACCGTCAACATAGATCGGCCCCTGCCCCGCACGATCGACAAGTCTCCGCGCACCTCGAGCGTGACTCTCGCGCCGCCGGTCGTCATCGACGGAGCGGGCGAGGTCTACAACCTCGACCCGCGATCGGGCAAGAAGTCGCTGGTCACTCTGCGAGCAGTCGATCAGCCGATCGTCTCGGGAATAGACGTCCACTCGAACGGAGGCATCGGCGTGACGGTCGCCCATTGCCGTGGCGGACGCATCGAGTGCACGGTCCGTGATCTCCTCGACGACGGCAAAGACTACTTCGGCTACGGAGTGAATGTGTCGGGTTCGACGCGGGACGTGTTCGTCGGAGGATTCATGACCAGGGTGCGCCACGCAGTGACGACGAACGCCGGCAGTCCCATCGAGGGCGTGGGCAGTGCGGGAGAGCCTGAGGACTGCACCTTTGCTCCCCGGGCGGAGGATTGCTCGAACAAAGCCATCGACACCCACCGGTTGGGGTGGGGAATCACGATGATCCCCGACGTCGCCGGTGGCGCCGGGGGCGTGCAGGTCCGCGCGGACAACGTGCGGGTTCTCGGAGGCTCGGTGAGCGGAACGACCGTCTCCGGCATCACCGTGGCGAGCGTCGTGCGTGTGCCGCCATCCATCGAGGGCGTCACGATCACCGACGTCACCGACGGCACCGGAATCCGCTGTCGCGGGCCGGCTCACATCCGGGACTGCTCCATCTCGGACACTCCTGGACCTGCGGTCGAGCTGCGGAGCGATTCGAGCATCGACGGTCTGACCATCCGACGCGGTGGCGAGGTCGGGGTCCGCATCCTCGGCGACAACAACTCGGTGCGCGAGGTCACGACCGACACGCGCTCGACGGTGGCGGTGGTCGAGGCCGAGAAGGCGGACAACAACACCATCGTGCTGCGGACGAGCCGGGAGCCCGCCGGAATCGTGCGGCGCCTCTTTCACCTACACTGAGAGGCGGAGGGAACATGGCTGGAACGAGAATGCGGGAACACATGTCCCTGCGCGACGTCGTCCTTACGGCGTGCGCGGTGCTCGCCGTCCCCGTGGTGACTCTCGCCGCCGTGAGTGCGGGCCCTGATGGGATTGTCTCAGTGCTGGTCGCGCTGGTCGGCCTCTCTTCGGTGCTAGCGGCTCTCGCGAACAAGCCGGTCCTTCTCATCGGACTGCTCGTCGGAGCGTCTGCCGTCCAGCGGTCGCTCGGAGCGCTGACCGGCAGCCCGATCGCCCTCTGGCTGGACGACTCGGTCTTGATCGGCATCGCGCTGTACATCGTCATCCGCTTGATGACCCGCAGTCAACAGCGGGCAGGCGTGCTCGTCTTCATCCTCGTGTTCGTCGCGTTCCTCGCGGTGGCCTTCCTCCGTTCGACCGATACCTCCATCGGCGTCTACCAGCTGCGCCAGATGGGTGTGCCGGCGATCCTGCTGATGTTCGGCATGGTGGTCGACCGCGAGGAGCTGCGGCGGGCATCCCCCGTCGTCATCACCTTCATCGCTATCGGCGCTCTCTACGGCGTGCTCGAGCTCACGGGAGTGCGGCCGATCGATCCTGCGAGTGCCAGCGACCTGAACGCCTATTCGAACACCAATATCCGCGAGAACGGTCTCCCGGCCGCCTACCGCTACTTCCTGTCCGATGGCACGGTGCTGTCCAGGGTCGGTGGCCTCGTCCTCAATCCGCCGTCCTTCGGGATCCTGGCGGCGAGCGGCTTCATCTGGTTGCGGTTCTCCTCTCTCAAGCGCGGGCCCCTGTTCATCATCCTGGCATTCCTTTTCGCCGGGATGACCTTCGCCTCGCTGGGGCGCGGCGGGATCGTCGTGCTCGGACTTGCCATTGTGCAGCCGTTCCTGACCAAGTACTCGGGTCGTCTGGCCTTCATCCTCGTCGGAGTTGTGCTGGGCGCGGTCGCCTACTCCGAGTTCGCCCAGCAGGGGCAGAGCGGCCGTCACGCCGACGGATTCCTCTACGGCATCACCTATGCGCTCACCCATCCGTTCGGAGGTGGGTTCGGTCTCGTCGGCAACTCGGTCAACCAAGCAGGCCTGGACGGGAGCGAATCGGGTGCCGGCGAGAGCCTGGCGGCGATCTTCCTGACCGCCCTTGGCTGGTTCGGCATCCTGCTCCTAGGCTGGCTGCTGCTCCGAGGCATCGGTGCCGGTGCGACTCTTCCCGGCGTGGCGCTGACCGCGGCCGTGCTCGTGGCGATGGTGTCCGAGACCGCCGGAGGCCTCGACGCCGCGGGTCCCCTCTGGATCCTCGGCGGCCTCGCCCTCGCGGACAAGAGGTCTGCACGTGACGTGCTGAAAGACGTCGTCACCCGAAAACGAGGTGTCCCGACACCCGTGGCTGCCGATCCCGCGCGTGCCGCGTAGCCGCAACCGGGCACTGAAAAGATCTCACTGCCCTGCGGTGCGCGGCGAGCGCAAAAACATGACGAAGGGGAAAGCCATGCATTCGATGACCACGACCTGCCGCGGAGACCGCGGAGAGGCACTGTGAAGGCCAGGCCGTCGGGGCCTCCCGTCTATTTGAGCTGGGTCGAGTTCAACGGACGAAGCGCGGGGATGGCCGAGGGGCTCGGCATCGAGGGCGTGTACATCCACGGTGGCAAGGGCCTGTCGCTGCCCCGCCGGTACGCCAGGCAGTGGCGGATGACCGGGCGGATGCTCGCGGAGAAGCGCCCGTCGGTGGTGCTCGTGATGCAGCCTCCGTTCTTCTCGCTGTTTCGGGCATGGCTCTACAGCCTCAGGACGGGGGCCCGCCTCGCCGCCGACATGCACACCGGTGCATTCGACGACCCGCGTTGGTCATGGGCGACTCCCTGGATCCTGCGGATAGCCAGACGCAAGGGCAACCGCGTCATCGTCACGAACGAACCGCTCGCCCGGCGCGCCCGCGCAGCGGGGGCGACCGTGCTGCAGTGCCACGGGTATCTGCGGGACTTCGTCGCGCCGGCGGACGGGTCGTTCGACGACCCAGCGCTCATGGTGACGGCGGGTCGCCCCTACGTTCTCATTCCCCTGGCCTGGGCGTACGACGAACCGGTAGAGGAGATCATCGAGGCGGCTCGGCTGAAGCCGGACATGCTCTGGGTGCTGACGGGCAAGGCTCCGCAGCAGGCCCGCGACTCAGCGCCGCCGAACATCGTCTTCAGCGGCTTCGCGACGCGCCCCGACTATGAGCGCCTTCGCGCCGGCGCCAGTGTGGTCGGAGCGATCACCACGGCGGAGGACACCATGCAGCGGTCCGGGTACGAGGCGCTGGAAGCGACCACGCCGCTGGTGACGAGCCCCATGGTCGTTCTGAAGGACTACTTCGGCGACGGCGCGATCTACGCCGAGCCCACCGCCGCCGGAATCGCCGCAGCGATGGCGGATGCCATCTCCGACGCGGCAGCGCGCCGAGAACAGATGGCGGCGCTGCTGCAGCGCAAGATCGCCGAGCAGGACGATGCGATGGGCGCGATCAAAGCCTGGATGTACGCGGCATGAGCACAGCGGTCAGCTGCGTCATCCCGACCCACCAGCGTCCCGAGTTCCTCGAGGAAGCACTCCGATCGGTCCTGACGCAGACCACGCCGGTATCGGAGATCGTCGTCGTCTCGGACGTGGAAGATGCACCAACCGCGGACCTCTGCGAGCGGGTCGGAGCAGGTTCGTCGGTTCCCGTGCGTTTCGTCAGGAATGTGGACGGCCGGGGCGCCTCGAGCTCACGCAATCTCGGAGCGGCCCACGCCCGCGAGGAGCTCATTGCCTTCCTGGACGATGACGACAAGTGGACTCCCGAGTACCTCGAGAGCGCGACTGCGGAGTTCGACCAGCACCGTCCGGATGCGGTGGTCACGTGGATAGAGATGTTCCGGGGGAGTCAGACCGCGCCGGGGCTGAGGATCAAGCCCGGCCTCCCGGCGAAGGCGGCGGCAGCCGAAAACCCTGGCGTCACCGGCTCGAACATCTTGGTCAGCCGGCGGGCCTTCGACCGCGTCGGTGGGTTCGACGAGCAGCTCATGGTAAAGAACGACGGGGACTTCTTCTTCCGCTTCCTGCTCTGCGGGCTGAGTTATGCCGTGTGCCAGGAAGCCAACGTGCTGCAGCGCAAGCATGAGTCCGGTCAGCTGACCGGCCGCACGCTGTCCCGGGCGGCGGGGCTCGAGGCCTATCTCGACAAGCACCGGAGCAATCTGACCCTCGCGGATCGCCGCTTCATACGGCTCTCAGCCAGCCGCATCCGGTATCACGCTGCCCGGTCGCCGATCGCGAAGCTTCGCTATCTCCTGCTGGGCCTCGTCAACTCATCACCGAAGACCATGCTCTCGAGCGTGCGTCAGCGCTCGACGAAGGACTTCTGGATCGTCAAGGGGTTCGACGACAACGACCAGGCCTGACCGTCAAGCGACGATGGAAAGGCCGACGGCGGTGAATGTTGCCGTAGTCCAACCGGTCCTGGTCGCCGTGACGGCGACGGTGATCAGCTTTCCGACGTCGCTCGACTTCACGAGATAGGTCGTGCCCGTGCTGCCGTTCGCGACACCGTTCGCGAACCATTTGCAGCTGGTGTTCTGAGCGCTCGGATCCCATGTGCCACGGGTGACGGTCAGCGTCTGGCCGGGCTTCGGGGTTCCCGAGAGAACAGGCACGGTGACGGGAACCAAGGCGAGTCCGGCGGCGATGGTGGCGGTCGGAGCACTGGTCGCCGTTCCGTCGGCATAGCCGGCGCGCCGGGCTGTGACGACGACGGTGAGCGTCTTGCCCAGGTCCGCGCTGACGACGTCGTACGTGCGGTAGGTGCGGTTGGTCGCATTGGAGATCGGGACCCCGTCGCGCATCCAGGTAAATGCCATGGTGAGCGGCCCGATGGTCCAGGTGCCGTCGTCGACTGAGAGCTGGTTGCCGACGGCGAACGTTCCGGAGATGCTCGGCGGCTTCGTCGCGACCGGCGCCGCCATTGGCTCCGGGGCGGTGGTCGACATGCGGAAGACGTTGTGCGTCGCGCCCGGATCCTCCGTGTAGGGAGTGGTGATGTTGTTGCCGCATTGGATGTCGGTCACGCTGTTGTTGCTGCCACGGAACCGTACGGCCACAGCGCCGCCGGCGAGGATCGATCCGCCGATGACGGTAGAATTGGACGACAGGACGATGTGGACGCCGTAGCTGTCGCGGATGGCCACATCCTTCACGGAGACGGGTGAATCCGCTAGGATCGCGCTCCCCGACGGCTTCAGGTTGCTGATCGCCGTACCGGTGACCGTCGGCGCCACGGCAACCATGGGATGCACGGAGATGCCGGGCCCCGCCGATCCCACGATGGTTCCGCCAACGATCTTGGTGTTGTCCGCCCGCACCTGCACGCCTCCCCGGCCTCCGGTGACGTTCGGCACGATCGTCGTGTTCCAGCCGAGGCGGTGGGTGTCGACCGACTTGTCGGTGCAGTCCAACGCGATGCACTCGAAGCGGCAGTCCTCGGGTTCCCCGGCCGCTCCGAGGACACTGATGAACGGGCCGGAGTTGGTGGTCACCGCGTGCCTGACCCGGGAGATCGTTCCGCGAACGGTCAAGCCCCGGGTCGATCCGACGACGTTGACGCCGTAGCCGAATTTGTCGTTCGCCTCGTCATCGAGCAGATCGCTGATGGTGCAATCGACCACGCCGTTTCGACAGTGGGCGATCCAGACCCCCGCCGCCCCGTTGTCGTGCACGATGAGGCCGAGGACCTGCGGGGTGTCGACGGCCATCATCCGGATCAGTGGTGAACTGCTGGACATGGGTGCCGTGTGGAAGATCTCACCGCCGCCGAAGATCTTGAGCGGGCGGGAGAGGGTCACCGCTGCGACACGGGGTTTGATCTGGACGGTCCGGGGGAGCGCCTTGTCGAGATTCACGGTCGTTCCGGAGACACTTGTGACCCGTCGGAGGTAACCGTACCGATCCGTCGTTCCGGAGGTGGTGTCGTCACCGGCGAGGAGGACGTAGTCGTTCGCGCGATACGCCGTCGGTTGTCCGACGGTGATCGCGGTCTTGCCCTTCGTCATGGCGGTCTTCAGCTGTTCGCGGTACACGATCGTGCCGGTGCGCGACAGCGCGGTGTGGTCGCCCCGCACCTTGAGCCGCGACCCCGCGGTCAATTCGAAGGAGGAGATCGCCGCGGGGATCTCGATCACCGAATCGATGAAGTAGTCGCCGGTCAACGCGACCGCGCCCGTCTTGGAGCGCAGGTAGTCGTTGATGGCGCCCGCTGCGTCTGCCGACGTCCCGGAGACCGCGGCCAGCGCCGAGTTCTGCGGACCCGCCGCATAGGCGACAAGTCCGTTCGCTAAGTCGGCAAAACCGAGCACGGCAAGACCAGACCCGGCGAGAAAAATTCGTCGCGGAATCGTCCTGCGCATGGTTCAGACCCCCAAAGTCCGTCCAGATGCTTCGCGCTCCAACCCAAAGGAGCGTGGTCCGACCCTACATCACGGCCGGGCCTCCCGGGGCCGCTTCAGGGGCCCGTCGATTCCCAGTTCGGGGACGCGCAGGCCGAACATGTCCTTCAATGCCGTTCGAGCGGCGTAGAAGCCCGAGAGCCCGTGCACCCCGGTCGCTGGGGGAGTCGACGACGACGCCAGGTACAACCCCGTCCCGGGTGTGCGCCACGGGCGGTGCGAGAGGGTCGGCCGCACGGCCATCTGAAGGATCGACAGGGCGCCCGAGGAGATGTCTCCCCCGACGAAGTTCGGATCGTACTCCTGCAGCTGCGAGGCGGACATCGCGGCCGACGCGAGAACGAGATCGCGGAACCCCGGGGCGGACCGCTCGACCATGCGCGTGATCAGCTCGGTCGGATCGAGCGTCGAACCGCGCGGCACGTGGATGTACGCCCAGAGGACGTGCTGCCCCGACGGCGCACGGGAAGGGTCGAGGACGGTGGGCTGTGACACCAGCACGTAGGGTTCGTCCGGCTCGTGGCCAGAGGCGACCTGTGCTTCCGACCGGGCGATGTCCTTCCGGGATCCGCCGAGGTGAAGGGTGGGGGAGAGCCTCGCCTCGGGATCAGACCAGGGAACGGGACCGGACAGCGCGAAGTCGACCTTCGCGACCCCGTCACCGTAGGCGAAGCGGCGCAGGCGCGCCTTGTACCCGTCCGGAAGGGCAGGTCCGGCGATATCCGCCAGGGCGGACGCCGAGACGTCCAGGAGCACCGCTCGGCTCGAGCTCAATGCCCGCAGGTCGCGCACCTCGACTCCCGTCGTCACCCGTCCACCGTGCGCGATCAGGTCGTCCTCCAATGCGCGGACGATGGCCTGGCTGCCACCCACCGGAATGGGCCATCCGCGGGCGTGAGCGTGGGCGGCCAGTACCATGCCCGCACCGGCTGACGCGAGGGATGGCATGCGACCGATGGAATGAGCGCTCACCCCGCTGAGCATGGCGGTGGCGGTCGTGCCCCGGAATCGACGGTTCCACAGCACGGTCCCCTGCTCCAGAGTCCGCAGCCCGAACCGGACGGCGGTGACGGGGTCTCGAGGCACGCGCAGGAGCTGGTTAGCCGTGAAGTCGGTGACTCCGTCGATCCTCTCGACCAGCGGAGCGAACAAGCGTCGCCAGGCCGGCCCGTCCGGGCCGAGCTGTGCGGCCGTCTTATCCAGGTCTCGGTAGGCCACGCCCGCGGGTGCATCGGGCAGCGGGTGCACGTAGGAGACGTCGGGCACCAGGAAGTCAACGCGTCGGTCGAGTTCGAAGGCTCGGAAGAACGGGGAGGCAAGTCCCATGGGATGAACGGCCGAGCCGACGTCGTGCAGGAACCCCGGCAGGGTGAGGGGCACGGTCCGGGCTCCGCCGCCGAGTGTTGCACCTCTCTCGAGGACCTCGACATCGAGCCCCGCACGCGCCATCGTGACGGCCGCTGCCAGCCCGTTCGGCCCACCTCCGACAACTGTCACATCAGGCATGGAACCCAGTATCCCATCGGGAGCGCCGCGTGCCGGCAGCATGGCTGTTCACTCCTAACGCGTGGGAGGCGCCGGGCCTGCTGATATGTTCTCGACGTGAGCCGGAATCCAAGACCCGAACCCCAGCCCGATCCGTACGCCGCCGAGGACCCTGCGGTCGAGGAGCTCGTCCTCGAGGAGGAGCTCTACGCCGAAGAGGGTCTGGACGGAGCCGTCGACGCCGGATGACCCCAGCCCGTCGACGTCCATCCGTCCTCATCTGCGTGGCGGCCGGAATCGGTTCGGCGCTCGTGCTGGCGCTGTTCGTCGTCGCAGTTCGACTGATCGTCTTCCCTGACCTCTCCGACCCGACCAAAGCCGACGCCGTGCTCGTGTTGGGGCCGCCCACGGTGCAGCGGCTGGAGACGGCTCAGACCCTGATGGATGACGGGCTCGCGACGAATCTCGTCATCTCGGTTCCGGAAGGGGTGGAGGACGACCAGGAGCATACGCGGCTCCGTGATCTCTGCCTCGGTCGCTCCGACCGTCCCGTGGAATGCATCACGCCGGAGCCGTTCACGACCCAGGGCGAGGCTCGGCTGGCCGAGAGGCTCATGGAGCAACGGGGTTGGACGTCACTGCTCGTTGTCACCTCCGTCACCCACGTCAGCCGGGCGCAGCTCCTGTTCGACCGCTGTCTGGACGGGGCCGCGCGTGCCCAGTTCGTCTCGGACGAGCGCGACTATGACGCGCGCCGCTGGGCCGACGAATTCCTCTACCAGTCCGGAGCTTGGCTGAAGGCCGTCCTCACTCCCGGCTGCTGATCGGTCGGTTACTGCACCCGGATTCCCGCCGCCTGCCGGAGGGTGTCGAGGTCGATGTCGTCCACCTCGGACGAGGCGGCCAGGCCTCGCCGCTGCACCTCGCGCGTGATCTGCAGCTGGTGGTCGTCGACGTGTTCGTTGCGTGATCGACGCCTCGGCACGACGAGACTCGGCCGTCTCATGTCCAGCAGCCCCATGACCGTGCCGACGCCCGCGTGGGTGACGACGAGATCTGCCTCCCGGGCCGCACGCGAGAACGCCTCCGCCGACATTTCTGTGTGCACCTCACCGGGGAGATCGGTCCTGTCGGTGACACCCAGCTGCCAGACGAATTCAGTTCCCTTCGGGGCGACGGACAGCAGCTTCTCCACCAACCGATCGAAACGATAGGGGCTGATCGTGCCCAGGGTGACGAAGATCGATGCCGGCATGTCCGGCCCCACCCAGCTCTCGTCGCGATGGTAGGTGTCGAGCACCGAGAACTCGTGCGACCACCGATCGGGCGAATACCCGTCGTGCTGTGCGAACCGCTCGATCCCCGGCACGCGCTGGAGGATGCGCCCGGTCACTGACGGCCCGTCGAACCGGGAGACGCTCTCGATGTAGATGGTCGGCACCCTCCGGCGCCGAGACGTCAGGTGCGACGACAGGGCGATCGCGGCACCGGTGCTGACCACCGCGTCGAACGATTCAGACCGGAGGATGCGATCGAAGGTCCGCATGCCTCGCGCAACGCCCGCCCAGTCGCGCGGCGAGATGTAGGGGATGAACCGGTGACGCTCGTCTTGAAGCAGTGACCGGCTCTGCGGCTTGTCGAACGTCACCCACAGGCTGTCCTCCGACGGCTCGATCCGTTCAGCCAATCGGTGCAGCTGGGACAAGTGGCCGCCTGTGGAGGCCGCCAGGAGCAGCTTCTTGCCGTGGAGTCTCTCCAGAACGGGTGTCACCGCGCGGTCCTCTCGATCGTGTGCTCCCCAACTCGGGCGCGTCCCGATTCTCCCATGCGCCCAGGGATGTCCGAGTTGGCTCCGCCTTCCCGGGATGCGGCGACGCCAGGCATCGTGCGCACCTGCTATACATGAAGGCGGCAGCACAACGTCGTGATCGGGCACTTTTGAATGGAATGACCTAATGAAGATTTCGGTTGTCGGCTGCGGTTATCTAGGCGCCGTCCATGCAGCGGCGATGGCCGAGCTCGGTCACACGGTCGTCGGCGTCGACGTCGACGAGCGGAAGATCGAGGCGCTCTCCGAGGGGCGGGCACCGTTCTTCGAGCCCGGGCTGCCAGAGATCCTGACGTCGGCGTCGGCATCGGGTCGCCTGCGCTTCTCGACTGACATGGCCGAGGTCGCCGACGCGACGGTCCACTTCATCGCGGTGGGCACGCCTCAGAAGCCGGGGTCGCACAGCGCCGACATGACGTACGTCGACGCGGCGGTCGACGCGCTCCTCCCTCACCTGAAGGCGGGTGACCTTGTGGTCGGGAAGTCGACGGTGCCGGTCGGCACCGCCGCGAGGCTCGCCGCCACGGTGAAGGCGGCGGTTCCCGGGGCGGACCTCGCCTGGAACCCCGAGTTCCTTCGCGAAGGTTTCGCGGTGAAGGACACGATCTCGCCTGATCGCCTGGTCTACGGCATTTCCGACGACGCGGACCTCGCCGCCACGGCCAAGGCGGCGCTGGACGAGGTCTACAGCAAGGCGCTCGGCGAGGGCACGCCTCTCGTCGTGACCGATTACGCCACGGCGGAGCTCGTGAAGATCTCGGCCAACGCCTTCCTGGCGACGAAGATCTCCTTCATCAATGCGATCTCGGAGATCGCTGAGGTCGCGGGTGCGAACGTCTCGGAACTCGCCGACGCCATCGGCTACGACGCCCGGATCGGCCGTCGCTTCCTCAACGCGGGCATCGGGTTCGGCGGCGGCTGCCTGCCGAAGGACATCCGGGCCTTCGGCGCTCGGGCCGAGGAGCTCGGCCGCGGAGAGGCCCTGACCTTCCTCAAGGAGGTCGACGCGATCAACCTCCGACGCCGCCAGCGGGTGGTCGACATGGTCGTCGAGATGCTCGGAGGCCAGGCATTCGACAAGAAGGTCGCCGTGCTCGGACTCGCGTTCAAGCCTGATTCAGATGACATCCGGGACTCTCCGGCCCTCGACATCGCCGTGCAGCTGAACGGCCTGGGTGCGGTGGTGAGCGCCACCGATCCTCACGCCATTTCGAATGCCAAGGCGAAGCATCCGCAGCTGCACTTCGTGGAATCGGTGGGCGAGGCCGTCGCCCACGCCGAGATCGTCCTCCTTCTGACCGAGTGGTCGGAGTACCGGGCTCTGACCCCGGCCGACATCGAATCGGCCGTCGCGGGCAAGCGCATCATCGATGGGCGCAACGTGCTCTCGTCGCCGGAGTGGCGATCGGCCGGCTGGGACTATCGGGCCATGGGTCGACCCTGACCCTCACCCCGGCGGTGTCACCTGAGCCCTGGTCTGCGATCACGCAGCCAGGGCTCAGGTGTTCTGCCGTCAGGCTCGGATGCTCCTGAGATCGAGCACCGGCAGACCGTGTGCTCCGAGCTCGTCGATCGTCGCGTTGTTCGCCACCACGAGGTCAAACTGCGATTCGTCGAACTCCCCCGCCTCGACGAGGAGCTCGCGGAGCCGGGGGAGCGCCGACATGATGTCGCCGAGGTTCTGGCCGACGAGCGACGAGGCGTGCACCGCCGGGTCGAACACCCGGACCTCGTAGCCCTCGTCGAGGAGTCGTGACGTCAGGGTGACATTGGGGCTCTCCCGCATATCGTCGGTGCCGGCCTTGAAGGCCAGCCCGGCGACCAGGATGCGGGAGCCGGCGGGAGCGGCCCGACGGACGCGGTCGACCTGGAACTCGACGTGCGAGTCGTTCGAGGTGTTGAGCGCGTTGATCAGGTCGACGTCCACGTGCGCGGCCTTGGCGATGTACTGCATGGCGCGGACGTCCTTCGGCAGGCAGGAGCCGCCGAAAGCCCCACCGGGCCGGGTGTAGTAGGAAGAGATGTTCAGCTTCGTGTCGGAGATGAAGATCTTGTGAGCGGCGTCCGCGTCGACACCGTAGGCGGCGCACACGCGACCGACCTCGTTGGCGAACGCGACCTTCACCGCGTGCCAGGAGTTGTCGACGAACTTGGTGATCTCCGCCTCTCGGAACTTGACGTCGAAGACCTGGGCGTCGATGCCCTGGTTCAACCGGGCCATGGTCTCGGACAGCTGCCCGTCCCGCGTGCCGATAACGATCTTCGGCGGGTGGAAGTAGTCCTCGACGGCGGTGGTCTCGCGGAGGAACTCCGGGTTGTAGACGAGCTCGACGGCGTCGTGGAGGCGGTCTCCGAGCAAGTCGGAGAAGAGCGGGATGATCAGCGCGTCCATCGTTCCCGGCCGGAACGTGGAGCGGAACGCGACGGTGACCCGGCGTGAGGATCCGGCGGTGTCGATCGCGCGCGCGATTTGGCGCGCCGACTCGGCGACGTACGTCATGTTGTGCGAACCGTCCTTCGCGCTCGGCGTGCCCACGCAGACGACGACGAGGTCGATGTCGGCCATGGACGGCAGCGAGTTCGACGCCCGAAGCAGCCCACTCGCCACCGCGACCTCGATGAGTTCGTCGACCTGCGGCTCCGTGATCGGCGAGATGCCTGCGTTGATGCGAGCGGCCTTCTCCTCGTTGACGTCGACCCCCACGACGCGGTGGCCCTGCGAGGTCAAGCACGCGGCGGCAGTGACGCCGATGTAGCCCAGACCGACCACGACCACGTTGAGGCGGTCCGACTCCTGACCCAGCTCTAGGGAATTCATGTTGCGTCTCCTCAATGGCAAGGAGTCCGCAGGCCGGCGAGCCGGCGGACCACGATTGTTCCGACGGGACGTCATCGGCCTGACCGGTGTCCCAGGCATCCGGAACTCTGCCGAGTCTATCGGGGCGGGCCTGCCCTCCGAGACTCGCCCTCAGGCGGGGTGCGACCCCGGATGCGGGCGGGTTGTATACAAGGAGCGTAAACTACTCGCGTGAGCACAAAGAACGTGGATGTCGTCCTGGTCGGTGGTGGCATCATGAGTGCCACTCTCGGAATCATGCTGAAGCAGCTTCAGCCCGACTGGTCGATCCTCGCGTTCGAGCGGCTGAGCGACGTGGCGCTGGAGAGCTCAAACCCGTGGAACAACGCGGGCACGGGGCATGCTGCCCTAGCGGAGCTCAACTACATGCCCGAAGCGCCGGACGGGTCTTTAGAGACGTCTCGGGCGGTCAACATCAACGAGCAGTTCCAGGTGAGCCGCCAGTTCTGGTCATCTCTGGTGTCACGAGGGGTCCTGCCCGAGCCCGGCAGCTTCATCAATCCCACTCCTCACATGACGTTCGTGCGCGGCGAAGCCAATGTCGACTATCTGCGCCGACGGTGGGAGCTGCTGAAGGACGAGCCGCTCTTCGCCGGTATCGAGTTCAGTGATGACCCGTCGGTGATCTACCGGTGGGCGCCGCTGCTCATCCGGGACCGGGAGAAGAACGAGAGGATTGCAGCGACGAGAGTGGTCGGCGGCACCGACGTCGACTTCGGCTCGCTCACCCATCAGCTCTTCGACCACCTCGTGCGCAACGGTGCCGAGCTCAAGCTCGAGACCGAGGTGCAGAAGCTGAAGAAGCAGAAGGACGGCTCGTGGGACGTCTCGGTGCGCGAACTGGTCGGCACCACGCCGTACACGGTCAATGCCAAGTTCGTCTTCGTGGGTGCCGGGGGTCACGCCCTCCCGCTGCTGCAGAAGTCCGGCATTCCGGAGATCAAGGGCTTCGGGGGGTTCCCGATCAGCGGGATGTTCTTCCGCACCGACAATCAGGCCGTCGTGTCCCAGCACGACGCGAAGGTGTACGGAAAAGCGGCCGTCGGAGCGCCCCCGATGTCCGTACCCCACCTCGACACCCGGGTGGTCGACGGCCAGTCGTCGCTGCTATTCGGCCCGTACGCGGGATTCAGCCCGAAGTTCCTGAAGACCGGATCGTGGCTCGACCTTCCGGCGTCCGTCCGACCGCACAACCTCTGGCCCATGCTGGCGGTGGCGCGGGACAACATCGACCTGATGAAGTACCTCATCGGCGAGCTCCTGGCCAGCAAGAAGAAGCGGCTTGCAGCGCTCCGGGAGTTCATGCCCACGGCCGACGAGAAGGACTGGTACCTGATCACCGCCGGCCAGCGGGTGCAGGTGATGAAGAAGGACGCCAAGCGCGGCGGCGTACTTCAGTTCGGCACCGAGGTCATCACCGCCGCCGACGGCTCTATCTCCGGTCTGCTCGGTGCCTCGCCTGGCGCGTCCACGGCCGTGCCGATCATGATCGATCTCCTCAAGAGGTGCTTCCCCACCCGGTACCCGGAGTGGGAGAAGGCGCTGTCGACGATGATCCCGTCGTTCGGCACGACGCTCAACAGCGACCGCAAGCGGACCAAGCGCGAGCTCGAGGCGACAGCCGAGGCGCTCCAGCTCACCCGCTGACGCTCGCCGTTCACTCAGGTCGACGGGCGGACTCGCCAGTACTATTACCCAGTGACCGTCGAGACCCCCACACGCCGATCGTCCCGCGACCAGCCAGGGCGCCCTCGCCGCCGCCGCTGGCCATGGGTTCTGGGCGGGCTGTTCCTGCTCGTCGTGGTCGTCGGTGGATGGGCGGCGTGGGTGGCCTCCAGCGCTCTTACCGTGAAGAGCGAACTCGAGGCCGCCAGGCCACTGCTGTCCACGGTCAAGGAGAAGGTGCTCGACGGCCAGGCGTCGAGCGCGCAGCCCGAGGTCGACGAGCTGGCCGAGCACACGACGAAGGCCCGCGAGTCGGCATCCGGTCCGGCCTGGTGGCTGGCCGAGCAGATCCCCTCGATCGGCGGAAATCTGGTCGCCGTGCGCACGGTAGCCTCGAGTGTCTCCGACGTGGTCGACAACGCGGTGGTCCCCGCTGTTGCCCTGGGCGACACGCTGTCGCCCGCGGTCTTCAAGCCGGTCGATGGAGCGGTCGATCTCGCGGCAATCAGTTCGGTGGCCCCGGTTCTGGATTCCGCCGGTACGGCTCTGAGCGGTGCGAGCGAGCGCATCTCCGCGCTCGACCGATCCTCGCTGCTCGGGCCCGTCAAGAACGCGGTCGACGAGATCGACGGCTTGATCGCCGACGTGGAGCCTGCGGTCGCGAGTGCGAAGGCACTCGCGCCCGTGCTGCCTGAACTCCTGGGCGCTCAGGGCCCGCGCGAGTACCTGCTGATCTTCGAGAACTCCGCGGAGGTGCGGCCGCTGGGCGGTATCGCCGGAGCGCAGATCCTGGTCACCGCCGATCAGGGAAGGGTGTCCATCACCCGGCAGACGACCGGTCGAGACTTCACCTTCGAGACGGAGGAGTTCGCGAACAGCCACGTGTCGAAGCAGGAGCGGGATCTCTATCTGCCGCCCTTCGGCGTGCAGAGCCAGAACAACACGCTCACCCCCCGCGTCGAGGTCGCAGCCGACCTGACACGCTCGATGTGGGGCAGTCAACTCGGAGTGACCCCGGCCACCGTCATCTTTATCGATCCGATCGCGCTCAGCTACATCCTCAAGGCGACGGGGCCGGTCGACCTGCCCGACGGCACCCAGTTGACGTCGGAGAACTCCAACGACGTCCTGCTGAATCAGGTGTACCAGACCTATTCCGACGACGCCGACGCCCAGGACGCCTACTTCGCTGCCGCCGCGTCGCAGACCTTCGCGGCAATCATGAACGGCGACATCGACGTGCCGAAATTCGCGGATGCGGTGGGGCACGCCGGGACGGAACGCCGCATCCTGGCCTCCAGCACCGACGAGACGGTGCAGAAGCTGGTGACCGACGCCGGGTTGCAGGGTCGGATGCCTCAGACGACCGACACCTCCTACGAGCTGGGGGTGTATTACAGCGACTACCTGGGCTCGAAGATGGACTACTACCTCCGCTCGAAGATCGAGGTCGGCCAGCAGACCTGCGCCGCCGGCAACCGGATCGTGAGGGTGCAGATCGCGGCGAGCAACGTCCTCGACCCCGCATCCGTTCCCGGCCTCTCGACGTTCATCACCGGAGCGGGTGGCAACGGATTCCGCATCCCTCTCGGCGACCTTCGTGTCTTCACCTACGTCTATGCTCCGGAGGGCGCGACGATCGCGTCGATCTCCGGCAGCACCGACCAGGGGCCGGCGTTCACCGGAACGGACGGTAGCTACCCGGTCGCGCGAGGTGTCATCCAGGCCGCCCCTGGCGAGACAGAGACTGCGACAGTCGATATCGACGTCTCGAGCCTGCCCGAGAAGGAGGTTACGACGCTGGTCGGCCCCATGCTCGCGCAGCCCGAGGTGACCGAGCTGGCATTCAGCTGCTGAGGCGGGCGATCTGCCGACCTGTACCATGTCCTGGCTCCAGAGCCGAATTCTGTTGTCACAATACAGGTGTCGGGTAGAGTGCTGTATCCAGGTCCTCTCCGGCGACCCACCGCGCGAGACCCCCTCGACCCGCGCAGGAATGCGCATATCCTCATTAAAGGAGCGCCGTGCCCTCGCGCAGATCCCATCATCGACTTCGGTCAAGAACGCACAGAGACAGACCGTCGCAGAGCGCCGGCAGTGCGCGCGCCACGTACGGTTTCCCCGCCGCACCAACTCCGCACACCGCGATCGGGCTGACTCCCGAGGCGCCCCCTCGTCACCCGGTCCGACGGGACATCCAGGGCCTTCGCGCCATCGCGGTCGTCGTCGTCATCCTCAACCACATGACCGGATGGCCGGCCGGCGGTTTCGTGGGTGTCGATGTCTTCTTCGTCGTGAGCGGTTACCTCATCACTGGGCTGCTCCTCCGTGAGCACGAGCGCTCAGGCACCATCTCTTTCTCAGGATTTTATCGCCGCCGAATCAAGCGCATCATGCCTGCCGCGGTCCTCGTCCTGGTCGTGACCGTCGCGGCTTCGTGGTTCCTGACCCCTGGCGTGCGGTTCGTGCAAACGCTCTGGGACTCGTTCTGGGCCCTTCTGTTCGCGTCCAACTGGAACCTCGCCATCCAAGGTGCTGATTACTTCCAGCGCGACCTCCTCCCGTCTCCGGTGCAGCACTATTGGTCCCTCGCCGTCGAGGAGCAGTTCTACTTCGTCTGGCCCTGGCTGATGCTCGGCGTCCTAGCTCTTGGCATCAAGCTCTTCGCCTGGAGCTCCGGTCGCCGGCGTCTCGCGGTCGGCATCACGATCGCGGCTGTGTCCGGAGCATCGTTCGCCTATGCGCTGGTGCTCACCGCCACCGACGTGAACCTCGCGTACTTCAGCTCTCTCGATCGCGCCTGGGAACTCGGCGTCGGGGCGCTGGTCGCCGTCTGCGGCACCTATTTCACTGCCAGGGCTGTGGCTCTGCGCGCCGCGCTCAGCTGGCTCGGTTTCGCAGCAATCATCGCCGCGTGCTTCCTTACCGACTCGACCAGCGGGTTCCCGGCGCCCGCAGCCGCCTTACCGGTGCTGGCTACGGCCACGGTACTACTGGCCGGCGAGAAGGGTTCGCAGCCTTTCCTCTGGCCCCTGACCAATCCGGTCAGCCGCTACGTGGGCGATCTGTCGTATTCGCTCTACCTGTGGCATTTCCCCGTGCTCATCCTCCTCCTCTCGGTGATGTCCGGAGACAGCATTCTCTACTACATCGTCGCCTCCGCGATCATCGTGGTGGTGAGCGTGCTCTCGTATCACTTCGTTGAGGACCCCATTCGGAAGTCCTCCTGGCTGAACTCGGCGACTCTGTCGTCGCGCCAGCGCAGACACCGCAAGCGCAAGCGGCGCCGATTCATGCGCAAAACGCTCCCCAAGCTGGTCGTCACCGCAGCACTGGCCGGCAGCGCGATCGCGATCATCGCCGTGGCATTCGCCCCTCCGGCGCAGACCGCCTCCCAGGCCGGCGCGGCCGGTGGCTCGGAGTTGTCGGCCGTGGCGGACGGACCCGTAATCAGCGATGCTGTGAGATGCCGGGGAGCGGCGATGATGGATCCGGGTTCGGGCTGCGCCGACGCCGACCTCGGGCCCGATCTTCACCCCGCCGCTGCTGACGCTGTCGGCGACAAGCTGCAGATCCGCGGTAAGGAGCTGTGCTGGATCCGGGTCACTGGCGACCTGACGAGCTGTCACTACGGCAATCGACCCGACGATGCTTTGAAGATCGCCGTCGTCGGGGACAGTCATGCGCAGCACCTCATGGCGGCGATCATCCCTGAGTCGGGCAAAAACAACTGGTCTATCAATGCCTACACGGGCGACGGCTGCATTCTGTCCACGCGCCCCACCTCGACCTGCGGCGAGATGCAGCCAAAGATCCTCGACAAGGTGTCCTCCGGAGACTACGACGTAGTGATCACGACGTCGTCGCGGGCGAAAGCGTATGACCCGGACGCCGCGGCAGCGGCTTATCAGCGAGTCGTCGCATCCGGGACGAAGTTGATCACTATCGCTGATGTTCCCTCTGCCTCAGAGGAATCGATCCTCTGTTACCAGCGCCTGGGGTTCGACCCGAAGAATAACGACTGCGGCACGCCGCTGGCCGACGCCCCCGCGGACGGCATCGTTACGGCCTCGGCACTCGTGCCCGGAACTTCGCTCCTGGACTTCACGTCGTACTTCTGCACCGACGGTTTCTGCCCGTCGGTGATCGGTAACGTGCCTGTCTACCGTGACAGCGGTGCGCATATCACCGCCACCTACGCCGCAACCCTGTCTCCCTACGTGATCTCCGGGATATCCGGCGCGATAAATAAGTGACGGAGTTGCCAGACGGGGGCTGACACCAACCACAGGCGACAGCCTCCGGTGAAGAAGGTAGCGAACATGGGCCGGTGAAGGGCGGACTTGTCGATGGCGGGCAAGAATTGATTTTCGGCCTTTAGCACGACCGCGGCCGGAGATGATTGCAGTCTAAGGCTGCGCCAGAGCCGTCTGAACCGGGAAGAACGGCACGCTAAGTACGAAGGAGCCAATCGCGCCGATTCGGGGCGGGTGCTCGTGTTCGGCGGGGGCGTGCTCCAGGATGGGGGCATGGTCTCGAACTTCGACGGTGGGCACGTCCTGCTGCTGCTCCTCGGCCTCGCGGCCTTCGTGCTGTTCATCGCTGCGTTGGTCAGCATCGTGCGCGCGCCTCGGGCGTCGACGGCGGAGAAGGTGATCTGGGTGCTCGTGGTGCTGATCCTGCCGCTGCTCGGGTCGATCGTGTGGTTCGTGGTGGGCAAGCGATTCGCGACCGCCGGTGACCCTCCGGCCGCCTGAGCTTCCGCGGCCGGGGGAGCCCTTCCCGCCGGCTCCGGGGCGCGCGCCCGATGTCGAGGACGAGTTCGTCGGAGGGCGGTTGCGGGACGACCTCTGGGTCGCCGAGTACCTGCCGCAGTGGACGGTGGCCGAAAGGTCGGGGGCGCGGTGGGCGGCGGCGGGAGCATCCGGAGTTCGTCTGCTGATCGAGGAGGATCAGCTCGACTGGCGCGAGGAGGATGCGCCGTTGCGGGTGTCGAACCTGCAGACCGCGGTGTTCTCGGGGGCGATCGGGACGTCGCGGGGGACGCATCGGCATCGGCCCGACTTGACGGTTCGGACGGATGTGGGGGAGCGGCTGCTGTGGGCGCCGACGGCGGGGCGGGTCGACGTGACCGTCAGTGCGAGCGTCGATGAGGGGTGCATGCTCGCGGTGTGGCTGGTGGGGGTCGAGGAGGAGTCACCTCGGGACAGCGGGGAGATCTGCGTGTTCGAGATCGATGCGTCCGCGGTGCGGGGTGGCGCTGCCTCTGACGACACGGCCGCGGCTTCCAGCGTCACCGCTCGGTGCGGGCTCAAGGCGCACGGCGACGACCGGCTCGAGACCGACATGCGGGCGGTCTCGGTTGCGGTGGATGCCGCCGGCCCCCACACCTGGTCGGTGCTGTGGGGGCCGGCGGGCACCGTGATCGGGTGTGAGGGGCGGGTCGTGTACTCGTCGGCCCAGGCGCCGGACTATCGGCTGCAGCTGATGATCGACCTGTTCGAGCTCGGTGGGCGGTCGGAGGCCGCGGCCTACCCGAAATCGGCGGTCGTGCACGCCGTGCGGGGGTGGAGCGGGGGCTAGGCGTCGCCCGCGATGGCGCGGAGGGCGGCGAGGTGCGTGCGCCAGGCAGCGCGGCCGGCGCGCGTGAGGGTGAGGGAGGTGCGGGGCATCTTGCCCGCGAAGGATTTGCCGATGGTGAGGTAGCCGGCCGCCTCGAGGGCCGAGGCCTGCTTGCTGAGGGCGGAGTCGGTGATCTCGACGGCATCCCTCACCTCTTTGAAGCTCAGGGTGCCGGCGCGGTCGAGGGCGGCCACGATCGAGAAGCGCACGGGGTTCGTGAAGACGTCGTCGAGGCGGTGGCGCGGATGCGCGTCGGTGGCGGTCACGAGCGGGCCTCGCGGGTGGCGCAGGCGATGCTCACGAGCAGCACGAGGCCCGAGGCGGCGGCCGCGAGCGGTGCCTCGCCGTGGGCCCAGATGACGACCGCGAGGGCGGCGGCGTAGCTGACGAACCAGGCGGCGATGTAGGACGTCCAGCGGCGGCCGCGGGCGAAGGCCGAGCGGCCGCGGATCGAGACCATGAAGAACACCAGCAGCGCGAAGACCACGGTGAGGGTGGCGAAGTAGGCGAGGCCGAAGGTGTCGCCGGTGGTGACGGCCATGGCGAAGGTGCCCATCGAGGTGGCGACGCCGAGGGCCAGGATGAACGTGATGTAGGGCCAGCGGGTGGCGTTGTGGGCGTCACGGCTGAGGGTCTCGGCGCGGTGCAGGAGGTCGCGGGCTTCTTGGGGGGTGACGGTGGGGGTGGTGTCCATGGGGAACTCCTTGTCTCGTTCTCTGAGTATGGCAAGTAGTTTCCAAGTTGGCAAGTCGGTCAGTCGCCGCCGCCGCCTCCGCCCCCGTCGCCGCCTCCGCCGTCGCCGCCCCCGCCACTGTCGCCTCCGCCGCCATCGCCGTCACCGTGGTGGTGGCCGTGTCCGGTGCTTCCGCTGTCGCCGAAGACCATCGGCGACCCGCTGCTGTCGCCGCTGCTCCCGCGGCCGGAACCGCCCCCCGACATCCTCCGCGCCGCTTGCACCACGACCAGCACGACCAGGACGAGGATGGCGATGACGACGAGAGCGCTCACGACGGTGTTGTCCATGCGACGACGTTACCCCTGGCCCCGGCGACCGGGGTGGCGCTAGCCTGATGCCGACGTGGCGGGGTGGCTGCCGGATGCTCGGGGGAGTGCGACATGGTGGGTTCGGCGACGGATGGGCGGGCCCGCGCGGCGCGGATCTGGTTCGGTGCCATAGCGGTGGTCGTCGGGGTCGCCCTGGTGATCCAGATCGTGCTCATCTTCACGGGTGGGCAGGACGTGAACTCGAGCGAGAACACCGCCGACGAGTCGCTGGCCACGCGGTTCGTGCGGCTGTTCAGCTTCTTCACCATCCAGAGCAACCTGTTCGTGCTCGGCACCTCGATCGCGCTGGCGATGGACGTGCACCGGGACGGGCGGCTCTGGCGGGTGCTGCGGTTCGACGCGCTGATCGGCATCATCATCACGGGGCTGGTCTACGAGACGGTGCTGGCTCGGCTCGTGCATCCGGAGGGCTGGGCCCTCGCCGCCACGATCGGGTTCCACTACATCTCGCCGTGGGCGACGGTGATCGGGTGGCTCGTGTTCGGGCCCCGGCCGCGCATGTCGTGGGCGACCGCGGCGCTCGCGTTCGTGTGGCCGTTGGCGTGGCTCGTCTACACCTTCGTGCACGGGGCGGTGACGGGCTGGTACCCGTATCCGTTCCTCGACGTCGACACGATCGGGTTCGCCGACTCGGTGCGCAACTCGGCGGTCGTGCTGGCGATCGCGGTGGTGATCGCGGTGGTGCTGACGCTGCTCGACCGGTGGCTGCCGTCGCTCGTGCGGGGCGGCCGGGCTACTGTCGGGAGATGAGCGGGGGCGAGGAGGCGCGGCGGGGCGAGGAAGCGCTGCTGTCGCCGGAGGTGCGGAGGGATCCGGCGCGGGTGCGGGCGCTGCTGGCCGAGGGCTTCGTCGAGATCGGGCGGTCGGGGCGGCTGTGGGGGCGGGACGAGATCGTGGCGGCGCTCGCCGCGGAGGAGGGGCGCGAGCATCCGGAGACCTCGGAGTGGGCGGCCGACGAGGTCGCGCCGGGCCTCGTGCTCGTGACGTACCGGGTGCACGGGGCCGAGCGCGACAGCCGGCACTCGTCGCTCTGGGAGGTGGGCGGGGAGGGGCCGCGAGTGCGGTTCCACCAAGGGACGTACCTAACCTAGAACGCCGAAGGCCCGGCCGCGCGGGGTGCGCGGCCGGGCCGGGGCGGGGGAGCTAGCGGCGTCAGCCGATCGGGGTGGGGTTGGTCGGGTCGGGCGGGACCGGCAGCGAGCCCTTGATCTGGTTCTGCGCCTGGCACTGGCTGGTGCAGTTGGTGGCGCCCTGCGAGAGCTCGACGGCGTCCTCGCCGAGCACTCCGCCGAGGCGGCCGCCCGAGGTCACGAGCCACTTGGTGACCGTGCCGCTCTGGAAGGTCTTCGTGGCGACCTGGGGGCTGTCCTTGCCGAGCAGCATCTGGTGGAAGCCGGTCGCGCTCTGGGCGGGGGTGACGGCGTCGACGCCGTTGCCGAAGTTGATCTTGCCCGTGTACTGGTTGACGAAGTAGAACAGGCCAGGGCCGAGGGTGTGCACGAGCTCGACGGGCTGGGCGAACTCGGGCTCCATCTGGAAGATGCCGCCCTGGGCGCCGTCCTTCGCCTGGATCTTGAATTTGCCGGCGGCCGCCGTGAAGATCACGACGAGGGTGTCGTCCTTCACCTCGAGCTGCTTGATCTTCACGGTGCCGATCTGGGCGGGCGTGAGGGTCGGCACCTTGGAGGCGAAGACGACGGTGGGCTGGGTGACCATCCGCAGCGCATCCGGAGCCCCCGTCAGCGTGTAGTCGTAGACGCCGAGCGTCTTCGTGTCGATGCGGAAGGTGTTGTTCAGGCCCTTCACGGTGACGCTGCCCGAGGCCGCCAGGTCCTGCAGCTTGACGTCCTTGCCCGGGGCCGGGTTGTAGGTGGTGCCGTTGACGGTGACGGCGTAGTCGCCGCCGCCCGCAGAGGGCTTGGCCGAGGCGGGGGCGGCTGCGGCGAAGGCGCCGGTGAGGGCGGCGGCAGCGATGGCAATGGCGGCGAGGGCCGCCCGGGAGGCTCGGCGGATGCGGTGCGTGTTCATCGCTGGTCCTTCGGTCGAGAGCGAGGTGACGGCGGGTGCCGTGTGCCTTCAGCCTCGGTGATGCGCTCGCCGGCGTCGATACGACGTAGGTACTAGTACCCGTTCTCGCGCGCCCAGAGCGCCGCGCTGACGCGGTCGCCGACGCCCAGCCGGCGGAAGATGCTGCCCACGTGCACCTTGACCGTGCGCTCGGCGATGCCCAGCTCGTGGGCGATCTGCTTGTTCGCCAGGCCCCGGGCGAGCAGGGTGAGCACCTCGGCCTCGCGTCCCTTGAGCAGCCGGTCGAGGGGCTCGTCGGGGTCGCCTCGGTCGGCACCGGGTCGGGGGGCGGATGCGCGGCCCGCGTCGGGCAGCAGGGCGTGCGTCACGCGCGGGTCGATCGGGCGGCGGCCCCGGGCGGCGGCGTGCACGGCGGCGGCGATCTCGGCCGGCTCCGCATCCTTCACCACGTAGCCGGTGGCCCCGGCGGCGAGGGCCGCCCGCAGGTCGTCGCCCGCGTGCGACGAGGTCACGATCAGCACGGCGAGCTCCGGATGCTCGCGCCGCACGATCCCGGTGGCCTCGACGCCGCCCGTGCCCGGCATCGACAGGTCCATCAGCAGCACGTCGGGGCGGGTGCGCTCGATCAGCGCGAGGGCGTCGCCGCCGTCGGAGGCCTCGCCCACCACCACGATGCCGCCGACCTCGGCGAGCAGCGCGGCCAGGCCGGCGCGCACGAGCGGATGATCGTCGACCAGGGCCACCTTCACCGCCGTCATGCCTCGCCCCCCTTCGGTGCTGGCGAGCCGGGCAGCTCGAGTCGCCAGCGGGTGCCGCCGCCGGCCGTGCTGGAGACCGCGAGCCCGGCCCCGGCGCTCTGCACGGCGTCGACCAGCAGCGGGATGCCCACGTGCCCGGACGCGGGGGAGCGGAGGAGCTGCGGATCGAAGCCGCGGCCGTCGTCGCTGATCTCGACCAGCACCGACTCCGACCGGCCGCGGCCGCGGGAGGCCGGCGCTTCTGAGAGCTCGACGGTCGCCGTGGTCGCGCGCGCGTGCTTCACGACGTTCGCGAGCACCTCGCGCACGACGCGAAAGACCAGCCGCGCCTCGTCGGGGTGCAGCGCGCGGTGCGGGCCCTCGACGATGCGCACCTCGACGCCGCGGCCGCGCACCGCCGCGGCGAGGTCGTCGAGGGCCGGCCGGATGCCGGCGGCGGTGAGGCTCGGCGGGTAGAGGTCGACGAGCAGCGTGCGGAGGCCTCCGAGGTTCGCGTGCAGCGTGGCGGTGGCGTCGTCGAGCCGGCCGGCGAGCGGCTCGTCGCCGCCCCGCCGCGCGGTGGACGCGGCCGAGCGCAGGGCGAGGATGCTCGCGGTGAGGTCCTGGATCGCACCGTCGTGCAGGCGGCCGGCGATGCGCATCCGCTCGCTCGATGAGGCGTCGACCGCCCGTAGCAGCATCGCCTCGCGCTCGGCCTGCGCCCGGCGCGCCAGCACGAACAGGCGGCGGCCCACCGGCGTCAGCAGCACGAGCAGGGCGAGCACGCTGCCGGCCGAGAGCAGGGAGAAGGCGGTCCAGAGCTCGCTCGTGCGGGCAGACACGCGGTCGTAAGGGAAGTAGGCCTCGAAGAGCAGCTTCTCGCCGTCGCCGGTGGCGACCGAGTGGTAGGCCTCGAGCAGCGTGCCGCGACCGCGCTCGAAGCGGTTCTCGGGGGCGCTCAGGTCGGACACCTCGGATTCGACCCCGCCGCCCTCGAGCACCTCGAGCTCCTCCTCGTCGAGGCCGAAGGTCTCGCCGATCAGGCGGGGCTCGTCGGAGTAGAGGATGGTGCCGTCGGCGTTCCAGAGCTTGACCCGCACGACGTCGTCGCCGATCACGCGGGCGCGGATCAGCTCGTCGAAGGCCGCCCGATCGGTCTCTCCGCTGACGAGCCCGGCGCCGAGGGCCGGCTCGACCACCACGTCGGCGAGCAGCTCGACCGAGCGGGCGGCGTCGTTCACGGCCTCGTCCTCGGCGAGGCGACGCGCCACCAGCACGCCGACCGCGACCACGACGAAGACCACGAGGGCCGCGGCGGCGACGAGGCGTACCACCAGGGCGCGCCGGGTGGCGCCGGCGCGGCCGCCCCCGGCTCGCCGGCCCGCGGCGGCCGGCTCGGCGAGCGTCACCCAGGGTGCCGTCGTCCGCTCCCCGCCCATCGTTCCAGTATGCGCGGACGTGCCCGATATCGGCGTGCGACCGATCGAGGGGATACCGTCACAGAACGGGGGGCTGCACAGTCGTAGCTCGTGACGGCGTCGGGGTGACGCCGCCGGCAGGGAGGAGGCGCGATGGTGCAGGATGCGGCGCGGCAGAGTGCGGGCGACGACGGGTGGGCCGCCGCCCTCGAAGTGTTCGGGGCGAACCGGGGACGGCTGTTCGGCATCGCGTACCGCATGCTCGGCAGCGCCTCCGAGGCGGAGGACATCGTGCAGGAGGCCTGGCTGCGCTGGCAGTCGACCGACCGCGATGCCGTGCTGAACCCGGCGGCGTTCCTCGCCACGACGACCACGCGGCTCGCCATCACCGCCGCCACGAGCGCCCGGGCGCGGCACGAGTCGTACGTGGGGCCGTGGCTGCCGGAGCCCGTCGACACGAGCGACGACCCGACGCTCGGCGCGGAGCGTGCGGAGGCGCTGAGCTTCGCCGTGCTGCTGATGCTCGAACGGTTGACCCCCACCGAGCGGGCGGCCTACGTGCTGCGTGAGGCCTTCGACTACTCCTACGGGCAGATCGCCGAGGTCGTGCAGCTGTCGGAACCGGCCTGCCGTCAGCTCGTCAGCCGGGCGAAGAAGCACCTGCAGGCCGCCACCGCGCGAGCGGTGTCGGGCCGGGAGCAGGAGCGGCTGCTCACCGCGTTCGTCAGCGCCGCGCAGGGCGGAGACCTCGAGGCCCTCGAGCGGGTGCTGGCGGCCGACGTCGTGTCGTACTCCGACGGCGGTGGCGTGGTGCGGGCGTCGCGCATCCCGGTCTTCGGGCGGCTGCGGGTGGCGAAGTTCGTGCGCGCCTTCCACGAGCGGTTCTGGCAGGGGGTCTCGATCTCGACGAGCCAGGTGAACGGGCAGGCGACGGCGGTGCTGCGGCAGGGCGCGGACGAGCATCCGTTCGCCCTGGTGACGGTGGTCGCCTCGGCCGACGGCATCGAGCAGGTGCTCTGGATGATGAACCCCGCAAAGCTCAGCGCGGCCGTGCCCGGTGGGCGCTGAGCCCGCCGCGCTGCGGGAACTGCGGCTCGCCCTGGCGCTCGCCGACCGGCCGGCGCTGGAGGCCGTGCTCGACGGGTCCGTGGGGCTCGTGGCCGACCGGGGGCGCGCGGCGACGCCGGTCCGCGGACGCGTGCCGGTCGCGCGGGTGCTGCTCGGTGAGCTCGACGGGGCCGAGCTGCACGCGCACTCCGTCAACGGCCAGAGCGGCCTCGTCGCGCGGCGGGGCGGGCGGGTCGTCGCCGTCGTGCTGGCCGAGGTCGAGCACGACTCGGTGGTGCGGGTCTGGCTCGTCACCGCCTCCGCGAAGCTGGCCCGGTGGTGGTGAGCGGCTCGCCGGTCGTGACGGGCGACGGATGCGCGTAAGCCCGTCACAGCCCGGGTGGCTGCGCGGTCCTAGCTGGCAGACGGGCGGGGACGGGCCCCGCGCCGCAGAACGAAGGGCATCACCATGAGCAGGATCGTCGTCATCGGGGGCACGGGCCTCATCGGCTCCAAGGTCATCGAACGTCTCACCGCGCACGGACACACCGCCATCGCCGCGTCGCCCCGCTCGGGTGTCGACACGCTCACGGGGGAAGGGCTCGCCGAGGTGCTCGCGGGCGCCGACACGGTGCTCGACGTCTCGAACTCGCCGTCGTTCGCCGATGACGACGTGATGCACTTCTTCACCACCGCGACCACGAACATCGTCGAAGCGGCACGTGCGGCCGGGGTCGGGCACTACGTGGCACTCTCGGTGGTCGGCGCCGAGCGGATGACCGACAGCGGCTACCAGCGGGCGAAGGTGGCGCAGGAGGCGCTGATCACCGGCAGCGGGCTGCCCTACTCGATCGTGCACGCGACCCAGTTCTTCGAGTTCGTGAAGAGCATCGCCGACACCGCGACCGTGGGAGGGGAGGTGCACCTGTCGCCGGCGCTGATCCAGCCGCTGGCCGCCGACGACGTCGCCACGGCCGTCGCGCGGGTCACCGCGGGGGAGCCGATTAACGGCACCGTCGAGATCGCCGGACCGGAGGAGCTCGGGCTCGACGAGCTCGTGCGGCGCGGTCTGGCGGCGGCCGGCGACACCCGCGTGGTCGTGAGCGACCCCGAGGCGACGTACTTCGGGCAGCGGCTGAGCGAGCGGATGCTGCTGCCGGGCGAGGGCGCGCAGCTGTTCGAGACCACGTTCGCCGAGTGGCTGGCGGCGCGGGATGCGTCGGCGTCGGCGGCTGTCTCGCCGGCGTCGTCGGCTTCGACTCCCGCCTCGGCGGAGTAGCCCGCCGTGAAGATCGTCGTCATTGGAGGCACCGGCCTCATCGGCACGCGGGTCGTGTCGCAGCTGGCCGCGGCCGGCCACACCGCCGTCGCCGCCTCGCGCGAGACCGGGGTCGACTCCTTCACCGGCGAAGGCCTCGCCCCTGAGCTCGACGGCGCCGAGGTGCTGATCGACGTGTCGAACTCGAGCTACACCGACGAGGCGGGCGCCGCCGAGTTCTTCGAGACCTCGACCCTCAACCTGATCACCTTCGGTGAGGCGGCGGGGGTGCGTCACCACGTCGCCCTCTCGGTCGTCGGCACCGACCGGCTCGCCACCACGCAGCGCGGCTACTTCCGGGCGAAGGCCCTACAGGAGATGCTGCTCCGGGACTCGGGGCGGCCGTACTCGATCGTGCACGCGACGCAGTTCTTCGAGTTCCTGCGGTCGATCGCCGATGCGGCGACGGTGACCGGCGGGCGCGCGAGCCGCGGCGGCGGCGGCGCGAGCGGGCGAAGTCTCGGTCACCGACGTCCCGAGGTGCGGGTGGCGGATGCGCTCATGCAGCCGATGGCCGCCGACGACGTCGCCCGCGCCGTCGTGTCGGTGTCGCTCGGGCAGCCGCTCCGCGGCATCGCGGAGTTCGCGGGCCCCGACCGGGCCCCGCTCGGCGTATTCGTGGGGCGGGCGCTCGCCGCGGTCGACGACCCGCGCGAGGCCGACCCGCTCGCCCGCTACTTCGGCGACCTGCTGCAGCCCGGCGAGCTGCTCCCCGGGCCGGACGCCACCATCGTCGCGACCCGCTTCGACGACTGGCTCCGCCGGGCTTCTTGAGGGCGAACGCTTGACACCCGCTCCTTGTTAGTGTTCAGTCAGTCACATGACTGAGACGAGATCGCGCGGGGCGGGCATCCGCTCGACCGCCGAGGATCAGCGGGTGCGCATCGTCGCCCGCGCGGTCGACGTGTTCGCCGTGTCGGGGTACAAGGCGACCCCGGTCGCCGAGGTGGCCGGGGCGGCCAAGGTGTCGCCGGCCTACGTGTTCCGGCTGTTCGACGGCAAGCTCGGGCTGTTCGTGGCCGCGGTCGACGACTGCTACGCGCAGGTCGCGGCGGCGCTCGTGGCGGGCGTCGGCGATGACGGAACCCCCACCGAGCGCCTCGAGCGCATGACGCAGGCCTACATCGAGCTCATCCGCGACCGCAGCCTGATCGCGCTGCAGGTGCATGCGCAGAGCGCGTGCGACGTGCCCGAGATCAAGGACGCGGTGCGCCGCGGCCTCGCCACCGTGGTGCGCGCGGTCGCCGACGCCTCGGGGGCCGACCCCGACGCCATCCAGCGCTTCATCGCCTACGGGCAGCTCTGCCACCTCGTGGTGCAGGCCGGCCTCGCCGACGTCGACACGGCGTGGGCGCGCGTGGTCGATCACGGCATCCGGCACGACTGACCCGTCCGGCTCCCTCGCGTTTTCGTTCACCCGCAGTTGTGACTGTTCAGTCACACACAACCAGAAGGAATGACATCATGACCACCGATCAGATCACCCGCATCGTCCTCCCCGGCCTCGTCGAGCCCGCAGGCCTCGAGGTCGTCACCGAGAAGGCGCCGACCCCGGGCCCCGGGCAGCTGCTCGTCGCCGTCGAAGCGACCGGCGTCAGCTTCGCCGAGCAGTCGATGCGCAAGGGCCGCTACTTCGGCCAGCCCGCCTTCCCCTTCACGCCGGGCTACGACCTCGTCGGCACGGTGCTCGAGGTGGGCACCGGCGGTGACGAGCGGATGCTCGGCCGCCGTGTCGCGAGCATGACCAAGACCGGCGCCTGGACGACCCACGCGGTGGTCGAGGCGCGCGACACGGTGCCCGTCCCCGCCGGCATCTCCGCGGAGGACGCCGAGACCGTCGTCGTCAACGGCGTGACGGCGTGGCAGATGCTGAACCGCTCGGCGCGGGTGCGGAGCGGCGGCACGGTGCTGCTGTTCGGGGCGAACGGCGGAGTGGGGGGCATCTTGATTCAACTGGCGCGGCACCAGGGGGTGCGGGTGATCGGTGCCGCATCGCCCCGGCACCACGAGGCGCTGCGGGCGGCGGGCGTCGAGCCGGTCGACTACGCCGACCCCGAGCTCGAGGCGCGCGTGCGGGAGCTCGCGCCCGGGGGAGTGGACGCCGTGTTCGACAACGTCGGCGGCGAGATCGCGCGGATGTCGTTCCGGCTGCTCGCGCGGGGCGGCACCCTCGTGACCTACGCGATCGTGGGCGTGCTGGACGACGCGGCGAGCCGCGGTTCGGCGGGACTCTGGGGCGCGTTCCTCAAGGCCATCGGGCAGGGCCTGCTCTGGAGTGCGCTGCCGAACGGGAAGCGCGCGACCTTCTAGGACCTGTGGGCGGGCCACCGGCTGCGCCCGGCGCGGTTCCGTCGGCACCTCGAGGACGATCTCGGCCGGGTATTCGGGCTGCTCGGGCAGGGCGTGCTGACCGCCACCATCGCGGCTCGGTTCCCGTTGACGGAAGCTGGTGCGGCGCTGGCGCTGGCGGAGTCGCGCACGCTGAACGGGAAGGTGATCCTGCTGCCGTGACGGCCGGGGCCCTTGTGCGACCGTGGTGTTCCGTGTTTTATTAACGGTGTCAAATAATTACGGACATCGCGGTCCGTGGGGCGTTCGAGCTCCGCCGGTCGCGGAGAGGAACGCATGAGATCGCAGTCCCGGCTCACCCGATCGGCGGTCGCCACGGCGGCGCTCGCCGTCGCAGGAGCGCTCGCCTTCGGCGGCACCGCCGCCTCGGCCACCCCGACCCCGACGCCCACCCCTACGGAGGCGCCGACGGCGACCCCCACGCCCACTCCGACCGAGACCCCCAGCGGCGCCAAGCCCCCGCAGACCGCCCCCACCCCCGCGCCCGCGCTCCCCGAGGGCGACCTCGCCGCGAAGCCCTACCTCGGCTGGTCGAGCTACAGCATGCAGGTCTACACCGACAACGGCCAGTGGATCACCGCCGACCAGATCATCGCCCAGTCCGACGCGATGCACGAGAAGCTGCAGCCCTTCGGCTACGACCACATCAACGTCGACGCGGGCTGGAACGGCGGAGTCGACGAGCACGGCCGCCCCGTGCCGAGCACGAGCCTCTACCCCGACGGCCTGCAGAGCGTGATCGACCACGTGCACGGCAACGGCCAGAAGTTCGGCCTCTACTTCATCCCCGGCATCTCGGCCGAGGTCTCCGACGCGGCGTACCCCATCGCCGGGGCTCCCGGATGCACGACCGCCGACGTGGTCAAGCAGCCCCTCCAGCAGGCCGACTACTGGGGAATCGGCAATCGCATCGACTTCGCGAACCCCTGCTCGCAGGCCTACATCGACTCGATCGCCGACGAGCTGAAGAGCTGGGGCGTCGACTTCATCAAGTTCGACAGCGTCACCCCCGGGTCGGGCATCAGCGACCTCTCGGTCGACGCCCGCGACGACGTCGCCGCCTGGTCGACGGCCCTGCACGAGCGCGGCATCTGGTTCGAGCTCTCCTGGGCGCTCGACATCCAGTACGCCGACCTCTGGAAGGAGAAGGCCGACGGCTGGCGCGTCGACTGGGACGTCGAGTGCTACTGCGCCCACGAGGCCCTGGTCAGCTGGGACACCATCAGCCGCCTCTTCCCGCGGATGGCCGACTGGTGGCGCCACGGTGGCCCCGGCGGCTGGAACGACCTCGACTCCCTCAACGTCGGCAACGGCGCGATGGACGGCCTCACTAAGGACGAGCGTCGCACCGCCGCCACCCTCTGGGCCATCTCGGCCGCACCGATGTACGTGGGCAACGACCTGACGCAGCTCGATGACTACGGGCTCGGGCTCCTCACCAACCGCGAGGTGCTCGCCGTTCAGCAGAACGGCGTGCCGGCCCAGCCGGTGTCGACCTCGACGAACAAGCAGGTCTGGTACGCCCTGAACGCCGACGGCACCTACACCGTCGCCCTGTTCAACCTCGGTCGCACCGACTCCGACATCACCGTCGACTTCTCCGACATCGGGCTCACCGGCGGCGGCGAGGTGCGCGACCTCTGGGCGGGCAAGAAGCTCGGCTCGTTCGACAGCTCCTTCACCGGAACCGCGGTGCCGATCCACGGCGTGCAGCTGCTCAAGGTCACCCCCGCGAAGAACGCGGGTGTCACGGTGAACGACGACGCCCTGCGCGTCTCGTACGACGTGCCCGCCGGCACACCCGCCGAGGGCCAGTGGATGCGCAACGGCGGCCAGGAGGTCGCCCCCGTCGCCCAGCCCTTCACCGTCTCGGTGATCGACTCGTCGACGGGCGAGGGCGAGCCGGCGGTGCCGTCTGACGGCCGTTCGGTCGCGCTGAACGACGACGCCCAGGGCATCGTCTACAGCGGCACCTGGAGTCGGAGCACGGGCCGCGGCCTCGGCGACTTCGGCGACGACGTGCACTACACCGAGGCGAACGGCGACGCATTCCAGTACACCTTCCAGGGCACCGGGATCGCGTTCGTCAGCGAGACGCACGAGTCGCAGGGCGAGGCCGAGGTCTACCTCGACGGCCAGCTGGTGCAGACCGTCGACGCCCACCTCGACCCGAGCCAGGGTCGGGGTGTGCAGCAGGTGCTGTACAGCGCATCCGAGCTGCCGAACGGCAGTCACACGCTGCGGGTCGTGAAGAAGTCGGGCTCGTACCTGCTGCTCGACAAGCTCGACGTCAGCGTGGAGAGCCTGCTCGGCGCCAGCACGGCGACCTTCGACAAGGCTGCCCCGGCCGACGCCTCGGTCGAGCTGCTGCGCGATCCGGGTGAGCTGGCGGGCATCTCGCACGACGGCACCGCGCTCACGGAGGGCAGCGACTACACGCTGGACGGCAGCACGGTCACCTTCTCGTCGGCCTATCTCGGCACCCTGCCGATCGGGGCGGCGCCGCTCGACGTCGCCTTCCACGGCGACCTGCACGGCGACGTGCACTCCAGCACGACCGACGGCGCCTTCGCGACCTTCGCCTTCACGGGCACCGGGGTCTCCTGGATCGGGCCGACCGCTCCCGACCAGGGTCGCGTCGACGTCTACGTCGACGGCGCCTACGTGAAGACGGTGGACACCCAGGCCGACGTGCGTCGCACGAACCAGACGCTCTTCGAGTCATCCGCCCTCAAGAACGGCGACCACACTCTCACCGTGGTCAAGGCGTCCGGAACGATCATCCGCACCGACGCCTTCGCCTACCGCGTCAAAAAAGTGAAGTAACCCGCTTCGGGTCGCGCAGAAGCGCCTCGGGCCGGGCTCGGAGGCGCTTTTGCGCGACCCCGCTCAGTAGATCAGGGGCGCGGGCTCGAGGTGCGCGGTCTGGTCGCCCACGAGGGAGAGATCGCGCGGGTCGAGCTTCCCGACCTCGGTGCGGTCGGCGAGCTCGTCGAGCTCGACCCAAAAGATGTTCGGGCTGCGGGTGGAGCCGAAGTAGTAGACGCGGTTCGTCAGGTCGGCCCCCGACCGCCACCAGGTGGGGTAGACGTCGCCCGTCGTGTACGGGGCGCCGTAGGGCACCGAGACGTTCGCGATCAGCTGGAACACGCCGGCCACCGCCTCCTCGGTGCTCTCGGGCTCGGGCAGGTAGTGCAGGAAGTACGCCGAGCGCACGAAGCGGTCGGTCGAGCTGATGTCACCGGGCGGGGGCAGCTCGCCGCCGAAGGGGCGGTAGCGGGCGAGGTTCTGCAGCTGCAGGTCGAGCGTGGGGGAGTTGGCCATCACCGTGTACTCGGGGCCGTGGTGCACCACGAGCTCGCCGCCGACGGGCTCGATCACGGCCGAGTCGCCCGTGGCGTCCTCGATCGCGATGTGCACACCGAGCTGCAGGCCGCGGAAGGTGGGCGAGGTGATGCGGATGCGCCCGATGTCGGCGACCGCCTCGGCCACCGTGGCGTAGTTGTCGAGCAGGTACTGCACCCAGAGCGCGTTCGCGACCGAGGGCCGGCCGTCGGCCTCGGGAAAGGCGACGTCGTCGGGGTTCAGGTACAGCGCGTGCGCGCCGAGCCCTTTCTCGTTCAGCCCGTCGACCGTGCCGAGGCCCCACATGCTGACGGCGACGCTCGAGTACGTCGACGTCCAGGTGTGGCTCTCGTGGTCGGCCCGGCCGCTGCGCTCGGTGCCGCGGGGCACGAACCAGAGCTCGGGCTCGTCGCTGACGGCCCAGTCCATGCAGCGGCTGACCGTCTTGGCGATCTGGTTGGTGTTCCAGAGGATGCGCGTGCACATAGCCGTGAGCGTAGTGCCTCGCGGGGCCGCTACCCTCAGGACATGACCGAACCCGAACTGCCGCCGCCCCTGCGGGCCTGGCAGCTGCCCGGGCAGTGGCTGCGCGAGGAGAAGTTCTGGCGCGACATCGGCACCCGCGTGCTCGCCGGTGTGCTCACGGCCGCGATCGTGTACCTCGGCGCCCTCGTGCTCGGCTACCTGCACACGCCCGAGCTCGGCGCGGGTCTTGCCCTGCTGCTGGGCCTCGCCGGATCGGCGGTGCTGCTGCTCGTCGCGATCGTGCTCGTGAGCCGGATGCCCGCCCGTCGCCGATCGGGCCGCCCCGTCGCCCTGCGCCTGGTCGTGGCGGTGCTGCTGGTGCTCGGCGCCGTGTCGCTGGCCGCTGCGGTCATCGCCGACGCGCTGCGCCCCTGACGAGCGGATGCCCGGCTCAGGCGTGACCCAGCGCCACCGCCGCGCGTTCGAGGTCGCGCCGGCTGCGCACCCCCACCTTGCGGTAGATGCTGCGCAGCTGCGACTTGACGGTGTTGGGTGAGACGAAGAGCGACTCGGCGATGGCGGCGGTGCTCCGCCCCTCCAGGAGGGCCGCGAGCACCGCCCGCTCACGGGGTGTCAGGGCCGCGAAGGGGTCGGGATCGGCGTCGCGGGCGCTGTCGAGCAGGCGGTTCGCCAGAGCATCCGGAACCGCCCCGGCCGGCGAGGCCGCGATCAGCGCCGCCAGTTCGCCGCGCGGCAGCACGAGCAGCGGCCAGAGCAGGCCGTGGGTGCGCGCGAGCTCGAGGGCCAGCGCGAAGCTCGTGGCGGCGGTCGCCCCCGTCGAGGCGGGGTCGTGCCGCTGGGCCGCGGCGGTGAGTGCGAACGCCGAGACGAGCACGCGCGGCTCCGCCGTGGCCGTGGCGGTGAGGGGCGCCACACGGCGGCCGGCGGCGGCGAAGTCATCCGCCTCGGCCGCGGTGCTCGCCTCGATCACGAGGGCCAGGCGGCCCATCGGCGACCGGTCGTCACCACCGAGTCCGGCCACGGCCGCCCGAGCCTGGGCGCGGTTGCCGAGCGCCGTGAACAGCAGCCACCGGGCGAGCGCCACGAACCCGGCCGACTCCCCGGCGCTCTGCACCTCCGCGGGCTGCGCGGCGGCCGTGGCGTCGATCTGGCTGAGCACGGCGAGGGCCGATCCGGCGTCGCGGGCGAGCAGGGCGGCGAGCAGCTTCTGGGCCGGCCAGCGCTCGGTCACCCCCGAGAGGTCGGCGGCGGCCAGGGTGCGGTCGGCCTCGTCGAAGCGCAGCTCGTCGATGAGCAGCAGGGTCTGGGCGAAGACGGCCGAGATCGAGGCGCGGGTCTGCCACCACTCGCCCGCGGCGGCGGGCAGGGCGGCGAGCCGGTTGCGGGCCTGCAGGTTGCGGCCGGCGAGCGCGTGCAGCCAGGCGAGGCTGCCCGCGGCCCTGGCCTGCATCATCGTGTGGTCGACCAGCACGGCGTGGTCGAAGCACTCGGTGTACTCGCGCACGGCGGCGTCGAGCTCGCCCACGTACTCCCAGACCATCGCCCACTGGAAGGTCAGCTCGGGCAGGGCCTGCACGAGCTGCTCCCGCGCCTCGGGGGTGGCCTCGTCGACCGCGGCCCTGGCTTCCCGCACGGCCGCGACGGCGTCGCTCAGTCGCCCGTTGGCCCGCCCGGCGGCGGCGCGGGCGGTCAGCTGGGCGAGCAGGTCGAGCAGGGATCGCGGCGGAGGAGCGGCCGCGGTGCCCCGGAACCGGGTGGACTTCGGGGCGTCGTTCTGCACGAAGCGGTTGACGTACTCGACGGCGTGGGCCCAGCGCGGATGCGCCGCCAGCACCTCGGGCGGCAGCGCGGTGATCGCGCGGCGCAGCAGCTGCGGCTCGTTCGCGAGCAGCGCCGACCAGCGCGTGTCGAGGGCGGCGACCACGCCCGCCCAGTCCTCGGCGGCCACCAGGTCGTCGAGGGCGTCGTTCTCCGGCCCCGTGGGGGTTCCGGTCTCGCCGTCGTTCGTCACTGCAGTTCCTTCGTCCGCGACAACAGTAGCGAAACCGGGTGATGTCAGAGGTGAACGGCGTCGGGGCCCCACCCGTCGCGGGGCGGAACCGGCGGCAGGGCGACCGCCCGCCGCAGCAGGCGCCGCTCCCGGCGGCGGCGCCAGCGAGCCAGCAGCGCCCCGGAGGCGAGCGCCCCGAGCAGCCCGCCGAGGGTGTTGGCGATCACGTCGTCGACGGTCGCGAACCGCGCGGGCAGGAAGAGGTACTGGGTCAGCTCGATCGCCGCCGACCCGGCGAAGCAGACCAGCACCGACAGGCCCCAGATCCGGCGTCCGAGCAGCAGCCCGAGCAGCAGGCCGAGGGGCACGAAGAGCAGCACGTTCGAGGTGAACTCGACCTGTGGGTAGCCGAGGAACTCCAGCAGGTGGCGGTCGTGCAGGCCCTTCAGGATGCGCGCGAGCATCCCTCTCGCCTTCTGGTCGACGGGCGACGGCCACATCACCACCACGAGCACGGCGGCGGCGTAGGCCACCAGCAGCACGGCGGCGATCGGCCGGGCGCGGGACCGACTGGCCTGGGACCCACTGGCTCTGGACGGACTGGCTCTCGACGGACTCTGCAGGACGCCTCCCCGGGTAGCGAGTGACCATCGTATCCGGAGGCACCTGGGCGATCGACGTGTGGGATCATGCTGTCGGGGGGATGATGACCGCACTCGAACGGCCCGCCGCCGGCGCGGTCTCGGCGGCGACACTGGCCTTCGGGGTCAGTGCGCTCGGCATCGCGGTGGTGCTGGTGCTGCTGCGCTCGGCCTACCTCCCGGCCGACGAGGTCTGGCCCGCCCTCGCGTTCCTCGTGCCGATCGCGGTGCTGATGCCGTTCGCCCGGCGACGGCTCGGCCCGTGGGCCACCGCGCTGCACCTCGCGGTCGGCGCGGTCAGCATCGGCGGCTACGCCTTCGTCGTGCTCTCGCAGTCGGCGGACGCGGTGGTCGAGTCGCCGTTCATCCTCGCGCTGCCCCAGCTCGCGCTCATCTACACGGTGGCGCCCTCGGTGATGGGCGTCGGCAACCTCGTCGCCATCGCGGCGGCCTATCTGCTGGGGCAGGGCGCGGTGCTCGCGGCGGCCGTCGCCACCGCGCGCTTCCCCGATTTCGACGGGTTCACCGCGGTGCTGACGGCCGTGGTGCTCGCGGTGGGGGTGGCCGATCTGATCACCCGGCGTCGCTCGGCTCGCGACTCCCGCTCGGTCGAGCGCGCGCGGCGCGAGGCCGACGTGCTGGCCTACCAGCGCGAGGTCGAGGCGCAGGTGATCGCGCTGTTCCACGACACCGTGCTGGGTGAGCTCACGCTGATCTCGCACCAACCGCCCGGGCCGCTCCCGCCGGGGCTCGCCGACGCCCTCCGGCGCGACCTCGCCCTGATCGAGACGGGGAAGCCCTGGCCCGAGGAGCGCGGCTTCGGCACGCCCCGGGCGGCCTCCGACGAGATTCCGCTGCCCACCCCGGTGGCGCGCGCCGTCGACGGCGGGCGGATGCGCGGCCTCAGCATCGACCTCGCCGGCGACCTGGCCTCCCTGCAGCGACTGGCGCCCGACGTCGCCGAGGCCGTCGGGCTCGCCCTCGAGCAGGTGCTGGTGAACACCCGCCGGCACGCGGGCACCGACAAGGTGGAGCTCGTCGTCGACGGCGCCGCCCGCGAGGTCGTCGTCATGGTCAGCGACGCCGGGGTCGGTTTCGAACCGGCCTCGGTGGGCTCCGACCGCTTCGGGGTGCAGCACTCCATCCTCGGACGCATCGAGGCGGCCGGCGGTCGGGCCCAGCTCTTCACCGCCCCCGGCAGCGGCACCGCCTACCTGTTCAGCGTGCCCCCGGCGCCCGAGAGCGTCTGGCCCGAACCCGAGCGGGCGAGCGGATGATCGGCTTCCTGTCGTGGCGGATCGCCCCGCGCCGGGCGGCCCCCATCGTCGCCGGCGCCCTGCATCCGCTGCTCGTCGTCACCGCGATCACGCTGGTGGCGGTGGCGCTCGTGCGCACGGTGACCGACGTCGAGCGGATCGCGCATCCGCTCGTCGCCGTGGCCGCGGTCGTCGCCGTGGTGGTGACGGGCCTCGGTGTCATCGTCGCGACCGACCCCGTGCGCCCGCCCACGACGGTCGTCGCGTTCGCGCTCACGGTCGCGGCGGCGCTCGCCGCGGACGGGCTCTCCGCGGCCTCGGCCTGGGGCACCTCGAACGTGCTGTGGGACGACTGGGGGCCGGTGGTGGTGGGCGTCACGATCCTCTCGTTCAGCATGTTCCGGCCCGGGCGGGAGCTCGCCGCGGCCACGCTCGTGTCGCTCGCGGTGGTCGGCACGATCAGCGCCGCCGAGGCGGGGGACCTTCCCGAGACGGTGTCGCCGCTCACCTCGGCCGTCATCGCGTGCACCCCGGTGCTCCTGCTGGGAGTGGCGGCGTCGGTGTTCTCGTACCGGATGAGCCTGTCGCTCGCGCGGCAGCAGGAGCTGGCCGCCCGGGCGGAGCGGGGCCTCGCGCGGAGGGTGCGCATCCGTCTGCGCGAGCTGATGCGCGACTCGGGCCGCGCGGAGCTCTCGGCGGAGGTGGTGCCCTTCTTCGAGGAGGTGCTCGCCCGGGGCGAGCTGGCGCCCGAGGATCCGGCGCGGGCGCGGCGGCTCTCGGCGGTGCTGCGGTCGGAGATCATGGCCGGGGTGGGGCTGCCCTGGCTTGAGCGTCTGCAGCGGGCGCGGCCCGGACGGCTCGTGGTGCACGACCCCGCGACGGTCGCCGAGACGATGCCGGTGGAGCAGAAGGTGGCGCTGCGGGCGCTGCTCACGGCGCTGCTCGCGCATCCGGAGACCGCGGGCGATGCGCTGCACGTGCGGGTGACGGAGGTGGCCGAGCACCGCAGCGTGTTCGTGCGGGCGCCATGGGGTGCCGGGGAGCCGGCGGCGCGGCGCGCGCTCGGGGGCTTCGTGGCGGTGATGGGGAGCGCGTTCGGGCGCTCGCAGGTCACCATCGGCGACGGCGAGCTGCGGCTGCTGTTCGCCCAGAACCCGCGGGTGACCGACGCCGGGCCGTGGAACGCCTAGGCGGGGTCGGGCTGGGTTAGCCGGGGCTGGGCCGGGCTGGCCTGCGTCAGTCGTCGATGCTGCGGCTGCGGGGCTGCACCATCGGGATCTCGTCGATGCCGCCCGAGAGCCGGGCGATGGCGGCCTCGGCGTCGTAGTTCGGGTCGGGCACGATGAACGAGGAGGTGATGGCGTGGTAGGAAATGGCCGCGAGCGACACCTCGGCCGATCGGCCTTCGTTCTCGATGGTGTAGCGCGCCTCGACCAGGTCGGGGATGATCGCGCGCGAGATGCCGAGACCCTCGATGACCGCCGAGGAGGCGACGACCAGGGGGCGGTAGTCGTCGTTCAGGTCAGGCCGCAGGCGGTAGCCGACCGCGGGGATGATGTTGCGGTAGAACACCTCCATCTGGTCGAGGAAGGCGAGCTCGCTGTTGCGGAGCGACTCGATCACCCGGTCGCGCACGGCCGACGGGTAGGAGAGGGCGGTGGAGGCGAGGGCCACGTAGGTGCGCCACTGCACCGAGGAGGTGACCGCCTCGAAGTTCTGCTCGGCCGCGAGGCTGACGACGTCGAGATAGATGCGGCGGCGGCCCTCGAGGGTGCGCAGCTCGTCGGCCCGGAAGCCGAGGTACTCCCACGTGGCGACGAGCGACTCCTCGTCGGCGCGACCGGGGGAGACCTGGTTCGCGACCTCGCTCAGGAGGTCTTCGAAGAAGGCCTCCTTCGTCTCCCAGATCTTGAAGACGGCGCTACGGGGAACGCCGGACTCCTTGATCAGGTCGTCCATCAGCAGATGCTCGAAGCCGACCGTGAGGCCGTTGGTCTGCACGAGACCCATCGCCGTCTGCAGCAGGGCGGTGCGCACTTCGTCTTTCGGCACCTTTCCGCGGCTCGCCGCGGTCTTCCCCCAGCTGTTCTCTGACATGGATCAGCCCCTCTCGGAATCATTTTGGGACATAACGTCCCAAGTTGCAAACGAACACGGCCCGCTCCTATGCTCGATTTCACGGCACCCAGCGCGCGCGGACCCGCCGGTCGATCCCCACCCAGGTGAACAATCGGAGGAACCCGCAGTGCTCCGTGTGGCTCTCACCTCCGAATTCTGCCAGAGGACCGCCGGTGTCGCGCATTGACCGCACCATCTCCAACGCGGCCGTCATCCCGCTCATCGACGGGTCGCCCGCTTTCGTCGTCGAACCCGAGGCCCGACTCGCCTCCGGCGTGATCGGTGTCAACGGCACGGCCCTTCCCGGATTCGAGGAGGCGTACCGCCAGCACTTCGAGTTCCGGCGCCGGGTCTACGTCGAGCAGACCGGTCAGCTCGACCCCGCCGACCTCTCCGACGACGGTCTCGACCGCGACGAGGACGACGCCCGCTCGGTCACCTTCGCCATCTTCGAGAACGCTCCGGAGGGGGTGCGCATCGTCGGAGTGGCCCGGGCCATCATCAAGGGGGCCGACGGCGTCGACCGGCCGCTGCCGGTGGAGGACTTCTGCCCGGAGGTGTTCGCCGAGCATCCGCTGCCCGCCGGCAGTGCCGAGGTGTCGCGGGTGATCGCCCGGCACGAGCGGGTGGCGATGCAGGAGCTCATCCAGTGGCACCTGTTCGCGCTCATCTCCTCGTACTTCACCACGCACGAGCTCGGGCGGGCGTTCGCCATCATCGAGCCGTGGCTCGAGCGGCACCTCGCCGGCATGCTCTCCATCTGGAGCATCGGTGAGCCCCGCTACATCGAGCACTACCTCGACTACAACCTGCCGGTCGAGTTCGACCAGCCCGGCTCGGCGGCCTGCATCACCGAGCGCAACGCCACCATCCTGGGGCAGCTCGCGGCCGCCGGGGGCGAGCTTCAGTACTTCGGCCGCATCTCCCGGGTGCAGCGCGCCGAGGCGCTGGCGTCGGGCCGGGCGCCCGACCTGCGCGCCACCGAGGCGCAGTGACGGCATGAGGTCGCTCGGCGCTCCGGAGTTCTCCCGCAACTACGGCTTCTGGAGTGAGACGGAGCAGCAGGCCCTGACCGAATCGCGGATCGCGATCGCCGGGGTCGGAGGCGTGGGCTTCCAGGTGGGCACGAAGCTCGCCCGTATGGGCGTCGGCGCGTTCAGCATCGCCGACCCCGAGGTGTTCGAGCCCGCCAACGCCAACCGGGTGCCGGGCGCGAGCGCCACGAGCTACGGGCGGGCGAAGGCCGAGGTGTTCCGCGAGGAGGTGCTCGCCATCAACCCCCACGCGGTGGTGCACGTCTACCGCGACGGGGTCACGCCCGAGAACGCCGCCGAGTTCCTCGAGGGCGCCGACCTGGTGTTCGACGAGTCGGAGACCACCCAGCCCGAAATCGGCACGGCGATCGCGCGGCAAGCCCGCCGGCAGGGCATCGCCGACCTCCTGGTGATCAACGTGGGCTTCGCCACGATGGCGACGGCGTTCTCGCCCGGCGGCCGGTTCACCTTCGAGCGCTACCTCGGGCTGCCCGAGGGCGCGCCGCTCGAGGAGATCGCCGGCCTGTCGGTCGACTTCACCCGGCTGCTGCCGTACGTGCCGGCGTACAGCGATCTGCGCGGGCTGATCTCGGTGGCGACCGCCGGGCCCGACGGCAGCCATCCCTCACTGCCCTCCATCGCGCCGGGGGTCGACCTGGCCAGCGCGCTGGGGTCGACCCAGGCCTTCCTGCACCTGATGCATCGCAAGGGCCTCGGCCGTCTGCGCCGCCGGCCCGTCTGGGCGCCGCGAGTGGCCGTGCTCGACGCGTACACGGTGACCGGCCGCATCATCCGCGCTTCGAAGGCCACCCACCTGCGGCATCTGCTCGTGGCCGCCGTGCGCGACCGGGCCGGGCGCAACCCGCCGGGGTCGTACACGCACGACGACATCGCACGACGGGCGCGTCTCGACGATGCCGACGGATGACCTCGATGTCATCGGGGCACGGCTCCCGCACAGTGCGACATGCGTCGACTGCCCCGTGTAATGGGGGCGTGCGACCGTGTAAGGTGAGCCTGACGGTGACGTCATTAGCGCCCCTGTTTCATGGTCGTAAGGGTAACGGCTGAACATGGCAGGCGGTGTCGACGTCTCCTTGCGGGATGAGAGTATCGGGTCCTCTCATCCCGCTAAATCGTTAACGGGGTGCTTCGACGGCGTGCGCGTTCAGCGGTGGCGTGCGCGTTCAGCGGTACGGTCGGTGACGTGAAACTGAATCGCGTGCACCACATCGCCGTCATCGCCACCGACTACGAGCGGTCGAAGGCCTTCTATCTCGACGTGCTGGGCTGCACCCTGCTGACCGAGGTGTACCGGTCCGAGCGCGACTCGTGGATGGGCGACCTCGCCCTGAACGGCGAGTACCTGATCGAGCTGTTCTCGTTCCCGAATCCGCCGGCGCGCCCGTCGGGGCCTGAGGCGACGGGCCTCCGTCACCTGGCGTTCGAGGTCGACTCGGTTCCGGATGCGCGGGCGGAGCTCGTGGCCAAGGGTGTGCGCTGCGAGGAGCTGCGGGTGGACCCGCACACGGGGCGGGAGATGCTGTTCTTCTTCGACCCGGACGGGCAGCCGTTGGAGTTGTACGCGGCGGGGTAGGGGTTACTCGGCTACTTGCTTCCTTGCTTCTCTTTCGAATATATGTTCGAATGAGCGCATGCGTTGGACCGGTCAAGCCCTCTCATCCGAAGCGCCGGCTGCTCTGCCCGGACTGGCTCGGCTCAGCAACCTCGTGCGCTCGGTGCAGACGCCGGAGTTCGCGGGTATCACCTTCCACGAGGTGCTGGCCAAGAGCGCACTGAACCACGTGCCCGGAACGAGCAAGACGCTGCCGTTCGCCTGGACGGTCAATCCCTACCGCGGCTGCTCCCACGCCTGCGTGTACTGCTTCGCCCGCCCCACGCACGGCTACCTCGACCTCGACGCCGGTGACGACTTCGACCGGCAGATCATCGTCAAGGTCAACGTCGGCGAGGTGCTCCGCAAGGAGCTGGCGAAGAAGTCCTGGGGCCATCATCCGGTCGCCCTGGGCACGAACACCGACCCCTATCAGCGGGCCGAGGGTCGCTACGCGCTGATGCCGTCGATCATCCGGGCCTTCGGCGAGTCGGGCACGCCGTTCTCCATCCTCACGAAGGGCTCGCTGCTGCGGCGCGACCTCGACCTCATCGCCGACGCGTCGCGGGTGGTGCCCGTCAGTCTCGCCCTGTCGATCGCGATCTACGACGACGAGCTGCAGCAGTCGATCGAGCCCGGCACGCCGAGCACCAAGGCGCGGCTGGCCACGGTCACCGCCGTGCGTGAGAAGGGGCTCGACTGCCAGGTGTTCCTGATGCCGGTGCTGCCGTTCCTCACCGATACCGTCGAGCACCTCGAGCGGGCGGTCTCGCTCGCCGCCGAGGCCGGCGCCTCGAGCGTCGTGCACTCGGCGCTGTACCTGAAGCCGGGGGTGCGGGAGTGGTATCTCGCGTGGCTGGAGCGCGAGCATCCGGAGCTCGTCGGCCCGTACGAGAAGCTTTACGCGCGGGGGAGCTACGCGCCCGCGGAGTACCGGACGTGGTTGGGGGAGCGCATCAGGCCGATTCTTCGGCGGCACGGGGTCGGCAGCGGGCGGCTGTCGCGGGCCACCGGCGGGGTTCTGCCGCCGGGAGCGGGGGAGGGGGTGCTGCAGTGGGGGAGCTTCGCGGGGCAGGCGGGGGCCGACGGGCAGATCGGGGCTGAAGGTCAGCTCGGGGCTGATGGGCAGGTCGACGGCGCCGCGGTGCCTTCGGTGATGGCGGTGGGGCAGCCGACGCTGTTCTGACGGGGCATAGGGTGTTCGGGTGGCGAAACTGTATTTCCGGTTCGGGGCGATGAACAGCGGCAAGAGCACCGCGATGCTCCAGGCCGCCTACAACTACGAGGAACGCGACCAGCAGGTGCTGATCGCGAAGCCCGCCGTCGACACCAAGGGCGACATGCAGATCGTGTCCCGCCTCGGGGTCACCCGCGACGCCGACTTCCTGATCGCGCCCGACACCGAGGTGCGCGACGAGTTCCAGAACCGCCGCGACGCGGTCGTGCGCGACACCGGTGTCGACGTCTCCTGCCTGCTGGTCGACGAAGCGCAGTTCCTCACTCCGGGCCAGGTCGACGACCTGCTGCGCATCGCCATCCTCGACGGGGTGCCGGTGCTGGCGTACGGCATCCGCAGCGACTTCCAGACGGAGGGGTTCCCGGGGAGCATCCGCCTGCTCGAGGTGGCGCACAGCCTCGAGGAGCTGAAGACGATCTGCCGCTGCGGTCGCAAGGCCATCTTCAACGCCCGCACGATCGGCGGCCGCTACGTCTTCGACGGGGCGCAGGTCGCGATCGACGGCGAAGACGTCACCTACGAGTCGCTCTGCGGGGCGTGCTACCTCGAGGAGTCACACGGGCGCCTTGGGCGGCACTTCGGGCACTGACCGCGGGCGCCGGCTTCGGGCGCGTGCCCCCTCGTCCGCCCACAGCCCCGCGCCCTCGCGCGTGGGCACGCTCGGGTCGCGCAAAAGCACGTTCACGCACCCTGGAGCGTGCGTTTGCGCTACCCGGTGCCTGCGTTTGCGCGACCCGGAGCGGGCGCGAGCGCAGGGACCGGGCGTTAGCGGCGGCGGCTGAGGGCGGGGCGGGCCGCGAAGGTCCAGTCCGACTGGTCGCGGAGCTTGATGGAACGACCCACGGCGAGAGCGATGGCGGTCGCGCCGACCACCCAACCGGTGGCCGCGAGTGCGGCGATGGCGATGAAATCCACGTTGATTCCCTTCGAGCCCCGGGTCGGGATGCCCGGTTGAGAAGAGACTACGCACAAAACCGGCCAGAGCGTCGTAACTCTGGCCGGTTTCTCGTGTGTCGGGGTAGCGGGATTCGAACCCACGACCTCCTCGTCCCGAACGAGGCGCGCTACCAAGCTGCGCCACACCCCGAATTCACCACCGCGCGAACGCGGTTGGAACTCAACAAGAATACCCGATATTCCGACGACGCGAGACCACTCGGCGCGGACCCGCACCGACAGGGCCCCCGCAGCTGTCGCCCAAGACGGCTTCCCGTCCCGCACGAACGGCTCGTCGGGCGAGCGGGCGGGCCGTCCAACACAGGAGCGCTCAGGCGGAGCGCGCCGTCAGCGTCAGCAGAGTGGCCTCGGGCGGGCAGGCGAAGCGCACCGGCGCGTAGATCGAGGTGCCGAGCCCCGCCGAGACGTTGAGGTGAGCCGAGTGGAACCCGTGCCGCCACAGGCTCAGCCCTTTCACCTGCTCCCGGGGGACGTCACAGTTGGTCACCAGCGCACCGAACCCGGGCACGCAGACCTGCCCGCCGTGGGTGTGTCCCGCGAAGATGACCTCGGCGCCGTGGGTGACGAAGGAGTTCAGCACGTACTGGTACGGCGCATGCGCCACCCCGATCGAGACCCGGGGGCCGCGGTCGTCGTTCTCGCGCAGCTCGTCGAGGGCGCCCGGGATGCGCTCGAGTTTGTCGAATCGCCGGTGCGGGTCGTCGACGCCGAAGAAGTCGATGATCGTGCCGTTCACCTCGGTGGTGGCGGCACGGTTGTTCAGGTTCTTCCAGCCGAGCGAGTCGAAGAACTCCTCGAGGGCGGCGGTGTCCAGCCGTTCCGACGAGTGGGCGTGCTTCGACGGGCCCGTGAAATAGCGCAGCGGGTTCTTCGGCGACGGGCCGAAGTAGTCGTTCGACCCGTTCACGTACACCCCGGGCGTGCCGGCGAATACACCGAGAGCCGAGCGGATGCCCGTCAGCCCGTCGCGGTGACCGAGGTTGTCGCCCGTGTCGACCACCAGGTCGGGCTTCAGCCGTGCGAGCTCGCGCACCCACTCCTGCTTGTGCGTCTGCCACGGCGCCATGTGCAGGTCGGACAGGTGCAGCACCCGGATGTCGTCGGAACCCGGCGGCAGCACCTCGACGGTCGCCGTGCGCAGCGTGAAGCGGTTGCGCTCGATCAGGGAACCATACGCGAAGGCTCCGGCACCGGCCGCCGCGACCACGCCGACGGCGGTCGCGGCGACCCGCGATAGAGCGGACACCGGGTCAGCCCTTCGTCGTGACGCGGAGCTTGTCGGTGCCCGCGCGGATGGGCTGGCCGGCCGCCGGGTTGCTCGCCGTCACCTTGGCGTTGCCGGAGGACGGACCGTCGAACACGATCTGCCCGGCACCGATGCCCGCGCCGGTGATGGCGCTCTTCGCCGCCTCGGGGCTCAGGCCGACCAGGTTCGGAACCGTGCGCAGCTGGCCGTTGGAGGTGAAGACCTCGATGGTGGATCCCTTGGTGGCGGTACCCGACGGCGAGGTCGAGTCGACCACGCCGGCGGCGCGGGTCGAGTCGATCTGGCCCCCGTCCTGGAACTCGAAGCCGGCGTTGGTGATCGCGTCCTGAGCGGCGTCGATCGACATGCCGGCGACGTTCGGGATGCTCACCTGCACGCCGTTGACCAGGGTCGACTGGGCCGTGGGGAATGCCGTGCCGCCGTACTTGCCGTCGGCATCCGTCATGTACTGCTTCCACACCGAGTGACGCACGTTGCCGCCGCCCTGGCCCATGATGTCGGTGTTGCGGATCGAGACCGTGCCGACCACGTTGCCCACCCACACGGCGGTGGCGAGCTCGGTGCTGGCGCCCACGAACCAGGTGTCCTTCTCGGAGTCGGTGGTACCCGTCTTGCCGAAGTGCGGTATCCCGTCGTTCGGGTTCGACGCGGTCGCCGTACCGCCGTTGATGACGCCTTGCAGCGCGGTGGTCATCGCCGCGGCGATGCTCGGGTCGACGGCCTGGCTGCAGGTGGTCTGCGGAGCCGGAACGTCGTTGCCCGACGCGTCGACGATGCGCTCGATCGCCACGGGGGAGCAGTAGGTGCCCTCGTTGGCGACGGCGGCGAAGGCCGCGGCCATGGTCAGCGGGGCGATCTCGTTGGTGCCCAGCACGTCGGCGGGGTTCTCACCCAGCGGCCCGCCGTCGGCGCGGTGCACGCCGAACGCCTCGGCGGTCTTGCGGATTTCGCACTGGTCGAGCTTCTGCGCCATGCGGAGGAACGCGAGGTTCACCGAATCGGCGGTCGCCTTCGCGACGGTGACGTTGCCGGGGGCCGCGTTACCGTCGTTCTTGACGGAGTAGGTGCCGCCGTTGCCGCCGGTGCAGCTGTCGCGGAACTGCGCGAGGTTCAGGGTGCCCGGGTTTCCGTTGATCACGTCACCGAGGGAGTGTCCGGTCTTCAGCCATTCGGCGAGGGTGAAGATCTTGTAGGTCGATCCCACCTGGAACCCGGTCGACCCCCCGTAGGCGTAGTCGGTCGAGTAGTTGACGGCCGACGCGCCCTCGTTGCTGGCGGTCACCTCCGGGTCGTCGCTGAAGTCCTTGTTCTGCAGCATGGCGAGCACCTTGCCGGTGCCCGGCTGCACGGTGACGAGCGAGGAGCCGAGGTCGAAGCCGGAGCCCGACTTGGGCACGTAGGCGTTCATCGCCGCCGCGCCCGCAGCCTGCAGGTCGAGGTCGAGCGTCGTGTAGATGTCGTAGCCGCCGGTCTTGAAGTTGTTCCAGCGGGTGTCTTCATCGGGGCCGAACGCCGCGTCGTTCTTCACGATGCGGGTGATGTAGTCGCAGAAGAAGCCGGCGCTGATCGCGTTCGCGGTCTGGCATCCGGTCGACTGGTCCTGGAGATTCGGCGTGACCGGCGTGGCGATGGCCTCGTCGTACTGCGCCTGCGTGATCTTGTGCTCCTTGAGCATCGCGGGCAGAACGTCCTTGTCGCGACGGGCCTGGTTGTCGGCCACGTTGTCGGGGTCGTCGATGCGCAGGTCGTTCGGGGCGTTCACCGTGGCGATCAAGCTCGCGGCCTGGGCGACCGACAGGTCGGCCGCACTGACGCCGAAGTAGTACTGCGCCGCCGACTGGATGCCGTACACCCGGCCGCCGAACGGAGCGATGTTCAGGTACCCGAGCAGGATGTCGTCCTTCGAGTACTCCTTCTCGAGGCCGATCGCGAGCTTGATCTCCTTGAGCTTGCGGTCGATGCTCGTCTTCGTGGCCTCTTCGTAGGCCGCGTCGCGCTGGGCCTGGTCCTGGATGGCCTCGGCCTTCTGCACCTGGATGTTGCGCACGTACTGCATCGAGATCGTCGACGCACCACTGGCGGACGTCTCGAGGGCGTTGCCGGCGGCCGCACGCAGCGTCGCGGCGACGTCGACGCCGCCGTGGCTGTAGAAGCGCGGGTCCTCGACCGCGACCACCGCGTCCTTGACGTAGGGGGAGATCTGGTCCCATCCCACCTCTTCGCGGTTCTGCTCGAACACGCTGGCCAGCAGCACGTTGGAGCCGTCGGACCGCGTCGCGTAGATGTTGGTCTTCTGAGCGAGCGCATCCGGCTTGATGTAGCTCGGGAGGTTCTCGAACATCCCGATGGAATTGTTCGCGGCAATACCGGTGACAGCGAGCGCAGGCGTGACCATGGCCGTCACCAGGATGCCCGCGATTGCGCTCATACCGACGATGCCCAGAATGGCTCCGACCACACCGCTAGCCGAGGCTTTCGAGGCAGACATAGAATCCAGGGTAAGCGACAACCATGAGAAAAGCCGAGAAAGGGGCGCCCGTGCCCGCCTGGGAATACGTGACGACACCTCTGATGATCCACAACACGACGGGCATCCTCAACACCTGGGGCTCCGAAGGGTGGGAGCTCGTGCAGATCGTGACCGGGCCCGAGGGTGGGCTGGTCGCCTACCTGAAGCGTCCCGTCCAGGGCTGATCCGGCGGCCCGCGCGGTCTCGGGCTCCGCTAGCGTTGGGGCATGTCTCAGACCTCAGCGCGACTCGCCGAACTCGGCATCGAACTCCCCACCGTCTCGGCGCCCGCCGGCGCCTACATCCCCGCCACGATCAGCGGGAACCTCGTCTTCACCGCGGGGCAGCTGCCGTTCGTGTCGGGTGCCCTGCCCGCGATCGGCAAGGTCGGCGAGGGTGACGGGCTTGTGTCGCCCGTGGATGCGAAGGCCTATGCGGCGACCGCGGCGCTGAACGCCCTGGCCGCGGTCGAGAGCGTCATCGGATCGCTCGACCGGGTGGTGCGCATCGTGAAGGTCACGGGGTTCGTGGCCTCCGACCCGTCGTTCACCGGGCAGCCGGGTGTGATCAACGGTGCCTCGGAGTTCCTCGCCGACGTGTTCGGAGACGCGGGCATCCACGCGCGCTCGGCCGTCGGCGTCGCCGTGCTGCCGCTGGACTCGCCGGTCGAGGTCGAGCTCATCGCCGAGTTCGCGTAGCTCGGAGCAGGTAGCTGGTAGCTCATAGCCGGTTGGCTGCCGTGCCGCTCGTCCCCGGCGGGCACCATGCCATGCCGCCGGTTGCCGGCGGGCGATGGACCTTCCGCCCGCCGGCCGCCCCGCTACTTCAGCGTGTTCGAGATGACGCTCATCACCATCGTGTCGGCAAGCGTGGTGGTGTCTCCGATCTCACGGCCCTCCGCGACGTCCCGCAGCAGCCGCCGCATGATCTTGCCCGAGCGCGTCTTCGGCAGTTCGCTGACGATGTGAACCTCGCGGGGGCGCGCGATCGCTCCGATCTGCTCGGCGACGTGAGCCCGCAGCACGGCTGAGGCGTCATCGGCCGCCGCGGCATCCGCTTGGCTGGCCCTCGTGATGACGAACGCGACGACCGCCTGGCCGGTGGTCTCGTCGGAGGCACCCACCACGGCGGCCTCGGCCACCATCGGGTGCGACACGAGCGCCGACTCGATCTCGGCCGTGCTGAGGCGGTGGCCCGACACGTTCATCACGTCGTCGACGCGGCCGAGCAGCCAGATGTCGCCGTCGCGGTCGCGGCGGGCCCCGTCGCCGGCGAAATAGGTGGTGCGGCCGAACTTCGACCAGTACGTCTCGACGAACCGGTCGGGGTCGCCCCAGATGCCCCGGGCCATGCTCGGCCACGGGTGGGTGATGACGAGCAGGCCGCCCTGGTCGGCCTCGGTCGACCGGAACCGCTCGTCGACGACGTCGATCGCGATACCGGGGATCGGCACCTGCGCACTGCCCGGCTTGAGCGTGGTGACCCCGGGCAGGGCGCTGATTATGATCGCGCCGGTCTCCGTCTGCCACCACGTGTCGACCACCGGGGTGGTGCCACCGCCGATGACGTCGCGGTACCAGACCCACGCCTCGGGGTTGATCGGCTCGCCGACGCTGCCGAGCAGGCGGAGGCTCGACAGGTCGAACTCCTGCGGGATCTGCCGGCCCAGCTTCATGAAGGTGCGGATCGCCGTGGGCGCGGCGTAGAGGATCGACACCTTGTACTTCTCGACGATCTCCCACCACCGCCCCGGGTGCGGGGTATCGGGGGTGCCCTCGTAGATGACCTCGGTGGCGCCGTTGGCGAGCGGCCCGTAGACCACGTACGAGTGCCCCGTGATCCACCCCACGTCTGCTGTCGACCAATACACGTCCTCCTCTGGCTTCAGGTCGAAGACAGCCTTGTGGGTGAACGCGACCTGCGTGAGGTAGCCGCCGGAACTGTGGAGAATTCCCTTGGGCTTCCCCGTTGTGCCGGAGGTGTAGAGGATGAACAGCGGGTTCTCGGCCGGGAAGGCCTTCGCGACGTGCTCGGTGTCGACCTGCGCGATCTCGTCGTGCCACCACAGGTCGCGGCGCTCGTGCCAGTCGACGTCGCCCTTGGTGCGCTGCACCACGAGCACGTTCCGCACGGTGCTCTCCTGGCCGTCGGCGTTCGGCTCGAGGGCCTTGTCGACGGTGGGCTTCAACGGGAAGGCCTTGCCCTTCCGGTAACCGCCGTCGGCGGTGATCACGAGCACCGCGCTGGCGTCGTCGATGCGGGAGCGCAGGCTCTCGGCGCTGAAGCCGCCGAACACCACGGAGTGCACCGCTCCGATGCGCGCCACGGCGAGCATCGAGATGACGGCCTCGGGAATGAGGGGGAGGTAGATCGCGACCCGGTCGCCCTGCTTCACGCCCAGGGCCGTGAGCAGGTTCGCGGCCTTCTTCACCTCCGTGGTGAGCTCGGCGTAGGTGAAGGAGCGGCTGTCGCCCGGCTCGCCCTCCCAGTGCAGCGCGACACGGTCTCCGTTGCCCGCGAGCACGTGCCGGTCGAGGCAGTTGTACGCGACGTTCAGCTCGCCGTCGTCGAACCACTTCGCGAACGGCGGCTCGCTCCAGTCGAGGGTGCGCTCGGGCGTGAAGGGCGTGTGCCAGTGCAGCAGCCCTCGCGCCTGCGACCCCCAGAACGCCACCGGATCCTCACCCTGCGCATACAGCTCACGCGTGGCCACGGCCGCGTTCGCGAAATCGTCGCTCGGCGGGAACCGCCGCGCCTCGTGCAGCAGGTTGTCGATGTTGTTCGCGCTGTTCTCAGCCATGTGTCGTGTCGCTCCTTCGCGAAGACCATCCGTTCACGCCGTCACTCGGGCGGCCGCCGTCTACGACGATAGTCCACCCCTCCGACGCGCAGCCCGCAGGCAGATCGCCCCGGCGCGACACGGTCACTGAGAATTCGCTGGAGTGGTTGGTGGAAGTGTTTCGAGTGGGTAAACTCGGTGTTACCGGATGTCAAGTCCGGATGCAGCGCACTAGCGATTCCCCCCAATCCAGCGTTGCTGCGGCGGCACCCTTCCCCCCATTGGGTGCCGCCCCTTCCTTTTAACGAACGCCTCGGCTCAGGCCGGGGCGTTCGTGGTTTAAGCGTCCGCTCCTGCACACCCGGGCACACCCCCGTCCTCCTCCCACAGTCTGCGTCGACGAGCGGATGCTCGGCCGCCCCTCCCCGTACCGTCTCCGCATGACCACCACCACCCTCACCCGGCTCCACCGTTCCGACGAGATCTTCGGGCCTCTCGCCCCGTACCTGCTCGATCCCGCGGTCACCGACCTGTTCGTCAACGGCCACCGTGAGCTCTGGGTCGACCGGGGCGCCGGTGCGGCGCGCGATCCGAGCTGGACCTGCCCCGGAGAGGAGGCCCTCCGCTCCTTCGCCGTGCGGTTGGTCGCCCGCGGCGGACGTCACCTCGACGAGGCCACACCCTGCGTCGACGTGGAGGTCGAGGGCGTGCGGGTGCACGTCGTGCTCCCGCCGATCGCGGTCGGCGGCACCGCCATCTCCGTCCGGGTGCCCGGCACCTCCCGCCCCGATCTCGACGCACTCGCCCGCCGCGGTCTGTTCGGCGCCGGCGAAACCGGCCTCGCCCGCCGCGACTTCGTCGAGCGGGCTGTTCGCGAGCGGGTCAACCTGCTTATCACCGGGGCCGGCGGCAGCGGGAAGACCACGCTCCTGGCGGCGCTGCTCGCGTCGGCCGACCCGACCGACCGGCTCGTGGTGATCGAAGACGTCGCCGAGCTGCGGGTCGAGCATCCGCATGTCGTCACCCTCGAGGCCCGCCAGCCCAACCTCGAGGGCGCCGGCGGAATCGGCCTCGCCGAACTCATGCGCCAGGCGCTGCGCATGCGCCCCGACCGGCTCGTGCTGGGCGAGTGCCGCGGAGCCGAGATCCGCGAGCTGCTCGCGGCCCTCAACACCGGCCACGACGGCGGCGCCGGCACCCTGCACGCGAACGCCATCGCCGACGTCCCGGCCCGCCTCGAGGCCCTCGGCGCCCTCGCCGGCCTCGACGCCCCCGCCATCGCCCGCCAGGCGGTCAGCGCCATCGGCCTCGTGCTCCATCTCCGCCGCACACCCACCGGACGCACCCTCGACGGCCTCGGCCGCTTCGCTCTCACCGCCGCGGGCCACCTCACGATCGTCCCGGTAGATCTCCCCGCCCTGCCTGCCAGCTCGCAGCCCGGTGTCGCGGCATGACCGCGTCGCCGCGCGTCGCCGCCCGTCGCCGCTTTCGCTCACCCTCGCAGCCACCATCACCCTCGCAGCCGCCATCTCTCTCGCGGCCGCCATCTCCCTCGCGGCCACCATCGCGGTCGCCGTCGCGAGCGCGGGTGAGGTCTCGGTCACCCGAGGCGGACCGCATCGCTGCCGTCGTCGAACGCCTCGCCGCCCTGATCGGCGCGGGCGTCGCGCCGGGTCAGGCCTGGCGCTACCTCGCCGAGGTCGACACCCACCCTCAGCTCGCAGCGGTCGTCGCCCGCCTCGACGCCGGGTCGGACGTGCCCGCCGCCATTGCGCGATCCGCGCCTCCGCCGAGGCAGCCCCCCGGGTCGCGACACCCGTCCGGCCGTGGTCGGGAGCGTGCGGCCGGAGAGTCGTGGCAGGTGCTCGCGGCCGCCTGGTCGGTCGCGTCGGCGGCCGGCGCCCCACTCGCGCGCTGCCTCGACGAGATCGCCGCCACCCTGCGCGGCCTGGCCCAGGCCGAACGCGACACCGCCGCAGCTCTGGCTTCGCCGATGGCCACCACCCGCCTATTGATGGTCCTCCCGATCATCTCCGTCGCCGGTGCCTCCCTGCTCGGCCTCGACACGCTCCAGGTCCTCGTGGGGTCCCCGGCCGGTCTCGTCTGCCTGGCCGGCGGCATCCTCCTCACCGTCCTCGGATCCCTCTGGAGCCGCCACCTGGTCCGCCGCGCGGCACCCGCCGACCGCGCCCCCGGACTCCTCCTCGACCTCACCGCGGTCGCCGTCGCCGGCGGGGGCTCCCTCCCCGCGGCCCGCGCCCTTGCGACGAGCACGATCGAGCGCCTGGCACCCGCGGCCCTGACTCACGAATCGGGCCAGCTGGACGTCCTGACCGAGGTCCTCGCCCTGGCCGAGCGATCGGGCGCCCCACCGGCGCAGCTCCTCCGCTCCGAGGCTCTCCGCCTCCGCCGCGAAGCCGTCGCCCTCACCCACCGCCGCACGGCCGAACTCGGCGTCTGGCTCATGCTCCCTCTCGGAACCTGCGTCCTCCCCGCCTTCCTCCTCCTCGCCGTCGCCCCCCTCCTCCTAGCGGCCCTCCCCCCAGCCCTCCTCTAATCGCCCGCTCCCCGACCCCGTACTGCCGCTGCCCGTACACCTCCCACGGCCCGCCATCTGCGGCGGCGACGCGTGACTCACGCGGGCGGCAATTCCCCCTTCCGGCCAGAGTGGCGCCTGCCGGGAGCACCCCGCTCGACACGAACGCCGGAATCACCTCCCACTTCACCAGGAGTGCCGGCTCGCCTGCGACCAGCACATCACTGCCAGGACGACTTCCCACTCACCGGCGGGTGCCTTGCTCACCTTCCACCAGCTCGGCACCAGCCCACTCGCCGCCGGACCCACCACAACCAACGAAAGGTCGACCAATGAGATGCACCAAAACCCTTCGCGATAACGCAGGCCCAGGTCTTCGAGGGTATTGCAGCGCGACCCCACTCGGCCGCCCGTCCTCACGCGGAATCGCCGGCGGGCGCGCGGGATGGGCGCGACGTATCCGGGCTGCCTTGGCTGATGAGAGCGGGGCGGCGACAGCCGAGTATGCGGTCATTCTGCTGGCGGCCGTCGGGTTCGCCGGGCTGCTGCTGGTCATCCTGCGGGGCGACGAGGTGAAAAGCCTGCTGACGGACCTGGTGCATCGTGCCCTCACATCGGCAGGGTGACCGCCGCGTCCGGCCCCGCGCGAGTTTGACCGGAAGTCGGCTTCCTCGGCTTGCTCCGCTGACTCGGCTTCCTCCGCTGACTCAGCCGACCCGGCTGGCTCGGCTGGTTCGGCTGAACAGCCTGAACTGGTCCAACCGGCTGGCTCGGCTGCTCGCCGACGAGCGGGGTTCGGTGACGGCCGAGTTCGCGCTGGTGCTGCCGGCCGCGGCGATCGTGCTCGTGATGGGGTTGGCGCTCGTGCAGCTCGGCGCCGTGCAGGTGCGGTTGACGGATGCGGCGGCCGACGCCGCGCGCCTGGTCGGCCGAGGCGAGAGCGCCGACGCCCGCGTGGCCGCCGCGCACCCGGGCGCGACGATGTCCGTGGCGCACCGGGGCGGATTGGTCTGCGTGACGGTGTCCGCCGAGGTGTCGACGGGGTCCGGTCCCGCGTTCCCTTTCACCGGCACCGGGTGTGCTCTCGACGACACACAGGCGCCTGCCCCGTGAAGCGCAAGGAGGGAGCGGTCGTCCGCACGCGGCGCGACACACCGGCTCCGGAACGTCCCCGGCGAATCGCCGCTCGGCAGTGGGCCGAGGACGACGAAGGCGGTGGATCGATGGTCGGGCTCGCGGTCGTCGTCGCGCTGGCCGCGGCGGTCGTGGCGTTCGCCCCGTTCGGCGGTGCGCTCGCGGCACGTCAGACGCTGGTGGGGGCCGCCGACTCGGCGGCGCTCGCCGCGGCCGACACGCTGTCAGGACGCGTGAGTGGCGAGCCGTGCGCGGCAGCCGCGTGGGTCGCCGAGGCGGTCGGCGTGGCGCTCGTGTCCTGCGCGGTCGCCGGTGGGGGAGTGGCGGTGGTGACGGTGTCCACGTCCATCCTCGGCATCCCTGTCACCGCCCGCGCCCGCGCCGGCCCGCCACCCGTTGTGGTCAGTCGGTCCGGCATCGGCGCGAGGGCGGCCGGGGGCCCCGCGTCAGGACGAGACGACCGCTTCCACGTAGCGGTAGTCGACCGCGCTCGGCCGCTCCGAGTCGCCGTACTCGAGGCCAGAGGCCCGCCGGTACAGGTAGGTCTTGCTGCGGGCGGCGGCGGGGATGCTCAGCCGCGCGTGCGGCTCACCCGCATCCGTGAAGTCGGTGCGGAGGGTCTTGCCCTCCAGCGGGCCGTCGGTGAACTTGGCGGTGTAACTGCCTCTGTCGACAGGCGTCATGATGCGATGCCCTTTCCTCATTGAAGTGGTCGATCCCTATTGTCCCCCTCGCGAGGGCCCGCGCAACGCCCGTCGATCATCTGCCGAGCAGCTGTTCAGGGGGCCCGAAGGGGAATCAGCGAGCATCCGCCCGCGTTGCAGTCACCGCGATCACACGATTAGGTTCCTCCCGGTCGGGGGTGTGTATGGTGTGCCTGACAGATCGCATATATAAGGAGAAGCCTTGCCCAGCCCGAGAAAGCTCGTCATCGTCGAGTCCCCGACGAAGGTGAAGTCGATCGCCCAGTACCTCGGCGACGGCTTCGATGTGCTTGCCTCGGTCGGCCACATCCGCGACCTGGTCGAACCGAAGAACCTCCCGCCCGAGCTGAAGAAGGGCTCGCTCGGCAAGTTCTCTGTCGACGTCGAGAACGGCTTCGAGCCCTACTACGTCGTCTCCGATGCCAAGAAGAAGACCGTCGCCGAGCTGAAGAAGGCGCTGGCCTCCGCCGACGAGCTCTACCTCGCAACTGATGAAGACCGCGAGGGCGAGGCCATCGCATGGCACCTGCTGCAGGTGCTGAAGCCCAAGGTGCCGGTCAAGCGCATGGTCTTCCACGAGATCACCCGCGAGGCCATCGAGGCCGCCCGCGACAACACCCGCCAGATCGACGACGCGCTCGTCGACGCGCAGGAGACCCGGCGCATCCTCGACCGCCTCTACGGCTACGAGGTCAGCCCCGTGCTCTGGCGCAAGGTCGGCCCCGGCCTCTCGGCCGGTCGCGTGCAGTCCGCCGCCACCCGACTCGTGGTCGACCGCGAGCGCGAGCGCCTCGCGTTCACCAGCGCGAACTACTGGGACCTGACGGCCACCCTCGCCCCCGGCGAGACCGCGAAGACCGCCCCCGAGAAAGACGCCTTCGACGCCCGTCTCGTGCGTCTGAACGGCGATCGCGTCGCCTCGGGCCGCGACTACGACGAGTCGGGTCAGCTGAAGGGAAAGGCCGTGCCACTCGGCGAGGCCGCCGCGACCGCCTTGAAGGATGCGCTGCAGGCCGACGGCGTCGACATCCGTGTCAGCGCCCTCGAGAGCAAGCCCTACACCCGTCGCCCCGCCGCTCCCTTCACCACGTCGACCCTGCAGCAGGAGGCGGCCCGCAAGCTCCGCTTCTCGGCCCGTCAGACGATGAGCGTCGCCCAGTCGCTCTACGAGAACGGCTACATCACCTACATGCGAACCGACTCGCCCTCGCTCTCGCAGCAGGCGATCACCGCGGCCCGCAACCAGGCGACCAAGCTCTACGGCGCCGACACGATCCCCGACAAGCCGCGCCTCTACAGCGGCAAGGGCAAGAACGCGCAGGAGGCCCACGAGGCCGTCCGTCCCGCCGGCGAGGTCTTCAAGACCCCGTCCGAGCTCTCGGGCACGCTGCGTGGCAACGACTTCCGCCTCTACGAGCTGATCTGGAAGCGCACGGTCGCCTCGCAGATGGCCGACGCCAAGGGCTCCACCGCCTCCGTCACCATCACTGCCGGCCCGGTCGAGGTCGCCGAACTGGGCGGCACCACCACCGCCGAGTTCTCGGCCTCGGGAACGGTCATCACCTTCCGCGGCTTCCTGCACGCCTATGAGGAGAGCCGCGACGAGGAGCGCAACGCGACCGCCGAGCCCACCGAGGCGAAGCTGCCCGTGCTGAAGGAGGGCCAGGCGCTCGCCGCTGTCGCGCTCGACGCCGCCGGCCACGACACCACCCCGCCGCCGCGCTACACCGAGGCGAGCCTCGTCAAGGCGCTCGACGAGCTCGGCATCGGCCGACCCTCCACCTACGCGTCGATCATCTCCACGATCGTCGACCGCGGCTACGTCACGCCCCGCGGCCAGGCCCTCGTGCCCAGCTGGACGGCCTTCTCGGTCGTGCGCCTGCTCGAGGACTTCTTCGCCGAGCTCGTGAACTACGACTTCACCGCCGCGCTCGAGGCCGATCTCGACAAGATCGCCGACGGCGACCAGGATCGGGTCGACTGGCTGAAGAGCTTCTACTTCGGCAGCGAGGGGCACCCCGGCCTCCGCAGCGTCATCGACAACCTCGGTGAGATCGACGCCCGCGCGGTGAACTCGGTGGCCATCACCGACGACATCACGCTGCGCATCGGCAAGTACGGCCCCTACCTCGAGGTCGTCGACCCCTCGGGCGACATCGAGGCGACGCCCCGCCGCGTCAACCTGCCGCAAGACCTGGCACCCGACGAGCTCACCCCCGAGAAGGCCCGCGAGCTGGTCGACGCTCCCGTCGTCACCGACCGCGTCATCGGCATCCACCCCGAGACCGGCAAGCAGATCGTCGCGAAAGACGGGCGCTTCGGCCCGTACGTGACCGAGCTCGACCCCGAGCCGGCTGCCGACACGGTGGCGGCTTCGACGACGGATGCTCCCGCCGCCGCAGCCGCGGCCGCCAAGGCCCCGGCGAAGAAGGCTCCGGCGAAGAAGGCCGCTGCGGTCAAGCCGCGCACCGCCTCGCTGTTCAAGACGATGGATCTCGCGACCATCGACCTCGACACCGCACTGCGGCTGCTCGACCTGCCGCGCACCGTCGGCGACGACCCCGAGTCGGGCGAGCCGATCACCGCCCAGGGCGGCAAGTTCGGACCGTACCTGAAGAAGGGCACCGACACCCGGTCGCTCGAGAGCGAAGACCTCATCTTCGAGATCGACCTCCCGGGTGCGCTCGAGCTCTTCGCCCAGCCCAAGTACGGAGCCCGTCGGGCGTCGTCGGCGCTGAAGGAGTTCGAGGCCGACCCCGAGAGCGGCAAGCCGATCCGGGTGAAGGACGGGCGCTTCGGCCCGTACGTGACCGACGGCACCACGAACGCCACCATCCCGCGCGGGGAGACCGTCGAGGAGATCGACTTCGAGCGCGCCGTTCAGCTGCTCGCCGACAAGCGTGCCAAGGGGCCGGCGAAGCCGCGCGCCAAGGCGGCTCCGGCCAAGAAGCCGGCCGCGAAGAAGCCTGCGGCCAAGAAGGCGCCGGCGAAGGCGACCACCGCGAAGACGACGGCGGCGAAGTCGACGGCGGCCAAGACGACTGCGGCCAAGGCGACCACGACGAAGGCGGCCGCCACGAAGGCGGCACCCAAGACGACCGCGGCGAAGACCACCGCTGCCAAGACCACGGCGGCGAAAACCTCAGCGGCGAAGACCACGGCGGCCCAGACATCTGCGGCGAAGGCGACCGCGCCGAAGACCACGTCCACCCCCACCGCCCCGTGACCGGCGTCTTCATCACCCTCGAGGGCGGTGACGGCTCGGGCAAGACCACCCAGTCCACCCTCCTCGAGGAGTGGCTGAGCGCCCAGGGCCGCACCGTCGTGCGCACCCGCGAGCCGGGGGGCACCGACTTCGGCACCGAGGTGCGCGAGATCGTGCTGCACAGCCGCGGCTTCATCACGCCGCGCGCCGAGGCCCTGCTCTACGCGGCCGACCGCGCGCAGCACATCGCGACCAAGGTGCGCCCGGCCCTCGAGCGCGGCGAGGTGGTCGTGCAGGACAGGTACCTCGACTCCTCCGTCGCCTACCAGGGCGCCGGCCGCGTGCTCGACGCCGAGGAGGTTCGCGACCTCTCGCTCTGGGCCGTCGAGGGGCTGCTGCCCGACCTCACGATCCTGCTCGACCTCGACGAGACCGCGGCGCGCGCCCGGCTCGACGGCGCCGACAAGCCGTTCGACCGGCTCGAGGCCGAGAAGGGCGAGTTCCACGCCCGGGTGCGGGCCGCCTTCCTCGCCCTGGCCGAACGGGAGCCCGACCGGTTCCTGGTGGTCGACGCGTCGGCCGATCCCGAGACGATCGCGGCGAGCATCCGGAACCGCGTCGCGACCCTGCTCTGACGCCCACCGCACCCGACGGCGCACTGTCAGGGGCGGCCGATAGATTGGACCCATGACCGTCTGGAGCGACCTCACGGGCCAATCGGCCGCCATCGAGGTCTTCCGCGCGGCCGCCGAGAGCTCCCTGCGCCCACGCGGCGAAGCCCACCCGACAGCCCCGCCGACCGGGTCACCGACAACCCAGCCGCCAGGCCCGGCGCCCGCCCAGGCGACGGATGCCCGTGGTGCCACCGACTCGATGACACACTCCTGGCTCATCACCGGTCCGCCCGGCTCGGGCCGCTCGAACCTGGCCTACGCCTTCGCCTCCGCACTGCTCTGCCGCTTCGGCGGCTGCGGAGTCTGCCCCGACTGCACGCAGGTCGCGGCCCGCACCCACCCCGACCTCGCGGTGCTCGCCACCGAGCGCGTCATCATCTCGATCGAGGAGGTGCGCAAGCTCGTCTCGTCGTCGCAGTTCTCGCCGTCGGTGGCCCGCTACCGCGTCGTCGTCATCGAAGACGCCGACCGCATGCAGGAGCGCACCTCGAACGTGCTGCTCAAGGCGCTCGAGGAGCCGCCCGAGCGCACGGTGTGGATCCTGTGCGCCCCCAGTGAGGCCGACCTGCTGCCCACCATCCGCTCGCGGGTGCGCTCGGTGCGCCTGCGGGTGCCGAGCACCGGCGACGTGGCGAGCCTGCTGCAGCGCCGCGACGGTGTCGACGCCGCCACGGCCGAACGCGCCGCGCGGGAGTCGCAGAGCCACATCGGCATGGCCCATCGCCTGGCGACCAACGACGAGGCGCGCGCCCGCCGGGCCGAGACCCTCGACCTGGCGCTCGGCGTGCGTTCGGTGGGCGACGCCGTGCGCGGGGCCGCCCGACTGCTCGAGATCGCGGGGGCCGACGCCCAGGCCATCACCCTCGAGCGCGACGCCGAGGAGCGCGAGAGCGCCCTGCGCTCCCTCGGCGTCGAGCCCGGGCAGGCCGTCCCGCCCGCGCTCCGCTCCCAGATGAAGGCACTCGAAGACGACCAGAAGCGGCGCGCCACGCGCAGCCTGCGCGACGGCATCGACCGCATCCTCACCGACCTGCTCTCGCTCTATCGCGACGTCGTGCTCGTGCAGCTGGGCGCGCCCGACAGCGTCGAGCTCGTGAACGAGGCCATCGCCGACCGCGTGCGCGAGGTCGCCGCGGGAGTCGACCCCGCCCAGACCCTCGCGGCGATGGACGCCATCGCCGACGCCCGACGCCGCATCGCCGCGAACGTCGCTCCGGCTCTCTCCCTCGAGGCCATGCTCATCACGCTGGCCGAGGCCGGCCGCACCGCCGCATCCCGAAAGGTCTCCCCGTGAGTCGTCCCCGCCCCACCCGCCGCGTCACCCGACGGGCCACCGCGCTCGTCGCCCTGGCCACGGCGGCCGTCATCGCGCTCTCGGGCTGCGCGACCTGGTTCACGAGCGACTACGCCAACGGGGGCACGAGCGGAGATGGCACGGGTGGCGGCGGCACCAGCACCTCCACCCCCACCGCCGAAGACGTGCCGGCCGAGCTGAAGCCCTTCTACTCCCAGACGCTCGAATGGGAGTCCTGCAGCGGCTCCTTCGAGTGCGCCACCGCGAAGGCCCCGCTCGACTGGGCGAACCCCGGCTCGGGCGACACGGTCGACCTGGCCCTGATCAAGAAGCCCACCGACGGCACCAAGCTCGGCAGCCTGTTCGTGAACCCGGGCGGCCCGGGCGGTTCCGCCTACGACTTCGTCGAGCAGTCGGCCGACTACGCGGCGCACCCGTCGCTGCAGAGCTCGTACGACCTGATCGGTTACGACCCGCGCGGCACCGGCCACTCCGACGCCGTGAAGTGCCTCACCGACAGCGAGCGCGACGCCTACCTCTACGACATCATCCCGGGGGAGCGCGGCTCGGCCGAGTGGATCGCCGCCTACACCGCCGCCGCGAAGGACTTCGCCGACAGGTGCGCCGAGAACACCGGCCCGCTGCTGGAGTTCATCGACACCGACAGCACCACCCGCGACCTCGACATGCTGCGCGCGGTCGTCGGAGACACGAAGCTCAACTACCTCGGCTACTCCTACGGCACCTTCCTGGGCGCCGAGTACGCCGAGAACTTCCCGGCGAAGGTCGGGCGCATGGTGCTCGACGGCGCAGAAGACCCGTCGTCCAGCGGCTTCGACATCAGCATCTCGCAGGCGGCCGGCTTCGAGCAGGCGCTGAAGAACTACCTCGCCGCCTGCGCCGACCGCAGCGACTGCTGGTTCCAGGGGTCGGCCGATCAGGCGCTGACGGGCATCCAGAAGCTGTTGGCCAAGGTCGACCAGAGCCCCATCCGGGCGAGCGACGGCCGCGAGCTCGGCGCGTCGAACCTGCTCACCGCCGTGTTCTACCCGCTCTACAACGAAGAGAACTGGGGCTACCTCGACACGCTCTTCCAGACCGTCGGCGACGGCCAGGCCGACTTCGCCTTCCAGCTGGCCGACGCCTACAACAGCCGCAACTCCGACGGCACCTACGCCGACAACCTGATCGAGTCGTTCAACGCCATCAGCTGCGCCGACTACCCCGCCACCACCGATCCGGCGGTGATCGCCGACCAGAACGCCAAGATCGTCGAGGCCTCGCCGACGGTGGGCCCCTACTGGACCTACAGCGACATCGCCTGCGCGCAGTGGCCCTACCCGAGCCGCCGCGTCCCGGCGGCCGTCACCGCGGCGGGCTCCGGCCCGATCCTCGTGGTCGGCACCACCGGCGACCCAGCCACCCCGTACAAGTGGGCCGAGGCGCTGGCCGGTCAGCTCGAGAACGGGCACCTCATCACCTTCCAGGGCGAGGGGCACACCGCCTACAACTCGTCGAGCTGCGTGGCGGATGCCGTGGACGCCTACTTCCTCCAGGGCACCGTGCCGGGCTCCGACCCCGAGTGCACCAGCTGATGCAGCCCGACGCGAGCGCCGCCGGCGGCGACGTCGGCCTGCGTGAGCGCAAGCGCCGCGCCACGCGCCGGAGCATCCAGGTCGCCGCCCTGCGCCTCATCGCCGAGAGCGGCCTCGACCAACTGACGGTCGACGACATCAGCCGCGAGGCCGGCGTCTCGCCCCGCACCTTCTTCAACTACTTCCCGTCGAAGGAGGAGTCGCTGACGGGCGACCTGCCGATCCAGTTCGGCGACGAGGTCGCGGCACGGTTCGAAGACGCGGGGCCGGGAGGCGATCCGCTCCGCGACCTGGTCGACATCATGGCCGGCCAGGCCGCCGACGGCACGCTCGACCCCGAGCTGCATCAGCTGCGGCGTTCGGTCATCCACGAGTATCCGCAGATCGCGGCGATGCGGCTCGACCGCATCCGCTCGTTCGAGCTCGAGATCGCCGACTCGGTCACCCGTCGACTGCGGGCGGATGCCCGGAAGCGCGGCCTCGACGCCGACGACCCCGCCCTTCCCGAGCGAGGGCGCCTCACCGGTGTCGTCATGCTCTCCCTCGCCCGTGCCGCGTGGATCGCCTGGCTCGAACACCCCGACGACGTCTCGCTGCCCGATCAGCTGCACCGCAGCTACGAGCAGCTCCGCTCCGTCGTCGGCGGCACACCCTCCGACTGACCGCCGCCTGACCCTGCACACGAGCCCTCCGGCTATCGGCTATGCTTTGTTGCTGTGCCACGCGCGAAAGCCGCGGCCAGGCCGCCTTAGCTCAGTCGGCAGAGCGATTCACTCGTAATGAATAGGTCCCGGGTTCGATTCCCGGAGGCGGCCCTCGTACCATCCCCGAAAGACCAGTAGACAGAAGCCCGGATTGCCGGGCTTCTGCTCGTTGCGGGGCGGGCAAACCGAGACAAGGAGACGACGATGTCGAACACGGTCCGCTGGGGCATCCTGGGCACGGGCGGCATCGCCCGCTCGTTCGCAACCGACCTGAAGGCCGTCGGCCTCACCATCGCGGCCGTCGGTTCGCGCAGCCAGGAGTCGGCCGACCGCTTCGCCGCGGAGTTCGGCATCCCGACCGCCCACCCGAGCTACGAGGCACTCGTCGCCGACCCCGACGTCGACGTGATCTACGTCGCGACCCCGCACACCTTCCACGCCGAGAACGCGCTGCTCGCGATCGGCGCCGGCAAGCACGTGCTCGTCGAGAAGGCGTTCACGATCAACGCGGCCGAGGCCCGGCAGATCCAGCAGGCGGGCGAGGCGGCCGGGGTCGCCGTGCTCGAGGCGATGTGGACCAGGTTCCTCCCGCACATGGTGCGCCTGCGCGAGATCATCGCCGCCGGCACGCTCGGCGACGTGCGCACCGTGCTGGCCGACCACGACCAGCGCCTGCCGTCCGACCCGTCGCACCGCATCAACGACCCGGCGCTCGGCGGCGGCGCGCTGCTCGACCTCGCGATCTACCCGGTGTCTTTCGCGATCGACCTGCTCGGCCTGCCGACGCGCATCCTGGCGAGCGCCACGATCGGCGCGACCGGGGTCGACCAGCAGACCGCGCTGATCTTCGAGCACGAAGGCGGCCGCCAGTCGGTCTCGCACAGCGCCATCGACGCCGCCGGCCCCGTGACCGCGTCGGTGATCGGCACCGAAGCCCGCGTCGACATCGAGCGCACCTGGTACGCCCCCACCTCCTTCACGGTCACGAACTCGGCCGGTGAGGTGATCGAGCGCTTCGAGCAGCCCGTCGCCTCCCGCGGCATGGAGTACCAGGCCCTCGAATTCGAGCGGATGCTCGCGGCCGGCGAGCGCGAGAGCCCGCTGCTGCCCGTGGCGGAGTCGGTGGCGATCATGGCGGTGCTCGACGACATCCGCGACCAGATCGGCGTGCGCTACCCGGGCGAGTAGCGGTCGCACACTCTCACCGGCCGCCGCACGAAGCGGCCCCGACCGGTGCCCCCTTCGGGGGTAGCATGACGGGATGGACGAGCCGGTGACGCCCCGCCCCGCGCGAGGGGGAGCGCACCGCGCCCACCCGGCGCCGGCGCACAGCGCCTCGGGCGCCCGCGCTGCCCGCGCTGCCGCCGGAGGCGGCGCCTGGCGCGCGAGCCT
>NZ_JANTEZ010000017.1 GCF_024978135.1 Herbiconiux gentiana | reverse complement strand
CGCATGGGCTACCGCCAGCACCTGGTGCGGTCGATCCTCGCGATCCGCGACGACGGCGGCATCCTGCTGCCGAACGGCGACCGGCTCACGGTCGAGCCGATCCTCGTGGGCCGCAACGCCGACAAGCTCGCCGAGCTGGCCGCCCTGCACGGCGTCGCCGAGTACACCACCGACCTCACCGCCGCGCTCGCCGACGAGACCGCGACCATCTACTTCGACGCCCAGGTCACGAGTGCCCGCAAAGACGCGATCCTGCAGGCCATCGCCGCCGGCAAGCACATCTACACCGAGAAGCCCATCGCGAACTCCGTCGCCGACGGCCTCGAGCTCGTCGCCGCGGCCGAGAAGGCCGGTATCGTGAACGGCGTCGTGCACGACAAGCTCTACCTGCCCGGGCTGCTGAAGCTCAAGCGGCTGATCGACTCGGGCTTCTTCGGGCGCATCCTGAGCGTGCGCGGCGAGTTCGGCTACTGGGTGTTCGAGGGCGACTACCTGCCCGCCCAGCGCCCCTCGTGGAACTATCGCGAGGAAGACGGCGGGGGCATGACCCTCGACATGTACTGCCACTGGAACTACGTGCTCGAGAACCTCTTCGG
>NZ_JANTEZ010000016.1 GCF_024978135.1 Herbiconiux gentiana | reverse complement strand
CCGTAATGTTCTTACTCGTCACCCCACAGGTGCGGAAAGCGGAAGAGCTTACCGGCCTCAAGCGGGACATCAGATCTTCACTTTCCGGAAGACCATCCCTTGTGGGGATCGGTACCAAAGATGAAAAGATCACAACCCCAAACACTTCGCTCGGACATGTCGATTTGACAGGCCAGAAGCTGGTGCTAGGGTAGAGAAGTTGCCTGGAGCGGCGGCCTAACGGCTTGGTTCTGGTGCATCCGATCCTTGAGAACTCAACAGCGTGCACAATGTCAAATGCCAAATACCCTGTCGGTTGACTTCGGTTGACTACAGGATTCCTTTGGAAACAACATATTGAACAACAAAGCAAGTCAGTAATGATTTGTTCTGTCAGTTTCGAACTTGCAGTGCGGTCCGCCTATTCCGGTGGTCGTTACTGTGCGTAATCATTTACGGAGAGTTTGATCCTGGCTCAGGACGAACGCTGGCGGCGTGCTTAACACATGCAAGTCGAACGGTGAAGGAGGAGCTTGCTCTTCTGGATCAGTGGCGAACGGGTGAGTAACACGTGAGTAACCTGCCCTTGACTCTGGGATAAGCGTTGGAAACGACGTCTAATACCGGATACGAGCTGAGACCGCATGGTCATCAGTTGGAAAGATTTTTTGGTCAAGGATGGACTCGCGGCCTATCAGCTTGTTGGTGAGGTAATGGCTCACCAAGGCGACGACGGGTAGCCGGCCTGAGAGGGTGACCGGCCACACTGGGACTGAGACACGGCCCAGACTCCTACGGGAGGCAGCAGTGGGGAATATTGCACAATGGGCGCAAGCCTGATGCAGCAACGCCGCGTGAGGGATGACGGCCTTCGGGTTGTAAACCTCTTTTAGTAGGGAAGAAGCGAAAGTGACGGTACCTGCAGAAAAAGCACCGGCTAACTACGTGCCAGCAGCCGCGGTAATACGTAGGGTGCAAGCGTTGTCCGGAATTATTGGGCGTAAAGAGCTCGTAGGCGGTTTGTCGCGTCTGCTGTGAAAACTGGAGGCTCAACCTCCAGCCTGCAGTGGGTACGGGCAGACTAGAGTGCGGTAGGGGAGATTGGAATTCCTGGTGTAGCGGTGGAATGCGCAGATATCAGGAGGAACACCGATGGCGAAGGCAGATCTCTGGGCCGTAACTGACGCTGAGGAGCGAAAGCGTGGGGAGCGAACAGGATTAGATACCCTGGTAGTCCACGCCGTAAACGTTGGGAACTAGATGTGGGGGCCATTCCACGGTCTCCGTGTCGCAGCTAACGCATTAAGTTCCCCGCCTGGGGAGTACGGCCGCAAGGCTAAAACTCAAAGGAATTGACGGGGGCCCGCACAAGCGGCGGAGCATGCGGATTAATTCGATGCAACGCGAAGAACCTTACCAAGGCTTGACATATACGAGAACGGGCCAGAAATGGTCAACTCTTTGGACACTCGTAAACAGGTGGTGCATGGTTGTCGTCAGCTCGTGTCGTGAGATGTTGGGTTAAGTCCCGCAACGAGCGCAACCCTCGTTCTATGTTGCCAGCACGTCATGGTGGGAACTCATAGGAGACTGCCGGGGTCAACTCGGAGGAAGGTGGGGATGACGTCAAATCATCATGCCCCTTATGTCTTGGGCTTCACGCATGCTACAATGGCCGGTACAAAGGGCTGCAATACCGTAAGGTGGAGCGAATCCCAAAAAGCCGGTCTCAGTTCGGATTGAGGTCTGCAACTCGACCTCATGAAGTCGGAGTCGCTAGTAATCGTGAATCAGCAACGTCACGGTGAATACGTTCCCGGGCCTTGTACACACCGCCCGTCAAGTCATGAAAGTCGGTAACACCCAACGCCAGTGGCCTAACCCCTTGTGGGAGGGAGCTGTCTAAGGTGGGATCGGTGATTAGGACTAAGTCGTAACAAGGTAGCCGTACCGGAAGGTGCGGCTGGATCACCTCCTTTCTAAGGAGCATCTGGCACCGTTTGGTGTCCAGGCAGCCAGATTCGAGGCACACGTTCTCGACTGGTGGCTCATGGGTGGAACATTGACATTGGTGCAGCAGGAACCGTGCCGGCGCTAGTACGACCTCTCCTTTGGGGGGTTTGGAACGGGTTGGTTCGGGGGTGGTTGCATGTGCACGCTGTTGGGTCCTGAGGGACCGGGTCGCTCACCCTTTCGAGGGTGGGTGGACGTGAACCTCTGGACCTTTCCTGGTTCCGCCTTTGAGCGGGATGCGGGGAGGGTACCGCCCGTACTTTGAGAACTACACAGTGGACGCGAGCATCTTAGATTCAGGCATTTATGTCTGGATCACAAAGATCAACAGAACACCCTTCGGGGTGTTCGTAGATCATTGGTCAATTTCTTTATAAGAGATCGATTCAAACTCATGTGATTTCAAGTTTCTAAGAGCAAACGGTGGATGCCTTGGCATCTGGAGCCGAAGAAGGACGTATAAATCTGCGATAAGCCTCGGGGAGCTGATAATAGAGCCCTGATCCGAGGATTTCCGAATGGGGAAACCCCGCCGGGCCCTTTGGGTGACCCGGTGACTCCCGCCTGAATATATAGGGCGGGTAGAGGGAACGTGGGGAAGTGAAACATCTCAGTACCCACAGGAAGAGAAAACAACAGTGATTCCGTGAGTAGTGGCGAGCGAAACCGGATGAGGCTAAACCGGTCATGTGTGATAGCCGGCAGGCGTTGCATGGTCGGGGTTGTGGGACTTTTCTGCTGTTACTGCCGTACAGCGAGCGTTACAAAGCAATATAGGCGAATGGTTTTGAAAGGCCAGTCATAGAGGGTGCCAACCCCGTAGCCGAAATGTTGCGATGGCGCGAAGAGTATCCCAAGTAGCACGGGGCCCGAGAAATCCCGTGTGAATCTGTCAGGACCACCTGATAAGCCTAAATACTCCCAGATGACCGATAGCGGACAAGTACCGTGAGGGAAAGGTGAAAAGTACCCCGGGAGGGGAGTGAAATAGTACCTGAAACCGTTTGCTTACAAACCGTTGGAGCACCCTTGTTGGTGTGACAGCGTGCCTTTTGAAGAATGAGCCTGCGAGTTAGTGATATGTGGCGAGGTTAACCCGTGAGGGGAAGCCGTAGCGAAAGCGAGTCTTAATAGGGCGAGTGAGTCGCATGTTCTAGACCCGAAGCGAAGTGATCTATCCATGGCCAGGTTGAAGCGACGGTAAGACGTCGTGGAGGACCGAACCCACTTCAGTTGAAAATGGAGGGGATGAGCTGTGGATAGGGGTGAAAGGCCAATCAAACTTCGTGATAGCTGGTTCTCTCCGAAATGCATTTAGGTGCAGCGTTGCGTGTTTCTTGCCGGAGGTAGAGCTACTGGATAGCCGATGGGCCCCAAAAGGTTACTGACGTTAGCCAAACTCCGAATGCCGGTAAGTGAGAGCGCAGCAGTGAGACGGTGGGGGATAAGCTTCATCGTCGAGAGGGAAACAACCCAGACCACCGAATAAGGTCCCAAAGCGCGTGCTAAGTGGGAAAGGATGTGGAGTTGCACAGACAACCAGGAGGTTGGCTTAGAAGCAGCCACCCTTGAAAGAGTGCGTAATAGCTCACTGGTCAAGTGATTCCGCGCCGACAATGTAACGGGGCTCAAGCACGCCACCGAATTCGTGGCATTCATATTAGTGGCAGGCCTTCGTGGTCCAGCCGTGTGGATGGGTAGGAGAGCGTCGTGTGGCGAGTGAAGCGGCGGTGTAAACCAGCCGTGGACGCTACACGAGTGAGAATGCAGGCATGAGTAGCGAAAGACGGGTGAGAAACCCGTCCTCCGAAAGACCAAGGGTTCCAGGGCCAGGTTAATCCGCCCTGGGTAAGTCGGGACCTAAGGCGAGGCCGACAGGCGTAGTCGATGGACAACGGGTTGATATTCCCGTACTGGCGAAAAACCGCCCACGCCAATCCAGTAGTGCTAAGAGTCCTAAGCCGGCTAGATGGATCCCTTCGGGGTGAAGCGCGCCGGTCTAACGCTCGAACCCGTCTGGTGCGGTTAGCGTATTAACAGGTGTGACGCAGGAAGGTAGCTGAGCCGGGCGATGGTTGTCCCGGTCTAAGAATGTAGGCCGAGAGATAGGCAAATCCGTCTCTCATTACGGCTGAGACTCGATGGGTAGTCCTCACGGACGAAATCAGTGATCCTATGCTGCCAAGAAAAGCATCGACGCGAGGTTTTAGCCACCCGTACCCCAAACCGACTCAGGTGGTCAGGTAGAGAATACCAAGGAGATCGAGAGAATCGTGGTTAAGGAACTCGGCAAAATGCCCCCGTAACTTCGGGAGAAGGGGGGCCTGAGGCGTGAAGGGATTTACTCCTGGAGCGTTTGAAGGCCGCAGAGACCAGTGGGAAGCGACTGTTTACTAAAAACACAGGTCCGTGCCAAGTCGCAAGACGATGTATACGGACTGACGCCTGCCCGGTGCTGGAAGGTTAAGAGGAACGGTTAGCCGCAAGGCGAAGCTGAGAATTTAAGCCCCAGTAAACGGCGGTGGTAACTATAACCATCCTAAGGTAGCGAAATTCCTTGTCGGGTAAGTTCCGACCTGCACGAATGGCGTAACGACTTCCCAGCTGTCTCAACCGCGAACTCGGCGAAATTGCACTACGAGTAAAGATGCTCGTTACGCGCAGCAGGACGGAAAGACCCCGTGACCTTTACTACAGCTTGGTATTGGTGTTCGGTGTGGCTTGTGTAGGATAGGTGGGAGACGGTGAAGCTCGGACGCTAGTTCGGGTGGAGTCATTGTTGAAATACCACTCTGGTCACTCTGGATATCTAACTTCGAACCGTGATCCGGTTCAGGGACAGTGCCTGGTGGGTAGTTTAACTGGGGCGGTTGCCTCCTAAAGAGTAACGGAGGCGCCCAAAGGTTCCCTCAATCTGGTTGGCAATCAGATGGCGAGTGTAAGTGCACAAGGGAGCTTGACTGTGAGACTGACAAGTCGAGCAGGGACGAAAGTCGGGACTAGTGATCCGGCAGTGGCTTGTGGAAGCGCTGTCGCTCAACGGATAAAAGGTACCTCGGGGATAACAGGCTGATCTTGCCCAAGAGTCCATATCGACGGCATGGTTTGGCACCTCGATGTCGGCTCGTCGCATCCTGGGGCTGGAGTAGGTCCCAAGGGTTGGGCTGTTCGCCCATTAAAGCGGTACGCGAGCTGGGTTTAGAACGTCGTGAGACAGTTCGGTCCCTATCCGCTGCGCGCGCAGGAAATTTGAAAGGATCTGACCCTAGTACGAGAGGACCGGGTTGGACGAACCTCTGGTGTGTCAGTTGTTCCGCCAGGAGCACCGCTGATTAGCTACGTTCGGGATGGATAACCGCTGAAAGCATCTAAGCGGGAAGCCGGCCTTGAGATGAGATTTCCATACCCTCCGGGGTGAGAGGCTCCCAGCTAGACGACTGGGTTGATAGGCAGGATGTGGAAGCGAGGACTAAAGACTCGTGGAGCTGACCTGTACTAATAAGCCGATAACTTGATAATCACCACTCACATGCATGTTGTAAGGCTGGCATGTGGGGCCAAGATTGCTTGCGTCCACTATGTGGTTCTCGATGTACGGTCGAGAACCAAACATTCAACACTTCGTGTTGGACTGTTTGAAACTTCAAGACGATACGTCTCTAGAGTTTCGGCGGCCATAGCGAGAGGGAAACGCCCGGTCACATTCCGAACCCGGAAGCTAAGACTCTCAGCGCCGATGGTACTGCAAGGGGGACCTTGTGGGAGAGTAGGACACCGCCGGACATACTTT
>NZ_JANTEZ010000015.1 GCF_024978135.1 Herbiconiux gentiana | reverse complement strand
GCTCCGCCGGCGGCGCCGCGGGTGCCGTCGCCGCCCGACGGTCGGGCGCCCGGGGCGCCGCCGCCGGCACCGCGTGCGCTGCTCGCGCCGCCTGCACCACCCGCGCCGCCACCTCCACCGCCGAACGCCGCTCCGGCGCCGGCGATCGGGTTGATCGAGTTCTCGTGGTTCATCGCGTCGAGCGACCAGCCCGCGGGGGTCAGCAGCAGGGCGGCGGCCGTGAGCACGGCGAACCAGCGCGCATCCGCCGCCCGCTGCAGGCGACCCGGCGACGGCCGGTCGCGCCCGCGGCGCCGAGCAATGAGCAGCGCGATCACGACGACGGCGACGACCGCCTGCGCGACGGCCACCGGGTAGAGGTAGTCGGGCTGGTACAGGCCGACCCCGAGCGCCGTCACCGAGGCCGCCACCACGAGGGCGACCAGGGGCCACGGCCGGCCCGAGCGGCGCCCGGCGGCGACCGCCCAGCCCACCAGCAGCGCGATCGGCACGGCGAGCGCAGCCGTGTAGAACTGGTGCATCCCGGCGACCGCCGAGAACATCGCCAGGAACGTGACGAGCCAGGCCCCGAGCAGCACGGTCAGGGCGCGGCGGGTGGGCTCGAGCCTCCACAGCACCACCACGGCCACGAGGGCCGCGGGGATCAGCCACGCCACCTGCGGCGCGACCTCGACGTCGAACAGCCGGAGCGCCCCGGCGTCACCCGAGAACGGCGGCGTGAACGAGCGGTAGTCGGCCGAGTCGGACGTCGCCGAGAATCGTCCGAGCCCGTTGTAGCCGAACACCATCTCGAACGGGTCGTTGCCGCCCGTGCCGCCGATGTAGGGGCGGTCGGCGGTGGGGATCAGCGCGACGGTGACGATCCAGACCAGCGAGAGCGCGAGGCTCACCAGCCCCGCCAGCGCGAGCTGCCACAGCTTCGTGAGCCACCGCTTCCGGGTGCAGAGCCAGCCCGCGGCGAGCGCCGGCCACACGGCCCACGACTCGAGCATGTAGAACTGGAAGCCCAGGGCGACGAAAGCCCCGGCCACCACGAGCCAGACTCCGGATGCCCGTTCCACCGCCCGGGTCGCCGCCCACGCCGTGAGCGCGAGCGCCAGCACGAAGAACGACTCGGGCTGGTTGCTGCGGGCCACGGCGGCCACGATGGGGGTCGAGGCCACCACGGCGCCGGCGAGGAGGCCTGCGGTGGGGCCGAGCATCCGCTTCGCCGTGAACGCGACCACGACGACGGCCGCCACCGTCGCGAGAGCGTTCGGGGCGTTCACCGACCACGTCGAGAAGCCGAAGGCCTTGACGAACAGGGCCGGCACCCAGAACGAGCCGGGGATCTTGTCGAGCGTGACGGTGCCCGCCGGGTCGAACGCGCCGAACAGGAGGTTCGACCAGCTGCGGCTCATCGACAGGGCGATGGCGGCGTAGTACTCGCTGCGCTGGCCGAGCTGGAGCGCCCAGAGCGTGACGAAGGCGCTGACCGCCGTGAGGGCGGCGAGGCCCAGGTGCCAGGAGCGCAGGGGCCACGGGCGGAGGAGTCGGGTTCTCACGAGGAGTGACGCTAGGCGCGCATCCTGGGGCCGGGCCCGCGAGAGGCTGTGGTGTGGCTATGAGCGGGGGCGCCCGCGGGATCGGGGCTCAGCGCCCGCGGGTCGGGGGGCGCGGGGGCCTCACCGCCCGCGGGCGCGTGTCGCTGCTCGGGTCAGCTGGCGGGGGTCAGCTGTTCGGGATCAGCGTGTACTTCGGCGAGAGGTACTCGTGGATGCCCTCGAGCCCGCCCTCGCGGCCCAGGCCCGACTGCTTCACGCCACCGAAGGGCGCGGCGGCGTTCGAGAGCACGCCGACGTTCAGGCCCATCATGCCGGTGTCGAGCTTGTCGATCATCCGCTGACCGCGGGCGAGGCTCTCGGTGAAGACGTACGAGACGAGGCCGTACTCGGTGTCGTTCGCGAGGCGCACCGCCTCGTCCTCCTCCTCGAACTCGACGATGCTGACGACGGGGCCGAAGATCTCCTCGCGCAGGATCTCGCTGTCGAGCGGCACGCCGGTGACGACGGTGGGCTCGTAGAAGCTGCCGGGGCCGTCGACGCGGTGGCCGCCGGCGACGAGGGTCGCGCCGCGTCCGACGGCGTCCTGCACGAGCTCGTCGGCCTTGTCGACCGCCTTGTCGTCGATCAGCGGGCCGATGCCGACGCCCTCCTCGGTGCCGCGGCCGATGCGCAGGGCGCCGACCCGCTCGCTCACCTTGCGGGAGAACTCGGCGGCCACGCTGGAGTGCACGATGAAGCGGTTCGCCGCAGTGCAGGCCTGGCCGATGTTGCGGAACTTCGCGGCCATCGCCCCGTCGACCGCCTTGTCGAGGTCGGCGTCGCCGAAGACGACGAACGGGGCGTTGCCGCCGAGCTCCATCGAGGTGCGCAGCACGTTCTCGGAGGCCTGCTTCATCAAGGTGCGGCCCACCGGGGTCGAGCCCGTGAAGCTGAGCTTGCGCAGGCGCGGGTCGGCGATGATCGGGCCCGAGAGGGCGCCCGAGCGGGTGGTGGTGACGACGTTCAGCACGCCGCCGGGCAGGCCGGCCTCTTCGAGCAGCTGGGCCACGTAGAGCGTCGTCAGCGGGGTGAGGGCGGCGGGCTTCACCACGACGGTGCAGCCGGCTGCCAGCGCGGGGGCGATCTTGCGGGTCGCCATGGCGAGCGGGAAGTTCCAGGGGGTGATGAGGAAGCAGGGGCCGACCGGGCGCTGCGAGACGATCATCTGGCCGGTGCCCTCGGGGTTGGAGCCGTAGCGACCCGTGATGCGCACGGCCTCCTCGCTGAACCAGCGCAGGAACTCGCCGCCGTAGGCGACCTCGCCCTTCGCCTCGGCGAGCGGCTTGCCCATCTCGAGCGTCATCAGCAGGGCGACGTCGTCGCGGCGCTGCTGCAGCAGGTCGAAGGCGCCGCGCAGGATCTCGCCGCGCTGACGCGGAGCGGTGGCCGCCCACTCGTCGGCGATCGCGACGGCCGCGTCGAGGGCGGCGATGCCGTCTTCGGGGGTGGCGTCGGCGATGGTCTTGATGATCTTCCCCGTGGCAGGGTCGTTCACGTCGAGCGTGGCGCCGGTGCTGCCGGCCACCCACTGTCCGCCGATGAAGAGGCGGTCGGGCACTGCGGCGAGGAGTTCGGTCTCGGTGGTCACTGGTGGTCTCCCTCGTGGTTCGTCGTGTTCATCATGCTCTCGGTGTCAGGTGGTGGCGAGTGCCTCGGCCACCACGTCCAGGCCGTCGGCGATCAGGGCGTCGTCGATCGTCAGCGGCGGCAGGAAGCGGATGACGTTGCCGTAGGTCCCGCAGGTCAGCAGCACCACGCCGGCCGCGTGGGCCTTCGCGGCGACGGCCGACGTCAGCGCGGCGTCGGGGTCGCCGGTCGTGGGGTCGACCAGTTCGATGGCCACCATGGCGCCGCGGCCGCGCACATCGCCGATGCGGGCATCCGCCGCTTTCAGCTCGGTGAGCCGTGCGATGAACTGCTCGCCGATGGCGCGGGCGCGTTCGACGAGACCGTCTTCCTCGAAGCTGCGGATGGTCGCGATCGCCGCCGCGCAGGCGATGGGGTTGCCGCCGTAGGTGCCGCCGAGGCCGCCGGCGTGGGCGGAGTCCATGATCTCGGCGCGGCCGGTGACGGCGCTGAGCGGCAGACCGCCGGCGATGCCCTTCGCGGTGACGATCAGGTCGGGCTCGATGCCCTCGTGCTCGCAGGCGAAGAAGTCGCCGGTGCGGGCGAAGCCGGTCTGCACCTCGTCGGCGATGAAGACGACGCCGTTCTCGCGCGCCCAGGCCAGCAGGGTGGGCAGGTAGCCTTCCGCCGGCACGACGAAGCCACCTTCACCCTGGATCGGCTCGATGATGAGCGCGGCGAGGTTGGCGGCGCCGATCTGCTTCTCGATCTGCAGGATCGCGCGGCGGGCCGCGGCGGCGCCGTCGTTCGCGTGGCGCTCCCCCATCAACAGGGCGTCGCGGTACGGGTACGACATGGGGGCGCGGTAGACCTCGGGGGCGAAGGGGCCGAAGCCGCTCTTGTAGGGCATCGACTTGGCCGTGAGCGCCATCGTCAGGTTGGTGCGCCCGTGGTAGCCGTGGTCGAACGCCACGACGGCCTGCTTGCCGGTGAAGTGCCGGGCGATCTTCACGGCGTTCTCGACGGCCTCGGCGCCGGAGTTGAACAGGGCGGTGCGCTTGTCGAAGTCGCCCGGGGTCAGGCGGTTGAGCGCCTCGGCCACCTCGACGTAGCCCTCGTAGCCGGTGATCGTGAAGCAGGTGTGGGTGAACTGCGCGACCTGGGCGGTGACCGCGTCGACCACCGCGGGGGCGCTGTTGCCGACACCCGTGACCGCGATGCCCGAGCCGAAGTCGATCAGGGTGTTGCCGTCGACGTCGCGCACGACTCCGCCGCCGGCCGCCTCGACGAAGATCGGCAGGGTCAGGCCGACGCCCTTGGGCACGGCCGCGGTCTTGCGCGTCATCAGCTGCTGCGAGACGGGCCCCGGGATGCTCGTCACGAGCTCGCGCTGCTGGCGCAGGGCGGGGCCGCCGGTGATGGTCGAGGTCATGACTGTCCTTCCGTGGGGTGGTTCGACGCTAGACCCTGGGTGGCGGATGCTCGGCTGCCGTTCGGGCAGCCTCGTGTCGCCCTTGCGCCTTTTCGGCAGCTAGAGTCGAGAGATGGCGACCCCGCTGGCTCTGATCCTCGGTGTTCCGTCGTTGGCGCTGACGCTGCTGACGCCCTCCGCGCAGGCCCTGCCGGCCGTCGACTGGGCGCACGGGTCGGACCTCGACGACCCCACCCCGTTCCTCTCCCCCGGGCACCTGCTGCTGACGACGGGGCGGCAGTTCGACGGATACGACGACGCCGACTACCGGGCGTATGTCGACCGGCTCGTCGCGGCCGGGGTCGTGGCGCTGGGGTTCGGCACCGAGGTGGTGCGGGCCGGGACGCCGCCCGAGCTGGTGGCGGCATGCGTGGGGGCGGGGCTGCCGCTGGTGGAGATTCCGTACCGCACGCCGTTCATCGCGGTGGCGCGGGCGATCGCCGACCGGGAGGCGTCGGCCGCCCGGGAGCGGGTGGAGTGGGCGCTCGAGGCGCAGGACGCGCTGACCCGTGCCGTGGGGCGGGGCGGGCTGAGCGCGGCGGTGGGGGCGGCGGCCGAGGCCCTCGGGGCGTCGATCTGGGTGGTGGACGCCGACGCGGGCGTGCTGGAGCACGCGGGGCGGGTCGCGGGTGGGCGCGGTGTGGGCGTGGGTGGTGCGGGCGCAGGCTCGGGCTCGGGCGGTGGTACTGGCGGGGCCGCGGGTAGCGGCGCTGCTGGCGCGGGCCCGCGCGCAATGGCGGGCGCGGGCGGGGGCGAGCGCGGCGGCGCGGGGCGGGCGGTCGCGGGGGTGGCCGGAGCGGTGCTCGGGCGGGGGCGGCGGGCGCGCATCCGGGAGCCATTCGGGGACGGGACGCTGCTGGTGCAGACGCTGGGGGCGTCGGGGCGGCACCCCGGGGCGGTCGCGGTGCTGCGGGGCGAGCCGCTCGACGCGGCCGCCGAGTCGGTCGTGAGCACCCTCGCCGCGCTGGCCGAGCTCGCGCTCGAGCACGCGGACGACCTGCGGCTGGGGCACCGGTCCATCCTCGAGCAGCTGTTCCAGCTGCTGCGCGAGGGCCGGCTCGACGCGGTGCGGCGGGCCGCCGAGGTGCTGCGGATCGACCTCCCCGCCGAGCCGCTCACCGTCGTCGCCGTGCCACTGGCCTCCCTGACCCCGGCCTTCCGCGACCGCCTCGAGCGACGCAGCGCATCCGCCGGAGCGCGCTTCGCGGTGGCCCACGGCGCGCAGCTGATGCTGCTCGTGGACAACCAGGGGGCCGCTCACGAGCGACGCCGCCTCGACGAGGCGCACGTTCCCGCCGGAGCCTCGGCACCCGGCACCTGGGACGAGCTCGACGCCCTCGTCTCCCAGGCGCTGCGCGCCCTCGACCGGGCGACCCCCGGCCGCTCGGTCGCCTTCGACGAGCTCGCGAGCGACGGGCTGCTCGGCTTCCTGCGGGCAGGTGGCGGATCCGCCGCGGGCTCGGGATGGAGCCCCGACACGGCGACGGCCCGCGAGCTCGCCCGGGCGCGACTCGCGCCGCTGCGCCGCACCGCTGAAGGCCGCGAGCAGCTGCGCGCCGCCGACGTGTGGCTGCGGCACAACGGCCGCTGGGACCCGGCCGCCCGCGAGCTCGGCCTGCACCGCCACAGCCTCCGCCTGCGCATCGAGACCCTGGGCGCGGCGCTCGGCCTCCCGCTCGACACCTTCCCGGCCCGCGCGGAGCTCTGGGCGCTCCTCGCGGCCTCGGGCGCCGCGACCGACCCCGCGCCGCCGCCCGCCCGCTGACCGACCTGCCGCCGCCCCACACCCCACCGCCGCGCGACCCGCCGCCAGCCGACCGCGACCCGCTGGCTGCCGCCACGACCCGCCGCGGCGCCTTGGTCACCCGCCGGCTTCGCGCGCCCTCATCCCCCACTGACCGGCCCGCGATGGCGATCCACCACCTGCGCAGGCTTCGCGCGCGATCGGCGCGCCGCGCGCGATCAGCGCCCCACGTGCTCCGACGTGATCAGGTCGGGGCCCGCCCGCGCCAGCTCCTCGATGGCCGCGCGCGACGCCTCGGGCGAGACCCCCGCGACCAGGTCGGTGATGATCCGCACCGAGCGTCCGTGCTCGATCGCGTCGAGCGCCGAGGCGCGCACGCAGTAGTCGGTCGCGAGCCCCGCGATGTCGATCTCGGTCACACCGTTCTTGTCGAGCAGCTCGTGCACCGTGCCGCCCTCCTCGGTCGTGCCCTCGTAGATCGAGTACGCCGGCTCACCCATGCCCTTCCGCACGTGGTGGTCGATCGCGCGCGTGGTCAGCTCGTCGTGGTACTCGGCGCCGTAGGTGCCGGCGACGCAGTGCACCGGCCACGTGCCCACGAAGTCGGGCTCCGCGTCGGTGGCGAAGTGCCCGCCGTTGTCGTTGTCGGGGTCGTGCCAGTCCCGGGAGGCGATGACGAACTCGTACGCGTCGGGGTTCCGCGCGAGCATCCGCGAGATGCCCTCGGCCACGGCGGTGCCGCCCTCGACCCCGAGTGCACCGCCCTCGATGAAGTCGTTCTGCACGTCGATGATGAACAGCGCCTTGGCCATCGTCGGTCGCCTCCTGAGCGTCGGTGTCACGGCTATTTTAGGGGCGGATGCGCGGCGGCGCGCCCCGCGGGCGACGACGGTCCGAGCATCCGTTCGCCTGCCCGCCCAGACGGCCGCTCAGCCGTTCGACAGCCCGTCGCCGCACTCGTAGAAGCCGGTCACGAGCGCGTCGATGGCGACCTTCGCGTTGTCGCCGACGTCGTCGAGCGCGAAGACGGCGAAGGTGAGCACCGTGCCGTCAAATGCCTCGACGATGCCCGAGAGGGTGTAGCCGGTGTCGATCCAGCCGGTCTTCGCGATGACGTGACCGGCCGCCGGGGAGTCGCCGTAGCGACCGGCGAGTGTGCCGCTGACCCCGGCCACGGGCAGGCCGTCGCGGATGACCCCGAGGCTGCCCTCCCGGTTCTGGATCTTCACGAACAGCTCGGTGAGGAACGCCGGCGGCACCCCGTTCAGGTCGCTGAGGCCCGAACCGTCGACGATCGTGAGCGACGAGGTGTCGAGCCCGTAGCCGGCGAGCGCCTGCGGGATGGCCGTGCCGAGCGCCGCGAAGTCGTTGCGGACCCCGAGCTCGACGGCGACGAGGCGGGCGAGCATCTCGGCCTCGGTGTTGTCCGAGCGCAGGAGGGCGTCGGGCACCATCGTCGACACGGGCGCCGAGAGCACCTGCCCGAGCTGCGCCGCACCGGCGGGCGCGACGCCCTCGGTGAGCGGCGCATCCGGAACCCCGAGCGCGCTCGCGAAGGCCTGCCCCGCACTCAGCACCGCGTTCTCGCTGCGGGTCGAGACGTTCGCCGACGGCTCGGCGCGGTCGCCGTCGACCTGCAGGCCGGTGACCTCGGAGGAGTAGCCGTCGTAGAGTTCCTTGCGGTTCCAGCTCGGGTGCCAGCGGTCGCCCGAGAAGACGGAGGCGTCGAGCAGCACGCTCGTGATCGGGGTGCCGGCGGTGGCGGGGTCGGCGTCCCACGCGGCCTGGGTCTGGGCGGCGAGGTCGGGCAGGCTCGCGGCGCCGGGGTAGATGTTCTCGCCCTGGCTGGCGAGCGTGATGTCGCCGCCGCCGACGAGAACGACCTGGCCAGGCTCGGCGCCGCGCACGACCGTGGTGGGCACGCGGTGGTCGGGGCCGAGCACCGCGAGGGCGGCGGCGCTCGAGAGCACCTTCATCACGCTGGCCGTGCGGGCGGGCGTGGTGGCGGCGCGGTCGAAGAGCAGCTCGCCGGTGGTGGCGTTGCGTACGGCGGCGAGGCGGGTGCCGAGGCGGGGGTCGGCGTCGAGGTCGGCGACCGAGCAGGTGCGCACGGGGGCCGGGGCGGCGACGGCCTGGGGGGTGGGGCGCGGGGTGGCGATGGGGGTCGGGGTGCTCGTGGGGGTGGGGGTGGCGGATGCTGTGGGCACCGCGATCGCGGACTCCGGCGCCGCCCCGCCCGCCGCAGCTCCGACGGCGGCACCCGCGCCGAAGGCCGCGCCGCCGAGCAGCACCAGCGCGACCGCGGATGCGGCGGGGGCCCAGGCGCGGGGGCGGC
>NZ_JANTEZ010000014.1 GCF_024978135.1 Herbiconiux gentiana | reverse complement strand
GCTTGAGGCCGGTAAGCTCTTCCGCTTTCCGCACCTGTGGGGTGACGAGTAAGAACATTACGGGGATGTTTCCCGGAGGCCAAATCCCGATGAACGCCCGGGCGTGTCGAGGCGAAGAGCCCCGAAATCACGCGGAAGTGGCGGTTCGACCGATGCGCTCGGCCACCAGCGGGTCGCCCGCAGCGTAATCCGTGGCGTCGCCGATCTCCCACGCCCCCTCGAGTGCGTCCAGGGCTCGGGCGAAGCGCGTCGGCTCATCCGCGGAGAGCGTGAAGAGCGGCTGCCCCTCGGCCACGACGTCGCCGGGCTTCGCCAGCAGGTCGATTCCGGCGGCGTGCTGCACCGCATCCTGAGCCCGGGCCCGGCCGGCGCCGAGACGCCAGGCCGCGATGCCGAAGGGCAGAGCATCCTGTCGCAGCAGCACGCCCGAGCGAGGAGCGTTGACCGTCGTGGTCTCGCGCGCTATCGGCAGCGGCGCGGTCGGGTCTCCACCCTGGGCGCGGATGACCCGGTTCCAGGTGTCCATCGCCCGGCCGTCGCGGAGGGCCTCGGCGACATCGGCGTCAGGCTGACCGGCGAGCCGGAGCATCTCCGAGGCGAGCGCGAGTGTGAGTTCGACCACGTCGGCCGGCCCACCGCCGGCGAGCACCTCGACCGACTCGCGCACCTCGTTCGCGTTGCCGATCGCGAGCCCGAGCGGCACGTTCATGTTCGTCAGCAGCGCAGTCGTGCGCACCCCGGCGTCGTTGCCGAGATCGACCATCGTCTGCGCGAGCTCCCGGGAGCGCGCGATGTCCTGCATGAAGGCACCCGAGCCGAACTTGACGTCGAGCACGAGCGAATCGGTGCCCTCGGCGATCTTCTTCGACATGATCGACGAGGCGATCAGCGGGATGGCCTCGACCGTGCCCGTGATGTCGCGCAGCGCATAGAGCTTCTTGTCGGCCGGCGCGAGCCCCGAGCCCGCGGCGCAGATCACGCCGCCCACGTCGCGCAGCTGGTCGAACATCTCCTCGTTCGACAGGGACGCCCGCCAGCCCGGGATCGATTCGAGCTTGTCGAGCGTGCCGCCGGTGTGCCCGAGCCCGCGCCCCGAGAGCTGCGGCACCGCGACCCCGAAGCTCGCGACCAGCGGCATCAGCGGGAGGGTGATCTTGTCGCCCACTCCCCCGGTCGAGTGCTTGTCGACCGTCGGCTTGCCGAGGCCGGCGAAGTCCATGCGCTCGCCCGAGGCGATCATGGCCAGGGTGAGGTCACGGATCTCGTCGCGCGACATGCCGTTCAGCAGGATGGCCATCGCCAGCGCCGACATCTGCTCGTCGGCCACGTAACCCCGGGTGTACGCGTCGATCAGCCAGTCGATCTGCGCGGTCGAGAGCGTTCCCCGGTCACGCTTGGTGCGGATCAGATCGACGACGTCGTGGGCTTCGGTGGCCATGGTGTGTCCTTACTCGGATGCTCGGCTCGCGCAGCGCGGGCGGAGTGCTCTACTCGGCGAGCGAGTCTTCGCGGTAGGCGACGAGGGTTCGGGGGCCGAAGGCGTCGGGGATGACCTCGTCGATCGTCTTGATGCCCGAGACCGTCTCGAGGAGCATCCCCTCGGCGGAGTGCTCGAACAGCAGCTGGCGGCATCGGCCGCACGGCATCAGCGCACCGCCGTGACCGTCGACGCAGGTGAAGGCGACGAGCTTGCCGCCGCCCGTCATGTGCAGCGTCGACACCAGGGTGCACTCGGCGCACAGCGTCAGCCCGTAGGAGGCGTTCTCGACGTTGCAGCCCGAGATCACCCGGCCGTCGTCGACGATGGCGGCGACACCCACGGGGAACTTCGAGTACGGCACGTAGGCCTTCTCCATCGCCTCGAGGGCGACGGCACGCAGGGCGTCCCAGTCGATCTCGCTCCGGGCATCCGTCATCGGGGTCTCCTCCTCGGTCACGAGCTGACGTACGGCTTGCCGGCGGCGGCGGGCCCGCGCACCCGGCCGACGAGGCCGGCGACCGCGAAGATCGTCACCACGTAGGGCAGCATCAGCATGAACTCGCTCGGCACCGGCGAACCGATGATGCCCAGCACGTTCTGCAGGTTCGACGCGAAGCCGAACAGCAGTGCGGCGAGCGTCGCCCGGATCGGATCCCATCGGCCGAAGATCACCGCCGCGAGGGCGATGAAGCCCGCGCCCGCCGTCATCTCCTTGTTGAACGCGCCCACCGAGCCGAGCGTGAAGTACGCCCCGCCGAGGCCGGCGATCGCCCCGGCCAGCGACACGTTCCAGAAGCGCGTGCGGTTGACCTTGATGCCCACGGTGTCGGCGGCTTGCGGATGCTCGCCCACGGCCCGCACGCGAAGACCCCACTTGGTCTTGAACAGGCTGTAGAACACCAGCGCGACCGCGATGTACATCAGGTAGACCACGATGGTCTGCCGGAACAGGGTCGGGCCGAGGACCGGGATCTCCGACAGCACCGGGATCGGCAGCCGGTCGAAGCGCGGCGGCGAGTTGAGCAGGTCGGGGTCGGCAGTCAGCACCTGCGAGTACAGGAACGAGGTCAGCCCCGTGACCAGCACGTTCAGCACCACGCCGACGATCACCTGGTCGACCAGGTACTTGATCGAGAACGCCGCCAGCACGAACGACACCAGGGTGCCGGCGATGACCGCACCGACCAGCCCGATGAACGGGTTGCCCGTCACCGAGGCCACGACCGCCGAGACGAACGCCCCGGCGAGCAGCTGGCCCTCGATGGCGACGTTGACGACACCGACGCGCTCGGAGATCACGCCGCCCAGGGCACCGAAGATCAGCGGCACGCTGAGCGACACGGTTCCGAGCAGCAGGCCGGGCACCGGGATGGTCTGGCCCGCCGACGCCCAGGTGAGGAACGCGACGAGGAACAGCACCGCGAACACCACCATCAGCCACAGCCGCACCCGGCGGCCCGAGGCCACGAACCAGGCAGACAGCGCGGCGAGCAGCACCAGCAGGATCGAGATGACGATGCCGGTCGCCCGGGTGGGCAGCACGACCTCGGGCAGCTGGATGAGGTCGGACTCGGTCGACAGCCGGAACGTCGACGACCCGTCGCGACCGAAGGCCACGAACAGGATCAGGGCACCGATCGCGAAGATGCCGAACGCGATGGGAGCCTTCCAGCTCTTCACATGCACCGTGGCGAGTGCCTTGCCCGAGGTGTCGGGATGGTTGTGCTCCGTCGGGGGCACGCCCGCCGACGAGGCGAGGTTGTTGGTCGAGACGTTCTCGCTCACTTGGCCGTCACCGCCTCACGGGTCTGCGCCGCCGGGGCCTTGGGGGCCTTGGGCTTGGTGGGGTCGGGCAGGCGGAACACCGTGCGGATGAGCGGCGGGGCCGCGATGAACAGCACGATCAGCGACTGCACGACGAGCACGATGTCGATCGGGATGCCCTCGGAGGCCTGCATGGCGAAGCCGCCCGCCTTGAACGCCCCGAACAGGATGCCCGCCACGAAGATGCCCCACGGCTTCGACCGCCCGAGCAGCGCCACCGTGATGGCGTCGAAGCCGATGCCCGCGTCGATGCCGGAGCTGAAGCCGGTGGTCACGGTGCCGAGCACCTGCGAGACACCGGCGAGGCCGACGAGCGCGCCCGAGATGACCATGGCGTAGACGTACATGTTCTTGACGTTGATGCCGGCGACCCGGGCCGCGTTGGGGTTGATGCCGACCGCGCGGAACTTGAAGCCGAGCGACGAGCGGTTCAGCAGCCACCAGACGAACACGGTGGCCACGATGACGAGGATGAAGCCGAAGTGCAGGTTGAACTGCGGGCCGAGCAGGTCGGGGAAGACCGCGGTGCTGTCGATCGGCGGCGACTTCGGGTTGTTCGAGCCGGGCGCCTGCAGCACGGGGGTGCGGAGCAGGTAGGACACCAGGTAGAACGCGACGTAGTTGAGCATGATCGTGATGATCACCTCGTGGGCACCGGTGCGCGCCTTCAGCAGGCCCGCGATGCCCGCCCAGATGCCGCCGCCGACGAGGCCGGCGATGACCGCGACGATCATGTGCAGGCCCCAGGGCAGGTGCAGGGTGAAGCCCACCCAGCCGGCGCAGGCCGCGGCGATGAGCATCTGCCCGCGGCCGCCGATGTTGAACATGCCGACCCGGAACGCCAGCCCCACGCCGAGGCCCGCCGCGATCAGCGGGGTGGCGAAGGTGAGCGTCTCGGTGAGTGGCTTGATCTGCTGCACGAAGTCGTCGCGCTTGGGGTTGAACACCGCTCCCTGGAAGAGCGAGACGTACGCGCCGGAGACGGCCTTCCAGATCTCGGCGAAGGTGTCGCCCGGGCGGGCGAAGAAGTACCCGGCGGCCTTCTGCACGTTCTCGTCGGTGACGGCGATCAGGATGCCGCCCGCGATCATGGCGAGCACGACCGCGAGGATCGAGATCATGACGCTGCCGCCGATGATCTCGTTGAAGGTGGTTCGCCAGCGCGACGGCGGCTCGACCGCCGGAGCGGGCTTGATGGTGGTGTCGCTCACGCGGCGGTTCCTTCCACGGGGATGTCGGCGGGGACCTCGCCCGCCATCATGAGGCCGAGCACGTCGCGCGAGGTGGTGCCCGGCACGATGCCGACGATCGAGCCACGGTACATCACGGCGATGCGGTCGGCGAGCGCGACGACCTCGTCGAGCTCGGTCGACACCACGATGACGGGGATGCCCTCGTCGCGCGTGGCGACGATGCGCTTGTGCACGAACTCGATCGACCCGACGTCGATGCCGCGGGTGGGCTGCGCGGCGACGAACAGCCGCAGGTCGCGGCTGAGCTCGCGCGCCAGCACGACCTTCTGCTGGTTTCCGCCCGAGAGCCGGCCGACCTCGGTGTCGATGCCCTGGGAGCGCACGTCGAACTCCTTCGACTTCTCCTCCGCGAAGGTGCGGAGGTAGCCGAGCTGCAGCCCGCCGGCCTTCACGAAGGGCTCCCCCTCGGAACGGTCGAGCATGAGGTTCTCGGCGATGGTGAACTCGCCGACGAGCCCGTCCTCCTTGCGGTCCTCCGGCACGAAGCCCACGCCCGAGTCGAGCACCTTGCGGACGCTCATACCCCGGAGGCTGCGTCCGTCGAGGGAGACCTCGCCGGAGACCCTGTCCTGGAGGCCGAGAAGCGCCTCGGTGAGCTCGGTCTGGCCGTTGCCCTGCACGCCGGCGATGGCGAGGATCTCGCCCGCCTTGACGTCGAAGGAGACCTTGTCGACGACGACCTGCCCCCGCGGGTCGATGACCGAGAGGTTCTCGACCACGAGCGCGGGGGCGCCGGGGGTCGCCGGGTCTTTCTGCACGGTGAGCTCGACCGCGCGGCCGACCATCAGCGAGGCCAGCTCGGCGTTGGTGGCGGTGGGCGAGGCCTCGCCGACGACCTTGCCGAGACGGATGACCGTGATGCGGTCGGCGACCTCGCGCACCTCGCGCAGCTTGTGCGTGATGAAGACGATGGAGGTGCCGCGCTCCTTCAGCAGACGCATGATCTGCATCAGCTCGTCGGTCTCCTGCGGGGTGAGCACGGCGGTGGGCTCGTCGAACACGAGCACCTTCGCGTCGCGGGAGAGGGCCTTGATGATCTCGACGCGCTGCTGCACACCGACGGGCAGGTCGTCGACCAGGGCATCCGGATCGACGTCGAAGCCGAAGCGGTCGCTGATCTCGCGCACCCGCTTGCGGGCGGCGGCGAGGTCGAGCCGGCCGGCGAAACCGGTCTGCTCGTGGCCGAGCATGACGTTCTCGGCGACGGTGAAGACGGGGATGAGCATGAAGTGCTGGTGCACCATGCCGATGCCCGCGGCCATGGCGTCGCCCGGGCCGGCGAAGTGCTGGACGACGTCGTCGAGCACGATCTCGCCCTCGTCGGCCTGGTAGAGGCCGTAGAGCACGTTCATCAGCGTGGACTTGCCTGCGCCGTTCTCGCCGAGGAGGCAGTGGATCTCGCCCGGCTCGACCGTGAGGTCGATGTGGTCGTTGGCAGTGAGGGCACCGAAACGTTTCGTGATGCCCCGGAGTTCGAGCTTCATGGGATCAATCTACCTACTCCCCGAGGGGCATCCGTTAATAGGAGCGGTCGGGGGGACCAGCACGCTGGTCCCCCCGACCGGGTCGCGTTCGGAGAACGCGGAGGAGCTACTCGGCCGACGCGGGGGTCGAGGGCGACTCGACCTCGATCGAGCCGTTGATGATGCTCTCCTTGATGGTGTCGAGCTCACCCTGCAGGTCGGGCGAGACCTTGCTCTCGAAGTCGTGGAACGGGGCGATGTCGACGCCCTGGTTCTCGAGCGTGCCCACGAACGGGGTGGCGTCGAAGTCGCCGGCGGCCGAGGTGTCGACCACGTCGACCACACCAGCCTTGACGCCCTTCAGCACCGAGGTGAGGAAGAGGTCCTTCAGGTCGGGCGCGGTCTCGTAGTTGTCGGAGTCGACACCCACCAGGGCGACCTCCTTGCCGGAGTCGCGGATGGCCTCACCGGCCGAGAGGAAGATCGGACCACCGACGGGGAGGATGACGTCGGCGTTCTGGTCGATCAGACCCTGCGCCGCGGTCTTGGCCTCGACGCCGGCGGCGAAGCCACCGGTGAACGAGCCGGTCTGGGCCTTGACGTCCCAGCCGATGGCCTTGACGGAGGTGCCCTTCTGCTCGTTGTAGTAGTTGACGCCGTCGACGAAGCCGTCCATGAAGATGGTGACCGACGGGATCTGCATGCCACCGAAGGTGCCGACGGTGCCGGTCTTGGAGTAGCTGGCCGAGGCGTAGCCCGCGAGGAACGCGGCCTGGGCGGTGTCGAAGACGATCGGCTTGACGTTGTCGGCCTCGATGGAGGAGTCGTCGATGATCGAGAACTCGACGTCGGGGTTCGCCTCGGCCGCGGCCTTGGTGGCGTCGGCGAGGAGGAAGCCGACCGAGATGATCAGGTTGCAGTCCTGCGAGATGAGGTTGTCGATGTTCGGCGCGAAGTCGGTGTCGGCCGCGGACTCGACGGTGACGGGCTCGACGCCGAGCTTGTCGGCCGCCTCGGTGATGCCCTCGTAGCCGGCCTGGTTGAACGACTTGTCGTCGAACCCGCCCGAGTCGGAGACCATGCAGGGGATGAAGTCGCTGGCGGCGTCGCCGCCCGACGTCGATGCGGTGTCCGACGGAGCGGACGCGCAGCCGGCGAGAAGGGCCGCCACGCCCAGCGTGGCGAAGCCGGCCACTCCGGCACGGCGCAGGTTGATGCTCAAGATGTCCTCCAAGATGCTGCCCTGCCGAGACGCGCAGGGGCTGTGTGGGTCTACACGTTACCGAATGTGACGACCGCCGACAGAGGCAGTGCGGGTTCGCGGCGCAAGCGTTACAAAGCCGCGATCACGCCGTAATGTGCCCGAAATGTCCACCGGGCGCGGCTGAGACGTCAGGGGGTCGACGGGGACTCGACGACGACGGTTCCAGCCACGATCTGGGCTTTCAGGTCGTCGAGCTCGCCGGCCAGCTCGGCCGGCACCGACGACTCGAGGTCGTGGAAGGGCGCGAGCGCCACTCCCCCGTTCTCGAGCGTGCCGACGAACGGCTCGTTGCTGAAGTCGCCGTCGATGTCGTCGCCGACGATCTCGACCACGGCGTCGCCGGTGTTCTTCAGCACGCTGGTGAGCAGGATCGGCTTGTACTCGGCCGGGAGGGTGTCGTACCCGTCGTTGTCGACCCAGATCAGCGAGACCCCGCCGGCCTCGGAGGCCGCCGAGGCCGCCCCCTCACCGACCTGGCCCGCCACCGGGAGGATGACGTCGGCACCCTGGTCGATGAAGCCCTGGGTGACGGTCTTGCCCTTGTTGATGTCCTCGAAGTCGCCGGTGAAGACGCCGTCCTGCGAGGCCTTGTTCCAGCCGAGCGCCTGCACCTGGGTGCCGTGCACCTCGTTGTACTTCGCGACGCCGTCGACGAAGCCGTCCATGAACAGGGTGACGGGCGGCTGGTTGCCGCCGCCGAAGGTCGCGACCTTGCCGGTCTTGGAGACGCCCGCGGCGAGGTAGCCCGCGAGGTACGACGCCTGGGCGGTGTCGAACAGGATCGGCTTGACGTTCGCCGCCTCGACGGTCTCGTCGACGATCGCGAAGTGGGTGTCGGGGTTCGACTGCGCCTCGGCGAGGGTGGCGTCGGCGAGCTCGTAGCCCACGGTGAGCACGAACGCGCACCCGCTCTGCACCGCCTGCGTCACGTTCGGGGCCAGGTCGGTCTCGCCGGTGGAGACGAGCACCTGGGCGTCGATGCCGAACTCGTCCTGGGCCTTCTCGAGGCCCTCCCAGCTGGACTGGTTGAAGGAGCGGTCGTCGAGACCCCCCGAGTTCGTGACCATTCGGGCGCAGTAGTCGCTCGACGCGGCGGTCGAGCTGCCGCCGGTCGACGTCGGGGCGTCGGCGCAGCCGGCGAGGGCGAGGGCGAGCACTCCGGCGACGAGTCCGGTGCGGACGAGGGCTGTGGTTCTCATGGTCGGGCTCCTAGGGCGCGCGGCAAGACGGGGAGAGGGGAGGGTCAGAGCACGTCGCCGGAACCGCCGGCGCGCAGGGCGTCGACGACCGACTTGACCCGCTGCGCGTGCTCGCTGGTAGTGACCAGCAGCGCATCCGGGGTGTCGACGACGACGATGTCGTGCACGCCGATGAGGCTGATCACGCGCTTGGACTGCGACACGACGATGCCGCTGGACGAGTCGGCGAGCACGCGGGCGTTCTTGCCGAGGATCGCGAGGTCGGTGCCGCGCCCCGAGCTGTGCAGCTTGGCGATGGAGGCGAAGTCGCCCACGTCGTCCCAGTCGAAGTCGCTCGGGATGACGGCGAGCGCACCGGCGGCCGCGGCCGGCTCGGCGACGGAGTAGTCGATCGCGATCTTCTTCAGCGTCGGCCAGACCCGGTCGACGACCTCGCCGCGACGCGGGGTGTCCCACGCCTCGGCGAGCTCGAGCACGCCCGCGAGCAGCTCGGGCTCCGAAGCGCCGAGGTGCTCGAGCAGCTTGTCGGCGCGGGCGATGAACATGCCGGCGTTCCACAGGTAGTTGCCCGCCTTGAGGTAGCGCTTGGCGGTGGGCAGGTCGGGCTTCTCGACGAAGTGGTCGACCTTGAGGGCGGCCGGAGCTCCCTCGATGTCGAGCGAGCCGAGGCAGCGGATGTAGCCGAAGCCGACGGCGGGGTCGGTGGGCGTGATGCCGATGGTGACGATGTAGCCCGCGTCGGCGACCTGCACGGCCTGCGCGACGGCCGCGCGGAAGCGCTCGGGGTTGCTGATGACGTGGTCGGCGGCGAAGGAGCCGATGATGACCCCCGGCTCGCGCTTCTCGAGGATGGCCGCCGCGAGGCAGATGGCGGCGGTGGAGTCTCGGGGCTCCGACTCGAGCACGACGTTGGCGTCTTCCAGGGTGGGCAGCTGGTCCTCCACGGCGGCGCGGTGCGCGCGGCCGGTGACGACCATGATGCGCTGCTCGCCGGAGAGGGGCGCGAGGCGCTCCCAGGTGTCGCGGAGCAGGCTCTGCCCGGACCCGCTCAGGTCGTGCAGGAACTTCGGGGCGTCGGCCCGGGACAGGGGCCAGAGCCGCGAGCCGATCCCACCGGCGGGGATCACGCTGTAGAGCCGGTCGAGTGCCGGAGACGATGAGTTCATGTGGCACAGCCTATACAGCCGCCCGAACGGGCCATCGGATGCTCACCCCGCCGCCACGGGCAGGCCACTGCCGCGACACCACCGGTCCACCTCCGCTGCCTATCGTCGTCGACGTGGCCGGTCGGCCCCACGGCACCGCGGAGGCATGTCATGCGCGTAGCGATCATCAGCGAAAGCTTTCTCCCCACCGTCAACGGAGTCACGAACAGCGTCTGCAAGGTGCTCGACCACCTCGCGGCGAAGGGCCACGAGGCGATCGTCATCGCACCGGCCGCCGGCTCACCGTCCCACTACCGCGGCTTCCAGGTGCACGAGGTGCCGGCGGTGGCGTACCGCCAGTTCCCGGTGGGCATGCCGAGCATCCAGGTCGCCCGGCTGATCGCCGGCTTCGAGCCGGACGTGCTGCACGCGGCCTCTCCCTTCCTGCTCGGCGCCCAGGGCATCGCCGCGGCGAACCGGCTGGGCGTGCCGTCGGTCGCGGTCTTCCAGACCGACGTTGCGGGCTACGCCCGGCGCAACCGCCTCGGCTCGGCCTCGAAGCTGGCCTGGCGGGTGGTGCGCTGGATCCACGACGGCGCCGACCGCACGCTGGTGCCCTCGAGCGCGTCGCAGCGCGATCTCGAGCGGGCGGGCGTGCCCCGCCTGGCGCGCTGGGGTCGCGGGGTCGACCTCGAGCGCTACCACCCGAACAACCGCTCCCGGCCCACCGCCCAGGCGCTCTCGGCCCTGCTCTCGCGCGGCGGCCGCGACACCGTGGTGGGCTACGTCGGGCGCGTGGCCCCCGAGAAGGGCCTCGAACGGCTGGCGGCCCTCCGCGGGATGCCCGGCCTCCACCTCGCGATCGTCGGTGACGGCCCGAGCGACGAGCGCATCCGCCGCCTGCTGCACGGGATGCCGGCCACCTTCCTCGGCCGGCTCTCGGGCCGGGACCTCGCCGACGCCTACGCCGCCTTCGACGCCTTCGTGCACACCGGCACCGAGGAGACCTTCGGCCAGACCCTGCAGGAGGCGCACGCCGCCGGGCTGCCGGTGGTGGCGCCCCGGGCCGGCGGCCCGATCGACCTCGTGCGGCACGGCGAGGACGGGTACCTCTTCGATCCCGACGACCCGCGCGACCTGCGGATGCGCGTGGGCTCCCTGGTCGCCGACCCGGCGCTCCGGCGCCGCATGGGCGAGGCCGGCCGGCGCTCCGTGATCGGCACCTCGTGGGACTCGGTCTGCGACGAGCTGCTCGGTCACTACCGTGCGGTGACGGGGGCCCCGACGGTAGCGAAGCGCACTCGCGTCGGCTCACACGCCTGAATACAGCAGGGTATTCGCGAGGCGTTCTTCCGCGCGGTGACGCGGGACGAGCATCCGGCCTGCCCTGTATACGACTAAGGCCCGCCTAATACCCGTTGCCGCCGAAACGCGCATAGACTGTGAGCGGTCGATGACCGGTCTCGCTGCACTCGCGAGCGAGCGGTCACGGCCCCGACTGAAGCCAAGGAGGGTTAGTCCGTGGCCATAAATACGGCAGGGACGATGACACCGAAGCGGCCGGCCGGCACTCTCTACCGCGGCCGTGAAGGCATGTGGTCCTGGGTGCTGCACCGCATCACCGGCGTCGCGATTTTCTTCTTCCTACTCGTGCACATCCTGGACACCTCGATGGTGAGGATCTCCCCCGAGGCCTACAACGCGGTCATCTCGACCTACCAGAACCCCATCATGGGTCTGGGTGAGACGGCGCTCGTCGCCGCCATCGTCTACCACGCGTTCAACGGCATCCGGATCATCCTGATCGACCTGTGGTCCAAGGGCGCGAAGTACCAGCGCGTGATGTTCTGGGTGGTGATCGGCCTCTGGGTCGTCACGATGCTCGGCTTCGCGCCGCGCCACCTGATCAACGTGTTCAGCCATGTGGGAGGTGCCTGATGGCCACGACCATCGAGTCCCCCCGCGCCCCGCACACCGCGCGTCGCAGTCGCGGCGTGAACTGGGAGAAGTGGGGCTGGATCTACATGCGCGCCTCGGGCGTCGTGCTCCTGGTGCTGATCTTCGGCCACCTGTTCGTCAACCTCCTCGTCGGTGACGGCATCAAGGCCATCGACTTCGCCTTCGTCGGCGGCAAGTGGAGCGACCCGTTCTGGCAGGTCTGGGACACGCTGATGCTCTGGCTCGCCATGATCCACGGCGGCAACGGCATGCGCACGATCGTCAACGACTACGCGACGAAGGCGACCACCCGCAAGGTGCTCCTCGGCGCGATCCTCGTGGCCGTAGTGGCCATGATCGTGCTCGGCACGCTCGTGATCTACACCTTCGACCCCTGCCCCGCCGGGTCGCCCGCAGACCTGCTCCCGTCGTTCTGCGCCACCCGATGACCCGTCGCCTCCCGACCCGTAAGTGAGTTCTGCCGTGACCGAGTACGAAGACGGCGCCGTGATCGACGGCGTGCACTACCACCAGTTCGACATCGTGATCGTCGGCGCCGGCGGCGCCGGCATGCGTGCCGCGATCGAGGCCGGCCCCAAGGCCAAGACGGCCGTGATCTCGAAGCTCTACCCGACGCGCTCCCACACGGGTGCGGCGCAGGGCGGCATGGCCGCCGCCCTCGCCAACGTCGAGGAGGACAACTGGGAGTGGCACACCTTCGACACGGTGAAGGGCGGTGACTACCTGGTCGACCAGGATGCCGCCGAGATCCTCGCGAAGGAGGCCATCGACGCGGTCATCGACCTCGAGAACATGGGCCTGCCGTTCAACCGCACGCCCGAGGGCAAGATCGACCAGCGGCGCTTCGGCGGCCACACCCGCGACCACGGCAAGGCGCCCGTGCGCCGCGCCTGCTACGCGGCCGACCGCACGGGGCACATGATCCTGCAGACGCTGTTCCAGAACTGCGTCAAGCTCGGCATCAACTTCTTCAACGAGTTCTACGTGCTCGACCTGGTGATGACGAAGGTCGACGGGGTCGACAAGCCCTCGGGCGTCGTGGCGTTCGAGCTCTCCACGGGCGAGATCCACGTCTTCCAGGCGAAGGCCGTGATCTTCGCCACCGGCGGCTTCGGCAAGATCTACAAGACCACCTCGAACGCGCACACCCTCACCGGCGACGGCGTGGGCATCATCTGGCGCAAGGGCCTGCCGCTGGAGGACATGGAGTTCTTCCAGTTCCACCCCACCGGCCTCGCCGGTCTCGGCATCCTCCTCACCGAGGGAGCACGAGGCGAGGGAGCGATCCTTCGCAACGCGTCGGGCGAGCGCTTCATGGAGCGCTACGCCCCCACCATCAAAGACCTCGCGCCCCGCGACATCGTCGCCCGGTGCATGGTGCAGGAGGTGGCCGAGGGCCGCGGCGCCGGCCCGCACAAGGACTACGTGCTGCTGGACTGCACCCACCTCGGCGCCGAGGTTCTCGAGACGAAGCTGCCCGACATCACCGAGTTCGCGCGCACCTACCTCGGCGTCGACCCCGTGGTGGAGCCGGTGCCCGTCATGCCGACGGCCCACTACGCCATGGGCGGCATCCCCACCAACATCAAGGCCGAGGTGCTGAGCGACAACGACACCGTCGTGCCCGGCCTCTACGCCGCGGGCGAGTGCGCCTGCGTCTCGGTGCACGGCTCGAATCGCCTGGGCACCAACTCGCTGCTCGACATCAACGTGTTCGGCAAGCGCTCGGGCAACAACGCGGCCGACTACGTGCAGACCGTCGACTTCACCCCGCTGCCCCCCGAGCCCGCCAAGGCGATCGTCGACCTCGTCGCGTCGCTCCGGGCCGGAACGGGCACCGAGCGCATCTCGGCGATCCGCAAGGAGCTGCAGGACGAGATGGACAAGAACGCGCAGGTGTTCCGCACCGACGAGTCGCTGGCCTCCGTCACGAAGACCATCCACGGGCTGCGCGAGCGCTACCGCAACATCCAGGTGCAGGACAAGGGCAAGCGGTTCAACACCGACCTGCTCGAGGCCATCGAGCTCGGCTTCCTGCTCGACCTGGCCGAGGTGGTCGTCTACTCCGCCCGCAACCGCCAGGAGAGCCGCGGCGGCCACATGCGCGACGACTACCCCAAGCGCGACGACGACACCTACATGAAGCACACCATGGCGTACCTCTCGGGAGACCCCCACTCGAGCGACGCCGCCGACCACATCCGGCTCGACTGGAAGCCCGTCGTCGTGACGCGCTACCAGCCGATGGAGAGGAAGTACTGATGGCCACCGCCGTTGCCGACGCCACCGCCGGCGCCCCCGCCCCCGAAGCGCCGATCGAGGCCTTCACCGTCACCCTGATCATCCGCCGCTTCGACCCCGACGTCGACGACGAGCCGCGCTGGCAGGACTTCGACGTGCAGATGTTCGCCACCGACCGCATCCTCGACGCCCTGCACAAGATCAAGTGGGAGCAGGACGGGTCGCTGACCTTCCGTCGCTCCTGCGCCCACGGCATCTGCGGCTCCGACGCGATGCGCATCAACGGCCGCAACCGCCTGGCCTGCAAGACGCTGATCAAAGACCTCGACATCACCAAGCCCATCTACGTGGAGGCCATCAAGGGCCTGCCGCTCGAGAAGGACCTGATCGTCGACATGGAGCCGTTCTTCGCCTCCTACCGCGAGGTGCAGCCGTTCCTCCAGTCGGCCACCGAGCCGCCGAAGGACAAGGAGCGCGTGCAGTCGGTCGCCGACCGAGCGCGCTTCGACGACACGACCAAGTGCATCCTCTGCGCCGCGTGCACCTCCTCGTGCCCGGTGTTCTGGACCGACGGGCAGTACTTCGGCCCGGCCGCGATCGTGAACGCGCACCGCTTCATCTTCGATTCGCGCGACGAGGCGGCCTCGACCCGTCTCGACATCCTGAACGACAAGGAGGGCGTCTGGCGCTGCCGCACGACCTTCAACTGCACCGACGCGTGCCCCCGCGGCATCCAGGTGACCCAGGCCATCGCCGAGGTCAAGCAGGCCATCATGCGGGGCAAGCCGTAACCGGCGTCACCGTGATCGACGGGGCCGCTCGCACCTTCGGGGGCGAGCGGCCTCGTCGTCTGCGTGACAGGCTCTATGCATGAGCGACAAGCGTGCCGGTGACGCGGCCAACACCGCGGTGAAGAACGACCGGGCGACCACGAAGACCGACAGCGTCGGCCGGCCCGGGGTCGAGATCGACGAGAAGCCTCCCACCGACGCCCCGCCGACCGGCATCGCGGCACTGATCGCGAAGATCATGGCGCTGAAGCCCGTGCGGGTCCTCCTGCGCTTCGGCGCGAGCGGCGGCGAGATCATGGCGTCGGGCATGTCGTTCCAGGCCGTCTTCGCCATCTTCGCGGGCATCTGGGTGGGCTTCTCGATCTTCGGCATCGTGCTGGCGGGCAACCCCGAGCTGATGGACGCGGTGATCGGCCAGCTGAGCAACGCCATCCCCGGGCTCATCGGCGACGAGGGCGCGATCAAACCCGAGGCCCTCGCCGAGGCGCGCATCCTGGGCTGGACGGGTGCCATCGCCCTCATCGGATTGGTGCTGACCGCCGTCGGCTGGCTCGCGTCGACCCGGGATTCGATCCGCCGGCTGTTCAAGCTCGACCCGCCGACCACCAACTTCGCGCTGCTGAAGCTCAAGGACTTCGGGCTCGCGATCGCCTTCGGCATCGCGATCATCCTCTCCTCGGCCGTGAGCCTGATCAGCAACCAGGGGCTCTCGCTCGCCTTCGACCTGCTGGGCATCGACACCCGCTCGCCATTCGCCGGGGTCGTCGGCTGGCTCGTGGGTGTGCTCGTGGTGTTCGCCTTCGACACCCTGGTGCTCGCTGCGGCGTTCCGGGTGCTGTCGGGCGTCAAGATCCCCATGCGGCGGCTGCTCGCCGGCGCGGCGATCGGGGGCGCGGCGCTCGGCGTGCTCAAGATCCTCGGCAGCCAGCTGCTCGGCGGCGCCACCAGCAACCCGCTGCTGGCGTCGTTCGCGGTGATCATCGGGATCATGATCTTCCTCAACCTGGTCTGCCGCGTCATCCTGATCGCCGCCACCTGGATCGCCGTGGGAATGGAGGACGCCGGGCTCGACCCGCGCTCCCTCACCCCCGAGCAGATGGAGGTGGAGCGGCAGAAGCGTGTCGCCGAGGCGCGGGACACGCTCGTGGCGGCCGAACGGGAGCGGCTGCAGGCCGCCATCGCGACGGAGCACGGGCTCGCCCGACGTCGGCTGCGGAAGAAGCTCGAGCGGCTCGACTCGCTCGACCACGCGGAGGCCGTGAAGCTGGTCGAGAAGGGCTGAGCCCCTAGCGGCGGAGCGGGCCGGCTCGGGGTTCGGTGTCGCGGGCCGGTGCGGGGTTCGGTGTCGCGGGCCGGTGTCGGAGGCCGCCGGTACAGTGGAGGCATGCCCTCCAAGCCCCTCAGACTCGCCTCGGTCAACGTGAACGGCGTGCGCGCCGCCTTCCGCAACGGCATGGGCGCGTGGCTCGACGGGCGCGAGGTCGACATCCTGGCCCTGCAGGAGGTGCGGGCCGAGACGAGCGACCTCGAGAAGCTGCTCGGGCCCGACTGGAACATCGTGCACGACCCGGCCACCGCGAAGGGTCGCGCCGGGGTGGCCATCGCGAGCCGCGACCGGGCGAACATCCACCGCGTCACCTTCGGCGCCGACGACTTCGACAGCGCCGGCCGCTGGCTCGAGGCCGACTACGAGTGGGGCGACAAGGTCGTCACCGTGGTCTCCGCCTACGTTCACTCCGGCGAGGCCGGCACCGACAAGCAGGTCGAGAAGTACAAGTTCCTCGACGGCATGCTCGAGCACCTGCCGGCGCTGCAGAAGCACAACCCGCTGGCGGTGGTGGTCGGCGACCTCAACGTCGGTCACCGCACCCTCGACATCCGCAACTGGAAGGGCAACGTCAAGCGCGCCGGCTTCCTGCCCGAGGAGCGCGCCTATTTCGACCGCTTCGTGGGTGCCGAGGGCGACCCCGACTACAACGCGGGTGCCGGTCTCGGCTGGGTCGACCTCGGCCGCCGCTTCGCCGGCGAGGTCGACGGGCCCTACACCTGGTGGTCGCAGCGGGGGCGCGCCTTCGACAACGACACCGGGTGGCGCATCGACTACCAGCTCGCCACCCCCGAGCTCGCCGCCACGGCGACCGCGCTGACCATCGACCGGGCGCCCACTCACGCCGAGCGCTGGAGCGACCACGCCCCGGTGGTCGTCGACTACGCGCTCTAACGCTCACCTCCGGCCGCGGCCGCCCCTCCCCACCTTCACCCCCGCACACGGATGCCCGACAGGACCATGACCGAATCCATTCCCAAGCCCCGACTGCTGTCGGGCATGCAGCCCTCCGCCGACTCGCTCCATTTGGGCAACTACATCGGAGCGCTGCTCAGCTGGAAGGCGCTGCAGGAGACGCACGACGCCTTCTTCTTCCTCGCCGACCTGCACGCCATCACCGTGCCGCAAGACCCGGCCCGCCTGCGGGAGAACTCCCGCCGCACGGCCGCACAGTACATCGCGGCGGGCATCGACCCCGAACGCTCGACCCTGTTCGTGCAGTCGCACGTGCCGGCGCACGCCGAGCTGGCCTGGGTGCTGAACACCATCACCGGGTTCGGTGAGGCCGCACGCATGACCCAGTTCAAAGACAAAGCGGTGAAGCAGGGTCAGGACTCGGCCTCGGTCGGGCTGTTCACGTACCCGATCCTGCAGGCCGGCGACATCCTGCTCTACCAGGCGGTCGACGTGCCCGTCGGAGAGGACCAGCGTCAGCACGTCGAGCTCACGCGCGACCTGGCGAGCCGGTTCAACTCCCGCTTCGGCGAGACGTTCACGGTGCCGAAGCCGTACATCCTGAAGGAGTCGGCGAAGGTCTACGACCTGCAGAACCCGAGCTCGAAGATGTCGAAGTCGGCCGAGTCGGCCGCGGGGCTGATCTGGCTGCTCGACGACCCGAAGGTCTCGGTGAAGAAGATCATGCGGGCCGTCACCGACGCCGACGGCGAGGTGCGCTACGACCAGGCCGAGAAGCCGGGGCTCGCGAACCTGTTGACGATCTTCGCCATCCTCGACCACCGCTCGATCGACTCGGTGGTCGAGGAGTTCGCGGGGGGCGGCTACGGCACCCTGAAGAAGGCGCTGGCCGAGATCGTCGTCGGCACCGTCGAGCCGATCCGGGCGCGCACGCTCGAGCTGATGGACGACCCGGCCGAGCTCGACCGCATCCTCGCGGCGAACGCCGACCGGGCCGACGAGGTCGCGTCGGCGACGCTCGCGACGGTCTACGACCGGGTGGGGTTCCTGCCGCGCCGTCGGCGCTGACCGCGGTCTGGCGCCGGGTGGGGTTCCTGCCGTGCCGTCGGCGCTGAGCGCCGGCCGGAGGGCCGCGCCGGGTGTCGCCGCGGCGCGCTGCGGCCGGTCAGCGCAGGTCGGCCGAGGCTCCGACGATCTCCTCGCGCACGCGACGGAGGTCTTCGAGCAGGGAGCCGATCAGGATCCAGTGCTGCGGGTCGGGAACGATGGCCCGGAGCGGCGCGGTGAGCGCCGGCTCGAGGTCGACCGGCGGTTCGCCCGGGTCCGCCTCGGGCCCGGCCTCGTCGAGCACGAGCCGCAGGTCGTGAGCCGCGCGGCGCAGCTCCTCGGCGATCGCAGCGGCATTCGGCTCCTCGGGCAACGTGCTGTCGAAGTGGTCTGTGACCGCACGAGCCATGCCGAGCACCCGGTTCGTCACGATGCCGAGCATGGTCAGCAGCTCGACGTTCTCCCCCAGCAGCTGCCGGTTGGCGGTGCGGCGGGGGTTGAAGCGCAGGCTCTCCTCGGCGGCGTCGATGGCCTTCTGGGCCTTGGCCTGCATCGGCCGCAGCAGCCGCGCCTCGACGAGCATGCCCGTGCGGAACGGCGCGTCGGTCGGGGCGCTCAAGACGGTGGCCAGGCTGTCCATGGTGGCGGCGATCTCGCGGCCGAGCCCGGTCACGGCCTCGCGGGCCGGCTTCAGCGCCACCGGCGGCACCACCAGCCAGTTGACCACCACGCCGATTAACGCGCCGATCACCGTCTCGATGATGCGCTCGAACGCGTAGCCCGGGGTCTGCGCGCCGATCGAGAGCACCAGCATCGCGCTGATCGGGATCTGCACGGTCGAGGACTGTGGGAACCTGAGGGCCCAGCCGACGAGCAGCGACAGCACGATGGCGAGGAGGATCAGCCAGCTCGGCGCCCCGAACACCAGTGACACGAGATAGGCGACGACGACCCCCGCGATCACGCCGATGGAGCGCTCGACGGCCCGGCTGAGCGACTGGTTGACACTCGGCTGCACCACGATGATGGCGGCGATCGCCCCGAACAGCGGCGGCTGGCCGCTCGACACGAACGAGCACAGCGCCCACGCGACCACGGCCGCGACCGCCGTCTTCAGCACCTGCAGCAGCGGGGTGCGGGCGGGCGTCTGGAAGGCTCGCGCCGGGGCGAGGGAGGCCCGGGCCACGGCGGCCCAGCGGCCGGGACGGGGCTGGTCGGACGTCACCCGTCAAGCGTAGACGGGCATCCGGATGCCCGCTCGAACGGCAGGAACCAGCGCGGCTACGCGGCCGGCGTGCCGACCTCGGCGGTCTCGACCCGGGGAAGGGTGACGCGCGGCGCCCGCGTGCGGTGCTCGCCGAACACCCAGACGCGGTAGAGCACGAACCGGAACAGGGAGCCGAGCGCCAGCCCGATCACATTGCCCGAGATGTTGTCGGCGAGCAGCGAGGTGAACCCCAGCACGTAGTGCGAGAACCAGAGGCAGGCGAGGCCGATGCCGGTGCCGATCACGCTGACGACGAAGAACTCGATGCTCTCGCGCAGCATGTCGGAGCGCCGGCGGTGCCGGAACGTCCAGTACCGGTTGCCGAGCCAGTTGACCATGATGGCGAGCGACGCCGAGATGAGCTTGGCGATCAGCGGCCCCTCGTGCAGCTGCGCCGGCGCGAGCACGGTGACGACGAGGAGATTGAACACGGCCAGATCGACGATGAAGCCGAGGCCCCCGACCATGCCGAACCGGACGACCTCGAAGAAGAGGACGCGGAGTCGCGACGGCGACGCGGGGGCACTGCTCATGGGTGATCGACCATTCCTGACGTTCGGGGCGCGAAGAAGAACTTCGCAAAGAAGAACTTTGTGTATCTTCGAGGCCAATGCTGAGCGTAACTGGGGAATCTGAACGGAAAGCGACGATAAGGTTCTGAACGCTCCCCGCAAGGGCTGCCCGGAAGATTGAAGGAACTGTGGCGAAGACGATCGTCGTGATACCGACCTACAACGAGATCGCCTCGATCGCCACCGTGATCGAGCGCATCCATCTCACCACGGCCGAGACCCACGTGCTGATCGTCGACGACAACTCCCCCGACGGCACCGGCCGCCTGGCCGACGAGCTCGCCGCGGCGGACGAGCGGGTGCACGTGCTGCACCGCACCGAGAAGAACGGCCTCGGCGCCGCCTACGGAGCCGGCTTCGCCTGGGCGCTCGCGCGCGACTACGACTACGTCGTCGAGATGGACGCCGACGGCTCGCACCAGCCCGAGGAGCTCCCCCGCCTGATCGGCCTGCTCGACGGCGGCGCCGACATGGGCATCGGCACCCGGTGGATCCCCGGGGGCACCATCGTGAACTGGCCGCTGCACCGCAAGCTCATCTCGCGCGCCGGCACGTTCTACTCCCGGGTGCTGCTGCGCTCGCGTCTGCACGACCTCACGAGCGGCTACCGCGGCTTCCGGGCCGACGCCCTGCGCGCGGTCGACTTCGGCCGCGTCGACTCGCAGGGCTACTGCTTCCAGATCGAGATGGCCTGGCAGTTCGAGCGCTCCGGTGCCCGCGTGGGCGAGTTCCCGATCACCTTCATCGAGCGCGCCGAGGGCGTGTCGAAGATGTCGACGGGCATCGTGGTGGAGGCGCTGACGAAGGTCACGCTGTGGGGTCTCGCGAGCGCCGTGGGCCGGGCGCCCGAGCCGCTGCCCCTGCGGGCCGATGTCGCCCGATGACGGGCGTGCGGGTGCCTCCTCGGAATTAGAGGGTATAACTGGATGTGTAACGTGCTCCGGGGTCAGTGAGATTCTGAACCGGCGGTGACAGTCCGCGAACCGAGGAGAGCTGCTCGCAGCACTCCGCGGTTGATCCGGTGGAATTCCGGAACCGACGGTGATGACGTGGTCGACGACCGCGTCTAGTCCGGATGAGAGGCGCACGGGCGGTTCCGCGCTGCGGTGACCGCCGGCGTTCGCGCACCCATCCCCGGAGACCGTCGGAAGACGAGGACCGGATGAGCGACACGAACGACAGCACGGCACCCGCCGAGGCCGCCGCCCTTCGTCGCGCCCTCGAGCTCGCGCTGCGCGGCCCCCGTCACGGGGTGAACCCGCAGGTCGGCTGTGTGCTGCTCTCGGCCACCGGCGACGTGATCGGCGAGGGCTGGCACCGCGGCGCCGGCACGCCGCACGCCGAGGTCGCCGCCCTCGCCGACGCCTTCGCGCGCCACGGGTCGGGCGCCGCTCGGGGCGCGACGGCCGTGGTGACCCTCGAGCCCTGTGACCACCACGGCCGCACCGGCCCGTGCAGCCTCGCCCTGATCGACGCCGGTGTCGCCCGGGTCGTCTACGGCGTCGACGACCCCGGTGCGGCGTCGTCGGGCGGCGGCGAGCGGATGCGCGGGGCCGGCCTCGAGGTCGTCGCGGGCGTCGGCGCGGCCGAGGTCCAGGAGGCCATCCGCCCGTGGCTGACCGCCGTGCGGTGCCACCGCCCCTTCGTCACCGTCAAGTGGGCCTCGAGCCTCGACGGCCGTGCCGCCGCGGCCGACGGCTCGAGCCGCTGGATCACGGGTAGCGAGGCACGGGCCGACGTGCACCGGCGCCGCTCCGACGCCGACGCCGTCGTCGTGGGCATCGGCACCGTGCTGGCCGACGATCCGGAGCTCACCGCGCGCGGCGAGGGCGGGCTGCTGCCGCATCAGCCGGCACCCGTGGTGCTGGGCCGCCGGGCCGTTCCCGACGGGGCGCGGCTGCACGAGCATCCGCTGCCCCTTCGCCGCTTCGAGGAGCACGACCTCGACGCCGTGCTCGCCGCCCTCTACGAGGACGAGGTGCGCTCGGTCTTCGTCGAGGGCGGGCCGACCGTGGCGAGCGCCTTCGTCGCCGCCGGGCTCGCCGACGAGCTCGTGGTCTACCTCGCGCCCACCCTCATCGGCGGCCCCGTCACCGCCCTCGGCGAGCTGGGCGTCGACGGCATCGGCGCGCAGCGCCGCCTCACCATCACCGGGGTGGACCGCCTCGGCGACGACCTGCGGATCGTCGCCCGGCCGGCGCCCTCCCCCACCGACAGCACGGTGACCGCTGTGGTCACCACCAAGGAGTAGACCGATGTTCACCGGAATCATCGAAGAGCTCGGCGAGATCCTCGCCCTCGACCAGACCGCCGACGCCGCCGTGATCACGGTGCGCGCCCCGCTTGCGGTGAGCGACGCCCGGCACGGCGATTCCATCGCGGTCTCGGGCGTGTGCCTGACCGTCGTCGACCAGACGGCCGACACCTTCCGCGCCGACGTGATGGCGCAGACGCTGCGCATGTCGACGCTCGGCGAGCTCGCGCCCGGCAGCCGGGTCAACCTCGAGCGAGCCGCGCGGGTCGGCGACCGCCTCGGCGGCCACATCGTGCAGGGCCACGTCGACGGCACGGCCGAGGTACTCACCGTCACTCCAGGCGAGGCGTGGAGCGTGCTGCGGTTCTCGCTGCCCGACGAGCTCGCCGCGCTCGTGGTCGACAAGGGCTCCATCTCGGTCTCGGGAGTGTCGCTCACGGTGTCGGCGGTGTCGGCGCCGAGCGACGGGTCCCCGTTCTGGTTCGAGGTCTCGCTCATTCCCGAGACGCTCTCGGCCACGACGCTCGGCGCCCTCGCCCCGGGCGACCGGGTGAACCTCGAGACCGACGTGCTCGCCCGGCACGTGCAACGACTGGTCGCCCTCGAAGGGAGTGCATCATGACCGCAGTCTTCTCCCCGATGAGCGAGGTGCTCGACGCGCTGCGGGCCGGCCGGCCGGTGCTCGTCTCCGACGCCGCCGACCGCGAGAACGAGGGCGACGCCATCCTCTCGGCCGAGCTCGCGACCCCCGAGTGGATCGCCTGGATGGTGCGGAACACCTCGGGCTACCTCTGCGCACCCATGCCCGACAGCCGCGCCGACGAGCTCGCCCTGCCCCTCATGGTCGTCAACAACGAGGACACCCGGCGCACCGCCTACACGATCACCGTCGACGCCGCCTCGGGCATCACCACGGGCATCGACGCCCACGACCGCTCCCGCACCCTGAACCTGCTGGCCGACCCCGCGTCGACGCCGGCCAGCTTCATCCGCCCCGGGCACGTGGTGCCGCTGCGGGCGGTTCCCGGTGGCGTGCGGCAGCGCCCGGGCCACACCGAGGCCGCGGTCGACCTGATGCGGCTCGCCGGGCTGCAGCCGGTCGGGGTCATCGGCGAGCTGATGTCGCACGACGGCTCGGCGATGAAGCTCGACGAGCTGCGCGAGCTCGCCCGCAGCGAGGGACTGCCCATCACGACCATCGCGCTGATGGTGCAGCACCTCGACGAGCTCGACGCGGGCACGCGGGTTCCGGATGCCCGTCCCCTCACGGTCGCGGAGGCCGCCTCCGTCGACCTGGCCGCCGGGCCCTCCGACTCCGAACCGCGGGTGCAGTTCGAGGTCGAGACCACCGTTCCCACCACCCACGGCGCGCTGCGGATGCGGGCCTACCGCGACCTCGTGACCGGCGCCGACCACGTCGCCATCCTGTCGGGCGACCTCGCGGCCGATTCGCGCGGGCCGATCGTCAGAGTGCACTCCGAATGCCTGACCGGCGAGGCCTTCGGGTCGCTGAAGTGCGAGTGCGGGCCGCAGCTCGACGCGGCGCTCGACCGCATCGCGGCCGACGGCGGCGTGGTGATCTACCTGCGCGGCCACGAGGGCCGGGGCATCGGGCTGATCAACAAGCTCCGCGCCTACCGGCTGCAGGAGGACGGGCTCGACACGCTCGACGCGAACGTGGCCCTCGGTCTGCCCGCGGACGCGCGGGACTACGGTGCCGCGGTCGCGATCCTGAACGATCTGGGGGCGCCGCGCATCCGGCTGCTCACCAACAACCCCGACAAGGTCGCCCAGCTCGAGGCGCACGGCATCGAGGTCGCCGACCGCGAGCCGCTGATCGTCGGAGTCGGCGACTTCAACCGGGACTACCTCGACACCAAGCGCGACCGCATGGGGCACGCGCTGCCCGGGGCGCACTGACCCCGACCGACCACCCAGAGCCACACCCCCCCTCGAAAGGACGCACGCCATGAGCGGAGCCGGAGCACCCCAGAAGATGAACGACCTCGACGGCACGGGGCTGAAGATCACCATCGTCGCCGGCACCTGGCACACCGTCATCACCGACGGGCTGATCGCGGGGGCCCGCTCGACGCTCGAGAAGGCGAACGTCGAGATCAGCGAGCTGCGGGTGGCCGGGAGCTTCGAGCTGCCCGTGGTGTCGAAGGCGGCACTGGAGGCCGGGGCCGACGCGGTCGTGGCGCTCGGGGTGATCATCCGCGGCGGCACCCCGCACTTCGAGTACGTGTCGGATGCGGCGACCTCGGGGCTGACGCAGGTGAGCATCGTGACCGGCAAGCCCGTCGGGTTCGGCGTGCTGACGCTCGACACCGAGCAGCAGGGGCTCGACCGGGCGGGGCTGCCCGGGTCGAAGGAGGACAAGGGCGCCGAGGCGGCCGAGGCCGCCGTCGCCACGGCGCTGACGCTGCGGGCGCTGCGGGGCTGAGCCCGCGGCTGACGGCTGCGGCTGCGGGGCTGACGCTGCGGGGCTGACGTTGCCGGCGCTGCCGGGCTGACGGCCCCGGCCCCGGCTACGGCTGCGCGCCGACCCAGCCCACCGACGCCGCGGCCGCCGTCGACGCCGCCTGCATCGCGTCGGCCTCGGTGAACCCCGCGGCGAGCGCCGCCGCCAGCGTGCCGCAGTAGCAGTCGCCCGCTCCCGTGGTGTCGACCACCGTCGTCACCGCACCGGCCGGAACCTCGACGTCTCCCCAGCGCGAGCCGCGCGAGCCGAGGGTGACGAGCACCGAGCCCGGCGCCCGACCGTCGGCGCCGAGCTGCGCGTTCTCGTGCTCGTTCACGACCACCGGGTCGGCGAGGTCGAGCACGTCGGCCGGCAGCGTGGCGTAGGGCGCGACGTTCAGCACGACGCGGGCCCCCTGGGCGGCCGCCAGCCGGATCGCCTCGGCGACCACCTCGAGCGAGACCTCGAGCGAGACGAGCAGCACATCACCGGGCGCGAGCGAGCGCAGCGGGGCGAGGTCGCCCACCGTGACGCGGGCGTTGGCGCCGGGCGAGACGATGATCGTGTTCTCCCCGTCGGCGGCCACCGCGATCGCGGCGTGACCCGTGGTCACCCCCGCCGTTCGGGCGACGTGGGTCGTGTCGATCTGGTACTGCGCGAGCCGGCGGAGATACGCGTCACCGTCGGCGTCGTCGCCGACCCGCCCCACGAAGCCCACCTTGGCGCCGGCACGGGCGGCCGCGACGGCCTGGTTCGCACCCTTCCCGCCGAAGTGCTTCACCAGGTCTCCGCCGAGCAGCGTCTCGCCCGGCCGGGGGTGCCGCTCGACCGTCACCGTCGAATCGATGTTCAGCGAACCGAGAACGACCACCACGCCCATCCGGGCCTCCTTCGTCAGACGTACCTGAGCATCCTACGGGGGCGTAAAATGGCCTTTCGCGAGCGAACCTCGCCCCTCCTTGCCTCCGCATCCCTCAGCTGGTCACGACCGCGCGCCCGATCGGCGCCGTCAGCCGGGATGCTCCCCGCCGCTCTTCGAGAGACCTCCATGTCATCCACCACCGTCGACGCTCCGCCCAGCACCCCCCAGAACACGCGGGGCCGCGTCATCCTGGCGAGCCTCATCGGCACGTCGATCGAGTTCTACGACTTCTACGTCTACGCCACCGCCGCCGTGCTGGTGTTCCCGACGCTGTTCTTCGCGAACTCCGATCCCACCATCTCCCTGCTGTCGTCGTTCGCCGTGTTCGGCGTGGCGTTCGTGGCCCGCCCCGTCGGCTCGATCGTGTTCGGCCACTTCGGCGACCGCATCGGCCGCAAGCGCACCCTCGTGGCGTCGCTGCTGACCATGGGCATCGCGACCGTGCTGATCGGTGCGCTGCCCACCGGGCAGACCCCGGGCTGGGAGATCCTCGCACCGGGCTTCCTGGTGCTGTTCCGGTTCTGCCAGGGCCTCGGCCTCGGCGGCGAGTGGTCGGGAGCCGCGCTGCTCGCCACCGAGAACGCGCCGAAGGGCCGCCGCGCCATCTACGGCACCTTCCCGCAGCTCGGTGCGCCGATCGGCTTCATCATCGCGAACGTGGTGTTCCTCATCCTGAGCACCACGCTCTCGTCGGAGGCCTTCCTCGCCTGGGGCTGGCGCGTGCCGTTCCTCGCCAGCGCCGTGCTCGTGATCATCGGCCTCTACGTGCGGTTCAAGCTCGTCGAGACGCCCGCCTTCACCCGCGTGGTCGAGAAGGGCGAGGTGGCCAAGCTGCCGCTGGCCCGCGTGTTCAAGACCAGCTGGCGCCCGCTCATCCTGGGCACCTTCATCATGCTGGCCACCTACGTGCTGTTCTACCTGATGACCACGTTCACGCTGACCTTCGGCACCACCGCCTCCTCGGTCGAGACCGCCCAGGCCGCGGCCGAGGCCGCCGGCAAGCCGTTCGACGCCTCGAACTTCGTGCCCGGGCTCGGCTACAGCCGCAACGACTTCCTGATCATGCTGGTCGTCGGCTGCGTCTTCTTCGGCATCTTCACCCTGGTCTCCGGCCCGCTGGCCGAGCGCTTCGGCCGTCGCATGACGCTCATCTGGACCACGATCGGCATCGCCGCCTTCGGCCTGCTGTTCGTGCCGCTGTTCGCCGGCGGCTTCGTCGGCGTGATGGCGCTGCTCGTGATCGGCTTCACGCTGATGGGGCTCACGTTCGGTCCGATGGGATCGCAGCTTCCGGAGCTCTTCCCCGCCAACGTGCGGTACACCGGCTCGGCGATCAGCTACAACGTCGCCTCGATCCTCGGCGCGGCCGTCGCCCCGTTCATCGCGGTGGCGCTCTGGCAGGCGGCCGACGGCTCGCCCGCGCTGGTCGGCAACTACCTCACCCTGATGGCGCTGATCACCCTCAGCGCGCTGATCATCAGCCGCGAGACCCGCGACGTGGAGTTCGACACGCGCCTCACCTGAGAAAGTAGAGCATGACCCGCACCACCTCCTCCTCCAGCCCCCGCGGGCGCGGTTTCGGCCGCTCCCGCGGGGGCGCGGCCGACGACGGCCCCCGCGCCCGGTTCAGCCAGCTGCTGCCCTACCTCTTCGAGCACAAGAAGGTGCTCGGTGTCGTCGTGGCGCTGAGCATCGTGGGCGCCGCGGCCAGCCTCGCGCAGCCGCTGCTCGTCAGCCAGGTGATCACCGTCGTGCAGGAGGGGCGGGCCCTCGACATGCTGGTCTGGGCGCTGGTCGCCCTCGTCGTCGTGTCGGGCCTGATCAGCGGCTTCCAGCACTACCTGCTGCAGCGCACCGGCACGAGCGTCGTGCTCTCGGCCCGCCGTCAGCTGGTGCACCGGATGCTCCGACTGCCGATCAGCGAGTTCGACACGCGGCGCACCGGCGACCTGGTCTCCCGGGTCGGCAGCGACACCACGCTGCTCTACGCGGTGATCACGCAGGGCCTGGTCGACGCGATCGGCGGCTCGCTGATCTTCGTGGGCGCCCTGATCGCCATGTTGATCATCGACCCCGTGCTGCTCGGCCTCACCGTGCTCGTGATCGCGGTCTCGGTGGTCACGGTCGTGGCCATCTCGGGCAAGGTGCGGGTCGCCAGCCGTCGCCAGCAGGAGAAGGTGGGCGACCTCGCGGCGGCGGTCGAGCGCTCGATCAGCGCCATCCGCACGGTGCGCGCCTCGAACGCCACCGAGCGCGAGACCGCCGCGGTCGAGGCGGATGCGCGGGGCGCCTGGGAGATGGGCGTCAAGGTCGCGAAGATCTCGGCCCTCGTGGTGCCGATCGCGGGCATCGCCCTGCAGGTGTCGCTCCTCGTCGTGCTCGGGGTCGGCGGCTTCCGCGTGGCCTCGGGGGCGATCACCATCGCGAGCCTGGTGTCGTTCATCCTGTTCCTGTTCATGATGATCATGCCGCTCGGCCAGGCCTTCGGCGCGATCAACTCGGTGAACCAGGCGCTCGGTGCGCTCGGCCGCATCCAGGAGGTCATCGACCTGCCGATCGAGGGCCAGGACGACGCGGCCCTCGCCGCGAAGGCCGCCCCCGGCGCCGCGAGCGCCGACGCCCCCGCCATCGAGTTCGACGACGTGCACTTCGGCTACGGCGGCGACGACGTGCTGCACGGCGTCAGCTTCACCGCCCCGCGCGGCGGCCGCACGGCCATCGTCGGCCCCTCGGGCGCCGGCAAGTCGACGATGCTCGCCCTGATCGAGCGCTTCTACGACCCGACCGCCGGCGCGGTGCGCTTCGGCGGGGTCGACGTGCGCCGCCTCGACCGGGTCGAGCTGCGCTCGCAGATCGGCTACGTCGAGCAGGACGCCCCGGTGCTCGCCGGCACCCTGCGCCAGAACCTGCAGCTCGCCACCCCCGACGCCACCGACGAGCAGTGCGTGCGCGTGCTGCACGAGGTGAACCTCGGCGAGGTGCTCGACCGCTCCCCCGAGGGTCTCGACGCGGCCGTCGGCGAGGACGGCGTGATGCTCTCGGGCGGCGAGCGCCAGCGTCTCGCCATCGCCCGGGCCCTGCTCGCGGCTCCCCCGGTGCTGCTGCTCGACGAGTCGACCTCCTCGCTCGACGGCATGAACGAGCAGATGCTCCGCGAGGCGATCGACGCCGTGGCCGAGAACCGCACGCTGATCGTGATCGCGCACCGGCTCTCGACCGTGGTCGACTCCGATCAGATCGTCGTCGTCGACCACGGCCGGGTCGTCGGGGTGGGCACCCACTCCGAGCTGGTCGTGTCGACCCCGCTCTACCGCGATCTCGCGAAGCATCAGCTGCTCGTCTGAGGGGTGACGGCCCGAAGGTGATGGCCCGGGGCGCTCGCCCCGGGCCATCATCGGTCGGCGCGCTCAGCCCCGGGGTGTCGACCGGCGGATGAGCAGGTACCCCACCACCGCCGAGAGCACCGTGACCACGAGGCTCCAGGCCACCAGCCCGCCGGGACCCGTCTCGACGAACCAGGCTCCGACCAGGCCCCAGCTCTCGCTCAGCGTGATCGTGGCGACCGCTCCGAGCACGACCAGGGTGAGGGCGGCGAAGAACACGATCATGCCGTTCACGCGCCAGCGCTGGTAGATCGTGGCGACCACCGAGCCGACGAGGAAGCAGAACAGGAAGGCCGCGAAGAACAGCAGGAAACGCTGGTACCACGGCGCATCCTCGCCACCGAAGTAGAGCACGGTGAACATGCGCCCGCCGAGGCCCCACCCGTCCGTCGCCGTCTCGACGGTCGCGAGCACCGTGATGAAGGCGCTGTAGACCGCGGAGAGCGCGACGAAGGCGAGCAGCGAGCCGAGCCAGAAGTCACGGCGCGTGACGCTCATGCCGAGGGCGTACGGGAAGACGTAGGCCACCCCCTGCGCGCCCAGAACGATCGCGTAGACGAAGATGTAGAACGAGGCCCCGCTGTACTGCAGGCCCTCCCGGGTGTCGGCGAGGTCGGCCGGATCGGTGACCGCTCGCACGATCAGCCACCAGATCACGATGTTCACCAGCAGGATGAACAGCAGGATCATCGCGGGGATGGCGAACACCTGCCAGCGGTTGACGAGGTGCAGGCGGGCGATCGCGACGATCCGGCCGCCGCCCGCCGCCTTGGCAGCCGGGGCGGGGCGGGTGGGGGTCTCCACGGTGCTCATGCGGTCTGCTCGATTCCGGTCGGTTCGGCGGCGGCGCCGGTCTTCTGCACGACCAGCTGCTGGAGCGAGACCGGGGCGAGCTCGAGTCCGAGCTCGGCCGCCTCGCGGCGTTCGGCCGGATCGAGCCGGCCGACGGTGACGGAGGCGAGGCCTCCGAGCACGTCGCGGTGCAGCACCTCGCGGCCGCCGACGAAGGAGTCGACCGCCGTTCGGGTGCCCACCACGGTGGTGGCCGAGCCGCGCAGCGCCTCCGCCTCGTCGTCGAGGAGGATGCGGCCCTGGTCGATCACGATCACGTGCTCGAGCAGGTTCGCGACCTCGTCGATCAGGTGCGTCGAGAGCACGACGGTGCGCGGATGCTCGGCGTAGTCCTCGAGCAGGCGGTCGTAGAAGATCTGTCTGGCCACCGCGTCCAGCCCCAGATAGGGCTCGTCGAAGAAGGTGATCGGCGCCCGGGCGGCGAGCCCGACGATCACGCCGACCGCCGAGAGCTGCCCGCGCGAGAGCTTCTTGATGCGCCGGTTCAGCGGCAGCCGGAAGTCGTCGATCAAGCGGCCCGCGAGCTCCCCGTCCCAGTTCGGGAAGAACCAGGGGGCGGTGGCGAAGACGTGCTTGGGCTTGAAGTCGTCGGGGTACTTCTGGCTCTCCTTGATGAAGCTGAGCCGCTGCAGCACGCCGGCGCTCTCGACCGGAGACTCCCCGAAGACGCGGATGGACCCGCGGGTCGCGAACTCCTGACCGGTGAGCAGCTGCATCAGCGTGGTCTTGCCGGCGCCGTTGCGGCCGAGCAGGCCGGTGATGGTGTTCTCCTCGATGCGGAGCGACACCTCGTCGACCGCCCGCACCGAGCGGTAGTGCTTCGTGAGGCCCTCGGCCTCGATGACGGCGGTCATGCGCCGCTCCCCTCTGCGATCATCTGCACGAGCTGTTCGCCGGTGATGCCGAGCTTCTCGGCCTCGGCGACGAGCGGCCGCACGTACTCGGTCTGGAACTGACTGCGGCGATCGGCGATCAGCCGGTCACGGGCCCCCTGGGCGACGAACATCCCGATTCCCCTCTTCTTGTACAGGACCCCCTTGTCGACCAGGAGGTTCACTCCCTTGCCCGCGGTCGCCGGATTGATCCGGTGGAACGCCGCGAACTCGTTGGTCGACGGAACCTGGGACTCCTCGGGCAGCGCGCCGGAGACGACGTCGTTCTCGATCAGCTCCGCGATCTGCACGAAGATCGGCCGTGAGTCATCCACGGCCGTTCCTCCTGGTTGGTTCATTACTCATGTAACTAACCAACCAGGTTGTCGTCAGGGTGTCAAGGGGCGCAGTCGAAGACGTCGTTGACATCGAGGCCGGAGACCCGGGTGCAGCTCGACTCGACCCACTGCTCGATCGAGGCCGAGGCGGTGGGGCTCGAGGCCGGTGCCGTGGCGCCGCGCCCGCCGAGAGCGGTGCTGCCGAGCACGTAGCGCACCTCGCCGTCGGCGACCATCGCCTGGAACGCCTCCAGCGTCGGCACGGGGTCGAGGCCGTTGAAGCCGCCGACGGGCAGCACCGAGGCTCCGTCGGTCGCGGTGATGATCGGGGCCGCCGCCTGGGCGCCGAAGGTGGCGAGCAGGTAGCGGGCATCGCCCTGGTGCTCCTCGAGCCAGGTGATGTCGGTGCTGTCGACGGATGCTCCGCCGAGGCCGAGCGCGGCGCCGCCCGTGCGCGGGGCGGCTCCGCCGGCGGCGCCGCGGGTGCCGTCGCCGCCCGACGGTCGGGCGCCC
>NZ_JANTEZ010000013.1 GCF_024978135.1 Herbiconiux gentiana | reverse complement strand
GGGCGATGTCGGCGATGTCGCCGTACTTGTCGCTCTGCATGCCCGAGGACCGGGTGGCGACCCCCCGCGCGCCCGCGCGCCCGCGCCCCAGCGCGGCGGCCACCGCGCGCACGCGCACGCAGGCCGACCGCCGAGCGGCCGGCGGCAACCTGGAGTGCGCGAGCGCGCCCCGTCAGCCCTCGAGCAGCGCGTCGAGGCGGCGGTAGCCCTCGACGACGCCGCGCTCCATGCCGTTCTGCACCATGCCGTCCCGTGCCTCCACGCTCGGGAACACGCTCCACCCCCGGATCACCGTGCCCGCCCCACCCGCACCAGCCGAGAACCGCACGGTCTCGAGCGACACCGAGTCGGGCAGCCCCTCCCACTCGAACGTCTGGATGATCAGCTCCTCGGGCCGCACCGTGTGGAACGACCCCCGGAACGCGAACACGTCCCCGGCCGGGTTGGTGTGCAGGAAGCGGTATCGGCCGCCGCTCTCGAGCTCGTACGTCTCCAGATCGACCTCGTACCCGTCGGGCCCCAGCCACTGAGCCACGAGCACCGGGTCGGCGTAGGCGTTGTAGACGGCCGCGACCGGCGCGTCGAATCCGCGCACGATCTCGATGAACGGCAGCCCCTCGGGGGCGGTGATGGTGGTGGGGTGGGTCATGCGTCCTTCTCCTTCGTGTGCGAATCGACCGTCTGCGAGGCGGGCGCGCGCGAGGCGGGCGTGCGCGAATCCGGCGTGCGCGAGGCGGGCACGGCGACGGATGCCCGGAGCACCGCATCGAGCCCCCGGAACCGCCGCTCGTGCTCGAGCCGGTAGCCGTCGATCCACGCGGTGACCGCCTCCAGAGCCGTCGGCTCGAGGTGCACCGGCCGGCGCTGCCCGTCGCGGCTGCGCGTGACGAGCCCGGCCTCCTCGAGCACGCGGATGTGCCGCGAGACGGCCTGCACCGTGATCGCGAACGGCTCCGCGAGCGAGCCGACGGTCTGGGGCCCGCGGCTGAGCCGCGCGATGATGCTGCGCCGCACTGGATCGGCCAGGGCGAGGAACGCCCGGTCGAGCCCGTCATCCGTGTCGCCGCGCATCCTCAACCTCTCGCTTTATCAACCAATACATTGAATATACACCTGTGCCACAATTCAGCAAAGGAGACCGCCTCATGACGAAGAAGACGCCGATCGCGCGCCACGGCCGCCAGAGCAGTCCCCATCCCCTCCGTGCCGTGGCCACCACCGCGCTCGCCGCCGTCGCGGTGCTCGCCGTCAGCGGCGTCACCCTCGGCGCCTACGCCGCGTGGGACGTCACGCGGAGCATCCGCACCGTCTCGCTCGTCTCTGACCAGGCGGCCGCCGACGCCCAAGCGGCCGGGGCCGAGGGCCCGGTCGCCGCCCCCGCCATCTCGGCCATCGACGGCGGCGTGAACCTGCTGCTCGTCGGCAGCGACAGCCGCACCGGCCAGGGCGACGCCTACGGCGACGACGAAGGCGCCGAGCTCAACGACGTCACCATGCTGATGCACATCGCCCAGGACCACTCCAGCGCCACCGTCGTCAGCTTCCCCCGAGACCTGGTCGTCGACCTCCCCGAGTGCCCCGGCGGCGGCGGCTACACCGCCCCGATCAACGAGTCGCTCGGCCAGGGCGGCCTCGCCTGCACCGTGCTCACGGTCGAGAGCCTCACCGGGCTGAGCATCCCGTTCGCCGCCGAGATCCAGTTCAACGGCGTGATCGAGATGTCGAACGCGGTCGGCGGCGTGCCCGTCTGCGTGGCCGACGTCATCGACGACCCCTACACCGGCGTTTACCTCGAGCCCGGCACCCACCCGCTGAAAGGGGCGGATGCGCTCGGCTTCCTGCGCACCCGCCACGGCGTCGGCGACGGCAGCGACATCGGCCGCATCTCCTCGCAGCAGGTCTTCCTCTCGTCGCTCGTGCGCACCGTGAAGAGCGACTCGACCCTCACCGACTTCGGTAAGCTCTACGGCCTGGCGAAGGCGGCCGCCAGCAACATGACCCTCTCCGACCGTCTCGCCTCGCCCGACACGATGGTCTCGATCGCGCTCGCTCTGAAGGACATCGACCTCGCCAAGGTCACCTTCGTCGCCTACCCGAACTTCTACGCCGACTGGGTGCCCGAGGGCAAGGTCGCGCCCGACACCGAGGCGGCCGACATCCTGTTCGCGGCCATCCTCGCCGATCAGCCGGTCGCGGTGGCGGCTCCGGGCGGGGTGGCGTCGGTCGTCGATCCGGCTGCGCCGGTGGCTCCGGATGCTGCCGCCCCCGCCGCGCCGACGGCCACCGCCGATCCCACCGCCCCCATCGACCCCGCGGCGCCTGTCGATCCGGCGGCGCCGGCGCCGGGCACCGTGCTCGCCGACGGATCCACGCTCCTCCCCGACTCCGTCAAGGGCCAGACCGCCGCCGACTACACCTGCTCGGTGGGGAACGAGTAGCCCCGTGCCCGACTCGCCCACCCTGCCCGCCTCGCCCACCCCTCCCGCCTTCCTCTGGAGCGGCCCCGCTGACGGCCCGCTGCTCGTGCTCGCCCACGGCGCGGGTGCCGCGATGGACTCCGAGTGGATGAACCGCCTTGCCGCTCTCCTCGCCGACCGCGGCATCCGCGTCGCCCGCTTCGAGTTCGCCTACATGGCCGCCCGCCGCGGCCCCGACGGCCGCCGCAGGCCGCCGCCCAAGGCCGAGACGCTGATGGACGAGTACCGCGCCGCCGTCGCGGCCGTGCTCGCCGCCGCCCCGGAGGCCCGCCCGCTCGTGATCGGCGGCAAGTCGCTGGGCGGCCGCGTCGCCAGCCTCGTCGCCGACGAGCTCCGGGCGGCGGGGGAGGTGCGGGGGCTGGTGTGCCTCGGGTATCCGTTCCATCCGCCGGGTCGGCCCGAGAAGCTGCGCACCGCGCACCTGCTCTCGCTCGCGACCCCGACGCTCGTCTGCCAGGGCACGCGCGACCCGTTCGGCACGATCGAGGAGGTGCCGGCGTACGGGCTGCCGGCGGGCATCCGTTTCACCTGGCTCGACGACGGCGAGCACGAGTTCAAGCCGCGCGCGACGCTCTCGGGCCACACCCACGCCGAGCACCTCGCGACGGCGGCGGATGCGGTGGCCGACTTCGTGCGAACCGTCGGCTATGATGGCACAGGCGAAAGCCAAGGAGACGTCGCATAGTTCGGCCTAGTGCACCACCCTGCTAAGGTGGAGTACCCGTCAAGGGTACCGTGGGTTCAAATCCCACCGTCTCCGCATTCCCAGACCCTCGAAGATCCCTCTAAACAAAGTGATCGGCGGGGGTCTGATCTTGTTTCCGGGTCGAATCTGACCACATCTTGACCACATTCGTTACCGAAAGCATGTGATCAAGGCGTGTAGCAACGTCGTCGAGGTCGTCGTCGAACAGGTCGGAATAGACGTCGAGCGTCATCGCTGCGGAAGCGTGACCGAACATCCGCTGTATCGCTTTGACGTTCGCTCCTGCGCTGACTGCCAGGCTTGCGGCGGTGTGGCGCAGATCATGGATGGTCATTGCGGGCACGTCAGCTGTCGACAGTGCTGACTTGAACCAGGAGCGAGATCCGCTGCTGACCCGAGTGCGTCTCATGTAGTCGCCGTCTGCGCCCGGGAAGACGAGGTCAGCTGGATCTTTGCCGCCTACTGCTTGCTGGAGCGGACGAGTGAGACTGTTCGGGAATGGAACCGATCGCTTCTTGTGAGACTTGGGGGTTCCGACTTCTATACGACCACCAACCTCGACAGCGTTCTCTGTGACATTGATCCGTCGTCTCGAGAGGTCTACGTCTCGCACGCGCAATCCTGCGGCCTCACCCCATCGAATTCCGGTGTAGCTCAAGACCAGAACCAGTAGCGCCCGATCGCCGGACGCCTCGGCGAGTTCTGAGATTTGCCCGGGGCTGAGATAGGCGTGCTTCTTCTTCATCTTGCGCGGGAGGTTCACGCCTCGCGCCGGATTGCTACCGAGGCGCCGGTCCTTCACCGCGACGTCGAGTATTCCTGCCAGCACTCCATAGGCACGGAGGACGGTTGTTGCGCCCTTCTCGGCACTGAGCTTGCTGATCCAGCTTTGAACGTCGCTGTGCCGGATGTCGCCCACCGCCACCTGCCCCCACACGGGTTCCACGTGCACTCGCCATGCAACTTCGACGGGCCGAAGTGAAGATGGTTTGAGATGGGTTTGATTGGCTAGCCAGACTCCGCCAAGAGTTCCGATTCGCTCGCGCGCCGCGGACACCTCGATGTACTCGCCCTTTGCCTTCGATACTTCGACTGAAGCAAGGTAGAGATCCGCGTCGCGCTTTGTTCTGAAACCGCGCTTAGTGGTTCGTCATGTTGAACGTCTATGCCCAGCGTGCAACCAAACCGAGTGGCATCCACCGCAATTTTGACCCGTTGCTAAAAGCGGAAAATGAGCGGCAAATTTCGGATGTCATCAACGGAAAAAGTCAGACGGTTTGGGCGGCCTGGGGCTCAATTATCGAGGAGCGAAAGTTCCTGCGGGTGTTACTCAAAGACATCCTTGACCTGCCGGCACTGGCTGCGAGCGAGTGGGTTTCGCGCGGCCCTGTCAGCGCGGTCGGCCATCCACATCATCCTCTGTATGTGAAGGCCGCTGAGCCGCTTAAGCCTTTCTCGACGGCGCACTATAGGTAGGCGCTGGCTCTAGTCCCGCTCGATCGGTTCTTCCTTTGTTGCGTGGCGTCTGTCGAACCCACGGCGCCCGTCGCCACGAGCAGGCTCTTCCCGTCGTCATTGGGATTGGCAACCAAAAGTGGCGACACGTGAGCTAGAGCTGCCTTACCGACCAGCTCCAATGCAGCGCATGCCCAGAAAGCCTGCTCCTCGAAGTCGCGCTGCGGATCCAGGGCGCGGTTGATCAACAGTCGAGCCTTCATCCAGAGGCCGTCCGCGTCAAAAGGATTCATGAGGCGACTTCAGTTCGAAAGGCATATCGGATAACGCGACGAGGAGCAGCATCGTCTTCATGTATCGCGTTCCGTGCATGGAGGCACCTCTTGTTGTTGATGAAGAGCAGTGTGTCCGGCTCAGCCCATGAGTGCTGGTGTGCTGTGATGCGGGCTGCCGCAAAGTAGTCGATGGTCGATCGCGCGTGTTGGTCGGATGGGCGCATAACAACCGGATCAAAACGAAAGGCGCGTTCATAGGCCGAGGCAAGGAACTTCCCTTTAGGGCCCTGGACTGTAAAGACTCCAGTCCGGACAGCCTCTGGCATCCGCCAGGCGTCGGGCGCCACAATGACCGTGTCAGTAGCGCTCGTCGCCGCGCACGCCAGCAGGATAACGTCTGGCGGCTCCATCAGATGTGCTCCATCTGTATGCAACGGTTGAACGCTCAAGCCGTACACGGCGCTGAGAGACCGGGGTGGTGCCTCCGCTTGGGTCATCGGTCGCAAGACGGTGGACTGGCGACTCGCCCCTGCGCTGTTCTGGATCTTTCGCCACTTCTGGTCAAGTTGCACGATTCGCGCTGCCTCGTCGGCCGAGCCGCGACTAACCGACCATCCCACTGACGATAGATCTCGGTGTATTCGTGGCAGCTCGCTAGCATCCATCTGATGTCCCCCTCAGCTGCCGGCTCATCGCTCCGGTCAGGATTGTGCCGCTCAGGCTACCGCCTCTGAGGTATCACATATAGATGCCGCTACAGGTGCTTCAATAACCCGGTGAGGACAACCTCTGGTCGTGCCAAATTCATCGGCAAGGGCTTGGCTCGATCCGATAGGCGATCAGCCCCAGTCGATGCCTCGCCCGTACGTCGCTACGTCGATCACCACTTCGAGTAGATGGAAAGCTGCGTGGGAAGACCCGATCCGCGAGGGCCATGACTTCGCTGCGGCGGCTCATCCATGTCATGGTGAGAACCCCCGGATTGTCGGGGTGTTGCACGGGGAGAGGGTTCGCGTCTGCGCCAGTTGGCTCAGATTAATTGGGACCTAACCATTCGTCGCCTCTCCCCGTGCAAGTCTTTCGTTGTTCCGGCCGGAGCAGCTGCGTGCCGCGTTGTCAGAGCACCGCTACGGGGTTGAGGGGGCTCGAGGTCGATCCGACGAACCTCCAGGGCAATGCGGTGAAGAGAAAGTCCCATTGCTGAGCTTCGGTGCATTCGGCGGTGAGTGCGGTGAGATCGAGATTGTCCATCAGCCAGAGGCCGATAGCCACCAGAGTGACGCTGTGGATCGGGCGGGCGAAGTTGAAGTCGGAGAACTGCGGCGGCTGAACGTCGTGCGTCCCGTCGGCTCCCATGATCGCGATGTCCCGTTCCCGGAGATAGGGGAGCGCAGAGGCGTCGAGGCCGGTCTGCACGCCGTCCAGGGGTCCTTTCGTCTCACCGAGGTAAAGGGGACCGTTGGCGATTATCGCCGCCGCGTTTCCGGTATGTATGAGGAGGGCGTCACCGGATCGCACTGTAACACCTTGTCGTTTCTCGGCGGCTTCCAGGTCGGAGGTGGTGATCGCGTAGCCGCGCTCGACGAACTCGACGCCGAACAGACCCGCGATGTCGAGGAGTACGCCGCGGGTGATGATGCCCTCGGCAGCATGGTGCACAGCCAGCTTCGTCGCACCGTCCTCCGCCGTGGTTGCGTCGGCAGGGAACCCGTTGTAGTTCCTGCCGTCCCAGGAATAGTGGGCGAGGCCGTCGAGGTGGGCGTTTCCGCCGTGGGGGGATACGTGAATGTCTTCCCCAGCAGCATCCCAACGGACCCCTTCCCCGAAGGTTCGTTTGACTTCACCGGCATGGGTGGTGCGTTCAAGGGCTGCGATTCCTGAGTGCACGGGGTCGGGGTTCGACGGGTCCAGGTCTCGGGAGAGCGAGACTGCGCGACCCGTGCGCACGCTTGCGAGTGCGTGCCGGCGGACGTCGGGCGTGATCAGGTTCAGCGTGCCTTTTCGGTCGTCCTCGCCCCACCGGCCCCAGTTGGACAATTCATTGAAATAGCGCTCGATAGTGCTCGTCGTCAGACCGGATGTCGTGGCCACAGTTCCTCCGTTGGATTGTGTCTCCAACGGTATGCGCGCCCGGTCAGCTGTCGTTCGTGAAAACAGAACGTTCGGTCGGAATCGCGGTATCGACGACAAGCGGGCGCAGATCGAAGATGCGGGTCACCGCGCTGACGACGGGTTGAAAGGCGGCGGTGCCCTCTGTCTCCCGATGCCAGGCAAGATACGTCGTCAAGACGGGAGCGGGCTCGAGAAGCGGCTTGATGAGGATGTTCCGCCGGGTTTCGGGTGACAGCAGAAAATGTTCATTGGAATTCGTTGGGACGAAGGCACAGTGCTCTCCGCTGGAGACCAAAAGATGGGTGCCGCCGAGGACGGCACTGTTGACCCGATCGCAACGCGGCAGGTAATCGAGATAAGGTCCGAGGTCGGCCGGGACGGTCAAAGGGTCGACGGTGGAAGCCAACTTCAGCCCGGCCAGATCCTCGGGGGCCACCCGTTCGAGCGCCGAGAACTTTCGGTTGGCCGGGACGACCACGGCGAGACTTTCTGTGATCACCCGGAGAGAGCGCAGCGGGGGCGGGGGCTGCACCCACACGAATCCGAAATCCAGGCGCCCAGTCAGTAGGAGCTGGGTCTGGGTGGCCGAGTCCAGCGGCAACGTGTCGATAGCCCGCCTGCCGATGGCTGACTCGAGAGCCGACTTCAGTTCCTCGAGGAGCTCCAGCGGGAGTGAGCGCATTCCGACACGTAGCCGGGGCGCCGAGTCTTCAGGAAATAGCGTGCGAATGGTTTCGAATTCCCGAATGACAGCTCGAGCTCGTGGGATGAGGGCAAGGCCGGCCTGGGTGGCCGCCAATTGGCGGCTCGAGCGGTCAATGAGGGTGATGTTCAGCTCCGCTTCGAGTTGCTGCACCCGCTCGGTCACTCGGGATGGCGCGATGAACAGGCTCTTGGCCGCTGCAGCAAACGATTTGTGCTCAATGACTGCAAGGAATGTTTCCAGATGAGTGAACTGCAAGACGTTCCAATCTGCCGAAGCGGACTTCTGCAGGGCCGAAGTGAGAGATGCCTCTTCGGATCTATCGTCCAATCAAAGCTGCTCCTGCTCAACCCCCAAAAGACAAGGAAGTCTCGTGGCCCAAGCACCTGATCTGCCCGCAGGCAGGTCGTTCACCCCGGAAGAGATCACTGCACGACTCGACCGCATCCCCGCGCTCACGCGAAAGCACATCGTGCTGATTGTGCTTCTCATCTCGGTGTTCACTTTCGACATCATCGATCTCGCATCCTTCTCATACGTCGCCCCCGGTTTGATCGCCGACTGGGGCATCAGCGTTGAGCAAATCGGTCTGCTTGCCTCGACAGCGTTTATCGGCATGTTTCTCGGTGGCGTAATCGGAGGTCGACTCGCCGACCGGTTCGGCCGGCGTCCGCTCGTGCTGGTCGGTGTACTGATCTTCTCGCTGGCGTCGCTTGCCAGCGCGCTCGCGCCCACCCCTGAAATCCTTGGTGGTTTGCGGCTGTTCACAGGATTTGGCCTGCAGATGGCTACCGGTGCGATCCTTGTCACTGTCTCAGAGACCTTCCCGAAGCCCTTCCGCGGGCGCGTCATGGCACTCGTGCTCGGCATAAGTCTCATCGGCGGACCAATCATCGCGCTGGTCGGACGTATCTTCGTTCCGCTCGGTCTGTGGCATGTCGTGTTCATCGTGGGCGGCCTCGGCCTGATCCCGGCAGCGTTCGCTCTGAAATATCTCCCAGAGTCTCCTCGCTGGTTGGCCGTTAAGGGACGAGGCGACCTGGCGGACGCACAGCTGCGAATCTACGAGTCCCAGTACGAGGCAAAGCGCGGACCGCTCCCGGAGCTCAAGATCGTGCCCACCGTGGTAGCTCGGAGTAAGAGCTCCATTCTGGACATCTTCCGCAAGAATCTCATCTCCCGCACACTCGTGGCCACGCTTGCGTTCTGCTGCCTCATCCTGCTGAACTACGGCTTCGGCTCCTGGCTTCCAACGATCCTCATCGAGCGAGGTTACCCCCAAACGGACGCACTCACGTTCTCTTTCATCCTCTCTTTCGCCACCATGGCAGGGGCTCTCGTAGCGCTGCTGTTCATCGACCGGATCGAGCGGAAGGTCAGCATCGCGCTGGCCGTCATCCTGATGGCCGTCAGCTATCTCACTATCGGCTTCGTGGACTCGGTGCCCGTGCTCCTGATCGCCGGATTCCTCGCGAACCTCCTTTCTCAGGTCGTCTCGGCAACCATGTACGCCTATGTGCCGGAGATGTTCCCCGTCACGGTTCGCGGAGTAGGGGCGGGTTTCGCCAATGGGGTGGGCCGTATCGCCGGAATCTTCAGCGGAATCATCATCGCCGCCGTCATCGCCGCCTTCGCCGTTCAGGGCGTGTTCGTGTACCTCGCGATCGTCGCCGTGGTCATGGCCATCATCGTCATGTTCGGCCCGGTCATCGGAATCCGAGCCGCACATCAGCAACTCAAAGCGGAGAGAGCCGATGGCTTGCGCTCGACAGCGGCACCCGCAGCAAACCGATAAATCCAGGAGAAACGGAGCACCACAATGACAACCACCCATCAGCCGCTTGCAGGAAAAGTCGCCCTGGTCACCGGAAGCGCGGCGGGTATGGGCCGCGCGTACGCCCACCATCTCGCCAAACTCGGCGCCAACATCGTCATCGCCGACATCAACCTCGAGTCCGGAAAGAGTTGGGGAGAGGTCGAAGAGTCCGTCGAAGCAGAAATTCGCGCCGCCGGCGGGAACGCGGTCAGCGTTCAGGGCGACCTCTCGACGCGCGAGGCGGCACACGCCGCCGTCCAAACCGCCATTGACTCCTTCGGTCGCCTCGACATCCTGGTGAACAACGCCGGCGGCGCCATCACGCCGCCCGACCGCAGCAGTCTCACCCGCACACCCGACGAAGACACGAAGAAGCTCATGGACGCCAACTTCTACAGCGCGCTCTATCTGTGTCAGGAAGCGGCGCCAATGATCACCAAGCCCGGTGGCTCAATCATCAACATCGCGACCTTCGGTGTATTCGGCAGCCGTGACGGCTCCTATGCAATCTACGTCGCCGCGAAGGCTGCCGTCGTCTCGCTGACTCAGTCGCTCGCCGTGGAACTTGGCCCTGAGGGCGTGCGAGTGAACGCTGTGGCACCGGGACTGATCCGCACAGGACGCGTAATCGCCACCGCGAAAGCGCGAGGGATCGGCACCAGCGACCAGGACGAGAAGGTGCCGCTGCGACGACTAGGCACGCCGGATGACATGGTCGGCGCCATCGAATTCTTCGCCACCGACCTCTCCCGGTACGTTACCGGCGAGCTGCTCAGCGTCGACGGTGGCGCGCACCGGGTGTCTGCGCTGTGACCGAGCTGGGCGGGCACCTCAATCCGCTGCTCGATCACCTCGAGGCTGATGCGGCGCTCTTCACTCTTTGGGTCAACTACTACGGCATCGGAGCCGACTACCAGACCGCCGCTTCGGTGCAGGCCAGCGACTACGACTTCCTGCTCTACGACCTCGAGCACCAGCCTTACGACCTCGGCCAGCTGCGGCAATTCCTTTGGAACCTGATCGACCCCGCCGACTTCGCCGCCGGCGGGAGACGGGCGATCAAACCGGTCATCCCGCGCCTCCCGCCGGCCGGTCGCGAGATGAACGAATGGGTGATCAAACAGGTGCTCGACACCGGAGTCGCCGGGTTGATGTTCCCGCACATCGAGACCGCGCAACAGGCGCTCCATGCCGTAGCGGCGGCTCGCTATGCGCAGGCCCCGGCGTCGCCGGATTACCTCCCGGAAGGCCGTCGCGGGTTCAGTCCCGCAGTGCCGGCCCGGTATTGGGGCCTCGACGTCGAGGACTACGTCGCCAGATCGGATGTGTGGGGTCTCGACCCGCAGGGCGAACTGCTCCTGATCTTCATCATCGAGAGCTACCGCGGCGTCGAAAATGTGCGCGATATCGCGCGTCAGCTCACCGAGGCAGGTATCAAAGCCATGCTCTGGGCAGGCGGAGGTGACTTGTCACTCTCCTATTCCGACCCGGTCCGCACCCGAGACGGACTCGACGCGATCCTCGCCGCCGGCAAAGAATTTGGCCTCCCTGTCGGCGTCAATCAGTACGACGATCTCGAGAGCGATTTTTCCAAGGGGGCCCGCGCGTTCTTCACCCTTGGCCCCCCAGCCCTCGGCGGAGCCCCACTCACACGACAGCAGCGACTAATCGTCGGCCGATGACTCGCGCCGCATTTCAGAAACGAAGGGCAGATACGCTCATGAAAACCCGTCCTCGCAACATCCGCACCAAGATCGAATCAGGCGAGCGCGCCTACGGCTTCGCCGTGCAGCTGCCTACCCCCGATTTCGTCGAGATCGCCGGAGTCCTCGGCTACGACTACGCCTGGATCGACGCCGAGCACGGCTCGCTCGGGCTGTCGGACATCCGTGACCTGATCCGTGCCGCGGATGCCACCGGGTTGGATTCCATCGTGCGTGTCGCCGACCATGCCCCGTCTTTCATCCAGCGGGTGCTCGATCTCGGAGCCACCGGAATCATGGTTCCGCACGTGCGGACGCTCGACGAGGCCAGAGCCATCGCAGCGAGCGTGCGGTACAGCCCGCTCGGCATCCGTGGAGCCTGTCCCTCGGTTCGCTCCGTCGGACACATCAGTACGGACTGGACCGACGACTACCGGCGTGCGGACAGCGATGTGCTGGTGTTCGGACTCATCGAAGACATCGAAGGCGTCGAGAATGTCGAAGTCATCGCACGTGAGGGCGGACTCGACGGCCTCGTCTACGGGCCGTTCGATCTGGGAATGGCCTTGGGTCTGGATGCGGACGTCTCGCACCCGGAACTCCGGCGCTACCACGACCGCGTGGTCGACGCCTGCCGGGCGGCGGGGATCGAGTACGTCACTGCCTCGGCGGAGTGGGAGTTCGGGGCGCTCGACGAATCGGGCTCCCGGATCGTCACCGTTGTCAGCGATCGCGGAGTGATCTTCGACGGCCTGCGGTCGTCCCTTGCCGCGTTGGCGCAGCACGACTCCACCCCGGCGGTGGGGTCGTGACTGGGAGCGAACCCGACTCTTCCGGCGCTCTCGCCGGAAGAGTCGCCCTGATCACCGGAGCGGCTTCGGGTATGGGAGCCGCCTCCGCCGAGCGATTCATCGCCGACGGCGCCAAAGTGCTTCTCACCGACGTCAACGTCACGCCGGGAAGGGAACTCGCCGCATCCCTTGGTGCAAACGCCCGCTTCTTTGAACTCAATGTCGCCGATGGCGAGGCCTGGACGAGCGCGGTCGCTTACGCCGAGAAGGTGTTCGGGCCGGTCACGGTTTTGATGAACAACGCCGGAATCCACGGAGGTGGCTTCATCGAAGAGTACGACGAGGCCGACTGGAGCCGGTCTCTCGCCGTAAACCTCCATGGTCCCCTGCTCGGGATGAAGGCGGTGGTGCCCGTGATGCGGAGCGCCGGGGGTGGTTCGATCGTAAACATTTCCTCGCTCCAGGGCCGTGAAGCAGACGTCGGACTCATCTCTTATGTGGCGGCGAAATTCGGGCTCCGAGGTCTCGGAAAGTCCGCCGCAGTCGAGCTCGGCCGTTACGGTATCCGGGTCAACACCGTCTTTCCCGGGCTCATCATCACCGGGCTCACGCGGGGGCAGTCAGAGCACTACATGGGCCGGATCCCCTTTCGCAGGCCGGAGTCACCGACCCGATCCGGGGCGGCCTCCGATGTGGCTGCGCTCGCGGCGTTCCTGGCCTCCGACCGTGCCTCCAACATCACGGGAGCGGAGATCACCATCGACGGTGGCAAATCGGTGCGCTTCCCCACCACTATTCAGGACTATTCGGCCGAACTCGCCTTGTTCGGCCCTCGGGAAGAGGAGCTGTGACAGTGGATGGACTTTCCGGTATCTTCGCGAGCGTGACGGGATCGGAGGGCGCGTTGCGTGCTGCCACGATCCGCGCGCTGCAACGAGAAGGTGCTCAGATCATCGCACCCGGAGGCGCGGCCGATGTCGCCGTCTTCCTTGCGCCGTCGCCCGCCGAGCTCGAGCTGCCTCCCGGAGAGGCGGGCGAATACGTCAAGCAGCTGCTGGACGGGGTTGCCAGGGCCGTGGCATCCTTGTCGCCGGACGAGTCTGTCAGTCGCTCCCTGGTGATCGTGGCACCGTCAATCGGCCAGACCTTCCGGTCGGGCCCGGTGCCGCTCAGTGCGGCGATCGGGGCGCTGAAGGGATTTTCCCGAGCGGTCGTCGTCAAGCACGGCGATCGTGGTGTTCGTTCCAACATCGTGTTGCCGGGCATCCTGCTCGCCGATGCGGAGCTCACCGAGTCGTTGCCGACCATCCCCTTGCAGCGGGCCGTGGGAGAGCTCACGCACCCCGGGGAGGTGGCCGAGGCGGTGGCGTTCCTCGCCTCATCCGATGCCGGTTATATCAGCGGTGCCGAGCTCGACATCGACGGCGGTCTCAGCGGAGACCGACACTCCGCGATGTCGGTGCTCTGGGCGGCGGGCGTGATGACACCGGATCGAAACCCCATTCAGGAACTCATGACGCGAGGCCGCCGCTGAGCCGGAGTTCGTTTCTGCCGGCTAGACGAGACTCGATCGCGGTGCGGTGGCTCTCGATCTTGCGCTCGAGTGATCCGACGTGTCGACGCAGCTAAGCATGCTGCGCGAGTACGACGGTGTGATGCCGCTCGAGGAGTGCAGATCGCTCTTCATCGTGGGCGCCAGCGTGGTGGGCGGCGGCATACTCCCGCATCTCCCTGACGTTCATGCCGGTGCCCCGAAGCATGATCACGCCCGCGCGCCAGGGCAAATCCGCGGCATCGTAGCGGCGCCAGCCGTCCGGCCCGCGAGCGGGGGAGGGAGCAATGCCCTCCTTCTCGTAATAGCGGATGGTGTCCACCGAGACACCCAGCAGATCGGCAGCGGCGCTGATCGTGACGGCTTCGACGGAGGGGACGTCGGAGAGAAGCATGCCGCCGTTCTCCCATTTGACATGGTGTGCGCACCAGGGTGAACCCTGATCCCGGGTGGATCACCCCGCAGAGGATGGAGACGTAAAGATGAAGCAGACAGCACTGGGCTCGCAGGGCCTGATGACCTCGACGCTGGGGCTCGGGTGCATGGGCATGAGTGCCTTCTACGGCGGTGCCACTGATGTCGGATCGGTGGAGACGATTCGTCGAGCGCTCGACGTCGGCATCACAATGTTCGACACCGCGGAGGCGTACGGGCCGTTCGAGAACGAGAAGTTGCTGGGTCGCGCTCTCGGCCGCGACCGGGATCGCGTGGTCTTGGCGTCGAAGTTCGCGGTGGACTTCGACGACGACGGATCGCCCCTGGGCCTGAACGGTTCACCCGAACATGCGCGACGGGCGATCGATCGATCGCTCCGGCACCTCGGCACCGACCACGTCGACCTCTGGTATTTGCACCGCGCCGACCCGAACGTCCCCATAGAGGACACCGTCGGCGCCATGGGCGAAGCGGTGATCGCCGGCAAGGCTCGCCACATCGGAGTCTCCGAGACCTCGGCCGTGACCCTCCGCCGGGCTAACGGGGCCTTCCCGATTACCGCGATCCAATCGGAATACAGCTTGTTCGAGCGCGATGCCGAGCACAACGGCGTGCTCGAGACCGCTCGGGAACTCGGCATCGGATTCGTGCCGTTCTCCCCGCTTGGTCGAGGCATACTCGGCGGCACCCTCACGCGCAAGGACGACCTTCCCGAGGGGGATGCGCGTCGCAACCTGCCGAGGTTCTCCGACGAGGCCATCGAAGCCAACCTGCGTATCGTGCAGGCGCTCCGCACGATCGCGGTGGAGAAGGGCGTCACTCCGGCGCAGCTGGCGCTCGCCTGGTTGATCCAGGCCGGCACGGTGCCGATCCCGGGTACCACGAAGGCGAGCCGAATAACCGAGAACGTGGCGGCGGCCGACGTCGAACTTACGCCCGACGATCTCGCCCGCATCGAGGTGGTCTCCCCGCACGGAGCCGCCACCGGCACGCGCAACACCGAGGCGGCGATGTCGCGAGACCGCGGATAGTCAGCAGGTGAGCCAGCGCAGCACACGGCGAATGATGTCGCGGCGCGGTTCGGAATGATACGCAGCAACAACGTGGCCATAGGCGCTGTACGCGGATCGAATTCCTCGTCGCTCTTGAAACTAGATGAAGCATGCGGGTGTCCGCGGTCGTCGTCGTTGTTGTAGACGCTATCCGGTGCGGGGAGGGCTGCTTGAGGTCAAGATACCCTTCGTCGTCGAGCAAGAGAGGCCTCAAAATTCCGATCACATCGACGCCGTTCCGGATGGGAGAGGCTCTGAAACGGGTGCCAGGGGCGTGCGTGGGCCCGGATCCGGTCAAGAGGAGTGCAGTGTTTGCGGCATTCAGCTCACCGTCGTCAGGCGGTCAGTTCGAGGGTGTTCCGGCGTGGACGAGCGCAGCAGCGGATAGCCCTGGAGTGCGACGTAACGAGCGTCGGATCGTTGATGCTTGGCGAGACAGAGTGCCACCTCGGCCGCTTCGATCCAGGGCAGGTGCATCGTCGACAGGGAGCGTCGATGTCTCTGAGAGAGAGGGGATGCCGTCGCACCTGACGATCACGAGCTCGGTGCCGATGGCAATTCCAGACTCGCGTGCACGCACACAAGCCAACCCGCCATTTCGAGCAAGCGCTTGGTGAAGACTCGACCCAGCCTCTACAGAAGATCGAATCGACTTCGCAGACGCTCTCGTAAAAAACCGACGGAGCAGTGATGCGCGTTTCGAATGCGCTTTCGTAGATTTCGATATAGACTCCCAAGCGCCTTGGTTGACGTCTTGTTCTCTTACGGACAGCATGCGTTTTCGGGGTAGGACCCGACAGCTCTCACCGGAGCTCGCCTCAGACAACGGAGTTGGACATGCATATCGCTTCACGCCCGCAGATCAAGCGATCCAGGATCGCAGCCATCGTTGCGATCGGTACCGCCGTCGGTCTCGCTCTCGCGGGATGTGCTCCCGCAGGGGGAGGGGGCTCGGCGAGTGACGCGGCGACGATCACTGTTTGGCATTACTACAGCCTTGACAATCAGAACGCCATGCTCGACCAGTACAAGGCCGATTTCGAAGCCGCGAACGACGGGGTCACCGTGGAGAACGTGTACGTTCCGCAGGATCAGCTGAATTCGAAGCTCATCGCCGCCGCGGGTACCGGAACCGGGCCCGATGTCGTCGTCTTTGACGGTTACAGCGCTACGACCCTCATCGCCGGCGGCGTCCTCGCCCCGGTGACCGAGAAATGGTCGGCCTTCGACGGAGCATCCGAGATCGCGGAGGGTGCCGTCACGACGGTCGACGGAGATGTCTACGCCGCGCAAGGATACGTTAACACGCTGGGTCTCTACTACAACAAGACAATCCTCGACGCCCTCGGGTTGCAGCCGCCGACCACGGTCGACGAGCTGGAAGAGGATATGGCGACGGCCCTGGCGGGTGGTTACCAGGGAATCACTTTGGCCGGCCAGCCCGACGTGCAGGGCGCTTTCCAGGCCTACCCGTGGCTCACTGCTGAAGGATTCAGCTATGACGATCCGCAGGCCGATGCGTTGGCTGCCGGGTTCGAGCGCGTGCGTGGCTGGGTCGACAGCGGGTTCCTCTCCGCCCAGGTACCGACGTGGGACCAGAATGTGCCTTTCTCCGAGTTCATGAACGGCACCACCGCGTTCGCGGAGAATGGCAACTGGCAGCTGTCCGCGTTGGCTAGCGATGCCAAGTTCGACTACGGCGTCGTGCCACTCCCGGTGGGCAACGGAGGCAGGATCTATCTGGGTGGCGAAGCCGAGGGCGTCGGCGCGTTCAGCAAGAATCCCGACCTCGCCTGGAAGTACCTCGAAGACACCTTCTACAGCCAGGCCGGACAGCTCGAGGCTCTGAAGCAGGTCGGCAGCCTTCCGACGCGCACCGACGCTTCGGCCGACGAGTCGATCTCTGCGGACCCGTACCTGAGTCAGTTCGCCGAGGCGATCGCGACACAGGGCGCACCCTTCCCTGACACCGTGATCCCCTCTGAGAACAACGAGGCGGTTATCACAGCGAACGGGCAGGCGTGGAGTGCTGCTCTGGGTGGCCAGACGTCGCCTCAGCAAGCGGCCGATGACTTCATGACGACGCTCGAACCCCTCCTGAAGGACTGACGGCGTCCGAGCCCGACCCGCAGGCGTCAAGGCCGAACCATGAGAACGGAGCGTCGACGATGACAGACACGAGGGTTTCACGACCGACGAGGTCATCGTCGTCGCTCCGCCACCGGCGGAGGAGAGGCGTTAGGTCCAGATGGGGGTACCTCCTCCCGGCGGGGGTGTTTCTGGCGGCGCTGGCCGTCTTCCCGCTGGTGCAACTGCTCCGCCTCTCACTCAGCGATGTACAGGTGCAGAACCTCCACAGGGACTGGCCTTTCATCGGGCTCGAGAACTTCATCAACGGATTCACCAGCGGGGTCCTCACAGATGGTCTGCTCAACACGCTCGTCTTCGTGGTGATCGTTACGATCATCGGCCTCATCGGTGGTATCGCCGCTGCCGTGGCGCTCCGCGGTACCGGCCAGGTCACGGGTGCCCTCCTCGGGCTGATGGTGTTCATCTGGGCGCTTCCGCCGGTCGTCAACGGAAGCGTCTGGAAGTTCCTGCTCGCCGACGACGGTCTATTCAACTCGATGCTGAGTCTCTTCGGGCTGAGTTCGTTCCCGTTTCTGTACGACGAGCGGTATGCGCTGATCTCGGTGGCCGTAGTCAACGCGTGGGCAGTCATCCCGTTCAATGCCTTGGTGTTCAGAGCTGCAGTGCTCAACGTGCCCGACGAGCAATTCGAGGCTGCACAGCTCGATGGAGCGACACCCCGCCAGGAGTTCTGGTATGTCATCCTGCCCGCCCTCCGGCCGACCACCCTCGTGCTAGGAGTACTCACGATCGTCTACGCATTCCGGAGCTTCGACTTCGTCTATGTGATGACGAAAGGCGGGCCAGGCGCGTCGACCCAGACGTTGCCCTACCTCAGCTACCAGCAGGCGTTCGTAGGGTACGACTTCTCGGCCGGCGCGGCGTCGGCCGTCGTCGCCGTAGTTGTTGTGCTCGCGCTCGCCGCCGTGTATGCCCGAAGCGTCCTCAAGGAGGAGTCCGAATGAGCTCGTCGACCGTCACCGTCGCGACGCCCCGTACCGCTCACGGGCGCCGCCGCACGCGAAAGTCTCCTGCCGCCATCGCCATCCGCATCATCCTCGCCATCGTCTACGTGATCCCGCTGCTGTGGATCGTGCTGACCTCGTTCAAGGACAAGGATGATGTCATCGGATCGAGCACAGCGATCTTCTTTCAGCCAACACTCGATGCGTACCGAGCCGCCTTCACTCCCGAGCTCCTCGCCGCGCTGGGTCAGTCCCTGGTAATCGCCACGACCTCCACCGCGATCGTGCTGGCAGTGGCCATCCCCGCCGCCTATGGACTCGCGCGGGTCCGGGGCGTCCTGCCGACGATCGGGCTGAGTCTCCTGATCGTGCTCCAGATGGTGCCCCAGACCGCGACGGTCATCCCGTTCTTCCAGGTCTTCGGCGGGCTCCGTCTGCTTGACACGAACCTCGCGGTCATCCTCGCCGACGCCGCTTTGATGACGCCGTTCGCGATCATCCTCTTGCGGCCGTTTTTCCGAGCGGTGCCCCCAGCGCTCGAAGAAGCGGCCTCCGTCGACGGGGCCCGGTCGTTTAGAATCTTCTGGTCGATCGTGCTGCCGGTGGTGCGCAACGGCGTCGCCACCACGGCAACGCTCGTGTTCCTCATCGTCTGGGGCGAGTTCCTCTACGCGGTCAACTTCTTCCTCACGCCGGGCAACTACCCGCTGAGTGCATTGCTGGCCCAGCAGGTGTCGTCGTACGGCATCAACTGGCCGGGACTGATGGCCCTTGGGGTCATCACGTCGCTCCCGATCCTCGTGCTCTTCTCCTTCACCTACCGGCTCCTCAAGGAGGGGCTCACGGTGGGAGCGGTGAAGTAGCAGGCGCCCTTCAGAGCCGCGGGATGGTCGAGTCGCGAATCACGATGCTCCCGGGCAGGTACTCGACGCCCGCCGCCTTAGAGCCATTCGACGCTTCAAACAGCCTCGTCGCGGCGACTCGGCCGAGCTTCTGCAACTGTAGGTCGACGGTCGACAGGGCCGGCCGGGAGTTCTCGGCGAGCACCACCCAGTTGTCGATGCCCATGACCGCCACGTCAGACGGCACCGCGATACCGCGCTCGAGAAGGGAGTCGAGAACCCCGCGCGCGATCTGGTCGCTCCCGCACAGGATCGCGTCGAACTCCTTGCCACTCTGCACCAGGATCGCTGCCGCGGCGCGCCCCCAACCTTCCGACCAGTCGCCGTACATCGGCGGCTGCACAAGTTCTAGCCCGCGGTTCGCAAGCAGTTTTTGCACCCCTTCCGTGCGGCGCTGCGATGCGGAATGAGGAGCCTCACCACTGATGTGCGCGATCTTCGACCTGCCGGAATCCACAAGATGCTGAGCGGCAACGAAGCCGGCCTGGGCGTTGTCGACACTGATGGACAGATCGGCGGGATCGTCCGACATGCAGTAGGCGTAGATGACAGGAACGGGAAGATTCCTACCGATAGGGGGCCGAGGGTCGGTCTGCTTGCCGACGACGATGATCCCATCGACCCGTCGCGACACGAGCTCGTCCACCAGGCGTTTCTCCCGCGCCTCATCGCCGCGAGCGTCGCAGAGGAATGTCAGCACCCGATCGATGCCGAGTGCGTCTTCTACTCCCATGAGGATCGGAAGTGCGAAGCGTCCCTCCAGATCGCTCGTGAGCACACCGACTGTTCCGGTGCGACCACCGGTGAGGCCGCGCGCGATGGCATTGGGAACATAGCCGAGTTCGCGTGCCGCCGACTCCACCCGCTGACGCGTGGCGGGATTCACATCCGCCTTCGCGTTGAGAGCCTTCGACGCGGTAGACGCAGAGACTCCCGCGCGTCGAGCCACATCGATGAGTTGGGGGGCGGTGCCGCTGAATGCGTCGGCCACAGCTCCCCTTCCCGCGCCCCAGTCCCGAGACGACACTCCACTATAGGCCTCAGGGGAGACCAAATTTCGAAAGCGTTTGCGAGAAGTTTCGTTATACTGAAGATTCGCTCTCCACGAATAACGAAAGGCGCAGACCGCCGTGCTTACCGGAACTTCCAAGACATCCGCCCGCAGCGCAGTGGCGCCCGTGTCTCCGTCGTTCGGCCGACTCGAACCAATCGAAGTGACAGACGTTGCACTCACCTCAGGGTTCTGGGCCGATCTTCAACGGCTCAACACGACGGCGATGATCCCGCACGGGGTGGACTGGGTGAACCGGCTCGACTGGACCACGAACTTCTCCGATGCAGCCGCCGGCCGCCAGTACGCCCACCGCGGGCGCGAGTTTGCCGACTCGGAGATCTACAAGCTCATCGAGGCAATGTCCTGGGATGTCGCGCGCACCGGTGAGGCGGACCAGCACAGCGCGCTCCAGGAACTCGTCGTCCTGATCGGGTCGGCTCAGGATCCTGACGGCTATCTGCACACCCTCTTCGGCCGCCCGTGGCAGAGCCCCCGGTACTCCGACTTCAAATGGGGGCATGAACTGTATTGCTTCGGTCACCTTATCCAAGCGGCCGTAGCGCACAATCGAGCTCTCGGGAGCGACGACCTCCTGCAGACCGCCATCCGACTTGCCGATCACATATGCACCATGTTCGGTGAACACGGGCTCGAAAAGGTCTGTGGTCACGCGGAGATCGAGGTCGCCCTGGTCGAGCTGTACCGGGTCACAGGAACGCGGCGCTACCTGGAGCAGGCCCGGATCTTCGTCGAGCGTCGCGGGACCGGGACGCTGCCGCTATTCGAGTTTGGCGCGGCCTACTGGCAGGACGACGTCCGTGTGCGGGATGCGGAAGTGCTGCGCGGCCACGCCGTTCGTGCGCTCTACCTGGCCGCTGGCGCGGTCGATGTGGCCGTGGAACTGGGCGATCGGGAGTTGCTCCACGCGCTCGAGCTGCAGTGGGACAACACCGTGGCCAAGCGCACGTACATCACGGGCGGCATGGGTTCCCACCATATGGACGAAGCCTTCGGTGACGATTTCGTGCTGCCACCTGATCGCTCTTACTGCGAGACCTGCGCCGGGGTGGCGTCGATCATGTTCAGCTGGAGACTGCTGCTGGCGACCGGAAAGGCAAAGTACGCCGACCTGATCGAGCGCACGCTCTTCAACGTCGTGGCGACCTCCCCGGGCGCGGACGGCAAGTCGTTTTTCTACGCGAACACACTGCACCAGCGAACGGCCCACGGCGTGCCCGCACTGAATGAGGAGGGCGTCACCATCCGCGGCGGATCCGCCGGCCGGCAGGCCTGGTTCGAGGTGTCATGCTGCCCGCCGAACGTTGCACGAACGCTCGCGAGTCTCGGTGCCTACGTCGCGACGACCGACGCCGATGGGCTTCAGGTCCACCAATTCGCCTCCGGGACTATCTCTGCGGAGACACCCGCGGGGTTCGTCGGCGTGAAGATCGAGACCGAGTACCCTCTCTCCGGCCGGGTGCGGGTAATCGTGACCGATGCACCGGAGGGCGGCGCAGCGATCCGGATCCGGGTCCCGGGCTGGGCTGCAGGGGCCACGCTCGAGATCCCTGCCGGCACCGTCGAGGTCGCACCCGGTTACGCCGTCGCCCCCAATCTCGGAGTCGGGGACGAGGTCATCCTCGACTTGCCGCTCGCGGTGCGCCGCTCTGTTCCCGACAGTCGGATCGACGCGGTGCGGGGGACGGTGGCGTTCGAGCGCGGACCAGAGGTCTTCGCCCTCGAGTCCATCGATCTTCCGGAGGGCTGGGAACTGGATCAGGTGGTCGTCGAGACGACGAGTGAGCCCTACTACGACGGCCGCACGGTCGTGATCCGCGCGACCAAACTCGGACTTCCGATGGGGCGCGCCTGGCCGTTCGGGTCGACGACTCCCGACAAGCTCCTGGATGCGGCCGCGATCCGTCTCGTGCGCTATCACGAATGGGCGGAGCGAGGCTCATCCGAGATGCGTATTTTCATCCCCGCCTGAATGGGAGCGTGAGCACAGTGGACCCCCCCTCGATCCTTGTAAAATGCGATCCGGTCCGAGATCCCCCGCTCCAGCGGTCGATGCCTGATCCTCGTGGTGCCACCGGGTGAGATCGGGGGAGGAGTAGCACGCCACGCCCGAGAACCGGTCACCGGCCGGTTTCTCCTCACACCAGGCTATGGATCTGTCTCCAACCCGCAGGATGCCTATCGTGGAGCTGGGTGACTTCGCCGTGGTCGTCGACGAACACCGTGCCGGGGGCGATGGACGCCGGCCGCTGGCTCATCGCCCTGCCAGGAGCCAGCGCAGGATCCGCCGGATGAGAGCGCGGTGATCTGGCGACTCGTAGGCCACTTCATCGTGACCGTAGGCGTCGTACGCCGAGCGGATCCCTTTGCGGTCCAGCAGCCAAATTGACGGGTGAAGGACCCCGTCGTCATCCGGATGCCGGTACAACACGGTGCGTCCAGGCGCCGCGTTCTGCAGCTCGAGATACCTTTCGTCGTTGAGCACAAGCGGCACGAGCTCGCCAACCGCCGTATGTGCAGCAGGGTCCACACTCGCCGTAAGAATGTCACGGTCGGGGTGCCACGAGACCCCTGGTATCCAGCGAGCACCGACGGCATTTGTCCACGCTGGGGAGTCGGCGAATGTCGATGCCGCGGCGTGCACGGCCAGGAGAGGCCGGTGCTCGACGAGGCGCCGCAAACCCGCTTGGCCTCGTTCGGTGGCTGGCGCCGGAGCCCCGTCCTGAGGTCGGCCGAGATCGGCGATGACCAGGTCGGGAAGAGGCCCGGTGGCGAACTCAGCCACCGCATCGTCGATGTCATGACGCTGGTCGACGACAAGTCCTTCTTCCCGCGCCAGTTCGGCGAGCTTGGTGCTGGTGCGTGCGAAAGGATGCCACGGGTCGGCGTAGCGCCCCGACCCCGACAGCATCAACGCGGACCACTCAGGCACCTGGTCCCTCCACGGCCGCCGGGGCAGGGACACCTGGGGTGGAGGAGCGAAGCAATGGAAATCCTTCGAGGACGACGTAGCGACCCTCGGACCTATCGTGCTCGGCCAAGGAGAAGGCAGCCTCGGCTGCTTCAATCCAAGGCAGGTGCACCGTGGACAGGGGTGGGTCGATGTCTCGGAGAGCGGGAATGTCGTCGCATCCTGCCACGGCCAGATCAGTGCCGATATTCACTCCGGCCTCGCGGAAGCGCACGCAAGCACCGATGGCCATCGCGTCGTTGACGCAGAAAACCGCGTCAACGCTGTGCCGGCGGAGGAGTTCACCGGCACCACGGTACCCACCGTCGTGATTGAAGTCTTGCCAGATGATCCGGTCGGGAGAGAGGTCCACGCCGCTTCGATGGAGGCCGTCTCGAAAGCCATCGACGCGCTGCTGAGAGAGGAGGCCTGGTCCGGTGCCGGCGATGACGGCGAATTGACGATAGCCGATGTTGTGGAGGGCAGCGGCCATGTCGGCTCCGGCTTTGTGATCGTCGACGACGACGCTGTCGAAGGGGGTGCCGCTGATGCCGATCATGACGACGCGGGCGCCTTCGTGCTCGGCGCGTCCGAGCTCGTCGACCAGCTCCGCGACACCATCGCTATCGGGAGCTTCGGTGCCGACCACGACGATGACGGAGGCGCGTTGTCCGCGCAGTTGGCGAACTGCCCGGGTGGTCCGTTCAATGTCCGAAATAGAAGTGATAGCGGTGGAGACGAGAAGATCGCGGTCTGCCGCGGCGCGGAACACGCCGGCGGTGACGGGGTTCTGGTAGTCCTCGGGAATGCTGCCGACGATGAGGCCGACGGATTGGGATCGTCCGAGCGCCACGGCTTGAGCAGCGAGGTTCGTGGCGTAGCCGAGCCGCACGGCGACGTCACGGACGCGTGCTTGCGTGGTGGCGCTGACCTTTGAGGGCGTGCCGTTGAGTGTGCGGGAGGCGGTCGATACGGAGACGCCGGCTTCGCGAGCGACGTCGTCGAGGGTGACCATTCGCCGTGCGGCCACGGGGACCCCCTTGCCGTTCGTCGTCGTATCGGGTTGGTGCTCGGATCTCACTTTAGAGCGCCGAGGGTGACCCCGGTGCGCCAGTAGCGTTGCATGGAGATCAGCACGATCGCCAACGGAATGACCGAGATGAGGGCGCCGGTGATGGTCAGTGCGGTGAGGTCGACGTAGGACTGGTTCTTATCGACGAACCAGCTGTAGAGGCCCACGCCGACGGTCCACTTGTCCGATCCCCGGAGCATGGTGAGGGGAAGGAAGAAGTTGTTCCAGTTGCTGACGAACAGCAGGATGAACACCGTCGCAGCTCCCGTTCGCATCATCGGCATGACGATCTGGATGAACGTCCGGAACTCGCCGGAGCCGTCCAGACGCGCCGCTTCGAGCAGCTCATCGGGGATGGTGCCGTCGACGTAGGTCTTCGCCAGGTACACGCCGAAAGGGGAGATGAACAGGGGAATCAGAACGGACCAGATCGTGTCGACGAGACCGATCTGCGAGAACAGCAGGAACAGCGGCACCGTGATCAGGGTGCTTGGAACGAGGAACGAGCCGATGACGACGGCCAGTCCGACGCCGCGGCCGCGGTAGTTGAATTTCGACAGAGAGTAGCCGGCTGCGACGGAGATGATGGTGCAGACGAGTGCGCCGCCGCCGGCGTAGAGGATGGTGTTGCCCATCCAACGCAAGAAGACGCCATTGTTGTAGGTGAACAATGAGGACAAATTGTTCCAGAGGTTGAATTCTCCGAACCAGAGCCCGTTGGTGTTGTAGAGGTCGCGGCGGTTCTTGGTGGAGTTGACGATCAGCCACCACACTGGGGCGACGGAGTAAAGGGCGAAGAGAATGAGCCCGATCATCACGACGAACTGTTCGCGGTTGCGGGGCTTTCGACGCTTCGTCGCTGGTGCTGTCGTCGCCTCGCGGTCGCGGGTTTCGCGGGTGGGCTTTTCGGGGAGCACGGCGGTCATGAGTTCGCCTTCCGGGTGGTCAGCTTGTAGAAGGCGAACGAGAACAGTCCGATGACCACGGCGAGCAGCACGGAGAGCGCAGCCGCGTAGTTGTAGTTGTTGCTGGTGAAGGCCTGGAAATAGATCGACATGATGGGGGTGAAGTCTTTGGTCACCGTCTGGGGAGATGCGCCGCGGAACACGAGCGGTTCGTTGAAGATCTGCAGCATTCCGATGATGGAGATCAGTCCGGTGAGCACCAGGCTTCCGCGGATGTTGGGGATCTTCACCGACCAGGCGGTGCGGAACGCGCCGGCGCCGTCGACGCGGGCGGCTTCGAGGATCGAGCGATCCACGCCGCGGAGAGCGCTGTACATGATCAGCATGTTGAAGCCGAGCACCATCCAGACGATCAGGTTTCCGATCGAGCCCCAAAGGATGTCGGGGCTGAAGAAGTTGACGTCGGCGCCGACAAGGTTGCCGGCGGCGGTGAGGGGTCCGGTGCGGGGGCTGTAGAGGTAGACCCAGACGAGGGTCGCAACGATCGCTGGCACCATGTACGGAACGAGTAGCAGGGCCCGGAACAGGCCCCCGCGCCGTTCCCCGGTGACTGCGTCGAGCAAGAGGGCGGCGGTGAGACTGAGCCCGAGGGAGATGGGGATCTGAATGACTGCGAACAGCGCCACCCGAACCATCGACGCCCAGAACGCTTCGTCGCCGAACGCCCGCGCGTAGTTGTCGAACCCGGCGAACACGGTGGTCGATTCCGACAGGCCGAGGCCTCCGTCGGAGCGGACGGTGTACACGCTCTGGAAGACGGCGTACGCGATGGGGAGCACGAAGACGAAGACAAAACCCACGAAGAACGGGACGGCGAGCATGGCGCCGGCACGGTTGTGGGTGGGGCGCCAGGACCGCCGGGGCGGGACCGTGCTGGCCCCGCTCCGGGTCGCTGGCTGATGGATGGCGCTGTTCACAGACATGATGGTTGTTACTCGCTGACGCTGATGTTCTTCGACTTGAGGTCGGCGACGGTCCATTCCTGCATGTGCTCGAGCACCTGCTGCACCGAGACCTCCTTGGTCACTGCCTTGGCCCACCAGCTTGCCAGCTCCTCGAGAGCCGGGCCCTGATCGGGGCCGTCTTTCATGGAGCGGCTGGTCTCGACCGCGTTTTCGATCACATCGGGGGCGGCGGACTTCGTGTCGCCGAGGAGGTTCGACGGCAGGAGCGCCTCGATGTAGCCGGACGGGTCGGCCACGACCGGGAAGGTCGCGGAGCCGTCGACGGTGTCGGCGAGGAGCTTTACGGCGTCAGGGTCGGTGGAGAGCCAGCGGGCGAACTTCGTTGCCTCTTCAGGGTGCTCGGTCGTGGACGTCACGCCGTACGCGTTGTAGTAGCTCGGCGAGACGAGGTCAGAGGACCCGGACCACGTTGGGTAGGAAGCGAGCTCCCAGTCACCGACGGAGGTGGCGAAGTTCTGCTCGTAGACCGGCAGCTGCCAGGTGGACGTCGTGAACTGCGACAGTTTTCCGGAGCTGAAGAACTGCATCAGCGCGTCGAACTCGATGTAGGTGTAGTTCGCGGCGAGGTCGTTGTCGATCACGGTTTGCACCAGCTGACCGGCTTTGAGCGACTCGGGAGACGTGAAGCCCACCTTCCAGGAGTCGCCTTCGGACTCCCACCACTCGGCACCGGCCTGGGTGGCCCAGTCGCGCAGGTAGGAGGGGTCTTCACCGGGGAAGTTGAAGCTCTTCACGCCCTGGGCGTTCATGGTCTTGGCCTGTTCAACGGCCTCGTCCCAATTCGTCGGCGCCGACAGGCCGAACTGGGCGAACGTCTTCGCGTTGATCGCGTTGAACGTCGGGTTGGTGCCGTAGGGGACCCCGGTTGCAATGTCGCCGACGTGGACGAAATCGAATGCACCTTCAGCGAAGGCCGAGTCGTCGTTGTTGAACCATTTCGAGATGTCCTGGGTCACGCCCTCGACGAGGAATGACACGGACTGCCCGCGGGGCATCTGGAACAGGTCGGGGGCGTTGCCGGCGGCGACCGCGTTCTGGATGGCCTGGGTGATGTCTGCGTCACCGCCCTGCTCGACGTAGGTGACGGGGGCGTCCGGGTTCTCCTTGTTCCAGAGATCCACCTGGGCCTGCTGGCCCTTGGTGTTGCCCCAGAACGTCAGAGGGACGTTCTCGTCGCCGGTCTCGGCTGCGGGGGTCGAGCTGCAAGCCGTGAAAGTCAGTGCCATCCCGACTGCGACTGCGACTGCGGCGGCGATCCACTTGGTGCGTTTGGCCATCTTCTCTCCTTTGATGAAGGCGCCCCACTGCTGCGTAGGGCAAGCGCTATCACAATAGATACACGCATCCACGCAAGTCAAGCAGCAGAGTGTCCTATCGGCGTGTTGCAAGCGCTTGCGTAATGGGGCGTTCGTAAGGCAGGGTGGGGGCACCACTTGAATTGATGAGGACTCCAGTGACACGCACAATCGCGACTATCCCTTTGCTGCTCGTACATGGCTGGGCCGGGTCGGCGGAGTCATGGAGTTCGGTCTTGCCAGATCTGCGGGCCGAAGGGCTTGCGTCGGTTACAGCCGTGCGTCTGCCGGCATCGCCCGGAGCAGACCCACGTGGAACTCCAACGATTCGCGACGCTGCGGCGGAACTGGTTCAAACTGCCGCGCTGCTCCCTGAACGGCCTCTCCTGATCGGCCACTCGATGGGGGCGCAGGTCACTCTTCTCGCCCACCAGATCCTCGGTGAAAAGATCGTCGGGGAGGTGGTGATCGATCCCGCGTACGGTTCTGATTCCACCCGGGAGGAAGCGGCGATCTGGGCAGATCGAATCGACCGAGACGGGCATGTTGCTGTACGCGATTTCTTCGGATCGGCGCTTGGGGAGCGAATGAGCGCCGATGACCGAGCGAACATCCTTCACGACGTGGACCGCACCGCGAGCGATGTCATCGCCGCATATCTACGGTCTGAGTACAGCGCCGATGACTCGATAGGACTGCGTGCCCAGACCGGGTTGGCGGCCGCACTTCGGAGCCGCCCAGTGCTGGCGATCCACTCGACCCAGCACGGAGCCGAGTACGAAGCGACGCTACCCGCCCCTGAAGGGTCCCGAGTTGAGCAGTGGCCCGGATACGGGCATTACCTCCATCTGGAAGACCCAAGCCGTTTCGCCTCGTCGGTCGCCGCATTTGCTAAATCTCTGGTCTCGACCGAGTCGATGGCGCGCGCATGACCCGCTACGAAATCATCCTCGGTTCCCACATGCTCGCCGAACGGCTCTTCGGCACCGACCTGAAGGGCCTCGATGGGTTTCCAGGCGAACGGCGATACGGGGTCGCCACGACGGTGGACGAGCTCCGGGCTGCGGGGCCAATCGATGACATCGAGGTGCTTCTAACAGGATGGGGAACCCCGTCGTTCACGGAGGATGACCTTGCCGCGCTGCCGTCGCTCAAGGCAATCATTCATGCCGGTGGAGTCGCGTCTGTGCTGTTGCCCCCCAGAACCACCCGCCAGCTGGCACTGTCCGTCGCCGCTGATATCAACGGGATACCGGTCGCTGAATACACGCTCGCCATGATTCTGCTGGCGAATAAGAAAGTCTTCGAGTCCGAGCGTCTCTACCGACGTCGTCGAGATTTCATCGACCGCGAAGAGACGTACCCTCATGCCGGCAATTTCGGGCAGACGGTCGGCATCATCGGGGCATCTCGTATCGGCCGTCGACTCATCAGCCTTCTTCAGCCGTTCGACGTCGCCGTTCTGGTCGCGGACCCCTACTTGGCGCAGGAAGACGCCGCAGCCCTAGGGGTGACAGCAACATCGCTGGAGCAGCTCCTGGCCGAGAGTGACGTCGTGTCCCTGCACGCGCCCGTCACTCCGTCGACGGTTGGCATGATCGGTGTCCCGCAACTCGCCGCCATGAAAGACGGCGCTACGCTCATCAACACCGCTCGAGGTGTCCTAATGGACATGCCTGCACTGGAGGCGGCGCTGCAGACCGGGCGCATCGACGCCATTTTGGACGTCACCGACCCAGACGAGCCCCTCCCGGCCGGCTCGATCCTGTGGGATCTGCCAAATGTGATCCTTACCCCACACATTGCTGGATCAATGGGAACCGAGCTGCAACGGATCGGCAAACACGTCGCGTCTGAACTCGCTCGATTTGCTGAGGGGGTCCCCTTCCGAGCTGAGGAACCTGGGCGCGCCTGACGCTGCTCGGTCCACATTTCACAGGGAGGAACTCGCCCGGCTACCCTGTTTACTGCCGGCGCAGAGCTATTTGCCGCGCTCGTCATGAAGGGTCGATCTCGACACCCGTCTAGCGGTGATGGATCGAGAACTCGGGGAAAGTGGCAGACCAGCCCGTGCCGTCCAAGTCGTCGGCACGGATACCCGCGAACATTCCTGTGAAGCGAAGTCGATCCCCGAAATCGTCGGACAGTTTCCACGCCGCCTGAGGGGCACCAAGCGCCTTCGGTTCAGCTCCGACGCCCGCTACCGAGAACACGGCATCCGGTCCATCGAGATCGACGCGGAGACGCACGGGTCCGCGTGGCGCCTCTGTTTCGGCGACCAGCGTTGTCGTGTCACCGGTTCGTGTCACCAGTTGAACAATCCGTCCGGCGCCGTCCGCTCGGGTGACCTGGAGGGACATCCAGCCCTGTGTGTCGTACCACAGGACGAGACCAGCCGACTGCCGAGTTGTCGTTGGTTGAGCGTCAACGACGGCTTCAGCGCTCATCCGGTGTTCGGTGACGCGTTGGGCGAGAAGACTTTGGCCAAACAGGGAGCTGGACGACTGTCCTCCCACCATCTCCAATCCGGCGCCGGAAATGATGCGAGCGAATGATGACGGCGACCGTCGAAGCGAGCTCCAGCGTGCCACGTCGAGTTGACCGTCGAAATCATCGACCACCCGATCAGGTCGGGCTTCGGTCGGCGCGATGACGCCGCCGCTACCGCCATGAACGGGGACCAGAGTTCGGGCATGATGGGTGCCCGCGACCAGGCGAACCCAGCCGTCGCCGTCGATTTCCACTTTTTGGATGCACGTCTCTCGACCGAGTGTGGAATACCTCGAGCCTTCGTGAAGGACAGGGCGCGCAGCGAGGTGCGCGAGAAAAAGGGCCCCGTCGGGGCGTCGGATGAGCTCGCCGTGGCCGGCTTTCTGCAACGGCAGACCGGGGGCATCTCGCGAGGTCAGGACGGCCGAGACGGGGTCGCGCCGGTATGGCCCGAGGACAGTGGGAGCTTGTGCTGCCGTGACGCCATGGTTCCACCCCGTGCCTCCCTCCGCGAGGGTCAGAAGATACGTGTCGTTGATCTTGTAGAGGTTCGGGCCCTCGACGAGTCCGTCGGAGCGGAAAATGACACGAGGGTCGCCGGACATCCTCTTCTCCTCGGCCAAGTACTCCTCAAGCACGATGCCGGAAAAGCTCGGCCGGCCGGGTCGGTGGTCCCACTGGACTCCGACGAGCCAGTGTCTGCCCTCGTCGTGGAAGAAGGAGAAGTCGAAGCCGCGGGAACCGAGGAACACCGGCTCCGTCCATGGTCCGTCCAGTGAGTCACTGGTGGTGAGGTAGTTCCTCGCGTCAAGATCATCGCCGTCCATCGTGTGAACGACGGAGTAAGCCAACCAGATGCGGTCGTCCACCACGGTGATGCTGGGAGCCCAGACGCCGCCCGAGTCGGGGATGCCTGCCAAATCAAAAGCGATTCGTTCGTCAAGCGCATGGCCAATCGTGGTCCACTCGGCCAGGTCGGGAGATCGGTGCAGACGGATGCCAGGGAACCACTCGAATGTGCTCGTCGCGATCACGTAGTCACCCCGGAACGTCGTGATCGACGGGTCGGGGTTGAACCCGCGGAGTACAGGGTTCTGGATCGTCGTCCGCTCATCGGGGATGCTTGACATGCCTACCGCCCTCACTGTCTGCACGATGGCGCAGGTGCTGCCCCTCTATGCTTGGACAACGCTATCCAATCGAGACGAGGGAGTCGACGCCGTGCATTCGATCCAAGCCGATGAGGCCATTGAAGCTGCGGAGCAGTTCGGGTTGAGCCTGAATATTGCTGTGGATCAGCCTGTGTCGCTTGCTGGTTTCTTTGGCTGTGCCGGGTTTGGCAGTGAGGGTGTCGGCATGGTGGAGGTGTTCACGCTGCAGGAGCAGCGAGCCCGCACGAGCCAGGCCTACGTGCGGAGCGCGGTGGGGGAGCGGCTGCGCTTCACGGGTTACGACCTGACGGTCGCGGGGGAGTCCAAGACTCTGACGGTGACTCAGCGCGACGACTATAGTGGGTTAGTCGTGCGGACGCGTTTGACGCGCTTCGGGTCCGTTCCGGCGATCACGGTCACGAACACGGTCACGAATGAGTCCCTCGTGCCGGTAACGCTCACCGTCATCAGCTCGCTCCTGGTGGGGATCGGATCAAGCGAGAGCGATCTCGCTGAGACCACGATCGCTCTCGGCGAAAGCGAATGGCTAGCCGAAGGCCGGTGGAGGGAGCAGCCTCTCCGAGATGTCGTACCGTACCTCAATCTTCGTTTCCATGGCCAAGACGGGCGAGGCCGTTTCGCGCGCACCAGCCACGGCGCCTGGTCCACCGGGGAGCACGTGCCCGCAGGGGTGCTGACCCGACACGACGATCGGACCGCAATGGCGTGGCAGATCGAGACGAGCGGGGCTTGGTATCAAGAAGTCAGCCAGAGGGCGCAAGGGGCGGTTCTCGGCCTCTTCGGGCCGACCGATGCGGAGCACAGCTTCGCGCACCAACTCGCGCCCGGGGCCTCGTTCGAGAGTGTCCCCGCGACGGTCGCAGTCGTCGCGGGCGGGCGGGATGCTGCCATCGGTGCCCTGACGCAGTATCGACGAGCGATCCGGCTCGGCCGGCCCGCTGACGCCGCCTTGCCGGTCATCTACAACGACTTCATGAACACGCTGATGGGCGAACCCACCACGGAAAAATTGCTGCCGCTCATTGACGGCGCAGCCCGTGCAGGCGCGGAGTACTTCTGCATCGACGCCGGCTGGTTCGCCGACCCGACGATCGGGGACTGGTGGTCGACGATCGGGGAGTGGCGGGAAGCGACCTCCCGATTCAGCAACGGCCTCGACGAGATCATCGACGCGATCCACACTGCTGGAATGCGCAGCGGGCTCTGGCTCGAACCCGAGATCGTCGGCGCCGTCAGCCCCGCGGCCACCGAACTGCCGGACGAGGCGTTCTTCCAGCGCCACGGAGTGCGCGTGCGGGAGCACGACCGATTCCACCTTGACTTTCGCCACCCTGCCGCCCGAGAGCACCTCGACCGGACGGTCGATCACCTCGTCGAGACGTACGGGGTGAGTTACTTCAAGCTCGACTACAACATCAACCCCGGCGTCGGAACCGACCTCTCAGCCTCGGAGCCGGGGGACGGCCTCCTCGGGCACACCCGCGCGTTCCGAGACTGGCTGATCGCGGTCCAGGAGCGTCACCCGAAGGTGCTTTTCGAGAACTGCAGTTCCGGCGCGATGCGCATGGATTCCTCGCTGGTCTCGGTCAGCCACCTCCAATCGACCAGCGACCAGCAGGACTACCGTCTCTACCCGCCGATCGCCGCATCCGCGCCGGTCTCAATGCCGCCCGAGCAATGCGGGAACTGGGCGTACCCCGTTGCGGGATGGAGTGAGGAGGAAACGGGGTTTTCGCTCGTCGCCGGAATCATGGGACGGCTCTACCTGTCCGGGTTCCTCAACGAGCTCGACGCCACCCAATTCGGTCTCGTCCAAAGTGCCGTTGCTGTGCACCGAAGCCTGCGCGATGACATCGCCACGTCCCTACCGTTCTACCCGACTGGTCTTCCCGGCTGGGACGACGACATCCTGTCGCTTGGTCTGCAGATGAGCGACGGCAGCGCCCTTGTCGCGATCTGGTCACGCGGTGATGCTGGTGCGAGTCGGCATCTCGACCTTCCTCTGCCGCTGAGTGCGAACGCGGTCGTTGCCGAGCAGGTGTTCCCCCCAGTGGCCTCGCACCCGGAATGGGCCGTGACCTCAACCGAGGGCGAACCGGTGGTGGATGTGCCAGCTGGCACTGCGGCGCGGATCCTGCGTTTTCGCGTGAGCTAGCCTGGGAGCTGCCGTGAGCAGGAAGGGGGCACCGTGACTGACAACCCCTCTCCGCCCGCGGGCCGAGGAGTTCGCCCGCCCACACTGGCCGATGTGGCCGAGGCGGCAGGAGTGTCCCTGATCACCGCGTCGCGCATCCTGAACCCGGGGGTGCGCGGTACCCGCAGCGGGTCACAAGAGCGCCGCCGCAAGGTGCAGGACGCCGCCCAGGCGCTGGGCTACACGGTCAACCCGGCGGCTCAGACGATCGCAGTCGGTGCAGCCCGCACGATCGCGCTGATCGTCACGGACATCCGTGACTTCGGATCGGCAACGATCATGGCAGGCGTGATGGCCGCGGCGGAGAGCCGGGGCATGTCGGTTGCCGTGCGCACAACCCATGACGATCCCGTCCGCGAATTGGAAATCGTCCGGGCCCTCCGTGGAGAACGCCACCGGGGAGTCATCATCGCCACGAGCCGCACGACCGACGAGCCCCGCGAGTCCAGATTCAGGCAAGAGTTGAGCAGCCTCGAAGACAGCGGCGCCCGAGTCGTGGTGATCGGAGACAGCACTCTCCCGTTTGCCCGAGTGACCGTTGACACGGAGTCTGCGGCCGCCGAGCTCGCCACTCAGCTTGCCCTCACCCACCACCGCATCGCGATCCTGGCCGGTCCAGAGGGTGAAGTGACGTCGCTTGAGCGGGTCACCGGTTTCGAAGCTGGTCTCGCTGCGGCCGGCCTCAGCCCGATAGCGGTCATGCATGGAGAGTTCTCTCGAGACGGCGGCTACGCAGCTGTGTATGACCTGCAGGCCAGGCTGGCCGACGTTGACCTCGTTGCGGCGATGAGCGATGCGATGGCGGTCGGCGCGATTGTGGCTCTCAACGAAATCGGATTCCGAGTGCCCGATGAGATGACGGTGTCCGGTTTTGACAACGTCCCCTTGTTGGCAGACCTCCTTCCGGGGTTCAGCACGGTCGCAATGCCGCTTGAGCAGTTCGGTGAAGCCTGTCTGGATCGCATCCTCGAGGACGCCTCGGACCGCAGAAACAACGAAACGGTGCGGCTTCGGGCCGACGTAATCGTCCGCCCGAAGCCGCACCGTTCCCTACCCTGACCGGTCGGCCTAGCTGGCCGTTCCGAACAGGCGTAGCTCCGCGATGTTGATCCAGTCAGTACTGCTGATCCGCACATAGCGGAACCCGGTACCGGGAGTGGCGGATGCGAGACTTTGCCACGCCAGCGTCCCCGTGGCGTTCGGTGTGATCCGCGTCCAGGTGGTCAAATCATTCGATCCCTGAAGGTAGGTGCTCGCAGCTCGACTGACGCCGTTCCCGTCCTGGCGGACGAGGAACTCTGCGCGGTCCACCGTGACAGTCTCGCCGGTGCCCAGATCCAGGATCAGGTAGAACTGGCCGCCGACCGGGCCCACGTCGGTGAACGTGCCGATAGAGCGGTCGAACAGCTTCGCCACGTGAGCATCTTTCGCTGGTTCCGGCGACCCCGTCGGTGAAACGGCGACGACTCCAGAAGCGAGACCGGTGATCAGGCCGTCGTCACGGGTGAGGTAGACGCTAGACGCATCCGTCGTACGGTTCGTTCCCCGCCCGGCCGCACCGGCCGCATCGGTGTAGTCGATCCGGAAGTCGACCTTCTTGTTCGCCGACCAGCCAGCGTCGACGACCCTGGAGGCCGTCCAGGTGCGGCCATCGTTGCTGACACCCGCGACCGCGGTGCCCTCGATCATGACCGACGTGGCACTAACCGGTGTTGCCGTGCTGAACGACACGGTCACGGTGTCGCCGGGAACCGCGAGATTGCTGATCGCGTTTGAGCTCGCTGTGCTGACGGTCGTGATCGCTGACGCCGGGGGCGCGGTGTACTGGCCGTACAGGCGCAGTTCTGCAATGTTGATCCAGTTGTTGTTGGAGATGCGCACAAACCGGAACGGCGTGTTCGGAGTGACCGTAAGGTTCTGCCAACCCATCGTCGGTGCGGCGTTCGGGGTGATCTTCGACCAGGTCGTGAGGTCGTTCGATCCCTGCAGGAACAGGCCCGATGCCCGGCCAGGACCGAAGGAGTCCTGGCGAACCAGGATCTCCACCCGGTTCAAGGCGAATGATGCCTGCTCCCCGGTGTCGAGGGTGATGGCGTACTGCCCGTTCACCGGACCCACGTCACTGAACGTGCCCGGGTTGCTGTCGAACATTTTCGCCACGTGCGATGTGGTTGACGGGGACGGTTCCCCGTCGAGTGCGACGGCGGTCACCTTGGCAGCCGCGTCAGGGATGAATCCGGTGTCATCGGCGAGGTACAGCGAGGTGCTGTCTGTGGTGACGACCAACGGATCGGCCCGCACTCCGGCTGAGGTGGCGTAGTCGACCTTGAAGGCGAGTTGCTGGCCGAATGCGCCCGTGTCGGGCAGCACTCGCGTTGCCGTCCAGTCCCTCGGGCCACCCGTCACCGTGGCGGGCGCTCCCTCGATCGTCACCTGAACGTTCGTGATGTCGTCGGTGCTGGTGAACGCCACGGTCACGGTGTCGCCGTCGGCTGCGCGGCCGGGCAGCGGGTTCGATGAGGTGATCGTGGCGGTCGATATCGCGTTCACCACCTCCGAGCGGACACCGTCGATGTGCAGCTCGGAGAGGCTGAAGATCCCGGGGTAGTTCGGGTCGGTGGGCACTCCGGGGTCATCGACCTGCACCTTGAAGAATCGGTACGGGGTGGACTTTTCCGCATCGATGACGGCCAGCCGCTCGAGCGCGTCCGTGTTGGTGGTCTGAGTGTCCGTCAGCTTCGTCCACACGACGTTGTCGTTGGATCCGTAGACGTTCGCGCCCTTGGAGCGGTTACCGAAACCGATCCTCGCCTGCAGCTCGAAAGCAGACGCTGCAACCCGGTAGCCGGCGCCGAAGTCGATCGTCACCGAAGGGGTGAACAGGTCGCCGGAGAAGGTGGCATTGTCGTCGTCGGAGAGGTTCCCGATGACGTCCGCTCCGAGAGTGGATGTGGAGATCTTCGCGTAGTCCAGTGTCCCGTCGGGACGAACCGGGTTGAGCAGTGCCAGCTGAGCAACAGCATCACGCACCGCGGTCAGTGCTCCCGCGAACTCATCCGCGCTACCGCCGGGGATCAGCGCCTCGGCGGCGGTCACCGCGGAAGTGTACGCAGCCAACGAGTCGCTGGTGTAGACGGCGCTGTCATCGAACCCGTCTTTCGCCAAGGTGATGGCGTCGGCCCGGTTCGCGGCAACCCGGAGGGTGACCGCGAGAGCAGTGTCGGCCTGCCCGTCGCTGGCCTGAGCGACGAAGGTGCGGTCGCCGACCTCGCTGGGCTTGGCAGTCCACGTGAACGCGCCGGTACCGGCGTCGTACGCTGACCGTTTTGGTGCATCGACCGCCGTGTATGCGAGAGCGTCTCCGCCGGCGTCGGTTGCCGACAGGTCGGCGGTGATCGCAGTTCCGACGACCCCGATGATCGTTGTCGATGCTCCCTGAGCGAACCGGGGAGGAGTCAGCAGGCCGGGGGCGAGGGCGTTGACGAAATCGAAGTCGAGCTTCTTGCCCTTCCCGACGACGGTGTAGAACACGATGTTGTTATCACCCATGGCGGACAGGGGCACGACGTGGGTGTCCATGTCGTAGGTGATGTATCGCCATTGCCCGTTCGTGTTCGGGATCGTCAGGCTCTGGTACGGGTTCCCGTCGAGCTTGCTTCGGATCTCGAGCGTCGCGGTATCGGTGGTGCGCACCATGACACCGACAGGGGAGTATGAAGTGCGGGGGCCGTACGACATCGACCGCATCGAGATTGTGGTCCCATCCCGCGACGGGTTAACGCGAAGGAACGTGCGGTCGCCTTCAGTGACGAGTTTGGACCGTTTGTCGATCGCGGCACCCTTCGTCTCGAACTGCAGATTCGAGTCCGCCGGCACCGGAGGAACCGTTCCGGCGGTGTCAGCCGGGAGAGAGAGCCAGTACTCAGCACCGGGGTCGCTGCCGCCCCAGAAGCTTCGGAGCCCGTTGTCGCCCACCACGGTACCGATCTCCGCGCTGTTGCCGTTAAAGAACAAGGCGCCGTCTGCCTGACGGTGCTGCTCGGCGATGTACGGGGCGATCTTCTCGACGTTGACGCCACGCTCGGTGTAGATCGTGTACAGCTCGTTCAGCGTGTTCGACCAGCGGCCGCGGTACCACTGGGAAAGCTTCGTCTCGCCACCGGACACGTCCACCCAAGGCACATCGTGGCCCATCATGAACCCGGTGAACGCATCGGCGCCCTTCAAGAGGCGGTTGTCGAGGAAACGGTAGGGGTCAACGGCCTTCTTTCCGGTGGAGGGGGCGCCGGTTGTCGGGTCGAGCTTGGTTCCCTGCACGTCCACGAGGCGGGCCAGCGTGGTGAGCACGTTGACGTCGCCGCCGGAGTGGGCCTGATCCCTGCCCATCTCGGTGTGCTGCACGAAGCTGTACCCGTAGGGATTGACGGGGTCGGACTTCTTGATCAGCCGGAACATCGACGACAGCGCCCCGTTGATGCTGGGATCGGGAGCGGAGGCGTTGACGGTGAACCATTCAACGGCTTCGTCATAGCGCGCCCGGTTGTCGGTGAAGATGTAGCCCGACATCGCTCCAATGATCGGGAACGTGTGCTGGTTGAAGTAGTGCGAGTTGTCGTGAAGGAACGTCTCAGTCGCCGGCACGATCAGGTTCGCGGTCAACGCATCCGTGTCAGCCTGAGTCCACTCCAGCGGGTACGGGGTCGAGCCCGGTACGACGCTGGTGTGGCGCAGCAACTCCGCGGCAGCGACCATTCGGTACAGCGGCACCCCCGTGTGAATGTGGGAGTCGGGGAACTCAGCGAATTTTGCAGGGTCGAGGTGGCTCCACACCCGCACGATCTTCAGCGCGTTCTCCCGATACACCGGGTCGTCGGTGAACAGGTACATCAACGCCTGCGTGTAAGCGCCGAGGGCATCAGGGATGAACTTGCTGTTGACGGTCTGACTGTCAAACGAATCAAGAGCCGGCACGCCGTCTCTGGCGCCCTGATTGGCGGGCGTGAGGGTGCGGGAAGCATAACCGGTCATCGCCATCGCGTCGAAGTAGCTTGCCCACGGTTCCGTGCGTTCCTTCACCGCGGTCTGCGCCGTCTGCAATGAATCCGCCGTTACGCCGATCCCAGGGTGCTGCATTCCCTCCGGCCCTACCGTCGTCAGGATCTGGACCGCCGCCACCTCATCAGCTGATGCGGCAACTGGGGCTCCGGCAATCGCTGCTCCAGTCAGGACGCTAGCCGCAACGGTCATCGCCGCCACCCGCCGCATCCACCGTGATCCACGTTCGATCGTCATGGTTTCTCCCTCATCGCAGAACCGTCTGGACAGCGCTATCCACAACGGAGTTTCGCAGCTGCCCGTCAGGAGCGCAACCCATACTCGAGAGTTGTGCTTCTCGTTCGTCGGCTCCCGACCAGACGGCGACCCCGAAGGTCGAACCTCGCGAGGCCTAGTCGAAGTTCACAACCGTGCTGGCGCGGCAGAGCTTGGCCGCACGCTTCTCGAGTTGGGTTATGAGAACTTCGTCGTAATGGCCGGACCCGCGGCTGCAGTTACTCCTCGCGAACGGGTGCGCGGGTTCGACCCACTTCGCCTCCACGTCGGCCCGGGCGAGACGTCACTCCAGGTCTCACTACAGTCGCCATTCCACTTCCCGAAATTGGCCGTCAAGCTCTTAGCGCCGCCCTGAATGAAGACCAGCCCTTTTCGCCAGTAGAGGTGCGCATCCGCATCCGCGAGAGCGCACCCCGCATCGACTGATCGGCTGAACGCACCGTCACAATCCGCACTTGCCCCATTCCGTGGCGTGCTCTATCGTGCTGGAAAGCGCTTTCCATCCGGGGAGCTTGACCAAAGGGGACGACGTGTCGACGCAGACGCTTCGCATCATCATGAACGGCGTCACCGGACGCATGGGCTACCGCCAGCACCTGGTGCGGTCGATCCTCGCGATCCGCGACGACGGCGGCATC
>NZ_JANTEZ010000012.1 GCF_024978135.1 Herbiconiux gentiana | reverse complement strand
TGCCGACCGTGCCGCGGCGCAGCACCCAGGTGACTTTCGTCGACGGGTCGCGGCGCGCGATCCGGCCGAGCGCGATCACGGCCGTCACGGCCGAGTGCCCAGACCCGACGACGACGCTGTGCTTGCCCTCATACTTCGAGCGGCTCCGGTAGTCCGGGATGCGGTACTCCAGCAGCTCCGCGGCCGCGCGCTCTCCGAGCGCCGGCAGGCCGTCGGCGCCGGCCGGGTTCGGAGCCGACCAGGTGCCGGAGGCGTCGATCACCGCGCGCGCATCGACCCGATACTCGGTGCCGTCAACGGCTACGACGTGCACGGTGAAAGGCTGCTCCGCGCGTCCTGCGTCGACCAGACGGTCACGGCCACGTCGAGAGACACCGACGACGCGCGCTCCGTAGCGCACGCGGTCACCCAGCGCGGTGGCGAGCGGGGCGAGGTAGCCGCTGATCCACTGCGCACCCGTCGGGTAGCCGGTCGTCGGCGCCTCCCAACCGGTGGGCTCGAGCAGCCGGGCCGCGGCCTTGTCGACCAGCTCGCCCCACTCCGAGAACAACCGCACATGCCCCCACTCGGACACCGCGGCCGCGGCGCTCTCGCCGGCCTCGAACACCAGCACCGGCTGGTCACGCTCGACCAGATGCGCCGCAGCCGCCAATCCCTGGGGGCCGGCACCGATCACGACGACGGGTAGCTCGTTCTGCACCGTCAACTCCTCACACATCGACAAACCTCAATGCATCGAGATTGGTCGATGCATCGACAGATGTCAATACGACGTGCGAGAATCGGACCATGACGATCGCCCTGCCCCTGCTGACCACGGATGCGGGCGCGTGCTGCACCCCCGTCACCGGCGGGGTACTCACCGCTGAGGAAGCCGAGCGCATCGCCCGCACCTTCAAGGCGCTCGGTGACCCGACCCGGGTGCGCCTGCTGTCACTGATCGCAGCGAGCGAAGGCAAGGAGGCATGCATCTGCGACCTCACCGAGCCCGTCGGCCTGTCCCAGCCCACCGTGTCGCACCACATGAAGCAGCTCGTCGACGCCGGCCTCGCCGTGCGCGAGCAGCGCGGCCGTTGGGCCTACTACCGGGTCGTCGACGACGCCCTCGACCGAGCGGCCCAAGCCCTCCGCCCATGACCGGCCCGTTGACCATCCGGCCGATGTCCGCCGCCGACTGGCCGGCCGTCGAGGCGATCTACCGAGCCGGGATCGCCACCGGCAACGCGACCTTCGAGGCAGAACCTCCGAGCTGGGAGCACTTCGACGCCGGCAAGCTCGACGTCGGCCGCCTAGTCACCATCGACAACACCGGAGCCGTGGTCGGGTGGGTTGCCGCTTCCCTCGTGTCGGCCCGACTGGTCTACCGGGGCGTGGTCGAGCACTCCGTGTATGTCGCCCCCGCGGTCGCCGGGCAGGGCGTCGGCCGGCAGCTCGTCGACGCGTTCATCAGCGCCGCAGAGTCCGCCGGCATCTGGACGATCCAGTCCAGCATCTTCCCCGAGAACACCGCCAGCCTCACCCTCCACGATCACGCCGGATTCCGCCGCATCGGAACACGTGAGCGCATTGCCTTGATGACCTACGGCCCCTGGGCCGGCCAGTGGCGAGACACCATCCTCATCGAGCGCCGGAGCATTGACGGCTCTTCGTAGGCTCCTCAGCGCTCCACAAACCAAAGAGGATTCGTGGGTCAGGAGAATCGGAAGTCGCGATAGCTACCGCGCACGTTGAACCGGCGCCCTTGCTTTCGACGCTCCAGGAACCCGGCAACCGTGTCGACGTCGTCGGGACGCATCTTGAGCTCTCGACACTTCGCCCGCACCTGCTCCACTGTCACCGGCACCCATCGCTCAGCGCAGTTCATCATGTCGGCCTTGAGCTTATCTTCCTCGTTCCACTTCAGACCCGAGTCATAACCCGCCGCCCATCGGGCAATGCTCTCGAGGATCTGCTCCACGTCGGCCGGCAGGGAATCCACACGAGCAGCCTCGACCGGCGCGGTCGCGGGCGCAATGATCTGTCCCGGAAGCAGCCGCACCGGCCTGGCATCCTCCACCCACTCGGCGCTCTCCTCGACACCCCACTCGATCACCACGAGAGCATCAGCCTGTACCCCCCACATCTCGTTCAGATGCTTCCGGCTCGGCCACGCATGAATCACGCGACGGCCCACCAGAGATCCGACCGACAAGCCCTTCCAGGTGAGATGACGCGTGCCCGGCAGCGCGACCACGCGGCGAAGGGAGTCACCGTCGAATTGCCTCTGCGGTGTCACCACGACGACAGGGCCACCCGGCTGCTCCAGCAGCCACCTGATCGCGCGGGCACTCTGTGCGTCCCTCGAGTCCGACGCCCCCACCTGCGAAACGGCCACAGGAAACGCATACTCGTCAGCAAACATGCCCACCATCTCTCACTCGATCGTGACCGGACCATACCGTTGGCATCCGACATTGACAGTCGTCGCCGCCCGGACACCCTCGACATGCATTCGGGTCTCGAAAAACAAAAGAATTCTGAGACACCCGGGGCGGGCACGGCCGGCCACTCCCCTTCCCCGGAATCTCGGCACCGCTCGGTGTCTCACAAAGTCATCTCATTCGCCTGCGTGTCTTAGGGCCGATCGAGAGGTTTTACGAGACATGATTGCGGCATGAGGCTTCTTGGCTACACACGTGTGAGCACCGCCGGCCAAGACCCGCAGCTCCAGATCGATTCACTCCTCTCTATAGGGGTGCAGAAACGTGACATCTTCGCCGACGTCACATCCGGCAGTAAGACGGCCGCATCACGTCCAGGGATGCAGCAGCTCCTCGAGTACGCGGAGGCCGGCGACACCGTTGTCGTCTGGCGCGTCGACCGGCTCGGCCGGTCTCTCATCGACGTACTCAACACCGTGAACGGGCTCCGCGACGCCGGCATCAACGTGAGATCCATCTCAGACGGAATCGACCCAGCGACGTCGACGGGCCGGCTGATGCTCAACATGCTCGCCACCTTGGCCGAGTACGAGCGCGAACTGATCGTCGAACGCGTCAACGCCGGCATCGCCGTCGCCCGAGAAGCCGGCACCCAATTCGGACGCCCCAAGTCCGACCCCGGTGTCGTCGGCGAGAAACTCGCGATCGTCGCCCAGGCACGATCAGCCGGCAAGACCGCGGCCGAGGCCGCGGAACTAGTCGGTTGGAGCCGCGCCACTCTCTACCGCCACCAAAGCGCGCAATCACGCTGACCGTGGCGTCCCGTGTCTCACAAGACTGCTCGACCACGTGGGCCGTCGCGGCAGGTTTAGGCACACAGCTGCGAGACGCGGCCGCCGCGCACTGGAACCGATCAGACGCTGTCCGCCAAGACATGCACAAGACGCCTCGCATCCCTAGAGTTGCGAGACCGCTGAGATCACTACGCGGCAATGTGTAGTTCGCCTTGAGTGCATCTGGAATGATGCGACGAGGCGAGGTCAGTGTGACCGACCGGATACCAAGGGGGAATGCATGACAGACGGCGTGGAAACTCTGGATACCAGATTGGTGGGGACTCTTGATCCCGGTGTCCAAGCGATGATCGAGGACTTCGTGGAAATGTGCAAACCCGTCGAGTCCTTACCAATTCTGGTGATGCGGGACAAAGCGACCGATGCAATTTTTGTCGAGGTACATCTCCTGGCCGACAGCCTGGTCCCGGCAGCGACGGTTGATGTTCCCCTTGATCCAGAAGACTCTGCTGATTACCGAGCCAATCGCGAGGTCGTCGAGGACCACGTGGCTTTCGCGAAGATGAAGGATGACGCTAAGAACGCCCGCGCATTTAGCAACTTAGTCTGCGAGTTCACGAGGGCGTTTAACGAGGACCATCCCCTAAAAATCATCGGCGGACAGCACCGATTTACCGCCATTCAGGAGGCCCTGGAAGGTGGCGTGAATGAGCATCACGGCGTGAAGCTGTATTTTGCGCTCGATAACGAGCAGCGCCTCGATGTGCAATTGATCTCAAACACGAATATTGCGGTTTCGACTGACTTATTCGATCGCATGACCGAGACGCTCGCAGGGCCGGAACTCCGCCAGTGGTGCCAGAAGGTTGGACTACTGAAAGACGGTGAAGACTTTGCCGATCGACGAGCACGTGGGAACCCAATAACCGTACGCGCTGCAAGAACTTTCATAATCAACTACTACCGAGGCACCGACATCGAACCAAAAAAATTTGACTCTTCGGCAACCACACCGGTGATTTTGAAGTCTGGAGTGCAGGTTGAGGAATGGACTGAATTGAAGCTGCAACGACCGACGCTGTGGGAGGACGCGAACTTGCAGCTGGCAGGTGCCGAGTTCTCGCAGTTAGTGGAAGCACAACGTAAACGCTTCACCACAGCCGCGGGCAAGCTGAAGCCAGGAGCCGCCGACTCGGCCGAGAAAGCGATGAACTACGCCGTTCTGAGCGCATGGGCATATGTGTCTGGCGTGTTGAGTAAGAACAAGACAAGACAGAAGCGTCATTTCGATTTGAGAACGGCCGAAGGGAAAGATCCACTCAACGCCGGTGCGCTAGCGAAGGGCCGACACAAGACCGACCCAGAAAACTACAGAGGGCTCGGATACCGGACGGATGCAAAAGAGCGCAGCCGCCTAGTCGAGTTGTTCTATTTGCAAGCCGAGGATGGCTCCAAAATCACACCCGCGATGGTTGATCTGGCCATCAAGAAGGCTGTAGCGAAAGAGGCGCTGCTCGAAGTATCTAAGGCATCCGAGAAGGCCAATCCCTGATGACGACTGAAGCGGATGCCTTCTCGATTCAACTTCTTGATGAGGCGAAGCGATTCATGGAGAAGGGCTCCGTGGGCTCGACTGACGAGCGAAACGCGTACCTTCACGCGGCGCTGATAGTCGGATTCAGTGCGCTTGAGTCGCACCTGAATGGCATCGCCGACGAGCTGTCCACTCGCCCTCAGACCAGCCTTCTTGACAACTCGCTACTCCTCGAAAGAGAGGTCAAGATCGATAAAGGAGAGTGGCAACTCGGAAGAGAGAAATTCTTTCGGCTAGAGGACCGAATCTCCTTTCTCATCGCTCAGTACGCCAAGCGGACTCCTTCAAGTTACGCATGGTGGTCGGATCTACTTTCAGGAATTAAAGAGCGCAACGCGCTAGTCCATCCGCGCGAGGTCGTTGTACTAACTCCCGCTGACGTGGAGCGGTTCCTGAGTGCGATCGTCGACTCCCTTAATGACCTCTACGTGGCAGTATTCGGAAAAGGCCACCCCTCATTCAAACGTGGCCTTCAATCGACCATGTCCTTTTGAAATCTCACCCTCGTTTCCTATCTAGCATTGGATGCCCTCAACGCCCCGAGTACGCACTCGGCGCGGTTAGGCTCAACATATGGGGGATCTAGACGACGCCAAGACTGCAAAAGTCCAACTGATGGACGGCAAGTGGGTGTTCGCGATTTTCGATGCATTCGGCACCAATCTCGCACAGTGGCTCGTGCCGCGTTTTGGACCAGATAACTTCTTCATGCCTTCGAGCTCCGGCGATCCTGCTGGCCTCGATTACGTCGGCCCGGTATTGGAAGAGCATGGTCTCCGTTACACGTCGTGGCAAGGGAATGCACGCGACGGATGGACGACGAGCCTCGATCACTTCTGAGCGCCCTCGTCGTCTCATATAGCCCCCGATCGCCGCGAGCCATTTCGGATCAGCGAAATGAGACGCGCCATCACGGCGTGTTCGCGACCCTCGAGGAGTGTCCGTCGAGCGATCCCCTATCGAGACAACCAAGATGCCGAAGTCTTGTGCCGCCGTACGTGAAATTCCGACTGTTACGAGACCACTAATTAAAGACGGAGGGTTTGAGGCCAGCGGCGTGCGCCGGTCTCAAACCCTCCGTTCGCTCTAGATCAGCTCAATTCCTCGATGAGTTTCAGGGTCCGGTCAACTTGCTCTTCCAGAACGATCTCCCCGTAGCCGAAGACAGCGCTCACTGTGCGGCCCTCGAGGGGTTCCACCCAGTGCGACGGAATGTTGTCGAACCCGTTGTAGATTCCTGCCCACGCCCCTGCCGAAGCGCCGATCGAGTCTGAGTCCAGTCCTGCCTGCACGGAGAGCGCCACCGTTCGAGTGAAGTCGCCCTCTCCCCAGAGGATTGCGGCCGCTAAGGCGCCGGCGTTGTTGATGGTGTGCACCCATCCCATGCCCTCGTAGCGCGCGTCGAGCGCGTCGGCAGCGCTCTCCCAGCTCTTGCCGGCGGTGAAGTCGTCGAGCACGCGACGGATTTCTTCCGCGAGCCTGGACCGTGCGGGGATGTGGAGAAGGGACTCACGCACAGAGGCCTCCGGCGAGTCCGCCGTGAATGCGGAGGAGATAAGTGCTGCAGCCCACATCTCGCCGTACACACCGTTGGCCCGGTGGCTGAGAATGGCGTCTCGGTGGGAAAACTCCGCCGCTCGGCGGGGGTCTCCGGGGAAGACGAAGCCGAAGATGTCGGCGCGGATCAGCGCACCGATCCACTCTCGGAACGGGTTCTGGAACTCTCCCGCATCGTCGAGGTCGACTTCGCGGACGAGGTTGTTGTACGTGGCTCGCTCGGCGGTGTAGGTCTGCTGCAGCGGGAGCCGCAGCAGCCACTCCCTCGCGACGTCGTAGGTGGTGAGGTCTTTCCCGTAGGTCTCGAGCAGGTGGAGCCCCAGAACCGTGTAGTCGATGTCGTCATCTCTCACGCCGCCCTTGATGCCACCGCGTGCGAGCTTCTGGATGTCCCAGCCGGGAGGGGCGAAGAATCCGTCTTCGGCGAGGTGGTCGAGGTCGATGGGGATGTAGTCCTCGATCGGGTACGACGACTTCGACTCCAGATACTTCTTCAGGATTGGGCGCTGGAAGCCGTGCTCGACCGGTTTGCCGAGCATGTTGCCGGCGACACGGCCGAACCACGCACCGCGCACCTTGTCTCGCAGCACGTCTCCCCGAGGCGGCTGGCTGGCCTGCGCGGGAGGCAGCTCGTCGACGATGGACTCCAATGAGGACTCTTCGAAGTAGGGCCACCCCGCGGGAGGGCTGAGTGGGATATCAGCGTAGATCTCGCGGAGTGTGGAATCGTCGGCGCCGGTCGCGCTCAGACCCTCGAACCGGGCGCGAAGCTCGGAGACGTCGTGCCCGAGCTCTTCCGCCTGGGTGAGTTCGGTGAAGACGAGGCCGAACGGTTCTTGCGACATCCCCATCTCGCGTTCGAGATCAGAAATGTACTCCATGGGTTCTCCTTAGGTTCAGCAAGCCGACCGGCCTGCGGTATGGAATGAAACTTGGGTGGATTAGCCCTTTGTGCCGGAGCTGGCGAGGCCGGCGACGAACTGTCGCTGCATGAAGAGGAACAGGATGATGAGCGGCACGACGATGATCACTGACGCCGCGTTGATGAGATTGAACAGCTGCGTCTGCCCCTGGCTGAAGTTCAGGAACGTCGTCGAGATCGGCAGCAGCGCAGGGTCGAGGATGAACGTCACAGCGAACTGGAGTTCTCCGTACGCGGCCAGACCGACAACGAGACCGACGGTGAGCAAGCCCGGCCAGGTGAGCGGCAGAATGACCCGGCTCGCCACCTGCAGCTCGTTTGCCCCATCCAATCGGGCAGCCTCATCCAGTTCTTTTGGGATGTTGACCAGGAAGGTACGGAGCAGGAGCACCGCGAACGGTGTGTTCAAGGCGATGTAGATGATGATCAGGCCCTGCAGCGTGTTGACGAGCCCGAGCTTCACCCAGAGGAAGAAGAGCGGAACGATGAACGACTGCACCGGCAGGGAGATGATCACAAACAGGTAGGTCTGGAACCCGCCCTTGAACGGGAGATCCAACCTCGCCATTGCGTAGGCGGCCAGTCCTGCGCAGATCCACGTTCCGATGACTGTGAAGAACACAATAATCGCGGTGTTAAGAAGTCCCTGTCCGATCCCGCCGCGCTCCCACGCCTCCGCGAAATTGCTCCACTGAGGATTGAGAGGGGGGCCGATCGGGTTCATGGCCAGTTCCGCCGAGCTCTTCAGTGCGTTGAAGAACATCACCACGATGGGGAATGCCGCGATGACGGCGAACAGGACGAGGACGATGTAGGCAACCGGGGTGCGTCCTGAGCCGCCTGGCCGCGGGTCGGCGGCGCCAGCCTTCTGGAATCGTCGCAGTGATGACGTCGACATCAGCTCTCCTCTTTACGTCGTAGGTAGGTGATGACGCCGATCACGACACCGGAGATCAAGGTCAGGGTGAGGGCCAAAGTGGTGCCATAGCCCGCCTCGCGCCCCACGATTGATGTCCGGTTGATGAGCAACGCCGCGACGTCGCTCGCCCCGGCCGGGCCTCCGCCAGTGAGGATGCGCGGCATGTCGTAGACGAGCAGTCCTGCAATCACTGCGAAGCTGACCGAGAAGACGATCATGGGTCGGATGCCCGGGATGACGACGTGCCAGAACTCGCCCCAAACGCCGACGCCATCCAGGCGCGCCGCTTCGATGAGCGCCGGGTCGACGGTCTTGATCGCGGCGTAGAAAAAGACCATCGAGAAGCCCAGGAAGCTCCACACATGCACGCCGATTACGGTCGGCAGAGCGAGCTCCTGTGAGCCGAGGAAGTAGACGTCGTTGAGCCAGGTGATTCCGACGGCGTCGAGCGCCGCCGCGATACCGGTGTCCGGACTCAGCAGATTTCGCCAGATCTGTGCAACGACGACGCTGATGAGCAGGAACGGAATGAAGTAGATCGCACGGAAGACGGTCGATCCTCGGCGAACACGCGTCAGCAGAAAAGCGCCGAGGAGTCCGAGCGAGGTCGGAACGATCACCAACACGATGAGGTAGATGGCGTTGTTGCGCATCGTCGACCAGAACGCGGCATCGGTGAGCATCCGCTGCCAGTTATCGAGCCCGACGAACTCCGGTGGGCTGATGCCGTTCCAGTCCGTGAAGGAGTAGCCGATGCTGCTCACCGCGGGTCCGCCGATCACCAGAAGGTTCACTGCAATGGCGGGGAGGAAGAACAACAGGGCCACACGCCGCGATCTTCTCTGGAGGAGGCTTCTACGGGGCCGGCGCCGCCGCCGGCCAGAGACTTGCAGGTCGCTGGCCGGCGCAGCTCCGGTGGAGGCGTAGCTGGTGTCGATCATCGGGCGTCTGTCGTCCAGACGGAGGGCACATTTCCTGCCGCGATATCCTCCTGGGAGGCGCTCTCGAGGCCCCCACAGAAGTCGGCCGGCGTCATGTCATCCGTGATGAGTTTCTCGGTGTTTGTAACGACGAAGGCCTCCGACTTGGGTCCAAAGGACGTGTATGTGACGTAGCCGACCATGTTCTCGGCGGAGGCTTCATTGATCTGGGTGTAGTGCTCCACGATTCGAGGGTCAACGTTGGCGGGTACCTGAGCCGGGTCGAAGTCGATCGGAAGGGGGGTCGCGCCATCAACCCCTGCTGCCACGGACGCCCATGCTGCGTTGTCGTTGGTGTACTGCCACGCGAGGAACGATTCTGTCGGCCCCGTGTCACTGAGCTGGGCGTTCACGGAGGAGGTTCCGCCGACAGCGAGGGGGAACACATTCGCCGGTACGTCATCACTCAGGGGCGGAAGGGGCACCCAGTCCCACTCGGAGGTGTTCCCGTCGGCGCCGAAGTACGCCGGAAGCTGGGTGAAGTCGTAGCTGCCCGAGATGAGCATTCCCGCGGCGCCGCTGGCGAAGTCTTGGTAAACCGCGCCGAAGCCCTTGGTGAAGTATTCTTCAGAACTTCCACCGATCCACCCCTTATCGAAGTAGTCGACCATCGTGGCGGCGGAGTCCACGCACGGTTTGTCGGCCCATGACGCCTCGCCGAGCAGCGCGTCATGGATGTATCCCGGCCCGGCGACCTGATTAAGCAGCGCAGAGAGTGTGATTTCAACGACTGCACGGTAATCGGCGTTCCCTCCCGCGAACGGGATGATTCCCTCGTCTTCCATTTGGCCGGCAAGCGTCTCCAGTGAGGCGCGGTCGGTCGGTGGCTGCCATCCGTGCTCGTCGAAGAGAGTCTTGTTGTAGAACAGAACCAGCGATTCATAGGCGGACGGAAGTGCCACGATCTTTCCGTCCACGGTTCCCGCTTCCAGAGCCCAGGGGAAGATCTTCTTATCCAGACCCTCTTTGGTGACGAGGTCGGTGAGGTCCGCGAGGTAGCCGGCTTCCGCATAAGGCCCCACCGTGGACGGACCTGCAGCTCCGACGATGCTCGGCCCCTGGCCGGCAGCCAACGCAGTGCGCTGTTTCTCGGCGACCGCATCGGCCGGCATGAACGTGATCTTCAATTCCGAATCGGGGTGCGTCTTCGTGAAGCCATCGAATGAGGCCCTAATGGTTGCTTCCTGAGCCTGATCCGGGGGCGCCGCGGCCCACAGCTCGATGACTCCGGCACCGGATGACGAGCTGCCGGAGCAGCCCGCGAGGATGAGTGGCACAGCGACGAATGCTGCGGCGGTGAGGGCGATGCGGCGGCCTCGCCGGCGGGTTGTGCGGGTGAACATGAATGCTCCTTTGCTTTCAGTGCTGAGCTTGGTTGATGTCGGGATGGGCTATCTGGGCATGCGACCGCTACACCCGCGGGCGTTGACCCGGGGTGATAGTCGTCCTCAACGATGGCTACCTCTGAGGCGGCCTCAAGCGGACTCGCGTAAGACGAGCGAGGTGGGCAGAATGCGGGTCATGTAGGGAGCAGCGGCTCCGCGCCCGATGCGCTCGAGCAGGAGTTCAGCGCATGTTGCACCAGTCAGGCTTGCCGGGTTGGTAATGGTGGTCAGTTGCGGAGTGACAAGGGCCGCCGTTTCGATGTCGTCGAACCCGATGACCGCCAAGTCGCGCGGGATGCTGATGCCCAACGCCCGAGCGGCATCCATGACACCGATAGCGATGAGATCGTTGGCGCACATGATCGCAGCTGGCCGCCGATCCCCATGAAGAAGAGACATCGCTGCGGCGAAACCGCCCTCACGAGTGAACGGAGTGTGTGCGACCCATTCATCTTGGACATTCATACCGAGGGCATTAGCTGCACCGAGGAATGCGACCAGTCGATACATCCCGTTGCCCTCCGGGCCATCGACGAATCCGAGATCGCGAACGCCACGGTCATGGAGATACTTCACCGCTTCGCCGAGACCCACAGAGTCCGCAGTGACGACAAGATCCGTTTCGGTGTGACCAGTTAGACCACCAACGACCACGACAGGCAGATCCGGTCCGACGATCCTGCGCACGTCGGCAGTGGTGGTTGCAAGAGAATGCATGACGATGCCATCGACACGTCGCGCGACCATCTCCTGAAGCGCCGCACGCTCTCCCTCCGGATCTCCGTCGGTGTTGGTGATCAGCGTCATGAAGCCGACATCGTTGACCCCGTCGAGAAGAGCCCGCGCCGAAGCCGGGTAGTACGGGTTGGCGATATCCGGAACGATCAAAGCAAGAGTCTGCGTGCGCTGCATCCGCAGGCTCGTCGCCAGCCGATCGGGCCGGTAGTCCAATCGTTCAACAGCATCCATGATCCGGGCACGTGTCGCCGGGGCCACTGGGCGGCGGCCGCTCAGGGCATGCGAAACGGTGGTCTGGCTCACTCCCGCTTCAGCCGCGACATCAGCGATCCGTCGAGAAGAGACCATCAGATGCTCCTTTGCAAATCGGTTTGTGTTCGTGGCTGCGGACAACGATGCTCGGCATTCCGAGGGCTGTCAAGGGCAATGGCAGTGCAAACGGGAGTTTGGGTTTTGCATGTCGTTTGCGCCCAGATTGCGCGGCACAAGGGCGCTAACCTGCGACGATGAACGACATCATCGTCCTCGGCAGCGCCAACATGGATCTCGTTGTGCGGCAGCCACGACTACCGCGCCCGGGCGAAACCATGTTCGGGGCCGAGTTCACCACCGTCCCTGGCGGGAAAGGCTTGAATCAAGCGGTGGCAGCCGCGCGGGCCGGGGCATCAGTGAGCTTCCTCGGTGCCGTGGGTCGCGACGAATTCGGATCTGAGCTGCGAAGCTGTCTGCTAAACGACGGCATTGACGTCAGCGGCCTCCAGCATGTTGATATCAAGACCGGCACCGCACATGTTTCTGTACTCGACGGAGGCGAGAATGCCATCGTTGTGGTGCCGGGCGCAAACAACTCAATCACGGCCCTCAATGATCACGCGAAGAAAAAGATATGCGACGCGCGTTTTCTTCTGGCTCAGTTCGAACGACCCACCGCCCTGATCCTGGAGGCCTTCCGCATTGCCAAGGAGGCCGGAGTCACAACCGTCTTGACCCCCGCCCCCGTGCGAGAAGTCGATCGGGAACTGATGCAACTCGTCGACGTTCTCATCCCAAACGCACAAGAAGCCTGCGAGCTCGCAGGAATCGGTGACGAGGACACGGCTGCTTTAGAACTCAGCCGCTCAGTGGGTCTGGTGATCATGACCCGTGGATCGCGGGGGGCGTTGGTCGCCGGAGCGGGCGAAATAGTTCGAACGGTACCTGCGATACCAGCTCGAGCTGTCGACACAACGGCCGCAGGCGATACGTTCGTGGGCGCACTGGTTGCGATGATGGCAGAGGACATGCCGCTCGAACGCGCCCTGTCAGCCGCCACCGCAGCCGCTTCGATTTCTGTGACGCGAGAGGGCGCTTCGACCTCTATGCCCACGCGAACGGAGATTCTGGATGTGAGCGGACTGGAACAGACTAGGGGCTGACTCCGGCGCCGCTCTGTGCTGATCACCACAGCAACGGTGCCCCCGGTCGGTCACTCCCCCGTCTAGCGGTCGGGCCCACTCAGTCATCCCCGAAGCTATCCACGAACTGTCGCCAGCAGGCGTCGGCTTCATCGTTCGAGTCGAACGCTCCCAGCCACGCCTCAAATGCCGGGGTTCCCACGAGTTTGATTTCGACGCGCAATGTATGACTAATGCCGTCTCGACTCACCTTGGGTACGAGTGAGACGACGTGTTCGGGGTTGATCCACATGCGCGCGGCGCCGGGCGGTCCGTCCCGGTCGGGGAGTGATACGAAGCGCGCCATACCGCCAACTGTGGCGGGCGGGCGCCCTCTTCGGCAACTGTCTGGCCTGTCGTCTGTCGGTTGCTGCTCGTAGTGTCGGGGTGTGTTGTATCTCGCGCGGGGCATCGAAGATGACCACTACTGGGTCGTTGAGGAGGTCGACGGCATGCTCGTGGAGACGCCGTGGCGGATCGAGCATGAGTCTGAGGGCTACCGCCTGAGCCATGCGGATGACAGTGCCCAGACGGCCCGCGTGTTCGCGTTGGGGGCGTTCCCGGCTCCGGAGGCAGTGGTCGCAGCGCTGCGCGATCTTCTCTAGCCTTGTTCCTCGTTTCCGTCTTCCGGAACCTCGATGGTGAATCCGTTGGCTAGGAGATGCAGGGCATCTTCGGGGCGCAGCTTGGCGCGACGTAGTGACGTGAAGGTGCGTTTGCGCATCTGGTCGATTTCGTTCTCCAGCTCGCGGAGCTGCCGGCGCAACTCGGCGGCGCGGGCTTCGGCTTCGTCGATCTCAGGCAGGAGTCGGTCGATTGTGCCGGGCCGTTGAATTTCGACCCGGGTCCCTGCAGGGAGCGTGCCGCCGGCCTTGCGAGCGGCCTCAACGGCCGCTGCGGGCAGGTTGGCTAGTTCGTCGACGTAGGCCCATCCTCGTTGGTGTCCGCGCTTGGCTCGGGCTCCCCATTGGCCTCGCCCGTTCCACCACAGGATCACTTGGGTGGTGGGGGTTTCACCTGTTGCTGCCACTGACTCTCCTGGTGCAGTGTGGGCTGCCGCGCGCGGGGCGCTTGCCCTCAATGGTGTGCTCGAGCTGGTTGACGCCTAGGTGTCAATTTCAGGTGGGATGCCAACCCCGCCGCCGGGTGCGCTTCGGGTGTCGAGCCAGTACTGGTGTCGTTTGAGTGCACTGCCGACGGCGGATCTGATAACCCAGTACGCGGCGAAGAGCACGATCGCGGCGGGGACGGCGTAGGCGAGGATCGCGATGAGGATGCCGGAGAGATTGAAGCCGCTGGAGATCATGCGTGGCTCTTTCAGTTGGTGGTGAGTTGACCGTCGGTGAATCCGACGTCGATGTGGAGGTGGTTGCAGGTGTCGTCGAACTGGATGAAATGCGTCGTCCCGATCGTGGTGCCCGCATCGGCACGACACAGGACCTGGCCGACCCGTGCACCGTCGGGCATGACCGGGTCGAGGGCGCTGATGAGGCGGATGGAGTTCCCGTCGGCACCGGTGAGGCCCTGCCCGTTCAGGCGGTAGAAGTCGACCGCGAGCCCGCCGCCCTCGAAGTAGTGCGATGAGGCCGTGCCGGCGCCCTCGATCTGGCCGGTGCATTTGCGATTGATGTCGGAGACGCCGACCTGGTCGAAGACTTGGAGGGCGAGCACGAGCACTTGGAGGATGCGGACGTCGACCCCGCAGTCGGGCACCTGCTGTCCTTGGGCGATCCAGCGGATCTCTTTGATGTGGTCGGGGGTGGACCCGATGAGCCGGCCTTGGTCGGCTGCGTCTACGAGCTGCTGCGCGAGTTGCACCGCGTCCCCGCCGATCGCGCAGGCTCCGGCTCCGCCGGTCGACACGAGCCCCTGAACGATCGCCGTGGCCGGGGCGTAGAAGGGTGTGTAGTAGTTCGGGTCGGCGTTGATCTGCACCGCGTGCGCGGCCAGGGTCGGTTCCATCGTCTGCCAACCATCCACCCCCATGAGACGGGTGAAGAAAGCGGTCGCGGCCTTGAACGGGTCCATCCGGTCAGCGAGCGGCCCGTACCCGCGTTCCTGCTGCTGGAACAGCCCGACCGAGTCAGCGACGGTACCGTCGGGGTTGATGGCGTTGTCGCCGTGATCGAGGTTCCGGAGCGTGGATTCCCCGATCGCGGTCATCACACCGATCGTTTGCGCTTGCGTGGGGAGTTGGAGCTCTGCCGCCGCGTTCATGATCTGCGCCGCGTTCTCGAGCTGATCACCCGAGAAGCCCGCGATCGACTGGCTGCCGGCGCTGCCGGTGTCGACGACGCCGCTGCCGCATCCGGCTCGCGCGTCGGGTGCCATGCCGAACAGCACCGCGGTCGCCGTGAAGGCGACGACGGTGGCGGCGGCGATGGCCGGTAGTTTCCAGCCCATCGGGTTAGTCCTGGATGCCGGCGGCTGCTTTGAATGCTTCGTCAGTGTCGGTGATCTGTGTCTCCCACAGCGACCGGATGTGCTGCACCAACGTCTCGGGCCGGGATGCGTATTTGAAGATGTGGTGCCCGTCTGCGAGGCGCTCGATCTGCTGCGCAGTGTCCTGCCCGAAGGCGAACGTGCGGGCCGCCCACAGGGCGTCCTCGCGGAGGGTCTGCCGGTGCACATGCACGGTCTGCGCTTCCTGGATCATCGCCATTCCGGGTGATCCAGCTGGAATGTCGGTGCCTTTGTGGAACACGAACACGTTCGACAGCCCGAGCCCGCGGGAAAGCTTCTGGTTCGACCGCGCAAGCTGCGCGGAGGGACCGGCGGCGATGTGCCAACCCTCCTCGTAGATGCAGTTCGTCGCCCACCCCCGGTCTTCGCGGAGCCGGCCGAGGAGCCACATGTGACCGATCGCCATCACGGCCGGCACGGCCGGACCCTGGTCGGGGAGTTGCGAGATGTCGAATGCGGTGAGCTTGCCGCGGAGGTCGACGTTCTTCGAGGTTTCCCCGTCGAGCAGGCCCCCGTAGTCCTGCAGCAGTGTGTTGAGTGTGAAACGGACGGAGAGTCCGGCCTGGTGCAGCGCGTCGATCGCCTGCGGCGAGAGGCCGGCGTAGTCCTCCATGTCGGCCACCCGCGACAGGTTCGGCAGCACATCTGCCAGGGTCGGGGTGCGGCCGTCCTGGTACTGATTGACGGTGCGGCGGAGGGCGGCGCGGAGCGCTTCTTCTTCCCACTCGTTCAGTGCCTGGTCTTCGCGGGCGAGGCGGGCGACGACGTTCAGGAGCTGCATCTGGCCGACCATGCCGGTGCCTCGGCTGATCAGCGGGTCGAGGAGATTCAGGCGGGTGCCGGAGCCGTCGACGGCGAACTTGATCGGCTCGTGCCCGTAGGCGCGAGCCAGCTCACCGTATTCGCCCTCTCCCCCGCGATCCTTCTTGTCGAAGACCACGGCTCGCCGCTTGTTCAGCAGCAGCGGTCGGATCACGTAGACGGTCTTCGTCAGCGACGATTTCCCGGAGCCGACGTCGCCGATCACGACCACGTTCGGGCTCGATACCAGCCGCGGGGATGCGTTGTAGGCAGTGACGGGGTCGTGGGCGATCATGGTGCGCGAGAGCACGTCGCGGCCGATGACGACACCGTTGGTGCCGGTCGGCGCTCCGATGATCGCTGTGTTCAGGATCTCGGCTTGCCTCGTCGACGTCGGGGCACCCGGGAGAGCGGGCGCGTACAAACCGCGGCGGGCGGCGCCGAGCTTGGTGCGGAGCCGCGTCCCGGGCATCGTCCACGGCACGATCTCGCGCGCCTCACCAGTCGCTTCGTCCACCTGAGCGACCGTCTCGAGGGGCGGTGCGAACGCGCGCAGCACCGGCATCGTGTGCCACGCCTTCGCGGCCGTCTTGGGTTCGGTCTTGTCTGCGGCGTGTGCGCTCACAGCGCATCCCTCTCGCTCTTGCCCGCGAGGGCGTTGATGAACTTCGACCCGAACGACGACCGGCCCGGCGTGAGCCCACGGCCGATCGGCCACGTCGTGCCGGATGCAGCAGCCTGGTACGAGTCCTGCCACTCCAGCCGCTCGATACCGAGCCCAGTCGCGCACGTCTCCTCCAAAGCGCGGGAGGCGCGCATGAGCGCGTCCCGGTCCCTCTCGGAGATCGTGACGTAGCCCACCCAGGCGCCGCCGTGGTGAGGCGACCCGTGGGCGAGATCGAGCGCCCGCCGGCGAGCGGCAGACAGGTTGGCGCCGGTTTCGTCGTTCTCGACGCGGCCCTTCTGGGCGTCGTCGAGACGGTCGGCACGGTCGCGCGTGACGTCCTTCGCGGTCGCGGCCTTCGCCTCGCCCTTGGGCACGAGGTGGAGGTGGAACGACAGGGTTCGGATGAATCGGATGTCGGACCCGGTAAGCAGATCGAGCGCCCACAGCTGTCCGCGGGCGCCCATCGCCATGTTCTCCGACCGGATCGCGGCCGTGCGGTGCCACCACTGCACGGGAGTGCCCATGATCGGGTCGACGTCCTCTACGATCTGCGCCGAGAACTCATCGTGCGACGCGACACCAAGCCGTGCCGGGTCGACGCCTTTCACGAGGTCGATGGGCCGTGACGGGTTCTGCTGGTGCAGCATCACCGCGGCCAGGCGGCGTGCGGTAAGCACGTCGACGTGCCCGACGCGGGCCTCGGTGAGGCCGCGGAGCGTCGAGGCAATTTCCTGCCGCATCAACCCGCGCCACCCGTCGCGGCCCTCGCCATACTTCGCGGCCGCATCATGGAACGCGGCCATGATCGGCCAAGAGACAGTGAAGAAGTGACGCTGCACCATCGCGTCTTCGCTGTTCAGCCGCAGCACGTTCTCATAGGAGCGCACGGCCTCCGCAGGTGCGTCCGGGTCAAGGGAACTGAGCACCCAGAACTCCTGCATCGCCGAATCCGCCGGCAACACCCGGGTGGTCATCTGCACGTCGCTGACCAGGTTCATCGGTGTCGCCCGCGACGCCAAGAACAGACCGAACGCCTCAGCCGCCCGGCGGAGCTTCGCGGACGACTCCGACCCGGACACCTGTCCGGTCGCAGTGAACGTAACCGACAAGTACGGCTGCTCACCAAGCGGGGCGTGCCAGGCAATCCCGGGCTCGTTGTGGCCGCACTGCAGCCACCCCATGCCGTCGGCGCCGTCCGGGTGGCTCCGCATGATCGTGAGCTGCCGTGCCGCCTCCCACTTCTCGGTGCGGCCGCGGGCCTGCGCTGCGGCTTGCTCGCGCTGGTCCCAGACGGCGACGTCGAAGGGCTCGAATGCGTCGGTTCCGGTCTTTACCCGTGATCGCCACCGAGCCCGGCGGGTGCGCCTGTCGAGGATCGATCCGCGGTGCGTGCGCTGGGTCAGGAAGAACACCACCAGGCCCACGCCGAGCCCGAGCGCGAGGCCCCAGATGCCGAGAATGGGGGTGAGCACGAGCATGGCAAGGAACGCGCCGAGAAGGCCCACGATGCGGGTCTTGGAGACTGTGCCGCCGAAGAACGAGCGGTGCCCGCTCTCGCCACCGATGTGGCGGGCGGCATCGCTGTGGAGTTGTTCCGTGGTCACTGGCCGGCTCCTTCGTCATCCATCGTGTCCAGCGACTGCTGCGCCGCCGCGTCCGTGTACTCGACCGCCTTCGCCCCTACAGCCATCGCACCGGCCGCCACCAGTGTCGGGACACCGATCACGGCGCCGACACCCGTTGCGGACTCCCCGGCGCCGGCCGCAGCAGTTCCAGCGGCGATGCCCTCGCCAGCGCCGGCTACGCCCGCTGCAGCTCCAGATGCGCCGGCCCCCGCTCCCGCGGCCGCGCCAGCTCCACCAGCGGTGCCGCTGCCGGCTCTTACGGCTCCCATGCTGGCTCGCTGAGCGGCTGCGGCGCCGAGCCCTCCGCCACCACCGGCGCTCGAGGCGGGCAGCTCATCCACGACCCCGGGTGCTGCCTGTAATTCGCTCGTCGGGCTCGCCTGCTGGGTGGCTTCGGGGTGCTGCCTCTCGGTGACGGAGGTGAGCTTGTCCGACCCCCACGATCCGGGATCCTTTCCGGCACCGTTATTGCCGCCCGTGCCCAGCGGGATCACAGGTGCGAAGCTCTTCAACAACAGCGGGGAGAACGCGGCGATGAACAGCGCAATCACGGCGACGACGAGCCCGACAAGGGACTGCAGAGAGGCGTTGTTGCCGAAGGTGTTGACGCTCGAACCCATCATCTGGAACGCGACCCCCAGCAGCAGGAACAGCAGCGGGTGGGCGGCGAGGATGCCGACCCAGAGGCCGATGACGCAGTCCGAATCGGCGGTGGTTCTCGTCGATGATCCACACGATGCCCAACGGCACGATGACGCCCATGAAGTACAGGGCGACGAGCTGCACGATCAGGATGCACAGCACCAGCAGCAAGCCGATGAGCATCAGAATCATCAAGATCGCGGCGACGGGCACCCCGCCGGCCATGCCGACCGGGTCAGCCTCATCGAGCATCGTCTGGAACCCGCTGATGGTGTCATCGATGCTGCCGGTGATGCCCCAACTCATGAACACGCTCGACAGCGAGTGGAAGAAATTCACCAACAGCAGGCCGATCAGCGGCCCGAACATCGCCCCACCGAGGAACAGCGGCGTGTAGAGGCCCAGCGATTCGGCCAGGGCGCGGCCCGACTGCTGGCCGCGTGCTGTACGCACGAGCTGCATGAGCAGAATGACGACCATCACGAGGATCGCCGTCGCGAACGAAACCGCGTAAGCACTCAAGAACCAGTCGACAGACAGATCGGGCAGCGTTGCCGAGGTCAACGCCGGGAGCAGGTCATTGGCGAGGCTCTTCGATGCGTCCCGCATCGCCTCGAACGTCTTGCCCCACGGGTCTTGGAAGAAACCAAGCACCTCCCCGCCGCCGTTGATGACATCCCCGATACCGCCTGCAGCGCAGTCAACCCAGTTCAGGCATTCGTTGTCCATCAGCAGCCTCCGGTGAAGGTGGTTCCGATCGCGTAGAGGTCTTGCGTCGTGCGCGAGATCGAGCCGCTTTCGAGCTTCCAGGTGTCGTCTTCCCAGACGAGCGACAAGGTTGATGACGATCGCAGTTGGGCACTCAGCTCTCCGTCTACGACGTACCCCGCGCCAACTGATACCTCGACGCGATCAGGCTCGGCCGATTCGACGTGCCAGACCCCAGGGACAGTCGACAGGTAGAACGGTGTGCCGTTCGGCACGACACCCGACGAGTTGTTCTGTCCCTGGGGCAGAGCGCCAGTCAAATCGCGGAACTGCGGCGTGGCGGTAGATGCGAAAAGGATCGGCTCGACCTGTGCTGCTTCATCGGCTGACACAGCCGGATCACGGAACGTGAAGCGCACCATTGCTGCGGCCACCTCGACTGCGCCGTTGGTTGTGTGTGGAGCTGCCGCCTGAGCTGCAAGCAGCATCGCCGCATCGCGCTGTGGCCCGCCGAGACACCCTGTCGGTTCCTGATCGGTCACCACCGTCGTGCTCGGCGTGGGGGCTGGCGCGGGCGTGGCGGCGTCCGGGTTGGCCGGTGCCGGCCGGAGGGCGATCACGAGCACGACGACCGCGGCCGCGATCACGGCGGCACCGGCGAGGAACCAGGGCCAGATGCGGCGCGGCGGTCGCGCTTTGGCTCGCATGGATCAACTCCCGAAGACGGCCAGAATCGCCCCCACGACAACAGCGATGGCGGCGAGGATGCCGAGGGAGATCCCGGACACAAGTGCTTTAGTTCGGCTGGTCTTGTACTCCTGCGGGTTGTTACCGGCAGAAGCAGTCGCCATCGAGGCAACGTTCACGATCAAGAAGAGGATCGCAGCGACGATCGCGAGGCCCCAGAGGCCAGCGAAGAGCTTCTGCCAGAGCTCGGTGAACTCTGTACCAAAGATGGTGAAGTCCGGAACGATGCCGTCGATCGGGTTGTCGATCGCCGGCACGCGGGTGGTGAGGCTCATGGTTGTCTCCTTCTGGCCTATTTGGTGTTCTTTTGGATGGTGTGAACGACGGCGGCCGCGGCCGCGGTGAATGCGGCCCGGGTGGCAGGCGATACCTTGCTGAGGGTGATCTGGCCGCGTTCTGCGATGTGGGGGTCGTAGGGGATGGTGAACACTCCCCTGACGCCGGCGCGGTCGATGATGTTGTCGAGCCGCGCCACGAGCTGCGGGTTCTCGGGGCGCCCGTCAACCAGGCGCACGATGATCGCGGTGTTTGCGAGCTGTGCGCCCTTAGGGCTTTCCGAGCGGAGCCGGTCGAGCATGGCGACGGCCTCGAGCACGACGTCGGCCGAGTTCAGCACCGGCACGACGAGCGCATCCGTCGTCTCGATCGCGCCGGCGAATGCGGAGCTAGTCGGCTGGTTCCCGGAGTCCATGACCCGGATGGCGTAGAACTCATCAATGACCCTTGTGGCCGATACGACGTCATCGTGGGTCAGCGGGGCGCGGTTCCCGACGGAGCCGATGATCGAGGCGTAGCTGGTCTGTGGTGCGGTGTAGCCGGCGAGCTGGCCGGCGCTGCGGATGCCATCCGCGTCTCGCACCAGTTCGGCGACCCCGCGGGAGGGGTTTCCCTCGGCGCGGAACGAGAGCGTTCCGCGGTCGTCGGAGACTTCGAGGACTGCGACCGACCCACCGCGGATCGTGGCGAGCAGCCCGCCGAGCACGATCGACGTGGGAGTCTTGCCGCTCGAGCCTTTCGGGTTCGCGACGAGCACCCCGACGGCTTCGGTGCCGACGAACTGCCGGATCACCGTCTCCCACTGCCCGAGCTGCGCGGCAGCTTGCAGCTGCTGCTTCTCCGCCTCGCCCGGCTGCATCTTCAACCCGAGTCGACTCATCAACCCACGCCATCCTTGGGTCGCCGTGGGCGCCTTCTCGATCGTGCTGATGACGGCAAGATCGTCGAGCGGTTCGGGCGCGAGCTCCGCCTGGAACTCCGCATCCGTGATCGGCGCCGCGTGAGCCCCGACGGTGCGCCCGGGCTCTTCGTTGACCTCGACTGCCGTCACGACCTCGGCCGGCAGTGCGGCCGGGGCGATCTCGGTTGCCACTCCCCCGCCGACGGCCCGGAGGCCGGCGGGCGGTGCCGAGTCCTCGACGTAGCCGGCGGCCTGGTAGGCCCCCGAGAAGTGGGATGTACGCGACTCACCGACAGGTTCTGAACTCATCTTTGGGACTCCCAGTCTCATTTCGTGTGTATGAAAGTTATAGCCAACCGGAAAGGCTGGCTACAGATGCCGTGATTCTTGCAACTCACAGCACGTTACCCGACCATCAGCTAGACGCTTCCTGACTCCCGCCTGCACGACACCAAAACGCGGGATTGAGCCAATGTGACTGTGGTCGTTCATACTTACCTACCCCCCGAAGTGGTGACTTCTGACTAGGTTATGCCTACCTTGGGACATTAGACCCGAATTCCATAGCTTGCAATTCGACTACAAGGTAGTAGAGCCGACCTCATGGACGACGTCCCACCCGACCTTTCAGGCCACACGGCGGTCCGCCAGGTACCGAGGCACAATGGAGCCATGCCGAGCCGTCGCGACCCGACCGACATGCCCGAGCGAGCCGAGGTGGCCTATCGCTCGATTTCCGGCAGCTCGCGCATGATGACGCTGCGCTTCCTCCTCGACCACCCCAAGTCGACGGTCGCTGCGATCGCGGATGCCACAGGCGTGAGCCCGGCATCAGCGCGCGTCTCGCTCACCGACCTCGAGGAGGCCGGGTACGTCACCGCCGACGTCGAGGGCCAACGCAACGGCCGCACCGTCCGATACTCCGCCGATCGCGGGAAGTTCGTCGACGACCTCAGCCTGTTGTGGTCCTGGATGGTTCGCTGACTCCGTCAGCTCGAGCTGATTGACACCTACGTGTCAACGCCACTCCCCCGCTACGCGGTCGCCCCAATGCCAAGACCGGCCGCCACATCGTAGCTCGCTCCCACTGCTCCGTTCCGGACTTCTCGGACGCGCCCTGACGGGCTTATTTCGTCCGACAAGTCCGGCACTACGCGCCTCCCGCTCACTCTCGATGCTCTTGCCGGTTTTGGCATTTCGAAACGTCTGGGAGGAATAGATCATGGTCACCGTTTACGGACGAAGCGGCTGCGTGCAATGCGACGCCACCATTCGAACTCTGGAGATCAAGAGAGTCGAGCACCGATACGTCGAGATCGACGAGGTTCCCGCGGCGGCCGGCTTCATCCGCTCTCTCGGGCATCTTCAACTCCCGGTCGTGATGGCGGGGCTGATGCAGTGGTCAGGCTTCCGACCTGACCTGATTGTCGAGATGGCTCGACGCGGCTGGTGCCTAGCTGGCCTGCACCCTGTTAGTTACAGAGTCTGTAAGTTCTCGTTCAGTCGCGCCTTCGAGCCTGTCTACTTGGCTTAGGAGCAGGTCGATCGCGACTCGGATGAGCGTGTTTTCGGTGATCCGTTCGCCGCCGGCCCCTTTGGCCTTATTGAGTCGTCGCGCATGCGCCGTGAGGCTTGTGTACTGGTCTTCACGAAGGCGCGTCTCCTTACGTTCGAGACTACTGAAGAGCGGACCCTCCTTCGACTGGGTGCTGCGTGGCGCCGACTTAACAGGCTTCTGTTCCCGTTTGCGCGCGGATCTGCCGCCTGTAGGTGGTGCGCTTGGGCGACTCGCCGTCGTCGTCGGCGCGGCCGGCGCCGCCTCTGCTGACTCCAACTTGCCCAGCATGCTGCTGAGGTCGGCTCTTGCCATTATTTGCTCCCCACAGTTGTTGTCTGGTTCGCCCATAGAGCCATCAGCTCCATTGCGACGTGCGTGTAGTCGAAGATCGCGTTCGCGTTCTGCCTGGTGTCCGCATATTGCGTCACGACTTTGCCCTGCAGTGGCGCGTCTGAGTGAGCCGCGTAAAGCCGGACATATTGCTTGAAGCGCGGCATTTTGAGGCCATCATCGATCAGCTGTTCCCAGTCCTCTAGCTGACCGGGTCGACGCCTGTCCATCTTGCTCAGCAGAATCCGGAATGGCAGATCGCGAGGCTGAACGTGCTGACGAACGGTTCGGACGAGTGCTGGTGTGTTCAGCGGCTCGGGGTTGAGCGGGAGGATCACGAAGTCTGCGACGTCGAGGACCGCCGACAGTACCGCGGTGTCTTCGAGGCTTCCTGGTGTGTCAACGAAGATCGCGTCATAGGGCAGCTCTCGAAGCCGCGCGAGATTATTCGGGTCGACATCGGCCGCGAAGTCAAACGGCAGGCTCTCCCCCGCGTTCTCGGCCCACCACGTTGTTGAACCTTGGGGGTCGACGTCGACCACGAGAACCCGTGAGTGCTTCGACATCACCGCAGCGAGATTCATTGTGGTCGTGGTCTTGCCCACGCCACCCTTCTGGCCGACTAGCGCGACGATTCTCATGTGGACATTTTGTCTGTAACTGTCGGAGTTACAAAGTGCCGCTACGGCGAGTCAGTAAGATGCGGGGTCCGTAACTTCGTTACTCACAAAGCTTGTAAGTTACAGCCCATATCCCCGTAAGTTACGAACTTACAGAGTTACGTTGGTACAGAGTTACAGACTTACGATCCGAAATGACCGTGACAAAGTCCTGGCGCTACGCAATGCGGGGGAGTGGTCCTTTGGTTGACCAGCGAGCGATCAGTGTGAGAGTTGGCTGATTCGTTGAGCGGAGAGGCCGAGCGCGCGGGCGACGTCGGCTTGTGTGAGTCCGCTCTTTTTGAGGGTTTGCACTGCCTCGCGCCGAAGGCGCGCGGCCGCTGCTGCCGCTTCGCGGGAGTGTTCTTCGTTCTCGTTCGCCTCGGCCCACATTGTGGCTGCGGCTTCGGGGAGCTCCACGGTCACCTCGACGGCGATTTGATCGTCGTCGACGTCGAGCCAGACGGCGGCGAGGTCGCGGGCGGCCTGGTCGACGTCCTTCAATGCGACGGCGCCGCCGATAGCGACGATGGTGGAGCCGTTGGGGCCGGTGGAGGTGAGTTCGGGAATCTCGATCGTCCACCACTTGCCGGCGTCGCGGTAGGCGCGTGCGTGGAGCGTGCGGGGCATCTGGCTGGTCTTCACATCAATTCCATTCACGAGGCGCATCCGGGAAAATCTGCTGAATCTGTCGAACCACTCCGACCGAAACCTCGCCCTTGTGAGCGACGAGTGAGAAGATCATGCCGGATTCGGACGGCCCCCAGATTTCGTGGCTGCCCTTTTGGCGTTTGAACTCCCAGCCCTTCGATCGCAGGAACTTGGTAACGTCCCGGTACTTCTGCGGCTTCGTCATAAGACTAGTCTAGTCCCCCTAGATAGTAAACATCAAGGGGGACTAGATGTTTTCAGCTATTTGGGTACAGGATCGCGTGGCCGATCAGGCCAACGATGAGAGGGCCGATGATGAGCAGCAGCCCGAGCGCGAATGCGGCGAGGGATGCGCGGGCGATTCCGCGGCGGCCGCGGCCGCGGATCGACAGCACGCGGGGGAGCACGAACAGCACGGCGCCACAGGCAAAGACGGCAAAGCCTGCCGCCTGTAGCGCCTGCATGGTTCACCCCTCGTCGTCCTCTGCTTCGAACTCAGCGTTGCACACGCCGCAGACGATGGGGCCGACCTCGAACGTGGAGCGGCTGACGCGGATCTTCCGCCCGCACTCGCAGGCGGCCACCACTCCATTGTTGGTCTTCTTGCTGACACCGCCGATGTCGGTGAGGCGGTAGGCGACGATCGCGGCGTCGAGAGCGTCGATGGCGTGGCGGTAGCTGTCGGCGGTCGCGGCGGGTACGTCGGTGATCGACCAGCCGATCGAGGGGTCTTTAGTGAGGGTGAGCCCGAATTCTTCGCCGATGGCCTTGAAGCGGGTGTTGTGGAATCGGCCCTGTCGGCTGGTGTCTTTGATCCCGCGGGCCTCGGCGGCGGCGTGGGCGGCTTCGTGGATGAGGGTGCCGAGCACGGCGCGGCCGCCGCGCTGGAGCCCTTCACCGCCAACCAGCAGCTCGTGCACGAGGGCATCGCCGCGAGCCCAGCGCGAGGCGGCGAAGTGGCCGTAGGCCATGCCGCCGCGGCCGTTGCCGGAGGCGAGAGTCACGACGACCTCGGGAACATCTTCGTGGCGGTCCTGGATCGCGGCCCAGGCTTCTTCAATCGCGGCCACGAGGGGCACGGTGATGGTTGTGGTGGTCAACGTCCTGCCTCCTGGTCGGCGGTTCCGGGGTGGTGGGCGTCGCCCTCTTCGTCGCCTTCGGCGTGGCGCTCGATCCACAAGGCGGCGGTGTCGGTGGCTCCGGCGGCGCGGAGAAGATCGGCGAGGGCGTCAACCTCGCCGCAGTTGAGGGTCGCGGCGACGTCGCCCGCGGTGTCCCAGGTGAACGCGGCCACGAAGCGTTCGAGCACGGTCGTGCTGATGGGGGTGCTTTCGGTGACGGTGTAGCCGGAGAGGATGCCATCTTGCATCAGGGCGAGTTCTTCGATCGTGGAGTTCATTGCGTCGTGCTGGTCGAAGGGGATGAGCCCGGTGTCCCAGTTCTCGCCGTACTGGTGGTCGAGCCACTTCGAAGCAAGTTCAACATCGGTGGCGGCGGTGATCGCGGTCCCATCGGGGGTGGTGAGTGTGAGCATGGCTGTCGTCCTTTCTCGAAAGCGGGTCGGGTCAGAGTGCGTCGATGCAGTCGGGGCGGAATCCGGACCAGCCGTCCCAGGTGCCGGTAACGATCACGACGGGAAGCTGCAGGTAGCCGAGTTCGCGTAGCAGCTCCTCGGCGCCGGGGGTCTGGTCGATGTCGACGGGCTTGTAGGTGATGCCTTTGCGATCAAGCGCGCGATACGTGGCGGTGCACTGCACGCAGCCGGGGCGGCTGTAGACGGTGACCTTCGTCGTGATGGTGATTGTCATGGTGCTCTCCAAACTTTTTCTCGGGCCGAACCCTCACGTGCATGGCAGTGAGCGGGAGGCGCGCAGTGCCGGAGTTCTCGGGCGAAATAAGCCCCGCAGGGGCGCGTCCGAGAACTCCGGAACGGAGCGCCGGGAGCGAACTACCGTGTGAGCGAGGGTTTGGCCGGAGATGTCGAGCGCAGCGGAAAGAAACAGCGGCCGCTAGGCCGGCCCTATTTGCCTGGCCGGCCAGGCTTCGGGATCGTCACCGCGGAGCGCCAAACCCACGCCTGGTGAGTGCCGCCGCCCTGGGTTTCCCACTCGACGAGCACCATCCGGTCGTTGTACGCGACTACCCGGCCAGCGACCTGGACCGTCCACTCGGGGTAACGCACCCACGCGAGCACCTGGGGCGCTTTTTCCGCCGGCGGCTGCTGCACCGCCTCGCCGGTGGACTTTTTTTCGTCTTCGGTCAGCGAGAGCGGCTTCGGGCGAACCAGGACCGCGTTGATCGCCTTGTCGGTCAGGTCAGACCCGTATCGGCGATTGGTTCCCATGCCGCCAGATTAGAACATATGTTCGATGCTTCCCAGCGCGAGAGGTGCCAGGCTTGCTCGCGTGAAGGCCTGGTGGCGCATCCTTATCGTCCAGTCGATCCTCGTAGTCGGCGGCCTCGTCATCGCTGCGCCCGGAGCCACACAGTTGGCGTCGGACAGCACCGACCGGCGCGACTGGGGCATTCTCATCGCCGGCTGCATTCTGGCCGCAGTTGCGGCCTCGCTTGTGGGCATGGCCATCTACATGCTTCGGCGTCTGCACCGGCAGCCTCCGGCCGTCGAGGGCGGGGGAGCGGGCCAGTGAGTTCGAAGACGTGGCTGGATCGCGTGGCACCGGTTCGTGCCGGCGCCACGCGGGGCAACGCCTGGGCAGTCATCGCCCTCGCCGTGTTTGTCTTGGCGATGAGCGCGTGGGGTTTCACGCGGCCGTTCGGGGAGCTGACCAATCGGATGCATCTGCCGATCGGGTTACTGAGCGTGCTCCTGCTGTTCTTCTTCGCGTGGCTTCTGCTGCTCGCCGTCAACATCTTCCGCCACAACCGCTGACGGTACCTCCACCGCCTGCACGGCGTCCTGGGCAGTGGCCGCGGCCCGTCGGGTGGGGAGTGCTCGGAAGGGTGCGATTCCGCCGGCCTGGATGATCCAGAATGCTCCGTCGGCGGCTTCGCGGACGTCCTGGGGTGGGACGAGGAAGGTGTGTTGCGCGCGGCCGGATTTCAGTTCCTCGCCGGTGGCGGCGCCGGAGGCTTCCATCTGCATGATGGTGCCGGCGTATTGCACGACGTCTTCGGGGTCTTTAGATCGCCCGAAAATCAGCGCGGCGCCGGAGGAGAGGGCGCGGCGGCGGGAGATTTCATCACGGGAGAGGCCGGCGACGGACTGGGCGGCGAGGATGAGGCCCATGCCGGCGCTGCGGGCCGTCTCGAACAGGCTCGTGGCGGTGTCGCCGGGGTCAGTGGTGCCGGTGACAAGCTGGGGGAACTCGTCGACGACGACGAGCGTGGGGGTCTTGTCGCGGCGCTCGAGGCGGGTGGCGAGGTAGTTGCGGAGGTCAAGCAGCAGCAGGTCACCCAGGCGCGCCTGGGTGTCGCTGATGGGGGAGAGGGGAACGATCCGAATGTCGGCCTGCGGGTTGTCGTAGGACCACCCGTCGGGACCGATCCACTGCTGCAGCGGGCGAAGCTCCACGAGCAAGCTCGATAGGGCGCGTTCGCCGGCAGTGGTGCCGTCGCGGTCGACCTTGTGCAGCACGATGCCGAGGTCGACGCGGTCGTCGATGAAGTTCTCCGGCCGGGTGAGGCGTTCGCGGAGGTCGTCGACGCTGGCCAGTGGTGACGCTGCCTGCACGACCTGCAGCACGCCTCGGATCTCGTTGAGGTAGTACTGGTTCGCACCGTCCGGGGGCGGCATGAGCCGCATCAGCTTGGATGTGACCTGGTCGGCGGTGCCGGTGAACAGGTTCCACGGGCCGCCGACTTCGGCGGTGCGGCCGAATGACCGGGCGATCGCCTGGAGCTTTTCGGCGTCGGCGGGGTCGCCCTTGGCGTCGATGAAAACCACCGGCCACCCGTACATCAGCGCGCACAGCATCATGTCCGACAGCAACACCGTCTTTCCTGTGCCGGATTCGGCGATCAGCAGCGCCCGGACGGATGCGGCGTCGGCGGGGAGCATCATCAGCTTGCCCTCGTCGTCGGTCCAGTCGCGCACGCGGCGCACGTCGTAGAACCGTTCCGCGAGGTTCTTCACGGTCGCGCGCGACACGAACCCGAACCCCTGCCGCCCGTGGGGGCCGGCTAGGGGAGCGGTGAGTGCTTTGTAGGAGGTGCTGGCGATGGCGCCGGTTTCGGCGTCGAGCTGCACACCAACCCGCTTCGCGGCGGCCGCGTCCGCGGCGCGCTTCCGGGCCTGCTCGATCTGGGTCTGCCGCAGCACGTCCGAGATGCGGCGGGTGCGCACCCGGCGGGCGATCCGGCGGCGGTGGGCCGACATCGCGGCCGGGATCAGGAACACGCCGGAGGCGAGGTTGGCGATCGCCCACGGCAGGAACGTCGGGAGGATCTGATCGCCCCAGTCGGGGGAGTTGCGGAATGCCTCAGCCTGGCCGGAGCTGAACCACCCGGCCAGCAGCATCACCTCCACCGTGAGGAGGGCAATGACTAGGAGCACGCCGACGGTGTTGAGTACCCACCGCCAGGGCGAGACGATCCAGAACCGGGTCTTGGTCGCCACAATCTCATTCGACACCGCCACCACGATCAGCGGCACCAGTAGCGGCAGCAGCAGGAGCGCCAGCACCACTTTCAATGCGAGTGCGACGACGGCGGTGAGAGCGTCGCTGCCTGGGTCGCTTTGGGGCTGGTCGGTCTGTTGCGGGTTGCTCATCCTCGTGTCCCCTTCATCGGGTCATCGGTGCGCCGTGGTCGTTGACACCTACGTGTCAACGACTCGAGCGGGCGCCTTCCAGCTCAACGGCCACGGCCTGATCCGCGATCGTCTGCCAGGCGGCCTCGTCGTCCTTCGGCCATTGCCCTCGAGCATCCAGGAGGGGCAGCCAGAGGAATCGGGTGCGCAGTGATCCGAGTGCTCTAGTGTGTTCGTCGGCGCCGGCCGCGCGCAGCGCTACGGAGGTGCCGAAGTAGATCACCCGGGCGAAGCCTTCGCGCTCGAGCCGGCGGGCGTGATCGTCGATGATCTTCCCGTACCGGGCTCCCGTCTTCGGCGTCAGCTCCACCTCGACCAGCTCCCGCACACCGTCCCGGGTGGCGACGCCGTCGGCCTGGTGGTCGTTCCTGTTGGCCGGCTTCCGGTCGCGCTCCCAGCTGTAGCCACGACACAGGAACCGGGCCGCGGCCGACGCCACCACGATCTCGTGACGCGTCGTCTGCCTGTACAGATTTGGGGCCGCTTTCCCGGTCGCCTGATGCGTCGCCCACACGATCGACCCATCCCGGAACGTGAGCCGCTGCCGGTCAACCAAACCGACCTCTCCGAGCCGCGCGACCCACTGCTGCGCCTTCCGCAAACTCACCGGCTCACCAGCCCCCGACAAGCCTCCGAGCGCGAACCTGATCGCATCCATATCGCACAACCGGACCACGTCCAGCCAGGCCAACATCTGCTCGTCCCGCTCGGTCAACCGCATACAACCCCCTAGAGCCTTTCAATTCGACCCTACGTTGCACCCCCGACAAACGCTAGACCAAATGGCCCCCACACGAGTCACAAACCGCAACCCATCCTCGGACGACACCAGCCATCATCGACTCAGATCCGTCACCACCACTCACCCTCACCCGAATGCAAATCTGACTACCCCACCACCCCCATACCTACCTATTCACTTCACTTTCCACTTCTTCTATCTCTTCTGTTTTCCCCCACCACCACACCACCCCTTTACTTCCCAACCTCCATCAAATCTGCATCGCTGAGTTGGGGGAGGTTGGGAAGCGGGCGAAGCCCGGGGGTGGTGTGGTGGTGGGGGAAAACAGGCCTCAACCGTTCGCCAAACTATTCGCGCTCAGTGAATAGGTTTACGAACCGCCCTGCTGGGGGTGGGCGGCCGGCGCTATGCGGCGCGGGCTCGGCATTCAGAAGCCGTTCCCTGCACGATAGGCGACCTGACGCCGGATTCAAACCCCTCACCGCACCGTGCTCGAGCACGTGGCCACGCCCCTAAGGCAGGCACCTCGACTGCAGCTCGACGTCGACGCACCAGGCCGCCTCTCGCGAATTCTGATCGACTCGCCGGCGGCCGGCGCCGACCGCCAACTGAGCACCTTGCAACTGAGGTGAAAGCTCGTGCGCTCACTCGGCAGCTCCGCCCGGGTGCCGGCGGGCACGTTCCCACGCTCTCTGCTGTTCGTGCATCGCGGCGATCGCCTCGTCGATAGCCGCCTGATCGCGGGACGCCCACCGTGCTTCTTCGGCCTCGCGTTCACGTCGGCGGGCCTCCAGCTCGGCCCGGGCCTGGATCGCTCGGAGCTGCGCTTCCTCGGCCGGCGTCGGCTCGTTCGGGTCGATCGCATTCTTGATCTGCCACCCCAGATACGCCACCGGATCACGCTGCCCGGCAGGCTCCGCAACGGTGAAGCCGGCACGCTTGTTACCCGAGGCGAGAGCGTCCATGAAGGCGTCGATCGTCCACCTGTCCGGGTCGACCTCACAGCGTTCCAGCATCGCGCACACCTGACCGATATGCCGCCCATCCGCCAACCACCGCATCCGAGCTACCAGCCTCGCAGCAAACCGCTGGAGCCCAATTGTCCTCGGCCGGCCCGACCTCGGGAGACTTGGGCGGTCTGACCCATTCGTCTTTGCTGGAGGGCGCGAAGCGGCCGACTCGCGCGCGCTTGTGCGCGTTGGTTTAACTTCTAAATCAGGAGCTTTAAGACCAAGGTCACCCCTACGGGGTAGATGGACATTTTCAACAGCCCACCGTTTCGGCATCGTCAGCGCACGCACCGACGCGGCCTTGATCTGACGTCCCCCATGGACACTCTCAGCGGCCTCACGCTCAGCCACAGTGAGGTAGCGGCCCTCCACGATCGACACGGCCAACCCGAGCGCTTCCAGCAGCCCACGAGCGCGCTGCACGGTCTTCTTACACACACCCGTCACCTCGGCCACCGTCTCATGCGCGGTACTCACACCGCGGCCCGTGTCGGCGTCGGCCGAGAGCATGTCCGCGTGCGCAATCCGCAGCAGCGTATCGGGCGCGATCGACACCCGCCGACGCAGCTCCTCACCCTCCGGGGTGCGCAGAGCATCCATCACCGCATCGAACCACGCAGCACCACTCGTCCAAGCCGGCACAGCCGCATACGCCCCCGGAGGGGCCTCCAGGCTCCAAGAGCCCGACCGCTTCGAACTCGCAGCTCCTGGGGCATCCTGTGGCCCCAAAATCGGGTCGTCGAAGTGATCTGACACGCCGACCGGCGTGTTTGCGCGCGAAAACGGGACAGCAAGTCCCACGTGAGGTACGATCGACACGTCTCCTTGAAGACGCGGAAGAGCCTCCCGGCTCTACCGGGTTCTTGTACTGGGATTGCTCCACACCTCGTTCTGTCGCCAAACATTCCCGAGGTAGGGAGCCAGAGCTTCGGGCCCGCCTCTGGCGGGCCTCTCTCGTTAAGCCGAGTCGATAGGCAACTCCCCATCACGCGGCAAGGGCTCCCACCAGACGGGAATGCCCTGGTCTGTCAGCTCCAGGTGATCGAGCATCTTCTCGATCAGAACAGCGCTAGAGACGCCCGCATTGCGAGCGATCGCGTCTAGGCGCTCTTTCTGCGGCCGCTCGATCTTGTAGCCGAGCGACACTGCGTCAACTCGTGTGCCACGAGGTAGTCGACGGGGAGCCATAGCCCGAGGCTAGAGATGTATCTAGCCTTAATAGCGACAGACACGCCATGAACGCTGTATCTAGCTTTAAGACCACCCGGTAGGAGTGGCGCCTCGTGCCGGCGAAGTCGCATCACCGCGCTGCCTAATTCTTCGCCGCTGACTTTCGCGTTAGAGCATCGAAGTCATGGTGCGCCCCATGGGTCTCCGGGTGGCCACGGGTCCGGCAGGTCGAAGAAGTCAGCTGATGGAATAGCGCTGGTCTCCACTACCTGGTCACCGACAGCTTCCATGACCGACCCCGGGAGACCGGGAGAGTTCCTCAGCGGGTATAAGGCTCCGGGGTGGAGCCAAGTCGTCGGCTGGGCCAGTAGCGGTTTGTATGGTCCGAGTTGGTTGACCACGACCACTCCCGAAACCTGTCGATGACCCCAGTCGGGAGGTGAACCGAAGTAGCCGTTCATCTCCCGGCTTCGGTCGACCGTCTCAATTCCGTCACTGGCGTTGCGTATCCGCACAACTTCGGGGCCGTAGAACGCGTTGGCACTATCCCAGGTGTGCGCACTGAACGCCTGCAAACCGACCGCGATAAGTAGCGGAGCATCAAGCACTCCGTACGCGTTGTGCTTCACCCCGAGCGCGCTCACGATTGTTGCCGCTTCATTGACGACCCGCGCACCGGTATGACCGAAAATGCCGATGGCTCTATCGCCCGGCCGCACGCCCCTGGCATCGGGTCGAAGCGGGATGGGCTTGAAACCAACCGACCAACCAGCGTTCTCCCATTGAAAACTCGGAGCGTTCTCTGTTGTGATCGTGTCGGGATCCAAAGTCTTTAACCACACTCCGAGCGCGTGACGAAGCCGCGCGGACGCGGGATCGCGAGGGCCATCGACTAGATGCTCCAGCGCGAGTAGAAAGTTTGGGGTATGAAGCCTGTTGACCGTATCGAACAAGATCGCGCGCCGGCGATTGGCGGCCTTTGATAAGGGCGGTGTCCCCGGAACGATGGCTTCGAGATAGAGCCGTTGGTCTTCTCGTTCTGCCAAGAAATCAGGGTGCCGGCTGCTCCCGGGAATTGACGGGTGAACGGTTACCTGGAAACCCGCACGGATCAGGGACTCGTGTAGGTACAGCTCGAAGTATGCACTTCGGTACTGATCGTCATCACTTGAACGGAGGCGGTTACGGAGGTCCTTGTAGTCGCCGTCATCCTGAACATGATCAGCCCACGACTGCATGAGCTGGCGAACATGATCCCACCATGGTCCTGGCACGCGACTTAGGAACCTGAATTCAGGCTCCGCGTAATACGAAGGGTTCGGGTCCGTCCGATTAACCGGGTCGAACAGCGGAAGCCGTTCTGGCTCACCAATCGTCCTGGCCACCGACAGTCCCATCTCAAGCACACAAGAGTCGAGGGCTTACTTTGCCGCCGATGTCAGACAGCGAAGTCTCCGGTGGACTGGGCCGCAATGATCAGCCGAAATCCCTCGGGCTGTAGGCGTTCCAGTGTCACATGGTCGCCAACATGATTGCCCTCCCGGAGGAGTCGACTCAGCACCGTTCCCCAGTGCAGAAGCGTCGTCACGTTGCCTTGACCTGACGCCCGGGCAGGATCGTGACTAAGCCTGAGGTCCAAATCGCCGTATGAAACGCCGTCCACGTAGGTCTCGAACGATACGATCACCTCCATCTCGCTCTCCCTCCCTGCTCTCGGCGTCCAGGGGAGGCCCCCGAAGAAGTCTGTAAAGAAGTACGTCTGATGGTCGAACGGAAACCGTTCCTGACTCAGGCGAAGGTTTCCAGTCGGATTGCTGTTAGCCGTTTTGGGTTTTTGCGCCGCTGTTGAGTCCATGTGTTTGAACCACCGTCGGACGACGTGAGCGGGGGGTATCTGGGCAACGGGTTGGGGAGCAGCAGCAATAGGAGCCACGGGCTTCGCGGCCGAGGGTCGGGCTCGCGACCTGGCCTTTCTGAATGCTGCGGCGAGAGCCGGGAGCGGTCGCATCAGACCAGTCGGGACGCCGAACAACCCTTTTGCAGATCCCGAGGAGACGCTGTCGGAGTCCTCGGGAGCCGGTTGCTCTGGCGTGGATACCCGCCGGCTGGCTCCTTCACTTGCGATGAAGATATCCCGACTCGACATCATGTCGTCGATCAGCTCTTCTGTCAGGGGCCGGCAGACGGTCGGCTCCGCCCTCAACGTCGCGATCCAATCGCGCGCCTCAGCGAAAGGGCCTTCTAATTCGTCGCCAGTGGAGTCAAGCCAAAGAGAGCCTTCGTAGTTCCACCCCAGACCGCCTGCGGTGAGATTGCTCGAGCCGACGAACAACGAATGCTGTTGCGCGCCGGTCGCGAGGTAGACCTTCGGATGAAAGGTTCGGCGTGGATCGTGAAATACGTAGGCTTCGTCTGAAAGGTCACGGGCTAAGGTGAGGCCCTCCTGCGTTGCTCCCCCTTCGCTGACACCGACGATCATCTCGACATGTCCGCCGCGAGCACGAAAAGCCTCGAGTTGATCAGAAACTCGCCCCAATCCGGAACGTTTGGCCCATGCCACCACGATGGAGAGATGGTCGGCATCGGTTGCTAGAACATGCTCTACAAAGTCGAGCAGGCTGGGTTGGCCTTGCGCGGGCTGCCCCACAAAACGCGCTTTCACATGATGAGTCTCTCGGGCGTTGCGTCGTTTGGGTGGGACGCGAGCACGTAGGATTTGCTTCAGCTACTGAAGTGGAGACCATGCGAACTCGCAACCTAGTAAGCGACGAGAAGCTGCGGGGCGGATTCTATTCTCCCGACATATTGGTGGATCTGTGCCTCAAGCGATCCTCTGACCTCCTGCAGGGTCGGCACAATTTGCGTGTCCTTGAGCCTGCAGCCGGCGATGGTGCTTTCATTCGCGGCCTACGTCGCTCTCCATTGGCCGACCGCATCGCCCATATCGAGGCGGTGGAAATTCTTGATCAGGAAGCACACAAGGCCTCGCAGACTCTCGAAGCGGCGAGGCTGCCGGGAATAGTGCAGACCTCCAATGTGCTCGATTGGGATCGGCGACACGCCTCTCAGTTTGACCTTGCACTGGGGAATCCGCCTTACGTGCGCTTCCAATTCATCTCGGCCGAAGACAAGCAGCATGCACTTTCCATAGGCGCCCAGCTGGGCATCCCTGGGGCGGCCGTCTCCAACCTCTGGATACCCGTATTTCTGCTTGCGATTCAGCGTCTCGCTCCGGGCGGCGTCTTCTCCATGATCCTCCCCGCAGAATTTCTTACGGGCGTTTCTGCGGGGCGTGTTCGCGCTTGGCTACTGGAAGCCACTACTGACCTCAGCATCGACCTATTCAAGCCCGGCTCCTTCCCCGCCGTCCTGCAGGAAGTGCTCATTCTGACCGGCCGTAAGGCTGCCGGAGGTGCGAGCGCCAGCAAAACCGTGCGTTTCTTCGATCACAACGGCGGAACGCATCAATGGCGCCACGAAGTCTCTCCCGCAGCCAAGACTTGGACGCCGTACCTGCTCAATCCCGAACAGGAGAGCGCGCTCTCGGCGAGCATGCGTCTTGAAGGTCTAACTCATCTCGGCAATGAAGCACGATTCACGGTGTCAACCGTCACGGGCGCCAATGACTTCTTCTGCGTCGACAGCGCCACCGTGAAGAAGAATGACCTGAAGCAGTGGACCTTGCCCCTTTTACCGCGAACACGGTTCGCGAGGGGCCTGACCTACACGGCAGCGGAACACGAGCAGCTCTCCGATAGCGACGCTTCGGCGTGGATGCTGAGCTTCGATGCTGCCAGGCCTTCGCCCACTTCAAATTCTCGAGCACACGGATATCTGAGTCGAGGCGAGCAAGCCGAGCTGCACGAGCGATTCAAATGCCGCGTGCGAACTCCTTGGTTCCGAGTACCGGTGGTGCAGCCTGGCCAACTCCTGATGTCTAAACGCTCCAACCTTTTCCCTCGCGTGATCGTCAACCGGGCCGGAGTCGTCACTACCGATACCATCTACAGAGGCCAGATGCTGTCTAGCTCCTCGCTGACACCAGACGATGTTGCCGCAGCATTTCACAATTCCCTCACCCTCCTCTCGGTGGAAACAAACGGACGTAGCTTCGGAGGAGGAGTCCTTGAACTTGTGCCGAGCGAGGTCAGTTCTCTCGTTCTCCCGGCATCTGCTGATGCGCGAGCCCAGCTCGGGCTGCTTGATCACGTGGCTCGCACGGATCCATCACCAGAGGCACTCATCGAAGCTACTGATCAGTTCCTTCCTCAATGGATTCCAGGGCTGAATCCCGACCTACTTCGTCTCATCAAAGAGGCTCGCCAGGAACTGCAGCAGCGACGCATCATCCGCTCGCATGGAAAGTTTTACAGCGACTCTCTGTAGAGCCGCGTAACCAGCCGCAGACCGCGAGTCTTCGCCGTTCGGCCCGAGGTTTAGTGTGTTTGTCACACATGCTTTTGTACCGCGGATAACGTGCGTTATGTCAATAGCGACGGATTAGCCCTCCGCGCGCACTTGGTTGCCGAGGTCGCGAAGGAACTCTCCCCATCGCGTATCGGCGTCAGCTCCGGAGTCGAATTTCCCCAGCCAGGCATCGAAGGCCGGCGTGCCCACGAGCTTGATCTCGACCCGCAGAATGTGGTGGGTTCCGTCTCGGTGGACTTTCGGAACGAGCGACACAACGTGCTCAGGATTGATCCACATCCGCGCGCTGCCGGCAGGGCCATCCCTATCTGGCAGTGGGACGAAGCGCGGCATAGGCCAACTGTGCCGTTGCCCGGCACCTTCTCGCAATACGTCACGTTTCCGCGGCGCCCGGCCGGCTAGCCTCATCGCTGATCTGGTGCCTGTCGTTCTCTAGGCTGGTCGAATGGGGCGTGTCGTTGAGTGGTGGGACAGGCAACAGGTTCCGCTGTACGTCGCGGCGATTCTTCTCGGCGCCCTTGTCGGCTCTCTCGTGCCGGCGATCGCGCCGGCCCTGACGGTCGCGATCAATCCGACCTTGGCTCTGCTGTTGTTCGCCACGTTCCTCGGCGTGCCACTGATCGAGGTGGGCCGTTCGTTCCGCGACGTCAGATTCCTGCTCACGGTTCTGGTCGTGAACTTCCTCGTCGTTCCGCTTATCGTGTTCGGGCTTTCTCGGTTCGTCGCCGACGATCGGGGGCTGCTCCTCGGGCTGCTCCTGGTACTGCTCACCCCCTGCGTGGATTACGTCATCGTGTTCACCGGGCTGGCCGGCGGGGCGCGGGCACGGCTTCTCGCGGCAGCGCCGCTGCTAATGCTGTTGCAGATCGTGCTCCTGCCTATATATCTGCTCCTCTTCGCGGGCAGCGGCGCGGTGGAGCTGATCGAGGTGGGGCCATTCGTCGAGGCGTTTGTCGTGCTCATCGTGGTGCCGTTGGTGGCGGCCGCGATCGTTCAAGCGATCGCCACCAGGCATCGTGTCGGCCGAGCTATTGAGGTCGTCATGGCCGGGGCGATGGTGCCGCTCATGATGCTGACTCTCGCGGTCGTGATCGGCTCTCAGATCGCGGCCGTCGGCGGACAGGCCGTGGCACTGCTTCGCGTCGTCCCGCTCTACGTGGTGTTCCTGGCGATCATGGTTCTTGTCGGGCTGGTCGCCGGCCGTGTGGCCCGGTTGGACGTTCCATCGACCCGAGCCGTGATGTTCAGCGGGTCCACCCGCAACTCGCTCGTCGTCCTCCCCCTGGCTCTGGCGTTGCCGGCGTCGCTCGGCTTGGCTCCACTAGCGGTCGTCACGCAGACGCTCGTCGAGCTGGTCGGCATGGTGGTCTTCGTGCGCCTCGTACCCTGGCTGACGCGTTCCCATCAGACCACCCTTGATTAATACAGCAGACGCTGTATTAATGTGGGTATGACTTCTTTCGTTCGGAGCGCGCTCCCCCTCGTGCCGGCGGCGTGTTCGTTGACGGCCACCGATGGGCGTGCTCAGCTCACGGCCTGGCGGCGGTTCGATGAGGCCTTCGCCCAAGGTCGCGACGATGCCGATGGTGTCCTGACGATCCACTACGCACGCACCGAGGAGTCCGTGGCCGAGCTGCGCCGGCTCGTGGACGTTGAATCGCGCTGCTGCTCATTCGTCAGATGGGACATCCGGGATGCCGGCGACACCCTGGCGCTGGTGGTCACCGGAGACGCCGACCAGCTCCGAATGCTGAGTATCTGATGGCGGGCGCTCCCGTGCCGCTCACGCTCAGCTCGCGGTTGGACGTGATGAACCGCCTCGGCCGTGCGATGGCCGATCCCTCCCGCTCGCGCATCCTGATGCTGCTGCTCGATGGGCCGGCCTACCCGGCCGGAATCGCCACCGCCCTCGACCTCACCCGCCAGAACGTATCGAACCACCTCACCTGCCTGCGCGACTGCGGCATCGTCGTCGCGGAGCCCGAGGGGCGGCAGAACAGGTACGAGATCGCGGATGCCCATCTCGCGAAGGCACTGAACGACCTGGTGAGCGTGGTGCTCGCCGTCGACACCTCGGCGCCCTGCAACGACGAGTCCTGCACGGTTCCCGGATGCTGCGAGGCCACCCCGTGACCGCGACGACCGCGCAACCCACCGAACAGCGCCGCGCCCTGCTGCACAAGCGCATCCGGCTGATCGTCGCCGTCACGATCGGCTACAACCTGATCGAGGCCGTCGTCGCGATCGCCGCCGGAACAGCCGCATCCTCCGGCGCCCTGATCGGGTTCGGCCTCGACTCCACGATCGAAGTGCTCTCCGCGGCCGCGGTCGCGTGGCAGTTCACCCGCCGGGACCCCGAACGGTGGGAGAAGGGAACGCTGCGGGTCATCGCCGTGGCCTTCTTCGCCCTCGCCCTGTACGTCGGCGCGAACTCGATCCTGGCTCTGACTGGTGTTGTCGAGGCCGAGCACAGCACCGTCGGCATCGTGCTCACCGCCCTCAGCGTGGCCATCATGCCGTTCCTTTCGCTCGCGGAACGACGCACCGGCCGCGAGCTGGGCTCCGCGACCGCCGTGGCCGACTCGAAGCAGACCCTGATCTGCACCTACCTGTCGGCCGCCGTGCTGATCGGGCTCCTCCTCAACAGCCTGCTCGGCTGGTGGTGGGCCGACCCGATCGCCGCGCTCGTCATCGTCGCCTTCGCCTTCCGCGAAGGCATCGAGGCCTGGAAGGGCGACGCCTGCGCCACATCCGTGGGCATGCTCCTCGATCAGGACGACGACCCTGAGTCCTGACGAGATCGAGCGATACTGAGCTATGCGCGTGGAGATCCTTCATATCGATGAATGCCCCAACTGGGTTGAGGCCGGAGTTCGAGCACAGGAGGCGCTGACCGAATTGGGGCACGGTGACGTCGAGGTGACGTATCGGCTGCTATCGAACAGCGTCCAGGCCTCGGAAGTTCCATTCGCGGGTTCCCCGACGATTCTTCTCGATGGCGTGGACGCGTTCCCGTCCGGGGGACGAACCTCGGAATTGGCGTGCCGCGTCTATCGGAGCGACAGCGGTTTCGCTGGCGCTCCGTCCGTCGCCCAACTCATCGAAGCAATCCGAGATCACGTCGCCTAGCCCCGCCGTGACAGGGACCGAGTGAGAAGATGACAACGTGACGTCGATCGCACCGGGCACAGAGTGTTCCTGCTGCGGTCGCACGCTGCCACTCGCCAAACTGCACGCTCTCAGCGACGGCGGCTACATCTGTCGCCGCTGCGGGCTGTGGGTGGCGCTGTCGCCACGCTCAACTCGTCGATGACGAACCTCTCTAGACACTGACCGCTGCACGAAGCTGTCGGCTCCACGCCTGCGTAGCGACCTGCACCGCGTCCCAGGGGGAGCCGAGCGGGGGCGTGTAGGAGAGGTCGAGGTCGCTCATCGCGTCGACGGTCATGCCGTGGTGCAGGGCGGTGGCGTAGGTGTCGACGCGCTTGGCGATCTCCGCTCCCCGGGCGCCGACGAGTTGCGCGCCGAGCAGCAGCCCGGTGCCGGTGTCGCCGGTGATGCGGATGCTGAGGGGCTTCGCGCCCGGGTAGTAGGCCTTGTGGTCGTCCGCGATCGCGGTGCCGCTCAGGGGCGTGTGCCCAGCCGTGATGGCTTCGTGGTCGCGGAGTCCGGTGCGGGCGGCGACGAGGTCGAAGACTTTCACGACCTGGGTGCCGAGGCTGCCGGCGAACCGGGCGTCGCCGCCGATCGCGTTTTCGCCGGCCACGCGGCCCTGCTTGTGCGAGGTCGTGCCGAGGGGCAGGTAGGTGATGCCGAGGAGGCGGTGGTGGGTGACCACGCCGTCGCCGGCCGCCCAGACGTGCGGGAGACCGGTGCGCATCTGCTCGTCGACGACGACCGCTCCCCCGGCGCCGGTGGATGCGCCGGCTTCGGTGAGGAGGCTGGTGTTGGGGCGCACGCCGACGACCACGAGCACGAGGTCGGCCGTGCGGGCGAACTCGGTGCCGTTCTGTTGCCCGGTGACCGTGAGGCCTGCGGCCGTCCGGGTGATCTGCTGAACGCGGGTGCCGGTGACGACGTCGACGCCGTGGCGGGTGAGTTCGTCGTGGACGAGGGCGCCGAGTTCGGGGTCGAGGGTGGAGAGCACTTCGGGTCCGCGCTGGAGCTGTGTGACGTGGAGGCCGCGGACGGTGAGGGCTTCGGCCATTTCGAGGCCGACGTAGCCGGCGCCGACGATGATCGCCGTCGCGGGCTGGTGCTCGTCGAGGTAGCGCTCGAGCGCGAAGGTGTCGCCCATCGAGTGCAGCACGTGCACGCCGTCGTCCGGGCCGAGCCCGCCGGCTTCGATGCCGGCCGTCGACGGGGATGCCCCGGTGCCGACCATCAGCTCGTCGTAGGCGATCGTCGATTCCTGCCCGTTCGCGTCGCGGACGGTGAGCTGCTGGCCGGCGACGTCGATGCCCGTGGCGAGGGTGTCGAGGCGGAGCTGCATCCCGGTCGCTTCGAGGTCCGCGTGGGTGCGGTGCGCGAGCGACTGCCACGGGTTGACCTCGCGGGAGAAGTAGTAGGGGATGCCGCAGATGGAGAAGTTCGGGTAGGAGTCTGCGACGACGACGGTCACGTCGACGGAGGGGTCGAGTTCGCGGGCGCGGAGTGCGGTGGAGATTCCGGCGTCGCTTCCGCCGATCGCTACGAGGTGCATGAGGGTGTGCCTTTCAAGGGGTGGATCAGTGGGCTTCGACAGGGTGCGGGACCGCGACGTCGCCAGCCGTGCTGCGGGCGGCGGTCGGGTAGAGCACGAGCAGCAGGCCGAGCCCGAGGGCGGCGCCGGCGAGCTGGGCGAGGATGAACGGGGCGACGGATGCGGGGGCGATGCCGGCGAAGGTGTCGGTGAAGGTGCGGGCGATCGTCACGGCGGGGTTCGCGAACGACGTCGAGCTGGTGAACCAGTAGGCGGCGCCGATGTAGGCGCCGACCGCGGCCGCGGTGACCGCGCCCTTGCCGGTGCGGGCGAGCGCGAAGATCAGCAGCACCAGGCCCGCCGTGGCCACGACCTCCCCGACCAGGTGCCCACCGGATGCCCGGTCGGTGGTCGAGATCGTCGGGGCGACGTCGAACATGACGCCGGCCAGCAGGGTGCCGGCGATGCCGCCCGCGATCTGCGCGAGCAGGTACGGGCCGAGATCGCGGCCCGGGAGGCCGTGGCCACGACGGCCGATGAGCCAATCCGCGATCGACACGACCGGGTTGAAGTGCGCCCCGGACACCGGTCCGAGCATCAGGATCAGCACCGCCAGGCCGAGCGCGGTGGCGATGCTGTTCTCCAGCAGTTGCAGGCCGACGTCGCCGGCCGAGAGCTGCTGCGCGGCGATCCCGGAGCCGACGACGACCGTCACGAGCAGGCCGGTGCCGACGAACTCGGCGGTGACCCGGCGCGCCAGATGCGGGCGGGACAGCTCGGGGTGAAGGTGTGGGGTTTTCATGTCGGCCCCATCTTGACTCGAACCAACTAGTTCAGTCAAGATTGAGACAATGAACATTGAGCGAAGTGAAGAGTTGGAGCGGCGGGCAGCGAAGCACGCCGCGCTCAGCGAGCCGGCACGGCTGCGCATCGTCGACCTGCTCACGCTGGGCGACCTCTCCCCCACCGAAATCCAGGTTGCGCTCGGCATCCGATCGAACCTCGTCACCCATCACCTGAATGCCCTCGAAGCCGTCGGCATGGTCGCCCGGTCCCGATCGGAGGCCGACAAGCGCCGCTCCTACGTGCACCTGACCACCACCGCGCTTGCCGGGCTCACGCCGGGTGCGGTGGAACGGGCCGACCGGGTGGTGTTCGTCTGCACCGCGAACTCTGCCCGGTCGCAGCTCGCGGCCGCGCTCTGGGAGCAGCAGTCGACCATCCCGGCCGCATCCGGGGGCACCCATCCGGCCGAGCAGATCGACGCAGGAGCGATCGCCGCCGCCAAGCGCCACCACCTCGCCCTCGCAGACGTCCAGCCGCGCGTGCTCGGTGACGTGCTGACCGACACCGATTTCGTGGTCACCGTCTGCGACAACGCCCACGAAGAGCTGGGCGTGACCGGGAACCTCCACTGGTCGATCCCGGACCCGGTTCGAATCGGCACCGCCGCCGCATTCGACACCACCTATGCCGAGCTGCACCGACGCATCTCGGACCTCGCTCCGCGGCTCGCCGCATCCTGAACAAGGGAGCACCCCATGAATCCCGCCATCACCCTCGATCAGCAGTACGCGTTGAAGACCGCGGCTACCAGGCTCGAACGTGACTTCGCCGGCACGTTCAACGTGGAGACGATCGAACGGTTCCTGCATTTCTCCTACGACCAGTTCGCGGGACGTGCGAAAGTTACCACCTTCTTGCCGCTGCTGGCCGAGAAGTTCGCCCGCCAACGGCTGAGCGCCCTCGCCCGGGTCGAGGGGAAGCACCTCGACGGCAAGCCCACCGTGCTGTTCCTGTGCGTCCACAACGCCGGCCGCTCCCAGATGGCCCTCGGGTTCTTCGAGCACTACGCCGGCGAGAACGCGGTGGCCTGGTCGGGCGGTTCCGAGCCGGGCGACCAGGTGAACGGGGAAGCGATCGCCGCGATGACCGAGCGCGGTATCGATATCTCGAACGAGTACCCGAAGCCGTGGACGGATGAGGTGGTGCGCGCCGCCGACGTCGTCATCACGATGGGCTGCGGCGACGCCTGCCCGATCTTCCCCGGAAAACGCTACGAGGAATGGGTGCTCGATGACCCGGCCGGGCTGACCGCCACGGATATCCGGCCGATTCGCGACGAGATCGAGCGCCGCGTCCTCGCCCTGCTCGACGAGCTGCACGTCGCCCCTCGCTTCACCAGCTCGCACGCCTGACCACCCGCACGACTACTGAAAGCGATCCATGACCGCCACCCCCACCGTCCTGTTCATCTGCCAGCACAACGCCGGCCGCTCCCAGCTCGGAGCCGCGCTCCTCGACCACCTGGCCGGCGACCGGTTCACCGCGACCTCGGCCGGGCTCTCGCCCGCCGACGAGGTGAACCCGGCCGTCGCCGCGACCGTGGCCGAGCTGGGTGTCGATATTTCGGGGAACGTGCCACGCGCGGTCACGACCTCGGACCTCGACGAGGCCGACATTGTGGTGCTGATGAAGCCCGGACTCGCCCTGCCGGCGACGCCGCGCGGCGAGGTGCTGGAATGGTCATTCCCCAACCCGGAAGCGTGGGACGCCGACGCGGTGCGGCCGCTGCGCGAGGCCGTGGCCGCACAGATTCAGTCGACACTCCTGACCCGCTAGGCCCCGACCGGCTAGACCGAGGCGGGGGCGCGGCCGATCTGGATCAGCGGCTGCTCCGGGAGCGCGCAGCAGCTCCCGCCGATCGCGGTCCCGGTCGAGTCGAACAGGCCCGCTCCCCCGCACACCCCGGTGTCGGGCAGCACCAGGTCAACCCGGGCAGCGGCCTCGTGGTCACCCGCGAGCTCCGCGACGACGGAACGAACCTGCTCGTAGCCGGTCATCGCCAGGAACGTCGGCGCGCGCCCGTAGGACTTCGCGCCGACCAGGTAGAAGTTCGGCTCCGGCTGGGCGAGATCGGCGGCGCCAGTCGCAGCGACCGATCCGCAGGAATGCAGGTTGGGGTCGACCTCGGCCGCGATCCCCACCGGCGCCTGCAACGTCGCATCCAGCTCCAGGCGCAGCTCCGACAGGAACGACAGATCGGGCCGGAACCCGGTCAGCACCGCGACGTGATCGGCGGCCGGGAGGGTGCGGCCGTCTTCGCTGGTGAGCAGCACCCGGTCGCCGTCGCGGGCGATCTTCTCGACCCGGAACCCGGTCACCAGGTCGATCAGGCCGGCATCGACGAACTCTTTCGCGGTGATGCCGAGCTGGCCGCGGGCGGGCAGCTCATCCGCTTCTCCCCCGCCGAAAGTGTTGCCGACCGTGCCGCGGCGCAGCACCCAGGTGACTTTCGTCGACGGGTCGCGGCGCGCGATCCGGCCGAGCGCGATCACGGCCGTCACGGCCGAGTGCCC
>NZ_JANTEZ010000011.1 GCF_024978135.1 Herbiconiux gentiana | reverse complement strand
CACGACCCACCAGCCCACGGTTCACCACCCCCACGACCCACCAGCCCGCGGTTCACCACCCCCACGACCCACCAGCCCACGGTTCACCACCCCCACGACCCACCAGCCCGCGGTTCACCACCCCCGCGAAGCGCCGGGCCGGGGGCGAGGTTCGGGGGCCAGTCGTTCAGGGGGCGTCGCCCGCCACGGCGTCGTCTCCGCCGGCGGGGCTGCGGGTGCCGGCCCGGCGCTCGAGCTCGTCGGCGTCAGGCGCCACGACGTTCTCGGAACCGTCGCCCGCGGGTGCGAGTCGGCGCGCGAGCTCGCGGCCGAGGCCGTCGCCCGAGGCCCACGCCGTCGACACCGAGGAGCGCTCGCCCCACGAGTCACCGCACACGCCGATCGCGCCGACCAGCCCGAACGGCTCGTCGTGCTGCCGGGCGGGGTTCGCGAAGGTCCAGCGGTGCACCACCACCGAGACCGGCGCCGCCTCGATCTCGAACAGGGCCCGCACCGCCGCCACCACGGCGTCGGCCGCGGTCTCCGGATGCTCGAGATGCTCCCGCGCGAAGGCCCCCGTCGTGTGCGCCACGAGCACCGGCGCGCCGTCGCCCTGGCGATCGCCGTCATCGGCGACGAACGCCAGCACGGACGATCCGCCGACGAACGCCCCGTGCAGCTCGGGCGACCAGTGCCGGGCCTCGTAGCTCAGGACGACGGAGAGGGTCGGCTCCCACGCGTCGGCGCCGGAGAGGGCGTCGCTCGCGGGCGACCCCGGCGCGAGCATCCGCTTCGCCTGCGGGTCGGGCATGGCGAGAACGACGGCACCGTACGGGACACCGTCGACGGCGACACCCGCACCGGGATCACCCGCCCCGGCCACCACCTCGACGGCGCTCACCTCGAGCCCCTGCGTGATCGTCACCCCGTCCGACTCAAGCGACGCGGCCAGATCGGTCGCGAGCGAGCGCAGCCCGCCGGGAGCCGCGAAGCGCATCGGCCCCGTCTTCAGTTCCCGTGCGGTCACCGCGCCCGAGTCGTCGACGGTGAGCGCCGAGAAGGTGTCCGTCCACTCCCGCACCAGGCCACGATGACGCCACGACCCGACCAGATCCTCGAACGGCGAGCCCTCGAACGACGACCCCTCGGGCACCGTGAAGTAGCGCGCCCCGATGTCGGCCGGCCGCCCCTCGACCCGCTTGGTCGCGAGCCGACCACCGGGCACCCGCCCGCGGTCGACGACCCGCACCGGCACCCCCGCGTCGTGCAGCGCCCGCGCGCAGGCGAGACCCGAGATGCCCGCCCCGACGACGAGCACCCCCTCGTCTGCGACACGGGAGGGGGACGCGGCTTCAGGTGCGCTGCTCATCCCCCCATCCTGGCCCGGGGATGCCGGATGCGCGCAACGGCGGGAGAGTGGAGCATGACAGATAAGAGCGAACGCGAGAATGTGCAGGAGGAGTTCGACGAGGCGGTCACGATGACGGCCGGCGAACTCGAGAAGTGGCTCGACACCGACGAGTCGAAGTCGGTGGGGCAGAAAGACGGCGGGGGCGAGTCGGTCGGGCATCACAGCGGCCGCCGGATCGTCGAGATCCTGCGCACGAAGAAGGCCGACCTCAGCGACGACGACGTCGCCCACATGAAGAAGGTGGTCGGCTACGTGCACCGGCACCTGGCCCAGCGCCCCGACGGCGACGTCACCGACACGGCCTGGCGGTACTCGCTGATGAACTGGGGCAACGACCCCGAGAAGAAGAAGAAGAAGTAGCCCGAAAGCACGAACGCGCCGCACCTCCGATGAGGAGGATGCGGCGCGTTCGCTGGAGGACGACTAGTTCTTGAAGGCGTCCTTGACGTTCTCGCCGGCCTTCTTGACGTCGGACTTGGCCTGGTCGGCCTTGCCCTCGGCGACGAGCTCGTCGTTGTTGGTGGCCTTGCCGACGGCCTCCTTGGCCTTGCCGGCCAGGTCCTCGGCGGCGTTCTTGATCTTGTCTGCTGCGCTCATGATGGATTCTCCTTCGATTTCGGTGATGTGGGGGCGAGCGGATGCCCGGCCCGGTGGGGTGATGGCTAGTGGCGGTGTCGGGTCAGCTTCTTGGCCGCGTGCTTCGCGGCTTCGGCCCGGGTGCCGGCGATGTAGGCGGTGATGCCCACGGCGACGACGATGACCCAGTGGATCGGCTTCGGCATGTCTTCCTTCCTGCCTCGCTGGAGGCGCCGGCCCCGGAGGGCCCCGGGGTTACTGCAGCCTCGTCGATCCGCTGACCCGGGCCCGGAAGCCCCCGCTGATCTGCACGAGAGCGGGCAGCTCCCGGCCGAGCAACTGGTCGAGCGCCTTGAGGCTGCTCTCCACGATCGCCGAGGCGTCGGCGGGCGACACCCCGCGCCGGCAGGTCACGGAGACCTTGAGCGTGGGGGTGCGCTTGACCCGGTAGGTCGACACGTGCGACGCGACGAACTCGGGGCGGGCGGACAGGGCATCCTGGATCGCCTCTTCGGCGACCTTGGATGAGATCACGGTCTGACCGTGCTCTCCCACGGCCTCGTCGACGACGGTGCCCGTGCGGCCACGGCCCTGCCGCAGCGCGAACGCGAGCAGCAGGATGACCGCCAGCACGATCAGGACGAGGACGGCCGGCATGATCCAGCTGACGCCGGTCGTGCCGAGCGGGGTGGCCTGCAGCCAGGACTCGACCTGACGCTGCACGGGGCCCGCGGAGGCCTTCCAGCCGTCGCGCACCCCCGGCAGCAGCACGGCCGTGGCCGCGGCGGCTCCGACGGCGACGAGCAGCAGCCCGACGATCAGCAGCAGCAGGCGGTTCAGGGCGCGATTGGTGCTGTTCATGCTCCGACCTTCCCGCTCTCGCGCACTCGCACGCGGCTCGACACCGGGCGGCGCAGACCGTAGCCCGCGAGCTCCCGTTCCACGGCCGACGAGACCGCCGACCGGTCGACCGGGATGCCCGTGGTGGGCACGAGGTCGACGACCGCGTGCCGCGACGAGACCGAGACCGAGGTGTGGTCGGGGTCGACGTCGGCGGCGGACGAGGCGTGGCGGGCGAGGGCCGAGGCCAGCACCTCGCTGTCGACGACGGTGGCCGCCCGCTCGGTCTCGAGCACATGGCGGGCCCGGCGCCCGGGGGCGAGGGCCAGCACGACCAGCACGAGGCCGATCACGACGACGACCGCTCCGGCCGCCACGACGATCGCCGCGGGTGCGTCCGGCAGGTTCACCGCGGAGGCGAACATGTCGGCCGGTGCCACGAGCAGGGCTGGGAGGCCGAGCAGCGCGATCACGATCTCGGTGCCGACCCAGGCGAGGCCGAGGATCAGCAGCACCGCGACGACGATGGCCGCCGTGGAACGGGGAGAGTGCAGCTCGCGCCGCGTGATGCGGCGCCGCAGCGACGTGGTGCTCATGCGACCCTCTCCTCGGTTCGGATGTCGATGCCCGTGACCCGGACGGTCACGCGGGCGATGGTGGACCCGGTGAGCTGTTCGACCCGGGTGCGGATGGTGTCCTGGGCGACGGCCACCCGGTCGAGGATCGGGCCCCCTGACCGGATGACTGACGACGGTTCGCGCTCGACCCTTGACAGCGACACGACCCGGACGGGCGTGGACACCGTGAGGGCGAGGAGACCCTGGCTGTCGGCCAGGTCGACGCTCACCGTGGACGCGGAGACCCCGAGGGCCTCCGCCGTCACCGCAGCGACGACCCGGTTCAGGGCCTTCGACGCGATGCGGTTGCGGCCGCGGCGGACGGGTGCTCCCGCCACGGGGACGGGCGCCGCCGAGCCGACCGGCGCGGCCGGACGTTCAGCGGTGACGGTCATGACGAGGTGCGCTTTCCGCGGAACGCGTCGACGACGCGTGAGACGTCGAGGTCACCGGAGACGACCCGGCCGACCGCCGCCCCGATCGCCATGGCGATCGCGACGAAGAGGAAGGCCCAGAAGCCGATGACGACCCAGGTGAGGGCGAGGACCGCCCCGATGAGGATGCCGGTACGGGTCGCGGTCACTGGACTCGCGCCTCGGCTGCGTCATCCGCGTCGTCGGACGGCAGGTGCACGTCGTTGACGGTCACATTGACCTCGGTGACCTCGAGGCCGACGATCGACTCAACGGCCTGGATGATGTTGCGGCGAACGCCGTCGGCGACGTCCTGCAGCGGTGCGGGGTACTCGGCGACGATGGTCACGTCGACGGCGACCTGCTTCTCGCCCACCTCGACGCTGATGCCCTGTCCGAGGTCGGTGCTCGAGATCGCGTCGCGGATGGCGCCGAACGCGCGGGCGGCGCCGCCGCCGAGGGCGTGCACGCCGGCGGACTCACGAGCGGCGATGCCGGCGACCTTCGACACGACGTTGTCGTTGATGACGGTCTTGCCGAGACCGGTCTCGGTCGACGTAGCGGTGGTGGCGGGGATTCCGGCGGTCGTGGTGGTGGCCATGTTCTGCTCCTTGTCCTGGGGCCCGGAGGTCGGGCCTGTTCGCTTCATGACTAAGACGGGTCGACCGGGAAGATCGTCACGCCCGTCCAGAAGAAAGTTCGGAGTCAGCTTGCCACAGAAGAAATCAGAACGTCTAGTAGTTAGCTGTTCTAGGCAGTTTCCGTGGTGATCATTCGCAATGCGGCTCCGTCGTCGTGCAGTTCGAGCGACACCCGCACCGTGCCGAGCTCGCCGAGATGCTCGGCGTGCGTGCCTCCGCAGGCGATCGAGGCGAGGCCCTCCGGCAGCTCGCACTCCCAGAACCGGCGGGTCGAGAGGGCCCGGTCGTCGCGACGGATGCGCACCCCGGCGTCACTCGCGACCCACCCGGCCAGGGTGCCGTTCGCGGCCTCGGCGACGGCGACGAGCTCTGCCGCGAGACGCGCCGAGTCGAAGCCGCGCTTGCGCAGCGACTTGCCGAGGCGGTACTCGTCGATCGAGCCGTGCGGGCGGATGCTCGACGTGACGATCGCCGTGTGGTCGAAGTCTGGGCTGCCGAGCGCATCGGGCGCGACCGCCTTGCTCCAGAACCCGGCGAGCGCCCGGTTCAGCGCCAGCGAGGCGAGGTGGCAGGAGGTGTGGCCGAGGGAGAGGGCGCGGCGGTGCTCCTCGTCGACCGCGGCGGCGACGCGGTCGCCCTCGGCGATCGGGGCGGCACCGTCGACGACGTGGGCGACCACGAAGGCCCAGCCCTCGGTGCCGAGCCGCACGGGGAGGCGCTCCCCCAGGGGCAGCTCGGCGCCGTCGCTCGCCGCGATGCGGCAGTCGAGCACGGGCACGGGCACGGGCACGGGCCCGTCGTCCGCCGACGTGACCAGCACGCCGAGGTCGGGCCCCTGGTCAGGCCAGGTGGGATCGACCGGATGGAACGGCGTGGCGTCGAGCAGCACGACGGCCCGGCCATCCGGACGCAGCTCGCGGTGGAGCACCGTCGCCTGCCCCCTCGTCTCGCCGTCGGGGTAGCCGATCAGAGTGTCACCAAGAGGAAGAGCCATACCCGAATCGTAGGCGGAGCCGGCCAGACGAAAGGCGCGTGCCGCAGCACGCGCCTTCGCCCGGGAGCGCTACCGGCGGGTGGGGGTGGTGGGCTCCTCGATCGGGCCGACGATGGCCGCGAGCGACGCCGTCGAGGGGCGCTCCTCGCGGGCGACCTCGGCCTGTTCGTCGGCGCCGAGGTGGTCGTCGGCGCTCATGGTCGTCTCGTCGAAGGGGCGTTCGCCGGCCAGCACCGCGGTGAGCTGCTCGCGGTCGAGCTGGCGGGTCCAGGTTCCGACGAGCAGGGTGGCGACGGCGTTGCCGGTGAAGTTCGTCAGCGCGCGGGCCTCCGACATGAAGCGGTCGATGCCGACGATCACGCCGACGCCGTCGACGAGGTCGGGGCGGTGCGCCTGCAGACCGCCGGCCAGGGTGGCGAGGCCGGCGCCGGTGACACCAGCTGCTCCCTTCGAGGCCAGCATCATGAACAGCAGCAGCGAGATCTGCTCGCCGATCGCCAGCGGCGTGCCCATAGCGCTGGCGATGAACAGCGACGCCATCGTGAGGTAGATCGCGGTGCCGTCGAGGTTGAAGGAGTAGCCGGTCGGGATCGTGATGCCGGCGACTGGCTTGGAGACGCCCACGTGCTCCATCTTCGCGATCAGGCGGGGCAGCACGACCTCGCTCGAGGAGGTCGAGACGATCAGCAGGTACTCCCGGCCCAGGTACTTCATCAGCTTGAAGATGTTCACCCGGGTGACCGCCCAGAGCAGCGAGCCGAGCACCACCACGATGAACAGCGCGCAGGTGATGTAGAACGCGATCATCAGGGTGCCGAGGCTGATGATGGCCTGGAACCCGGTGGCTCCGACGACCGCGGCGATGGCGCCGAAGGCACCGATCGGCGCGACCCACATGATCATCGCGAGGATGCGGAACACCAGCGCCTGCAGCTGACGGATCGCGCCGAGGATGGGCGTGCCCTTCGCCCCCATCTTCTGCAGCGCGAACCCGACGAGCAGGGCTACGAACAGCACCTGCAGGATGTTGCCCGCCGTCAGCGACGACAGCAGCGAGGTCGGGATGATCCCGAGCACGAAGGAGGTGGGGTCGCCCGCCTCGGTGGCCGACGCCGGCGGCTCGTACGTCGACGCCCCGATCATCAGGCCCTCACCAGGGTGGATGATGTTGCCCACCACGAGCCCGATGCCGAGCGCGAAGGTCGACATCACGATGAAGTAGACGAGCGCCAGCCCGCCGACCTTGCCCACCGTGGCGGCCTTCGCGATCGATCCGACGCCGAGCACGATGGTGCAGAAGATGATCGGCGCGATCATCATCTTGATCAGCCCGACGAAGGCTTCGCCGATGGGCTTGAGCCCCACCGCGAACTCCGGGGCGAGCAGGCCGACCGTCGCTCCCGCGACCACGGCGACGATGACGGCGATGTACAGGTAGTGCGACGAGTCGATGCGCCGCCGCTTCGTGCGGGGTGCCGTGCCGGTGTGGAGCGCCATTGCTTCCTCTTCCTCGAGATCCGTCCGGGTCACTCGGGTGCCCGGTCGACCCAGGATGCGCGCGGCGGCCCCCGCGCCTGGCATTGTGTTCATACTGGTCACGAGAGGTGGACGACATGGTCCGACGGTGGAGCATCGCGGCGAAGCTCTTCGCCCTGCAGCTCGTCGTGATCATGGCCCTCACCGCGGCCGCTGTGCTGCTCAGCTGGGCGGATGCGCGGGCCGACGTCGAGCGCGACGCCGCCGCCCGCTCGCTCGCCGTCGCCGAGACCCTGGCGCAGGACCCGTTCGTGCGGAACGGCGTGCAGAGCACCGACCCCACCGCCGCCCTGCAGCCCTACGCCGTCGACGTGATGCGGGCGGCCGGCATCGACTTCGTCACCATCATGGGTCCCGACCGCATCCGCTTCACCCATCGCGACCCCGACCAGATCGGCAAGCCGTTCCTCGGCAACATCGACCGCGCGCTCGCCGGCGAGGCCTTCACCGAGACCTACACGGGCACCCTCGGGCCCTCGGTGCGCGCGGTGGTGCCGATCGAGGACGACGGGGGTGCGGTGATCGCCCTCGTCTCGGCCGGCATCACGGTCTCGGCCACCCAGGTGGTGCTCGGCACCCGCATCGCGACCGTGCTGCTGGCCGCCGGCGCCGCGCTGCTGCTCGGCGCGCTCGCCTCCTGGGCGCTCAGCCGCTACCTCCGCCGGGTCACCTGGGGCCGCGGCGCCGAGGAGATGAGCCGCATGTTCGCCTACTACGAGGGCGTGCTGCACTCCATCGGCGAGGGTCTGGTGCTGCAGAACACGAACCGCGACGTCGTGCTCTACAACGATCGCGCGGCCGAGCTGCTCGGTCTGCCCCCGCTGCCCCGCCGCCAGGCTCCGGATGCGCGGCCGCAGCCGCTCGCCGGCCTCACCCTGCCCGAGCCGCTCACCGCGGTGCTGGCGGCCGACGACGTGGCCGTCGACGAGATCGTGATCACCGCGACGCACGTGCTGGTGCTCGACCGCGACCGCATCGTGCCGGGGCCGGAGGGCGGAGCATCCGCTCGCTTCATCGGAACGGTGACCACGCTGCGCGACCACACCCGCCTGCAGGAGCTGACCGGGGAGCTCGCGACCATGACCACCCTGTCGGACGCGCTGCGCTCGCAGGCGCACGAGTTCGCGAACCGGCTGCACACGATCATCGCGCTGATCGAGCTCGACCGGCCGGCCGAAGCCGCCGAGCTCGCCACGAGCGAGCTCGCGATCAGCCAGCAGCTCGCCGACCGGCTGCTGACGGCGGTCGAGGAGCCGGTGCTGCTGGCGCTGCTGCTCGGGAAGTCGGCGCAGGCGGCCGAGCGGGGCATCGGCTTCGACGTCGGCATCCCCTCGACGATCGGCAGCAGCTCGCTGCCGCCGCAGGAGCTGATCACCATCACCGGCAACCTGATCGACAACGCGTTCGACGCGGTCGCCGGCAGCCTCGAGCCGGTCGTCTCGGTCGACATCGACGGCGACGACCCGCGGATGCTCGTGATCGAGGTCTCCGACAGCGGCGCCGGGCCCGATCCGGCGGCGACCCGTGGGCTGTTCGAGTTCGGGGCCACGACGAAGACGGCGACGGATGCCCGCCCCACCGGCCGCGGCATCGGCCTCGCCCTGGTGCGGCAGTCGGTCGCGCGGCTCGGCGGGCGCATCGCGGTCGACGGCTCGCGCTTCACGGTGGAGCTGCCGCGGTGAGCGCGATCCGGGTGCTGGTGGTCGAGGACGAGCCGCTGACCGCAGAGGCGCACGCCGCCTACGTCGGGCGGCTCGACGGGTTCGAGCTGGCCGGGGTGGCGCACACGGGGTCGGCGGCGATCCGGGCGCTGCGGGAGGCCACGGGGGCGGGGTCCCCGGGGATCGACCTGATCCTGCTCGACGTGAACCTGCCCGACACCACCGGCATCGAGCTCTGCCGGCACCTGCGCGCCGCGGGCATCGAGACCGACGTGGTCGCGGTCACCGCGGTGCGCGACGCCGCGGTCGTGCGCTCGGCGGTGTCGCTCGGCATCGTGCAGTACCTGATCAAGCCGTTCACCTTCGCGTCGTTCGCCGAGAAGCTCGGCGCCTACCGCGACTACCACGCTCGGCTCGGCGGCTCGGTGGTCACCGACCAGTCCGAGATCGACTCGTCGTTCGCGGCGCTCCGCAGTTCGACCGGCGGGGAGCTGCCGAAGGGGCTGACCGCGGCCACGCTCGGGCAGGTGCGGGAGGTGCTGCGCTCGGCGGCGCCGGCGGGAATGTCGGCCAGCGAGCTGGGGGCGCGGCTGTCGCTCTCGCGGGTCACCGCCCGGCGGTACCTCGAGCACCTCACCGACACCGGCGCGGCCGTGCGCGGCCAGCGCTACGGCGCCCCCGGCCGCCCCGAGGTCGAGTACCGCGCGGCCGGGCGCTGACCGGCCGCTGACCGGCCGGCTGGGGTAGGGTCGCGGGCATGAGCGACGAGATGCGGGACTGGGTGGCCGAACACGAGCGCGAGCATCCGGAGGCCCCCGACGAGCGGGAGGCCGAAGAGGTCTCGCCGGCGCAGGGCGAGCTGGCGGCGGAGCTGCGCAGCATCCGCGCCGTCGGCGAGGACCGGCGGTGACCTCGGAGCCCTCCGCTCCCCCGCTGCTGCCCCTCGGCGAGGAGCACTTCGTGTCGCTGACGACGTTCCGGAAGAGCGGTGAGCCGGTCTCCACCCCGGTCTGGATCGTGCGCGACGGCGACACCCTCCTGGTGACCACGCCCGACGACACCGGGAAGGTGAAGCGTCTGCGCAACGACCCGCGCGTCGAGCTGCGCCCGTGCAGCCGCATGGGTGCCGTGAAGGAGGGCGAGCCGGCTCGCCTGGGTCTGGCCGAGATCGAGAGCGACAGCGCCTCCGTGCGGCGGGGCGGCGGGCTGTTCAAGCGCAAGCATCCGCTGGAGTACCGGGTGTTCATGCTGGTGGAGCGCGTCGCGGCGAAGCGGCAGAAGCCGCGGGTGATGCTCCGCATCCGCCCGGCCTGACCCGTCGGTCGCGGGGCGGACCCGTCTGAACGGCCTGGGCGCAGCGCTGCGGTGACGGGGCGGCGGCGGCTCGGTGTCGGGGTGGCGGCGGCTCGGTGTCGGCGGCTGGGGCTAGTGTCGCGAGCACCATGAGCAGCACCGGATTCGCGACCATCGACTTCGAGACCACCGGGCTGTCCGCGGCGGGAGACGACCGCGCCGTCGAGATCGCGGTCGTGCACTCCGACCCCGACGGCACGATCACCGGCCGGTGGGACACGCTGATCGACCCGGGGCGGGGGCCGGGGCCCACGCGCATCCACCGCATCACGGCCGACCACCTCGCCGGCGCCCCGAGCTTCGGCGACATCGCGCCCGAACTGCTCGGACTGCTCTCGGGGAGGGTGCTGGTGGCGCACAACGTGTCGTTCGACCAGCGCTTCCTGCTCGCCGAGCTCGCCCGCATCGGGTACAGGCTCGAGAGCGCACCGGTCTCGCTCTGCACGATGCAGCTGGCCCGTCACTACCTGCCCGGCCTTCGGCGCGGGCTGTCGAGCTGCTGCGAGGTGCTCGGCATCGACCTGGAGGGAGCGCACCGCGCCTCCGTCGACGCCCTGGCCACGGCGAAGCTGCTCGCGGCCTACATGGCGCACACCGACGACCGCTCGGGCTGGCGCGCGCTGGCGGCGAGCGCGGCGGCCCGGCCGTGGCCGGCGCTGCGGTCGCGCGGGGTGGCGTGGTACCCGCGCGAGCGCGCCGGCGAGCCCGTGGCGCTGCACCTGGGGTGATCCCGCGCGGCAGGGCAGCAGCGGCGGCCCCGCCCTTCGGCGTCCGCAACCTCCGGTCGAGGGCGACAGCCGCGGTGGCGGGTCGGGGCCGTGAGTCGTAGAGTCGGCGACATGTCGACGATGCCACCTCCCGAGACCCCGCCCGACGCTCCCGCTCCCCCGCCCGGACTTCCGGGCGAGCCGCCCCAGGCGCCGCCGGAACCGCCGCAGTTCTGACGCAACTACGGTCCTGGGCGCCACCGCAGTTCTGACGACCCCGCCACCCCGGAGTCTGGCCAGGGCCGGCGGCGGGTGCGCCGTGCCTAGTGGGTCGGCGCCGCGGCCGGGGTGCCCTCGGGCATCCGCTCGCCCTCGTCGACGCTCTCGGCCGGGCGCCGCATGAACAGCGACGCCACCACCCCGAGCACCGAGATGATCGCGCCGCACAGGAACGCGGCCTGGATGCCCGACGCCGTCGCCGCCACCTGGGTGGCCCCGGCCGTGATTCGCTGGGCCGTGACGCTCGCCATCAGCGCCACGAACAGCGCCGTTCCGGCGGCGCCCGCGAGCTGCTGCACGGTGCCGATGATGGCCGAGCCATGCGAGTACAGGCGCGGGGTCAGCGACCCGAGGCCGGCGGTGAACAACGGCGTGAACATGAACGCGAGGCCGGCGCTCAGGGCGATGTGGGCCCCGAGCACGAACCAGACCGAGGTGTTCTGGTCGACCATCGTCAGCGCCCAGAGCACGAGACTCACGGTGATGGCGCCCGGGACGATGAGCGGACGCGGGCCGACCCGGTCGTAGAGCCGGCCGACGAACGGCGCGAGCGCGCCCATCACGAGCCCGCCCGGCAGCAGCAGCAACCCGGTGGCCAGCGGATCCAGACCCAGCACCCCCTGCAGCAGGAACGGCAGCACGATGATGGTGCCGAACAGCGCCATCATGCTCACCGCCATCAGCAGGATCGACACCGTGAAGGTGCGCTTGCGGAAGGTGCGCAGGTCGAGCAGCGCCCGGTCACGTCGCTGCAGCGACAGCTGGCGCAGCACGAACGAGGCCAGCGCCACGATCCCGACGATCAGGGGCAGCCAGCTCGACAGGAAGGTCGAGTCCGCGCCGCCCAGGGTGCTGAGGCCGTAGACCAGTCCGCCGAAACCGAAGGCCGAGAGGATGATCGACACGACGTCGATCGGAACCCGACGCGGCTCGGTCACATTCACCACGCGCAGGGCGCCGAGCAGCAGGGCGCCGAGCGCGATCGGCAGCACGAGGATGAACATCCACCGCCAGGACAGGGTGCTGAGGATGATGCCGGAGATGGTCGGGCCAATCGCCGGGGCGACGGAGATGACGATCGAGATGTTGCCCATGGTGCGGCCGCGCACCGCCGGTGGCACGAGCGTCATGACGGTGGTCATCAGCAGGGGCATCATGATGGCGGTTCCGCTGGCCTGCACGACGCGGCCGACGAGCAGCACCTCGAAGCCCGGCGCCATCGCGGCGATCAGGGTGCCGAGGGAGAACAGCGACATCGCGGCGATGAAGATGGGCCGGGTGTTGAACCGCTGCAGCAGGAAGCCGGTGATCGGGATGACCACGGCCATCGTCAGCATGAACGCGGTGGAGAGCCACTGCGCCGCGACCTCAGTGATGCCGAGATCGGTGACGAGGTGCGGGATGGCCACACCCATGATCGTCTCGTTCAGGATGACGACGAAGGCCGAGACGAGCAGGAGGTTGATGACGAGCCGGTCGCGGGGTGCGACGCGGGTCTCGGAGGGAGCGGTAGCGGTCATGGAGGTCCCGTCTGAACGTGGAGGAGGCGGCTGGATCGCGGAGCGTGAGGGGCCGGGGCGACCGGCGTGGACACAGGGTCTGACTGGGCAACCCCTGACGGCTGCCCATCTATTCCCCGGCCCGGAATGTGAACAGTGTACACATCGATGGCGGCCTCGCGCCACCCCCGGCCTCCGGGGCGACGAGGCCGGACGGGTGTGCCAGACTTCCGGTACATCCCCCGGTGACCGAAGGCTTCCCGAATGACGAACCATGCCGGCTCCGATCGAGCCGAGATCGCTGCGCGACTCGCCGTCGCGGTCGGACGGCTGAACCGCCGCATCCGTCCCGCCGGAGATCTGACGCCCGGCCAGGTCTCGGCGCTGTCGATCATCGTGCGGCAGGGGCCGATCCGCCCGGGCGACATCGCGCGGGCCGAGCGGGTCGCGGCTCCGACCATCACCCGGCTGCTCACCGAGCTCGAGAACCGCGCGCTCATCACCCGCAGCGCCGACCCCGACGACGGCCGATCGTTCTTCGTCACCGCCACCGAGGCCGGCGAGGTCGCGATCGCACTCGCCCGGCAGCAGCGGGCCGAACGGGTGCTGCAGCTCTTCGACGAGCTCGACACCGATCAGATCGAGCGGCTCACCGACGCGATCGACGCGCTCGAGCTGGTGGCCGACAGCACGACGGCCGACTAGCGCCGAACCGTTAGAGCACCGGGTTCGACAGCACCCCGATGCCCGCGATCTCGATCTCGACGGTGTCCCCCGCCTCGATCGCCGCGACCCCGGCCGGCGTGCCCGTGAGGATGACGTCACCCGGCAGCAGCGTGAACACCGACGAGGCGTACGCGATGATCTCGGCGACCGAGTGGATCATGTCGGTCACCGGAGCGCTCTGCGCCAGCACCCCGTTCAGCCGCGTCTCCACGGTGGCCGCGGCGAGGTCGAACTCGGTCTCGATCACGGGCCCGAGCGGGCAGAAGGTGTCGAAGCCCTTGGCCCGCGTCCACTGCCCGTCGCTCTTCTGCAGGTCGCGCGCCGTGACGTCGTTCGCGATCGTGTAGCCGAAGACCACGCTCGCCGCGTCGGCTGCCCGCACGTTCTTGGCGATGCTGCCGATCACGACGGCGAGCTCGCCCTCGAAGTCGACGCGGTTCGACTGGGCCGGCCGCACGATGCGGTCGCCCGGGCCGATCACCGAGGTGTTCGGCTTCAGGAACATCAGCGGCTCCGCCGGTGCCTCACCGGTGCCCATCTCGGCCACGTGGTCGAGGTAGTTCTTGCCGATGCCGATCACCTTCGAGCGCGGGATGACCGGCGCGAGCAGCGTCGCGTCGGCGAGCGGCACGCGCTCCCCCGTCGTGTCGAAGCCCGCGAACATCGGGTCGCCGTTCAGCACGACCAGCTCGGGCACCCCCGCGTCGCTCTCGTCGAGGATGCCGAAGGTGATGGCGCCCTGATGGCTGAACCGTGCGATCTTCATGCGTCGAGCCTAGTCAGCCAGCCGTGGCGGTCGGCGATGCGGCCGTACTGGATGTCGGTCAGCTCCTGCCGGATCGACATGGTCAGCTCACCGGCCGGGGCGTTCTCGTCGCCGATCACGCCGTCGGCCGACTTCAGCGCCGAGATGGGCGTGATCACCGCGGCGGTGCCGCACGCGAAAACCTCGGTGATCGTTCCGTCGGCGACACCCTGGCGCCACTCCTCGACGGTCACGTCGCGCTCCTCCACGGTGAGCCCACGGTCTGTCGCGAGCTGGATGATGCTGTCGCGCGTGATGCCCTCGAGGATGGTGCCCGTCAGACGCGGGGTGACGATCTTCCCGCCCGCGTGCACGAAGAAGATGTTCATGCCGCCCAGCTCGTCGATGTGCTGACCGGTCTCCCCGTCGAGGAAGAGCACCTGCGCGCATCCGTTCTCGTAGGCCTCCTGCTGCGGCAGCAGCGAGGCAGCGTAGTTGCCGCCGCACTTGGCCGCCCCCGTGCCGCCGCGGCCGGCGCGCGAGTACTCGGTCGACAGCCAGATCGACACCGGGGCGACGCCGCCGTGGAAGTAGGCACCCGCCGGGCTCGCGATCACGTAGTACGCCACGCGCTGCGAGGGCCGCACGCCGAGGAACGACTCGTTCGCGATCATGAACGGGCGGATGTAGAGGCTCGTCTCGGGCGCGCTCGGCACCCACGATCCGTCGACGGCCACGAGCTGCTTCAGCGACTCGACGAAGTCCTCGGTGGCGAGCTCGGGCAGCGCGAGGCGGCGGGCGGAGCGCTGCAGGCGTTCGGCGTTCTTGCCCGGCCGGAAGGTCCAGATCGAGCCGTCGGCGTGGCGGTAGGCCTTGAGCCCCTCGAAGATCTCCTGGGCGTAGTGCAGCACGGCCGCCGAGGGGTCGAGCATCAGCGGACCGTAGGGGATGACCTCGGCGTCGTGCCAGCCGTCCTCGATGGTCCAGTCGATCTTGATCATGTGGTCGGTGAAGTGCTTGCCGAAGCCGGGGTCGGCGAGGATGACCTCCCGCTCCGCCTCGTCGCGAGCCGCCTGCGAGGGCGTGAGCTCGAACTTCAGGGGGAACGTGGAGGACTCTGCGATGGTCATGGGCTGTCTTTCGTCAGTGGGTCGGTGTGGTTTCGGGGGCGCCGAGGGCCGCCACCACCGCGTCGCCGATCTCGGCTGTCGTGCGTGCCGGCCGGCCGTCTCGCGAGGCGATGTCGGCGACCACCGCGGTGCGCACGCGGTCGGCCGCATCCGTCAGCCCGAGGTGGTCGAGCAGCAGCGCCGCCGAGAGGATCGCGGCGGTGGGGTCGGCCTTCTGCTGGCCGGCGATGTCGGGCGCGGATCCGTGGACCGGCTCGAACATCGAGGGGAACGCGCCGTCGGGGTTGATGTTGCCCGAGGCCGCCAAGCCGATGCCGCCGCTGATCGCGCCGGCCAGATCGGTGAGGATGTCGCCGAAGAGGTTGTCCGTGACGATGACATCGAATCTAGCAGGGTCGGTGACGAGGAAGATGGTCGCGGCGTCGACGTGCAGGTAGTCCACGGCCACTTCCGGGAAGGTGGCCCCCACCTCGTCGACGACGCGCTTCCAGAGCCCGCCGGCGAAGGTGAGCACGTTGGTCTTGTGCACGAGGGTCAGCTTCTTGCGACGGGCGGATGCTCGCGCGAACGCGTCGCGCACGACCCGCTCGACCCCGTAGGCCGTGTTGATCGACACCTCGTTGGCGATCTCGTGCGGCGTGCCGGTGCGGATGGCGCCGCCGTTGCCGACGTAGGGGCCCTCGGTGCCCTCGCGCACGACGACGAAGTCGACCTCGCCGTGCTCGGCGAGCGGAGAGGGCACGCCCGGGTAGATGACGGTGGGGCGGAGGTTGACGTAGTGGTCGAGCGAGAAGCGCAGCTTCAGCAGCAGGCCCCGCTCGATGTTCGCGTTCTTCAACCGCGGGTCGCCGGGAACGCCGCCGACGGCGCCGAGCAGGATGACGTCGTTCGACGCGATCGCGGCCAGGTCGTCGTCGGTGAGCACGTCGCCCGTCTCGAGGAAGCGGGCGGCGCCGAGCGAGAAGGTCGTCTTGTCGAACTCCACCCCCGCGCCGGGGGCGACCGCGTCGAGCACCTTGACGGCCTCGGCCACGACCTCCGGCCCGATGCCGTCACCGGGGATGAGCGCGAGCTTGATGGTTCGTTCCATGCGCCCAGCTTATTGCCGCGCGGGGCGGCGGTCGCGACGGGCCGGCCTGGCCCTTCGCCGCCCGGTCAGGCGGTGATGTCGACCTCGACCATGACGTCGGCCTCGATCGCGTCGCGCAGCGTGTCGAGCAGCCCGTCGGGCACCGGGGAGTCGACGGTCAGCACGCTCAGCGCCTTGCCGCCGGCCTCGTGGCGCGCGATCTGCATGCCCGCGATGTTGACCTGGGCCTCGCCGAACTCCTTGCCGTAGACCGCGACGATGCCGGGGCGGTCGGTGTAGAGCATGACGATCAGGTGCTTCGCGAACGGCACCTCGACGTCGTAGCCGTTGATCTCGACGATCTTCTCGATCTGCTTCGAGCCGGTCAGCGTGCCCGAGACCGAGATCTGCGAGCCGTCGCTGAGCGCGCCGGTGAGCGTGATGACGTTGCGGTACTCGGCCGACTCGGGGTCGGTGATCAGGCGCACGGCGACCCCGCGCTGTTCGGCGAGGAGCGGGGCGTTGACGTAGGACACGGTCTCGCTGACGACGTTCGTGAACACGCCCTTCAGCGCCGCGAGCTTCAGCACGCTGACGTCGTAGTCGGCGAGCTCGCCCTTGACCACCACGTCGACGCTCGTGAGCGGGCTGCCGGCGAGCCCCGAGAAGACCTGGCCGAGCTTCTCGACGAGGGCGATGCCGGGGCGCACGTACGGGTCGATGACACCGCCGGCGACGTTGACGGCGTCGGGCACGAGCTCGCCCGAGAGCGCGAGGCGCACCGACTTCGCGACCGAGACGCCCGCCTTCTCCTGCGCCTCGTCGGTCGAGGCACCGAGGTGCGGGGTGACGACGACGTTCGGCAGGGCGAGCAGCGGCGACTCCTTCGGCGGCTCGCTGACGAACACGTCGAGGCCGGCCCCGGCGATGGTCTTCGACGTCAGGGCGCGGTACAGCGCATCCTCGTCGATGAGGCCGCCGCGGGCGACGTTCACGATGAACGAGGTGGGCTTCATCAGCGCCAGCTGCTCGTCGGAGATCATGCCCGTGGTCTCGGGCGTCTTCGGCATGTGGATGGTGATGAAGTCGCTCTGGGCGAGCAGCTCGTCGAGGGTGACGAGGGTGACGCCGAGCTGCTGCGCGCGGGCGCTGGTGACGTAGGGGTCGTAGGCGATGACGTTCACGCCGAAGGCCTGCAGTCGGGCGGTGATCAGGGCGCCGATGCGGCCGAGCCCGATGATGCCGACGGTCTTCTCGAACAGCTCGACGCCGGTGTAGGCGGAGCGCTTCCACTGCCCTTGCGCGAGCGCGGCGTGCGCGGCGGGGATGTGGCGGGCGAGGCTCAGGATGTGGCCGACCGTCAGTTCGGCGGCCGAGATGATGTTCGAGGTGGGCGCGTTCACGACCATCACGCCGGCGGTGGTGGCGGCCTTGATGTCGACGTTGTCGAGACCCACGCCGGCACGGGCGACGACCTTCAGCTGCGGGGCGGCCGCGATGGCCTCCGCGTCGACCTTCGTGGCCGAGCGCACGAGCACCGCGTGGGCGTCGGCGAGGGCGGCGATCAGCGCCGGTCGGTCGGTGCCGTCGACGGAGCGCACGTCGAAATCGGGCCCGAGGGCGTCGACGGTGGCGGGGGACAATTCTTCGGCGATCAGCACGACCGGCTTCGACACGGGGCGGGTCCTTCGGGTTCATCGGCGGGGAACCCGTCCAGCGTAGTGCAGGCAGAATGGGCCGATGGACTTCATGACGTCGGGCGTCGTCCTCGACGTGCTCCGCCTGCTGATCGCCGCCGTGTTCGTGCTGATGGGCGTGAATCACTTCGTGCCGCGCTCGGCCCGCACGATGGCCGCGATGATCCCTCCGCGGATCCGCGGGACGGGCATCCTGGCCCCGCTGAACCTGGTGTACCTCACCGGCGTGTGCGAGATCGCGGGCGGGCTGGGGCTCGTCTTCCCGCCGACGCGGATCGTCGCGGGGATCGCGCTCGTGGTGTTCCTCGCGGCGGTCTTCCCGGCGAACGCCTACGCGGCGACGCGGCGGGAGCGGTTCGGGTCGCTCGCCGTCCCGTTCGTGCCGCGGCTGATCGCGCAGATCGTGCTGGCGGGGCTGATCCTTCTGGTGGCGTTCTTCTGAAGAGGCGCCCGGCCGGTCCCTAGATCGACAGCAGACTCAGCGACACCACCGAGACGACCGCGAAGCCGACCGCGAAGACCACCGCGCGCTCCCAGTTGCGCAGGGTGCGGCCCACGAGAAGCGCCGCGAGGTACACGACGATCGGCACGACGGCGTAGCCGATGATGAGCGTCCAGAGCCCGGCGTCGGGCGCGGTGCCGTAGCTGTTCAGCAGCGAGACGACGCCGATCAGGTTCGCCAGGCCGCCCCACAGGTGGTACGCGTACAGGAAGGCGGAGACGACGGCCACCGCCCAGCCCGAGCGGCCGAAGGTGCGGAAGCCGCGCTTGGCGGGCGCGGCCGGGGCGCCGGCGGTCGCGGCGGTCATGCCGCTCCCCCGATCAGGAACGGCCAGGGCACGAGCACGAGCACTCCGATCACGAGCCAGAGGAAGCGGTACCGCAGGTCGCGGCGCTGCGTCAGCAGCAGCGTCGCCACGAACCACAGCGGCGCGGCGGCGATCGCGAGCGTGCGCGCGATCAGGTCGCTGAACACGCCGAACGTCACGTCGATCGCCAGCTCGTAGCGGCTGAAGAACACCGCCCAGCCGATCGTGTAGAGCAGGTAGACCCCGCCGAGCACGCCGAGCCCGATCAGCGCCACCGAGCTCAGCTGAGCGGATGCGCGTTCCGCCTCCTCGAGCTCGTGCTCGGCCGCGCGGTCCTCCGCGTCCTCGGCCTCGTCGAGCACGGTGCGCCGCGGCGCCGCCCCCGGCCCGCCCCGAACCTCGGGCGCGAGCGTCGGATCGTCGTCCCCGGCCCACCCCAGCCCTTCCTCGTCCCGCGCGTCGCTCATCCCCACACCCTACCCGGGCCGACCCTCTCGTCGAGCCGTCGAAAATCGCCCTCTCCCGACCCCGAGAGGGCGTTTTTCGACGGTTCGATGGTCGGCGTCAGGTGTGCGGGGTGGCCGTCGCCGAGGTGGGGGTCGCGTCCACGCGGAAGGGGCGGCCCGCGACGCGGAGGCCGTCGATCGTGACGTGGCCGAGGGCGGCGTCGGCGAGCGGCGCCACGAGGAGGGTCCGGCGGTCGGGCGCGGGACGCGCATCCGTCGCCGCCACCGCCACCGCCACGGCGGCCGCCGCCGACCACGCCTGCGGCCGGCACGCCGCGGGGTACGGCGCCGGCACGTCGACGACCGCCGCCGAGTCGCCGGAGTGCAGCTCGGGCATGCGGTAGCCGAACGCCTCGGCCGCGCGCAGCAGCCCCCGGCCGAGCGTCGCGGCCTCGGCGCGGAAGCCCTCCCGGGCGAGCCCCTGCACCGCGATGGCCGTGTCGTGCGCCCAGACGGTGCCGCCGTGGTAGCTGAGCGGCCAGAATCCGGCCGAGTCGGTGGCCATGGTGCGCAGGCCGAAACCCGAGTCGAGCCGCTCGTCGACGAGCAGCCGGGCGACGTCGGCGGCCTCGTCGGCGTTCAGGATGCCCGTGCCGAGCAGGTGCCCGATGTTGCTGGTCAGCGTGTCCACCGGTCGCTTCGCCGCGTCGAGCGCGATCGCGGGGTAGCGGCCGCCGTCGTGCTCGATCCAGAAGGAGGCCCGGAAGCGATCGGCGAGCGCCGCCGCCCAGGCACGCCACTCGTCTCCGCCCGGCTCGCCGAACGCGTCGAGCAGCTCGGCCCCCTCGACGGCCGCCTGGTAGGCGTAGCCCTGCACCTCGCAGAGGGCGATCGGGCCCTCGGCGAGGCGTCCGTCGCGCCACTGCACCGAGTCGCCGGAGTCCTTCCAGCCCTGGTTCGCGAGACCGTGCCCCGTCGTGTCGGCGTACTCGAGGAAGCCGTCGCCGTCGCTGTCGCCGTGGTCGCGCATCCACTCGAGGGCGCGCCTGAGGTTCGGCAGCAGCGGCCGCACCTCGTCGTCGGACAGCCCCCAGCGACGCGCCTCGGCGAGCAGCACGACCCAGAGGGCGGTGGCGTCGACGGTGCCGTAGTAGAGCGGAGGGAGCGTGATGCCCTCCCCCGGCATCCGGAGCTCGCCGGGGCGGAGTTCGTGCATGATCTTGCCCGGCTGCTCGGCGGTCTCCCCCACCGTGCGCTCGCCCTGCAGCCCGGCGAGCACGCGCAGGGTCGAGGCGGCGAGCTCGGTGCCGAGCGGCAGCAGCAGGCGGGCGGCCCAGAGCGAGTCGCGGCCGAACAGGGTGAAGAACCAGGGCGCGCCGGCCGCGAGGAAGGGCTCGCCCGGGGCGCGGCTCGTCTCCATCCGCAGGGCGGTGAGGTCGTCGAGGGCGCGGCGGTTCCACCGGGCGAGGCGGCTGTCGCCGGCGTCGACGCTGGCGTCGGCCCACTCGGGCGAGCCGGAGGCACCCGTCACGACGGCGGCCCGGTCGTCGAGCGCGAGCGCCCAGGTGAGCATGGCGGTGCCGTGCGCCGGTATGACCAGCGGCCAGGTGAGGGTGACGCGGGCGGCGGGGTCGGCGACGGATGCGCGGGCGGGCCCCTCGGCGTCGGCGACGGCGGCGCGAGCCGGCCCCTCGGCGTCGGCGACGGATGCGCGGTCGGGCGCCTCGGCGTCGGCCGCGGCGGCCGATCCGGGCGCCGCCACCGCGATCGCCGCGCCGGGGGCGTCGAGCCGCGCCGACCAGCTGCCGGCCGCGAGGAGCACGGCCCCGTCACGGGTGACGGCGGTCACCGCCGGGAGGGCGGCACGGGCATCCGGAGCCGTGTCGACGCCGGAGCCCGCGAGCCCCGCCTTCACGACCTGCATCGGCGCCCCGTCGGCGACGAGGGTCAGCCGCACCTCGGTGACCACCTCGTGCCCCAGCGCCGAGCTGAACCGCAGCCGCTCGGCGAGACCGCCCGGCGCCACCGAGCGGCGCAGGTCGAGGCGCACCCGCGGGTCGGCGCTCGAGTCGTCGATCGAGCGCACCAAAGCCGTGAACACGGTGGTCGACGCGTCGACGACCGAGTGCGAGACCGTCTCGACCGCCGACCCGCCGACCTCGAGGGCGAGACCGCGAACGACCCGCGAGTCGGAGTGGTAGACACCGTGGATCGACTCCGTCATCGCCCCCGAGGCCGCCGACCACGCCTGGGTCGGCGCGGCGAGCACCACGGTGGCGTCGTTGAGGAAGGGCTGCAGAGGCTGCACGGGCTGCGAGGGCAGGGGCATGGCGGGGATCTCCTGGGAGGTCGACGGGGAGGGGAGCACGGCGGTCATTCCTTGACGGCCCCCTCGCTGGCGTTCATGATGCGGCGCTGGAAGATGAAGAACATGACCGCGACCGGCACGGTCATGATCGCCGCCGCCGCCAGCTTCAGCGGATACTGGGTGCCCTGACTGAGCTGCCCAGAGGCGAGCGAGGCGACGCCCTTGGTGAGCGTCGTCAGCTCGGGCGACTGGGTCGAGACGATGAAGTGCGAGAGCTCGTTCCACGAGCCCTGGAACGACAGGATCACGATGGTGATCAGCGCGGGCCGTGCCATCGGCAGCACCACCGACCAGAAGATGCGGAAAGTGCCGGCGCCGTCGATGCGGGCCTGCTCCTCGACGCTCGCGGGGATCGACTCGAAGAAGTTCTTCATGATGAACACCCCGGCGGCGTCGACCAGCAGCGGGATGATCATGCCCGCGTAGGAGTCGTAGATGCCGAGCTGGTTGATCACGAGGAACTTCGGGATGAGCAGCACCACGAGCGGCACCGACATCACCGCGACGAGTCCGGCGAAGATGACGTTGCGGCCGCGGAAGTCGAGCCGCGCCAGCGCGTACCCGGCGAGGGAGGCGAGGAACACCCGCCCGGCGGTGACGAACACCGTCACGACCGCCGAGTTCGCGAACCAGGTCGGGAAGTCGGAGTTCAGGAACAGGCGCTCGTAGGCGGCCGTCGTCCAGGTCTGCGGGATCAGGGAGAGCGGGTCGCTCGCCGCCTCGGCGTCGGTCTTGAACGAGGTGGCAACGTCGATCAGGAACGGGAAGATGTAGACGATCGCGATGACGACGAGGATGGCGTAGAGCACCGAGGTGCTCGCGACGAAGCGTCCGCTCCGGCGGGGCCGCCGGTTGTTCGGCGCTCTGCCGGTGGTCACCGGCGCGGTCGTGACGGCGGCGCTCATGCCCGGCCCTCCTTGTTCGCGGTCTGGCTGCTCGCGATGCTGTAGGCGCGCATCCGTCGCTTCGACACCGGCCGGTCGCGCAGCACGATGCGCTGGATGATCGTCAGCACCACGATGATCACGAACAGCACGAACGCGATCGCGGCGCCGCGGCCCCAGTCCTGGCTCTCGAACGCCGAGGTGTACGAGAGGTAGGCGGGAGTGACCGTGGTCTTGCCCGGACCGCCCTGCGTGCCGGTGTAGATCTGGTCGAACACCTGCCAGGTGCCGATCAGACCGAGCGTGAGCACGGTGAACAGAGTCGGCCTCAGCTGCGGCAGGGTGACCCGCCAGAAGCGCTGCCAGCCGTTGGCGCCGTCGATCATCGCCGCCTCCTGCACGTCGCCGCCGAGGTTCTGCAGCGCCGCGATGAACAGCAGCATGAAGGTGCCGGAGGTGGTGAACACGGCCATCAGCACGAACGCCGACATCGCGACGCTCGGCCCCGCCCACCAGTCCCACCACGAGACGCCGAGTGTGGTGTTCTCGGTCATCCAGGCCGGGCCCTGCGTGATGCCGACGGCGGCGAGCAGGTTGTGCACGACGCCCGACGGGTCCTGGAACCAGTTCGGGCCGTTGACGCCGAACCACGACAGCACCTTGTTGACGGCTCCGGATGCTCCGAAGAGGAAGAGCCACAGCACCGTGATGGCCACCGAACTGGTCACGCTCGGGAAGTAGAACGCGGTGCGGAAGAACCCGCGCCCCTTCAGCACCTGCCGGTTCACCAGCACGGCCAGGAACAGCGACAGCGCAGTCTGGATCGGCACCACGAGCAGCACGTACCAGGCGTTGTTGCGGAGGGCGACGCCGAAGTCGCGTTCGGCGAGCCCGCCGCCGGCGAGCAGCTGGTCGTAGTTGTCGAGGCCGACGAAGTTGACGCTCGACGCGAAAGGACTCCCCCGGCCCGACCAGTCGGAGAAGCTGACCCACAGGGCCATCAGCACCGGCACGACGAGAAAGAGGCCGAGGATGATCAGCATCGGCGCGGTGAACAGCCAGCCGGCGATGCCCTCCGAGCGGCGGATGCCCTTCGGGGCGCGGCGGCCGCTGCTCGACGGCCTCTTGGCGCTCTTCCCGCCGGGCCCGGGGCCGCCGGGTGCCGCCGCGGTGGGCGGCACCGTCACGGATGCACTCATTCGATCCTCCTCGACCTCGTTGTCGCGATCACGGGTCCGACCGTCCTACTGGACGATCGCCTCCATGTTCTTCTGCGCGGTCTCGAGGATCGCGGCAGGGTCACCGGTGGACAGCGACTCCAGCTGCGAGTTGAGGTCCTTGATCACGTCGGCCGAGCCCTCGAGGGTCGGCACGCCCTGGGCGTAGTCGGCGGAGTCGAGGAAGGCGGCCTTGTCGGGGTTCTCGGTCTTCCACTGCTCGGCGGCCGACTGCACCGACGGCATCACGCCGAAAGCCTTGGCGAAGGCGAGCTGCTGGTCGGTGCTCGTCAGCTTCTCGACCAGGGCGAGGGCGGCCTCCTGATTGGGGCTGTCGGCGGCGATGCCCCAGCAGTTGCTGAACTGGAGCGTGCCCTCACCGCCGGGGCCCGCGGGCAGGGAGGCGACCGTGTACTTCACGTCGGGGTAGTCGGCCTGCAGGCCGCCGGCGATCCAGTTGCCCTCGATGGTCATCGCGGCCTGGCCCTTGCCGAAGGCCTCGCCGCCCCAGCCGGCCCCGAGGTCGGAGGAGTACTTCGCGACCCCCGAGCTGAACAGCGACTTGACGTACTCGAGCGCCTTCAGGTTCTCGGGGCTGTCGACCGTGGCCTCGGTGCCGTCGGCGTTCAGCAGGCTGCCGCCCGCCTCGGCCATGAAGGCGCCGACCCGGGCGTATTCGGGAGAGAAGGCCAGTCCGACGTGCTCGGGGGTGGTCAGCTTCTGCGCGACGGCGGTCAGCTGGTCCCAGGTGGTCGGCACGTCGGCGTCGGTGAGGCCGGCGGCCGTCCACAGGTCGGTGTTGATGATCAGGGCGAGGGTCGAGAAGTCCTTCGGGGCGCAGTAGAACTGGCCGTCGTAGGTGAAGGAGTCGACGAGGGTCGGGTAGAAGTCGTCCTTGTTCGAGAGCTGGTCGCCGTAGGGGTACAGCGAGCCGTTGGCGGCGTAGCCTGCGAGGGCGTCGGTCGAGACGTAGAAGACGTCGGCCGGCTTGCCGCTGGCGAAGCCCTGGCTGAGCTGCTGGTTGAGGTCGGAGGCCGTGTTGAGAGTGGCCTCCGTGCCCGACTCCTCCGACCAGGACGCCACGGCGTCGGTGACGGCCTTGGTCTCGGCGTCGCCGCTCGAGCCGATCAGCACGGTGAGGCCGGCGCTGTCGTCCTGGGCGGCGCCGGTCGAGCCGGCGTCGTCGAAGCCCGAGCCGCAGGCCGAGAGGGTGAGTGCGGTCGCGGCGGCGAGGCCGAGCGCGACGGCAAGGGAGCTGCGTCGTTGCATGGTGTTCTCCTTGTGCAATTTGATCGTTCAAATTCCTGCTCGCCAGCCTAACCCGGGGGCTTCGGCTGTGCAACCGATCGAGGCGCGGCGCGGGTGTTAGCCTCGTGAAACGGACAGTCCGCCGACGCGACAGGAGGGTGAGCATGGGCGCACTCCCCACCATCCACGACGTCGCCCGGGTCGCCGGTGTCTCGCGCCAGACGGTGTCGAACGTGCTGAACTCCCCCGACATCGTGCGGCCCGACACCCGCGACCGGGTCACCACCGCGATCGCCGAGCTGGGCTACCGCCCGCACGAGTCCGCGCGCCGTCTGCGCACCCGCAAGAGCTCGACAATCGGCATCCGCATCGACCCGATGACCGACGGCATCTCGGGCAGCGTTCTCGACCGCTTCCTGCACGCCCTCACCGAGCAGGCTGCGGCTCAAGGCCTTCGCGTGATGCTCTTCACCGCGACCGACCCCGACGACGAGATCCGCCAGTTCGCCCGCCTGCGTGACGGCGCCGACGTCGACGCCTTCGTGCTCACGAGCACCTTCCACGGCGACCCGCGCACCGAGTGGCTGATCGAGAACGAGCAGTCGTTCGTCACCTTCGGGCGACCCTGGGGCATCGACGACATGAACGACCCCGCGCACCTCTGGGTCGATGTCGACGGCTGGTGGGGGCTGCACGAGGCGACGACCGCGCTGCTCGCCCAGGGCCGCCGGCGCGTCGGCTACATCGGCTGGCCGAGCCCCTCCGGCACCGGCGACGACCGCCGTCGCGGCTGGCACGACGCCATGCTCGCCGGCAGCGGGCTCACGGATGCTCAGCTCGCGCCCCTCGCGATCGCCACCCCCGACGGCGTCACCCCGGGCGGCGCCGCCCTCCGCGCCCTGCTCGCCGGGAGCCCCGGCGTCGATCCCGTGGACGCCGTCGTCTGCGCCTCGGACTCCCTCGCGCTCGGCGCCCTGATCGCCTCGGCGGGCGCGATCCCCGTGATCGGCTACGACAACACCCCCGTCGCCCAGGCCCTCGGACTCTCGAGCGTCGAGCAGCCGCTCGACGAGGTCGCCTCCGGCGTGCTCGAGCTGCTCACGGGCGCCCACCGCGGCCGCCCCGACGCGGGCCCGGCGACCGACCCCCGCCACCGCCTCGTCCGCCCCCGCCTGGTCCTCCGCTCCCCGGCGCCCCTCCCCACCCCGTAGCGCCCGTCGAGCCGTCGCAAATCGCCCTCTCAGAGGCGCGAGAGGGCGGTTTGCGACGGCTCGATCGGCGGCGGGACGGGAGAGGGCCCCGGAGCGGATGCTCCGGGGCCCTCGGGGTGGTGCCAGAGGTCAGCGCGCAGCGCTGCCGTCCGCGTGAGGATGCGCGTGCGCATCCTCACCGACCAGCAGAGCGTCCGCGTGCGGACTGCACGGAGGTCAGCGCGCAGCGCTGCCATCCGTGTAGTCCGCGTCCTGCTGCTTCCACGCGAAGAGCGCGCGCAGCTCCTTGCCCGTGGCCTCGATGGGGTGCGCGGCACCCTTCTCGCGGAGCGCGAGGAACTCGGGGGCGCCGGCGTCCTGGTCGTCGATGAAACGCTTGGCGAACGCGCCCGACTGGATGTCGGCGAGCACGGCCTGCATGTTCTCCTTCACGTGCGGGTCGATCACGCGCGGGCCCGAGACGTAGTCGCCGTACTCGGCCGTGTCGGAGACCGACCAGCGCTGCTTGGCGATGCCGCCCTCCCACATCAGGTCGACGATGAGCTTCAGCTCGTGCAGCACCTCGAAGTAGGCGATCTGCGGCTGGTAGCCGGCCTCCGTCAGCGTCTCGAAGCCGTACTGCACGAGCTGCGAGACACCGCCGCAGAGAACGGCCTGCTCACCGAACAGGTCGGTCTCGGTCTCCTCGGTGAAGGTGGTCTTGATGCCGCCGGCGCGCAGGCCGCCGATGCCCTTGGCGTAGCTCCAGGCGAGCGCCCAGGCCGAGCCGGTCGCGTCCTTCTCGACGGCGACGATCACGGGAACGCCGCGGCCGGCCTCGTACTCGCGGCGCACCGTGTGGCCCGGGCCCTTGGGGGCGACCATGATCACGTCGACGCCCTCGGGCGCCTCGATGTAGCCGAAGCGGATGTTGAAGCCGTGGCCGAAGACGAGGGTCTTGCCGTCGGCGAGGTTCGGCTGGATGTCCTGGGCGTAGATGCCGCGCTGGTGCTGGTCGGGCGCGAGGATGACGATGACGTCGGCCCACGCGGTGGCCTCGGCCACGGAGAGCACCGTGAAGCCGGCCTCTTCGGCCTTGGGGATCGACTTCGACCCCTCCTTCAGCGCCACGACGACCTCGACGCCCGAGTCGCGCAGGTTGAGGGCGTGGGCGTGGCCCTGCGAGCCGTAGCCGACGACGGCCACCTTCTTGCCCTGGATCAGGGACAGGTCGGCATCCTGGTCGTAGAAGATCTCGGTCACGTGTTTCTCTCCTTGTGTTGGGTGAAGTGCGAAGTGCGAAGTGCGAAGTGGGTGGAAAAAGGTCAGTTCTTGAAGACGCGTTCGGTGATGCTCTTGCCGCCGCGTCCGATGGCGAGGAGGCCCGACTGGGCGATCTCCTTGATGCCGTAGGGCTCGATCACCTTGATGAAGGCCTGCGTCTTGCCGGAGTCGCCCGTGACCTCGATCACGAGCGCATCCGTCGACACGTCGACGACCCGGGCCCGGAACAGGTTCACGGCCTCGAGCACCTGCGAGCGCGTGGTGTTGTCGACGCGCACCTTGATCAGCAGGTGCTCGCGCTGCACCGACTGCGCCGGGTCGAGCTCGACGATCTTGATGACGTTGATCAGCTTGTTCAGCTGCTTCGTGACCTGCTCGAGCGGCAGGTCCTCGACGTCGACGACGACCGTGATGCGCGAGAGCCCGGCGATCTCGGAGTGGCCGACGGCGAGCGACTCGATGTTGAAGCCGCGGCGGGCGAACAGTCCGGCGACGCGGGTCAAGAGACCCGGCTTGTCCTCCACGAGGAGGCTCAGGACGTGGGTGCTCATGGTCTACTCCTCATCCCATTCCGGAGCGTGCTCCTTGGCGTACTGCACGAAGCTGTTGCTGACGCCCTGCGGCACCATCGGCCACACCATGGCGTCGGCCGACACGACGAAGTCGATCACCACGGGCCGGTCGTTCGTCTCGAGCGCGAGCGTGATGGCCGCATCGACCTCCTCGAGCTTGGTGACACGGATGCCCAGTGCGCCGTACGCCTCGGCCAGCTTCACGAAATCGGGCACCATGCGCGTCTCGTGACCGGTGTTCAGGTCGGTGAAGGAGTGCCGGCCGTCGTAGAACAGCGTCTGCCACTGCCGCACCATGCCGAGCGAGGAGTTGTTGATGATCGCGACCTTGATCGGGATGTCGTTGATCGTGCAGGTCGCGAGCTCCTGATTGGTCATCTGGAAGCAGCCGTCGCCGTCGATCGCCCAGACGGTGCGCTGCGGCTCGGCGACCTTGGCGCCCATCGCGGCGGGCACCGAGTAGCCCATGGTGCCGGCGCCGCCGGAGTTCAGCCAGGCGTGCGGGCGCTCGTACTTGATGAACTGAGCCGCCCACATCTGGTGCTGGCCGACGCCGGAGGCGTAGATCGCCTCGGGCCCCGACAGCTCGCCGATGCGCTTGATCACGTACTGCGGGGCGAGCAGACCGTCGGTCGGCTCGGCGTAGCCGAGCGGGAACTCGGTCTGCAGGCCGTGCAGGTAGCTCCACCACTCCTCGAGTTCGAGCGGCGCGCCCGACACCTCGGCGTAGGCCGCGGTGAGGTCGGTGATGACGTCTTTCGCGTCGCCCACGATCGGCACGTCGGCGATACGGATCTTCGAGATCTCGGCCGGGTCGATGTCGACGTGCACGACCTTGGCGTGCGGCGCGAACTCGCTCGCCTTGCCGGTGACGCGGTCGTCGAAGCGGGCGCCGAGCGAGATGAGCAGATCGCTCTCCTGCAGCGCCAGCACCGCGGGCACCGTGCCGTGCATGCCGGGCATACCGAGGTGCTGCGGGTGCGAGTCGGGGAAGGCGCCGCGCGCCATCAGCGTGGTGACCACGGGAGCACCGGTCGCCTCGACGAGCTGCAGCAGCTCCGCCGACGCCTCCGAGCGGATGACACCGCCACCCACGTAGAACACGGGCTTCTTCGCCTCGGCGAGCAGCTGAGCCGCCGCCTGGATCTGCTTGCCGTGGGCCTTCGTGATCGGCCGGTAACCCGGCAGGTCGATCTTCGGCGGCCAGATGAAGGGCGCCTTGTTCTGCTGCGCATCCTTCGTGATGTCGACGAGCACCGGGCCGGGGCGGCCGGTCGACGCGATCTGATAGGCCGCCGCCAGGGTCGCCGGCACGTCTTCGGCCCGCTTCACGAGGAAGGAGTGCTTCGTGATCGGCATCGTGATGCCGACGATGTCGGCTTCCTGGAACGCGTCGGTGCCCATCAGGTGCGAGAACACCTGGCCGGTGATGGCGAGCAGCGGCACCGAGTCCATGTAGGCGTCCGCGATGGCCGTGACGAGGTTCGTGGCGCCGGGGCCCGACGTCGCGATGGCGACGCCGACCTTGCCGCTGGCGGCCGCGTAGCCCTCGGCCGCGTGGCCGGCGCCCTGCTCGTGACGCACGAGGATGTGGCGGATCGTGTCCTGCGTCATCAGCTCGTCGTAGAACGGGATGATCGCGCCGCCCGGGAGCCCGAAGACGTCCTTGACGCCGAGGTGCTCGAGGGTGCGGAGCACCGCCCCCGATCCGGTGAGGATCTCGGGCGAGGACTCCGCGCTGGGCGGCGACTTCTTGGTTGGCACGGGGAAGGCGTCCGTGGACATGGTGGTTTCCTCAGTCAGAGAGCACGGTAGATGGATGCGCGGGTCACCCCGTGATCGCGCCCTCCGCGGCGGAGTGCACGAGCTTGGAGTACTTCGCGAGAACGCCACGGGTATAGCGCGGGGGAAGCGGAGCCCAGCCGTCTCGGCGAGCTGCAAGCTCTTCTGGTTCGACAAGTAGGTCGAGCGAACGAGCTGCGATATCGACCCGTATCAGATCACCATCGCGCACGAAGGCGATCGGACCTGCGTCGACCGCTTCGGGTGCTATGTGGCCGATGCACAGGCCGGTTGTGCCGCCTGAGAATCGTCCGTCCGTCAAGAGTAGTACATCTTTGCCGAGCCCTGCGCCCTTGATGGCCGCGGTGATGGCCAGCATCTCGCGCATGCCCGGGCCGCCCTTCGGGCCCTCGTAGCGGATGACGACCACGTCGCCCGCTTCGATCCGGCCCTCGGTCAGCGCATCCATCGCCGCCCGCTCGCGCTCGAACACCTTGGCCGGGCCCTCGAACACGTCGGCATCGAAGCCGGCCGACTTCACGACCGCACCCTCGGGCGCCATCGAGCCCTGCAGGATGGTGAGCCCGCCGGACTTGTGGATGGGGTTCGACAGCGGGCGCAGCACCTCGCCGTCGAGCGGCGCGATGTCCATCTCGGCGAGGTTCTCCTCCACGGTCTTGCCGGTGACGGTCATGGCGTCGCCGTGCAGCAGACCCTCGTCGAGCAGCGCCTTCATCACGGCGGGCACGCCGCCGTGGCGGTCGACGTCGTTCATCACGAAGCGTCCGAAGGGCTTCAGGTCGCCGATGTGCGGCACCTTGTCGCCGACCTTGTTGAAGTCGGCCAGGGTCAGCTCGACCTCGGCCTCATTCGCGATGGCGAGCAGGTGCAGCACGAGGTTGGTGGAGCCGCCGAAGGCCATGCCCACGGCGATCGCGTTCTCGAGCGACTTCTTGGTGATGATGTCGCGGGCGGTGAGGCCGAGGCGCAGCATGTTCACCACGGCCTCGCCCGAGCGGTGGGCGAAGTAGTCGCGGCGACGGTCGGCGGCGGCCGGCGAGGCCGAGCCCGGCAGGCTCATGCCCATCGCCTCGGCGGCGCTCGCCATGGTGTTGGCGGTGTACATACCGCCACAGGAGCCCTCGCCGGGGGCGAAGGCGCACTCGATGCGGTGCGCGTCCTCCATCGACATACGGCCGGCGCGCACGGCGCCGACGGCCTCGAAGGAGTCGATGATCGTGATGTCCTTCTCGGTGCCGTCGGATAGCTTCACCCAGCCGGGCGCGATCGATCCGGCGTAGAGGAAGACCGACGCGAGGTCGAGGCGGGCCGCGGCCATCAGCATGCCGGGCAGCGACTTGTCGCAGCCGGCGAGCAGCACCGAACCGTCGAGGCGCTCGGCCATCATCACGGTCTCGACCGAGTCGGCGATGACCTCGCGCGAGACGAGCGAGAAGTGCATCCCCTCGTGACCCATCGAGATGCCGTCGCTGACGGAGATGGTGCCGAACTGCAGCGGGTAGCCGCCGCCGGAGTGCACACCCTCTTTCGAGGCCCGCGCGAGACGCTCGAGCGAGAGGTTGCAGGGCGTGATCTCGTTCCACGAGCTCGCGATGCCGATCTGGGGCTTCTCCCAGTCGCCGTCGCCCATTCCGACGCCGCGCAGCATGCCGCGCGAGGTGAGGGCTTCGATCCCATCGGTGACGGTGCGGCTGCGAGGCTTCATGTCTATTTCCGGCATGTTACGTAGTTTAGAACCGCCGAACGGATGCTCATGCACCCCGATCGCGTCGAAGCACCCCCAGTTCGGCCAGCACGGCGGCCATCTCGGCGGGGCCGTCGACCCGGAAGGCGGCCGAGGTCGCCCCGGAGCCCACTTTCACCCCCACGTCGTCGCCGCTCAGCGCGCCGAAGCCGTCCTCGTCGGTGACGTCGTCACCGGCGAACAGCACGGCGGTCGACCCGGTGTGCTCGCGCAGGCGCGAGACCGCGTCGCCCTTCGTGGTGCCGCGCACCGAGAACTCGAGGATGTCCTGGCCGTGCCGCACGGTGATGCCGTGCGCCTCGGCGTCGGCCGCGGCGAGCGCCTGCTCCTCGGCTCGAGCGGTCGCGGCCTCGTCGGCCAGGCGGGTGTGGATCGCGAAGCCCGCGGGCTTCTCCTCGATCCAGACGCCGTCGAGCGGCTCGGCGATGTCGGCGAGCAGGGGGCCGAGGCGCTCGCGCTCGGCCCGCTCGGTGTCGCTGAGGTCGAGCTCGACCCGGCCGTCGGTGCGCACCTCGACGCCGTGCGAGCCGGCGAGCAGCGCCTCGTCGGGGAGGTCGCTGACGGCGGCGAGGCTGTCCATCGCTCGCCCCGAGACGTAGGCCACGTGGGTGCCGGGGAGGTCGAGCAGCGCCAGCACGGCCGCGCTCGCCTCGGGGAGCGCCCGGGCATCCGCCGGCACGTCGACGATGGGGGCGAGCGTGCCGTCGAAGTCGAGGGCGACCAGGAGCACCTCGGTCGAGGCGAGGCGTTGCAGCACCGCGGAGGTCGGCGCGCCCGTCATTCGGCGGCCTCGTCGAGGGCCGCGTCGGTGTCGATCACCGGGGCCGCCTTGTTGGCCTTCGGCAGCGCGAGACCGTCGGAGGGCGTGGTGAGCGTGGCGAGGAATGACGACGACCACCGCGCCACGTCGTTCTCCTGCACGCGCTTGCGCATGGCGCGCATCCGTCTCGACCGCTCGCTCTTGGGCATCGCGACGGCCTGGAGGATGGACTCCTTCAGACCTTCGATGTCGTGCGGGTTGACCCGGAGCGCCGTGCGCAGCTCGTCGCTCGCGCCGGCGAACTCGCTCAGCACGAGCACGCCGTCGTTGTCGAAGCGCGAGGCGACGTACTCCTTGGCGACGAGGTTCATGCCGTCGCGCAGGGCGGTGACGAGCATCACGTCGGCGGCGAGGTAGAGGGCGACCATCTCCTCGCGGGGGTAGCCGTGGTGCAGGTAGCTGATGGCGGTGTGGCTGATGGTGCCGAAGTCGCCGTTGATGCGGCCGACCGTGAGCTCGATCTCGTCGCGGAGGTTCTGGTAGGCGGTGACCCGTTCGCGGCTGGGGCTGGCGACCTGCACGAGCGTGACGTCCTCGACGTCGACCGTGCCGTCGGCCAGGAGCTCGCCGAACGCCTTCAGGCGGTGGCCGATGCCCTTGGTGTAATCGAGGCGGTCGACCCCGAGCATCACGACCTTCGGGTTGCCGAGGCCCTCGCGGATCTCGCGGGCGCGCTCCTGGATGTCGGGACGGCGGGCGAGCTCCTCGTAGCGGGCGGCGTCGATCGAGATGGGGAACGCCTTCGCCACGACGGTGCGCACGAGCTTGTCGTCGCGCACCCGGGAGATGCGGTGCTTCGCGCTCTTCACCTCGGCCTCGGCCTCGACCGGCACGTCGATGACGGTGCCCTTGGTCTGATGCCCGAGCAGGCGGCGCACCGCCCTCGTGAAGTTGCCGGCATCCGCCGTGCGCTGGAAGCCGATGACATCGGCGCCGAGCAGGCCCTCGATGATCTGGGTGCGCCACGGCAGCTGCGAGTAGATGCCGTATGCCGGGAACGGAATGTGATTGAAGAAGCCGATGGTGAGGTCGGGCCGCTGCTCGCGGAGCATCTTCGGCACGAGCTGCAGCTGGTAGTCCTGCACCCAGACCGTGCCGTTCTCGGCGGTCACCGCGGCGGCGCGGTCGGCGAAGCGCTGGTTCACCGTGACGTAGCTCTCCCACCATTCGCGGTGGTAGGCCGGCGGCGCGATCACGTCGTGGTACAGCGGCCACAGGGTGTCGTTCGAGAAGCCCTCGTAGTAGAGCTCGACGTCGTCGGCCGTCAGCGTGACGGGGATGAGGTGGATGCCGTCGTGCTCGAACGGGTCGGTCTCGTCGTCGGCCGAGCCGGTCCAGCCGATCCAGGCGCCGTCGGCCTCGCGCATCACGGGCTCCAGGGCCGTGACGAGGCCGCCCGGCGAGGTGCGGAACGACAGCGTGCCGTCGGCGTGCACCTGGCGGTCGACCGGCAGGCGGTTCGACACGACCACGAAGGGGAAGGCGGCGGATGAGTCTGTCGGGGGGTTCTTCGAGGAAGGCATGTGTCCGTTCAGCGAGTCGGCGAGGCGAGCGGATCCGCACGGATCCGGGCCGGATCTCCTTCGTTCACCCTACCAGGGGCACCTCTCGGCGGCCCGGGGTAGCGTAGGCAGCACGACGTTCGAGAACGGGGAGACCGTGCGCAAATTCATCCTGAACAGCAGCATCATCAGTTCGATCATCGGTGGCTTCTCGGTGGTGCAGACCACCCGCAAGGGGCCGCGCGACTGGCGGCTCGTGCTGATGTGGCTGAGCTGGGGCATCACGCTCGCGCTCGCGGTCGGCAGCGTGCTGCAGAGCGACGAGGACGCCCGCGAGCTGGGCCGCTGAGATGAGCTATGGGCCCGGCGGGGGCGTGCTCTCGGCCCTGCTGCACGTGATCGGCGGTGTGTTCTCGCTCGTCGCGGGGGCGATCGCGTTCCTGCTCGTGCTGCTGCTGATCGCGCTGCTGGTGCGGTTCCTGTGGTTCGGCACGCGCGCAGCGCAGGTGTATCTGGCGAAGAACGGGGAGTCGGCGCGGTTCGTGTGGCCGGTGACGCGGGTCGGGGAGGGCCCGGCTACCGCCGAGCCTCCAGCCGCCGCGCCGTCGGCTGCCGCGCCGGCTGCCGCAGCGCCGCCTGCTGCCCCTGCTCCGTCGCCCTCCGCGTCGCCCTCCGCCGGCCACGACGACGTGACGCAGACCCGCCCCTACGAGACCCCGGATGCCCCGGCCGACGCCGCGGCCCCCAAAACGCCGCGGAAGCCCATGACGCCGCCCAGCGCATCCTGAATCAGCCCGGTCTGGCGGTGCGCTGACTACCGCTCGTCGGGCTCGATGCGCGAGGTCTGGATGGGCCCGGTGAACAGACTCGCCCGCCCCTCGGCCCCCACGTCGCCGTGGAACAGGCCGGACGCCTCGTGCCCGCGCGTGTCGTCGCGCGGCGCCCGGCGGGTGATGTCGGGCTCGTCCTCGACGATGCGCACGCGGTTGCGCGGCAGCGACTGCGGGCTCTCGCGGTGCAGCCAGACGATCATCTCCTCGCGCACGAAGCAGCGCAGGTCGAACAGCGTGGGCGCGTCGACGGCCGTCACCAGGATGCGGATGCGCACGTAGCCCCCGACCGCATCCGTCACCTGCAGCACCGAGACCCGCCCGTCCCAGAGGTCGGTGCGGGCGAGGATGCGGTCGAGCTCGGCCCGCATCTCGTGCGGCGTCACCCGCCAGTCGAGGTCGAATTCGACGGCGCCGAGCAGCTCGGAGTTGCGCCGCGTCCAGTTCTGGAACGGCTGCGAGGTGAAGTAGGTGCTCGGGAGCACCAGGCGCCGGTCGTCCCAGAGGTGCACGACGACGTAGGTGAGGGTGATCTCCTCGATGCGGCCCCACTCCGCCTCGACGATCACGACGTCGTCGACCCGCACCGCGTCGCTGAAGGCGATCTGCATGCCCGCGAACACGTTCGACAGCGTCGATTGCGCCGCGAGACCGGCGATGATCGATACGAGCCCGGCCGAGGCGAGCACGCTCGTGCCGACCGCCTGCGCGCCCGGGAAGGTGAGCAGGATCGCCCCGATCGCCAGCACGATGACCACCGCCATGCCGAGCCGGCGCAGGATCAGCACCTGAGTGCGCAGCCGCCGCGCGATGCGGTTGTCGGGCCGGTCGATCGTGTAGCGGGCGAGGGCGACGTCCTCGAGGAACATCGCAAGGCTGCAGACGAGCCAGGCGCCGAGCGCGATGGTCGCGATCAGGAAGAGCTGGTCGACGACGGGTTGGTAGTCGCCGACCGGGATGGTCAGGTCGACCCCGATCCAGAGCAGCACCACCAAGAGGAAGATGCGGAACGGGATGCGCGACCGGCGCACGAGCGCGTTCGGCCAGCGGCGGCGGCGGCCGGCCGCCCGCACGATGAGCGTCACGAGCGCCGTCACGACGACGGCCGCGACGAGGGCGGAGACGGTCGAGACGGCGAAGGCGGTCCAGGTTCGTTCGATTGCCATGAATTCCAGCCTAATCAGGGCATCGAGACCCTGCCTGCGGCGTGTCGAGCGACCCCCGGGATGCCCAGCCCGCACACTGTTCACACAAGGGTGGCGCGAAGGGAGTTGCGATGATCGGCTGGAGGCGTCGCGCGAAGGCTCAGCGCGAGAGTGTTGTGAGCCAGGAACGCCTCTACGAACTCGTCAACCAGACCCTGATGGAGAACTTCGGCCCGCTGGGATCGTACGCGATCACGCGCCGCAGCACCTCCGACACCGACGACATCTTCCACACCGCCCTGGCCCGCTCGGTCGCCCGCGACATCGTCGCGACGCTCGCCGAGAACGGCATCTCGGTGAAGACCACCACCGCGGTCGCGGCTCCGGCGCCGGTGGCTGCTCCCGTGTTCACGCCTCGGGCGCGGATCGCCCAGCCGGTTCGGCCGGCACTCGCGCCCGTGGATCGGGTCGAGGTGGATCGGCGGCTCGCCGGGATGGTCGCGGCGGTGGGTGTTGGGCAGCCTGTGAGTACTGGCCAGTCTGCCGGTGCTGTTCCGGATGCTCCGACCCTCGATCCGCGCGACGACGACGCTCTGCGCGCCCTCGTGGCGCACCACGCCGAGGTCGAGGCGGCTGCGGCTGCCAAACGGCTCGGCAGCGGAGTGCGCACCTCGGCGTAGGGCTCGGGGCTCAGGGCTTCTCCGCCCCTCGCCTCCCAGCCGTTCGCCTCAGCCGATGGGCTTCCAGCTGCTCGGCCCCTCGCTGCCCGCGGGGTACTCGTCGAGCGGAACCTCGTCGGACTTCCACGCGGCGATCACCGGCGCCAGGATGCGCCAGCCCTCCACCGCGGAGTCGCCGCGCACGCTGAGCGACGGGTCGCCGTCGAGGATGCCCGCCAGCACCTCGCGGTAGGCCAGCAGCTGCCCGTCGCCGAACGTCGCCTCCAGGCTCGCCCGCTCCAGCTCGTACGGGTCGCCCGGACCGTTGATGTCGATCTCGAGCGACATCGCGTCGGGCGCGACGAAGATGCGCAGCACCGTCGGCGTGTTCACCCCGGTCAGCCCCACCGGCACCTGCTGCGCCGGCTTGAACGTGATCACGATCTCGCGACGGCGCTCCCCGATGGCCTTGCCCGAGCGGAGGGTGATCGGAACACCCTTCCAGCGCCAGGTCTGGATCTCGAGTGTGACCTCGGCGAGCGTCTCGGTCTCGCGGGCGGGGTCGACGCCCTTCTCGTCCGCGTAGCTCGGCAGCTCACGGCCGTCGATGGTGCCGGCGGTGTACCGAGCGCGGCGGCTGGACGCCGTGGGGTCGTCGCCCCAGACGTGGGTGGCGCGGAGCACGAGCTCCTTGGCGTCGCGGAGATCGTTCTGCCCCAGCGTCGACGGCGGCTCCATCGCCAGCACGGCCATGACCTGCAGCAGGTGGCTCTGGATCATGTCGATCAGCGCGCCCGCCGAGTCGTAGTAGCCGGCCCGGCCCTCGAGGGCGAGCATCTCGTCGTAGACGATGTCGATCTTCGCGATCTGCTCCGCGTTCCACAGCGGCTCGAAGATGCGGTTCGCGAAGCGCAGACCGAGGATGTTGAACACCGTCGACCGGCCGAGGAAGTGGTCGACCCGGTGCACCTGGTTCTCGGGCACGAGCTTCGCCAGCTCGCCGTTGAGCGCTTCGGCGCTGGCGACATCCATGCCGAAGGGCTTCTCGAGGGCGAGCGTGAGGCCCTTCGGGATGTCGACGCCCTGCAAGGCGGTGACGGACTTGGCGGCCACCGCGGGCGGCAGGGCGAAGTAGATGGCGGGGGTTCCGGTCGCCAGGCCGAGCAGCTTCGTGAGCTCGGCGGGGTCGGTGACGTCGGCCTTGACGTAGCGGGTGCCCTTCAGCAGCGACTCGACGGCCGCGCCCTTGGCGTCGACCTGGGAGAAGGAATCGGTGACGACCTTCCGCCACTCCTCGTCGTTCCAGTCCGCGCCGCCGGCACCGATGAGCGTGAGGGAGCGCTCGGGCTGCGAGGTGAGCAGCTGGGCGAGTCCGGGGAGGAGGAGGCGGGCCGTCAGGTCCCCGCTGGCTCCGAAGATCAGGAGCGTGTCGACACGTTGCGTCATGGATCTCACAGTATCGCCCTGCCCCCGAGCCGCAACGGCCTCACCGCGGAGACACGGCTTCGCGCGAGCCACTCCGCTGCGCACTTCGTGCGGCCGCGCCGGCACCGCTCACCTGGCTCGCCGCGGCGCTCCGCCGTGGCGCGGGGCCACCGGGCATCCGCGCGGCGAGGTGCCGCCGGGAACCGGGCGATGAGGTGACGGGCGGAGGCGACCACCCGAAGGCCGCCCCCACCCGTCGGTCATCGCGCGATCGCCCACCACCCCGAGCTGACGATTGAACGGGGCTGCGCCGACTTCTGCCGGCCACGACCGCGCCGGAGATGACCCGGCGTGATGCCTCTGTCATTCTGTCCGCCGGGCCGAGAGGGGTGTGATGAGTAATCACTACTCGACTTCGCGCGGCGGTCACTCGGCCGTGAGCGAGTGCTCCTCGTACGGGTTCTCGAGCTGCAGCGCGCTCAGCTCCGCCGCGAGCTCCCGCCGGCTGGCGATACCCAGCTTCTTGTAGATGCGCGCCAGGTGGTTGTCGACCGTGCGCACCGAGATGCCGTACTCGGCCGCGAGCTCGGCACTCGTGCGGTGCGACGCCGCCCCTGAGGCCAGCTGCCACTCCCGGTCGGTCAGCGGCATCACCCGCGGATGCGTCTGCCGCCGTCGATGCGCCATCGCCACCCCCGCCCGCACCGTCCACGAGTCGGCCAGCCGGTGCGCCCGCGACGCCCGCACGAGGTCACCGTCGCAGTGGTCGGCGGCCCAGCGCGCCGCGTCGATCGCCGGCCCGAGCAGCCCGGCCTCGGCCAGCTCCTTCGCGATCGGCAGCACGTCGTTCCGCGCGATGATCGCCCGAGCGTGCGACTCGCAGATCGGGAAGGCGCTCCGGGCTGCGATGAGGTGCGGCAGCATCACCGTCGCTCCGACCACCGGCTCGATCCGCACCGCCTCGTAGGCCACGAGCGCGGCCAGGTACCGCTGCCCGCCGTCGGCGGCCTTGTGCAGGGCAGGCCCGAGGCTCCGGATGGCGAACCCCGGCCGCCCCGCCGACGCCGACACCCACGCCCGCGCGAGCGAGGCGTAGAGCTCGACCCGGGGGTCGCGCACCTCGGTCGCGGTGAGCTGGTCGAGCCAGCTGCGGGCGATCGCGAACCGTCCCGTGCGGGCGGCGATCGCCGCCGACAGCGCGTCGGCCGTGGGCAGCAGCCCGGCGATGTCGCGCCAGACCAGGTCGCGCCGCCCCTCCTGGATGTACTTCCACGCCCGCGCGGGCGACCCCGTGTGCAGCTCGATCATCGCGAGCGCGAACTTCCACATGCCGCGGGCGCTGGGGTTCGATTCCTCCGCGCGGGCCAAGTTGGCCCTGGCGGCGGCCCGAGCATCCGGGAACCTCGCCGTGAACGAGAGCACCAGCACCTCGCTCAGCTGCAGCAGGTCGCGCGCGTTGGGCAGCACGTCGCGGAAGCGGTCGCACTCGGCGAGCCCACGCTGAACCGCCTCACCGGCGAGCGTGAGGTTGCCGCCCATCGTGTGCAGGGTCGCGGTGAGGATGAGCAGGTTGAGGTCGCTCGGCGTCTCGACGGGCCCGAGCACCGAGACCGATTCGAGCTCGGTCGACAGGCCCGTCCCGGCCATCAGCCGCCACTTCACGAGGTCGGACTCGACGTGCGCCCGCAGCGAGGCGTCGCCGATGTGCGCGAGCACGGGCTCGACCCGGGTGACCGCGAGCTTGGGCTGCAGCGTGCGGAAGGCGAGGTGATTGCCCTCGGCCTGCGCGAGCTGCGCCAGGAAGGGCTCGGGCGCGTCGGGGCCGGCCTGCTCGACGGCCCGCCAGGCGGCGGCGAAGTACTCCGACGCCTCGCGGATGCGGCCGATCTGCGACAGCGCTTGCGCCCGCACGAACTCGCCGGTGGCGCGCAGCACGGGCTCCGCCGCGCCGCCGGCCACCGCGTGGGCGCCGAGCGTGATGGCGGTGGAGTATCGCTGCTCGCTCAGCTCGCGGCGGGCGAGTTCGAGCAGGGTCGGCGCCGCGACGGGCTGCCCCGCCGCGAGCTGCAGCAGCGAGCGCCGCACCACGTGCTCGGGGTAGCCGTCGAGCATGTCGGCTCCGGCGGCCGAGAATCCGGGCAATTCCGCCTCTGAGACCGTGCTGCGCATCACGGGCGCGAAGAGCGGATGCGCGAGCCCGACCCAGACCCGCCCGTCGCCCTTTCTCGTCTCCACGTAGCCCGCGGCCTCGGCGAGGCGTGTCGCGCGGGCGCTCACGCCCGAGGTGCCGCCCTGCTCGACCGGCAGCTCACCGGAGACCGCGAGCAGCGCCAGGAGGTCGCCCACGAACTCGTCGGCCGCCAGCGGGTCGACGGGCAGCGAGGCGATGATGCCGTCGGAGAGCACGGTCCAGGCGGTGCGCCACTCCCCCGCGTCGTCGGCGAGGTCGCAGACCCCCACGGCGGCCTCGGCGAGCTCCACCAGCGTGCGGGTACTGCCGGCGGCCAGCCGCACCATCTCGTCGGCGGCCGCCGACCCGACGCTGCGGCCGAGGCGGTCCTTCACGATGGCGAGGGCGTCGGCGGCCGACAGCGGCGGAAGATCGACGACGACCCCGGCGTGCCGCCAGAACGCGGCGGCGTCGACGTCAGCCTCCTCGCCTTGGGTCTCCTCGCGATGGGTCACCTCGCGTTGGGCGCCGATCTCCTCGCTGCGGGGCTCCTCGCCTCGGGAGGGCGCCGCCTCGCCGCGGACGGCCGCTTTCTCGTCGCGGGGGGCAGCTTCGTCGTCGTGGGCGTCCGTGCGACGGCCACGGCGGCCTCGGGCGGCGCCGCGGAACTCGCGGGTCGCCTTGGCCACGAGGACCGAGGCCTGGCCCGCGTTGACGACCTGCTCGAGCAGACAGCGGCTGGCGGCGTCGAGGTGGTCGGCGTCGTCGACGACCAGAAGGATGCCCGGCTCGTTCATCGCGCGGTGGAACTCCACCACGGCTGCACTGTCGCCTCCGCCGATCGGCAGCGTCGCGAGCACCGGCGCCAGCGCGCCGAGCGGCACGCTCCGTAGATCCGACCGCCCGCGGATGACGTGGACGGTCAACTCGGCCGCCACCGCCTCTGTGACCGCGTCGAGGAACGCCGTGCGGCCGACGCCCGGCCGGCCCGTGACGAGCACGACGGCTCGGCGGCCTCGGGCGGTGAGGGCCGCGACGGTCTGGGCGAACGCGCGGTCGCGGCCGTGCAGGCGGTGACCGCCCGGTGCGAACAGGGCTTGCTTGGTGCTGCGCGACGTCGACGTCGCTGCGGATCGAGGTGCCATGGGGTTCTCCTTCTCGGGCGCCAGGGCTGTGCGCCTGAGTAGGTTCTACTCACGATTTCGACCCCGCATCGGGGTTTCCGGCGGGATTACGTAGCCCCCGGGCTCGCGTTGCGTAGTGCCTGAGCGACTACTCAGCAGTCGGCCCTGCACGACCGTCTGTCGCGCCCGGTCACCGGGATCCGATCGACTGCGGTGAACCCCCGGAGGCCCCTACGGCTTAACGACGAAACCGCCCAGATCTGGCCTGGGCGGTTTCGGTGTGGTGCACCCCCTCGGACTTGAACCGAGAACCCACTGATTAAGAGTCAGTTGCTCTGCCAATTGAGCTAGAGGTGCGTGGCTCTTGGTGAGCCAGTCGACAACATTAGCATGCTCCGACGGGGTTCGCGAACCGGCGTCGCGCACCCCGCCGGAGTCGGTGTGGATGCCCCGCAACGGGTGCCGGAGCGGAGGGCTGGAGGGTCAGATCGCGGCGTTCTCGACCGTGCCGGTGAGCTTACCGGCGGGGTCGTAGACGAGGCAGACGACCGTGCGGTCGTCGAGGCCGTTCCAGGAGTCTTCGGTGGGCGTGAGGTACTGCACGTCGAGCGTGGAGTCGTCGTAGGAGAGACCGACGAACTCGCCCATCGCAGCCGCGCAGGCCTCCTGCGCGTGCGAGTGCACGGCGTCATCGCCTGGGTACTCCCCCGGATCGAACTCGAAGGACGTGAATGCCTCGAAGTCGTGCGGACCGGCGCAGTCGACCACGGGGAGCTCGGTGACGTTCTCGTCGTCGGTGTCGTCGACGCAGTCGCCGGGTTCGACCGTGAAGACGTCGGTCTTGACTCCGGGAGGGGCCGAGTGGGACGAGCCCGGGTCGCCGACCGCGCGCGTGGGGTCGGAGGTGCCGCCGCCGGCACAGCCGGTGAGGGAGAGGACGATTGCTGTCGCTGCGGCGGCCAGGGCGAGAGGTAGGGATCGATTGGTCATGAGGCCATGGTCGGGGCGAGCATCCGCTGGGCGTGAGGAGTAGTTCTTACTCAATCTGCGGTCTTCGACCCTGCGAGGGCGCGGTGTCGGAGGGATGCGAAATACTGATGCCATGACCGACACCTCCTCGCGCATCGCCGCCGGACAGCCCGCTCCCGACTTCACCCTGCTCGACGCCGACGGGGTCGAGCGCTCGCTCTCCGACTACCGCGGGCAGCGAGTCATCGTGTACTTCTACCCCGAGGCGGGCACGCCGGGGTGCACGACCGAGGCGTGCGACTTCCGCGACAACCTGAACTCGCTGAAGAGCGCGGGCTACACGGTGCTCGGCATCTCTCGCGACAAGCCGGCGAAGCTGAAGGGCTTCGAGGAGGAGCAGGGGCTGAACTTCACGCTGCTGTCCGACACCGACAAGGCCGTGCACGAGCTGTACGGGGCGTGGGGCGAGAAGTCGCTCTACGGCAAGACGGTCACGGGCGTGCTGCGGTCGACGTTCGTGCTCGACGAGCAGGGCGTCGTGACGCTCGCGCTCTACAACGTCAAGGCGACCGGGCACGTGGCGTCGTTGCGCAAGAAGCTGAAGATCGACGCGTAGCGGCTGCGCGGCGGTCGCTGCCGGGTCATTGGCAGCGGGTCAGATGCGGCGAGTCGCCGCCACCACCGACGGCGTGAACAGCAGCACGAGCGCCAGCAGGGCGGGCACGAGCAGCCACCACCCCACCGCCGGTGTCGCGACGATGCCCTGGAAGCAGCCGATCGCGATCACGATCTGGAAGAGCTGCCAGGTGAGGGTGCCCGCGCGGGTCCAGGCGGCGGCGCGCAGCGTGTGGATCGCGGCGAACGCGAGGAAGAGCGCGGCGATGGCGGCGAGCACGACGATCGCCAGCGCGGTCTCGTACGACGCCGGCTGCTCGGTCAGCAGCTCGATCAGAAGCCAGACCACGACGCCCGCCATGACGAGCGCCTCGGCACCCACGATCACCGCGAGAAGGGTCAGCAGCGGTGGCCGCCGACGGGCTGCGACACGCTCGCCGGTGAGGCGTTCATCGGGTGTTCGTCTGTCGTTCGCCTCGTCAACCACGCCTGCACTCCCGAGAAAACCCTTGATTTGCAAATACCAGTATGCGACCATATTTGAGGTCAATGTTGCTCACAGTGACGTGAGCGGGTGCAGTCTGATCTGACTGCAACGTCTACCGTGCCTTTGACCTTCTACCCGAATCACTCGGTCGTTCGACCGCAGCACCATGCAACAAAGGAGCTCCCGCTATGGACTGGCGCGACAAAGCCGCCTGCCTGACCGCCGACCCCGAACTGTTCTTCCCCGTCGGGAACACCGGGCCGGCCGTCGATCAGATCGACAAAGCCAAAGCCGTGTGCGCACGCTGCTCCGTCACGGAGGTGTGCCTGCAGTACGCCCTCGAGACCGGCCAGGACTCGGGTGTCTGGGGTGGCCTCAGCGAAGACGAGCGCCGCGCCCTCAAGCGCCGCGCCGCCCGCGCCCGCCGGGCCTCCTAGCGCCACCGCACCGCTCCGACCCGACGCGACGACGCCCGGCCTCCCCCGAGGGGCCGGGCGTCGCCGCGTCTGCAGCGGCCCCTCGGCCACCGGCCGTGGCATGCCGCGCATCCGTAGCTCGCGGGCACCACCGCGTCTGCGGATGAACGCCACCCACCGCGCCTGGCGCGGCCGCGCATCCGGAACCGGCGGAGCGCCGCCGGGCCGCTACGGCTTCTTCAGCCAGCGCGTCGGGATCTCGATCGTCACGACCGTGCCCGTGCCCACCATGGTGTGCCAGTCGATCGTGCCGCCGAGCTCGCCCTGGATCAGCGTGCGCACGATCTGCGTGCCGAGCCCCGAGCCGACCTTGCCCTCGGGCAGGCCGGTTCCGCTGTCACGCACCTCGACCGTGAGGGTCTCCTCGGAGCGAGAGGCGACGATCTCGACCTCGCCCTCCTGTCCGGCGAGCCCGTGCTCGACGGCGTTGGTGACGAGCTCGGTCAGCGCGAGCGCGAGCGGCGTGGCGTACTCGCTCGGCAGCACGCCGAAGCTTCCGGTCGACTTGGGGTGCACGGTGGTGTTGTGCGCCGACGCGACCTCCGCGACGAGCAGCAGCACCCGGTCGAACACGGTGTCGAAGTCGACGCGCTGGTTCAGGCCCTCCGAGAGGGTGTCATGCACGACGGCGATCGCGGCCACGCGGCGCATCGCCTGGGTGAGGGCGTCGCGCGCCTCGTCCGAGTGGGTGCGACGGGCCTGGATGCGCAGCAGCGACGCCACCGTCTGGAGATTGTTCTTGACGCGGTGGTGGATCTCGCGGATCGTCGCGTCCTTCGTGATCAGCTCGCGCTCCTGGTGGCGCAGCTCGGTCACGTCGCGGGTCATGACGATGGCGCCGAAGCGGTGCCCCCGGGTGCGCAGCGGGATCGCCCGGAGCGACACGGTCACCCCGCGCGCCTCGATGTCGGTGCGCCACGGCGCGCGCCCGGTCACGACGAGCGGAAGCGACTCGTCGACGATCAGCCGTCCGGCGAGCAGCCCGGTCGTGACCTCGGCGAGCGACTGCCCCTCGAGCTCCCCCGCGAAGCCCATGCGGTTGAACGCCGACAGGCCGTTCGGGCTGGCGAAGGTCACGATGCCGTCGACGTCGAGCCTGATCAGGCCGTCGGATGCGCGGGGCGCCCCGCGGCGCGGCCCGGTCGGTGCGCCCAGGTCGGGGAAGTCGCCGGCGGAGATCATCGCGAACAGATCGTTCGCGCACTCGTTGAAGGTGAGCTCCTGGCGGCTGGGGGTTCGCGCCTCGCTGAGGTTGGTGTGCCGGGTGATGACGGCGACGGGGCGGTCGGTGGTGGTCTGCTCGCTCACCGAGAGACGGCGGAGCACCGGGACGGCGCGCACCCGGGTCGGGGTCTCCTCGTACCAGTCGGGCGCTGCGGTGTCGACGATCTGTGCGCTCTCGAAGGCGTCGGTGACCTGCTTGCGCCACTCGGGCTTGATGGTCTGGCCGACGAAGTCGCGGTAGAAGAGGGTCGCGGAGCTCGACGGGCGGGAGTGGGCGACGGCCACGAAGGTGCCCTCGTGCGTCGGCACCCAGAGCACGATGTCGGCGAAGGCGAGGTCGGCCAGCAGCTGGCAGTCGCTGACGAGGAGGTGCAGCCACTCGACGTCGGCCTCGGTGGAACGGCCGTGGGTGGTGACGAGGTCGCTGAGAGTTGACACGGGTTCTAGCCTACGGTGCGTGCTCGCGGACGCCGTCGCGGAGCTGTGGCCGAGCCGTTGCGGCGCCGTTGCGGCGCTGTGGCCGAGCCGTTGCGGAGCCGTTGCGCCGCCGCGCGGCGCCCGGGTGGTGGATGCGATGCGGGCGCCAAGCCCGTAGAACAGACGGGGTACGGCTAAGGCGCTCCCGCGGCCGCGTTTCCCTACGAAGCGACCGCGGGAGCAGTTTCATTCCGGCCGGGGATGCGGCAGTCGGGGGGAACGGGCACCCCGGCCGGAAGTCTGAACCTGTGTGGTTCCGAGACACAGTCCACCATCGGTCGCCGCGAGGGCGTTATGAGCAATTCCCACTCAGTGACGGGCGCCACCGGGGGAATTCCACAGGGCACAAACGCATCTGGACAAGCAATCTCGACACTGGTTGAGTACAGCCGCCGACACCTTATTGAGCAATGCTTACTTCAAGCATGCGGGCGAAAGGAGCAACCGTGACCTCTCCCTCCCTCGCCGCCACGCCGGTGCGCGAGCGCACCCGAGTGGTGACGCCGGTTCCACCCGCCATCGCGCGGGCCGAGCCCGCGTTCCGGCCCGCCGCTCCTCCGGGTGCCGGGTCGCTGCGCGGCACGCCCGTCGACGACGAGCTGATCAACGGCGACCCGACGGGTGGCCACCTGCCCGACGACGACCGGCCCGACCGCGATGCGCCTGACGACGGTGCACCCCACGACGATGCACCCCACGGCGATTCGACCCGCGGCGATCCGACCCGGCCGGGCGGCGGCGAGGCGCGGCTGCTGCCCGACCCGCGCCCGTTGGCCGAGACGCTGGCACGCTGCGTGGTGGAGGTGCTGGCCGGCACGCGGGACATCGACCAGATCGCCCGCTGGCTGTCGACGGATGTGCACGCTCACCTGATGAAACGGGTGGTGCTGGCACGTCGTGCCCGCACGCTCCGGGGCGAGTCTCCCGGGCGGTTCTCGTTCACCCTGGGGTCGACGGTGCTCTGCGAGCCGAGCGAGGGCGTCGTCGAGGCGGTGGTCATCGTGCACGGCCGGGCGCGCTCCCGCGCCGTGGCTCTGCGACTCGAGGCGCTCGGCGCCCGGTGGCGGGCGAGCGCCGTCCACGTGCTCTGAGCGACGACCGCCGAACCGCTTCGCCGACGTCGGACCAGCGCACCTCCCCCGCGCGATGTCGACTGGCGCGTGCGCGACGGTGAGGCCACCCGACGGCGACGGGCGCACACGACTTCCAGGCCACACGACGGCCAGGCCACCCGACGGCGACGAGCGCGCACGACGACCAGGCCACCCGACGGCGACATCTCCGTCGAGGGCCACGGGCCCGCAACGACGACGTCCCCACGCCGCAGCAGCGGGTGGGGACGTCGAGGGCGTTCGGGCGGGCTACTTCTTCTTGCCCTGGGCCCGGCGCTGGGCGCGGTTCGCCGACGACGGGGCCGCCTTGGCGGACGACTTCTGCGCGTTCGACCCGGAGCCCGAGCCCTTCGACGAGCCGCCCGAGGACGACGCCTTGCCGGACGCCGACGAGCCCGACGACGACGCCCCGCCGCCCCGCGCGAACGCGCTCGAGACCGGCGGCGCCGCCTTCTCCTCCGCCTGCTGAGCCCGCGCCGTGGCGGCCTGCTCGATCTGGCCGCGCTGGTTGCGCACCTCGACGCCGCCCGAGTCGCTCGGGGCGGAGAAGCTGAGCTTCTCGGCCGGGGCGGTCGGCTGGGCCAGGCCCTTGGCCTCGACGGTGGGCGCACCCACGGCGGTGGGGGCCGCGTTGACCTCGACCTCGAGGTTGAACAGGAAGCCGACGGTCTCCTCGCGGATCTGCCCCATCATCGACTGGAACAGGGCGAAGCCCTCGCGCTGGTACTCGACCAGCGGGTCGCGCTGCGCCATGGCGCGCAGGCCGATGCCGTCCTTCAGGTAGTCCATCTCGTAGAGGTGGTCGCGCCAGCGGCGGTCGATCACCGAGAGCACCACGCGACGCTCGAGCTCCCGCATGGCGGGTTCGCCGAGGGTCTCCTCGCGGCGCTGATAGGCGAGCTTCGCATCCGACAGCACCTCGCGCAGCACGAAGTCGCGGTTGATGCGGCCCTTGTTGCCGGCCTCGGCGACGACCTCGTCGATGGTGATCGAGATCGGGTAGAGCGTCTTCAGCTCGGCCCAGAGCGCGTCGAAGTCCCAGTCGTCGGCGCTGCCGGCGGCGGCGTGGTCGGTGACGATCGCCTCGATGACGTCTTCGAGGAACTTCTGCGCACGGTCCTGGAGGTTGTCGCCCTCGAGGATGTGGCGGCGGTCGCTGTAGATCGCCTCGCGCTGGCGGTTCAGCACGTCGTCGTACTTCAGCACGTTCTTGCGGATCTCGGCGTTGCGGCCCTCGACCTGCGACTGCGCGCTGCGGATGGCCCGCGAGACGACCTTCGACTCGATGGCCAGGTCGTCGGGAACGCCGTTGCGACCCATCAGGCTCTCGGCCGCACCGGCGTTGAACAGGCGCATCAGGTCGTCGGTGAGCGAGAGGTAGAAGCGGCTCTCGCCGGGATCGCCCTGGCGGCCGCTGCGGCCGCGGAGCTGATTGTCGATGCGGCGCGACTCGTGTCGCTCGGTGCCGAGCACGTAGAGACCGCCGGCGTCGATGACCTTGGCGGCCTCGGTGTCGACGTCGGCCTTGACGGCGGCGAACACCTCGTCCCACGCGGCCTCGTACTCCTCGGGCGTCTCGACCGGGCTGAGGCCCCGGGCGTTCATCTCGGCGACCGCGAGGAACTCGGCGTTGCCGCCGAGCATGATGTCGGTTCCACGGCCGGCCATGTTGGTGGCGACGGTGACCGAGCCGAGCCGGCCCGCCTGGGCGACGATGGCGGCCTCACGGGCGTGGTTCTTCGCGTTCAGCACCTCGTGACGAACACCGCGCTTGGCGAGCAGCCGCGAGAGGTACTCGCTCTTCTCGACGCTCGTGGTGCCGACCAGTACCGGCTGGCCCTTCTCGTGGCGCTCCACGATGTCTTCGACCACCTGGTCGAACTTCGACTGCTCGTTCTTGTAGACGAGGTCGGGCTGGTCGATGCGCTGCATCGGCCGGTTCGTGGGGATGGCGACGACGCCGAGCTTGTAGGTGCTCATGAACTCGGCGGCTTCGGTCTCGGCCGTGCCCGTCATGCCCGAGAGCTTGTCGTAGAGGCGGAAGTAGTTCTGCAGCGTCACCGTGGCGAGGGTCTGGTTCTCGGCCTTGACGGCCACGCCCTCCTTGGCCTCGATGGCCTGGTGGATGCCCTCGTTGTACCGCCGGCCGGCCAGGATGCGGCCGGTGTGCTCGTCGACGATGAGCACCTCGCCGTTCAGCACGACGTAGTCCTTGTCTTTCTTGAACAGGGCGGTGGCCTTGATGGCGTTGTTGAGGAACGAGATCAGCGGCGTGTTGGCCGACTCGTAGAGGTTGTCGATGCCGAGGTAGTCCTCGACCTTCTCGATGCCGGGCTCGAGCACGCCGACGGTGCGCTTCTTCTCGTCGACCTCGTAGTCGACGTCGGGCACGAGCTTCGTGGCGATGACCGCGAACTCGTTGAACCAGCGGTTCGCCTCGCCCGAGGCGGGCCCGGAGATGATGAGCGGCGTGCGGGCCTCGTCGATCAGGATGGAGTCGACCTCGTCGACGACGGCGAAGAAGTGGCCGCGCTGCACCATGTCGGCGGCCTGCCAGGCCATGTTGTCGCGCAGGTAGTCGAAGCCGAACTCGTTGTTCGTGCCGTAGGTGATGTCGGCCTCGTACTGCACGCGGCGCTCGGCCGGCGTCTGGCCGGCCAGGATGCAGCCGGTGGTCATGCCGAGGGCGCGGAACACGCGCCCCATCAACTCGCTCTGGTAGCCGGCGAGGTAGTCGTTCACCGTGATGACGTGCACACCCTTGCCGGCGATGGCGTTGAGGTAAGCCGCTGTGGTGGCGACGAGCGTCTTGCCCTCACCGGTCTTCATCTCGGCGATGTTGCCGAGGTGGAGCGCCGCGCCACCCATCAGCTGCACGTCGAAGTGGCGGAGGCCGAGCGTGCGGCTCGAGGCCTCGCGCACCGCGGCGAAGGCCTCGGGCAGCAGGTGGTCGAGGCTCTCGCCGGCCTCGTAGCGCTCGCGCAGGCGGGGAGTCTCGTCCTTGAGCTCCTCGTCGGACAGCGCCTGGAAGTCTTCTTCGAGCGCGTTGATCGCCTTCGCGTAGGCCTGGAGCTTGCGAAGGGTGCGGCCCTCGCCGACACGAAGGACCTTTTCGAGAACTGAGGCCACGGAGACTCTCCCACTGCTTTCGGGCTCGTACGGATCGCATGAGCGATAGCCATACTAGTTGCTCGTCCCTGAGCGTCGGCGGGAGATCCGGTGAGTGCTCCGTGGCCCCAGTCGGGCCCCGCGGGATCAGCGGGCGGAGGCTCCGATCGTCTCGGAGGTGAGCTCGGCGAAGGCCGCGGCGTTCTCGTCGAGGCCGATCACGCCGTAGTCCCAGCCCTTGCGGCGGTAGACGACACTCGGTCTGTTCGTCTCGGAATCGATGAACAGGTAGAAGTCGTGGCCCACGAGCTCCATGTGGTAGAGCGCGTCGTCGACCGTCATCGGTGCCGCCCCGTAGACCTTCTTGCGGATGACCACCGGGCAGTAGTCGTCCTCACCGTCGGCCGACGCGGACGACGACGACCCGTCACCCGGAGCGGACGACGACGACGACCCGACGGCGGGCGCCTCGTCATCGCCACGCGCGGACGGCACCCCGGTGAGCACCTCGACCCCGGCGGGCTCGACGCTCAGCGCGCTGAACGCTCCGGTCGCGACCTCGTGCACCGACACGGGCCGGTGCTGACCGCGGTGCACCTTTTTGCGATCCTTGGCGCGCCGCACGCGCTGCATGAGCTTGGCGAGCGCGAGGTCGAACGCCGCGTACTTGTCGGAGGCCGCGCACTCGGCACGCACCAGCGGGCCGGGGCCGATGAGCGTGAGCTCCACCCGATCGTCGCCGCTCTGGGTGCCGTTGGCCGAGTTGTGGCGGCTCACTTTGATCTCGAGGGCGAGAGCCTTGTCGGCGAGATGCGCGACCTTCTCCGCCTTCTCGCTCGCGTACTCGCGAAAGCGATCCGTGATCCCTAGGTTTCTTCCAGTGATGTTGACTTCCATGGAGACCTCCTAGCCATATTGGGTGGCGCAGCCCCGACAAGCCGGGGCCCTTCGCGCCTTGTGACCCTCACCGTAGTACGCCCGCTCCGGATAGTCACCGGTTAGTTCCCTGCCGGTCGACCCGGCGTCACCTGAGTGCTCTCGCGCCCGTCCCGCCGCCTGGTGTAGGCGAGGCAGACGGCCCCCGCGACCTCGCCACCGACCGCCTCGAGGGCCCGCCGCGCCTCGCCGATCGTCGCCCCCGTGGTCACCACGTCGTCGACGATGAGCACCCGGCGACCGGCCAGGCGAGCGGATGCCCGGAGCGCCCCCTCGAGGTTCGCCCGACGCTCTTCCACCCCCAGCCCGGCCTGGTCGGCCACGTCCCGAACCAGCACGAGACCCCGGCGCGCAGGCCGCCCCGAGCCGCTCCGCCGCACCAGCTCGTCGACCGGCCGGAAGCCCCGACGCCGCACCGCCGCCCGCGCCGACGGCACCGCCACGAGCACGACGGAAGTCGCGACCCCCGCCACACCGCCAACACCGCCAACACCAGCGCACCCGACAACGCCAGCCCGCAGCGCCACCCCCATCGCCCCCGCCAGCACCCCCAGCGCATCCGTCCGCCCCCGCTCCTTCACCGCCCCCAGCAGCCGAGCGACCACCCCGCCGTACTCGAGCGCCACGACGACGGTCAGCCCGCCGACCTGCACTCCACGCACCGACGGCAGCACGGCGGCCCGGCACGCGGCGCAGACCCCGATGTCGGCCGCCCCGCATCCGGCGCAGCGCACGGGCGACACGACGGCGGCCGCCTCACCGAGCCAGCTGCGCAGGACGTCACGGGTCATGCGCCCAGAGTGCACGAGCCCCGACCGGGCGGGACGCGCATCCGGCCACCTGTGCAGAACTGCGCCGACCCGACCGGATGTGCCGTACTAGTTCTGCACCCCGAGCTCGGACACCCCGCTCGTCGTCGCCTGCCAGGCGCTCCCCCGCTGCTGCAGCAGGCTGCCGTCGGTGCCGAGCACCCGCAGGCCGTCGAGGTCGTTCGACCCCGAGAGCGACACGGCCGAGGACGGCGCACCGAGGTTCGTCGAGCGCCCGCCGAGCTGCTGCGCGACCACCCGCACCTCGCCGGGCAGCGCCGTCGCCGAGGCGACCGAGAACTGGTCGACCCAGGTGGCGTCGATCGGCGTGCCCGGCCCGGTGGTGAGCTCGACGGCCTGCCCGAGCTGCTGCGGAACCCCGTTCTGGTCGCGGATGACCGCGGCCACCACGAGCTTCGCCGCCCCCGCGACCTCGAGGAACGCCACGGCGCGGGTGCCGTCGCGCGAGATCTCGAAGCTCGTGATGCTGGAGGCGCCGTCCCAGGTGGTGGGGATGGACAGGGGCGCGTCGGTCGAGGCGCCCCCGGCCAGCACCGCCGTCGGCTCCCCCGACGGGATGGACCAGACGAAGCCCCACGGGTCGACGGCCGGGTCGATCAGGCCCGGCCGGGTGTCGATCTGCTGCACGATCGGCACGCCGCCCGAGGTCTCGCGCACCGCCACGACGGAGCCGTTTCCGGCCTTCACCGCCACCGTGCCCGACACCGCCGAGTAGGCGGCCGACTGGGGCTGCACCGACTTCACGCCCTCGCTGATCCCCTCGATCGGGCTCACCGCGCCGCCGCTGAGGTAGCCGAACTCGCCGTCGCTGACCACGAGCGGCAGCGAGTTGACCCGCGGGGTCGCATCGGCGACCGTCGAGTCGGAGGCCGGGAACGGCACCACGTTCTGGTCGACCGAGATCACCACGCTCGACGCCGAGGCGAGCCCGCTGAGACTCGAGCGCAGCTGCGCCTGCATGCGCCGCAGGTCGGTCTCGTCGGACTGCAGCACATTGCTCGACAGCTCCACCCGGGTCTGCCCCGACGCGGTCACCACCGAGGTCGTCGTCGTGCCCTCGGGGAACGCCGACACCACGGCACCGCCGCCGAGCCAGGCCACCGGGCCCTTCAGCAGCGCCTTCACCACCCGGGTGCCCACCGCCGACGAGGTCGCGAACCAGCGCAGGTCGGGCACGAGGTAGGTGAAGGTGGGGTCGAAGAAGTAGAGGGAGTACGAACTGAAGATCTGGTCGAAGAAGACGTCCTCGATCACCGTGCCGTCGTCGAGGCCGTTGATGCGCCACTCGCCGTCCTGCTGGGTGAAGCCGAAGCTCAGCGACGTCGGCGCGTTCGAGGGGCTCGTCGCGTAGATGCCCGAGGCGTCGACCGTCGCCACGGGAGTCGCCGTCATCTGCAGGGTGAACTCGTCGCTTCGGCTGGTCGGCCGGGTGCCCGAGTCGACGAGCGTCTTCTCGTTCGGCTTCCAGCTCGCGGCGGCGGCGGGGGTGAGGTACTGGCGGGCGATGGCGTAGTCGTCCTGCGGGCTCTTGGCCGCCTGGATGAAGCCGTTCAGGATGGCCTGCTGCGACGCTCCGGCCGTCGGTCCCTCCGCGAGGAACACCACGTCGATGTCGTCGTCGGTGCCGATCGCGTCGCCCGGCTGCACGTCGCCCGAGCGCGGGATGCCGGTGCACGCGGCGAGCCCGGCCAGCACCACGAGGGCGAGCAGGGCTCCCAGCCACCGGGTGAGCGAGCGGATGCGCGGCGAGCCGCTCCCGGCGAGAACGCGCTCAGCCACGGTCGTCCCCCACCATCGACGTCGAACCGGTGGGCGCGCGCAGCTCGGCCACGGCCGGGGCCTCGCCGAACGCGTCGCCCGGCACCAGCGGCAGGGGCGAGGACTGCCCGCCCGCGACCACTGCACCGGCACCAAGACCGGAACCCGAGCCCGCGCCGGCCCCGACCCGCCCCTGCACTCGCGGCAGCGTCAACCGGAAGCAGCTCCCGGCCCCCGGCCGCGACCACACCTCCAACGCCCCCTTGTGCAGCGTGGCGTCCTCGAGCGAGATCGCGAGCCCGAGCCCGGTGCCCCCGATCGTGCGCTTCCGCGACGGGTCGGCCCGCCAGAACCGGTCGAACACGCGCTCGGCCTCCTCCTCGGTCATCCCGCTGCCGTAATCGCGCACCGACAGCGCCACGAACCGCTCGTCGCTGTCGACGCTGACCACGATCGGCTTGCCCTCTCCGTGCTCGATCGCGTTGCCGAGCAGGTTGCGCACGATCCGGCGGATGCGCCGCGCATCCACCTCGGCCTCGAAGTACCCGCCCGGGGCGACGAGGCGCAGCGGCGACCCGGCCTGCTCGGCGAGCGACTCCATCTGCTCGATGGCGTCCTCGGCGAGGCGCACGAGGTTGGTGGGCTCGGTGTCGAGCGAGGCGGAGCCGGCGTCGAAGCGGCTGATCTCCAGCAGGTCGCCGAGCAGCAGCTCGAAGCGCTCGGTCTGGGTGTGCAGCAGCTCTGCCGTGCGACCGGTGGCGGGCGGGAAGCTCTCGCGCTGGTCGTAGAGCACGTCGCCGGCGAGCCGGATCGTGGTGAGCGGGGTGCGCAGCTCGTGCGAGACGTCGGAGACGAAGCGCTGCTGCACCTGCGACAGCTCGGCCAGCTGGGTGATCTGGGCCTGCATGCTGTCGGCCATCCCGTTGAACGAGCGGGCGAGGGTGGAGATGACGTCCTGCCCCCGCTCGGGGATGCGCACCTCGAGCTGCCCGGCGGCGAGCTTCTCGCTCGTCTCGGCGGCGGTGCGGATGGGCTTCACGACGAGCCGCACGATCAGGCCGGCGATCAGCCCGATCAGGATGATCAGCGCGAGGCTCGACAGCAGCAGCGTCTGCTGCACGAACACGAGCGTCTGCTCGGCCTCGGCGAGGTTGTAGCCGATGTACAGCTCGAACTGCCCGGCGCCCGGGATGGTGAGCGGGGAGCCGACCACGATGCCCGGGTCGGTCCCCCCGGTCTGATCGGGCAACGGCACCGACTGCCAGTACTGCTGGTCGTCGGTGTCGCCGGCCACCGCATCCTGGAGCTGCTGCGTGATGACGCCATTGCCGGCGAGCTCGGGGCTCGCGAACGAGAGCACGGTGGTCTCGCCGGTGGACTGGCCCGGCGTGGCGTAGAGCGCGATCAGCCGGCTCGACGACGAGGCGATGATGGCCGACTTCGCCGAGGAGAGCAGGGAGATCGTCGAGGCCTCGCCCCCCGCGTCGGAGGAGTCGAAGATGGTCTGCGCCGCCGAGGCCGCGTTCTTCGACTCCACGAGCACCTGCTGCAGGCGCGACTGGAACAGGTCGTTGCCGATCGAGATCGACATGTAACTGCCGGTGACGAGCACGGCGACGGCCGAGAGCGCGACGGTGATCACGACGGTGCGGAACTGCAGCGAGCGCCGCCACGCGCGCACCGTGCGGCGCGGCCACGAGCGCCAGTCGCGCAGCACCGCCGAGGGGCGACGGATGCCCCGCCCGTCGGTCACGGCATCAGGACGACCCGGCGCGGTAGCCGACCCCGCGCACGGTCATCACGATCTTGGGGTTGTCGGGGTCTTCCTCGACCTTGGCGCGCAGCCGCTGCACGTGCACGTTCACCAGGCGGGTGTCGGCCTTGTAGTGGTAGCCCCAGACCTGCTCGAGCAGCATCTCGCGGGTGAACACCTGCTGGGGCTTGGAGGCCAGGGCGAGCAGCAGGTCGAACTCGAGCGGGGTGAGGTTGATGCGGTATGCTCCGCGGCGCACCTCGTGGCCGGCCACGTCGAGGGTGAGGTCGCCGATCTGCAGGGTCTCGGGCGTCGACTCGGGCGCGGGGCGCAGGCGGGTGCGGATGCGTGCCACCAACTCCTTGGGATTGAAGGGCTTGACCACGTAGTCGTCGGCGCCCGACTCGAGGCCCTTCACGACGTCGGAGGTGTCGGTGCGCGCGGTCAGCATGATGATGGGGGTGCCGGACTCGGCCCGGATCAGGCCGCAGACCTCGATGCCGTCCATGCCGGGCAGCATCAGGTCGAGCAGCACGAGGTCGGGCTTGGCATCGCGGAAGGCGTCGAGCGCCTCCGAGCCGTCGGCGCAGAACACGGGGTCGAAGCCCTCCGCGCGCAGCACGATGCCGATCATCTCCGCAAGGGCCGTGTCGTCGTCGACAACGAGAATGCGAGGGTCCATGGCGACCAGAGTAGTCGAGCAGGGTCGGCGTCCGGCGGATGCCCGGGCCACCCGGGCGCTTGCCGGGCGAACTCCGAGCGAGTGTGAAAGCATGGGGGCATCAAGTCGGGGCGTCGGCGTGGGGGTCGGGTCGTCACAGAGGTCGAGGAGTGCCGATGAGCGATGGAGGCAGCTGGGCCGCGCCCGGCGCTGAGCCCGGCGAGCAGCCGGATGCCCGGGCCGATCAGCCCGTGACGCCGCCGCCCTCGGCGCTGCCGCCCGTGCCGCCGTACGGGCAGTACGCGCCGCCCGCCGCTCCGCAGTACGGGCAGTACGCGCCACCGGTGCCGCAGCAGCCCCCGGCCTGGCAGTACGCCGCCCCGAGCACCGGCTACGCCGCCCCGCCGCCGCAGTGGGCCCCGCCCCCGAAGCCCGGGCTCATCCCGCTGCGCCCCCTCGGCTTCGGCACGCTGCTCGGCGCCCCGTTCCAGGCGGTGCGCCGCAACCCCAAGGCCACCTTCGGCTCCGGGCTGCTGGTGCAGCTCGTGATCGTGCTGGTCACGGGTGTCTTCGTGGGGGCCGCCGTGTTCTGGGCGATCTCGCGCTCGGTCTCGGCCGAGGGGCAGGCCGACGCCGACGCGGTGAACGCCGGCAGCGTCGGCATCGTGCTCGTCTCCTTCGTCGTGCCGCTCGTGCTCTCGCTGTTCGCCTCGGCCCTCCTGCAGGCGGTGCTCGTGCTCGAGGTGGCCCGCGCCACCCTGGGTGAGAAGCGCCGGCTCGGCGAGCTCTGGAAGGCCGCCTTCAAGCGCACCCTCCCCCTCACGGGCTGGTTCGCCATCACGGTCGCCGCCGTGATCGTGGTGGTCGCCCTGCTGGTGGGCATCGTGCTGCTCGCCAACCTCGTCGGCGGATCGGTGGGGCTCGCGGTGGGTGTCGTCGTCGCGATCCTGCTCGCCCTCGCCCTCGCGGTGCTCGGCGCCTGGCTCGCCACGAAGCTCGCCCTCGTCCCGAGCGTGATCGTGCTCGAGCGGGCCGGTCTGGTGGCCGCCGTGCGGCGGTCGTGGGGCCTCACGAACGGCAACTTCTGGCGCACCTTCGGAGTGATCGCGCTCGTCTCGATCATCCTCTCGGCCGCCGGCCAGATCATCCAGGCGCCCTTCTCCTTCCTGCTGCCCATGGTCCTGACCGTGATCGACCCCAACAACACGGGGGCGGGCATCGCGGCGCTGATCGTGCTCTACGTGCTGTTCCTCGCCCTGAGCCTGCTGCTCGGTGCCGTCACCTCCGTGGTGCAGGCCGCCACGGTCGCCGTGGTCTACCTCGACCTGCGCATGCGCAAGGAGGGGCTCGACCTCGAGCTGCAGCGCTTCGTCGAGTCGCGCCAGGACGGCCTCGACGCCTGGCCCGACCCCTACGCCACCACCGCGTCGCCCACCGGGCCCCGGGCATGATCTCCGCCCTCGCGGCAGCCACGACCGCCGTCGTCGCCGACGTGCCGGTGGAGCCGGGCGCCGACGAGGCACGCGAGTGGATGATCGGCGAGCTCAGCAAGGCGCCCTACCAGGCCGCCCAGCCGACCTGGTTCGACCGGGTGTCGCAGGCGGTCGCCGACTGGTTCTCGTCCCTCCGGGTGCCCGACGGCTCGGGCTTCGGCGGCCTGATCCCGCTGATCGGGGTCGTCATCGTGGTCGTGGTGCTGGTGGTCGTGTTCCTCGTCTACGGCCGTCCGCGCCTGAACCGCCGCAGCCGGGTCGAGATCGGCGGCCTGTTCGGCACCGACGACACCCGCTCCGCCGCCGAGCTCCGCGCCTCCGCCGCGCGGGCGGCCGCCGCCGGCGACTTCACGGTGGCCGTCGAGGAGGCGTTCCGCGGCCTGGCCCGGGGGCTGACCGAACGCACCATCGTCACGACCTCCCCCGGCACCACCGCGCAGGACTTCTCCCGCCGCGCCGCCACCTCCTTCCCCGGAGCCCGGGGCGAGCTCGCCGACGGAGCCGGACTGTTCGACGGGGTGCGCTACCTCGACCGCTCGGCCGACCGGGCCGACTACGACCGCATCGTGCTGCTCGACCGCCGGCTGCAGGCCGAGCGACCGGTCGCGCTCGAGGCCGTGCCCGGCGAGCTGGTGCGATGAGCATCGCCCCGGCCGAGGCCATCACCGAGACACCGCGCCTCCGCACGACCCTCAGGCGCCGGCTGTTCTGGATCGCCGCCATCGTGCTGGCGATCCTCGGCGCCCTGTTCACCGTCTTCTCCAGCGCCTCGGGCATCCCCGACGGCGAGCGCTTCTCGATCGGCAACGCCGGTGCGACCGGCAGCCGCGCCGTCGCCGAGGTGCTGCGCCAGCAGGGCGTCGACGTGGTCGAGGCGACGACGCTCGACGAGGCCCGGTCGGCGGTCGAGGAGGCGGGCGGGCGGGCGGGCATCCTGTTCTCCGACGCCTCGGGCTACCTCGACGACGACGGCCGCGACGCCGTGCGCGCCCTCGCCGAGGGAGGCGCCGACCTGGTGCTCGTCGAACCCGGCTCCGACGAGCTCGAGTCGATGGCCGACGGCATCGCGAACGCGGGGGCCGCCGCCGACGACTCCACGGTGGGTGCCGGATGCGCGCTGCCGGCCGCCGAGCGCGCCGGGACGATCTCCCAGCCCTCCTGGGCCTACCGCCTGCTCGACGCCGACGCCGAGGCGACCCGAGCCGACACCGTTCGCTGCTTCCCCGCGGGCGACGACTCCTACTCCCTGCTGCAGCAGCCCGCGGGCGCCGGGACGGTCACCGTGCTCGGAGCCGGCGACGCCCTGACGAACGACTCCGTCGCGCTGCAGGGCAACGCGGCCCTCGTGCTGGGCCTCCTGGGCACGCACGAGACCCTGGTCTGGTACCAGCCCGGCTACGAGGACTTCGACGGGGCGACCCCCACGCTCGGCGAACTGACCCCGGGCTGGGTCACCCCGGTCATCCTGGTGCTGCTGCTCACCACCGTGGCCGCCGGCATCTGGCGCGGCCGCCGCTTCGGCCCCGTGGTCGTCGAGAACCTGCCCGTCACGGTGCGGGCGTCGGAGACGATGGAGGGCCGGGCGCGCCTGTACGCGCGGCAGTCGGCCCACGGCCGGGCGCTCGACGCGCTGCGCATCGGCACGATCTCCCGGCTCACCACGGCGCTGAACCTGCCGCGGTACGCCGACGTCGTCGAGGTCAGCCGCTCCGTCGCGAACAGCACCGGCCGAGGGGTCGACGAGGTGTACGACATCCTCGTCGGAGCGGTGCCGCGCTCGGAGCGCGAGCTCCTCGACTACTCCGACCGTCTGCTCGTGCTCGAGCAGCAGGTCGCCGCGAACACCCCCCGTTGACCCCATGATCCCGGCCCAGTCGACCACCCAGCTCCGCGAAGCAGTGAGGAACCACCGATGACAGACCAGTACACCGCAGCCCCCAGCGACGACGAGCTGCGGCGCACCCTCGCCCAGGTGCGCACCGAGGTCGGCAAGGCCGTGGTCGGCCAGGACGGCGCCGTCACCGGCATGATCATCGCCCTGCTGGCCCGCGGCCACGTGCTGCTGGAGGGTGTGCCCGGTGTCGCCAAGACGCTGCTGGTGCGCTCCGTCAGCCAGGCGCTCAGTCTCGACACCAAGCGCGTGCAGTTCACCCCCGACCTGATGCCGGGCGACGTGACCGGTTCGCTGATCTACGACGCCAAGGCCGGCGAGTTCTCGTTCCGCGAGGGGCCGGTGTTCACGAACATCCTGCTCGCCGACGAGATCAACCGCACGCCCCCCAAGACGCAGTCGTCGCTCCTGGAGGCGATGGAGGAGCGTCAGGTGAGCGCCGACGGCGTCACGCGTGCGCTGCCCGACCCGTTCCTCGTCGCCGCCACGCAGAACCCGATCGAGTACGAGGGCACCTACACGCTGCCCGAGGCGCAGCTCGACCGCTTCCTGCTGAAGCTCGTGCTCGACCTGCCCGAGCGCGCGGTCGAGGTCCACGTGCTGACCCGGCACGCGGGCGGGTTCAACCCGCGCGACCTGACCGCGGCGGGGGTCACACCGGTGCTCGGCGCGGCCGAGCTCACCCAGGCGCAGCGCGCGGTGGCGCGGGTGCAGGCCTCCCCCGACGTGCTCGGCTACATCGTCGACCTCGCGCGGGCCACCCGGCAGAGCCCGTCGGTCAAGCTCGGCGTCTCGCCGCGCGGCTCGACCGCGCTGCTGGCGGCGGCCAAGGCCTGGGCCTGGCTGAACGGCTCGCCCGGCATCACGCCCGACCACGTGCAGGCGATGGTGCTGCCGGTGCTCCGGCACCGCATCCAGCTGCGGCCCGAGGCCGAGCTCGAGGGCGTGTCGGTCGACGCCATCCTGCGGTCGATCCTCACGCAGGTGCGGGTGCCGATCTGATGAGGCTCCCCCACCCGGCAGAGGCGGCCCGGCCGTGACGGTCACGGGGCGGCTCGTCGCCCTCGTGGCCCTCGGCGTCGTGCCGGTGGTGCTGATCGGCGAGTTCTACGACCGCGCGCTTGAGGCGCTGCTGGCCTGGATCGTGCTCGTCGTGGTGCTCGTCGTGATCGACCTGGTCGCCGCCGCCTCACCCCGGCGCCTCGGCGTCGACCGCACCCTGCCGGCCCGGGTGCGACTCGGTGACACGGCCACGAGCACCCTGTACCTCACCAACACCGGTCGACGGATGCTCAGAGCCGTCGTCCGCGACGCCTGGCAGCCCTCGGCCGGGGCGAGCACCGCACGCCTGCCGGTCACGATCCCCGCCGGAGAGCGCCGGGCCCTGACCCTGACCCTCACGCCCTTCCGGCGCGGCGAGCGGCGCACCGAGCGCATCACCGTGCGGAGCCTCGGACCGCTCGGGCTGGCCGCCCGCCAGGCGACCCTGACGGCGCCGGGGCGCATCCGCGTGCTGCCCCCGTTCAACGCCCGCAAGCACCTGCCCTCCCGGCTGGCCCGGCTGCGCGAGCTCGACGGGCGGGCGAGCGTGATGATCCGGGGCCAGGGCACCGAGTTCGACAGCCTGCGCGAGTACGTGCGGGGCGACGACGTGCGCTCCATCGACTGGCGGGCCACCGCCCGGCACAGCGACGTGATGGTGCGCACCTGGCGGCCCGAGCGCGACCGGCGTGTGGTGATCGTGATCGACACCGGGCGCACTCAGGCCGCGCGCATCGACGACGAGCCGCGCATCGACACCGCGTTCGAGAGCGCGCTGCTGCTCGCGGCTCTCGCCACCCGCGCGGGCGACCGGGTCGACGTCATCCTCTACGACCGCCGGCTGCGCGGCCGGGTGCACGGGGCGTCCGGCCCCGAACTGCTCTCTCGGATGGTCGACGTGATGGCGCCGATCGATCCCGACCTGATCGAGATGGACTGGACGGCGGTGCCCGGCCTCGTGCGACAGGGCACGACGCAGCGCTCGCTGGTCGTGCTCGCCACGGCGATCGACTCCCCCGGCATCTCCCGCGAGCTGATGGCGATCGTGCCGCAGCTCACCCGCGACCACACCGTCGTCGTGAGCTCGGTGACCGATCCCGACGTGACCGCCGGCGTGCACCACCGCGGCGATCGCGAGGAGGTCTACCGCGCGGCGGCGGCCGAGCGGGCGCTGCTCGACGCGGCCCGTGTGACCACGGTGCTGAAGCGGTTCGGCGCCGACGTCATCACCGGGTCGCCGGCCGAGCTGCCACCGGCCCTCGCCGACCGGTACATCGCGCTGAAGGCGGCCGGTCGGCTCTAGCGGGCCGTCCAGGATGCCAGTGGCCGGGCCATCCGCTCAGCCCGCGACGAGCTGGGTGGCCCCCGCCTCGAACTCCTCGAGGTCGCCCGTCTGGCCCGCCCGCGCGGCCCGGCCGCCGATGACGACCATGTAGAACAGGAACGCCAGCAGAGCGAGCGCTCCGATGCCGATCTTCACGGGCCAGGGCCAGGGCGCCGGTGTCACGAAGCCCTCGATGACCCCCGAGACGAACAGCACGAACACCAGGCCGATCGCCACCGTGAACAGCGACCGCCCGTTCTCGGCGAGCGAGCGCCCACGGGTCTTCGCCCCGGGCGCGACCCAGGCCCAGAAGATGCGGAGCCCGGCCGCCGCGGCCACGAAGATGGCCGTCAGCTCGAGCAGCCCGTGCGGCATGATGTAGAGGAAGAAGATGTCGCCGTGGCCGTACTCGAACATGACGGCGGCGTTCACGCCCAGGTTCTGGGCGTTGCTGATGATGATCGCGGGCACGTAGAAGCCGAGGATGCCGAAGGCGATGCACTGGGCGGCGATCCAGGCGTTGTTCGTCCAGACGAGCCCCGTGAACGAGGCCGCCGGATTCTCGGAGTAGTAGTCGACGAAGTCCTCCTCCGCCAGCTTCTTCAACGTCGCGTCGTCGCCGAGGGCGGCCAGCACCGCGGGGTTCTGCGAGATCCAGATCGCATAGAGCCCGGCGATCACGACGGTCGCGACCGCGACGGCGAGGGTGAGCCAGCGCAACCGGTAGAGGGCGGCGGGAAGCTGCACCGCGAAGAAGAGCGGCAGCTGCCGCAGCAGGTTCGACCCGGCGCCGGTGAACCGCAGCCGGGCCCGCGAGAGCGAGACCGACAAGCGGTCGCCCTGGGCCGTGGAGCCCGCCACCGTCTTGATGGCCGAGAGCTGGGTCGACCCCGACTGGTACCGCTCGATCAGCTCGTCGGCCTCGCGGCCCGAGAACGAGCGCCGTCGCCCGAGGTCATCGAGACGAGTCCACTCGTCGCGATGGGCTTCGGAGTACGCGTCAAGATCCATCTGATTAGATGATATTCATGTCGCAGCCGTCCGTGGGGGGAACAAGCGCGGTGGGAGCGAGCGCGAGCGCGAGCGCCTCGGGGTCGAGCGCCTCGGTGTCGGGCGCCTCGGGGTCGAGCGCCTCGGTCGCCGACGACGAGCTGCTCACCGGCGAGGCCGTCGCCCTCGACGTGCGGCCCGCGAGCTTCCTGCTGCGGAGCGCCAGCGGCGCCATCGACTTCGCCGCCTACGTGCTCCCGCTCATCGGCGCCATCTGGGTCTTCTCCGCGGTGGTGGCCAGCGGGGTCGCGTTCGATCCGGCGCTCACCCAGGCGCTGTCGATCGCCCTCGTGATCGCCTTCCTCGTGATCGCCCCGATCGTGGTCGAGTTCGCCTCGGGCGGCCGTTCCCTCGGCCGGCTCGTCATCGGCGCCCGCATCGTGCGCGACGACGGAGGATCCATCGCCCTGCGGCACAGCATCATCCGCGGCCTGCTCGGCTTCGTCGAGATCTTCGCCACCTTCGGCGGGCTCGCCTTCGTGACCTCGCTGCTGAACTCCCGCTCGAAGCGGCTCGGCGACCTGCTGGCCGGCACCTACAGCCAGCACGAGCGGGTGCCCGCCCCGCGGCCCTTCTCCGTCGGGGTGCCGGCCGAGCTCGCGCTCTGGGCGCAGACCGCCGACGTGGCGAAGCTGCCCGACCGCCTGTCCCGGCGGCTCGTGGCCTTCCTCACCCAGGCCTCGCGGATGACCCCGGCCACGCGTGCCCGGCTCGCCCACGAGCTCGCCGCCGAGACGTCGCCGTTCGTGTCCCCGCTGCCGAACGTGCATCCGGAGACCTTCCTGGTGGGGGTCGCCGCCCTGCGGCGCGACCGGGAGTACCGCGCGCTGATGATCGAGCGGGAGCGGCTCTCGCGCGTCGACCCGGTGCTGAGGGGTCTGCCGAACGGGTTCCCCGACCGCTGATCGGTCCGGCCCGCCCAGAAGGTCGTCGTATTCGAGCTGGTAGTGGCGCTACCGGTAGTGCTACTATCGGCGCATGCTCATCTCCGCCCTCGCCGACGTCTCGGGCACCCCCGCCGCCACGATCAAGTACTACGTGCGGGAGGGGCTGCTGCCGGCGGGCACCCGGGAGGGCGGCAACCGCACCAGCTACGACGACTCGCACCTGCACCGGCTGAGGCTCATCCGGGCCCTGCTCGAGGTGGGCAAGCTCTCGATCGGCTCGGTGTCGGCCGTGCTCGAGGCCCTCGACGACGAGCGGCCGATCGCGGAGACCTTCGAGACCGCGCAGAACGCGCTGTCGCGCGACGCGGTGCCCGGGGTCTCCGAGCCGGGGGCCGAGAGCTACGAGCGCGCCGACGGGGTGATCGAGCGCGCCGGGTGGGCGCACTGCGGCGACAACGTCGGGCGCCGCATCGTGGCGCAGACGATCGACGCGTTCGCGAAGGCGGGGCATCCGCTCACCGACGACTACCTCGACCGCTACGCCGAGGCCGCCGCCACGGTCGCCTCGGCCGATCTCGACGCGGTGGGCGCCATCGCCGACCGGGCCGACCGCACCGAGCTCATGGTCGTCGGCACCGTGCTCGGCGACACGCTCTCCCTCGGCCTCCGGCGCATCGCCCAGGCCCACCGCACCGCTGAGAGGAACCTCCGATGACCGCTTCCCGCCCCGCCCTGCTGCGGGCCTTCGGCTGGCACCGGCCGCTGATGGCCGTCGCCGCCCTGATGGTGCTGTGCTCGGTCGTCTGTCTCGTGGGCGCGCTCGTCGACCCGCGGCAGGTGACGGGGGCCGAGGTGTGGCTGAAGCCGCTGAAGTTCTCGCTGTCGATCCTCGTGTACAGCGTCACGTGGGCGTGGCTGATAGCGCACCTCCCCCGCTTCCGGCGGCTGGCGCACGGGGCCGGCATCGTGATCGCGGTGGCCCTCGCGGTGGAGCAGGTGGCCATCGTGGGTGCGGCGGCCGCGGGCACCACGAGCCACTTCAACGTCTCGAGCGGATTCTCGGCGGCGGTCTGGGCCACCATGGCCGTCTCGATCACCGTGCTCTACGTCGCGACCTTCGTGACGACGGTGCTGCTGTTCTGGTTCCGGCTGCCGACGCCGTCGCTCACCCTCGCCGTGCGGGCGGGGGCCGCGCTCGCCCTGGTCGGCATGGGGCTGGCCTTCCTGATGACGGGGCCGACGGCCGCACAGCTCGACGACTGGCAGGGTGTGGTCGGGGCGCACACGGTGGGGCTCGCCGACGGCGGGCCGGGGCTGCCGGTGCTCGGGTGGAGCACCGTGGCGGGCGACCTCCGCATCCCGCACTTCGTGGGCATGCACGCGCTGCAGCTGATCCCGCTCGTCGCGATCGGGCTCGACCTGCTCGGGCGGCGGGTGCGGGTGCTTGCCGACGACCGGGTGCGGCGGCGGCTCGTGGTCGTGGTCGTGGCGGGGTACGCGGGCGGGCTCGCGGTGCTGACCGCGCAGGCGCTGGCGGGGCAGTCGATCATGCAGCCGTCGGGCGCGGTGCTCGTGGCGGGCTGGGCGGTGGCGGGCGGGGTGCTCCTCGCGGCGGCGGCGGTGCTGGTTCGGGCGGCCCGGGTGGGTCGAGGGGCGGCGGCGGCGCCGTGGCCTGAGCGAGGGCCGTCGGGTGCGGCGCCGACCCCGCCGTCGAGCGCCGCTGCGGCGTCGGGTGCCGCTGCGGCTGCGGCGTCGGGTGCGGCGGCGGTGGCGGCGTCGTCGTCGCACGGGGCGGGCGAGACGGTGGGCGTGGCGAGCGACGGGGTGCGCGCGTGAGCGCCGGGAGCGACGGGGTGCGCGCGTGAGCGCCGGGAGCGCCGGGAGCGGGGGCGTTCGCGCGGCCGGTCGCGGCCATGCCCCGGGGCGGTGGACGCCCGCCGCCGTGGTCTACCTCGTGCTGGCGGTGGTGGGCCTCGTCGGCACCTGGACGTTCAACGTCGTCGCGATCGTCGAGCGGCGCGACTTCCTCGGCGAGTGGTTCGGCAGTGGGCCGTCGGTCGACTCGCTCGGGGTCGACCTCGCCGTGGTGGCGGTCGCCGCCATCGTGCTCATGGTCGTCGAGGGGCGTCGGCTCCGGATGCGCGGCCTCTGGCTCTACGTGCTGCTGGTGCCGCTCGTGGCGCTGGCGTTCGCGTTCCCGCTGTTCCTCTCGGCGCGCGAACGGCGGCTCGCCGGGGAGCGGGCGGAACGCGCATCCGGAACCCCGCCGGCAGCGGGAGCGTCTAGTTCTCGATGAACACGTGCCGCATGACCTGCCAGCCCTGAGGGGCCGAGAAGCGGTCGATGTGGCGGGCGCAGAGGTCGTAGCTGTGCGGCTCGGCGACGGGGCTGAGCGGGCCGACGACGATGAGCGAATCGGCGTAGTCGTAGGTGAGCGTCGTGGTGGCCTCACCACGGCACGAGGGCCGAGAGCATTCCCTGTTCGTCATCGCTGCCAGCCTAACCGCGGCCTCCGACACCGGGCCGCAGGCGCGCACCGTGTCGCCCGCAGGAGCAGCCGGCGCCGGGCCGATGCCGGTCGGAGCCGGTCGGCGCCGCTCTAGACTGGGGGCATGGCACGTTCCCGCAGGTCTCCGCGATCGGCGGCCGTGCGGGCGCGCAGCCGCAGCCGGCACGGGCGCGAGCTGCGCTCGTCGGTGGCGGGGCCGCACCTGCCGTTCCTGCGCACGCGCATCGATCTTTTCGACCAGACCGTCGCGTCGACCGCCGAGTACCTCAAGAGCCTCTGGCCGGCCGAGCTCGACGGGGTGCGGTTCGAGGTGGCGACCATGCCGTTCGGCAGCTTCGGCTCGCCCGACCACGTCGACCGCTGGGCGGTCACGACATCGCGGGTGATCATGTTCCGGCTGCCCATCGAGCGGATGTCGCGGCTGCACGAGGACGACGAGACGCATCGGCGGCTCGCGATCGAGTCGTGCGTGTTCCGGGCGGTCGCGGAGCTGCTGGGCAAGGATCCGTGGGATCTGGCGCCGGAGCGGTTCCGGCACTTCTGAGGCACGGGGCCGGCTGCGCCGCCGCCCCGGCTAGGGGTAGACCGTGATCGGCGTCGCCTCGGGGCCGGGCCGGGCGATCGTGTACGACGAGAGCACGCCGTCGCCGAAGTAGCTCACCACCGCACCCACGGGCACCGACGACGTGACGAGGTACGAGCCGGGCTCGAGCGAGAGCGAGCGGGCGCCGGGCACGAAGGTGCCGCTCGACTCGGATCCGTCGGTCTTGGTGAACACCACGTCGGCGTCACCCTCGCTCTCGTTCACCAGGTGCAGCCGGGCGCCCGGCCCGTCGGCGATGGTGACGAAGAACGGCGAGTCGAGCTGCTCGACCGGCTGGTACCAGGCGAAGTCGGTCGTCCCGTTGACGATCGTCGAGGTGCGCGCGCCGGCCACCACGGGCTGGTCGGAGTCGATGGTGACGGAGTAGAGGCCGTCGGGGATGTCCTGCAGCGGAAACTCGGTCACCACGCCCGGCGTCAGCCCGAGCTGGTACTCGGTCTCGGTGCCGCCGGTGCGCTCCTCGGCGACCTTGATCGTCACCGACGCCGGGTCGGCGCCCGGCACGACCAGGCGCAGCACGCTCTGCAGATCGGCCGTCTCGGGGCTGCCCACCTTTTCGGCGATCGACGAGGTGCCTGACACGCGGATGCCCGCGATCACCTGTTCGGTCGACGCCCCCGCGGTGGCACCGGCCAGCTCGACGCCGCCGGGCGCCAGACCCCGCACGACGCTCTGCTGCAGCGCGGCCGTGACGGCACCCACCTCGGCGGTGACGTGCAGCACGGGTGAGGCGAGGTCGGGCGCGAGCCCGGCCAGCGACAGGATGCGCGTCGAGCGCGCGGGCACGTCGATCTTCGAGGCGCCCGGCGCGTCGATCGGCCCCTGCTCCCCGTAGAGAGCGAGGTCGACGACCGCCGGCACGTCGCCCGGATTGCCCAGCACCACGAAGCTGGTGCGGCCGACCGTGGTCGAACCGGCTACCAACCAGCTGTCGGCCGAGGCCTCGCCGCAGGCGGCGGTGGCGAGGCCGACGAGGTCTCCCTCGGCGATGTTCTGCGACTGGGCGGCGGCGAAGAGCGTGTCGCCGGTGGCGGCCTCGTCGGCCGGCAGCGCGATGCGGAGCGGCGCGGAGTCGGCGGTGGAGGTGCGGTCGTCGGGCGAGAGCAGGGCGCTGACGTCGATGGCCGCCTCGGGGGTGGAGGCGGCCTCGCCGGTCTGGGCGGTGCCGACGCCGGAGATGGCGGTGGCGTCCTGACCCGACTCGTCGGAGAGGCGCACGAGGGGGCCGGGGCAGGCCCGCACCTCCTCGGCGGGGGCGGGGTCGACGGTCTCGGACGCGGGGGCGGCCGTGATCGCGGGGAGCGGCAGCGCCAGGGCGGCGCCCACGACGTCGGCGCCCACCTGGTGCATCGGCACCAGCACCTCGCCGCTGCCGACGCCGA
>NZ_JANTEZ010000010.1 GCF_024978135.1 Herbiconiux gentiana | reverse complement strand
GTGGGGGTGGTGAACCGCGGGCTGGTGGGTCGTGGGGGTGGTGAACCGCGGGCTGGTGGGTCGTGGGGGTGGTGAACCGCGGGCTGGTGGGTCGTGGGGGTGGTGAACCGCGGGCTGGTGGGTCGTGGGGGTGGTGAACCGCGGGCTGGTGGGTCGCGGGGGTGGTGAACCGCGGGCTGGTGGGTCGGGGGTGGTGGGGCGTGGCCTCGGCGGGGGAGGATGAGCCATGCGCGCGGTCGAGGAGGGGGAGCCCGGGGCGTGGATCGTGCCGCGGGTCGGTCGGTGGGGCAGCGTCGGCGGGGTCGCCGGGCGGGGGTTCGAGGCCTACGCGCGGGTGCTGCATCCCGTCCAGGGCGACGACCGCTCCGGGACGCAGCTCGGGCCCCGCAGCTGGGGGGAGGTGGCGCGGCGGACGGGGAGGGTCGTGCATCCGCTCGCCCAGTGGCACCGGGTGGCGGGGGTCGACGAGCTGCGCGGGGACGTCGAGCTCGACGGGTGGCGGGTGACCGCGCCGCCCACGGGCCGGCTCGACCCGCGGCTGCTGGCGGCGCTCGTGCCGGCGCTCGCCGCGGCCACCACGTCGGACGCCGTCACGCTCGCCGTGTGGGAGGGGTGGGGCGACGGGGTCGTGTTCGCCGGGCCCCGCTTCGAGCTGCCGGGGCGCGATTACGGGCTGATCGAGGGGCGGCTGGGGGAGCTGGCCGATCCGGCGTGGCCGTGGCAGGCGGGGATCGGGTGGCGATCGCCGTTCGAGGGGCCGATGCCGCAGTTGATCTGGCCGGGGGACCGGGCGTGGATCGTGGCGTCGGAGATCGACTGGGACTCCACGATCGTGGCGGGCGGCCGGGCGCTGGTGGACGCGGTGCTCGCGCTCGGCCACCTCGGCGAGCTCGGCCAGCTCGGGCGGCTCGGCGAGCTCGAGGCGTTCGAGGTGTCGGAGGACGACAGCCTGATGAGCGACTCCGACCGGATCAATTTGGCCTGAACGGGTCTCGCCGACCGGCGCGGACTGACCGGCGCGGACCGACCCGCCCCGCCCGCGCTTCAGCCGGCGCGGAGCGGGCCGCGCACGATGGAGTCGCCCGAGTGGGTCGGGTCGCCGTTGTCGGGCTCGGCCGAGATGTCGACCAGCGAGTAGACGGAGAGGTCGAGGCCGGCCGGTACCGCGAAGCGCCCGGAGGTTCCGTCGAGGAAGCCGATGCTGACGAGGCCGGACGAGTCACCGGCGATCAGCCACACCTCGCGTAGCGGATCGGCGTCGGATGCGGCGGGCACCGCCGTCACCGCGTCGTCCACGTCGACCACGACCTCGCGGCTGCCGTCGGGGAGCTGCTGCACCACGGCGCTGCCGCGCGCGTCCGGCCAGTCGGGGAACGGGTCGAGCGCCGCTCGGGCCACCACCGCACCGGTGGGCGTCGAGGTCACGCCGACCCAGGCGCCGATGCCGAGACCGCCGACGAGCCCCACGATCGCCGCCGCGGCCACCACCGGCAGCCACCGACGTGCCCCCCGCCGCCCCCGCCGCCCGTCCAGCTCGACGGGCTCCCGCAGCTCGGCGGGCCCGCGCACCTCCACCGGCCCGCGCAGTTCCACGGGCTCAACCAGCCCGGCCGGCTCGCGCAGCTCGAAGGGCTCGCGCAGCGCGGCGGCGTCCCGCGGCTCGGCGGCGGTGTCCCGCGGCTCGGCCGGCTCGCGCCCCTCGGCCGCGCCACGCGGCTCCACCGGCCCACGCAGCCCCCGCGGCTCGACCGGCGTCAGAGGCGGCACGACTGCCGACGAATCGCCGCTGCCACCCCCGGCCCCGAGCCCCAGCTCCGCCCGGATCCTCTCCCACAGCTCCGGCGACGGCGCCACCGACGCCACGCCCCCCGAGGCGCGCCCCACCGACGCGGTGCGGCTGAGCGAGGCGAGCTCCGCGGCGCACTCGTCGCACACCGCCAGGTGCCGGCGCTCGGCCGGGGTCGGCTGCAGCTCCGACATCGCCAGCAGTGCCAGCGTGTCAGGGTCGATATGGCTCATCACTCACCTCCAACCGTGTTCGTAGCCGTACGAGGGAACGACGGATGTGGCTCTTCACCGTTCCGAGCGGCAGACCGAGGGTATCGGCGATCTGGCTGTGCGTGAGGTCGTCGAAGAAGGCAAGTCGCATCACCCGCTGAGGAACGGGCTCGAGCCGGTCGAGCTCCTCGGCGATCATCAGCCGCTCGGCCACCGCGGCCGTCTCGTCATCGCGCTCGCTCACCAGCGCGGTCAGCACGGCGCCGCCGACGAGGGCCTCCTCGGCGCGCAGCCGACGGGCACGGGCGTCGTGCGCATCCGCGATGCAGTGCCGCGTGATGCCGACGAGCCACGCGGCCAGCCCCGAGCGCGCCGGGTCGAAGCCCGCGCGGCCGCGCCAGGCGCCGACGAACACCTTCTGGGCCACGTCCTCCGCCTCGGCGCGGTCGCCGAGCGAGCGCAGCGCGAGCGTGAAGACCAGGCGCGACCACCGCGTGTATACCTCGGCCAGCGCCTCCTCGTCGCCGTCGGCGAAGCGCAGGGCGAGCCGCTCGTCGTCGCTCAGAGTCTCCGGATGCCCGTCGGCACCCGCGGGCACCGCGGACAGTCGCGGGGGAGCCCCGCCGTCGGGGTGCTGATCGCTCACGTCAGGTGGTCGCCTTCGTCGTCGCGCCGCCTCGTCGCGCCGCTCGGGTGCGGCCGCTCGCGCCCGGGGCGCCGTGACCGTCGTGCATCCGAGCATAGTGTCGCCCCCACCTCACGGAACCGGGGCCGCCGTGACGATCACGTTGCTGAGGTAGTGCCCGGCGCCGTAGTCGAACTCGCCGCCGCAGGTGATCAGCGTCAGCCGGGGAGCGCCGGTGCGGTCGAACACGGTCGCCCCGGGCACACCGGTCTTGTCGGTGGTCTCGACCGACACCACCGCGAACCGGGCCGTCGTGCCGTCGGCGGAGCGCACCAGCACCTCGGTGCCGGCCGGGGCGCCGGCCAGGGCGGCGAAGTCGCCGAGCCCGTACTGCAGCGAGTCGACGTGGGCGGCGATCACCGACGATCCGGCATCGGCGAAGGGCGACGGGCCGTACTCGTACCAGGCCGCGACCCCCGGGTCCTCGGGCAGGGCGAGGGCTCCGGCGTCGTCGATGCCCTCGGGCACCACCGACACGTCGACGCCGAGGGCCGGCACCTCGACCCGCGCCGGTTCGGGCACGGCAGGGGCCGAGGCGGGCAGTCCGGCGTCGACCCGCGGCACGGCAGGCAGCGCGGGAGCGGCCGCGGCCGGTACCGGTGCTGAAGCCGATGGAGAGGGGGACGGTGCCGCCGTGGCGGCGGGGGCCGCCGGGGCGCTGACGGCTGTGGAGGCCGGTGCCGAGCATCCGGTCAGCACCCCGGCGACGAGGGCCGCGGCGAGGGCGAGGGGTGCACCCGCCCGCGCCACGGCCCGTCGGATGCGCGTCCCGCTCAGCGCGCCGCCTTCGCGACGGCGCGACGGCGCAGCGCGACGGCGGTGCCCGCGGCGAGCACGAGCAGCGCGGAGCCGCCGATCACGAGCCCGGTCGGGTCGGCCGGACGGTTGGTGGCCACGAGGCCGGCCGATCCGGCGGGCACGCCGCTCGGGTTCGAGTGCAGGCCGTCGATGGTCTGCACGGCCAGGGCGAGGTTGCCGTCGGCCAGGCTGCCCCAGGCGTAGACGATCGTGTTGACGCCCTCGGCGACGTTCACGTCGGCCGGGCCGATCACCGGGGTGGTCGTGCCGGTCGCGGCGACCGAGGCCGACACGGTGCCGGCGGGGAGATTCAGCACCTTCTCGTCGGGGTTCGACAGGTTGCTCACCACGGCCGACCCGCCCGCGAGCACGTCGACCGCGGGGGCTGCGGCGTCGTGGCGCACGGTCAGGCGACCCTGGCCCGCGGCGAGCGTCGAGGTGTCGTTCGTGTACAGCGTCGCGGTCGGTTTGCCGTCGGCGGTGAGGTGGGCGACCGCGGTGTAGTTGCCGCCGGCGTCGAGCTTCAGGTCGACCGGTCCGATGGCGGGCGACGAGGCGTCGGCCGCGTCCGACGCGGTGATCGCGACGGAGTAGGTGCCGGCCGGCAGGTCGAGCGGCCCGGCGAGGCTGCCCGGGGTGAAGTCGTCGAGGGTCAAGGCGTTGTTCACGTAGACGTCCACGGTGAGTCCGGGAACGGCGTGCAGCACCGACAACTTCGCGTCACCGTCGGCGGCCGACGCGGGGAGCGCCCCGGCGAGCGAGCCGCCGAGGGCGATCAGGGCGCCGGCGGCGATGGCGGCGGGGATCTTCTTCTTCTGCATGAGTACCTCCTGGTCGTGCTCCGCGGGGCGGAGAGAGAACTGCTTACACGGGGCACTTCCGGGCCGGAGACCGGTTCGGATGCACCCGGATCGAAAAAAATCCGGCGACGGCCCGAATAGGGTGAGGTGATGGACGAGAACCGCCGCCGACGCCGCATCGCCGAACCGGTCGACCGGTTCGCCACGGGCGAGGAGTTCCCGGAGTACCGGGTCGATCTGGAGCGCATCCGCTTCTCGCCCTACTTCGCGCGGCTGTCGGCCGTGACCCAGGTGATCTCGCCGTCGGGGGTGGGCCAGGTGGTGCACAACCGGCTGACCCACTCGATCAAGGTCACCGCGGTGGCCCGGGCGATCGCGATGCAGCTCACCACGACGGATGCCGCCCAGCGGGAGCTCGTCGACCGACTCGGCGGCTGCGACCCGGTCGTGGTGCAGGCCGCCGCGAGCGCCCACGATCTCGGCCACCCTCCCTTCGGCCACCTCGGCGAGCAGGTGCTCGACCGGCTCGCCCGCGACCGCCTGGGCCTCGCCGAGGGCTTCGAGGGCAACGCGCAGTCGTTCCGCATCCTCTCGGTGCTCGACGTCTGCGAGACGGTGGAGGAGGGGCTGAACCTCACCGCGGCCTCCCGCGCCGCCGTGCTGAAGTACCCGTGGGGGCGCACCCTCTGCCGCCCCGAGATCGACTCCGACGACCCGACCCTGCTGCCGCGCGGCTCGACCGCGAGCCGCTGGGAGACCGCCCCGCCGAAGTTCTCGGCCTACAGCCTCGACCTCGCCGACCTGCTCGACGCCCGCCGGGGCTTCGACGCGATCGCACCCTGGCAGCAGACCGTCGAGTGCTCGGTGATGGACGTCGCCGACGACATCGCCTACTCGCTGCACGACCTCGACGACTTCTACCGCGCCGGCGTGCTGCAGCAGGCGGCGGTCGCCGTGGAGTTCCGCACCTTCCTGCGCGAGCAGACGGCGCTCGCCGCCCTCGACGCCGACGAGCTGTGGAACCGGATCCCCGGGCACTCGCTCGAGCTGCTGCGCCGGCGCATCGTCTCCCGCGACCCGTGGATCGCGAGCGACGAGACCTTCCGCGCCTCGGTGCAGCGGGTCGCGACCGAGCTGGTGGAGGGTCTGCTCGCCGTGCCCTTCGACGGCTCGAGCCAGACCGAGCGGGCGATCGAGTCGTTCGTGTCGTCGTGGATCGGTCGGCTGCAGCGCTCGGTGCTGGTGCTCGCCGACCCGAACGTGCGCTCGGGACACGTCTCGCTGCTGCCCGACGCCTGGCACGACGTGACCGTGCTGAAGTTCGTGCACACCCGCTTCGTGATCGACCGGCCCGACTTCGCCACCTACCAGCGCGGTCAGGCCCGGGTGCTCGACACCCTCGTCACCGAGCTCGACTCCTGGCTCGACGACCCGCGTGACGGCACCCGCGCGCCCCAGAAGCTGCTCGATTTCGTCGAGCTGGCCACCGACGGGTACTTCCGGTTGCGGGCGGATGCGCCGGAGTGGCTGCCCGAGGACGCCGACGCCCCGGCTTCCGGGCGCCCCACCAGCGACCCCGCCTCGCTGGCGCGCTTCGGGCGCGCACGCGGGATCCTCGACTACGTCGCCTCGCTGACCGACGAGCAGGCGACCGCGCTCGCGTCGCGGCTGCGCGGCGACCGCGAGCCCTGGGCCTTCGGCAGCTGAGGGCCGAGCAGGTGCCGGGCGGCCAGCTGACGGCCCAGCAGCTGAGGGTCGAGCAGCTGAGGGCCCGGCGTTCACTCGTCGTCTCCTTCTGTTCATCTGACCTCGCCACCATGGAGGCATGACCACCGCGCAGCCCACGCTCGATCGGAGCGCGCTGGCCGCTCCGGCCCGCACGCTCGTCGACATCCTGCGGGAGACCGTCGCCGCGCATCCGGACGCCTCGGCCCTCGACGACGGCGACGGGGCGCTGAGCTACCGCGAGCTGGTGGCGCGGGTGATCGCCGCCGCGGCCGAGCTGCACGCGGCCGGGGTGCGCCGGGGCGATCGGGTCGGGGTGCGCATGCCGTCGGGCCACCGCGAGCTGTACATCGGCATCCTCGCGGTGCTCGCCGCGGGCGCCGCCTACGTGCCGGTCGACGTCGACGACCCCGAGGAGCGCGCCGCCCTCGTGTTCGGCGAGGCCGGCGTGGTGGGCGTGCTCACCGGTTCGCTGCGCTACCGCCCGCTCGCAGGCGCGGGCGTGGGCACAGGCACAGGCACAGGCTCGGGCGCGGCCACAAGCATCACCACGGCCACCACCACCGGCACCGGCACGAGCACCGCCCCCGCCGACGTCGTTCTCTTCGAGCCGGATGCCCGCACCCCCCACCCGAGCACCGCGTCCTTGCCCGTCGTGTCGCCCCCGCGCCCCGACGACGACGCCTGGATCATCTTCACCTCCGGCTCGACCGGCACCCCGAAGGGCGTGGCCGTCAGCCACCGCTCGGCGGCGGCCTTCGTCGACGCAGAGTCGCGCCTGTTCCTAATCGACGAGCCGCTCGGGCCCGGCGACCGGGTGCTCGCCGGCCTCTCGGTGGCCTTCGACGCCTCCTGCGAGGAGATGTGGCTCGCCTGGGCGCACGGCGCCTGCCTCGTGCCCGCCCCGCGCTCCCTCGTGCGCAGCGGCATGGACCTCGGACCCTGGCTCACCGCCCGCGGCATCTCGGTGGTCTCGACCGTGCCCACCCTCGCCGCCCTCTGGCCTGCGGAGTCGCTCGAGAACGTGCGGCTGCTGATCTTCGGCGGCGAGGCCGTTCCCGCCGAGCTCGGCCAGCGTCTCGCCACCACGGGCCGCGAGGTGTGGAACACCTACGGTCCCACCGAGGCGACCGTCGTGGCGTGCGCGGCTCCGCTCGGGGGCGACGGCCCGGTGCGCATCGGGCTGCCGCTCGACGGCTGGGAGCTGGCGGTGGTGGACGAGAGCGGTGAGCCGGTCGCGCCCGGAGCATCCGGAGAGCTGATCATCGGGGGAGTGGGGCTCGCGCGCTACCTCGACCCCGCGAAGGACGCGGAGAAGTATGCGCCGATGCCGACCCTCGGCTGGGAGCGCGCCTACCGCTCGGGCGACCTCGTGCGCTACGACCCCGAGGGGCTCGTCTTCCTGGGCCGCGCCGACGACCAGGTGAAGGTCGGCGGGCGGCGGATCGAGCTCGGCGAGATCGAGGCCGCGCTGCAGGCGCTGACGGGAGTCGCCGGAGCCGCCGTGACCGTGCAGCAGACCGCGGCGGGGAGCCCGATGCTCGTCGGCTACGTCGTCGCGCCCGACTTCGATCGGGAGGCGGCGATCGTTCGCCTGCGCGAGGAGCTGCCCGCGGCGCTCGTGCCGCTCATCGCCGTGCTCGACGAGCTGCCCGTGCGGGTCTCGGGCAAGGTCGACAAGAAGGCGCTGCCCTGGCCGCTCCCGGGTGCCGCCCCGATCGGCGAGGGCGACGCCCCGGCCATCGACGACCCGTTCACGGCGCGGCTCGCGGCCCTCTGGACGGGAGTGCTCGGAGCATCCGTCGCCGACGACCGGGCGAACTTCTTCGACCTGGGCGGCGGCTCGCTCGCGGCGGCCCAGCTCGTGGCGGGCGTGCGCGCCATCGACCCCGAGTTCACCGTCGCCGACGTGTACGCGCACCCGCGGCTCGGGGCGATGGCTGACGAGCTGCGCTCGCGCTCCGACGAGGCGGAGGCCGCGGGCGCCCCGGCGGGGCCGGCCCGCGAGCCGGTCGCGCCCACCCCGCGGCGGATGCAGGTGCTGCAGACCGTGCTCGGCGTCCCGCTGTTCGTGCTCGCCGGGCTGCGCTGGCTGGTCTACCTGTTCACGGCGTCCGCGATCCTGGTGCCGCTCGGGGGCTTCGACTTCCTGCCGACCGTGCCGCTCTGGGCGCTGATCGTGGGGCTGGTGCTCTTCGCCACGCCGTTCGGGCGGATGGGCGTCTCCGTCGTGGCGTCGCGGCTGCTGCTGCGCGGGCTGGAGCCGGGCGACCATCCGCGGGGCGGCTCGTGGCATCTGCGACTCTGGCTCGCCGAGCAGATCGCCCACCAGGTGGGCGCCGTGAGCCTCGCCGGAGCGCCCTGGATCACGCTCTACGCTCGGGCGCTCGGCGCGCGCATCGCGGAGGACGTCGACCTGCACGCCCTGCCGCCGGTGACCGGCTTCCTCACCATCGGGCGCGGCGCCGCCGTCGAGCCGGAGGTCGACCTCTCGGGCTACTGGGTCGACGGCGACGTGCTGCGGGTGGGGGCGGTGCGGATCGGCGCCGGCTCGAGCATCGGCGCCCGCAGCACGCTGCTGCCCGGCACCCGCATCGGCAAGCGGGCCGAGATCGACCCGGGCTCCTCGGTGTTCGGCCGGGTGCCGTCGGGTCAGCGCTGGGCCGGCTCGCCCGCGGCGCGGGTCGGCAAGGCCCGCGGCTGGTGGCCCGAGGAGCGGCCGCCGCGTCGGCCGGTCTGGGTCGCCGCCTACGGACTGTCGTCGATCGTGCTGTCGCTCGTGCCCGTCGTCGCGCTGGCGGCCGGGGCGCTCGTGATGCTGGCGGCCGCCCGGGGAGCCGACGGTCTCGCCGACGCGGCCATCCGGAGCCTCATGGCGGTGGTGCCGGGAACGCTACTCGCCGGGGTCGTGCTGGTGGTGCTTGTCGTCGCCCTCACGCGGCTGCTCGGGCTCGGGGTCACCGAGGGCGTGCACGCCGTGCGGGGCCGCGTCGGCTGGCAGATCTGGTCGACCGAGCGGCTGCTCGACCTCGCCCGCACCCTGCTCTTCCCGCTCTACTCCGGGCTGTTCACCCCCGTCTGGCTGCGGCTGCTCGGGGCGCGCATCGGCCGCGACGTCGAGGCGTCGACCGTGCTGCTCATCCCCGCGATGACGACGGTGCGCGACGGGGCGTTCCTCGCCGACGACACCCTCGTGGCGTCCTACGAGCTCGGCGGGGGCTGGATGCACGTGGCCCGCGCCGAGATCGGCGAACGCGCGTTCCTCGGCAACTCGGGCATGGCGGCGCCCGGGCACAGGGTTCCGCGCGACGGGCTCGTCGCCGTGCTGTCGTCGGCGCCCCGGAAGGCGAAGAACGGTTCGTCGTGGCTGGGGTCGCCCCCGGTGCGCCTGCGCCGCACGGCCGCGGAGGGCGACCTCAGCCGCACCTTCGCCCCGCCGGCGCGACTGCGGGTCGCGCGCATCCTCTGGGAGCTCGGCCGCGTCGTGCCCGTGATCGTCACCTGCGCGATCGGGTTGGGGGTCGTGTTCGCGCTGGCGGCGCTCGCGTCCGTGGCGCTGTGGCTCGCCGTGGTGCTGAGCGGGGTGGTGCTGCTCGCCGCCGGGGCGGTGGCCGCGACGGTCAGCACGGCGGCGAAATGGGTGCTCGTCGGGCGGATCCGGCGGGGCGAGCATCCGCTCTGGTCGAGCTTCGTCTGGCGCAGCGAGGTCGCCGACACCTTCACCGAGATGGTCGCGGCGCCCTGGTTCGCGCAGGCCGCGACCGGCACGCCCGCGCTCGTCTGGTGGCTGCGGAGCCTCGGGGCGCGGATCGGGTCGGGCGTCTGGTGCGAGACCTACTGGCTGCCCGAGGCCGACCTCGTGACCCTCGCCGACGCGTCGACCGTGAACCGGGGATGTGTGGTTCAGACGCATCTGTTCCATGATCGGATCATGAGCCTCGACACCGTTGACCTCGACCGGGGTGCGACCCTCGGCCCGCACAGCGTCATCCTGCCCGCGGCGCGGATCGCCGCCGACGGCACGGTGGGGCCCGCGTCGCTCGTGATGCGCGGCGACTCGGTGCCGGCCGGCAGCCGGTGGAGCGGCAACCCGATCGGGCCGTGGCGCGAGGTGCGCACCGCCGAGTACCGCTCGGCCGTGCTTGCCGGCGGCTCGGCCGGGCTCGCCGGCGGTTCGGCCGCGCTCGCCGGTGGCTCGGCCGTGCTCCCCGGCGGCTCCGCCTCGCTCGCCGGCGGGGACGCCTCGTGACCGGGCGCGGCGTCGCCTTCTCGGGCGACCCGTACACGCCGGGGGTCGGCACCTGGTCGTACCGGGTCGAGCACTACGACCTGGCACTCGACTACCGGGTCGAGACCAACCGGCTCGACGGGGTCGCCGTGATCACCGCGGTGGCCGTGGTGGACCTCGACCGCATCGACCTGGGGCTGTCGAAGCTGAAGGCCTCGAAGGTGAAGGTCGACGGGGCGCGGCCCGCGCGGGTCTCGCAGAGCTCGCACGTGCTGTCGGTGCGGCCGGCCTCGGCCATCCCGGCCGGGCAGCGCTTCACGGTGCAGGTCGAGTACGGCGGGCGGCCCGGGCCGCGGCGCAGCACCTGGGGGCCGCTCGGCTGGGAGGAGCTCACCGACGGCGTGCTCACCGCGTCGCAGCCGATCGGCTCGTCGACCTGGTTCCCGTGCAACGACCGGCCCGAGGACAAGGCGGCGTACCGCGTGCGGGTCACCGTCGAGGAGGGCTACACGGTGGCCGCGAGCGGCCGGCTCGTCGATCGCACGACCCGCAGCGGGCGCACCAGCTGGCTCTACGAGCAGGATGCTCCGACCTCGGCGTACCTCGCGACCGTGCAGATCGGGCGCTACTCGATGCGGTCGAGCCGGGGCCCCGTGCCCGTCGACCGCTACTATCCGGCCGAGCTGCAGGCGCGGGTCGACGTCGACCTCGCCCGGCTCGACGACATGATCGGCTTCTACACGCGGGTGTTCGGGCCGTATCCGTTCGAGCGGTACGCGGTGGTGGTCACCGACGACGAGCTCGAGATCCCGCTCGAGGCGCAGGCCATGGCGATCTTCGGGGCGAACCACATCGACGGCGAGCACGGCAGCGACCGGCTGATCGCGCACGAGCTCGCCCACCAGTGGTTCGGCAACAGCGTGGGAGTGCGCGCCTGGCGGGACATCTGGCTGAACGAGGGCTTCGCCTGCTACGCCGAGTGGCTCTGGTCGGAGGAGCGGGGCGGACCGTCGGCGGACGCGCTGGCGCGCGAGCACCATCGGCTGCTGGCCGCCGCTCCCCAGGATCTGGTGGTCGCCGATCCGGGGCCGGTCGCGATGTTCGACGACCGCGTCTACAAGCGCGGGGCACTGACGCTGCACGCGCTGCGGCGCACGATCGGGGACGCGGCGTTCTTCGAGCTGCTGCGGGCGTGGACGGCCGAGCATCGGCACGGGAGTGCGGACACGACCGCCTTCGTGACGCTCGCTGGCTCGGTGGCGGGGCGGTCGCTGGCGGGGATGCTCGGGGCATGGCTGCACGCGGCGGCGCTGCCGGCGCTGCCCTGAGCGGCGTCGTCGGGTCGGCTGGGCGCGGCGCGGCGGCCGTCAGGCGCGGTGGGGCGTCGCGCGGGGCGGGCCGGGGCGTCAGGCGGGCTGCGGCGTCGCGAGCGCGTCGAGGGCGAGCGGCCGCCAGGTGACCACCGGCACCACGGGCTTGGCCGACGGCTTGCGGGGCAGCACCGCGACGGATGCCCGTACCGCCTCGTCGAGGCGCAGGTCGGCCACGGCGTAGACCGCCTCCGGCTCCCCGTCGGGGTGCGCGGGGGCGCCGGCCTTGCCGGTCGCGCCGGTCGCGGTGCTCGCGCCGGTCGCGATCGTCGCCGTCAGCGCCCCCGCGTCCCGGCGCAGCAGCACGGCCGACGGATCGACCCGCAGGGCGCGCCCGTCGGACTTCAGCACGGCCTCGACCCGCGTCCAGTGCTGCACCGGGTCCCACGACCGGCCCGACGGCCGCGCCTCCGGCGGCACCAGTGCGGCGATCGCGGCCATCGCCTCGACCGGGGTGTCGGCGAGCTCCACATCGATGCCGACGTCGCCCGACCAGCTCGCCGCGACCGCGACGCCCGCCGCGCAGTGGGCGATGCTCACGCTGAGGGGGCGGCCCTTGGGTTTCCGTACGTCGACGTGGGGTCGTCCGTGCGGGCCGCCGCAGTCGGGGCAGAGCGCCCAGACGGTGACCTCGCCGGGAGTCGGCGCCGAGCCGCCCGGGCCGGGGCGCGCGAGCTCGGCCGCGAGGTGCCGCACGGCGACGCGCCCGAGCACGAACCGCGCGGCGACGTCGGGGTCGGGGGTGGTGGCGGCGCGCATCCGCTCTTCGTCGCTCAGCAAGTCGACGAGGTGCGGCAGCCGGGCGGCGACGTCGGGCGCCCCGGCTGCCGGCAGCGCCACCCAGCGCACGTGCACCTGCGGGGTCACGCGAGCGCCCCGGCCGCGTTCTCGCCGCGCTCGTAGACGTCGGCGGCCGAGCCCACGATCAGCGGATCGGGCCGGCCGACGATCGAGACGTCCTTGCCGTCGTAGTCGTAGAGGCTCAGCACATGGCGCATCGCCTCGAGGCGGGCGCGCTTCTTGTCGTTGCTCTTCACGACCGTCCAGGGGGCATCGGGCGTGTCGGTGGCGGCGAACATCGCCTCCTTCGCGGCGGTGTAGCGGTTCCACTTGTCGAGCGACTCGAGATCCATAGGGGAGAGCTTCCACTGCCGAACCGGGTCGACCATGCGGATGGCGAAGCGGGTGCGCTGCTCCTCGGCCGAGACCGAGAACCACAGCTTCACGAGGTCGATGCCGTCGCCGGTGAGCATCCGCTCGAACAGGGGCGTCTGGCGCATGAACTCGTCGTACTGCTCGTCGGTGCAGAAGCCCATCACGCGCTCGACGCCCGCCCGGTTGTACCAGGAGCGGTCGAACAGCACCATCTCGCCCGCGGCCGGCAGGTGCTGCACGTAGCGCTGGAAGTACCACTGCGATTCCTCCCGGTTCGTGGGCTTCTCGAGCGCCACGACCCGGGCGCCGCGCGGGTTGAGGTGCTCGGTGAAGCGCTTGATCGTGCCGCCCTTGCCGGCGGCGTCGCGGCCCTCGAACACGATCACGAGGCGGCGGCCGTATAGCTTGATCCAGTTCTGCAGCTTCAGCAGCTCGATCTGCAGCAGGCGCTTGCCCACCTCGTAGTCGGCGCGGTCGAGGCGCTCGTCGTAGGGATAGCCCTCGCGCCAGGTGTCGACGGGCGCGCCGTCGGCGCCGATCAGCACCGGGTCGTCGTCATCGTCGTCGAGCACGCTCGAGCGCAGGAGGTCGTCGAGTTCGGCGGGAATGGCCCAGCCGTTGAACAGCGTCACGTCGGCACCGTAGCGCCCCCGGGCGAACGGCGGATGAACGGCGGGGGTCCTGCGCCCCACTTACTTCGGCCGGCTCCAGTGGTCACCTGGCTGGCTGACGGGCGGATGCGCAGTGTAGGACGGGCGGGCTAGCCTCCGTGCATGGAGATCCGCCGCCGCGCCGACGTGCTCGAGGCCTGCGCCGCCCTGCCCGCCACCACCGACGAGCGGCCGTTCGGGCCGGAGACCGCGGTCGCCAAGGTGGTGGGGAAGGTGTTCGCCCTCACTCCGCTCGACTCCGAGGTCGAGAGCGTCACGCTGAAGGTCGCCCCGGCGCACGGCGAGGCGCTCGTGCGCGACCACCCGTGGATCCGGCCCGGCTACCACATGAACAAGCGCCACTGGGTGACGGTCACGCTCGGCCCCGGCAGCGACGGCGAGCTCGTGCACGACCTCATCGTGAACTCCTACGACCTCGTGGTCGCGGGCCTCCCGCGCGCCCAGCGGCCCTGAGCCGGGTCGCGCGAAGTCCGTTCCGCCGTCCCGCGGAGGTGCTTTTGCGCGACCCGGTTCGCGCGCAGGCGGGGCGGAGCGGGGCGGGGCGGGGTGCAGCGCGGGACGGCGCGGGTCAGAGGCGCCAGTGGCGGACGGCGCCCGGGACCGCGCCCGCCGCGGGGAGGCGGCCGTGGGCGAAATTGCCCCAGGCCTGCCGCACGGCGCGGCCCGCGGTCGCGAGCGACGCGGGCGTCGCGCCAGCGACGAGCGCCGCGCGCGACCACGTGTCCCAGCTGCCGAACAGCAGCGGAAGGTCGATCGTGTGGCACGCGCCGTAGGGGTTGCCCGGCGCCGCCCACGAGATCACGTAGCGGTGGGCCACGCCCCCGGCCCGGGCGTGCCGCCGCGCGAAGACCGCCGCCGGGCGGCCGTAGACGATGCGGGTGACGAGCGCGACGAGCATCCGCTGCACGAACCGGCCCACGAGCGGCAGCCCCGCCAGCACCTTCACCGCCGGAACCCGGGCCACGAACAGCCGCGCCTCCTCGGCCGTGGTGCCGATCAGCACCTCGATCGACGGCGCCGCCGCCCGCCACGCCGCCTCGACGAGCGGCTCGGGCGGCAGCGGATCGTGGCCGTACTGCGTGCCGAACGGCATCCCGGCGAGCAGCCCGTGCCGCCGGGCGGGCGCCGCGACCTGCTCCTGCAGCGCCACCACCTCGTCGGCCGGCATGGTCGGTGTGACGGCCGAAGCCACACGTCCCATCGCGTCGCTCATCCGGGCCCGCCCGCGCGAGATGCCGAGCGGCGCGCTCTGGATGATCGCCCGGCCGAACAGCCGCGGTGCCTCCGGCAGCGTCATCAGGTGCGCCACCGCGTCGCCGCCCGCCGACTCGCCGAACGCCGTCACCCGGCCCGGGTCGCCCCCGAACGCCGCGATGTTGCGCTGCACCCAGCGGAAGGCCTCGAGCTGGTCGAGGAGCCCGAGGTTCGCCGGCCGCTCGCCCGAGGCGAGGTAGCCGAACAGTCCGAGCCGGTACGTGACGGCCACCACGATCACGCGCTGCTCGCGCACGAGCGGCGCCGGATCCATGATCGCGAGGTCGCCGGCGCCCGAGGTGTACGAGCCGCCGTGGATCCAGACCATCACCGGCACCTGCTCGCCCTCGGCGAGGTCACCGGGCAGCGTGATCGTGAGTCGTTGGCAGTGCTCGTCGGCCGGCAGCTCGCCCCAGCGGGTGCCGAGCACCTCGTCGAGGAACGCGTTCTGCGGCTGCGGACACGCCGGCGCGCGCTCGACGGCGGGCCGCACCTCGGTCCATGCCTCGAACGGCATGGGTCGCGCGATCCGCGCGGCCCAGGCGTACGGCACCCCCTGCACCCGCACGACGTCGCCGTCGCGCCGGCCCTCGACGGGCCCACAGGGTGGCTCGAACACGGTCATCCGTCCATGATCCCGGATGCGCGCTGAGAGCATCCCGAACACCGCGAACCGCCCGTCCAGGCGCTTTTCCAGCCGCCCCCGCTACGATTGTCGGCATGGACGACCCTCCCCATCACAGACCCGTGCCCCTTGCCGACCAGAACCACGGCGCTCACCTCGTAGGTGCAGCCCGCGTGCTCACTCGCAGGGGGCCCGCCCTTGTATGAACTGAGCATGCTCGCGATCGGCCTCGTGCTGACCGTCGGCACCGGATTCTTCGTCGCCAGCGAGTTCGCCCTGGTGAACCTCGACCGTCACGATCTCGAGCAGCGCCAGGCGCGCGGCGAGAAGCGGCTCGGGCCGACCATCGGCGCCCTGCGCATCACGTCGACCCACCTGTCGGGCGCGCAGCTCGGCATCACCCTCACCACCCTGCTCACCGGCTACACCTTCGAACCGGCGATCTCCTCGCTGCTGCGCGAGCCGCTGATCGGCGTCGGCATCCCCGAGGCGGTGGTCCCCGGGATCGGCGCCGTGCTGGGCATCCTGATCGCCACCCTGTTCTCGATGGTCATCGGCGAGCTGGTGCCGAAGAACTTCGCCTTGGCGCTGCCCCGGCAGACCGCGAAGGTCGTCGTGCCGTTCCAGGTGGTCTTCACGACCGTGTTCAAGCCGGTCATCCTGCTGTTCAACAACACGGCCAACGCACTCATCCGCGCGATGGGCATCGAGCCGAAGGAGGAGCTCTCGGGCGCCCGCTCGGCCGAGGAGCTCGGCTCCCTCGTGCGCCGCTCCGCCCTGGAGGGCATGCTCGACACCGACCACGCCACGCTGCTCGGCCGCACGCTCACCTTCTCCGAGCGCGAGACCGCCGACGTGATGACCCCGCGCGTGCGCATGGCGAGCGTCGGCCCCGACGACACCGCGGCCGACGTCGTGGCGCTCGCGCAGCGCACCGGCTTCTCGCGCTTCCCCGTCACGGGCACCAGCGTCGACGACATCGTCGGTGTGGTGCACGTCAAGCAGGGCTTCGCCATCGATCCGGATGCCCGCCAGGGCGTCACCGTCGGCGAGCTCATGGTCGACCCGCTCTTCGTGCCCGAATCGATGGGCATCGACACGCTGCTCGGGCTCCTGCGCCGCAACGGCTTCCAGATCGCGATCGCGACCGACGAGCACGGCGGAACGGCCGGCATCGTCACCCTGGAGGACCTCGTGGAGGAGCTCGTGGGCGAGCTGGAGGACGAGCACGACCGCCTGCGTGCGGGCATCGTGCGCACGGGCCGCTCCATCACGTTCGACGCGAGCCTCCGGCCCGACGAGCTGCAGGCCCGCACGGGCATCCGCGTGCCTGCCGAGGACGACCACGAGACCGTGGCCGGCTACGTGATCGACGAGCTCGACCGGCTGCCGGAGCTCGGTGACGAGATCGACATCGACGGCGGCGTGCTGCGGGTCGAACGCGTCGACGGTCTGCGGCTCGACCGGCTGCGGTTCATCCCCGAGGAGCCGCCCGAAGACGGTTCGCCGGCCGAGGGCTCCGCCGCCGAAGGCACCCCCGCCACCCTGATCGACTCCCGACTGGAGGAGAAGCGATGAGTGACATCGTTCCCGGAATCGTGTGGCTCGTCGTGCTGCTCGTCGTCAACGCCTTCTTCGTGGGCGCCGAGTTCGCGGTGATCTCGGCCCGCCGCTCGCAGATCGAGCCGCGCGCCGAGGCCGGCAGCAAGGCCGCGAAGACGACGCTCTGGGCCATGGAGCACGCCACCCTCATGCTGGCCACCAGCCAGCTCGGCATCACCGTGTGCTCGCTGGTCATCCTGAACGTCTCGGAGCCGGCCATCCACCACCTGCTCGAGTACCCGCTCGCGCTCACGCCGCTCAGCCCCGAGCTGATCGGCGGGGTCGCGTTCGTGATCGCGCTGGTGCTGGTGACCTTCCTGCACGTGGTGTTCGGCGAGATGGTGCCGAAGAACCTCAGCTTCTCGGTGCCCGACCGCGCCGCGCTCATCCTCGCGCCGCCGCTGGTTTTCGTCTCGAAGGTGGTGCGGCCGGTGATCTGGGCGCTGAACGGGCTGGCGAACCTCATCCTGCGCGCCTTCCGGGTGACGCCGAAAGACGAGGCGACGAGCACGTACACCCTCGACGAGGTGGCGTCGATCGTCGAGCAGTCGACCCGCGAGGGGGTGCTGACGGATACGTCGGGCACCCTCACCGCCGCGTTCGAGTTCACGACGAAGAAGGTGCGCGACGTCGAGGTGCCGATCGCCGAGATGGTGCTGCTGCCCGCCGGGGCGACCCCGCGGGACATCCAGCGGGCGGTCGCGTCGCACGGGTACTCGCGCTACATCCTCACGGATGCGGCGGGGGAGCCCGAGGGCTACCTGCACCTGAAGGACGTGATGGATCTGGCGGGCGAGGCCTTCGACGCGCCCGTGCCCGGGAAGCGCATCCGTCGCCTCACCTCGGTGGCCCGGGACGCCGATCTCGAGGACGCCCTCGAGGGCATGCGCCGCCGCGGCTCGCACGTGGCGCGCTCGCTGACGGCCGAGGGTGCGGTCACGGGCGTGCTCTTCCTCGAGGACATCATCGAGGAGCTGGTCGGCGAGGTCTCGGACGCGACCAGCGCGTAGCGCCGAAAACGACTTGGCCCGTGCCGTTCCAAAACGAGAGTTTTAGGACGGCACGGGCCAAGTCGATTCCGCGGCGGGCTAGTGCACGGGGACCGCGGACGACGCGTCGGCCGTGGAGGGGAGCAGCTCGCTCTTCGTGCCGCGGATGAGCACCGCCGCGATGACCGACGCGAGCACGAGGCCGACGGCCGACGCGAGGAACGCCGCCGAGTAGCCGCTCGTGAACGCCTGCAGCTGCGCGGCGCCCGCCGCGGTGCCGGCCGCCGGCGAGAACCCCGACACGGCCGAGGCGTAGATCGCGGTGAACACCGACAGGCCGATCGAGCCGCCGATCTGCATCGCCGAGTTCGCGGTGGCCGAGGCCGCCCCGGCGTCGTGCGGGGCGACACCCGTGAGCGCCAGGTTCTGCAGCGGCACGAACACCAGCGCCATGCCGACGCCGATCACGATCAGCGCGGGCAGCACCTGCACGAGGTAGGAGCCGTCGGCGGTGATGAAGCTGAGGTACACCAGGCCGGCGGCGGCGATCAGCGGGCCGACGATCATCAGCGGGCGCGGCCCGATCGCGGGCAGCAGCTTGGTGGCGATCGGGGCCACGACCATGATCACCGCGGTCATCGGCAGGCTCGCGAGCCCGGCGGGCAGCGGGTCGAGCCCGAGCACGATCTGCAGGTGGAACGCCAGGTAGAGCATCGCGCCGATCATCACGCTGCCGACGATCGCCTGCACGAGGAAGGCGCCGCCGCGCACGCGGTTGGTGACGATCCGGAGCGGCAGCAGGGGCTGCGCCACGCGGCGCTCGATCACGACGAACAGCACGAGCAGGCCCACGCCGAGCGCGAGGAAACCGATGGTGTCGAGCGAGCCCCAGCCGCCCTCGGCGAGGCTGAAGCCGTAGACCAGCGAGCCGAGGCCGAGTGTGACGGTGATCGCGCCGAGCACGTCGTAGCGGTTGTCGCCCTCGGCCTTCGACTCCTTGACCAGCAGCATGCCGCCGATCAGGCCGACGATCACGAAGAAGACGTTGACGAGCAGGCACCAGCGCCAGTCGGCGAACTCGGTGAGCACGCCGCCCAGCACGAGGCCGACTGCGGCGCCCGCACCCGCGACCGTGCCGAACACGGCGAAGGCGGTGTTGCGCTCGCGGCCGCCCGGGAAGGTCACGGTCAGGAGCGCCAGCGCGGCGGGCGCGAGCAGGGCGGCGAAGACGCCCTGCAGCCCGCGGGCGAGGATCAGCTCGGTGCCGTTCTGCGCCAGCCCTCCGAAGGCCGACGCGACGCCGAAGCCGAGCATGCCGACGAGGTAGGTGCGCTTGCGGCCCCAGTAGTCGGCGATGCGGCCGCCGAGCAGCAGCAGCGCGCCGAACGCGAGCGCGTAGGCGGTGACGACCCACTGGCGCTCGACGTCGCTGAGTCCGAGCTGCTCCTGCGCCTGCGGCAGGGCGATGTTCACGATGGTGCCGTCGAGCACGACCACGAGCTGGGTGAGCGCGAGCACGACGAGGGCCCACCACCGGTTCGGGGTGCGGGCGGATGTGAGAGATGACATAGAGGTGACCTCCGGGCTTCGATGCGGATGCGGGATGCCGGAGGTTTTCAGCCTCGGATCGGCCGCGTCCTCGCGCCCGCCGCGCGAACGCCGAGGCGCGACGCAGAAGCAGGGGGAGGGGGCCGACCACACCAACCAGGGGTTGGTCAGACCGACAGCCTACAGCGCGCGGCCCCAGGCGCGTAAGTACGCCTTCCGCACCGCGGGCTCGAGCGAGCGCTGCAGCTGCCGCCACCGGGGCAGCTGGTCGGCGAGATACCGGCTCGCCTCCTCCCGGAACTCCGCCAGCAGCGCCTCCTCGTCGACGAGCGTGCTGCGGCCGTCGCGCAGGACGCAGCGCCCGTCGACCCAGACCTCGGCGATCGAGGCCCCGTTCTCGGCGAACACGAGCTGCTGCGCGGCGTCGTTCAGCGGGGTGAACGCGGTGGTCGCGGTCAGGTCGTACACGACGAGGTCGGCCGCGAGCCCGGGGGTGAGCGATCCGGAGCGGTCGCCCCAGCCGGCGGCGCGGGCGCCCGCGACCGTTCCGGCGTGCAGCACCTCGGGCACGAGCGGCCACCCCCGGTAGTCGGGGTCGGAGAGGGTGTGGGCGAGCGCGGTCTGCTTCAGCACGTCGAGCATCCGCATCGAGTCGTTGCTGGAGGCCCCGTCGGAGCCGAGCGCCACGCGAACGCCCTCGTCGTGCATCGCCCGCCAGGGCAGCGTGCCCGAGCCGAGCTTGAGGTTCGAGACCGGGTTGTGGGCGACGGTCGCGCCCGAGGCGGCGAGCAGTTCGAGGTCGTGCGGGGTGAGCCAGACGCCGTGGGCGGCGGTGAGGTTCGGCCCCAGCACGCCGAGGGTGTCGAGGTGCTCGACGATCGTGCGGCCGGGATAGCGGCTGAGTGCCAGCGTCTGCTGCAGCTTGGTCTCCAGCAGGTGGGTGTGCAGCACCTCGCCGTGCTCGCGGGCCTCGTCGGCCGCGCGCACGAGGAACTCGTCGGTGACGCGCTGCGGGGCGCTCGGCGACAGGGCGTAGCGGAGGCGGGGGTACGGCCGGGCGAGCATCCGCGCCTCTCGGGAGAAGGCGAAGAACGCCTCCTGCACCACGGCGCTCGGCGGCATCGAGTCGCGGCTCGCAGCGAGCACCTCGGCGGGCAGCACCTCGTCGGCGAACGGCAGGCGGTCGACGATGGGCACGTCGATGCCGGTTCCGGTGCAGGTGGCGCGGATGCCCGTGGCGTCGTACGCCCGGAAGACCTCCGCGATGCCGGCCGGCGTCTGGCCGGGCAGCTCTCCGGTGTCGTCGAGCAGCGTCGTGGCGCCGCCGCGCAGCGACTCGAGCGCGGCCACGACGGTGCGGAGGTGCACCAGCCGCTCGGACGCCGGCGCGACGCCGGTCGGCGGGTAGCTGAGCAGCGTCCAGACCTCGAGCGGCAGCGGTGCGCTCGTTCCGCGCAGCAGGATCTCCCACGAGTGCGTGTGCGCGTTCACGAGCCCGGGCGTGATCAGCAGCCCGGTCGCGTCGACGACGGTGGTGTCGGGCGAGGGCGCCGGCCGGCCGGGCTGCGACACCTCGGCGACCGCCTGGATGTCGGTGCCGTCGACGAGCACGTCGGCTCGGAAGGGGGTGGCGCCGTGCGCCGCGTCGAGGGCGATGACGAGGGCGTTCTGCCACAGTGTCCGCGGGGGTGGAGGCGTGCGCATGGATCGACCGTAGCCCGCGCCGCTACGGCAGCCGCGCGATGCGGGCCGTGAGCTCGGCGTAGAACGGCTCGGCGTCGACGTCGCGCGCGTAGAAGACGTTCGCGGGCAGACCCGTGACGCCCCACCAGTCGGCGACGAGCATCCCCATCGTCAGCTCGCTGCTTGTCTCGACGCGGGCGTTGATCTCGCGCCCGTGGAAGAGCTCGGGCCGCAGCAGATAGAGCGGCACGACCGGGCCGTGCAGGGGAGCGCCGTCCCAGCCGTACTTCGCGAGGTCGAACGCCTCCGAGAAGGTCAGCAACTCGTCGACCGCGCGCCCGCAGCGGGTGCCGAGCGCCGAGAAGGCGTCGAGCCGCGCCCGGGTGTTGCGCAGCTGGTGGGTGACGTCGAGCGGCAGCATGACGAGCCGGATGCCCGAGCCGAGCACGATCGCCGCGGCGTGCGGGTCGACGAAGACGTTGAACTCCGCGGCGGGCGTGATGTTGCCCACCTCGAAGTAGGCGCCCGCCATCATCACGACCTGGTCGATGTGCGCCGCGATGTCGGGCGCCTCCGTGAGGGCGACGGCGAGCGTCGTCATGCTGCAGAACTGCGCGATCGTGATCCCGCCCGGGGGCGCGGCGCGGCAGAGGCGGATGATCGCCGCGACCCCCGGCTCGTCGGAGGCGCGGCCCGCGACGGGAGGGAAGTCGTAGCCGTCGAGTCCGGTCTCGCCGTGCACGTGGGCGGCCGTGACGAGAGGGCGGATGAGGGGCCGGGCGACGCCGCGGTGCACGGGGATCCGCGGAGCATCCGTCTCGGGCCCCGCCAGCTCGAGCACCTTGAACACGTTCTCGACCGTGTGGTCGAGCGTGGTGTTGCCCGCGCCGGCCACGATGGCCTGCACGTGGAACTCCTCGGGCGACGCGAGGATCGCGAGCAGCGCGACGGCCTGCTCCTGCCCCGGGTCGGTGATGCAGATCAACTCGCGCACGAGCATCCTCTCTCTAGGTGATCGAATCTCTGGGGGATCGAATCGCTGGGGAATCGAGCCGTCGCAATCCGCCCTCTCACGGCGTTCAGAGGGCGGATTGCGACGGCTCGGTGGGGTTACGGGTGGGGTTTACGGGGCCGAGGGGGTGTCGATGGGGATGGTGCCCGCGACGAGGCCCTGCTCGATGGTGTCGAGCTCGGCCTGGAGGGTGGGCGCGACCTTCGAGGTGAAGTCGTGGAACGGGCTCATCAGCACGCCGCCGTTCTCGAGCGTGCCCACGTAGGTCTCGTTCGAGAAGTCGCCCGACGCGGAGGCCTGGATGACCTCGGAGATCGACTTCGGCATGTCACGGGCGATCGACGAGAACCAGAGGTCGTCGTAGTCGGGGTCGCTGACGTACATGTCGGTGTCGACGCCGACGAGCGCCACCGGCTTCGCCGACTCGCGGATGGCCTGGCCGGCGCCCTTGTAGATCGGCCCGCCGACCGGCAGGATCACGTCGACACCCTGCTCGAGGATGCCCTGCGAGAGCACCTTCGCCGCGTTGATGTCGCTGAAGTTGCCGGTGAACTGCCCCTCCTGCGTGTCGGGGTTCCAGCCGATCACCTGCACGTCGGTGCCCTTCTCGGCGTTGTGGTACTCGACGCCCCGGGCGAAGCCGTCCATGTACAGGGTCACGGGCGGGATCTGCGCCCCGCCGTAGGTGCCGACCTTGCCGGTCGCGGTGTAGTCCGCGGCGGCGTAGCCCACGAGGAAGCCGGCCTGCGAGGTGTCCCAGACCGCGGCCTTGACGTTGTCGGCGGTGATCGTGTTGTCGTCGACCATCACGAAGTGCACGTCGGGGTTCGCGGTCGCGGCCTCCTCGGTGGCCGCCGCGAGCAGGTAGCCCATGGTGACGATCGTGGTGCAGCCCTGGTCGACGAGGCTCGCGATGTTCGGCGCGTAGTCGCTCTCCGACTCGCTCTGCACGTCGATGTGATCCGTGCCGAGCGCCTTGGCGGCGAGGGTGACGCCTTCGAGGCCCAGCTGGTTGAACGACTGGTCGTCGAAGCCGCCCTCGTCGCTGACGATGCAGGGCAGCACGTCGCCCTCGGCGCCGGCCGGGCTGGTTCCGGATGCGCTGCCGGCGTCGCTCGGGGCGGACGCGCAGCCGGCCAGCACGAGCGCGGCCGTCGCGGTGAGGGCGCCGAGGGCGCCGAGGCGGGGGAACGGGGTGGAACGGGTCATGGGTGTGCTCCTTCTGAGGGAGTGGTGCAGGTGGAGTGGTGCGGAGGATGGTGCGGGGAGCGGGAGCTCAGCGGGGTGTCTCCACCCACGCGTAGATCTCCCAGATGTACCCGTCGGGATCGACGAAGTACGTCGACCGGGCACCCCACTCGTAGACGGCGGGGGCACCGGAGGCGGCGAGGCCGCGCGCGGTGAGCGATTCGTGGAGGGCGTCGACCTGCTCGCCCGTGTCGAGCTCGACGGCGAGCATGACGTGCCCGCCGTTCTGCGAGAACGACGCGAGGCGGGGCGAGCCCGCGAGCGAGTGGGCCGCGACGAGGGCGATGACGGTGCCGTCGCCCCCGTCGTAGCGGTGCGGGTCACCGGATGCCCGCGAGAACCCGAGGGTCTCGAGGAACTCCCCGGTGACCTCCGGGTCGGTGACGGCGAGCTCGACCTCGGCGAGGCGGCTGCGACTGCCGCCCGGGCGCGAGCCCGACCCGGACGGCGCCGCGAGCGTCAGCACGAACCCGTCCGGGTCCGAGACCGGGCCGGGACGCGCATCCGGAACCTCGAGCACCAGCCGGAACGGCAGCCCCGGCCGGGTCGGATAGGCCGCCCCGACGGTCTCGGCGATGCTCGGCCGCAGCCACATCGCCAGCCGCGGCCCGCTGTCGAACACGAAGTCGGCGAAGCGCACGTTGCGCATCCGCCGCTCGAGGCCGAGCGTGTCGCGGTAGAAGTCGTCGGAAGCGGTCACATCGCTGTTCACGATGCAGACGTCGTCGAGTCGCATGGGTGTACCCCGTCTGGAGGAATCGTTCACTGGGCGCGCAGGGGTCCCTGACAGGGCTGGAGGCCCTGCGGGGGACGGAGCAGTCCCGCGGAGGCTCAGCCGCCCGATGGGCGCACCGGTGCCTCGACGCGGGGCGCGGTCAGGAGTTGAACGAGTAGACGGCGGTGTTGTGGTGACCGCTCTGTCGGCGCAGGCAGAACCACTGGCAGAACCCCAGTGACTCGTGCGACGACCTCATGGCTCGAATCTAGGGCGCGTGTGTGACGGCCGTGTTTCGGCGCCCGAACGAGTGCGTTACGGGCGCGGGGTGCAGCGCGAGGGGCTCAGTTGTACCAGACGCGAACGCGGCCGACGACGGCGTAGAGCGCCGAGAACAGCGCAAGCAGGGGCACCAGGATACGCAGCATGTAGCTGATCACGAGGATGCCGCCGAGGTCGCCGAGCGCGAACAGCGCGATGGCGGCGATGCCCGCGATGACGGTGTTGCGGAGCGGCACCGAGTACGTGAGCGTCGGGGCGGCGAAACCGACCGAGGCCAGCACGATGCCGATGTCGATGAGGTACGCGCCCCAGCGCGGGTCGGTCATGTTCGGCGCGATGACCCAGAGCGCGATGGCGACGACCCAGAGCACGACGGCGACGATGCCCTTGACGGGTGCGGCCAGCATCGTTCTCGGCTTCGGGGGCACAACCACGGTCGTCACGTTCGATCTCCTCAGTTTTGATCGCGGCGTCCGACGGCCGCGGTTCACCCCGAGCCTACCGGGTCGGTCCGCTCCGACGGGCCGCTCAGCCCAGCGAGAGCGCCGTCCATGACACGGGCGGCAGGATGATCGTCACTCCGCCGTCGCCGACGACCACGCTCTCGGTCGCCACGAGGCCCACCCGCTCCTCGTCGCCCAGCACGTTCTTCGCCGAGGTGTCGGTGTCGGTCAGCGTCTGCGCCTCGCGCACGGCCACCGCGCCGAGTGCCGCGATGTCGATCGTGACGGTCGCCGGCTCGTGCTGGCTGCGGTTCACGAGGAACACCGAGGTCGACCCCGTCGAGGCGTCGTGCGTGGCGACGGCGTCCACCAGCGGCACGGTACCGTACACCGCGGTCTCGTAGTCGTCCGACTCGAGCTTCACGTCGAGGGCGTCACCGGTGGCGAGCCGCGAGGTCAGCGCGAACGGGAAGTAGGTGGTCTGCTTCCAGGCCGGCCCGCCGGGCTCGGTCATGATCGGGGCGATCACGTTCACGAGCTGCGCGAGCGAGGCGCTGGTGACGCGGTCGGCATGGCGCAGCAGCGAGATCAGCAGGTTGCCGAACACGACGGCGTCGGCCACCGAGTAGGCGTCCTCGAGCAGGCGCGGGGCGACCGGCCAGTTGTCGATGCCCTCGATCCTGTCGACGTCCTCGTAGCGGTCGAGGTACCAGACGTTCCACTCGTCGAAGGAGATGTCGATGGTCTTCGACGAGCCGAGCACGGCCTTGACGTGGTCGGCGGTCGCGGTGACCGAGTCGATGAAGTGGTCCATGTCGACCGCCGAGGCGAGGAAGCTGCCGAGGTCGCCGTTCTTCTCCTGGTAGTAGGCGTGGCAGGAGATGTAGTCGACGTCGTCGTAGCTGTGGGTCAGCACGACCCTCTCCCACTCGCCGAAGGTCGGCATGTGCGCGCTGGAGGAGCCGCACGCGACGAGCTCCACCGAAGGGTCGAGCTGGCGCATCGCCTTCGCGGTCTGCGAGGCGAGCTTCCCGTAGTCCTCGGCCGAGCGGTGACCGAGCTGCCACGGGCCGTCCATCTCGTTGCCGAGGCACCACATCTTCACGCCGAAGGCGTCGGTGCGCCCGTTGTCGATGCGCTGCTGACTGAGCGCCGTGCCGCCCGGCAGGTTGGCGTACTCGAGCAGGTCGAGGGCCTCCATCGTGCCGCGGGTGCCGAGGTTGATCGCGAGCATCAGCTCGCTGCCCACCTTGTCGAGCCAGTTCGAGAACTCGTGCAGTCCGACCTCGTTCGTCTCGGTGGAGTGCCAGGCGAGGTCGAGCCGGCGCGGCCGCTCGGCGACCGGGCCCACGCTGTCCTCCCAGCGGAAGCCCGAGACGAAGTTGCCCCCCGGGTAGCGGATGGTCGAGACACCGAGCTCCGTGACCAGGTCGATCACGTCCTGACGGAACCCCTCGGCGTCGGCGGTGGGATGTCCGGGCTCGTACAGTCCGTCGTAGACGCACCGGCCGAGGTGCTCGACGAACGAGCCGAACAGGCGCCGGTTGATCGGGCCGACGGTGAAGTGGGGGTCGATGGTGAGTCGTGCGGAGACCAAGGCTGTCCTTAACGCTGCTGTCAGGTAAACGTTGTAATTGCATCCTGAGGGCTCAGGGCGGGCCCGTCAAGAGCGGGTCGTCGACTCCCGCTGCACCAGCCGCACCCGCGTCTCGTGCTCGCGCGGCGCGATCGACCCGCGTGGGGCCCCGATGCGCTCCACGAGCCACCCGACGGCGATCTCGGCGATCTCGTCACGCCCCGGATCGATCGTCGAGAGGGTCGGCAGCGAGTAGCGCGTCTCGTCGATGTCGTCGAAGCCGATGATCGCGACGTCCTCGGGCACACGCAGCCCCGCCTCCAGCACGACGCGCAGCGCCCCGAGCGCCAGCGGGTCGTTGAAGGCCACGATCCCGTCGAACTCCAGGCCCGAGGCGATGACGGCGCGCATCGCGGCGGCTCCGTCGAAGCGCTGCCAGTCCTGCACCGCGATCACGAGCTCCGGATGCACGGGCACCCCGGCCGCGGAGAGGGCCTCGCCGTACCCCCGCAGCCGCAGCGCCGCCGACCCGGCCACCTCGCCCGGGTGCGCGCCGAGAGCCAGGATGCGCCGGCACCCCAGCCCCAGCAGGTGCTCGGTCGCGGCCCGTGATCCGGCGACGTTCGGCATGGTCACGTGGTCGGTCGGGCCGTCGAAGATGCGGTCGCCGAGCAGCACCAGCGGGGTCGGCAGGTCGAGCATCCCCACGTCGTCGTCGTCGAGGGTGAGCACGCTGTGCAGGATGCCGTCGACCAGCTGCATCCGCGGGCCCCGCAGTACGGCGAGCTCCGACGCCTTGTCGTAGCCGCTGATCTGCTCGATCAGCACGTACAGTCCGCGCGCGTGCGCCGCGGTCATGACCGCCCCGGCCAGCTCGGCGAAGTACGCGTTGCGGAGGTCGGGGATGACGAGCCCGATGGCTCCGGTGCGCCCCGACCGCAGACCGCGGGCCGTCAGATTGGGGCGGTAGCCGAGCTCTTCGATCGCCGCCAGCACGCGCGCCCGGGTCTCGGGCCGGATGCCCGGCGAGTCGTGCACCACGTTCGACACCGTCTTGATCGACACCCCGGCCAGCCGGGCGACGTCGTGCAGCGTGATCGACACGGTCGAAGACTATCCCGGTGCCCCCGTGGGCTCCGGTGCGCCCGTCGGTTCCGGTGCCGCCGTCGGGCCCGGTGCCCCCGCCGGCCGGCGGGCCGCCGCTGCCCCCAGGCGACGGATGCGCGACAGCGCCGCCTCCTCCGACGACGACTCGCTGCCCATCACGCGCCGCACCACGGCCAGCACCCGGCCGGTGGCCCAGATCACCGGCAGCGGCGAGCGGCGGAGGCCGAGCATCCGCCGGTACTCCTTGGGCAGGGAGGCCACGGCGCCGGCGAACATGATGCGGTAGGCGGGCAGGAAGCCCTTGGCCAGCGGCGGCCGGCGGATGAACCGCACGGCCTCGCGCACCCGCTCGTCGCTCTTCAGCACCCCGGAGGCCCGGAACGCCTCGAGCTGGGCGCGGAGCTCGCGATCGCTCCGCGGAGCATCCTGCACCCCGATCAGCTCGCCGGCCTTCGCCCACTCGCGCACGTACCGGTCGGCACCGCCCGGGATCGGCTCGTCCCACAGGGTGTGGCTGGAGAGGAAGGCGTCGGTGAAGACGACGTGCACCCAGGCGAGCAGCTCGGGGTCGCCGGCCGTGTACGGCACCGTGACGCCGTGGTCGTCGACGTACTCGCCGCGCACCCGCTCGTGGAAGTGGGCGACCCGGCCCGACTCGCGGTCGGCCACGGTCGTGTCGGCGAACGTCACGGTGACCAGCCAGCGGATGGTGCCGGTGAGGCGGCCGAGCGGGTCCTCCTTGTAGCGCGACCAGTCGTGCACGCCCGCCATGGCGCCCGGGTGCAGCGTCTGCATCAGCAGCGCGCGGATGCCCGCCACCATGGTCGCCATGCCGCCGTGCACCGCCCAGGAGGCGGAACCGGGGCCGAAGTAGCCGACGTCGTTGCCCTCGGCGATCGCCTGCACCCAGGCCGGGCGGCCGTCGCTCTGGCCCGAGAGGGTGGACAGCAGGTGCGAGCGCCAGCGGTCCCGTCGGTCGGAGCGGCGCGGGCGGGACATATTCCGAGCGTATGCCGCCTCTGGGCGCGGGCATTTGGTGAAGTCTGCGAGTTCGGCCAGAGTTGACGGTACCGACACGACCATCTGGGGGATGACTTGTCCGATCCATCAGCACCGGCGCTGCAGCTGACCGGTCTCCGCAAGCACTTCGGCGACAAGATCGCCGTGAACGATCTGAGCCTCACGGTTCCGACCGGCTCGTTCTACGGCCTCGTGGGGCCCAACGGTGCGGGCAAGACCACGACGCTCTCGATGGCCACGGGCCTGCTCAGGCCGGATGCGGGGCAGTCGCTCGTGCACGGCATCGACCTGTGGCGCGAGCCGCTGAAGGCCAAGGCGCAGATCGGCAACCTGAGCGACGGCGTGAAACTGTTCGACCGGCTCACGGGCGAGCAGCTCGTGACCTACAACGGGCTGCTGTTCGGCCTCGAGCGGGCCGAGGTGGCGGAGCGCGTCGCCGACCTGCTGAAGCTGCTCGACCTCGAGCAGGCGGCCGGCACGCTGGTCGTCGACTACTCCGCCGGCATGACGAAGAAGATCGCGCTCGCCTGCGCGCTCGTGCACGCCCCGCGGCTGCTGGTGCTCGACGAGCCCTTCGAGTCGGTCGACCCTGTGTCGGCGGCGAACATCCGCGACATCCTCACCGGCTACGTGCAGAACGGCGGCACGGTCATCGTCTCGAGCCACGTGATGGACCTCGTGCAGCGGATGTGCGACCACGTCGCCGTCGTCGCGCACGGCACGGTGCTCGTCGCGGGCACCGTCGACGAGGTGCGCGGCGACTCGACCCTGGAGGACCGGTTCGTCGAGCTCGTCGGCGGCCGCACCCACGCGGAGGGGCCGGAATGGTTGCGACGCTCGTAAGGCTGCGGCTGCTGGTGCTGCGCAACTCGCTGAAGCGCAGCCCGTGGCAGCTCGTCGCCGTGATCATCGGAGGCCTCTACGGACTGGGGCTGCTGGTCGGCGTGCTGGCCGGCCTGATCGCGCTCTCCTTCGCGCCCGTCGAGCTGACGTCCACCGTGCTCGTTCTCGCCGGCGCCCTCGTGGTGCTGGGCTGGATCGTGGTGCCGCTGTTCGCCTTCGGCATCGAGCAGACGCTCGACCCGGCGCGGCTGTCGGTGTTCCCGGTGCCGCTGAACACCCTGCTCGCCGGACTCACGCTCTCGGGCGTGCTCGGCGTGCCGGGCATCGTCACCACCATCGCGGCGGTGGCGACGGCCGCGAGCTGGATCCGCTCCCCGCTGGCGGCGGTCGCGGCGGTGATCGGCGGACTGATCGCGGTGCTGATCTGCGTGGTCGGATCGCGCGCCGTGGCGGCGCTGTCGACGACGCTCCAGTCCAAGCGCCGGTTCCGGGAGCTCGGCGGTGTGCTCGTGTTCATCCCGATCATCCTGCTCGGCCCGATCGTCATCGGCCTCGGCCGCACGCTCGCCGTCTCGGCCGATCAGCTGCCCGCCATCGCCCGGGCCGTGGGCTGGACGCCCGTCGGCGCGCCCTGGGCGATCGCGGCCGACGTCGCGATCGGCGACTGGGGCCCCGCCCTGGCCAAGCTCGTCATCGCGCTCGCCACGCTCGCTGTGCTGCTACTCATCTGGCGGGCGGCGCTCGCCAGCGCGCTCGTCACCCCGGCCGCGACCGGCGCCAAGCGGGTGGCCAAGGGCAAGACGGGGATGTTCGGCCTGCTCCCCGCGACCCCCGCCGGTGCCGTGGCCGCCCGGGCTCTGACCTACTGGCGCCGCGACCCGCGCTACGCCCGCCAGCTCATCACGGTGCCGTTGGTGCCGGTGCTGTTGTGGTTCTACTCGGCGAACGGCTCGGGGGAGTGGGTCTTCACCCTCACCGGCCCGATCATCGCCTTCTTCCTCGGCATCGCCCTGTACGCCGACATCTCCTTCGACGGCACGGCGTTCGCCACCCACGTCGCCGACGGGGTGCGGGGCCTCGACGACCGGCTCGGGCGGGTGTGGGCGCTCGCGATCATCTCCGTGCCGCTGGTGCTGATCGGCACGATCGTGCCCGTCGCCGTGATCGGCGCCTGGGAGCGGCTGCCGATGCTGCTCGGTCTCGCGGCGGCCGCGCTGCTCAGCGGCTTCGCGGTGGTCAGCGTCTCGTCGGCGCGGATCGTCATCCCGGTGCCGCAGGCGGGCGACAACCCGTTCAAGTCGGCGCCCGGCGCCGGCTTCACCACGGCGCTCGCCGGCTTCGCGACCTGGGGGATCGTGCTGCTCCTGACGATCCCCGCGGTGGTGCTCGCGATCCTCAGCCTCGTGCTCGACTCGGCGCTGCTCGGCTGGCTCACGCTCGTGGTGGGGGTGGGGCTCGGAGGGGCGCTGCTCGTGCTGGGGCTGCGCCTCGGCGGGGCGCAGCTCGACCGCTCGGCGCCCGAGGTGCTGTCGCGGCTGAAGTCGCTGCGGTCGGCCGCCTAGGCCCTACAGCTTCGCGATCCTCGCCCGGGCGATCAGGAACAGTCCGTAGGCGAGGAAGCCGACCCCGACCGCGACGAGGAGCGGCCCACCGAACGGCAGCGCGGCCAGCACCCTCAGCGCCCCGTCGAGTCCCGAGGCGGCCGCGGAGTCGGAGCTCAGCGCTGCCACGAGGAAGAGCACCCCGACCACGACGAGCGCCACTCCCTGGGCGGCGTACCCCACCACGCCGAGGCCCACGACCACCCGCCCCGGCACCCCGTCGGGCACCACGATCAGCTTGCGGAAGCCCCGCCGCACCGCGATCGCCACGAACCCCACGCCGAATCCGCCGACCGTGAGGCCGACGGCGACGAGCAGGAAGACCCCGCCGGGTGTCGCGATCAGGCCCGCGCTGAACGTCTGGCTGGTGTCGGAGCCGCTGGTCGATCCGCCGAGGGCGAAGATCAGCGCGGTCGAGCCGAGCACGACGTAGACCGCCGCCTTCCCGGCCTCGACGACCCGGCGACCCCAGGTCTTCAGCGGCCCGTCGGCGCGTCGCAGCGGCAACGTCACCAGCTGGAACAGCGCGAGCGTGAACAGGGCGAGCACCGAAGCCCAGAGCACGACGACACCCCCGGGGGTGGCCGCGAGCTCCCGTAGGGCCCCGGAATGGTCGGCTTCGCCGCCGCCGACACCGCCGGCGCCGTCGATGCCATGCAGCGCCACACCGATCGCGAGCAGCCCGATCAGGAGGTGCAGCATGCCGTTCACCGCGAACCCGGAGCGGGCGACGACCCGGAACACCGGGTTGCGGCTGACGTCGCGCACGGCGCTCTTCGCGGAGGAGGACATCCCACCAGCCTGGCACGCGACCGGCCTGCCACCGGCCCGGCCCCGATAGAATCGGCGGGTCATGAGCGCAACGTCACCAGCACAGTCGTCCGAGCATCCGTTCTCCACCGCCACGGGCGCCGACGTGCGCGTGCGGTTCTGCCCGAGCCCCACGGGCACGCCCCACGTGGGGCTCGTGCGCACCGCCTTGTTCAACTGGGCCTACGCGCGCCACACGGGCGGCACGATGATCTTCCGCATCGAGGACACCGATGCCAACCGCGACTCCGAGGAGAGCTACGAGCAGCTCGTCGACGCCCTCACCTGGCTCGGCCTGAACTGGGACGAGGGCCCCGGCGTCGGCGGCCCCCACGCCCCCTACCGCCAGTCGGAGCGCTACGACCTCTACCGCGACGTCATCGCCCGCCTGCTCGAGTCGGGCCACGTCTACGAGAGCTTCTCGAACGCCGAGGAGATCGACGCCCGCAACGAGGCCGCCGGCCGCGCGAAGCAGCTCGGCTATGACAACTTCGACCGCACCCTCACCGAGGAGCAGAGAGCGGCCTTCCGGGCCGAGGGGCGCGAGCCGGCGCTGCGCCTGCGGGTGCCCGACACCGACCTGTCGTTCGACGACCTCGTGCGCGGCGAGATCACGTTCCCCGCGGGGTCGTTCACGGACTTCGTGATCGTGCGGCCCAACGGGCATCCGCTCTACACGCTCGTCAACCCGGTCGACGACGCGCTGATGGGGGTCACCCACGTGCTGCGCGGCGAAGACCTGCTCTCGTCGACCCCTCGCCAGATCGCGTTGTACCACGCGCTGATCGACATCGGCGTGACCACCTTCGTGCCGCGCTTCGGGCACCTGCCCTACGTGATGGGCGACGGCAACAAGAAGCTCTCAAAGCGCGACCCCGAGTCGAACCTGTTCCTGCACCGCGAGCGCGGGTTCATCCCCGAGGGGCTCGTGAACTACCTGGCGCTGCTCGGCTGGTCGCTCGCGGCCGACCGCGACGTGTTCTCGCTGGAGGAGATGGTGGCGGCCTTCGACGTGGCCGACGTGCTGCCGAACCCGGCGCGCTTCGACCTGAAGAAGGCCGAGTCGATCGACGGCGACCACATCCGGCTGCTGGCCCCCGACGACTTCGCGTCGCGGCTCGTGCCGTACCTCGCGGCCGAGGGCATCGTCTCGGTTCCGGTGACGGATGCGCAGCAGCGCGTGCTCGACCAGGTCGCCCCGCTCGTGCAGACCCGCATGCAGCTGCTCGGCGAGGCGCCCGCGCTGCTGGCGTCGTTCTTCGTGCCGGCCGACTCGCTCAGCTACGCCGAGGACGCCCGGGCCTCGCTGCCCGAGAACGCCGGACTCGTGCTGAACGCGGCGATCGCGGGGCTCCTCGACGTGCCGGAGTCGGAGTGGGAGCATGAGGCGATCCAGTCGGCGCTCGCCGCGGCGCTGATCGACGGGCTGGGGCTGAAGCCGCGCGTGGCCTACGGGCCGCTGCGCGTCGCGCTGTCGGGGCGGCGCATCTCGCCGCCGCTGTTCGAGTCGATGCAGATCCTCGGCAAGGCCGAGACGATCGCGCGGCTCGAGGCGCTGGTGGCGGCGCTGTGACGGGCGCGGCTGCGGGCGGCCCCGGCGCGACTGTCAGCGGTATCGGCGCGGCGGCGCCGGGCGGCGTCTCGGCGAGCAGCACAGCCGGCGGCCCCGCCGAGGCCGTGCGCGGCTACGACGGCGACGCCTACGAGGTCATCGTCATCGGCGGCGGCCCCGCCGGCCTGTCCGTCGGCCTCAACCTGGTGCGCGCGCGCCGTCGGGTGCTGATCCTCGACAGCAACCGCCCCCGCCACTCGGCCACCCTCATCTCGCACGGCTTCATCACCCGCGACGGCGTCTCGCCCCTCGAGCTGCGCGCCCTCGGCCGCGAGGAGTTCGCCGGCTACCCCACCGCCGAGTTCCACCAGGGCCTGGTCACGACCATCACCCCGGGAGCCGCGGCCGACTCCGCCACCGCCACCGGCGGCGCCCCCCTCTTCACCGTCACGTCCCGCGGCGTGCGCGGCTCGGCCGACCGCACCGTCACCGCGCCCGTCGTCGTGCTGACCCACGGCCTCGCCGAGACGCTTCCCGCGCTGCCGAGCATCCGCGCCTACTACGGAACCGCCCTGCACAGCTGCCTCGCCTGCGACCTGTTCGAGAAGAGCGACCAGCCGCTCGCGCTGATCGGTGAGAGCGCCGACCTCGCCGAGCGCGCGCTGCTCGTCTCGCAGGTCACCGACGACCTGATCGTCTTCACGAACGACGCCCCCGACGCCGTGACCGCCGCCGAGGAGGCCGCCCTGGCCGCGCGCGGCATCGCGGTGGAGCGCCGCCCGATCGACGACCTCGAGGGCGACCGCTCGGGCCTGACCGGGGTGCGCCTCGCCGATGGCACGGTCGTGCCGCGCACCGGCGGCTTCGTGCGCCCCACCTGGACCGTGCCCGACGCCCATCTCGCCGAGCTCACCGGCCTCGAGCGCGACGCCGACGGCCACCTCGTGGTCGACGCCCTCGGAGCCACCTCGGTGCCGGGCCTCTATGCGGCCGGCGACCTCACGCCCCCCGGCCCGCAGCAGCTGATCGTCGCAGCCGGAGCCGGCGCCCGCACGGCCGCCGCCGTCGCCCGCCGTCTCCTCGGCCCGCTCTAGCCCGCCGCCCCGCCGCCCGAGCCGCCTGCGGCGACTGACGCCCGCGTCGACCGCGGGCCGCCGAGCTACCCGTCTCCGAGCATCCGCCGCATGAAGAACCGGTCGAGCGTGAGTGCACCCCGCTCGACCGTCTCGCGATGCACCACGTCGAAGCCGGCGCGCTCGAAGACCGGCCGTGCCACGAGGCTCGCGTGCGTCGTCAGCTCGGCCAGCCCGAGGTCCTCGCCCGTCGCGACGACGGCGTCGAGCAGCCGTGCTGCTGCACCGCGGCGGGCGAACGACGGATGCACGAACAGGCGATCGACGTAGCCATCCGCCCCAAGGTCGCTGAAGCCGGCGACCGCACCGTCGAGCTCGTCGACGACCGTGCGGGTCGCGAGCCGCTCCGCGTTCCAGCGGGCGAGCTCGCGTGGTCCGCCGAGCCACGCCCGCACCTGCTCCTCGCTGTAATCCGACCGGGCCGTCTCGAGGATCGCCCGCTCGAACACCTCGAGAGTGGCCGCCGCATCGCCCTCGACGTACCCCCTGATCACGCGAACAAGCCTAGCGATCGCTCAAAGCGGCGCGACACCGCAGACGGCTAGGGTCGAGGGGTGATCAGGGACATCTTCGGCTTCCAGGACGCCATCCAGGGCGCGGGCCTCTGGGGCCTGCTGCTCGTCTGCGTGATCGTCTTCGCCGAGACCGGCCTGCTGATCGGGTTCTTCCTCCCCGGCGACACCCTGCTGTTCTTCGCGGGTCTGCTGACCTTTACGGGCGACATCCCGCTGCCGCTGCCCGTCGTCATCCTCGCCGTCTTCGCCGCGGCTTTCCTCGGCGACCAGCTCGGCTACACGATCGGCAAGCGCGCCGGCCCCGGCATCTTCGAACGGCGCGACTCGGGCTTCTTCAGCCGCAAGAACGTCGACCGCACCCAGGCGTTCTTTGACCGCTTCGGCGGCTGGGCCGTCACGATCGCCCGCTTCATCGGCGTCGTGCGCACCTTCGCGCCGGTCGCGGCGGGCGTCGGGCGCATGAAGCGCTCGCACTTCTCCGCCTACAACGCCCTGGGCGCCCTGATCTGGTCGAGCGCGATCATCGGGCTCGGCTTCGCGCTCGGCGGCATCCCCGAGGTGGCCGCGATCGTGCAGCAGTACATGGAGTGGGTGCTGATCGGCATCGCCGTGCTCACGGTCGGTTCGGCGCTCGTCGCCTACCTGCGGCAGCGGCGGGCGGCCCGCACATCCGCAGGTCGGCGCTGATCGCCTACCTGCGGCAGCGGCGGGCGGCCCGCACCTCCGCAGGTCCGGCGTCCGCAGGCCCAGCCCCCACAGACCCAGCCCCCGCGGGCGAGCGCCCGGGGGAGTAGGTTCGTCGGCGAGGAGGTCAGCCGTGCCGATCATTACCCGCTCGCTGGCGTGGGTCCCGTCGAGCCGGAGCGGCTTCGAGGGCCTCACCCTCACCCTCACCCCCTCGGGCGCGACCGCGGTCGGCCACATCACCGCCGACCCCGACGACCGCGACCCGGAGCGATCGACCGGCTTCGAGGTGTTCTACCGCATCGAGTGCGACGAGGCCTGGCGCACCCGGCACGTCAGCGTGGTCGAGAACTCCACGAACCGCGCGCTCGAGCTGTGGTCGACCGGCGACGGCCACTGGCAGGGCGATGACGGGCGGATGCTCGTCGCCCTCTCCGACGCCCTCGACGTCGATCTGAGCGCCACCCCGTTCAGCAACACGCTGCCGATCCGCCGCATCGGCCTCGCCCTCGGCCAGAGCGCCGAGATCACCACGGCCTACGTGGACGTCCCCTCGCTGCAGGTCTCCGCCGACCGCCAACGCTACACGCGCATCGCGCCCTCCGTCTACCGCTACGAGGCTCTCGACGGCAGCTTCGTGCGCGACGTGGAGGTCGACGACGAGGGCTTTGTCACGGACTACCCGGGGCTGTTCACGCGGGTGGGTCGCTGACCCCTCCGTGAGACGCGTCGGCACCGGCGGCCCGCCGCGCCCGTTCCTTGATGGCGGCGATGACCTCCGTCTTGGCGTCGGAGTAGGCGTTCATGTCGGCCCAGCTCTCGGCCATCAGCGCGCGTTTCGTGCTCTCGTACAGGGCGCGGTCGCCGGCGTCGGCGCGCAGGTGGTCGCGCAGCAGCAGGTACTCGGCGATGGCAGGGTCGCCCTGCTGGTAGAGGTGCACGTGCACGTCGCGCTCCGGGGTGCGCACGAGGCGGTGGCCCGGTTCCCGCACCCTCAGTTCGTAGCCGGCCGCCACGAGGCGGTCGACGTGGTGCTCCTCGGCCGTGATGTCGCCGACGGCCACGACGATGTCGACGATCGGCTTCGCCGCGAGCCCCGGCACGGCGGTCGACCCGATGTGCTCGACGGCGATGTGCTCGACGGCGATGTGCTCGATCGCCACGGGGCGGGCGTCGGCCGGGACGTCGGCGAGAGCATCCTGAATCACCCGCCGGTGGCTCTCGAAGACCGTCGCCCAGGCGGGATCGTGCTCGTGCAGCCCCACGGTGAGCCGCTCGGGCCCACCGATGATCTCGACGGTTGTGACCTCGGGCCGGCGCGGCCCCTCGTTCTGCTGCACGCGCTCATCCTCGCAGAGCGCGGCGGCTAAACGCCGAAGAGGTGCACCTCGGGCGGACCCGGGTGCACCTCGTCGGCACGAATGGCGAGCCGCTAGGACTTGATGAAGGCCAGCAGGTCGGGGTTGATCACGTCGGCGTGGGTCGTCAGCATGCCGTGCGGGTAGCCCTCGTAGATCTTCAGGGTCGAGTTCTGCAGCAGCTCGTGCTGCTTCAGCGACGCGTCCTTGTAGGGGACGACCTGGTCGTCGTCGCCCTGGGTGACGAGCACGGGCACGGAGATGGCCTTGAGGTCCTCGGTCTGGTCGGTCTCGGAGAACGCCTTGATGCCGAGGTAGTGAGCCAGCGCGCTGCCGGTCATGCCCTGGCGCCACCAGTTGGCGACGACCGGCTCGGACAGCTCGACGCCCGGACGGTTGAAGCCGTAGAACGGGCCGGAGGCGACCGCCTGGAAGAACTCGGCACGGTTCGCGGCGAGAGCGCTGCGGAAGCCGTCGAACACCGAGATCGGGGTGCCCTCGGGGTTGGCGTCGGTCTGCACCATCAGCGGCGGCACGGAGGAGACGAGCACGGCCTTGGCGACGCGGCCCTGGGGCTCGCCGTACTTCGCGACGTAACGTGCGACCTGGCCGCCACCGGTCGAGTGACCGATGTGGATGGCGTTCCGCAGGTCGAGGTGCTCGACGACCGCCGAGGCGTCGCTGGCGTAGTGGTCCATGTCGTGACCGGTGCCGATCTGCGACGAGCGGCCGTGACCGCGGCGGTCGCTGGCGATCACGCGGAAGCCCTGGTCGAGGAAGTAGAGCATCTGGGCGTCCCAGTCGTCGGACGACAGCGGCCATCCGTGGTGGAACATGATCGGCTGGGCGTCCTTGGGGCCCCAGTCCTTGTAGTAGATTTCTGCGCCATCGTCCGTGGTCACAAACGGCATGATCGTCCTCCGCGTTCGGTGTTCCTTCTCTCCGAGGGGTGAAGAGTGGGTCAACCATAACGCCGCGAAATGGCCCGTGAGAGCGCGATTCCGGATGTTCCGACAGCTGTTCAGTTCTGCACCGCCCACTCTGCGACCGACGTCGGAAGCCGGGGGGTTCCGGCGGCGCGCTCTGGTTCCCTCGCGTCAGCCGATCTGCAGCCAGGAGGTCAGTACCGACGTCAGCGCCGGCTCGAGCTCGCGCACCGCGGAGCCCGGCGGCACGGTGACCACCCCGCGGATGTCGGACAGCCAGCGCACGAGCCCGGTCGCGTCGGTCAGGACGGGTGGCGCCCCCTTCACTTCGGGCCGCCCCGCACCGAAGTGGAGGATGAGCTGCAGAGCGCCCTCCCGGTTGCGCACGTTCATCGTTAGGCGGTCCACCCCGCCGTGCACGTAACTGGGCGAGTTCCACTTGATGTGCTCGCCGAGCTCGACCGGCAGCGCGAGAATGACCCGCCGCAGCTCGAGCACCTGAGCGCGCTGCTCCGGTTCGAGTGCGGCGACGAACTCGTCGACGCTTGCGACCGCGCTCATCGCACCGTCGAGGCGGACCGGGCTTCGGCGACGAAGCGCTCGATCAGCGCGTGGTCCTTCACGCCGGGCGCCGACTCGACACCGCTCGAGACGTCCACGCCGTCGGGCGCGGCCTCGGCGACGGCCTGGGCGACGTTCGAGGGGTCGAGCCCGCCCGCCAGCAGCCAGGGGCCCTCCGGGCGGCGCTCGCGCAGCGCACCGAGATCCCAGCGCTCGCCCGACCCGGGCCGTGGCGAGTCGATCAGCAGCAGCTCCTCGCCCCACGACCCGAGGTCGTCCGCGTCGAGCGACGTCGCCCGCCACACTCGGGCGAACAGAGCGGATGCCCGCCCCACCTCCCGCCGGTCGAACCCGTGCACCTGCAGCACGTCGACCCCGGCCGCGTGAGCTGCCTCCGCGGCCTTTTCGGGCGAGATGCCCTTCGTCACCAGCACGGTGGTCGCCCGTCCCGCGGTGTGCTCGACGAGCCGGCGGGCGGTGTCCCCGTCGAGGTGGCGCGGGCTGCCGGCGGCGATCACGAAGCCCACGGCGTCGGCGCCCGCGGCCACCGCGGTGTCGATCGCGGCCTCGGTGCGGAGACCGCAGACCTTCACCACGAGCGGGGGAGCGTCCATGCGGGCGAGCCTACCGTCGGGCTCGAGGCGGTGCGGTGCCGCTGAGCGAATCCCGGCTGGGCGCAGGTCGATACGCGAGCATGGATTCCTCGGTCATGTCAGAGTGAAGTGTGATCCCGCACCGAAGCCCCGAGCAGAGCAGCCCGCTGGAGACGCTGCTCGCCCGGACGGCCGACGGGGACACGGACGCGTTCGCCGAGCTGTACGACCGCACGGCGCCGAGGGTGCTGGGGTTCATCCGGCAGTTCGTGGCCGACCCGCAGCAGGCGGAGGCCGTCTGCCTCGACGTCTTCGTCAACGCCTGGCACCGATCGGCGCACTTCGACCCGCGGCACGGCTCGGCGCTCGCCTGGATCCTCCAGGACGCCCACGTCCGCGCCGCCGGCACCGCGGGCACCGACCACGAAATCGCGCTCAGCGCCTGACCCTGGCGGGCCGACGCTCAGAGCAGTCTGAGCTTCTTCACGATGCGGTCGACGGTCGCCCGCGGCCCCACGATGCTGAGCGCCAGCGACTGCAGCTGATCGGGCGCCGTGCGCGCAAGCTCGGCGAGGTACTCGTCGTAGACGCGGGTGGTCTGCGCCGCGAGCGGCATGTCGGCGATCCACACGGCCTCGTCGTCGGTCTCCGCCGACTCCGCGGCAGCCACGGCCTTGGCCCGCACGTTCGCGAGCTGCTCGGCCCCGGCGCCGAGCACGGTGCAGCCGGCCCAGGCGAGCCCCGGATGCTCGGCCCCACCCGCATCCGCGCCACCCGGCCCCTGCAGCCCCCGCACGGCGTCACCGGTGGCGGCGGCGACGCAGGCCACGGCGTTGGCCAGTCGTCCGGGCTCGAGGGCCGTGTCAACGACCACCACCCACTTCAGCCGCGCCGACCGGGTGGACTCGTGGGTGAGGATCTCCTCGGGGCGGAACGCGGGGGTCGCGGGCATTCGTGCTCTCTCTTCGACTGCCGGCCCGTACGACCGGATGCGGAGATAGTATGCATCCGCACGACACTCTCGCTATCGAACCGTACATCGAACGGAGAGGAGGGCCGGATGGCCTCGCTGGACGCACTCGACACGGCCATCCTGCGCGAACTGCAGACGGATGCACGGCGCACCAATCGCGACCTCGCCGCCTCGGTCGGGGTCGCGCCCACCACCGCGCTCGACCGCGTGCGGGCCCTGCGCGACCGCGGTGTGCTCACCGGATCGACCGTCACCGTCGACCTCGGCAGCCTCGGGCGCGGGGTGCAGGCGATGATTGCGGTGCGCATCCGGCCGCCGTCGCGGAAGAACATCGAGGGGTTCCGGTCGTGGGTGAGCGAGCTGCCCGAGACCATCGGGGTGTTCGTGACGTCGGGCTCGGAGGACTTCCTGGTGCACGTCGCGGTGCCCGACAACGAGGCGCTGTACGGCTTCGTGATCGATCGGCTGACGGAGCGGCCCGAGGTGGCGGACGTGCGCACCTCGGTCGTCTACGAGCACGTGCGGAGTGCGGTGATCGCGCCGCTGTGAGCGCTTTTGGCAGCGCGCCGCAGATAGGCTAGGGTAGACGACGGCCCGAACTCCGGTGAAGGCCATTGGGGTATGGTGTAATTGGCAACACGGCTGATTCTGGTTCAGTTGTTCTTGGTTCGAGTCCAGGTACCCCAGCAAGATCCGGCCCGGTCCTCCGGGCCTTTTTTGTTGCCCACGGGCGGGCGGCGTGCTGGTGGGATGCACGGCAACATCGACCGCATCGAGCGGATCGAGCGCATCGACCGGCTGAGTCGGCCCCGCGCATCCGACCGGCTGAGTCGGCCCCGCGCATCCGCCCGCCTGCCTGGCCGGCGAACGGGCGCGGGTCAGGACCTGTTCGAGCGGTACAGCTGCACGATCGACAGCACCAGCACCACGACCCCGACGATCAGGAAGAACCACCCGAACAGCGGATTCGTGTTCAGCACCAGGGTGACCACGCCGATCACCACACAGGCGACGGAGAGCACGAGGCCCAGGATGAGGGTCGCGCGATAGCGACCGGGGCTCAGCGGACCGGGGCTCGTCATGCCCGAACTCTAGCCACTCGGCGCCCTCCGTTTCCACCCCTTTGGACGAGGTGTCGACCGATGCGACAACGGCCCGTCTCGAGGAGTCGCAGCGCAGACCTCCTCGGCCATCGGAGTGCGGGTCTGCATGAGCCGACCACAGGTGTCATCGGCAAGCGCGAAGCGCGCGGCAGCCCTGTCGGGTTCTGACGTTCAGCGGTGGTGCGAGGGGGCTGCCGCGCGCTCCGCGCTTGCCCTCGATGGTCATGGCCGGGTCTTCGAAAACGGCGATTTGATCGGCTCGATCGATTGATTCAGTGACGACCACGCAGTAAGATTGAGACAAGCTCATGAACCATTCCGTCGCCTTCGCTTCCGCCTCGTCTGAGGCGCGCTCTCCCGCCGACCTGCGGGAGGCGTTGTTGCGGGGAATCGGGGCTGATGCCGATGAGGTGGCGGTGATCCGGCGCGAACAGGCGAGGCTCGAGGCGAAGGCTGTCCGGGTGCTGGCCGCGGCTGCCCGCAAGGCGAACCTCCTGGCGGGGCTGCCGGGCAGCTCCCTCGAGCACGCGCGGCGGTCACTGGTGACCGAGGTCGCCACGACCTTGCGCGTCCCCGAGGCGACGGCGGCTCGCCGCATCGACGAGGCCGAGACGCTGAGCGACTCGCTGCCGTCGACGCTCGCGCTGCTGGCGAACGGCGACATCGACTACCCGCATGCCCAGGCGGTGGTGCGCCAGGCCCGCACGCTGCCCGAAAGCGCGCGGGGCGAGTTCGAGTCCGCCGCGCTCGACAAGGCCGATTCGCAGACCCCCTCGCAGCTGGCGTCGCACGCGCGTCTGGTGAGAGAGCGGATGCACCCCGAATCCATCGACGCCCGCCACCGCGAAGCGCGCGAGGAGCGGGCGGTGTGGCTCGAGAAGGAGCGCGACGGCATGGCGACGCTCGTCTGCCACCTGCCGGCCGTGGCCGCCTACGCCATCGACGACACGCTCGACCAGCTGGGGCGGGCTCTGCGCTCACCCGAGGAGACGCGCACGCACGCGCAACTGCGGGCCGACGGCCTCGTCGAGCTGCTGCTCCACCGCGACGGCGACACCTCCGCCCGGGCGCGTGGCATCACGGCGAACATCAACCTCACCGTGCCGGTCATGGCGCTGCTCGATCGTGGGGCAGGGGCGGTCGACCCCGTCGAACTGGTCGGCTACGGCCCGATCGATCTCGAGACCGCCCGCCGAATGGCCGCCGGGGCGACGTCGTTCCTGCGCATCCTGACCGACCCCATCACGGGCCGGCGGCTCTCGGTCGGCCGCGACCGCTACAAGGTGCCCGCCGACTTGCGAGCTGCGGTGGTGCTCGACGACGAGACGTGCCGTTTCCCGGGCTGCGTGCGCCGTGCCGATCGCTGCGACCTCGATCACACCTCCGACTGGGCCCACGGCGGAGAGACCGGCCTCGACAACCTCGCCGCCCTCTGCCGCCGGCACCACACCGTGAAGCACCAGACCGACTGGACGGTGCAGGCAGGCGAAGGTCGGGCACTGCACTGGACGTCGCCCTCGGGTGCTCGGCACACGACCCGCCCGCCCGATCGGGGCGCGGGTCACGGTCAGGCGGGCCCGCTGCGGGGTGCTCCTCAGGTGCAGTCGCCGGCGGCGGCGGTGCCATCGTCATGGCCGTCGTCTCCGTCCTTGACGTCGCCGCCCGCTACGTCGCCGTCGACGGCCTCGCCGCCGGGTGCTCCGGCCCGCCCTGCACCGCCGATTCACCTTCCCGACCGCCCGCCGTTCTGATCGGGCGCGCGCTGTGCGGCGCCGCCGCGAGGCCGATCCAGCGCGCCGTGCGGCGCCGCCGGGTGGCTGATCGGCCGCGCCATCTGCGGCGCTGCTAGGTACTCCGTCGAGCGCGCCCCGCGATCACGCCGCCAAGCGGCTGACCAAGCGGTCGCGGCGTCGACAGCCTCACGCCGCCCACCGCCGCATCCCGCCTCACACGGCCGCCGTGCGGATCCGCACCTCCCGCTCCATCCGCTTCTCGTGCCGTTCCCGGCCCTTGATGGCCTGGTCTTCGCGATTCTTCGGCGGCGCATTCGTCACGAGCTCGTCGAGCATGCGCCGGGTGGCGGCCGCGATCTCATCGATGGCCCGGTCGAAGGCCGCGCTGTTCGCTCGCGAGGGATGCGTCGACCCGCTCACCTTCCGCACGAACTGCAGGGCGGCCTCCCGCACCTCGTCGTCGGTCGTCGCTGGCTCGAAGTTGTGGAGCACCCGGATGTTCCTGCACATGCGGGCGAGGTTACTCCGGCAGCCGAGGCGCGTCCATGGGGCCGAGGCAGTGCCACCTCAGCGCGCCCGTCCCCTCAACTGGGGGTGCGCCCGATCCAAGCGCACAGCCGACCCGCGCCGAATCATGCACACGTATTGAATAATCCTCCGGAGTCCGCATGCCGCCCAGAACCAGTGCCACCAGTGTCCCCAGCCTCACCCGTCCCGCGTCGATCGCTCCGTCGAATCCGCTGGACGAGCTCTCCTGGGACTCCGACCGCGTGCTCGTGGTGCGGGCCGCGTCCGGCGACGACCGGGCCTTCGCGCAGATCGTCCAGCGCTACTCGGGCCTCCTCCGCCAGATCGCGTACCGCACCCTCGGCAGCACGGATGACATCGATGACGTGGTGCAGGAGACCTTCCTCGCCGCCTGGACCCACGCCGACAGCGTCATCGACGGCGATTCCATCGCCGGCTGGCTCGTCACCACCGCCCGTCGCCGCAGCTACGACCGCCTCCGCTCGGCGGCCGTGCGCACCCGGGGCGGCGAACTCGACGACCAGCGGATGCTCACCGCCGACCAGCCCGATCCCGACGACGGTGCGCGCCGCTCCTGCCTGGCGGCCGATCTTCAACGGGTGCTCGACACGATGCCGGATGCCCAACGGCGCTGCTGGCACCTCCGCCAGCTCGACGAGCTGAGCTACGACGAGATCGCCCGCCGCCTCACCCTCCCGCCCTCCACGGTGCGCGGAATGATCGCGCGGGCGCGCGCCCTCCTGGCCACGGAACTGGCTCACTGGCGCTGAGTGCACCGCGCCGGAGGGCCGTTGTCGGTGCCGTCCGCTAGCGTTCGTTTCGCCGGTAACGAGCGGCGACCTGAACGGAGGAGGGAGGGCAATGCGAGCACGGCTAGCAGTGGTCGCGGCGATCGCCGCTGTGCTCCTCGGCCTGTCCGGATGCTCGGCGGCGCCGGAGGCGGAGGCACCGGTCGCTCCGGTACCCGAGGCTGCGTCGGCCGACGCCATGACGGCGTTCCCGGGCGTGCCCCTCGTGCCCGACGAGGGCGTGCTGCTCGGCATGTACTACGGCGACGGCAGCCCAGACGGCACTGACGACGCCATCGGCCTGACCCCGAGCATCCATCTCACCTATGTCGGATGGCAGGACGGCTGGGCGACCGACCCCGTGCTCGCCCGCGACACCGCGCGGGGGCAGGTGTCGCTGGTGAATTGGGAGCCCTTCGACGTGGAGTTCGCCGACATCGTCGCCGGCCGGTACGACGCCCTGCTCACCCAGCGCGGACGTGAGGCGGCGGCGCTCGACGCCCCGGTGTTCGTCGACTTCGCCGCCGAGATGAACGAGGAGGAGGGCTGGGGTGGCCATGACCCCGCGCTCTACGTCGCGGCCTACCGGCACGTGCACGATCTCGTGTCGGCCGAGGCGGGAGACCGGGTGGTCTGGGTCTGGGCACCGAACAACGTCGACAGCGCCGGCGCGCCGGCAGCCCTCGAGTACTACCCGGGCGACGACTACGTCGACTGGACGGGCATCGACGGCTACAACTGGGGCACCTCCGACCCCGACTTCGAGTGGCAGAGCTTCGAGAGCGTCGTCGATTCGGTCTACGACGACCTCCATACGATCGGCAAACCCGTCATCATCGGCGAGACGGCCTCAGCCGAGACGGGCGGCAGCAAGGCCGGATGGATCCGCGACATCGTGCCGACGCTCACCACGCGATTCCCCGACATCCGGGCGCTGGTCTGGTTCGACGTCGACAAGGAGCGGGACTGGCGCATCCGCTCATCGCCCGCCGCCCTGCAGGGCTTCCGAGCCCTGGCGTCCGACCCCCTGTTCATCCCGGCGGGCGGATGACCGTGCCGCGGCCTGGCGAGCCCCCGGCGTCCGGGCCAGGATCGTCTGGGCGCGCATCCGCGCCCGAACGAGGGGGGCGACACACCGTGCAGGCGCTGCGCAGACCGATCGACACGACTGCACTCACGGCACCCGTGCACCGCCGCGAGGTCCGCCGCTCCTGGCGCGCCCTCGTCGCCGCGCATCCCGAGGCGCGTGACCTCGCGGGCGCGTTTCGGCGACTCGTCCTGGGGTTCGCGACGTTCACCGCACCGATCGCGCTCCTGGCCTTCGCGTTGATCGTCTGGGCGACCCTCGACGATGGCGGGCCCGACGTCGTGCAGGCGGTGGTGGTGCAGAGCGTGCTGGGCGGCCTGCTGCTGCTGGCCGGCGTGGTCTGCGGATGGGCGTGGCTGCGCCTGCGGCGACGTCGCCCCCGGCCGCGCGTGCACCACAGACTGATGGGCTTCGCCGCGGCGAACGGGCTGAGCTACAGCCCCGGGCCCACGAGCGCCGCCCCGGGTGCTCCACTGCGGCTGCGGGGCGCCCTCAACCTCTACCGCGTGCTCCGGTCTCCGGATGCTCGGGGGGTCGAGTTCGCGAACTACGAGCTGCTCAACTCGACGATGAGCAACACGTCGCCCCAGTTCGGCGGGTACTGCGCGTTGCGGCTGCCGGTGGCCCTGCCGAACATCCTGCTGCGCTCACTCGACGGGCCGCGCCGGCCGCTGCACACCTCGGCGGCGCTGCCGGATTCGCAGGTGCTGTCGCTCGAGGGGGACTTCGACCGGTACTTCCGGCTCTACTGCCCGGAGGGCTACGAGCGTGACGCGCTCTACCTGTTCACGCCCGACGTGATGGGCCGGCTCGTCGATCACCTGCGCGGCCTCGACGTCGAGATCGTCGACGACTGGCTCTATCTGATCAGTGCCCGCGACCTCGTCACCGACAGCGCCGAGCGCTGGCAGGCGCTCGCCGCAGCCGTCGACGCGCTCGACGACCGCATCGACCGCTGGGCGCGGTGGCGCGACGACCGGGCCGCCCGCGGCGAGCCGGTACCGCGGGCCGACGGGAGCGCCGACGGGTCGGCGCGTCGCCTGGCGACGCAGCGCGGTACCTTGCGCACGACGTGGAGCCTCGGCACGATCCTCATCGTGGGCTTCGTCACGCTCTGCTTCGTCGGCCTCCTGATCGCGATCAACCTCGGCTGACGACGTCGGTCTCTTCGCCGGCCGTGCGGAGAGCTGGCGCTCGTGCTCGGCTGCTCGTACCGTGGAGGCATGGCCACCGCGCTCGGGAACCCCGGCATCGCCGTCTGCGGCCTCGACGAGACCCTGGCTTTCATCCGGCCGGATGATCGCCGATGAATCGCACATCCCGCCGGGCGCTCGGTTGGATCGCCGGCGCGATAGGGGCGATCGTGATCGGGCTCGGCCTGGCAGCAAAATGGGGGCTCGGCGGCTGAACCCAGCCGAGTTCGGTTACGGAGCCGATCGAGGCCGCCGGCATCCGCCACGCTGATCGTGACCGCGGTGCCCTCGCGACCCGCCGGCTCGGGCGCCTCGGCCGGCTGCAGCCAGAACGCCGGAGCTCGGAAGGGGCGGGCAAGCCGGTGTGGGCGGCGAGCGCGAGACGGATAGGCTCGCGCCATGTCCGGAGCTGCCGTGGTGCTGTTCGTCGTTCCCGTCGTGCTGGTGCTCGTGGGTGGCGCGACGCTGTGGGTCGCGGTGCGGGATGCTCGGCGGGGGAGCCGGGGTGGCGGCCTGGGTGGTCTGCGCGGTGGGGCCGTCGTGGCGGTGGCCGCTCGGGTGCTGGCGGGGCTCGGGACGTGGGGGTTCGCGGTGCTCGCGCTGTCGGTGCTGTGGAGTGAGCAGCAGTACGGGATCGTCATCCTGCCGGTGGCGGCGCTGGTCGGGGCCGCGGTGTGGAACGGGGTGCTGCTCGGCGTGGCCACCATCGCGGGGCGGGTGGGATCGCGAGCGTCGTCGCGGTGAGTGGCAGGGCGGCTGGATGACGGCCGGGGCGTCGACCCGTTGACCTCCCCCGAACGGGGGTGGTAGTTTGGCCCGCAATCGGGAAAGGGCTTTCCGGTGATTGGGGTTCAATGATGAATCGATTCAAACGCGCGAGCCGAGCGGGCCTGGTCGGAGTGACCGCCGCCGCGCTCGCACTCACCGCCGCGCCGGCCGCGTTCGCCGCGACGCCGGCCGCCGCCGCGACGCCGGCTACCGCCGCGGCCGAGACAGGAGCGGGAGCGGAGGTCGGAGCATCCACAGCCCTCGCCACCCCGCGCCTCGAGGCGCTCGACCGCGGCCTCGTCGCCGCCCCCACGACCGACGGCGTCTTCCTCAGCTGGCGCCTCCTGAAGAGCGAAGCCTACGGCGCGAGCGAGACCGGCCTCACCGGCGCCGACTTCGCCGTCTACCGCGACGGCACCAAGATCGCCGACGTCACCGACAGCACCAACCTCCGCGACCCCGACGGAACCGCGGCCAGCGCCTACACCGTCGCCCCAGTGCTCGGCGGCCACGAGGGCCCCCAGAGCGAGAAGGCCACCACGCTGACGAGCCGAGACGCCGGAGAGGCCGGCAAGGCGGGCGACGCCGTCGCGAGCATCCCGCTCACCAAACCCGCCGACGGCGTCACCCCCGCCGACGAGGCCTACACCTACTCGGCCAGCGACACCTCGGTCGCCGACGTCGACGGCGACGGCGCCTACGAGTTCATCGTGAAATGGGAGCCTTCCAATTCCAAGGACGTCTCCCAGGTCGGCTACACGGGCACCGTCTTCCTCGACACCTACGAGCTCGACGGCACCCTTCTCAACCGCATCGACCTGGGTGTGAACATCCGCGCCGGTGCCCACTACACGCAGTTCATGGTCTACGACTTCGACGGCGACGGCCGCGCCGAGCTCATGACGAAGACCGCCCCCGGCACGAAGTCGACGGGCTTCGGCGCCGACGGAGAAGTCACGAACGACGCCTTCGTCACCCTCCCCGAGGCCGACATCGCCGCCGGCGTCAGCAACGACGACGACTACCGCCTCAGCGCGGCCGACTACGCCGACCACCTCGTCGAGGTCTTCCGGGGCTGGTCGACCCGCCCCGAGGTCGTCGACGGCACCTGGCCGGCGACGCTCGAAGAGGCGTTCGGCATCCCGGTCACGCACCAGTACCCGCTCAGTGAGGCGGATGCGCGTGAGCTCGTCGACCACTTCCTCGACGTCTACGCCCCCTCCCGCAGCGCCCGCAACGCGCTGCGCAACTTCGAGGGCTTCATCCTCGATGGCCCCGAGTACCTCACGGTCTTCGACGGAGCCACCGGTGCCGAGCTGCAGACCATCCCGTACGAGCCCGGTCGCACCGACGACGGCTTGCTCTGGGGCGACTACGCCATGGCGCGGATCGAGCCCGGCAACCGGGTGGACCGCTTCCTGGCGGGGGTCGCGTATCTCGACGGCGAGCACCCCTCTGCCGTGTTCGCGCGCGGCTACTACACCCGCACGACCGTCGCGGCCTGGGACTGGGACGGCGAGAACCTCTCGCAGCGCTTCCTCGTCGACAGCGGCTTCACCCCGATGACGAACCCCTTCAACGACTCGCCGCACGGCCGCGAGGGCACGAGCGAGGAGTGGGGCCGGCTGACCACGCAGGGCTTCCACTCGCTCAGCGCGGCGGACGTCGACGGCGACGGCCGGCAGGAGATCGTCTACGGCTCGGCCACGATCGACGACGACGGCAGCCTGCTCTACAGCTCCTACGACACGTTGCCCGAGGGGAGTGCGGCGCCGGGCACCGAGGCCAAGCTCGGCCACGGCGACGCCATGCACGTGGCCGACATCGACCCGGCGCGACCCGGGCTCGAGATCTTCACCGTGCACGAGGGAGCGACCTACGCCCCCCTCGGCTACGCGCTGCGCGACGCCGCCACCGGCGAGCTCATCTACGGCGAGTACAGCGGCAAGGACACCGGACGCGGCATGGTCGGCGACATCGACCCGAACACGCCGGGCCTCGAGACCTGGGCCACCCGCCTCCGCTCGGCGTCGGGCGAGAGCCTCGGCGCGGCGATCCCGGGCACGAACCAGTCGATCCGCTGGTCGGGCGACCTCACGACGCAGATCCTGAACGGGGCCGGCGACGTGACCCCGACGATCGAGGACTGGACCCGCGGACGCCTCCTCACCGGCACCGGTGAGCGAACGAACAACGGCACCAAGGGCACCGCGAACCTCGTGGCCGACGTGCTCGGCGACTGGCGCGAGGAGCTCGTCCTGCGATCGGCTGACTCGAGTGCGCTGAACATCCACGTCAGCACCGAGGTGACGACGCACAAGCTCTACACGCTGATGCACGACCCGCAGTACCGGGTCGAGGTCGCCCGGCAGAACACCACCTACAACCAGCCGAGCTACACCTCGTTCTACCTCGCCTCCGACATGTCGTTCGCCGACGTGCCACTCGCGGCCCCGCCCCTGCCGGTCGCAGCTCCGGGCATCGGCGTCGACAGCGCCGGCGTGAACGTGACCTGGAAGGCACCGGCCTCGCCCGGCACCTCTGCGATCACGGGCTACCGGGTCACGCTGACCCCGGTGGGCGGCGGCGATCCGCTCGAGACCACGGTGGGGGCGGATGCTCTGCGAGCCTCCTTCGCCCTGGCCACGGTTCCGGCCGGCTCGTACACGGCCAAGGTCGTGGCGGTCGGCGACGCCGGCCCGTCGGCGGCCTCGGCGCCGTCCGCCACCGCGGTGGTGACCGGATCCCAGCCGGTGCGCCTCGCCGCGAACGCCAAGTCGCAGTGCGTGAACGGCACCGCGCACGTGGCCGTGTACGCCTACAACGACTCCGGGCGTCCGGCCGACGTGCGGCTTTCGGCGCTCGGCACCGACAAGAAGGTCACGGCGGTGGCGGCAGGCAAGGCGGCCTACTCGCTGGTGGGCTCGGGCGCGGCGGCGATCGCGGCCGGCACGGCGAGCGTCACGGCGTACTCCTTCGTCGACGGCGTCGGGTACCACTCGAGCTACTCGGTGCCGTACGCGGCGCTGAGCTGCAAGTAGCGGCGGCGGCTGCGAGTAGCGGCCCGACTGCGCGGACAACGCCAGGCCTCCGCGGGACCTGTTCCTCTGGAGGGGTGGTCGCGCGGAGGTTTGGCGCAGTCCGGGGGTGCGCCGGTCGGGCGGCTGATGGGAGGATGAGGCCATGAGCAAGAAAGCGCTTACCGGTCAGGGTATCGAGGGTGTCGTCGACGGCGCGCATCCGGGCCGCACCGTGCTTCGTCTGCTCGGGATGCACCGCCGCAAGGTCGTCGTCGCGGTGTTCTTCTTCGTGCTGAAGGACATCCCGCTCTGGCTCCTGCCCGTCATCACCGGCGCGGTCATCGACATCGTCGTCGACGGCGGCCCGGTGAGCTCGCTGGCCATCTGGACGGCGGTCGCCCTCGCGGCGCTGCTGCAGAACTATCCGAATCACGTGATGTACACGAAGCTGTTCATGACCGCCGTGCGTCAGATCGGCGCCGACCTGCGCAACGGGCTCGCGTCGCGTCTGCAGAACCTGTCGATCGGGTTCCACTCGCGGGCCAGCTCGTCGGTGGTGCAGACCAAGGTGGTGCGGGACGTCGAGAACGTCGAGCTGATGCTGCAGCAGACCGCGCATCCGCTGCTCTCGTCGGTGATGGTGCTCGCCGGCGCCGTGACGATGACCGCGATCAACGTGCCGGCGTTCCTGCCGGTCTACGCGCTCACGATCCCGATCGCGGTGATGCTGCGGTACGTGCTGGGCAAGCGCTCGGCGCGGCGCAACGAGACGTTCCGGCGCGAGATGGAGCACTTCTCGTCGCGGGTCGGCGAGATGGCGACCCTGATGCCGATCACGCGGGCGCACGGCGTCGAGGGCACCGCCGTTCGCCGGGTCGCCGACGGCGCCGAAGGTGTGCGCACCGCGGGGTTCAGCCTCGACCTGCTGAACGGGCGGTTCGCGTCGCTGTCGTGGGTGAGCCTGCAGCTGCTCGGGGTGGGCTGCCTGGTGCTCGCGGCGTGGGTGTCGATCAGCGGCTGGCTGCCGATCACGGCCGGCCAGGTGGTGCTGCTGAGCTCGTACTTCGCGCTGCTGACGAGCAGCATGACGAACCTCCTGATGCTGCTGCCGATCGTGGCGCGCGGCACCGAGTCGATCCGATCGATGGCGGAGGTGCTGCAGGATCCCGACCTCGAGCAGAACGAGGGCAAGGCCCCGGTCGAGACGGTCGCGGGCGAGCTCGAGCTGCGCTACGTGTCGTTCCGGTACCCCGGCGCCGAGACCGATTCGCTGAGCGGGATCGCACTGCACGTGCATCCGGGGGAGACCATCGCGTTCGTCGGGTCGAGCGGGTCGGGCAAGTCGACGATGCTGAACCTCGTGCTCGGATTCCTTCGGCCGGGGTCGGGGCGGGTGCTGCTCGACGGGGTCGACATGGAGACGCTCGACCTGCGATCCTTCCGGCGGTTCGTGTCGGTGGTGCCCCAGGAGTCGGTGCTGTTCGAGGGGTCGATCCGGGAGAACGTGGCCTACGGGCTGGGGAAGGTGCCTGACGAGACAGTACTCGCGGCGCTGCGCGACGCGAACGCGCTCGAGATCGTGGCCTCACAGCCGGCGGGCTGGGACACCATCGTCGGTGAGCGCGGCGCCCGGCTCTCCGGCGGGCAGCGGCAGCGCATCGCGATCGCGCGGGCGCTGGTGCGCGATCCGCGCGTGCTGCTGCTCGACGAGGCGACGAGCGCGCTCGACCCCGAGTCGGAGGCTGCCGTGAAGGAGGCGCTCGCCCGGCTGATGCGCGGGCGCACGACGCTGGTGGTGGCGCACCGGCTGTCGACCATCCGCTCGGCCGATCGGATCGTGGTGCTCGAGCACGGGCGCATCGTGGAGGTGGGGTCGCACGAGCAGCTGCTCGCGGCGGGCGGCCGGTACGCGGAGCTGCACCGGGTGCAGTCAGCGTAGGGAGGGTCGGTTGTGCTGCCTGCGGGCAGGTGACCGGGCAGGTGAGGGGGCGGATGCGCGGCCGCACGGCCCCGCGAGGTGACCTCTACGCGCGGCGCGGCGTGCTGTCCCGCACCACCACCGAGGTCGCCACCGGAGACCCGGGCGCGGTGGACGCGTCCGAGTCGGCCGACACGGAGGCGTCCGTCTCCTCGAGCGCCAGCCGCAGCGCGGCCCGCCCCACCTCGACGAGCGGCACGTTCACCGTCGTCAGCGTCGGCCACACGTCCTGCACCGTGGGGATGTCGTCGAACCCCGCGACCGCCACATCGGCGCCGGGGGTGAGGCCCGCATCCCGCAGCGCCGACAGGGCGCCGACCGCCATCACGTCGTTCACCGCGAACACCACCTCGTCGGCCTGCACGCCCGCGGCGATCAACGAGCGCATGCCCTCGTAGCCGCCGTCCCGGGTGAAGGCGCTCTGCACCACCCGGTCGGCCTCGACGCGGATGCCCGCCCGCTCCAGCCCCGACGTGAACCCGTCGAGCCGGTCGGCGGCCGTCTTCAGCTCGCGGTTTCCGGTGAGCACCGAGAAGCGGCGGTAGCCGAGCCCGACCAGTGCGGTCGCGAGGTCGGCGGCCCCGGAGGCGTTGTCGATCTGCACCGTGCGGAAACCGAGCTCGTTCCGGCTGATCAGCACCACGCGGCCGCCGGCCCGCTCGTAGTCCTCGAGTTCGCGACGGAGCGCCTCCTCCGAGGGGTCGCCCTCGCGCCGCGACCCGGCCAGAATGATCACCTTCGGTCGCTGTCCGCGCAGGGTGCGCACGATCTCGAGCTCCCGCTCGGAGTCGCGCTCGGTCGCGGCCATCGTCACGATCAGCCGCCCCTGGTCGGCCTCGGCGACCACCCCGGCCGCGATCGACGAGAAGTAGGGGTCGGTGATGTCGGCGACCACGAGGGCGACGGTCATGGTGCTGCCCCGCGCGACCGCCTGGGCCGAGAGGTTGGGGGAGTAGTTCAGCCGCGCCGCGGCGTCGAGCACCTTGCTGCGGTAGGCGGCGTTCACCGTGCGGCTGCTGCCGTTCAGCGAGCGGGAGGCGGTCGCGAGCGAGACTCCGGCCGCGCGGGCGACGTCTTCGAGAGTCGCGGGCGAACTGCGCCGCGAGCCCGCGTCGAGCGAGGGTGCGGTGGGGCCGTCGGGGGTGTTCCCGGTCATGCGTTCCTCCGGTGCCGGATGACCCGGGCGGGTCGTTGCCCGAGCGTTCCCGATGCTATCGCGACCGCGCCGCCCGGTTCGGGATGTTTGCCCTCTCAGCGCGCCCCTGGTACAACTTGGGATAGCGCTTTCTCGCTGCATCCGTGCTCTCGACCGGGTCGACCGCTGGACGCTCGGCAAGCGCTTTCTCGATCGCGACGGCGCGCAGGCGCCAGAACCAGGAACAGCTCCCATGGCCCAGACCGAACGGTACGCACTCATCGGCACGGGCGGACGGGCCGACCTCTACGTGCGCGGGCTGACCGGCGTGCACGCCGACGTCGCCGAACTGGTGGCCTGGAGCGACGTCAACCCCGGCCGCCTCGACGTCTACGAGCGCCAGGTGACGGCGGCGGGCATCCGGGCACCGAAGCGCTACACGCCCGACCAGCTCGAGCGGATGATCGTGGACGAGCGCATCGACCGGGTGATCATCACCACCCCCGACTTCACCCACGCCGACTTCGTGGTGCGCGCCCTCGAGGCGGGGGCCGACGTGGTGGTCGAGAAGCCGCTGACGATCGACGTCGAGAGCGTGCGCCGCATCGCGGCCGCGATCGAGTCGACCGGCCGGGAGGTCATCACGACCTTCAACTACCGCTATTCGCCGCGCAACAGCGCCCTGCGCTCGGTGATCGCCGACGGCACGATCGGACAGGTGACCGCGGTGCACTTCGAGTGGGCGCTCGACACGGTGCACGGGGCCGACTACTTCCGCCGCTGGCACCGCGACAAGCGCAACAGCGGGGGGCTCTTCGTGCACAAGGCCTCGCACCACTTCGACCTGGTGAACTGGTGGATCGCGGCCACCCCGGTGCGGGTGTTCGCGAGCGGCGGGCTGCGCTTCTACGGGGCGGCGAACGCCGAGGCGCGAGGGCTCGGGGCGCGGCCGTCGCGCGGAACCGGCGTCACGGGCGACCCCTTCGCGCTCGACCTCGGGGCGGATGCGCGCATGAAGGAGCTCTACCTCGACAACGAGCACCACGACGGGTACCTGCGCGACCGCGACGTCTTCGACCCGGGCATCACGATCGAGGACAACCTCGCCGCCCTGGTCGACTACGACTCCGGCGCCACCCTGAGCTACTCGCTGAACGCGCACTCGCCCTGGGAGGGCTACCGGGTCTCGGTCAGCGGCACCGAGGGCCGGGCGGAGCTCGAGGTGGTCGAGCGCGGGGCGGTGCTGATCGGGGAGGACGGGCGAGTGGTCGTCGACCCGAGCGCCAACCCGGGGCAGTCGGAGTCGGCCGGCGACGTGCGGCCCGAGTCGGAGCGGCTCGTCGTGCAGCGGCACTGGGAGAGCGCGCGGGTCGTGCCCATTCCCGAGGGCATCGGTGGACACGGGGGTGGGGACGCGTACCTGCTCGACCACCTCTTCCACCGGGTGGCGGTCGACGAGCCGCTCGGCCGGGTCGCCGGGTTCGCCGACGGGGTCAAGGCGATCTCGGTGGGGATCGCGGGGAACCTGTCGCTTGAGACGGGGGAGCCGGTGCGCATCCCGGAGCTGCGGCTGCTGGGCTGAGGGGCCCGGCGGCGCGTCTGAGTGGTAACGGCAGGGACAGGCGCTCGACGTCGGCGATCCGTAGATTCGCTGCGACAGAAAGAGGTTGATCCATGGCCAACGAACCCACCATCGTCCTCGTGCACGGCGCCTTCGCCGACGCCGCCAGCTGGGCCCCGGTGACCCGGCGCCTGCTCGACAAGGGCCGCGCCGTGCTCGTGCCCGGCGTGCCGAACCGCAGCCTGATCGGCGACTCGGAGTACATCCGCGCCTTCGTGGAGCAGATCGACGGGCCGGTGCTGCTCGTCGGTCACTCCTACGGCGGCGCCGTGATCAGGGGCGGTTCCCCGACTCCGACCTCGCGCAGAACCTGGTGTACACGCCGTTCCCGAGCGGCGGAGCCGAGCCGGGCACCGACGTGTCGGTGAAGATCGACGCCTTCCCCGCGGTGTTCGCGGGCGGGGTTCCGCTCGAGACCGCCCAGGTGCTGGCCGTCTCGCAGCGACCGCTCGCCGCGGCGGCCTTCGGCGACGCGGCCCCCGTCGCCGCGTGGAAGACGACACCGGCCTGGGGCATCGTCTCGGCCGACGACCACACGATCAACCCCGACGTCGAGCGCTTCGGCTACGAGCGCGCCGGCATGCGCGAGGTCGTCGAGCTCGCGGCGCCCCACCTGGCGATGATCGCGAAGCCCGACGAGGTGGTCGAGGTCATCGAGACCGCCTTCGCGGCCGTCAGCTGACGTCGCCGGTGGGGGCGCCGACGCGGTCTCCGGGCGCGGCCACGCCGCCCGTGGGCGCGCCGCCCGCCCGGGTGGGGGCGCTGGCCCCGCTCGCCGTCCGCATCTTCCGCTGGCTGTGGATCGCGGGGCTGATCAGCAACATCGGCGGCTGGATGCAGACCGTCGGCGCGCAGTGGTTCCTCGTCGAGCAGCACGCGTCGCCCGCGGTGATCGCGCTGGTGTCGACGGCGTCGGCCGCCCCGGTGCTGCTGTTCGGCATCCCCGCCGGAGTTCTCGGTGAGTTCGCGAACCGCCGGCTGCTGCTCATCGCCGTGCAGAGCATCCAGGCTCTCACCGCTCTCGCGCTGGCACTGCTGACCGCCGCGGGCGCGATGACCCCCGTGCTGCTGCTCGCGCTGACCTTCGCGCTCGGCACGGCGTCGGCCGTGCAGCTGCCGGCGTACCAGGCGATCGTGCCCGAGATCGTGCCGACCCGGCTGATCGCGAATGCCGCGTCGCTGTCGTCGATCGGGGTGAACGTCGCGCGGGCGATCGGCCCGGCCCTCGCCGGGCTGACGATCGCCTCGCTGGGCATCCCGTTCGTGTTCGCGCTCAACGCCGCGAGCTTCGCGGGGCTGCTGCTCGTGCTGCTGCTCTGGCGCGGCTACTCGCCTCCGAAAGCCGACCGCGAGCCGTTCGTCGCCGCCACGCGTGCCGGCCTGCGCTACGTGGCTCACGCCGGCGTCGTGCGGCGGCTCTACCTGCAGCTGCTGCTGTTCATCGTGCCCGCGAACGCCCTGTGGGCCCTGCTGCCCGTGCTGGCCGACGTGCGACTGCGGCTCGACTCGAACGGCTACGGCCTGCTGCTCGCCGCGCTCGGAGTCGGATCGATCGGCGGGGCGTTCCTCATCCCGAAGCTCCGCGACGCGTGGGGCACGAGCCGGTTGATCGTCGTGACGAGCGCCCTCTACGGGCTCGGGATCGCCGGGGTCGCGCTGTCGGACTCGCTGCTGATCACCCTGCCCGTGCTCGTCGTCGTCGGGCTCGCCTGGATCGGGGTGATCGCGACCCTGAACGGCACGGTGCAGTCGTTCCTTCCGGCGTGGGTGCGCACCCGCGGGCTCTCGGTCTACCAGCTGGTGCTCTTCGGCGGCACCGCGCTCGGGGCGACGATCGCGGGGGCGCTCGGCACGGCGATCGGGGTGGTCGTCACCGTCGCGGGAGCGGGTGGCCTGGTGCTGCTGACCGCTCTCTGGCTGCTGATGAGACCGCTGCTGCCGACCAGCGGCAAGAGCCGGGCGCTGGCACCGATGCCGCTCACCGACGTGCCGCCCGTCGAGCTCCCGGGGCCTGACGAGGCGGGCGGCGCCGCGGGCGATGCTGACACGGCGGGGCCGGATGCGCGCCCGGCACTCGATCCCGACGGCAGCACCCTCGTCATCGTGCGCTACGAGATAGCCGACGCCGATCGCGCCCGCTTCCTCGACCTGATGCGCCGGGTCGAGCAGAGCCGGCGGCGCACGGGAGCGCGCACCTGGACGCTCTACGACGACCGCGAGCATCCGGGCTTCCTGGTCGAGGCCTTCACCGTCGGCTCGTGGCGCGAGCACCTGAGCCAGCACCGCTCGCGCACCACCGGCTACGACACCGAGGTGAGCGACGCGGCCCGGGCCCTGTCGCGCTCGCTGCCCGTGGTCGACCATCTGGTCTCGATCGAGGTGCCCCGGCACGGGCATCCGCCCAGGTCCGCGGCCGGGTGAGCGGATGCGCGGCGGCGGCTCCGCTCAGCATGCGGCTCAGCTCGGCACGCGGCCCGGGGAGGGGTGGGTCGGGCGGCGGCGCGGGACGTGGGTGCGGATGTCGGCCGCCACGAGCGAGAGGTCGTCGCCGAGCTGGTGGCCGCCGGTGGTGGTGCGCGTGATCGCTCCGGGGAGCGCGGCCGCGTAGAGGTCGCGGTGGGCGAAGGGGACGATGTCGTCGTCCTCGCTCGCATAGAGCAGCACGGGGGCGCCGGGCGGCAGGCGCTCGGCGATGTCGGTGGGCAGGTCGAAGCCGTCGAAGGTCCAGTCGGGGTCGGCGCCGGGGTAGGGCGCGGCGATCAGCGCGATGAGGGCGACGGATGCGCGGGGTGGCCCGTCCGCGTCTCCGTCTCCCTCTTCGGGTGCTCGGCGGGTGAGCGCCTCGAGCAGGAGGTAGCCGCCCGCCGAATGGCCGACGAGGACGACGGGCGGGTGCGCGGCTGCGATGGCGTCGGCGATGATCTGAAGTGGGCCGCTGTGGCCCGGCTCGCTGTCGTCGTCGTCAGCGGGCAGCCGGGGCATGGTGACCGCGTAGCCGCGGCCGAGGTGGCGGGCGAGGCTGTCGGCGAGGAGCTCGTCGGCTTCGTAGGCGCCCTCGCCGGCACCGCGGACGAAGACGACGTCGATCGGCCGCGCATCCATGCCGCAACCCTAGGCCGGTGCTCGGCCGGGCGGAAGGCGCCGGATGCCCGACGCGAGCCGGCGAGGGCCGACGCCCACTGCGGGTCAGTCGAGCGTCAGCGCCCCGTCGACGCGGCGCGGGATGCCGAGCGGGTTCGCCTCGCGGAGCTCCGGCGGCAGCAGCGGGTCGGGAGCGTCCTGGTAGGCGACCGGCCGGAGGAAACGGCGCAGCGCGGTCACCCCGACCGAGGTGTGGATCGACGTCGTCGCCGGCCACGGCCCCCCGTGCTGCTGCGACCACGTCACCGCAACGCCCGTCGGCCAGCCCGCGAACAGCACGCGCCCGGCGATCGCGGTCATCGCGGCCACGACGTCGTCGACCGGCTCGCCCGGCTCGGCGTGCAGGGTCGCCGTGAGGCTCCCGCCGATCGCCCCGAGCACGGCCAGCGCCTGCGCGCGGTCGTCGTACTCGATCACCAGAGCCGCCGGGCCGAAGCACTCGACGAGCAGCGCGTCGGGGTCGGCGAGCACGGTCGCGGCGGCGGTCTCGAACAGGGCGACGGATGCGCGGCCGTCCGCCGCGGCCGCCGACGCCTGCGCCGCCCCGCCCGCGACGACCCGCACCGACGGGTGGGCGGTGAGGGCCTGCACACCGTCGCCGTAGCCCGAGGCGATGGCGGCCGAGAGCATCCGGGGCCCTGCGCTCGTGGAAGCGTCGGCCGACGCATTCGCCCCGGCGCCGAGCACCGCGCCCACCCGGTCGGCGAAGCCCGAGGCGCGGGGCACGAGCACGACGCCCGGCTTGGTGCAGAACTGCCCGGCACCGAGGGTGAACGAGCCGACGAGGCCCTCGGCGAGCTCGGCGGCGCGCGCCTCGAGGGCGGCGGAGGTGATCAGCACGGGGTTCAGCGCGCTGAGCTCGCCGTAGAACGGGATCGGGTCGGGTCGGCCGGCCGCGAGATCGAACAGCGCGCGGCCGCCGTGCAGCGACCCGGTGAAGCCGATCGCGCGCACGGCCGGGTGGGTCACGAGCGCGGTGCCGGCGTCGCGGCCCTCGATCATCGCGAAGGTGCCGGCCGGGGCTCTCGCGGCGGTGAGGGCGGCGTCCACGATCTCGGCCGTGCGGTGCGAGAGCAGCGGATGCGCGGGGTGCGCCTTCACGATCACCGGGCATCCGGCGGCCAGCGCCGACGCGGTGTCGCCCCCGGCGATCGAGAACGCGAACGGGAAGTTCGACGCGCCGAAGACGCCCACGGGGCCGAGGGGGCGGAGCATCCGGCGGAGGTCGCCGTGCGGCGGCACCGCGGCGGGGTCGGCGTGGTCGATCGTCGCCTCGATGTAGGAGCCCTCGAGGATGGCCTCGGCGAACAGGCGCAGCTGGGCGGTGGTGCGAGCGAGTTCTCCGGGCAGGCGGGGGCGGCCGAGGGAGGTCTCGCGGTCGGCGAGCTCGACCAGCTCGTCGGCGGCGGCGTCGAGGTCGTCGGCGGCGGCACTCAGCCAGCGCGCGCGGGCGGCGGCGGGGGTGCCGACCAGGGCGGCGGATGCTCGGCGAGCCCGCTCGGCGATCGCGTCGAGCTCGGCGGGGGAGGTGGTGCGCTCGGCGGCGGGGGAGGTGATGCGCTCGGCGGCGGGGGTCATGGGGTGTCCGTTCGGGTCGAGGCGAGGGGTCGGGCGGCGAATCGGAGGCCCAGGCCGGGGTGGTCGGTCACGTGCATTCGGGAGCCGTCGACGGTGATGGGGGAGGGGGACGCCAGGATGCCGAAGGACGCGAAGCCCGCGTCTTCGACCGCTTCGACGAGGGGGCGGGCGGCGGCGGGCGGGAAGGCGGCGGCGAGCTGGCCCGAGAGTTCGAGCAGGAGGTGCGGGGCGACCTCGACGCCGTTCACGCGGGCGAGGGCGGCGATCTGCTGGAAGGGAGTGACGCCGCCGACGCGCACGGCGTTCGGCTGCAGCACGTCCACGACGCCGGCCCGCAGGAACTCCTCGACGCGGTAGCGCGTGTGCACGTTCTCGCCGAGCGCGATCGGCACGGCGGTGCGGGCGCGGAGGGCCTCGTGGGCGGGGAGGTCGTCGGCGCGGAGGGGCTCCTCGATCCAGCGCAGGTCGAACTCGGCGAGGGTGTCGAGGGCGCGGACGGCGTGCTCGAGATCCCAGCGCTGGTTGGCGTCGATCATCAGGCGGCGGTCGGGGCCGATCACCTCGCGCACGGCGCGCACGCGGGCGACGTCGTCGGCGAGCTCGGGGCTGCCGACCTTCACCTTCACGGCGTCGAAGCCGCTCGCCACCCAGCGCTCGGCCTGGGCCACGAGCTCGGGCAGGGGGTAGTGCAGGTTGACGCCGCTGCCGTAGACCTCGGGGTCGGTGCCGGGCGGGCCGGTCGGGCCGGTTGGGCCGGTCGGGCCGGACGCTGCGGTCGCGCCTTTCGGGGCGGTCGCGCCGCCCGCGCCCTGCGTCAGCAGCTCGGTGAGCGAGCGGTCGGCGCGGCGGCCGGCGAGGTCCCAGAGGGCGAGGTCGAGGCCGGCCATCGCGATGGTGGTGAGTCCGCCCGAGCCGGCCTCGTGCAGGTGCGCCCAGAGCTCGGGCCAGAGCGCCTCGGGGCCGGTGCCGCGGCCGACGGCGAAGCGGGTGATGTCGTGGTCGAGCAGGGCTTGCGCGGCTTCGGCGCCGATGGACGGTGTCCACGAGAATCCGAAGCCCTCGGCCCCGTCGCTGTCGCGCACGACGGTCTCGACGAGCGAGATCGACGTGACGTCGGGGCCCCAGGGGCGCCGGAGCGGCACGCGAATGAGACGCGTGCTGAGGCCGGCGATGCGCGCGGTCATCGCGGTGCGGGTGCGGCGAGCGTGCTCGACCCGGCGGTCGCCGGTGCGGCGGGTGCGGCGCGATCGGTCTCACCACTCGGCGCCAGCTCGGCGGCCAGCGCCAGCCCCGTGTCGAGCAGCGCGGCCAGACGCGACTCCTGCTCGCCCGTCGGGTCGACCAGCGGCGGCCGCACCGACCCCACCGCCAGCCCCCGGATGCGCAGCCCCGCCTTGATCAGCGACACCCCGAACCCGGGCGTCTCGTCGCGCAGGCGCACCAGCGGCACGTAGAACTGCTCGAGCAGCCGCAGCCGCAGCGCCTCGTCGCCGCTCGTGTAGGCCGCATAGTGCAGCACCGCCAGCTCGGGGATCATCGCGAACGCCGCCGACGAGTACAGCGGCACCCCGATCCCGCGGAACGCCCCCTGCGTCAGCTCGGCCGTCAGCAGCCCGTTGAAGAACTGCAGTTCGCGCCCCGTCGCGGCGGCCGCCAGCACGATCTCCTGCGTGGCGCCGATGTCGCCCGTGCCGTCCTTGAAGCCGATGATCTGCGGATGCGCGGCGAGGCGCCGCACGGCGTCCGGCGTGTAGCGGGCGGTGCCCCGGTGGTAGAGCACGACCGGCAGGCTGGTCGCGGCGAGCACCGCCTCGACGTAGGCGACGAGCCCGGCGGTGGTGCCCGAGACGAGGTACGGAGGCAGCAGCAGCAGGCCGTCCGCGCCCGCCGCCTCGGCGCTGCGGGCGTTCTCGATCGCGTGGCCGAGCGGGCCGCCGGCGCCGGCGAGCACGGGCACGCGGCGGTCGGCGGTGGCGACGGTCTCGACCGTGGTGCGCACGACCTCGGCGACCTCGGCGGCGCTGAGGGCGTGGAACTCGCCCGTTCCGCACGCCGGGAACACGGCGCCGGGGCCGTGGGGCAGCCGGCTCGCGACGTGCTCGGCGAGCAGGCCGTGGTCGACCCCGCCGTCGGTGCCGAACGGGGTGACGGGGAAGAAGAGGACGCCGTCGAAGGTGATCGGCGCGGGCGCGGGCGGGGTGGGAAGTCCATCGGTCATGGTCGCGCTGCTCTCTGATCGGTCATCGGGGTGGTGTCGGCCACCGGGCCGGTGTCGGTGGTCGGCCCGGCATCGGCGGCCGGGGCGGTGTCGGGGGCCGGGTCGGCATCGGCGGCCGGGGCGGTGTCGGGGGCCAGGTCGGTCTCGGGGGCCAGGGCTTCGGGCCAGGTGGGGAGCTCGGTGCGCCAGGTGCGCGTGGGGCGCCAGCCGAGCATCCGCTCTGCTTTGGCGATGCTGAAGACGGGGGCGCCCGGGCCGAGGGCGTCGGCCGCCTCACCGAGGGCCGGGGCGTGCTCACGCCAGAGGGCCGCGACCGGTTCGACCGCGAGGGCGTCGGCGGCCCCCACGAAGAAGCATTCGCCGTCGATGGAGGCGGGGTCGGCGGCGAGCCAGGCGTGCACGAAGTCGGCGGCGTCCCGGGCGTCGACGTAGTTGAACAGGCTGACCGCGGCCAGCGCCGGATCGCGCAGGCGGTCGAGCACGGTGTGGCCCTGCTGGGTGGGGGCGCCGGCCCATTCTTCGGGCGAGATGACGTAGCAGGGGCGGAAGGAGCCGAAGACGTGCGGGGAGGTTCGGGCGAACATCCGCACCTCTTCTTCGAGGACGGCCTTCGACAGGGCGTAGGCGTGGGACGGTTCGACCGGGTGGGCCTCGTCGAGGGGGAGGGTTCGGGGGTGCCAGGCGGGGTGGGAGTATCCGAGCACGGTGGGGCTGCTGGCGACGAGGGTGCGGGGCACGCCGGCGTGATCGGCGGCGGCGCAGACGGTGTAGGCGAGGGCGGTGTTCGTGGTGAGGATCTCGAGCTCGGGGGCGCTGAAGGGCACGGCGATGGCGGCGAGGTGCACGATCGCGTCGGGGCGGAGATCGGCGAGGAGGGCGTCTAGGGCGGGGGCGTCGCGGAGGTCTAGGTGGTGTTCGGTGTGGGTGGGGGCGCTCGTCGCGGGGGCCGAGGTGGCGGGGGCTGGCGCGGTGGCGGTGACCGAGATGGCGGGGGCATCTACCGCCAGGCCGGGGCCGGCCGGAGCGCGGTCGAGGCCCGTGACGCGGTGGCCGTGCTCCAGGAGACCTGCGACGACACTGCGCCCGAGGCGGCCCGACGAACCGGTGACGACCACGTGCATCCGTTGCTCCTTCATGGGCTGCTTCCCATTGCCTGCTTCCTACCGTCGGGAAACCGCTTTCTCACCTGAGCCTAAGCGAGCACTGGCCCCCGCGGCAACCGCGCGGCTACAGTGAGTAAGCGATTTCCCACCGACGCCGCCGCCAGCACTCGAGGACAGATGGCCGACCGAACCAGACCCGCCACCATCGCCGACGTCGCCGCGCGCGCCGGCGTCTCCCAGGCCTCCGTCTCGCGCGTGCTGAACGGCAAGCAGAACGTCGACCCGGCCATCGCCACCCGCGTGCACGCCGCCGTCGCGGCCCTCGGCTACACCCCGAGCATCGCCGCCCGGAGCCTCGTGCACGGACGCAACGACACCGTCGCGATGGTCGTGCCCGACCTCGAGAACCCGCTGTTCCAGGGCATCCTGAAGGGTCTGAGCCTCGCCGCCGCGGCCGACGGCTACCGCGTGCTCGTCGCCGACACCGCCGAGCAGGCCGACGAAGAGCCCGCGATCGCCCGCGAGGCCCGCCACCGCTGCGACGCTATCGTGCTCTGCGCCCCGCGGATGCCCGCCCCTCAGCTGCGCGCCCTCGCCCCCTTGCTCGCACCGGCCGTCGTCGTCAACCGCAGCCTGGACGACCCCGCGGTGCCCACGGTCGGCGTCGACTACGCCCGCGGCATGCGCGACCTCGTCGACCACCTCGCCGGCCTCGGTCACACGCGGCTGGTCTATCTGGCGGGCCCCGACGCCAGCTCCTCCCAGGGCGAGCGGATGCGCGGCCTCCGCGACGCCGTCACCGCCCACCCCGGGGTGACCGTCGACGCCCTCCCGTGCGGATCCCGCCTGGACGACGGCCACCGCGCCGCCGACGCCGTCGCCACCGCCGTGCGGGCGGGCGCGACCGCGGTGATCGCCTTCAACGACCTCGTGGCGCTCGGCCTCATGCCGCGCCTCGTCGAGCTCGGGCTGCGCATCCCCGACGACGTCTCGGTCGCCGGCTTCGACGACGTGCCGCTCGCGCGCTACGCGACTCCGCCGCTGACCAGCATGTCCGTTCCGCGGAGCGAGCTCGGGGCGCAGGTGTGGTCACGGCTGCGGGCGCTGATCGCGGGGGAGGCGTCGGAGCACGCGCTGCTCTTCCGGCCGCGCCTCGAGCACCGCACGAGCACGGCGCCGCCGTCAGAGGCTCGGCGGACGGCCGGCGTCCGCGAAGCTGCCGCCGCCGCTTCCGCCTCCGCCCCCGCGACGGCCACCGCCTCCGCCACCGCTGAGCTGGGGGTGGGGGCGTGACCGTCGTGGCGCGCTCGGCCGACCGGCTTGTCAAGCGCGCTCGGCTGCTCGAGCTGCTCGGCGGCCGCGGTGCCGAGGGTCTGATCCTCAGCTCGCACGCAGCGGTGACGTGGTACCTCGACGGCGCGCGCACCCACGTGTCGCTGATGGGTGACCCGGTGGCGGCGGTGGTGGTGCGGCCGGGTGGCGACGAGATCCGGGTCTTCGAGAACGAGGCCGAGCGGATGCTCGCTGAGGAGCTCCACCCCGACGACGCCGCGCACGTGACGCGGGTGCCCTGGCACGAGCCGCTCCTGCCCGTGCTGCCTTCAGCGCCGACGCCGCCGGTGGCGGCCGCGCCGGTGGCGCAGTCGGCGGTCGCGGCGCGGGTGGGATCGCGGGAGGGTGCTGCCCGGTTGGGGCTGATCAGCGAGGGTGACGTCGCCACCGAGCTGCGCGCCGCGCGGGCGTCGCTGCTGCCGGGGGAGCTGGGGCGGTATCGGCGGCTGGGGGCCGAGGTCGCCGAGGTGCTGACCGATGTCGCGCTGGCCGTGACGCCCGGGAGCAGCGAGCGCGAGGCGGCCGCGGTGCTGGCCGGCGCGTTGGTGGCGCGCGGGATCGACCCGGTGGTGGTGCTGGTGAGCGGGGACGCGCGGGTGCGGCATCGGCATCCGCTGCCCACCGACGGGCCGCTCGGGCGGCGGGCGATGCTCGTGGTGTGCGGCCGGAGACACGGCCTGATCGCGAACGCGACCCGGTGGGTCGCGTGGGAGCCGGCGGTGGGACCCGACGCGGAGGCCGCCGGCGGGCGGGGTGGCGGGGTCGGGGTCGTCGTGCCGGCCGGCGACGCGGGGGCCGCCGGTGGGCGGGGTGGCGGGGCGGGACTCGTCGTGACGAACGGCGCCTCGCGATCGGCCGTGGGGGACACCGAGCGGCGGGTGCTCGAGGTGGAGGCGCGGTTCTTCGACGCAACGGTGCCCGGGGCGACGGTGGGGGAGGTGTTCGCGGCGGGGGTCGCCGCCTACGCCGAGGCCGGGTTCGAGGCCGGAGAGTGGCGGCGGCACCATCAGGGTGGGCCCACGGGCTACGCCGGCCGTGACCCGCGGGCCACCTTCGGGGTCGACGACGTCGTGCAGGAGAACCACGCCTTCGCCTGGAACCCGAGCGCCCCGGGTGCCAAGGTGGAGGACACGGTGCTCGTGACGTCCGCCGGGATCGAGCCCCTCACGGACGATCCGCGCTGGCCGGTCGAGGTGGTGGCGGGTCGCCGTCGACCGGTCGCGCTTCGGCGCTGATCGTGTACATTCGAACGCGGATAGCGCTTTCCACGCAGCGACGACACCCTGACCGACGACGACAGGAGCCCCGGTGACCGACATCACGATCACCGAGACCGCCGACCGCCTGCTGTTCGGTGTCAAGGCCGGCACGGAGGCCGCCGGGCCCGCCGCCGCGACCGCGACCGCTACCGGCGACGGCACCACCGCCGACGGCACCACCGCCGCACCGCGCGTGCTCGCCGAGTACGTGATGCTGCCGCCCGACCCGCAGCTCGAGTCGCCGCGACCGTACTTCGCGCCGCTCCGCACGCTCGCCGGAGACGTCGTCACCGATCTGCGCCCCGCCGATCACGTCTGGCACAAGGGCCTGTCCTGGTCGCTGCCGGTCGTCGGCGACGAGAACTTCTGGGGCGGCCCCAGCTACCGCCGTGGCGAGGGATACGTCCAGCTGCCGAACAACGGCCGCCAGCGCCACCTCGGCTTCGACCGCCTCGACGACGGCCCCCGCGCCGAGATCGTGGAACGCCTCGACTGGGTCACCGAGAACGGCCGCACCCTCTTCGACGAGACCCGGCGCCTCACCGCCCAAGTGCTCGACGACACGGCCTGGATGCTCGTCTTCGACACCACCATGACCAACCGCACCCCCGCGCCCATCGCCCTCGGCTCGCCCACCACCGAGGGTCGCCCGAACGCGGGCTACGGCGGGCTGTTCTGGCGCGGCCCGGCCTCGTTCACGGGCGGCCGCATCCTGGCGCCGAACGCAGAAGCAGTGCACAGCGGCGAAGGCGGCGACGAGTTCCGCGGCACCAGGTCGCCGTGGCTCGGCTTCGTGGGCGAGCATCCGGATGCCCGTTCCTCCTCGATCGTCATGATCGACCTGCCCGGCAACCCCCGGCATCCGACGCCGTGGTTCGCCCGCAGCGCCGAGTACGCCGGACTCTGCCCCGCCCCCTTCTTCGACGAGGAGTGGGAGGTCGCCCCGGGCGCCGAGCTGCGAGCCCGCTACGCCGTGGTGATCGCCGACGGCGCCCTCGACGAATCCGCCGCGGCCCGTCTCGCCGCCCACGCCGTCACCCTCGCGAAGAAGGAGTCCGCATGACCCACCCGACCCCCGCCGACAGTGAGCGAAAAGAGCCCACGCGGCCCCTGCGCGCCGGCATCGTCGGCACCGGCGGCATCTCCGAGCTGCACGCCGAGGCCCTCGCCGCCTACGACGGGGCCGTTCTCGTGGGTGTCGCCGACCTCGACCCCGCGCGGGCGCAGGCGTTCGCCGAGCGGTGGAGCCGAGCATCCGGACCCCCGGTCGATGCCGTGACCGACCTCGACGCCCTGCTCGCCCTCGACCTCGACGTGCTGCACATCTGCACGCCGCCCGCGGTGCACGCCGAGCAGGCGCTCGCCGCGTTCGCGGCCGGGGTTCACGTGGTGTGCGAGAAGCCCGCCGCGCTCTCGCTCGACGAGCTGCAGACGATGACGGATGCCGCGGCGGCGACCGGGCGCGAGCTCGCCATCGTGTTCCAGCAGCGCACCGGCACCGCGGCCGCGCACGTGCGGGGGCTGCTCGCCGACGGAGCCCTCGGCCGCCCGCTCGTCGCCACCTGCCAGACCCTCTGGTACCGGCCGCAGGCCTACTTCGACGTGCCGTGGCGGGGCACCTGGGCGAGCGAGGGCGGGGGGCCGACGCTGGGGCACGGCATCCACCAGCTCGACCTGCTCGCCCACCTGCTCGGGGACTGGGCGAGCGTGTCGGGGCAGCTCTGGCGGCTCGGCCGCGAGACCGAGACCGAGGACGTCTCGACGGCGGTGGTGACCTTCGCGAATGGCGTGGTGGCATCGGTGATCACGAGCGCGCTGTCGCCGCGCGAGGTGAGCTCGGTGCGGATCGACACCGAGCTCGCGACCGTCACCGTCGAGCACCTGTACGGGCACGGGCACGAGAACTGGCGCATCACGCCGGCGCCCGGGGTCGAGCCGGCGCCGGAGTGGCGGCTGCCCGAGGTGGAGGAGGGGAGCGGGCACGTACCGCTGGTGCGGGAGGTGTACGACGCCCTGCACTCCAACGCGCCGCTGCCGGCGGTCGCCGCGAGTGCGGCTCGCTCGCTCGAGATCGTGACGGCGCTGTACTCGTCCGCGGCGACGGGGCGCACGGTCACGCCGGCGACGCTCCGCGACGACGCCGACCGGATGCGCTCGCTGGAGAGCCCCGTCACCGACCTGCGCCCGTGAGCGGGGTATTCCTCGAGCCGCTGTTCCGCGATCCCGACACCGACGGGGCGGCCGATCCCACGGTCATCCGCCACCACGAGACGGGCGAGTGGTGGATGTTCTACACCCGCCGCCGCCCGGCCGACCCCGGCCCCGGAGTGACGTGGGTGCACGGCAGCCGCATCGGCGTCGCGCGCTCGGACGACGGGCGCAGCTGGCGCGCGGCGGGCATCGTGGAGGGTCTCGACGCCGAGCCCGCTCGAGGGCCCCGCCCGAGCGACCCGTTCGCCGGCCCCGACACGCACTGGGCGCCGGAGGTGATCCACGACGGCACGCAGTACCGCATGTACCTCTCGGTCATCGAGGGCATCCCCGACCGCTGGGAGGGGCACGCGCGGCGGATCGTCGAGTACCGGAGCCCCGACCTCGAGCGCTGGACGCGCATCCGCCCCCTGCCGCTCTCGTCGGACCGCGTCATCGACGCCTGCGTCGCCCGCTGCCCCGACGGCCTCTGGCGACTCTGGTACAAGGACGAGGCCCGCGACTCGACCACCTGGGTCGCCTCGAGCCCCGACCTCGGCGACGAGCACGAGTGGCGCGTCGAGGGCGAGGCCATCGGCGGCCGCCCGCACGAGGGCCCCAACGTCTTCGAGCTCGGCGGGTGGTGGTGGATGCTCGTCGACGAGTGGCGCGGATTCGCCGCCTACCGCTCGACCGACGCGGTCGCGTGGACGCGCCAGGGCGGCCCCGACGCCGTGCTCCTCGGCGAACGCGCGGCACCCGTCGGCCGGCATGGCGACGTCGTGGTCGACGGCGACACGGCCACCCTCTACTACTTCACCCACCCCCACTGGACGGGCACCGAGCTCGACGCCGCCCCCACCCCGGCGTCCCGCATCACCTGGCTCCAGGCGGCTCCCCTCGCCGTGCACGCCGGAGCCCTCGTCGTGGCGGACCGTCCGTGACACTGGACCCGCGGCACTAGATTTGACGACGGGGGCCGCTTCGGGGTGCCTGGGTGAGCCGGGGTCCGGCGCCCGCGACGACCACGATGGGGCGGTAGACGATGAGCGGGCGCACGACGAAGAAGACGAAGACGGCCAAGAAGACGAAGATGGAGACCACCGCGGCGGTCGAGGCGCCCAGCGGAGCGCTGACTCGCCGCAACCTCCTGGGCCTCGCCGCCCTCGGTGTCGGCGGCGGCGCCGTGCTCGCGGCTCAGCCCGTGGCCGGAGTGTCGGCAGCGACCGCGATCGCCGGGACCGGGATCCCCACGTCCCGCGCCGCGGCACCGGCCGCCATCGTTCCGGCGCCGACGGAGGTCTCGGGCCTCACGCCCTTCCCGCAGCAGCCCGACCTGAACTTCCAGGCCCAGTTCAACTACGGCGAGGCCGCCTACGGGGCGGCCGAGGTGGGCGAGGTCGCGACCGGCGTCCAGGAGGTGACCGCGGCGATGGCCGCGATCGACGGCCAGCCCCTGCCGATCTACGACCCGTACAACGCCACCTTCGAGGCGCTCGCCGCTCGCCTGGCCACCGAGGCGGATGCCGAGAAGGCGGCGGGCCGCTTCGTCAGCGCGCGGTCGAAGTACCTGCGCGCGGCCGGCTACTACACCGGCGTGCTCTTCTTCGTGCTGGGCACCGACGCGCCCACCCGCGAGGCCGAGCTCTATGGCGCCATGCAGCGCTGCTGGGCGGAGGCCGCCGCGCTGCTGCAGCCCGTGTGGACCCGGGTCGAGATCCCGATGACCGTGAGGTTCCCCGACGCCTCCGGCGCGCCCGTCGCCCGCACGGTCACGGTTCCGGCCTACTGGGCCCGTGCCGCGGGCGACGGCCCGAAGCCGACGGTGATCGTGAACAACGGCAGCGACGCCCAGCTCGTCGACACCTACGCCTTCGGTGGTGCCGCCGCCCTGGAGCGTGGCTACAACGCGCTGATGTTCGAGGGGCCGGGCCAGGGGTCGCTGCTGTTCGAGCAGGACGTCCCGTTCACCCCGTACTGGGAGGACGTCATCACCCCGTTGGTCGACTTCGTGCTCGCCCAGCCCGAGACCGACCGCGACGCGGTCGCCCTGACCGGCTGGAGCTTCGGCGGCCTCCTGGTGATGCGGGCCGCCGCGTTCGAGCACCGCATCAAGGCCGTGGTCGCCGACCCGGTGTTCAACGACCCGACGGTGCCCTACGACGCCCTGAAGGGCCTGCCGAACGACATCTGGGTGAACGACGTCTACGCGAACCTGCCCGCCTACGGGCTCGGCCCCGAGAGGAGCCAGGCGTACTTCCGCTTCCTGCTGAACAAGCGCGGGGAGATCTTCGGCCAGGCGTTCCACGCCCAGGCGCTGTCCGGCGTGGTGATCCAGGACATCGAGGGCCTCCTGGCCGCGATCGGGCGCTACACGGCCGACCAGTCGTTGTTCGCGCAGGTCACCTCCCACTCGCTGCTGCTGAGCTACGAGTACGACACCTTCTTCTCGGGTCAGGACGTGACCGTGAAGGGCTGGCTGACCGGCGCCGCTTCGATCTCGACCCATGTCTTCACCGAGGCGGAGGGAGCCCAGTTCCACTGCGCCCCGATGGCGCCGCAGCTGCGCAACGAGGTCGTGTACGACTGGCTCGACGAGGTGTTCGCCCACGCCCCGACGCCCCCGGCGCCGCCCGCGCCGCCGGTCCCCCCGCTCCCGCCGGCGCCCGCGCCCGCGGCCGGCGGTGGGGACGGAGCTCTCGCCGCGACCGGCCTCGACGCCGGCCCGATCGCCGCGATCGCGGGTGGCCTCGCGACCGCCGGCGCCGGCGCAGCCGTGCTGGCCGGGAGGCTCTCGGCACCGGCGCGCCGCCGCTGAGCGTGAGGGGAGCACGGGCTTGAAACGTTTTTCCGGAGCGTGTTGACCGGCGGGGGCAGTTCGTTTACAGTGGCGGAAAGCGCTTTCTAGCGAAGCGCGGCACCGGGCAGACACAGACGTTTCCAGGAGGACAAAGATGTTCGAAATTCGCAAGCGCCGAACGGCGGTCGCCGCAGCAGCGATCGGCGTCACCGCCGCTCTCGCCCTCACGGGGTGCGCCGGCGGAGGCTCCGAGCCCGCCGCGACCTACGACCCCGCCGAGAAGGTCACCCTCAACTTCGCGTTCTGGGGCAACGACGTGCGCGCCGGTCTCTACGACCAGGCCTTCGCCGCCTTCAACGAGGAGTACCCGAACATCACGGTGAACAGCTCCTTCCTCGGCTTCCCCGAGTTCTGGGAGAAGCGCCAGACCGAGGCGGCCGGCGGTGGCCTGCCCGACGTGATGCAGTTCGACTACTCCTACCTTCGCCAGTACTCCGAGAACGGCCTGCTGCTCGACCTCGACCCCTACCTCGGCAGCACGATCGAGACCGACGGCATCGCCGAGAACATCCTCGGCATCGGGGTCGTCGACGGCACCACCACCGGCATCGCGACCTCCACCAACGCCTGGGGCCTCTACACCAACCCGAAGCTCCTCGAGCAGGTCGGCGTCGCCGGCTACGAGGGCGGCGGCAGCTGGGACGACTACGCCGACTGGATGAAGCAGGTCACCACCGCCGGCGGCGCCCAGGGCATCTCGGGCGGCACCGACTGGACCGCCCGCATCCAGAACTTCGAGATCCAGCTCCGGGCCGAGGGCAAGCAGCTGTTCAGCGAGGACGGCGAGCCCGGCTTCGACAAGGCGCGTCTCGCCGAGTTCTGGGAGCAGGGCGCCGAGGTGCGCGACCCCGCCTACACGATCCCGCAGCAGCGTCTCGAGGAGATCTACCCGCTGTCGGGCTTCGACGCCGCGCAGACCGCGAGCGAGCTGACCTGGGACAACTTCGGTGCCGGCTACCTGGGCAACCTGGGTGACGGCTACACCGAGCTCGGCCTGGTGGCCCCGCCGGTGACGAAGGAAGGCGCGAAGGACCTGTACTTGAAGCCCTCCATGCTGCACACCATCTCGTCGAAGACCGATCACCCCGAGGCCGCGGCGACGCTCGTGAACTTCCTGGTGAACTCGCCCGAGGTCGGAGCGATCTTCGGCACCAACCGCGGTCTGCCCGCCTCCGAGACGCAGCTCGAGGGCGCCGACCTCGGCGGCCTCGACGCCCAGATCCGCGACTACGAGGCGTCCATCCAGGACCGCCTCGGCGACGCGCCCCCGGTTCCGATCGTCGGCGCCGGCACGCTGGAGGAGAAGTTCCGCCAGATCGGCCAGGAGCTCGGCTTCGGCACCCTGACGGTCGACGAGGCCGTCGACCAGTTCTTCAACGAGATGGACGTCGTCCTCAACCAGTGACCACCGACGCCTTCCGGGCCCGGACCTCGTGTCCGGGCCCGGAGTGCGTGACAGGGATCGGAGAAATCGCGTGACGATCACGAAAGAGGCTGCCTCGTCGCAGTCCACCGGCACCGCAGCCGGCAGCCCGGCCAAGGGCGGCGGCCGGACGAAGAACCCGGCGACCAAGCCGGGCCGGCGACGGGCGAACCGCCGCGAGAACGTGGCGGGCTACACCTTCCTGCTGCCGTGGCTGATCGGCTTCCTGGGCCTCACGCTCGGGCCGATGATCTACTCCCTGTACCTCTCGTTCACGAAGTACAACCTGTTCGCCGACCCCAAGTTCGTCGGCTTCGACAACTACGTGCGTATGTTCACGCAGGACCCGCAGTTCCTGCAGTCCGTGCAGATCACCCTGGTCTACGTGCTCGTCGGCACCCCGGTGAAGCTCGCCGCGGCCCTCGGCATCGCGATGCTGCTGAACTACCGCAACCGCGGCACCGGCTTCTTCCGCTCCTCCTTCTACGCTCCCTCGCTGATCGGCGCCTCGGTGTCGGTCGCCATTGTGTGGCGGGCGATGTTCTCCACCGATGGGCCGGTCGACTCCTCGCTGAGTCTGTTCGGCATCGACATCGGCGGCTGGGTCGGCAACGTCTCGCTCGTCATCCCGATGATGATCCTGCTGGCGGTCTGGCAGTTCGGCGCCCCGATGGTCATCTTCCTCGCCGGTCTCAAGCAGATCCCCCGCGAGCTCTACGAGGCCGCCGAGGTCGACGGCGCCGGCCCGGTGCGCAAGTTCCGCTCGGTGACCATCCCGATGCTCTCGAGCGTGATCTTCTTCAACCTGCTGCTGGAGACCATCAACGCCTTCCAGGTGTTCGCCTCGGCGTACATCATCTCGAACGGCTCGGGCGGCCCCGCCGGCATGACGAACTTCTACACCCTCTACCTCTACAAGCGGGGCTTCGCCGACGGGCAGATGGGCTACGCCGCGGCGATGGCCTGGGTGCTCGTGATCGTGGTCGCGATCATCGCCTTCATCCTGTTCCGCACGTCGAAGTCGTGGGTCCACTACGCGGGAGAGAACAAATGAGCACCATCGAAGTCGACCGGGCCGCCTTCCTCGAGGGCCAGCTCGAGCCGCAGCCGAGGCGTCGGCGCCCGAAGCGCAAGACGGTCAGCACGGTCATCTGGTTCGTCGTGCTGCTCGCGCTCACCGCGATCATCCTGTACCCGCTGGTCTGGCTGGTCTTCTCAACCTTCAAGCCGTCGAGCGAGTTCGGCTCCAACCCGGGCCTCATTCCCGACAACCCGACGATCGACAACTACCTCAAGGTGTTCGACGGCATCGCCGGAACGCCGCTCTGGCGGTTCTTCGGCAACTCGCTGCTGATCGCCGTGAGCGCGGTCGTAGGCATCCTGGCCTCGTCGGCGCTGGCGGCCTACGCCTTCGCCCGCATCAAGTTCAAGGGCGTCGGCGTGCTGTTCGCGGCGATGATCGGAACGCTGCTGCTGCCGTTCCACGTCATCATCATCCCGCAGTACATCATGTTCCAGAAGCTCGAGCTGGTGGACACCTACGTGCCGCTGATCCTGCCCAAGTTCCTCGCGACCGAGGCGTTCTTCGTCTTCCTGATGGTGCAGTTCATCCGCAACATCCCGCGCGACATGGACGAGGCGGCCCGCATCGACGGCGCCGGGCACACGCGCATCTTCTTCTCGATCATCCTGCCGCTGATCAGGCCCGCCCTGATCACGAGCGCGATCTTCGCGTTCATCTGGACCTGGAACGACTTCCTCGGCCCGCTGCTCTACGTGAATTCGCCCGAGAAGTACCCGCTGCCGATCGCGCTGCGCCTCTACAACGACGCCACCAGCACCTCCGACTACGGGGCGACGGTCGCGGTGTCGTTCCTCGCGCTCCTGCCGATCCTGATCTTCTTCATCGTGTTCCAGCGCTTCCTCGTCGACGGGGTGGCCACGCAGGGGCTCAAGGGCTGATGACCGTGACCGACCGGCAGCAGCACCGCCGCACCGACCGACAGCTCCGGCAGGGCGATCGCGCCGCACGCCGGGCCGCCGAATCGGGCAGCGGTCCGCTCCGCGACGACGCTCCGCCCGCGCGCTTCCCTGGCGCCCGCAACCGCTTCGCGCTGCTGGGGGAGGTGCTGACCGTCGGCATCCTCGTGACGCTCGTGTCGCTGCCGATCGTCACGCTGCCGGCCGCCCTCGTGGCGGGTGCGGGGCACATGCGCCGCTTCCTCCGGGCCGAGGAGTCGACGTTCGGCACCGCGTGGAGCGAGTTCAGGGCCGCGCTGCTCGGGGGAGTGCTGGTGGCCCTCGGGGCGGCGGCGCTCGTGCTCGTGCTGGTGCTCGACATCGATCTGGCCAATTCCGGCGCACTGCCCGGTGGCCCGCTCGTCGGCCTCGTCGGCTGGGTGGGGCTCGCCGGGGTCGCGCTCGTGCTGCTCACCGCGAGCGGTCGATGGTCGACGGATGCCGGCTGGCGCGCCGCCCTCACCGCGGTTCCGTCGGCGCTGCGCGGCGACCCGGCCGGTGCGGGCTACACGGTCGCCACGGCGGCCTTCGCGGTGGTCGTGACGTGGCAGCTGCTGCCGCTCGCCGTGCCGGCGCTCGGCTGCGTCGTGCTGGCGCTGGTGGCGATCCCCGAGCGGCCGCGGCGCGGGGACGGCGACGACGACGTGCTGGGGCCGGAGGAGACGCGATGAGCGTGCTCACCCGCCCGCTGCCCGCCTGGGCCCGCGACGCAACGCTCGGCGTCTTCGTGCACTGGGGCGCCTACTCCGTGCCGGCCTGGGCCGAGCCGAGCGGCGCTCTCGGAGCGGTGCCCGACGAGGAGTGGTTCGCCCACAACGCCTACGCCGAGTGGTACGCCAACACGATCCGCATCGAGGGCTCGCCCGCCGCGCGGCGGCATGCCGAGCTCTACGGGGGCGCTCCCTACGCCGCCCTCCTCGACGCCTGGACGGCCGAGCGCTACGACCCCGCCGACTGGGCGCGCCTGTTCGCCTCGGTCGGCGCCGACTACGTCGTGCCGACCACGAAGCACCACGACGGCATCGCGCTCTGGGACGCTCCGGGTGCGGGGGAGCTCAGCACGGTGGCGCGGGGGCCCCGCCGCGACCTGATCGGGCCGCTCGCGAGTGCCGTGCGCGAGGCCGGGATGCGGTTCGGCGTGTACTACTCGGGGGGTCTCGACTGGGGGTTCGCGGAGCATCCGCCGCTCACCGCCAGCGACCAGCTCGCCGACCGCCGGCCCGTGGGCGCCGACTACAACGACTACGCCTTCGCCCAGGTGGCCGACCTCATCGACCGCTACGCGCCCGAGGTGCTCTGGAACGACATCGACTGGCCCGACGCCGGCAAGACGGCCGGGCCGACCTCGATCGAGCAGCTGCTGGCGCGCTTCCGGGCTGCCGCCCCCGAGGGCATCGTGAACGACCGGTGGGGCGCCGCGGTGGGCGACTACCGCACCAGCGAGTACGACAGCGGCACCGCGAACGAGACCGACCTCGGCTGGGAGCACTGCCGCGGGCTCGGCTTCTCGTTCGGCTACAACGCCGTCGAGGACGAGTCGTTGACGTTGAGCCCGCGCGAGCTGGCCCGGCTCTACGCCGACGTCGTGTCGCGAGGCGGGCGGCTGCTGCTGAACGTGGGTCCGACGGCGGCGGGCGAGATCCCGGAGGTGCAGCGGCGCACCCTCGAGGGGGTGGCGCCATGGCTGGCCGAGGTGAAGCCCGCGACCGTGGGGCGGTCGATGGTCGAGCGGGCGGGCATCCGCGTGACGGTGCCGGAAGCGGACCGTGCCGACTCGGCGGTGGAGCCCTGGTGGCGGGCGTGGCGCACTGCGGACGGTCTCGTCGTGGTGGTCGACGACCCTGCAGCGACCGCGGCCGCCGACGGCCCGGTGCGCGTGTTCGCCCTTCCCGAGGAGGCGCGATGAGCGGCTACGGGCATTCCCTGAGCTGGGCCCGGCGGCAGGTCGACGAGGGCATCCTGCCGACCGCCGTGCTCGGCATCGCCGACGCGAACGGGGTGCTCGAACTCGAGGCCTTCGGTGCGAGCGGGTCGCGGGTGGCGGGCACGGGCGACCACTATCCGCTGTTCTCGATCACCAAGCCGATCGTCGCGCTGACCGCCCTGCGCGCCGTCGAGCGGGGGTTGCTCACCCCCGAGACCCCGCTTCAGGATGCTCGGCCGGCGTTCGGGGCCGACCGCTCCGACACGGTGCGCCTGCGTCACCTGCTCAGCCACACCTCGGGCATCGCCGAACCGCCGCTGCACACGCCGCTCGGGCTCGAGGCCTCGCTGCTCGGCGCGGACGCCGACTTCGCCGCCGGAACCGTGTCGCGCTACTCGTCCATCGCGTTCGCCGGCGTGCAGGCACTCGTCGAGCACGCCACGGGGGAGTCGCTGCAGCACGAGCTCGACGCGCTCGCCGCCGATGCCGGGATGCCCGGGCTGACGTTCGACGCGGGGTGCGATCCGCATCCGGTGTTCGACGCGGCCGAGCAGGGGCTGGACTATCAGGCGCTGCAGAGGCTCGCGCATCCGGGGGCGGGGCTGTACGCGACCGCCGAGGATCTGCTCGTGCTGGGGTCGGCGCTGCTGGCGGATGGCGCTGGTGGTGCTGCTGGTGGTGGTGCGGGTGCGGGCGGGCGGCGGGTCGTGCATTCGTCGACCGTCGACGCCATGCTGCGACCGCAGACCACGGGCCTGCCTCGGCTCGCGCCCTACCCGGCCGAGCGCGGCCAGGACTGGGGACTCGGCTGGAACCTGCGCTTCGCCGCGCCCGGGCTGCTCGAGCAGCGCACCTACGGGCACGGCGGCTGGGCGGGCACGGAGTTCTGGATCTATCCGGAGCTCGGCGTCTCGTTCGTGCTGCTGACGAACATCGCCAGCCCGTCACGGCTGGGGCTCGACATCGACCGCCTGCACAACGCGGTGGCGGCCGGGACGCCGGTGACGGGCTGACACCCCACCCACTACCCCTGGACAACGCCGGACCCGTCTGGCAGAGTCGAACTACCTGGAAAGCGCTTTCCACCCGGAGAGCCCGAGAGAACGGAAACGACGTGTCGACGCAGACGCTTCGCATCATCATGAACGGCGTCACCGGGCGCATGGGCTACCGCCAGCACCTGGTGCGGTCGATCCTCGCGATCCGCGACGACGGCGGCATC
>NZ_JANTEZ010000001.1 GCF_024978135.1 Herbiconiux gentiana | reverse complement strand
TCAGCGCCGATGGTACTGCAAGGGGGACCTTGTGGGAGAGTAGGACACCGCCGGACATACTTTCAGAATGCCCACCCCTCCGGGGGTGGGCATTCTGCATTTAACCGCCGATCAGGACGGGGTACGCTGAAGTGATGAGCGACGAGCGGAACGAGGAGGCGGCACTGCTGCCACGCCTCCGGGTGATCGAAGAGCAGTCGCTCGACTCGCGCGCCACCGCCTACGCCCAGCTGCACGACGAACTGAAGGGCCGCCTCGAGGGCGGGGACTCGATTCCGTCGAATGCCTAGTTCCACCCGTCTCGACGCCACCGTCGCCGCCCTCGGGCTTGCGCGATCGCGCACGCACGCCGCTCGCCTCATTGCGAACGGGTACGTGCGGGTCGAAGGTCAGCCGATCGTGAAGGCCGCGCATCCGGTGCTCGACGGCCAGACCGTCACCGTCGACGCGGTCGACCGGTACGTGAGTCGCGGCGCCAACAAGCTGATCGCCGCCCTCGACTCCTTCCCGGTGACGGTGGAGGGGCGGCTCGCGCTGGATGCCGGCGCGTCCACGGGCGGATTCACCCAGGTGTTGCTGGAGCGGGGAGCGCGGCAGGTGCTCGCCGTCGACGTGGGGCACGGGCAGCTCGACCCGATCGTGGCGAAGGACGAGCGGGTGGTCGACGTCGAGGGCTTCAACCTGCGGTTCGCCACGCGGGAGACCCTGGCGGGAGCATCCGGAGTCACCGAACCCGTGGAGCTGGTGGTGGGCGACCTGTCGTTCATCTCGCTCGGGATCGTGCTGCCGGCCCTGCAGGCCGTCGCCACGCCGGAGGCCGACTTCGTGCTGCTGGTGAAGCCGCAGTTCGAGGTGGGTCGAACGGGCATCAAGGAGGGCATCGTGAAGAACGCTGCGCTGCGGGCGGATGCGGTGTCGAACGTGCTCTGGGCGGCGTACGATCTCGGGTTGTCCACAGCCGGGATGATCTCGTCCCCCATTGCGGGAGGCGCCGGCAACCAGGAGTATCTGGTCTGGTTCAATCGGGAGGTGGGCTCGCATCCGACAGAATGGTTGGACCGGGTGACCCTTATGACAGGAGCGTGACGCGTGGCTACTGACATGGCTTCCGAGGTGGGGGAATCCCCTTCCGTGAGCGCGAAGGCGCGGTACATGCTCGTGGTGCTGCACACGGGTCGACGCGATTCCGTGGAGGCGGCGGCGAGCGTGTGCGACCAGCTGCGCGCGGCCGGCGTCACGCCGGTGCTGCCGCCGTTCGACGACGGCGACCACCCCGAGGTGCTCGACGAGCTGGGTGAGGTGGCGACCCTGGGGGCCGGCATCTCGGTCTACGACCTCGAGCTCGTGATGGTGCTCGGGGGAGACGGCACCATCCTGCGCGCCGCCGAGATCGTGCGCGGAGCGACCGTGCCGCTGCTCGGGGTGAACCTCGGCCACGTCGGGTTCCTCGCCGAGAGCGAGCGCAAAGACCTCACCGCCACCGTGCAGCGTGCCCTCGCCCGCGACTACCTCGTCGAGGAGCGCATGACCCTCTCGGTGCGCGTGAAGCTCGGCACCGAAGTGGTCTACGAGAGCTGGGCGCTCAACGAGGCGACGGTCGAGAAGGCCAGCCGGGAGCGGATGCTCGAGGTCGTCATCGAGGTCGACGGCCGCCCCCTGTCGAGCTTCGGCTGCGACGGCGTCGTGATGTCGACGCCCACCGGCTCCACCGCCTACTCCTTCTCGGCGGGCGGTCCGGTCGTGTGGCCGAGCCTCGACGCGCTGCTCATGGTTCCACTCAGCCCGCACGCGCTGTTCGCGCGGCCGCTCGTCGTCGGGCCCGACTCGGCCCTGGCCGTCGAGGTGCTCGAGCGCTCGTCGGGCGGTGCCGTGCTGTGGAGCGACGGGCGACGGATGCGCGACCTCCCCACGGGCGCCCGCGTCGTCGTGCGGCGGTCGCCCGTTCCCGTGCGGCTCGCCCGATTGCAGATGGGGCCGTTCACCGACCGGCTCGTGCGCAAGTTCAATCTGCCCGTGAACGGGTGGAGAGGTCCGATGGATCGTGATTGAGGAACTGTCGATCCGCGACCTCGGGGTGATCGGCGAGGCCGTGCTGCCTCTCGGGCGCGGCTTCACCGCCGTGACCGGTGAGACCGGTGCGGGCAAGACGATGGTGGTCTCGGCGCTCGGGCTGCTGCTCGGCGGGCGGGCCGACACCGGAGCCGTGCGCTCGGGGGCGGCCCAGGCCTGGGTCGAGGGCCGCGTGCTCGTCGACCCCGAGAGTGCCGTCGCCGAACGCGTGCGCGAGATCGGCGGCGAGCTCGACGACGGCGGGAGCGAGGGCAGCGAGGTCATCCTGTCGCGCTCGGTCTCGGCCGAGGGTCGCGGGCGCACGGTCGTCGGCGGCCGGTCGGCTCCGCTCGGGGTGCTGAGCGAGATCGGCGACGCCCTCGTCGTGGTGCACGGGCAGAGCGATCAGCTGCGGCTGAAGAGCCAGGCCGCCCAGCGCGGCGCGCTCGACAGCTTCGCCGGTTCCGGGCTCGCCGCGCTGCTGGCGGAGTACCGCGCCCTGCACGGCTCGTGGCAGGCCCACACCGCCGAGATCGAGGCGCTCGTCACCGAGCGCACGGCGCGTATCCGCGAGGCCGACCAGCTGCGCACGGCGATCGACGAGATCACCGCGGTCGCACCGCAGCCGGGTGAGGACGACGAGCTCGCCGACGTCGCCGCGCGGCTCACGAACCTCGAAGACCTGCGCATCGCCTCGGCCGAGGCGCGCGAGAACGTTTCGAGCGAGACCGGGGACCACCCCGACACGGTCGGTCTGATCGACGCCGCCCGGCGCAGCCTCGAGCGGGTCGCCCACCACGACCCGGCGCTCGCGCCGATCGTCGAGGCGCTGGCCTCGGCGAGCTTCCTGGTCTCCGATATCTCGACCCAGCTGGCGAGCTACGCCGCGACCCTCGAGACCGACGAGGTCGGCGAACTCGACCGGGTGCAGGAGCGCCGGGCCGAGCTCACGAACCTGATGCGCAAGTACGGGCCCGAACTCTCCGACGTGATCGCCTACGCCGAGTCGGCTGAGCCGAGATTGCTCGAGCTCGACTCCGACTCCGACCGCATCGAGCAGCTCACGGCCCTCGTCGACGACGAGCTGGCTGAGCTGGAGCGTCTCGCCGACGAGCTGACCGCGCTGCGGCAGGCGGCGGGGGAGCAGCTGTCGGCGAAGGTGACGGCGGAGCTCGGCGCGCTCGCCATGCCGAACGCCCGCTTCGTGGTCGACGTGCAGCGGCGCGAGGTACTCGGCACGACGGGGCGCGACCTCGTGCAGTTCCTGCTGCGTCCGCACGAGGGAACCGAGCCGCGGCCGCTGAACAAGGGCGCTTCGGGCGGTGAGCTCTCGCGGGTCATGCTCGCCATCGAGGTGGTGCTCGCGACCGCCGACCCGGTGCCCACCTTCGTCTTCGACGAGGTCGACGCCGGGGTGGGAGGCGCGTCGGCGATCGAGATCGGCCGTCGACTGGCGGCGCTCGCGCAGACGTCGCAGGTGATCGTCGTGACGCACCTCGCCCAGGTGGCGGCGTTCGCCACCAATCACCTCCGGGTTGAGAAAGACCTCGACGGGCCGGTGACCGCCTCGAACGTCGTGCAGCTCGAGGGTGACGAGCGGCTGGCCGAGATGGCGCGACTGCTCTCGGGGCTGCCCGACAGCGAGTCGGGGCTGGCGCACGCCGCCGAGCTGCTCGAGATCGCGCGGTCGCTGGCCGTCGCGGGCTGAGCGACGGTCGGCGCGCGGCGCGGGGCGCTGTGCCACACTGAGAGCCATCGCGGTTCGAGGGGTGCCGCCGAGCATCGGGGGGCGTGTGGGCGACGCGACGAACAGCGAGCTCGAGTCGCTCGTCGCCGAACTGCGGGCCGAGAATGTGCGGCTGCGCGGTGCGGCGGTGGCGGCAGGGGGAGCGGTCGGCGCGCCTCGGGGTCGGTGGCCCGGGCGGGCGCGGGCGGCCGCATCCGCTGCTCTGGTGGTCGTGGGGCTGCTGCTCGCCCCGGTGGCGCTGGTCGCGAACTGGGGGCAGACGCAGCTGGTCGACACGGAGGCGTTCGTAGAGACCTTCGCGCCGCTCGCGCGTGACGAGGCCGTGCAGGCGTTCGTGGTGAGCGAGGTGATGACGGTCGTGTCGGAGGAGGTCGACTTCGCGCAGACCACCGGGGAGGTGTTCGACGCCGTCGGCGAGCTCGGGCTGCCGCCGGCGGCGGCCGCTGCTCTGCAGGCGCTGAAGGCTCCGGCGGCGCTCGGGCTGCAGAGCCTCGCGACCTCGGTGGTCACCGACGTCGTGGCTTCTCCCGCCTTCGCCGACGTCTGGGAGCAGGCGCTCAGGGTGAGCCATCGGCAGCTGGTGTCGGCGCTCACGGGTGATCCGTCGGCGGCGCTCGCGATCTCGTCGTCGGGGGAGCTGGCGGTGCAGCTGGGACCGATCGTGCAGGCGGTGAAGGCGGCGATGATCGATCGGGGGCTGGCGATCGCCGAGGCCATCCCCGAGGTCGACGTGAGCATCGCGGTGGCGCAGTCGGACTCGTTCGGCCAGCTGGTGCTGGCGTACGGGCTCACGGTGGCGCTCGGGACCTGGCTGCCCTGGATCAGCCTGGTGCTGATCGCCGGGGGAGTGCTGCTCGCACGACGTCGGCCGGTGGCCGTGCTCCGCACCGGGGTCGCTCTCGGCGCCGTCATGCTGGCCGTGGGTGCGGCGCTCTGGGTCGGCTCGCTCGTGGTCGTCGCCTCCATCGCTCCGCGGTTCGTGCCGATCGACGCCGCCGGCGCGATCTACGGCGTCGTCACGGCCCGGCTGGGCGAGACGGTCGCGGCCCTGACCGTGCTCGGGCTCACGGTGGCGCTCGTCGCCTGGGTGCTCGGGCCGCTCCGACCGGCGCCGGCGCTGCGCTCCGCGTTCGCGTCGGGAGCGGCACGACTGCGCCGCTACGGAGACAGCCGCGCGATCACCACCGGCGCCTTCGGGCGCTGGCTGGGGCGGAACCGGGTGCTCGTCGAGGTGGTGATCGGAGTGGCGGCGGCCGCGGTGATCCTCGCCGTGCGCCCGATCGGCATCGGTCGGATCGTGCTCGTGGCGGTGATCGCGATGGTGCTGCTCGTCGTGGTCGAGCTGCTGCAGCGGCCCCCCGCGACCGCTTCCGTCGACGACGCGGGGGCGGCGTGACGACATCGACCCCTCCAGGCACTGTTAGGATGGAATTCCGTGGACGAAGCTCATGACGCAGGCCGAATGACCGACACGAGAATGACGAAGCACATCTTCGTCACAGGGGGCGTGGTCTCCTCTCTGGGCAAGGGCCTCACCGCCGCCAGCCTCGGCAATCTGCTGACGGCGCGCGGCTTGAAGGTCGTGATGCAGAAGCTCGACCCCTACCTGAACGTCGACCCGGGAACGATGAACCCGTTCCAGCACGGCGAGGTCTTCGTCACCGACGACGGCGCCGAGACCGACCTCGACATCGGGCACTACGAGCGGTTCCTCGACATCAACCTGAACCAGGCGGCGAACGTCACCACGGGGCAGATCTACTCGAGCGTCATCGCCAAGGAGCGCCGCGGCGAGTACCTCGGCGACACGGTGCAGGTCATCCCGCACATCACCGACGAGATCAAGCGCCGCATGCGGCTGCAGGCGCACGACGCGTCGCGCCCCGACGTCATCATCACCGAGATCGGCGGCACGGTCGGCGACATCGAGTCGCAGCCCTTCATCGAGTCGGCCCGCCAGGTGCGGCACGAGCTCGGCCGCAAGAACGTCTTCTTCGTGCACGTCTCGCTCGTGCCCTTCATGAACGCCTCGGGGGAGCAGAAGACCAAGCCGACGCAGCACTCCGTCGCCGCGCTCCGCTCCATCGGCATCCAGCCGGACGCGCTGGTGCTGCGCAGCGACCGCCCCGTCTCCGAGAGCAACAAGCGCAAGATCGCGCTGATGTGCGACGTCGACGAGGCCGCGGTCGTGAACGCGGTCGACGTGCCCTCCATCTACGACATCCCGACCATGCTGCACTCGCAGGGCCTCGACGCCTACATCGTCGACCACCTCGAGCTCGGCGAGGCGACGGGCGACGTCGACTGGTCGGGCTGGCAGCCGTTGCTGGATGCGGTGCACGAGCCCAAGCACGAGGTCACGATCGGCCTCGTCGGCAAGTACATCGACCTGCCCGACGCCTACCTCTCGGTCACCGAGGCCCTGCGTGCCGGCGGCTTCGGTCACAAGTCCAAGGTGAAGATCAAGTGGATCGCCTCCGACGAGTGCGAGACCCCCGAAGGCGCGGCGCGCGAGCTGGCCGACGTCGACGGCATCTGCATCCCCGGTGGCTTCGGTGTTCGCGGCATCGAGGGCAAGCTCGGCGCCCTGCGCTTCGCCCGCGAGAACAAGATCCCGGCACTCGGCCTGTGCCTGGGCCTGCAGTGCATGGTCATCGAGTACGCCCGCCACGAGGCGGGGCTCGAGGGTGCCTCCTCCAGCGAGTTCGACCCCGACACCGAGTTCCCCGTGATCGCGACGATGGCCGAGCAGGTCGACATCATCGCGGGCGGCGACCTCGGCGGCACGATGCGCCTCGGCCTCTACGAGGCCGAGCTCGCTCCCGGGTCGATCGTCGAGGAGGTCTACGGAGCGCCCACCGCCTCCGAGCGCCACCGTCATCGCTACGAGGTGAACAACAAGTACCGTGAGCAGATCGCCGCCGCCGGTCTGACGTTCTCGGGGCTGTCGCCCGACGGTCACCTCGTCGAGTACGTGGAGCTTCCCCGCGAGGTGCACCCGTACTACGTCGCGACGCAGGCGCACCCGGAGCTCCGGTCGCGCCCGAGCCGGCCGCATCCGCTGTTCAAGGGCCTCGTGGGCGCCGCCCTCGACCGCCAGGAGGCCAGCCGCCTGTTCGCCGTGCAGGACGCCGATGCCTGAGTCGGGCGCCGGCCCGGCCGATGAGCTCGTCGGCATCGACGCCGACAGCAGCGAGGTCGTTTTCGAAGGAAAGATCTGGGACGTTCGTCGCGAGACGTTCGCCTACGGCGGCGAGACCTTGACGCGGGAGTTCATCGACCACACGGGTGCCGTCGCGGTGATCGCGATGGACGAGGAGGAGCGGGTGCTGCTGATCAAGCAGTACCGCCACCCCGTGCGTCGGCGCGAGTGGGAGCCGCCCGCCGGACTGCTCGACGAGGACGGCGAGTCGCCGCTCGACGCCGCGAAGCGCGAGCTCGCCGAGGAGGTCGACCTCGAGGCCGACGACTGGCACGTGCTCGCCGACTACGTCACGACGCCGGGCGGCAACAACGAGGCCATCCGCATCTACCTCGCCCGCGGCGTGCGACCCACGGGGTCGACGTTCGACCGCGAGGGCGAGGAGGCCGACATGGAATCGCAGTGGTTCGCCCTCGACGACGTGGTCGACTCCGTGCTGGCGAGCCGGGTGCAGAACCCCTCGCTCGTCGTCGGGGCGCTCGCGGCCCAGGCGTCTCGGGCCCGCGGCTGGTCGACGCTCCGTCCGTCGGACGCGTCGTGGCCCGACCACCCGACGCACCGCCCCTCGGGCGACTAGGCCGGCGGCCGTGACAGCGGTGCCGGTCGCCGTCGACCGGTTCCTCCGCCACATCACCGTCGAACGCGGGCTGGCCGCCAACACGGTGGCGGCGTACCGGCGCGATCTGGTGCGCTACGCGTCCTGGCTCGGCGAGCGCGGGATCGCCGAGGTCGAGGGCATCGGCGAGAACGACATCGGCGCCTTCACCCAGGCGCTGCGCTCGGCCGAGGGGGAGGAGCTGTCCGCGGCGTCGGTCGCGCGCATCCTGTCGACCGTGCGCGGATACCACCGCTACCTCGTCGAGGAGGGGCTCGTGGAGGTCGACGCCGCGCGCGACGTGAAGCCGCCGAAGCTCGCGCTGCGCCTGCCCAAGGCGATCACCATCGACGAGATGGAGCGCCTGCTCACCTCGACCGGGGGCGAGGAGCCGATAGCCGTGCGGGACCGGGCTCTGCTGGAGCTGCTGTACGCGACCGGCGCCCGCATCTCCGAGCTCGTCGGCCTCGACGTCGACGACGTGCAGGAGGGCGACATGGTGCGCGTCACCGGCAAGGGCAGCAAGCAGCGGGTGGTGCCCGTCGGCAGCTACGCCCGCTCGGCGCTCGACGCCTACCTCGTGCGGGTGCGACCGGGGTTCGCGAGCCGGGGTCGGTCGACGCCCGCGCTCTTCCTGGGCATCCGGGGCCAGCGGCTCAGCCGGCAGGGGGCGTGGCTCGTGATCCAGGCCGCCGCCGAGCGGGCCGGGCTCGCCACGCACGTGTCGCCGCACACCTTCCGGCACTCCTTCGCCACCCACCTGCTGCAGGGCGGCGCCGACGTGCGTGTGGTGCAGGACCTGCTCGGCCACTCCTCGGTGGCGACCACCCAGCTCTACACGCACGTGACCGCGGACACGCTGATCGACATGTACCAGACCGCCCACCCCCGCGCCCGGTAGAATCGAGCGAGTGCGCCGGGATGGCGCGCAGGAATGAGGAGCGACTTCGGTGGCCATCAGAAGCACGAGAACGGCGAAGAAGGCTGAGGCCTCCGAGCTGAGCGGCCTCGATCTGCCGAAGATGGGCCCCACCGGGCGCCCCGTCACCGAGTTCCCCGATCCGGCTCCGCTGGCCTCGCACGGCCCCGCGCGCATCATCTCCCTCTGCAACCAGAAGGGCGGCGTCGGCAAGACCACGACGAGCGTCAACGTGGGGGCGGCGCTCGCCGAGTACGGGCGCAAGGTGCTCGCCATCGACTTCGACCCGCAGGGTGCGCTGTCGGCCGGGCTCGGCGTGATGACCCACGACATCCCCACCATCTACGACCTGCTGATCGGCACGGTGAAAGACCCGGCCGAGACCATCCGCTCAACCAGCGTGCCCGGGCTCGACATCATCCCGGCGAACATCGACCTGTCGGCGGCCGAGGTGCACCTCGTCAGCGAGGTCGCGCGCGAGTCGATCCTGGCGCGGGTGCTGCGCAAGGTGAGCAACGACTACGACGTCATCCTGATCGACTGCCAGCCCTCGCTCGGGCTCCTCACCGTCAACGCCCTCACCGCGAGCCACGGCGTGCTCATCCCGCTCGAGTGCGAGTACTTCGCGCTGCGCGGTGTGGCGCTCCTCGTCGAGACCATCGACAAGGTGCGCGACCGGCTGAACCCGGCGCTCGTGCTCGACGGCATCCTCGCCACCATGTACGACCCGCGCACGCTGCACTCGCGCGAGGTGCTCGAGCGCGTCGTCGAGACCTTCGGCGACAAGGTGTTCGAGACGGTCATCGGCCGCACGGTGAAGTTCCCCGACGCGACCGTGGCCGGCAAGCCGATCACGCAGTTCGCGCCCGAGCACACCTCGGCGAAGGCCTACAAGCAGCTGGCCAGAGAACTGGTCGCCCGTGGCGCGGTCGCCTGAGCCGGCGCTCGCCGCGCTCCTCGAACCCCAGCCGGGCTCCGATCCGGATGCTGCGGGTGTCTCCGCGCCCGGGTTCTCGCTCAGCCTCGACAACTTCGAGGGCCCGTTCGACCTGCTGCTCTCGTTGATCACCAAGCACGAGCTCGACATCACCGACATCTCGCTCAGCCGGGTGACCGACGAGTTCATCGGCTACCTCAAGGGTCTCGACTCGGCCGAGGAGCTCGACCGGGCATCCGAGTTCCTGGTGGTGGCGGCGACGCTGCTCGATCTCAAGATCGCCGGGCTGCTGCCGCAGGGCGAGCTCGTCGACGCGGAGGACGTGGCGCTGCTCGAGGCCCGCGACCTGCTGTTCGCGCGGCTGCTGCAGTACCGCGCCTTCAAGCAGGTGTCGGCGTTCCTCGCGGAGCGGTTCGACGAGGAGGGCACGCGGCGTCCACGTCTCGTGCGGCTCGAGGAGAAGTACCGGCAGCAGACGCCCGAGCTCGTCTGGACGCTGACCGCCGACGACTTCGCCGCCCTCGCCGCCATGGCGCTCGCGCCCCGCGAGCTGCCGACCGTGGGGCTGGAGCATCTGCACGCACCGCTGGTGAGCATCCGGGAGCAGGCCGCGCACGTGGTGGCCGTGCTGCGGTCGGCGGCCGCCTCGGGAACGACCGTGAGCTTCCGGCAGCTGATCGCCGGCATCGACGAGAAGGGGGTCGTGATCGCGCGGTTCCTCGCGGTGCTCGAGCTCTACCGGCACGCGTCGATCTCGTTCGAGCAGGTGGAGCCGCTGGGGGATCTGACGCTGATGTGGACGGCCGAGAACTGGAACGAGGACGATCTGGCGAATCTGGGGGCGGACTATGACAACTGAGACGTCTGTGGCGGCCGGGGCCCCCGTGGTGGCCGACGCCGCCGTGACGGCCGGGGCAGCCGTGTCGCCTGAGACCACCGTGACGCCCGAGGCCTCTGGCGCGTCGGACATCGACCGCGCGCTCGAGGCGATCTTCATGGTGGCCGACGAGCCGCAGAGCCTCGTGTCGCTCGCAACCGCGCTCGGCCGGCCCGTCGCCGTGGTGCGGCAGGGCGTCGAACGGCTCGTCGAGGACTACGACGGCCTCGCGCCCGGCGGCGTGCGCCGCGGTTTCGAGCTGCGCGAGGTGGCGGGCGGCTGGCGCCTGTACGTGCGCGGCGAGCACGACCCGCTGGTGCGCGACTTCGTGATGACGCAGAATCCCTCGCGGCTGTCGCAGGCGGCGCTCGAGACGCTCGCCGTGATCGCGTACAAGCAGCCGATCAGCCGCGGAGCCGTCGCGTCGATCCGTGCGGTGAACGTCGACTCCGTCGTGCGAACGCTGCTCAGCCGCGGCCTGATCACCGAGGTGTCGACGCAGGCCGAGACCGGAGCGATCCTCTACGGCACCACCGACCTGCTGCTCACGCAGCTCGGGCTGAACTCGCTCGACGAGCTGCCCAAGATCTCGCCCCTGCTCGCCGACGGCAGCGAGGGCTTCGACGACCTGCAAGGAGTGCGATGACCCCGTTCGAGATACCGCCGTGGGACGAGAACAGCGAGCCGCAGGGCGTACGCCTGCAGAAGGTGATGTCGGCGGCCGGCGTCGCGTCGCGCCGCGTCTCCGAGCAGCTGATCGAGGCCGGTCGGGTCGAGGTGAACGGCCAGGTCGTCACCGAGCTCGGCCGCCGTATCGACCCCGAGACCGATCTCGTCGCGGTCGACGGGATGGCCGTGCAGCTCGACCCCGAGAAGCGCTACGTGATGCTGAACAAGCCGACCGGGGTGGTCAGCTCGCTGCAGGACGAGCGCGGCCGGCCCGACCTGCGTCGCTGGACCGACGAGTTCGACGAGCGACTGTTCAACGTCGGGCGGCTCGACGCCGAGACGAGCGGACTGCTCATCCTGACCAACGACGGCGACCTCGCGCACGTGCTCGCGCACCCCTCGTTCGGTGTGCTCAAGACCTACATCGCCAAGGTCACGGGGCGTGTGACGCCGCAGACGCTCGCAACGCTCACCCACGGCATCGATCTGGAAGACGGCCCGATCAAGGCCGACAGGGCGCGACTGCTCGACGTCGAGCGCGACCACTCGATCGTCGAGGTGACCCTGCACTCCGGGCGCAACCACATCGTGCGACGGATGCTCGATGCCGTCGGTCACCCGGTGGTGGAGCTCGTGCGCCGCTCCTTCGGGCCGCTGAACCTCGGGTCGCTCAAGGCCGGGGCGGTGCGGGAGCTGACCAAGGCGGAGGTGGGGAAGCTGCTGACGCTGTCGCGGGAGGCGACGGGTGGGGGTGCTGCCGGTGCCGGTGCGGGTGCTGGTGCGGGTGCTGGTGCTGCGGGTGCCGACGGGTCGGCGGGCGGCGATGCGGATGCGGACGAGGACGGCGAGTGACCGGCAGTGAGAGCCGGCTGACGGGCCCCGTGCGGGTAGTCGGCGTCGGCCTGCTCGGCACCAGCATCGCGCTGGGCCTGCGCGCCCGCGGGGTCGACGTCATCCTCTCGGACGCGTCTCCCACCAATGTGCGCATCGCGATCGACTACGGGGCCGGCCGCTCGGCCGGCGACGCCGACGAGCCGCAGCTGATCGTCGTGTGCGTGCCGCCCGACGTCACCGCCTCGGTGATCGTGCGCGAGCTCTCGGCCTACCCGCGCGCGGTCGTCACCGACGTGGCCAGCGTGAAGGCGCCGATCCTGCGAGCGGTGCGCGCGGCGGGGGCGGATGTGACGCGGTACGTGGGCTCGCATCCACTCGCCGGACGGGAGAAGGGCGGGCCGATGTCGGGCCGCGCCGATCTGTTCCTCGGTCGCCCGTGGGTCGTGGCCGGGCATCCGGACATCTCATACCAGACCGCCGCGGCCGTCGACGACCTCATTCTCGATCTCGGGGCGTCGCTCGTCGAGATGACGACCGAGCAGCACGACTCGAGTGTGGCGCTCACCTCGCATGCCCCGCAGGTGGTGTCGACGCTGATGGCGCGGCGCCTCGTGTCGGCCCCCGAGGCGGCGGTGAACCTCGCCGGCGGCGGGCTCCGCGACGTGACCCGGGTGGCGTCGAGCGATCCGGGGCTGTGGGTGCAGATCCTGGGCGCGAACGCCGGCGCGACCGCCGAGGTGCTGCGCGGTGTGCGCGACGACCTCGACGAGGTGCTGGCGGCGCTGTCCGCGGCGGCCGACGCGCAGGAGGACGACGCCGCGACCGGTGCTGCGCCGTGGCGCCGCACGCTCGCCGAGACGCTGTCGGGCGGCAACGCGGGGGTCGCGCGCATCCCGGGCAAGCACGGACAGGACCGCCGCTACGCCCAGCTCGTCGTCATGGTCGACGACCGGCCCGGCGAGCTCGCCCGCCTGCTCACCGAGCTCGGCGAGGACGGCGTGAACCTGGAAGACCTGAGACTCGAGCACTCACCGGGGGCGCAGATCGGTCTCGCCGAGATCGCCGTGCTGCCCGAGACGCTCGACACCGTGACCAGCGCGCTCGCCGCGCGAGGATGGAGGATCGCCGGATGACCGGACCCACTGCAGAGCCCCCCGTGACCAACTCCGTCGACGGCAACGCCGACGTGGCCGTGCCCGTCGTCGTCGCGATCGACGGCCCGGCCGGCAGCGGCAAGTCGAGCGTCAGCCGGGCCGCCGCCCGGGCGCTCGGCTACGCCTACCTCGACACCGGAGCGAGCTACCGCGCCCTGGCCTGGAACCTGCTCGACACGCAGGTCGATCCGGCCGACCCGGATGCGGTGATCGCCTCCCTCACCGACTTCGACTTCGCGATCGGCACCGACCCCGAGGCGTACTTCGTGCGGGTCGGCTCGAGCGACGTCACCGAGGCCATCCGCGAGCCGCGGGTGACCGGGGCCGTGAGCGCCGTCGCGCGCATCCCCGAGGTGCGGGCGTGGCTGACGGAACGGTTCCGGAGCATCATGCGGGACACGGAGTTCGACGGGATCGTCGCGGAGGGTCGGGACATCACGACGGTGGTGGCACCGGATGCGCCGGTGCGCATCCTGCTCACCGCCGACGAAGACGCTAGAATGGCCAGGCGATCGAAGGAACTGACCGGTGAATCGGCCGCCGCCGTGGGTGAGGCGCTCCGAACCCGCGATCGGGCCGACTCCCGCGTGGTCGACTTCATGAACGCCGCCGAGGGCGTGACGACCGTCGACTCCACCCATCTCGACTTCGACGAGACCGTGGCCGCGGTCGTGGACGTGGTGCACGACCAGGCCGCTCGTTCGAACCCCACACACTGACTTCCCACACGACCCCGGCGTCTTCGGCGCCGCAGACAGCGAGGATCCCGCATGGCGGATAACCAGGGCCCCATCTCGGGCAACGACTTCGACGCGTCGGAGGAGTTCGACGCGCCCGACGACGATCTCGCCGAGCGGCTCGCGGTCGTCGACGAGGAGCTCGCCGAGCGACGTGCCGAGACGCTGCGCTCGGGCCTCGCCGACTACGAGCTCGACGAGGGCGACCTCGACCTGCTCGAGTTCGCCGAGGAGTTCCCCGACGGCATGGTCGCGATGCCGGCGCTGCCCGTGCTCGCCATCGTGGGCCGGCCGAACGTCGGCAAGTCGGCGCTCGTCAACCGCATCCTGGGCCGCCGCGAGGCCGTCGTCGAGGACAAGCCGGGCGTCACCCGCGACCGCGTGGCCTACAAGGCTGAGTGGGCCGGGCGCCGCTTCACCCTCGTCGACACCGGCGGCTGGGAGCCCGACGCGGCGGGCATCAACGCCGCGGTCGCCGCGCAGGCCGAGGTCGCCATCGACCTCGCCGACGTGGTGCTCTTCGTCGTCGACTCGAACGTCGGCGCCACCGCCACCGACGAGCACGTCGTGAAGCTGCTGCGCCGGGCGAACCGGCCGGTGTTCCTGGCCGCGAACAAGGTCGACGACGCTCGCCAGGAGCCGCAGAGCTCGGCGCTGTGGTCGCTCGGGCTCGGCGAGCCGTACCCGGTGTCGGCGCTGCACGGCCGCGGGGTCGCCGACCTGCTCGACCTGATCATGGCCAAGATGCCCGAGGTCTCCGCCGTCGCCAAGCAGGAGCTCGGCGGCCCGCGTCGTGTCGCCATCCTCGGCCGGCCGAACGTCGGCAAGAGCTCGCTGCTGAACAAGGCCGCGGGCGAGGAGCGCGTCGTCGTGAACGAGCTCGCCGGCACCACCCGCGACCCGGTCGACGAGCAGATCGAGCTCGGCGGCAAGGTGTGGACGTTCGTCGACACCGCCGGCATCCGCAAGCGGGTGCACCTGCAGCAGGGCGCCGACTTCTACGCGTCGCTGCGCACCTCGGCCGCGCTCGAGAAGGCGGAGGTCGCCGTCGTCGTGCTCGACGTGACCGAGCCCATCTCGACGCAGGACCTGCGCATCATCGACCTCGTGCTCGAGTCGGGCCGTGCGCTCGTGCTCGCGTTCAACAAGTGGGACCTGCTCGACGACGACCGCCGCCGCTACCTCGAGCGCGAGATCGAGCAGGACCTGCACCACGTGACCTGGGCGCCGCGCGTCAACATCTCGGCGCGCACCGGGCGTCACCTCGAGAAGCTCGTGCCCGCCCTCGAACTGGCGCTCGAGTCGTGGGACACGCGGGTTCCGACAGGGAAGTTCAACGCGTTCCTCGCCGAGCTCACGGCGTCGCACCCGCACCCGGTGCGGGGCGGCAAGCAGCCGCGCATCCTGTTCGGAACGCAGGCGGCCTCGCGTCCGCCGACCTTCGTGCTGTTCACGACCGGGTTCCTCGACCCGGGCTACCGGCGGTACGTGCAGCGCCGGCTGCGGGAGATCTACGGCTTCGAGGGGTCGCCGATCGTGGTGAACATGCGGGTTCGGGAGAAGCGGAAGCGGTAGGTCGGGGGGCCCGGGGGCGCTGCCGCCCTGCGGTGCTGCCGCCCTGCGGTATTGCCGCCCTGCGGTACTGCCGCCCTGCGGTGCTGCGGTGCTGCGGTGCTGCGTCGTTGCGGGTGTTGCGGGGTGCGGCTACTCAGTCACGGGAGCAGCTCGGCGCGGTGCACGAGGCCGGCCGCGCCGATCAGCGGCCCCTCGTCGCTGAGCGCCGAGGGCAGTACCTGCACGCCCGGGATGGTGTCGAGTGGCGCCATCGCGGCGATGCGCGCGCGGATGAGGCCGAACAGGTCGGGCGTTACCCGCGAGAAGCCACCGCCGATGGCGACCGCTTCCAGGTCGAGCAGCGCGCACACCGAGGCGATGCCCTCGCCGATGGCGTTCGCCGACCGTTCGACGGCCGCGCGGGCGAGCGGATGCCCGTTCCGGTAGCTCTCGGCCAGCTCCTCGCCGCTCGACCCCTCCCACCCCTGCGCGTTGGCCCAGGCCACGATGCGGGGGCCCGCCGCGATGCCCTCCAGCGTGACGGAGAGGTCGCGACCCTCTTCGCGGTGGGTGTGCAGCTGGATCTGGCCCACGTGGCCGGCGTTGCCCGTGCGTCCGCCGACCAGTCGGCCCTCGACGAGAAGGCCGCCACCGATGCCGGTGGACACGATCATGCCCATCGCGGTGCGGTAGCCCTGAAGCGCTCCGGCCCAGTGCTCGGCGAGCAGGATGCAGAGGCCGTCGAGCCGGAGCACCGGTTCGGGCAGGCCCGACGCGTCGGCGACGAGATCGCGCAGCGGGAAGCGCTGGAAGGCGGCGAGGTTCAGGGGCGAGACGGTTCCGGCCTCGGCGTCGATCGGCCCGGCGCTGCCGATGCCGGCGCCGAGGAGGTGTGCCTCGGTCGGGAGGGCGGCGACGGCCTCGCGGACGACGTGGCGCACAGCATCCGCCAGTTGCTCGCGACTGCTGGTCGAACCCGTGGGGGCCCGGAAGCGGGTGCCGGGGACGATTCGGGCGTCGACGTCGACCAGGGCCGCCTCGGCCTTGGTGCCGCCGACGTCGACCGCGAGGGCGAGCGGGCGGGCGGCGGGTGCGGTGGGGGTCACGGATCCATTCAAGTCCATGGCGGGGGAGGGTCGGCGCACCCGCCGGGTCGTGGGGAGGGGCGCGGGGAGGGCCCCGCCTGTGCAGGAGGGGACGCACGTCGCTCGGTGCGTGGAGGCGGGGGCGGACGTGCAGGAGCCCGGCCTGTCGGGGACGGGCCGGGCTCCTGGGGGCACCGGGTGCGCACCGTTCGGGTCGGCGCGCAATCGGCGGGTCGGGTGGGTCGGGGCTAGCCGGCCTTCTCGGCCAACGCGGCAGTGGGCGCCGACGAGGCGCACCAGGCGGGCCAGGAGGCCATGACGGCATCCGTGTGGGCGTCGACGTCGACCGCGTCGCTGTAGGCCCAGGCCTCGAGCACGCCGACCGATCCGCCGGCGATGTAGGCGGCGGCGGTCGTGGTGTCGAGGCCGACGCCGTAGCCGTGGCGCTGCCAGACCGCGATCGCGAGCGAGGCCCGGCGCAGGGAGCGCTGGTAGAGCTCGCGGCGGAAGCCGGCGTCGACCCGGGTGCCGAACATCATGCGGTAGGCCGCGCGGTGGTCGACGATGTGGCCGAGCTCGCGCCGGATCGAATCGGCGTAGACCTCGGTGACGGCCTCGGGGGTGTAGCCGTCGAAGGTTCCCTCGCGCACGGTGCCGAGCTCGTCGAGGATGTGCGCGAACGAGTCGGCCGCGAAGGCGAAGATGTCGGCGTAGTGGCCGTAGAAGGTGGTGCGGTGCACCCCTGCTGTGCGGCAGAGCTCGGAGATGGAGATCGCGGTGAGATCGTGCTGGCGGAGGAGTTCGAACAGGGCAGTCGTCAGTGCTTCGTGGGTGCGGGCCGCTCGGGGTTCGGCCGGGTTGACGGATGCGCCCTGACGTCGGGATGGAGTCGCGGGTAAGGCGGTTGACTGGGGCATGCTCAATTATGCAATGCCGAAGATCAGGATTTGCCCTGTTTTAGGACTCCGAGTCCCAAACTTTCGGACGAACTTCCCGGGCATGCGTTTTCCCGTTCCGTCGGCGGATTCGGTGAGGTGTCAGCGGGGCATCTCGGGAGGCGCTATCATGGACAAGTTGTCTGGAGCGGTCCGCTTCTCCGGGTGACGGCCACGGGCTGTGGCGCAGCTTGGTAGCGCACTTGACTGGGGGTCAAGGGGTCGCAGGTTCAAATCCTGTCAGCCCGACAGAAACGAAGAGAGGGTCGCCCATCCGGGCGGCTCTCTTCTTCGTTACTGACGTGCTGCCCGGACGCGAAGCTGCCCGTGGGCCCACGCCGCGCAGAGGCTCCGCACGCCGCGTCCAGCGGCGAGTGGAGGGCGCCGGTGGGGAGTCACAACCTGTCAGCCCGACACGCCCGCGCTGCATCCGGCGCCACGTCTAGCGCCCCGCCTTGTGCAGGGCCGGTGACTTGCTCACCACGGCTTTCCGCACCCAGTCCTACCGCACCGTCGGCGGCAGGTGATTGGATGCCCGCATGAGCGACATCATCCCTCCCGACTACGCCGACCTGCTCGAGCAGCCCAACTACGGGCACCTCGGCACCATCCGCCCCGACGACACCGTGCAGGTGAACCCGATGTGGTACCTCCGCGATGGCGACACCCTGCGCTTCACGCACACCACCAAGCGCGCGAAGTACCGCAACCTGCAGCACAACCCGTCGATGAGCCTGTCGGTGGTCGACCCGGCGAACCCGTTCCGCTACCTCGAGGTGCGGGGCCGCCTCATCGCGGTCGAGCCCGACCCCACGGGCGCCTTCTACGTGGTGCTCGGCAAGCGCTACGGCAACCCCGCGCAGACCCCGCCGCCCGACTCGCCCGACCGCGTCGTGCTCGTCATGAGCATCGAGACCACCACCACCCAGTAGGACCGTGGCGTACTATTGTACGCGACCACGTACTTCTGTACGATTGAACCGTGCAGATCCAATCGCCCTTTCGAGTGGTCACCGCCTCGGTTGACGGGGAGGTGCTCGCTGTCCTCGCTCGTGCCGATCAGGACTTCACAGTGAGCGAGCTGCACGTGAAGCTCCACCGTTCCACCGAGGGAGTGCGGCGCGCACTCGAGCGCCTGGTCGAGCAAGGCATCGTCATCAGGCAGTCGATCGGACGAGCGACGTCCTATCGACTCAATCGCGCGCATATCGCGGCCCCGGCCATCACCGCTCTCGCCGAGCTCCCGACGACGCTTCGCAACCGGATTCGTGACCACATCGCCGATTGGGTGGAGCAGCCCGTCTATGGCGCCCTCTTCGGTTCCGTCGCACGGCAGCAGATGCGTCCTGACAGTGACATCGACATCCTGCTCGTGGTCGACGACGTCGACTCTGCTCTCTGGGAGGATCAGGTCGCCCACCTGACGAGAGCACTGGAGAACTGGACGGGCAACGACGTCCGGCCCCTCGTCTTCACGACGGAGGAGATCCGTGGACGCGGGGATCGGGAAGCAGTCCTCCGCGAGATCGCCGCGGAGGGCGTGACGATCGCCGGCGGACGGGGAGACTTCACGAAGCTGGTCGGCCTGTGACCCCTCCGGTGCGAGGCGCCTCGGCGGCGGACGCTGACGCTCGGATGAGGAAGGCCGATGAGTTCGCCGACGCGGCGGCTCTTCTTCACGACTCCGATAGCGGTTCTGCCGACGCCCCCGATGCCTACGTGACGCTCGCCGTGCATGCCGGCATCGCGGCCGCTGACGTCATATGCATTCGCCGGGGCCTCGGCTACAACGCGTCCGGCAACCACGAAGAGTCGCTGAAGCTTCTCGAGAAGGGCGACCGCGAGGCGGTCAAGCATCTGCGTCGTCTGCTCGCCGTGAAGACGAAGGCTGGATACTCGACGAACTCCGTCTCAGCCGCGGATGTCCGGTCGGCCTCGGCCGCGCACCTGGCGCTGCTCGAGCTGGCCCGGGCAACGCGCTGAGGGCATCGTCGCGATCAGACCGGACCACCTACGGCAGCTCGGAGCCGCGGAGGACGAGGCGGGTGCGGAGCGTCGTCGTGGTGGGCGGCGGGGTCTCGCCCGCGAGGCGCGCCAGGACGGCGTGGGCGGCCGTTTCGCCCATCTGGGCCACGTCCTGCGCGACGACCGAGATGCCGGGGCGCACGAGGGTGGCCGCTTCGAAGTCGTCGAAACCGATCAGGGGGAGGCGGGTGCCGGCCCGGGTGAAGGCGTCGACGGCTCCGGTGGAGGCGCGGTTGTTCGCGGCGAAGACGGCGTCGATGCGTCCGGTGCCGAGGAGGGCCGTGACGACCTCGGCGGCCTCGGCCGCGGTGTGGGCGGTGGCGACGGATGCGCGGTCGTCGTCGGATGCGGGATCGAGGCCGAGCGCGCGGCGGAAGCCGGCGTTGCGCTCACGCATCGTGTAGAGCTCGAGGGAGTCGCCGAGGAAGAGGATGCGGCGGGCGCCGTGGCGGAGGAGTTCGCGGGTGGCGGCCTCGGCGCCTCCGGCGTTATCCGCGAGGATCGTGTCGACGAGCGGCGCGTCGGCTGCGGCGCCGGGCTGGGTGGGGTGCGGGGCGTCGGCGTCGGCACCGGGCGAGGTGAGTAGCGGGGCGCTGGCTTCGGCGGCGGGCGGGGTGGGGGTCGGCGCGGCGGCGGGGTGGGCATCCGTGGGGCTCGGGAGGAGGGGCGCCAGGGGGCGGTCGATCGCGACGACGGGGAGGAGGGGGGCGGCGTCGGCGGCCCAGCCGGTGGTGTCGCGGCGGGGCGGGGAGACGATGAGGCCGTCGACGCGTTGGGCGATCAGGCGGTCGACGAGGAGGCGGTGGCGGTCGGCGTCCTCCTCGGAGCTGACCGTCATGAGGAGGTAGCCGTTCTCGCTCAGGGTGCGCTCGACCGAGCGCGCGAGGACCGACCAGTAGGGGTTCGCCAGGTCGGAGATGACGAGGCCGATGACCTTGGCGGAGCGTCCGGGGCGGATGCTCGCCGCCGCGAGGTTGTGGCGGTAGCCGAGCTCGGTGATCGCGGTGGCGATGCGCGAGGCGAGGGCCGGGTCGATGTTGGTGGCGCCGTTGACGTGACGCGAGACGGTCTTGAGGGCGACGCCCGCGGCCGCCGCTACGTCCTTCATGGTGGGCGGCTTGGGCATGGGGTTCATTGTGGCGGGTGCGGCGGCCCGTCGGGTGCGGGCGCGCTGGGGACGGGCGCGGCGATGGGTGTGCGGAGGGTGGGTGATGCCGCGGGTGGATCGGAGAGGGCGGCGGGGGACGTGCCGGGCTGGGACGTGCCGGAGAGTGGCGCAGATGCGGGCGCATCAGTGGGCGCGGCGGGGGAAGTGCCGGGCTGGAACGTGCCGGACGGTGGCGCGGATGCGGGCGCATCCGTGATTGGCAGTGGGGCGGGCGACGCCGCGGAGTCGCGTGACGTGCCGGAAGCGAGTGGGGCGGGCGCCACCGCCGGGTCGGGGGCCGGGGAGGGGCGGAAGAGGGAGGCGGTCGCCGGGAGGAGGGCCGCGAGGGTCGCCGGGGTGGGGCGGTCGCCCGCGATGACCGCGGCGGCCGTGGCCGCGGCGAGGTGGGCGGCGAGGGTGGGGGAGGATCCGCGGGAGAGGGCGAAGAGCAGCCCCGCCGTCGAGGCGTCGCCGGCCCCGTTGGTGGTGGCGACACGGGGGACGGCGACGGGGCGCACCCGCAGCGACACGTCGGCCCAGCGGTCGGCGAGCGGGGCGAGCATCCGGCCCCCAGCGGCCAGGCGGGAGGCGGAGGCCGTGCGCAGCAGCAGCCCCTCGGAGCCGGCCGAGATCGCCACGACCGCGCCCCCCCACGACAGCAGCAGGTCGGCGTAGAGCCCCGCGGCGCGGGCGGCCGGCAGCGGTGCGATGCCGAGGGTCGGGCCGAGCGCCGAGGTGAGGTCGTCGAGGCTCGGCGTGAGCACGTCGGTGACGGCGACGGCGCGCTTCAGGATGCCCGCCCAGTCCACCGCGCCGACCGCCGACGCCGGGTCGACCACCGCCAGGTCGAGCGACGTGGTGGCGCCGCGGGCGCGGGCGCGCGCCAGCACGGCCTCGAGCGGAGCCCCGCCGTCGGCGAGCAGCGCCGGCAGCAGCGGCGGATAGCCGAGGTGCAGCAGGTCGGCGTCGCCGACGTCGAGGTGCTCGCCCGTGAAGACGGCGTTGGCGCCCGTGTGGTGCCAGAACGTGCGGTCGTGGCCGTCGGGCTCGAGCACGAGGCTGTACGAGGTGGCGTGGCCGGGGTCGACGTGCAGGTCGGCGGTGAGTCCGGGGCGGCGGGCGATGGTGTCGGCGACGATGCGGCCGAGCTCGTCGTCGCCGACGGTGGAGTGCAGCGAGACGTCGGCGCCGAGGTCGGCCAGGGCGAGGCCGGTGTTGGCGACGCAGCCGCCGAGTCCGATGCGCAGGGCGCCGACGTCGATCAGGCGACCCGGGTCGAGTCGGACGCCGGCGCCGAGCGCGGGGGTGAGGTCGAGGCAGATGTGGCCGGCGACGACGATGGGGGTCATCGGGCATCCTCTCGACGGTGGGCGAACGAGCCGGTGCGACCGGCTAGACAACGTTGTCTCACGGGGCTACTCTGACACATCGAGGGCCGTTGTGATAGCCCCGACCCGACGTTTCGATGATCAGGAGCACCGCAATGACGCTGTACCGCCTCAATCGCCTCTTCAATCCGCGCTCCGGCCGCGCCCTCGACGTGGCCGTCGACCACGGCTTCTTCGGGGAGCGTTCGTTCATCACCGGCATCGAGGACATGGATCAGGTCGTGCGCACCCTGGTCGACGCCGGCCCCGACGCCGTGCAGCTGACGATCGGCCAGGCGCGGCGGCTGCAGAGCATCCCGGGCAAGCAGAAGCCGGGGCTCGTGCTGCGCACTGACATCGCGAACGTCTACGGCAACCCGCTCGACCCGGTGCTCTTCAGCCGGCACGTGCCGCACGCGATCGAGGAGGCCGTGCGGCTCGACGCCGTCGCGGTCTGCGTCAACCTGATGGAGCTGCCCGGGCATCCGGAGGTGCGCGAGGCGAACATCACCTCGATCCTCGAGCTGCGCCGCGAGGCCACGAAGTACGGCATGCCGCTGATGGTCGAGCCGCTCGTGATGCAGGACAACTCGGTGGCCGGCGGCTACATGGTCGACGGCGACATCGAGAAGATCGTGACGCTGGTGCGCCAGGGCGTCGAGCTCGGGGCCGACCTGATCAAGGCCGACCCGAGCGACGACCTGAGTGAGTACGGGCGGGTCATCGAGGTCGCCGGCGACGTTCCGGTGCTCGTGCGCGGCGGGGGGCGGGTGGATGATCGCACCCTCCTCGAGCGCACGGTGGCGGTGCTGGCGGCGGGGGCCCGCGGCATCGTCTACGGGCGGAACATCGTGCAGCACGAGAACCCCGCGGGCATCACGGCGGCTCTGCTCGCGGTGCTGCACGAGGGCGCGAGCGTGGAGGACGGGCTGGGGATCCTGGCGGAGTCGGCGGGGCGGGCATCCGGAGCCCCGGCCGGAGGCGGCGAGAGCGGCAGCGGCACGAGCGCTGCTGCCGGCACCGGCAGCGAGAGCGGCACGAGCGGCACCGGCACCGGCACCGAGGCGGTGTCGGCATGAGCGCCGAGACCCGGCCCCAGACCGTGAACGTCGCCATCGTCGGCGGCGGGCTGATGGGCCGCGAGATCGCCGCGGCCATCCAGCGCTGGCCTGCCCTGATCGACCACCCGGTGCGGCCGCGGCTGACCGCCGTCTGCGACATCAACCCCGCCGCGATGGACTGGTTCGACGAGATCGACACGGTGGTCACGAAGACGACCGACTACGCCGAGATCCTCGCCGACGAGAGCATCGACGTGGTCTACGTGGCCGTGCGCCACGACCTGCACGAGCAGATCTACCGCGACGTCGTCGCGAGCGGCAAGAGCCTGCTCGCCGAGAAGCCGTTCGGCATCGACCAGGCCGCGGCGGAGGCGGTGCTCGCGGCGATGGCCGAGCATCCGGAGTCGTTCGTGCGGGTCTCGAGCGAGATGCCCTTCTTCCCCGGGGCGCAGCTCGCGATCGACTACGTGAGATCGGGCGCGCTCGGGACGATCGTGTCGGCGCGCAACAGCTTCCTGCACTCCAGCGACCTCGACGTCGACAAGCCGATCAACTGGAAGCGGCAGACCCAGTTCTGCGGCGAGGCCGGCGTGATGAACGACCTGGGTATGCACACCTGGCACGTTCCACTGCGGCTCGGCTGGGTGCCCGAGACGGTCTACGGCGTGCTGCAGAACCTCGTGCCCACGCGGCCCGGTCCCTCGGGCGAACCGGTGCCGTGCGACACCTGGGACAACGCCGCCCTGCACAGCTGGGCCCGCCACGAGGGGCAGCTCTTCCCGCTGACCACCGAGACGAAGCGCATCGACCCCGGGCAGAAGAACACCTGGGAGTTCGAGGCGATCGGGCTCGACGGGGGCGTGCGGTTCAGCACGAAGAATCCCAAGACGGTGTCGGTGTTCACGGTGACGGATGTTCCGGGCGGTGGGCGCGAGCAGGTCTGGCAGCAGATCGACGTGGGCAGTCAGTCGGTGTGGCCGACGGTGACCGGTGGCATCTTCGAGTCGGGGTTCTCGGACTCGATCCTGCAGATGTGGGCTGTGTTCCTCGCGGAGCGGAACGGGTCGCTCGGCGACCGCTTCGGCGCGGCCCGCCCCGAGGAGGCGGCGCTCACGCACCGCATCTACCGCGCGGCGGCGACCTCGCACGCCGAGGGCCGCGCGGTCGCGCCCTAGCGGACGATCGAGTTGGCCCTATCCGTCCTAAAGCTCTGTTTTTGGGACGGATAGGGCCAACTCGATGCCGTCAGACGCGGCAGGAGGCGCGTTCGACGAGCGTGACGGGGAGGACCGTGCGGCGGGGGAGGGTGCGGGTCGGATGCGCGGCGCGCTCGACGAGGCGAGCGGCGGCGAGGCGGCCGAGTGCCGCCGGGTTCTGGGCCATCACGGTGATCGCGGGGGTGAGCGAGTCGGCGAGGGGGAAGTCGCCGAAGGCGGTGAGGGCGATCGGATGCGCCGTGACGGTGGGGACGGCGGCCATGGTGCAGCGGGCATCCGAGGAGAAGACGGCCGTCACCGCGCGATCGGGCGCACGCAGCCGGCGGAGGGCTTCGGCGGCTCCGGGGCGGGTCGCCGCGTCGAGCGCCACGAGGTCGTCGTCGAACGGGAGGCCGGCGGCCGCCAGGGCCTCGCGGTAGCCCTCGAGGCGCTCGGCGATCGTGGGAGCCGCGAGCGAGTCGCCGAGGAAGCCGATGCGGCGGTGGCCGTGGGCGATCAGGTGGGCGGTCGCGTCGCGGGCGCCGCCGTGGTCGTCCTGCAGGAAGGCGTCGGCCTCGAGTCGGCCGGGCGCGCGGTCGACGAAGGCGATCGGGATGCGCGCCGCCCAGGCCTCGAGGTAGGCGTGGTCGTTCGTCGTGGGCGCGACGACCAGGCCGCTGAGCTGGCGGCGGAGGACGGACTCCAGCACTGTGCGCTCGCGGGACGGGTCGTGGCCGAGGCTGGTGACGAGGGTGGAGAGGTCGTGGGCGAGGGCCTCCTCCTCGACCGCCGTCACGATGGCCGCGAAGAACGGGTCGATCAGGTCGGGAACGGCCACGCCGATCACGGGGGAGCGGCCGGAGCGGAACGTCGTGGCCAGGGCGTTCGGCACGTAGGCGAGCTCGCGCATCGACGCCTCGACCCGCTCGCGCGTCGCCGGGGACACGTGCGGGTCGTCGTTCAGCACGCGGGAGACGGTCTTGGGGCTGACGCCGGCGGCGGCGGCGACCTCGCGCATGGTGGCCATGGCGTCTCCTCGTGGGGCTCGGTGCGGATGGGGTGGGGATGGTGACCGCGGGCGGGTGCGGGTGGGGTGCCCGGATCGTGGGGCACCCGGTGGGTGGGAGCGCGCGGTGGGGTGGGTGCCTGGGCGGGGTGGGTCGCCTGCGTCGCCCGGGCGGGGTGGCCCATACGCGCCAGGCCGCCCATGCGCGCCGGGCCGCCCGGCCCACGCGCGCCGGGCGGGCCCGGTCAGCGGGCCGTGTAGCCGCCGTCGATGGGGAGGGAGACGCCCGAGATCATGCCCGCCGCGTCGGAGAGGAGGAAGACGACGGGGCCCGCGATGTCGTCCTCGGTCGCCCACTTGCCGAGCGGCATCGCCTCGAGGAAGGGGCCCTCGATGTCGGGGCGGCCCCAGTACCAGGCCGACATCGGCGTCATCACGACGGTGGGGTTCACGCTGTTGACGCGGATGCCGTACTTGCCGAGCTCCAGCGCCGAGACGCGGGTGATGTTGTCGAGCGCGGCCTTCGAGGAGCCGTAGGAGATGTGGCCGGTGAGGGCGACGAGGCCGGCCTGGCTCGAGATGTTCACGATCGCGCCGCCGCCGCCCAGGCGGATCATCTCGCGCGAGGCGTACTTCGTGACGAGGAGCGAGCCGCGGGCGTTGATGCTGATGACCTTGTCGAAGACATCGATGTCGGTGTCCTGCGGGGTGGCGATCTCGCCGCCCCAGCCGCCCGAGTTGACGACGCCCCAGATGTCCTTGCCCTCGATGGCCTCGCGCACGCTCTCTTCCGAGGTGAGGTCGAAGGGCAGCGGGGTGGCGCCGGTCTCGGCGGCGAGGGCCTCGAGGTGCTCGAGGTTGCGGCCGGCGGCCAGCACGGTCGCGTTCGCGGCGACGAGGTGGCGCACGACGGCGCCGCCGATGCCGCCGCTGGCGCCGGTGACGAGGATGGTGCGGCCGGTGAAGTCAGTCATGGTGAGTCCGTTCGAGTGGGCGGGACGGCGCGTCGTCGCGACGTCGGAGCGGCATCAGCATAGCGGCGGAACGACGGCGATGACACCCGTGTCACGAAAATTCCTGACACCGGTGTCATCGCGATTGACAGCGGCCGCCGCGGTGCGTACGGTAGGCGCGGCGGAGGGCCTTCGGGAGCCGCCGCCGAGCATCCGTCGACGACGACCAGGAGGACCCGTGAGCGACCCCACCCCACCGCTGCCCGAGGCGCGGCCGACCGGGCTCGACGAGCTGCTGGAGCGGTGCCGGGCGCTCGTCGCAACCGGTGAGCGGCGCATCCTCGGCATCGCGGGAACGCCCGGCGCGGGCAAGTCGACGCTGTGCGCGGCCCTGATCGCCGCGCTCGACGGCGACGCGGTGCTGGTCGGTCAGGACGGCTTCCACTTCGCCAACCAGGAGCTCGAGCGACTCGGCCGGCGCGACCGCAAGGGCGCCCCCGACACCTTCGACGTCGACGGCTACGTCGCCCTGCTCGGCCGGCTCGCCCGCGCCGACGCCCCCGTGGTCCACGCCCCCGTGTTCGACCGGGCCCTCGAGGAGTCGATCGGCAGCGCGGTGCCCGTGCCGGCCGAGGTTCCGCTCGTGATCACCGAGGGCAACTACCTGCTCGGTGATGGTCACGGCTGGGAGCGCGTGCGCGAGCACCTGCACGAGTCGTGGTTCCTCGACGTGGCGCCGGATGTGCGTCACGACCGGCTCGTGCGGCGACGCGTCTCGTACGGGCACACTCCGCGCGACTCGGCCGATTGGGTGCGCGAGGTCGACGAGAAGAACGCGCAGATCGTCGAGGGCTCGCGGGCCAACGCCGACCTGCTGCTGCACCTGACGACGGTGCTCTGACGTGAACATCCGCCCCACCCCGACCCGACTGGAGACACGATGACCACCTTGAGCGCCCGGACCCTCAGCGACCTCGACCCGCGCGTCGCCGTCCCCTCCTACGACCGCGCCGCCGTGCGGCCGGGCATCGTGCACTTCGGGGTGGGCGCGTTCCACCGCTCGCACGAAGCGATGTTCGTCGACCGGCTGCTGTCGGCCGGGGCCGAGGGATGGGGCATCGTCGGGGTGGGCACGCTGGCGTCCGACGCGGCGATGCGCGACGCGCTCTCGGCCCAGGACGACCTGTACACGCTCGTCACGACCGCGCCCGACGGGGTGGTCGAGGCGCGGGTGGTCGGGTCGATCATCCGCTACCTGCTGGCGCCCGAGCAGCCCGAGGCCGTGCTGGCGGCCCTGCGCGACCCGGCCACCCGCATCGCGTCGCTGACGATCACCGAGGGCGGGTACGGCATCAACGACGCCACCGGCGCGTTCGAGCCACGGGATGCGGCGACGCTGGCCGACCTCGACGGGCTGGCCGACGGAGCCGCGCCGCAGAGCGCCCTCGGCTTCGTCGTCGCCGGGCTGCGGGAGCGTCGCGACGCCGGGGCGGTGCCGTTCACGGTGATGTCGTGCGACAACATCCAGGGCAACGGGCACGTGGCCCGCGCCGCCGTGCTCGCCTTCGCCGAGCGGGTCGACCCGGCGCTCGCCGCGTGGATCGGCGAGACGGTCGCCTTCCCGAACTCGATGGTCGACCGGATCACGCCCGTCACCACCGACGAGTCGCGGCAGCGCGTCGCCGACGAGTTCGGCGTCGAGGACCGGTGGCCCGTGCTCTCGGAGTCGTTCGTGCAGTGGGTGCTCGAGGACTCGTTCACCGCGGGCCGCCCGGCGTTCGAGGAGGTCGGGGTGCAGGTGGTCTCGGACGTCGAGCCCTACGAGTTGATGAAGCTGCGGCTGCTGAACGCCTCGCACCAGGCGATGAGCTACCTCGGGCTGCTCTCGGGCGCCGAGTACGTGCACCAGGTCTGCCGCGACGAGCTGTTCGCGGAGTTCCTGCTGGGGTACATGCGCGACGAGGCGCGGCCGACGCTCGCTCCGGTGCCGGGCGTCGACCTCGACGAGTACAGCGCCGAGCTGATGCGCCGCTTCGGCAGCGAGGCGATCAAGGACACGCTGATGCGCCAGATCGTCGACGGCTCCGACCGCATCCCGAAGTTCCTGCTGCCGGTGGTGCGGGCGCAGCTCGCGTCGGGTGGCGAGATCGAGCGCTCGGTGCTGGTGCTCGCCGCGTGGAGCCGGTTTCTCGAGGGGGTGGCCGACGACGGCAGCGCGCTCTCGCCCGTCGACAAGCGGCTCGACGAGCTGCGGGTCGCGGTGGCGGGCGAGGCGGATGCTCCCGGGAGCTTCCTCGACTACGCCCCCGTCTTCGGCGACCTCGGCTCCGACGCCCGCCTGCGCGCGGCCTTCGTCGAGGCGCGGGCGCTCCTCGCGTCCCGCGGCGCGCGCGGCGCCCTCCAGTCGCTCGCGACACGCTGACCCCCGCCCGCCCCGCGCCCGGTCGGGATCGAGCCGTCGCAAATCGCCCTTCCAGAGCGCTGAGAGGGCGATTTGCGACGGCTCGATCGGGGGAGGAGGGTCAGGGGGCCACGTAGGCCGCGAGGTGCTGCGCCGTGAGCGTGTCCCCGGCCGCCACGAGCGACGCCGGCGTGCCCTCGAAGACCACGCGGCCGCCGTCGTGGCCGGCGCCGGGGCCGAGGTCGATGATCCAGTCGGCGTGCGCCATCACCGCCTGGTGGTGCTCGATCACGATCACCGACTTGCCCGAGTCGACGAGGCGGTCGAGGAGCCCCAGCAGCTGAGCGACGTCGGCGAGGTGGAGGCCCGTGGTGGGCTCGTCGAGCACGTAGACGCCGCCCTTGCCGGCCATGTCGGCGGCGAGCTTGAGGCGCTGGCGCTCGCCGCCCGACAGCGTCGTCAGCGGCTGGCCGAGCGCGAGGTAGCCGAGCCCGACGTCGGTCAGGCGCGTCAGGATGGCGTGAGCCGCCGGCAGAGCGGCGTCGCCCGAGGCGAAGAACGGCAGCGCCTCGGAGACGGGCATCGCCAGCACCTCGGTGATGTCCTTTCCGCCGAGGTGGTAGCCGAGCACCGACGCGTCGAAGCGCCGACCCTCGCACTCCTCGCAGGTGGTCGAGACCGAGGCCATCATGCCGAGGTCGGTGAAGACGACCCCGGCACCGTTGCAGACCGGGCAGGCGCCCTCGGAGTTCGCGCTGAACAGGGCGGGCTTCACCCCGTTGGCCTTCGCGAACGCTTTGCGGATCGGCTCGAGCAGTCCCGTGTAGGTCGCGGGGTTGCTGCGCCGAGACCCGCGGATGGGCGTCTGGTCGACCGTCACCACTTCCTCGCGCGGTGAGACCGAGCCATGGATGAGCGAGCTCTTCCCCGACCCGGCGACCCCGGTGACGACGACCAGCACGCCGAGCGGGACGTCGACGTCGACCCCCTGCAGGTTGTGCGAGGTCGCGCCTCGGATCGGCAGCGTGCCCGAGGGCGTGCGCACCGAGGCCTTGAGGGCGGCCCGATCATCCAGATGCCGCCCGGTGACGGTGCCCGAGCCCCGCAGCCCGTCGACCGTGCCCTCGAAGCAGACCGTGCCCCCGGCCGCCCCGGCGCCCGGGCCGAGGTCGACCACGTGGTCGGCGATCGCGATGGCCTCGGGCTTGTGCTCGACGACGAGCACCGTGTTGCCCTTGTCGCGCAGCTGCAGCAGCAGCCCGTTCATGCGCTGGATGTCGTGCGGGTGGAGCCCCGTGGTGGGTTCGTCGAAGACGTAGGTGATGTCGGTCAGCGCCGAGCCGAGGTGCCGGATCATCTTCACCCGCTGCGCCTCACCGCCCGAGAGCGTGCCCGAGGCGCGGTCGAGCGAGAGGTAGCCGAGCCCGATGCCGACGAAGGAGTCGAGCAGGTGCACGAGCCCCTCGAGCAGCGGCGCGACCGACGGCTCGTTTAGGCCCCGCACCCATTCGGCGAGGTCGCTGATCTGCATCGCGCAGGCGTCGGCGATGCTCAGCCCCGCGACCTTCGACGAGCGGGCCGCCGCGCTCAGGCGCGTGCCGCCGCACTCGGGGCAGGCCGTGAAGGTGGCGATCCGGTCGACGAAGGCGCGCACGTGCGGCTGCATCGACTCGCGGTCCTTCGCGAGGAACGACTTCTGGATCTTCGGCACGAGACCCTCGTAGGTCATGTTCATGTTGTCGAACTTGACCTTGACCTGCTCCTTGTAGAGGAAGTCCTGCCGCTCGGCGGCGGTGTAGTCGCGGATCGGCTTGTCGCCGTCGAGGAAGCCCGACTTCACGAAGATGCGCACCATCCACCCGTCGGCGGTGTACCCCGGCACGGTGATGGCGCCCTCGTTCAGCGACTTGCTCTCGTCGAAGAGCTGCGCCAAGTCGATGTCCGAGACGCTGCCCCGGCCCTCGCAGTGCGAGCACATGCCGCCGGTCACCGAGAAGCTGCGCCGCTCCTTCGTCACCACGCCCGCCTTCTCGGTGGTGACGGCTCCCGCCCCTGAGATCGACGCCACGTTGAACGAATAGGCCTGGGGCGAACCGATGTGCGGCTCACCCAGCCGACTGAACAGGATGCGCAGCAGCGCGTTCGCGTCGGTGGCCGTTCCCACGGTCGAACGAGGGTCGGAGCCCATGCGCGCCTGGTCGACGATGATCGCCGTGGTGAGCCCCTCGAGCAGGTCGACGTCGGGCCGGGCGAGTGTGGGCATGAAGCCCTGCACGAAGGTGCTGTAGGTCTCGTTGATCAGCCGCTGCGACTCGGCCGCCACGGTGTCGAACACGAGCGAGCTCTTGCCCGAGCCCGACACTCCCGTGAAGACCGTCAGCTGCCGCTTCGGGATCTCGATCGAGACGTCCTTGAGGTTGTTCTCGCGCGCCCCGCGAACCCGGATGACCTCCGCCATGCTCAGTGGGCCTGCTGGATGCGCAGCAGGTTGCCGGCGGGGTCGCGCACCGCGCTGTCGCGGATGCCGTAGGGCTGGTCGGTGGGCTCCTCGACGACCTCGGCGCCGGCTGCGACGATGCGGTCGAAGGTCGTGTCGAGGTCGGGGGTCGAGAGGATGAGCGTGGCGTAGGTGCCCTTCGCCATCATCGCCGCGATCGTTCCGCGCTCGTCGTCGGTGAGCCCGGGGCCGGCCTCGGGCGGGTAGAGCACCACCGAGGGGGCGCTCTGCCCGGCGGGTGCGACGGTGATCCAGCGGAGGCCGGAGTAGCCCACGTCGTTCAGGACCTCGAAGCCCAGCACGTCGCGATAGAACGCGAGCGAGGCCTCCGGGTCGTTCTGCGGGAGGAAGGTCGACTGAATGCTGATGTCCATGGCCGTCACACTATTGGCGCGGGCAGCGCCGGCGCTTCTCGATTCCTGACCGGTCTCGTCACCTGCCGGGCGACGCACGAAGGCAGGGCGACGGTGGCCGAAGCGGCCTGGCGTCGGTAGACGCTCGGCGGCACCCCGACGAGCTCGCTGAAGCGGGTGCTGAAGGTGCCGAGCGACGAGCAGCCGACCGCGGTGCACACCTCGGTGACGCTGAGGTCGCCTCGGCGCAGCAGCGCCATGGCCCGCTCGATGCGCCGGGTCATCAGGTAGCTGTAGGGCGACTCGCCGAACGCCTCCTTGAAGGCCCGGCCGAGGTGCCCGGCCGAGACGTGCTCGCCGCGGGCCAGCGCCTCGACGTTCAGCGGCTGCGCGTACTCCCGGTCGATCCGGTCGCGCACCCTCCGCAAGCGAGCGAGCTCGCGCAGGCGGTCGGCGGATGCGGTGGTCACGCTCCGGATTCTGCCACAGGGCACCCGCCGCGCGGGAGGGGGCCCGGATGCTCAGCCGGCGCTGAGCCGGAAGCCTCCGCCAGCCTGCAGCTCCACCCGCAGCTGGAACAGGCCGTCGATCACGAGGTCGGCGTGGAGCTCGTGCGGGTCGTGGGTTCCCGCGATCGCGACGGTCGTGCATCCGGCCGCCTTCGCCGCCGCCAGACCGGCCGGAGCGTCTTCGAACACGACGCAGGAGGCGGGGTCGACGCCGAGGCGCTCGGCCGCCGTGAGGAAGGGCTCCGGATGCGGCTTGCCGTTCACCACGTCGTCGAACGTCACGAGCTCCGCCGGCGGGGTCAGCCCGGCGGCGCGCAGCCGGCTGGTGGCGATCACGCGGGTGCCGCTCGTGACGATGGCGCGGGCATCGTCGGGCAGGGAGCCGAGCAGCGCGGCGGCGCCGTCGAGCGCGATCACGTCGCCGAGGTCGTTCACCTCGATCTCGGTCACCCGGGCGAGTGCCTCGGCGGCCTGGTCGCCCGAGAAGAAGGAGTCGATCACCTGGGCGGCCGGACGCCCGTGCCCCTCGGCCAGGAGGTCGACCTCGAGGCCGTACTCGCGGGCGAGCTGCTGCCAGGAGCGCACGACGGAGGGGGTGGAGTCGATCAGGGTGCCGTCGAGGTCGAACAGTCCGGCCGCGAAGGTGCGCCCGAAGACGGGGGAGTCGGCGGGCAGCCGACGACCGCCGCCGAGACGCCGGCGCACCGAGGCCAGCTGCTGGGCGGTGGAGAGGGACGCGTCGACGAGGAGGTGCGGCACGGCCGGCTCGGCCTCGGCGGGCGGGTCGACGACGTGCACGTCGCGCGCGGCAGCCCGGAGCCCGCGTCGCTCGGTGAGCAGGGCGGGGGAGGCGCGGAGCCAGACCACCTCGGGCACGCCTCCGGCCGCGTCGACCAGCTGCCGCCACTCCTCACCGCCCGCGAGCTCGGCCGTGAAGGGGGCCACGACGACCGCATCGACCCCGGCGCGCACCTGGTCGGCGACCGCGGCACGGAGAGCCGCGTAGCGAGCGGGCCGCACGACGGGACGGAGGGCGGGGTCGTTCCAGTGGGCGCCGCCCGAGAGCTCCGGGCCGAGGCCCTCGAGCACCGGGTTGGTGAGCGAATCGAGGTCGAGCAGGGCGGCGGGGAGGGCGCGGGCGAGCTCCAGCCCGAGGGTGCTCTTGCCGCTTCCCGCGGCTCCGGCGACGACGATGATCATGGTGCTCCCGAGGTTATCGAATTGAGACATCGCGACTGCTTGACAACGTTGTCGCCGCGAGTCAGTATAGGCGGACACGAGAACGACGAGGTTCGGGAATCCCGGATCTCTCCGCGAATGACAACGCTGTCAAAGGAGGTGGGCGAGATGCCCGGTACGACCCCGAACTCGCTGACCGCCTCCGCTCCGGCGGTGCGCTCATGAACCGCCGACCCGGCATCAAGGACGTCGCGGCCAGCGCCGGCGTCAGCATCAAGACCGTCTCCCGCGTCGTGAACGCCGAGGAGGCCGTGCACCCCGAGACCCGGGCGCGCGTACTGCACGCCATCCAGCAGCTGGGCTACGTGCCCAATACGGCGGCCCGCTCGCTCAAGTCGGGAACCGGCGGCGCCATCGGCGTCGTCATCGACTCGCTCGCCGACCCGTTCTTCGCCGCCCTGGTGAGCGCCATCGAGACCCGCGCCCTGAACGAGGGGCTCAGCGTGCTCGTCGCCTCGTCCAGCCTCGACCCCGACCGGGAGCGCGAGCAGCTGCTCAGCCTCGTGGCGGGGCATCAGGTCGCGGGCGTCATCTTCGCGCCGGTCGCGTCCGAGCATCCGTACCTCGCGCCCTACCGCACCACCACGCCGGTGGTCGCGGTCGACCGTTCGCGAGCCGGCTACGACAGCGTGGTCGTCGACGACCGCGGGGCGGCGGCGCTCGCCGTGCAGCAGCTCGTCGACCTCGGCCACGAGCGCATCGCCTTCTTCGACCGCGACGAGCGCTTCTCCACCATCCACCGGCGGCTGAGCGGCTACCTCGACGTGCTGCAAGGAGCGGGCATCGAGTTCGACCCCGAGCTGGTGTCGTCGACTGTCGACGGCGACCTCGATTACCTCGGCGAGGCCAGGCGGCTGCTCGGGCTCGCGAACCCCGCGACCGCCTTCTTCGCCTCCAACGCGAAGGCGGCGATCGGCCTCACCACCGCGCTGCACCGCATCCACCGCCAGGACACGGCGATGATCGCGTTCGGCGACTTCTCGTTCGCCGACGTGCTTCGGCCGGGCGTCAGCTGCATCGACCAGGACCCGTTCCTGATCGGCAACGCCGCCATCGAGCGGCTGCTGGCCCTGCGCGAGGAGTCGTCGGGCGAACCGCGCGAATGGATCGTGCCGACCGCGCTGCTGCAGCGGGGCTCGGGCGAGATCACCGGGCCGCTCGCCGGGGGATCCGCCACGGCACCCGCCCCCGCGTCCGCCGCCTCGACATCCGCCGCCGTGCCCGCCGCGTCGACACCCGCCGCCGTGCCCGCCGCCTCCGCCGCCTCGACCCACCCGGCCCCGTCAGCCCGCCTCGCCGAAGGAGACGTCGCATGAAGCCGACCATTCTCGCCCCCAACCAGATCGAGCACTTCTACCGCGGCGGCGACCGCATCGCCGCCCTGCGCGGCATCGAGCAGACCTCGGAGTACCAGCCCGAGGAATGGCTGGGCGCCACCGTCTCCCGCGCCGACCACGGTGACATCGGGCTCAGCCGCACCGTCGACGGCGACTTGCTGCGCGACCTCGTGGCCGCCGACCCGGCGGCCTGGGTGGGCCCCGACCACGCCGACGCCGCGAGCACGAGCGACACGGGCATCCTGGTCAAGCTGCTGGATGCCCGCCAGCGCCTCCCCGTGCACGTGCACCCCTCCCGCGCCTTCGCCACGAGCCACCTCGACTGCCCCTACGGCAAGACCGAGGCCTGGTTCATCCTCGACGCGGAGCCCGGAGCCGCCGTGCACCTCGGCTGGAGCGAGCCCGTCGACCGCGACGAGCTCGACCGCCGCCGCGACGCGCAGGACTCCGAGTGGATGCTCGCGCGGATGAACCGCATCGAGGTCTCCCGCGGCATGGGTGTCGTGGTGCCGGCCGGCACCGTGCACGCCATCGACGAGGGCATCTTCCTCGCCGAGGTGCAGGAGCCGACCGACTTCTCGATCGTGCTGGAGTGGTCGATCACGACCTCCACCCGCGACGAGTCGCACCTCGGTCTCGGCTTCGAGACCGTGATGCCCGCCGTCTCGGTCGACGCGCTCGGGGCGGATGCGCTGCAGCGGCTCGTCAGCCGCCACGACCTGTCGGCGCGGAGCGGGCGGGCCACGAGCGTGCTCGCCCCGGCCGCCGATCCCTACTTCCGCGTGCTGCACGCGGCGCCACCCGCCGGCGAGACCGTCGCCCTCGGGCCCGGCTTCGCCGTGGCCCTCGTGCTCGAGGGGGAGGGAGAGTTCGTCGGAACCGACGAGCGCCTCGCCTACCGCGCGGGCCATGTCGTCGCGGTGCCCGCTGGATTCGGCCCCTGGGAGGTGCGGGGCACGGGAAGCGTGCTCGTCGCCACCCCGGGCGTCGGCTGGCCGCACTCGCTGGCCGCAGGAGGAGTCGAATGACCCCCGAGCGCGAGACCCCCGACCACTTCAGAGCATCCCAAGATCCAGGAGCACCCGATGACCACACCCGGAACCACCCGCAGGCCCCGACCGGCCGGAAAGGAGTGAACTGACATGACCACCCCCGTATTGGAGGCCCGAGGCCTCTCCCGCGCGTTCGGACACGTCCGTGCTCTCGACGACGTGGACTTCGAGGTCTACCCCGGAGAAGTGACCGCCCTGATCGGCGACAACGGCGCCGGCAAGTCGACGCTCGTGAAGGCGCTGTCGGGCAACCTCGCCGTCGACACCGGCGTGATCAAGTTCGAGGGCAACCCCCTCCAGCTGACCAACCCGATGCAGGCGAGCGCGCTCGGCATCGAGACCGTGCACCAGGACCTGGCGCTCGCCCCCCACCTCGACCCGGTGCAGAACATGTACCTCGGTCGCGAGGTCATGAAGAAGGGCATCGGCGGTGCGTTCGGCTTCATGAACGTCGCCGAGATGCGGACCGAGTCCCGCCGGGCGTTCGACGAGCTGGGCGCCACGGTGCGCTCGCTCACCTCGCCCGTCGGATCGATGTCGGGCGGTCAGCGCCAGGCGATCGCCATCGCCCGTGCGGTGCACTGGGCGAACAAGGTCGTCTTCCTCGACGAGCCCACCGCGGCCCTCGGCGTACGGCAGACCAAGAACGTGCTGGAGACCATCCGGCGGGTGCGCGACAAGGGCATCGCCGTCGTGTTCATCAGCCACTCGATGCCGCACGTGATGGAGGTCTCCGACCGCATCCAGGTGCTGCGTCTCGGTCACCGCGCCGCGGCGATCGACACCAAGACGACCAACATGGAAGAACTCGTCGGCCTGATGACCGGCGCGAGCACGAGGGGTGTGGCATGACCGACGACGTGAGGGACGCCGACCTGAAAAAGGCGGAGTTCGGCCAGACCGATGCGGCCGGCCCGGAGACGACCTCCATCAACATGGCGCAGTCCAAGGAGACCGCGCTCACCCGACTGCTGAAGGCGCAGGCCTTCCAGATCCTGATCGTGCTGATCGTGATCGTCGCGATCTTCAGCGCGCTCGCCCCCGACACCTTCGCCCAGCTGTCGAACCTCCGGCTCGTGGTGCAGAACGCCTCGATCCTCGCGGTGCTCGGCGTCGGTATGACCTTCATCATCATCACCTCGGGCATCGACCTCTCGATCGGCTCGGTACTCGTGTTCTCGGGTGTCGTCTCGGCGATCGTGATGAGGGCCATGGGCGGCGACGACTGGGGCACGGCCACCGTCGGGATCATCGTGTCGATCCTGTCGGGCCTCGCCTGGGGCATCTTCAACGGCCTGCTGATCTCGAAGGCCAAGGTGCCGCCGCTGATCGTGACGCTGGGCTCGCTCGGCATGGCGCTCGGCCTCTCGCAGATCATCACCGGCGGCGTCGACATCCGCGACGTGCCCTCGGTGCTGACGAACTCGATCGGCTACGGCAACATCTTCGGCGGCATCCCGATCATCTCGGTGGTCGCTCTCGTGATCGTGATCATCGGCGCCATCGTGCTGCACAAGACCAAGTTCGGCCTCTACACCTACGCGGTGGGCTCGAGCGAGGAGGCGGCGCGCCGCGTCGGCGTGAAGGTCGACCGGCACCTGATCAAGGTCTACGCGCTGTCGGGTGCCCTGGCGGGCCTCGCGGGCATCCTGTCGCTGTCGCAGTTCAGCACGACGGCCATCGCCGGCCAGTCGCAGACCAACCTGAACGTCATCGCGGCGGTCGTCATCGGCGGAACCTCGCTGTTCGGCGGCTACGGCACGATCTTCGGCACGGTCGTCGGTCTCTTCATCCCGGCCGTGCTGCAGAACGGCTTCGTCATCACCGGCGTGCAGCCGTTCTGGCAGCAGGTCGCCGTGGGCGCCGTGCTGATCGCGGCGGTCTACGTCGACCAGGTCCGACGGGCCTCCGCGGCCCGCGGGGCCTCCACCAGCCTCTGGCGCCACTTCGCCAGACGGAACAACAAGTGAACAGCACCACTCCCGTAATTGCATCACTAGAAGAAGGACAGGTAACACGATGAAGTGGAACAAGAAGATCCTGGGAGTCGTCGCCATCGGCGCGACCGCCGGTCTGGCTCTCGCCGGATGTGCGGGCGGCGACTCGGGCGGGGCCTCGAGCACCGGCGCCGCCGGCAGCGACGGCTACAAGATCGCGTTCGTGCAGGGTGTCGCCGGAGACGAGTTCTACATCTCCATGCAGTGCGGCATCGAGGCCGCGGCCAAGGAGGCCGGCGCGACCGTCACCACCCAGGGCCCGGAGAAGTTCGACCCCACGCTGCAGAAGCCGCTGGTCGACTCGGTCGTGGCCTCCAAGCCCGACGCCCTGCTGATCGCCCCGACCGACGTCAAGGCGATGGAGGCTCCGCTCAAGGCGGCCGCCGACGCCGGCATCAAGGTCGTGCTCGTCGACACCACGGTCGAGGACCCCTCGTTCGCGGTCTCGGCCATCGCCTCCGACAACGTCGGTGGCGGAGAGGCGGCCTTCAAGGCCATCCAGGACGCCCACCCGGACGGCGGCAAGGTGCTCGTCGTGTCGGTCGACCCCGGCATCTCGACCACGGACGCCCGTGTCGAGGGCTTCCAGAAGGCGGCCGAGGCGGACAGCAAGTTCGAGTACCTCGGCGTGCAGTACAGCCACAACGAGCCGGCCACCGCGGCTGAGATCGTGACCGCCGCGCTGCAGAAGGACCCCGACATCGTGGGCATCTTCGCCGCCAACCTGTTCGCCGCCGAGGGCACCGCCACCGGCGTGCAGCAGGCCGGCAAGCAGGACTCGGTCACCATCGTCGGCTTCGACGCGGGCCCCGCCCAGGTCAAGCAGCTGAAGGCCGGCACGGTTCAGGCGCTCGTCGCCCAGGAGCCCGCCACCATCGGCCAGGACGGCGTGGAGCAGGCCATCGCGGCCCTCGACGGCGGCTCGCCCGAGAAGGAGATCCAGACCGGCTTCACCATCCTCACCAAGGACAACATCGACGGTGACGGAGCGGACGCGGTCTACAAGTCCAGCTGCTAGTCAGCACGCACGAACAGAGGCGGCGTCGGGGTTCTCCCCGGCGCCGCCTCTGGCGTATGCCCGACCGCTCAGGCGACGAGACGCAGCAGGCGCTCGACCTCGGCGGCCACCGCGTCCCGGGCCGGGCCGAGGTATCTGCGGGGGTCGACCAGGTTCTCGTCGGCGGCGAGCACCTCGCGCAGCCGGCGGCTGAAGACGCCGTTGATGTGCGTGGAGATGTTGATCTTGCGCATCCCGTGCTCGACGGCCCGCACGAGATCGGCGTCGGCCACCCCGCTCGACCCGTGCAGCACGAGCGGCACGGGAACGGCGGCCGCGAGCTCGGCGATGAGCCCGAAGTCGAGGGTGGCGCTGCGCGAGGTCATGGCGTGCGAGGAGCCCACTGCGACGGCGAGCCCGTCGACGCCGGTCGCCGCCACGAAGGAGGCGGCCTCGGCCGGGTCGGTGCGGACACCCGGGGTGTGCGCCCCGCCCTTGCCGCCGATCGCGCCCAGCTCGGCCTCGACCCAGACGCCGCGCTCCTGGGCGGCCCGGGCGATCAGGGCGGTGCGGGCGACGTTCTCGTCGTCGGGCAGGGTCGCGGCGTCGAACATCACCGAGGTGGCGCCGAGCTCGACGGCCTCGCGCACGAGGGCTTCGTTCTCGGCGTGGTCGAGGTGCACGGCGGCATCGATGCCGGCCGTGCGCGCGAGCTCCAGCGTCGCCAGCGTGATCGGGGCCAGCCCGCCGTGATACCGCGCGGCGTTCTCGCTGATCTGCAGGATGACCGGACGGCCGGCGGCCTCGGCGCCGCGCACGATGGCCTCGGCGTGCTCGAGCTGGATGACGTTGAAGGCGAGCACGGCTCGTTCGCGGGCGAGTACGTCGCCGGTGGTGACCAGGGTCATGGGTTCCTCTCGGGGGTGGATGCTCGGGGGTTCGCCAGCACGAGGTCGACACCGTCGTCGCGCAGCTGCCGGGCGGTGGCGGGGTCGAGCCGGTCGTCGGAGACGATCCGGTCGAAGCGGTCGAGGGTCGCGAAGCGGCAGAGGGAGGCGGTGCCGAACTTCGGCGCCGTGACGGCGAGGAGGCGGCGGTCGGCGGCGGCGAGCATCCGCTCTTTCACCGCGGCCTCGTCGGGCAGGGTCGTGTAGGCGCCCCGGCCGGGCAGCACGCCGTTGGCGCCGAGCACGGCGACGTCGGCGTGCAGCTCGTCGAGCCGCTGCTCGGTCCAGGCGCCGACGACGGCCTGGGTGACGGCGCGCACGGCGCCGGGCAGCGCGAGCACGGTGATCGACGGATGCGCGCCCAGCACCGACGCGATGGGGAGGCTGTTCGTCACCACGACCAGCGCGGAACGGCGGGGGAGCGCCGACGCGATCTCGAGCGTCATCGAGCCGCTGTCGAGCAGCAGCACCCCCTCCTGCGGCAGCTCGTCGACCACGGCCCGGGAGACGGCACGGCGTTCGGCCGCGTCTTCGCGGGCGCGTTGCGAGAGGGTGGGCTCGAAGGGTGCCCGGGTCACCGGCACGGCGCCCCCGTGGCGGCGGCGCACGAGGCCGCGGCGCTCGAGGGCGGCGAGGTCGCGGCGCACGGTCTCGGGGGTCACGCCGAGCTGCGCGCTCAACTGCTGCACCGCGACACCGTCGGGGTGCTCGCGCGCGGCGGCGAGGATGGCGGTGTGCCGCTCCGCTGGGTACATCTGCTCCGCCGATCCGGGTCGTGACAGCGCGACTCTACCCGAATTCGCCCGATAGAGTGACCGATTCGGTTGATATGCTTTTCGAAGCGGGCGAAGTCGGGCGCGAGCATCCGCTCGTCGCTGTCGGACCCGCGATCTCGCACGTCGATCGGAGAGGATCGAGATGGCTGCACGACCCGAGGGCCCCCGCTACCTGCTGGGGGTCGACGCCGGCCAAACCGCGGTGAAGGCCGTGGTGCACGACGAGCAGCTGCGGCCCGTGGGGATCGGGCGGCGTTCGAGCCCCGTCGACCGCTCGACGCCCCGCTTCGCCGAGCGGCCGCAGGAGGCGCTCTGGCAGGCCGCGGCAGAGGCGATCCGGGAGGCCGTCGACGCGTCGGGCGTCGACCCGGCGCAGATCGTGGCCGTGGGCATCACGGGGCACGGCGACGGCCTGCACCTCGTCGACGCGATGGGCGCGCCTGTGGGGCCGGCCATCACCGCGATGGACTCGCGGGCGCACGTCGAGGCGGCCTCGCTCGCGGCTGACCAGTCGCGGATGCGCGTGGTGCTCGAGCGCTCGGGCCAGGAGCCGACGCCGGGGGCCGCGGGCAACCTGCTGCGCTGGCTGCTCGCGCACGACCCCTCTCGGATCGATCGGGCGGCGGCGATGCTGTTCTGCAAGGACGTGATCCGGCTTCGGCTGACCGGCGTCGTGGCGACCGACTACTCGGATGCGACGGCCTCCTTCCTCGATACCGCCACGGCTGAGTGGAGCCCGGAGATCCTGGCGGCGTACGGGCTGCCGTCGTCGCTGATGCGGCTGCTGCCCGAGCTGCACGCGAGCGGCGACGTCGTCGGCACGGTGCTTCCGGCCGCCGCTGCGCTGACCGGGCTGGCCGAGGGCACGCCGGTGATCGCGGGGATGCACGACGTGCAGGCCGCGTCGATCGGCATGGGCGCGCTCGTGCCCGGACGGCTCGCGCTCGTCGCCGGGTCGTTCAGCACCAACGGGGTGACGACGACGCGGCCCGACGTGGACGTGCGGTGGCAGTCGCGGCTGTCGATCACGCCGTCGCTGCGGATCGCGATGTCGACGTCGGCGACGGCGTCTCCGGCGCTGGACTGGGTGCTGCGACTGCTCGGAGTCGACCTCGCGGCACCGGGCGGGGAGGAGGCGCGCGACCGGCTGTTCGCGGCCGCCGCGGCGCTCGACCCCGAGGAGGCGGTGCCGCTGGTGCTGCCGTTCCTGTTCGACTCGCCGCTCGGGGCCTCGAGCTCGGCGGCCCTCGCCGGGGTGCGGGGCTGGCACACGCCGGCGCATGTGCTGCGCGGCACCCTCGAGGGGATCGCGCTGATGCACGTGTGGCACACGCGGGCGCTGGGGGAGAGGTTCGACTGGGACGAGCCGGTGGTGCTCGGCGGCGGGATCGCCCGCGCGCCGCTGTACGTGCAGCTCGTGGCGAACGCACTGCGGTCGCCGGTGACGGTGGTGCAGAACGAGGAGGCCGGGGCGTTCGGGGCTGCGGCGGTCGCGGGGGCGGCGGTGGGGGTGTTCGCGTCGGTGGAGGAGGCGCAGGAGCTGGTGACGCGGGCGGCGCCGGTGCGGCCGACGACGGCGTCGGCGGGGTACTGGGCGGGGGTGGTGCGGGCGTTCGACGAGGCCGTGGAGGCGCTGGGGCCGTGGTGGGAGGCGCGCGCGGGTGAGGCGGGTGGTTCCGGTGCGGCGGGCGCGGCTGCCGGTGGCGGTGCCGGTGGCGGTGGCGGTGGCGCGGGTGCGGTGGGCGGCGGGGCTGCCGATGCCCGTGGCGGTGGCGGTGGCGCGGGTGCGGCGGGCGGCGTGTCCGCTGCTGCGGGCGCGGCCGACGCGGGCTCGGCCGGCGGGTCGGTGGTCGAGGTCGATGGGCGGCCGGCGGCCGTTCGGGGCGAGGGGGCCGGGGCGTGAGCGGGGTGGAGAGCGCCGCGGTCGATAGGGGTTCAGCTGCGGGCGCCGGCGATGGGCGCCTGTCCGTGGCCGAAGGGCGGGTGTCCACAGACGATCAGCGGCCGTCCGCGGGCGCGCGGCGGCGGGAGCGGATCGTGGCGGCGCTGGGCGTGGTCGGGCGGGTCGAGGTGGGGGAGCTCTCCGTCGAACTCGGGGTCGCCGAGGAGACCGTGCGGCGGGATCTGCGTGCGCTCGAGGGCGAGGGGATGCTGCGCCGGGCCCACGGCGGGGCCATTTCCGTGGATTCGGTGGGCGAGCATCCTGAACCGGACGGAGCTGCGCGGGCCATCGCCGGGGCTGCCCGGGGGCTGGTGCCCGCGGGGGCCTCGGTGTTCCTCGAGGCGGGGGCCGTGGGGGAGGCGCTCGCCGGGATGCTCGATGCGGGGAGCGGTGTGCGGATCGTGACCGCCTCGGTCGCCGTGGCGCTCGCCGCCGCGCTGGTGCCGGAGCCCGCCGAGACGCATCTGCTGGGCGGGGTCGTCGGCGCCGAGGGCACCGCGTCGGGCCACTGGGCGCGCGAGCTCGCGGGATCGGTGCACGTCGACGTCGCCGTCATCGAGCCGGTCGGTGTGGCCGGGGGCGCTCTGTTCGCGAGCGACCCCGACCGCGCCGCGGTGACGGGCGCCGTCGCCGCCACGGCCGGCACCGTCGTGCTGGTGCTGGCGGCGCACCAGGCGGAGGGTCTCGCCGCTTCGATGAGTCTCGACCGGATCGACCACGCGGTCGTCGTCCCCGGCGCCCTCGACGGCGCGGCGCTCGAGCTGCTGGCCGAACGCGGCACCCCGGTCACGGAGGTGGCGGCATGAGCGCCATCGTCACCGTCACGCCGGCGCCGGCCATCGACCTGACCTACCGGGTGGGCCGGCTGGAGCTCGGCGAGGTCAACCGCGCCGACGCCGTGCACACCGAGCTGAGTGGCAAGGGTGTCAACGTCGCCCGGGCGATCGCCCTCTCCAAGCTTCCCGTCTCGGCCGTGCTCGCGCTCAGCGCCCAGGGAGCCGAGCTCGCGCGCGACGGCGGCTTCGCCGAGCTGCTCGCGGGGGTGCCCGATGCGGGCCGCACGCGCGTGAACACGACGCTCGTCGACGCCTCCGGCACTACGACGAAGGTGAACGAGGCGGCGCCGCCCGTCTCCGCCGAGCTGTGGGCGGCGATCGTCGACCGCACCGAGGCGGAGCTGGTCCGGCTCGACGCGTCCTGGCTGGTGGTGTCGGGGTCGATCCCGCTGCTGGCCGGCACCTCGCAGCCGGTGCCGTTTCTCGAGCTGGTGCAGCGCGCCGCCGCTCGCGGCGTGCGGGTCGCGGTCGACACGGCGGGGGCGGCGCTGGCCGCCGTGGTCGCCGACCTCTCGGCCGTCACGCTGATCAAGCCGAACACGCACGAGCTCGCCGAGCTGACCGGCTCGGCGCTCCGCACCGTGGGAGACGTCGTCGCGGCGGCCCGCACGCTGCACGAGGCCGGCTGCGACGTCGTCTACGTGAGCATGGGCGCCGACGGGGCGCTCGCCGTGTCGGAGTCGGGTTTGCAGCTCGCCCGGGCGCGGGCCCGGGTCGTCAACACGGCGGGCGCGGGCGACGCGTCCCTGGCGGGGTTCCTCGTGGGCTCGGCGGGGGCGGGTGGCGCGCTCGATGTGGCCTCGGGGGTGCGGCTCGCGGCGTCGTGGGGGGCGCTGGCGGTTGGGCAGGCGACGACGCTGCTGTCGTCGGTGGAGTCGGCGCCTCGGGCCTCCCTCGTGCGCGACCCCGACCCGTCGACGCCACTCACGGAGCCGGCCGCGCCCTGACCACGGCGCCCGCCGCGCCCTGAGCGGGCCCTGCTTCACCCGCCAGGAGTACCTTGCGCGACGCGTCGCACTTGTCGGAGGAGTTGCTGCGGGTCAGAGGATGCGGGGCAGGTGCGCGCGGTAGGGGTCGAGGCGGGCATCCGCCGGGTCGAGCTCGGTGACCAGCACGTCGACGCGGTCGAGGGTGAGCGAGCGCACCCGGGCGCGCGACTCGAGCTTGGAGGCGTCGAGCGCCAGCACGACCTCCGCCGAGGCGCGGGCGAGTGCATCCTTCACCGCCGCCTGCGCGAGCGTGCTCTCGCTCGTGCCGCTCTCGCCGTGCACGCCGAGCGCCGACACCACGGCGACGTCGAAGTGGAACGCCGAGAACGCCGACTCGGTGAGCGCCCCCACGAGGCTGAGGTTCTGCTCCTCGCGCTCGCCGCCGGTGAGGTAGCCACGCACGCCGGGCTTGCGTGAGAGGGCGTCGAAGGCGGCGAGGCCGTTGGTCACGACGGTGAGCGGATGCTCGGCCGGCAGCGCCTCGGCCACCACGAACGCCGTGGTCGACGAATCGAGCCCCACGGCGGCACCCGCGGGCAGCAGAGGCAGGATCTTCGCCGCGATCCGCTGCTTCGCCCGAACGTTCTGCGCCTGCCGCGCCGCGAACGGATCGGCCTGCACCGGAACCACCCCGCCCCGCACCCGGCGCACCCGGCCGGCGCTCTCGAGCAGCTCGAAGTCGCGCCTGATGGTCATCGGATGCACGTCCCACAGCTCGGCCGCCTCGGCCAGCGGCAGCCCGCCGCGCTCCTCGGCGAGCTCCAGCAGGGCGGCGCGGCGGGTCTCGCCGTCGAGCGTGCCCTTCAGTGCCATGCCGTCCTCCGGTCGGGTGTCGTGCGGGCCCTTGCCCGGCCCTGTTCGCCGATGATACATTTCACACGAAATAACATCAATCACGAGGACGTGACATGGATCGCACCGACGGGCCGGCCGCTTCCGGCGTTGCTGGCGCTGTCGGCGTACCTGGCGCTTCCGGCGCTGCTGCCGCACCTGGCGGAGCGGGGCGCGCCTACGCGGCGGTCGACCTCGGGGCGTCGAGCGGGCGGGTGATGCTCGGGTTCATCGATCGCTCGCACGGGTCGCCGCGCATCCGGATGACCGAGGTACACCGCTTCGCCAACGGCCCACGCCCCGATTCGCTCGCGCCCGGGGCGACGCTGGAGTGGGACGTCGATCGTCTCTTCGACGAGACGCTCACGGGCCTGGCGGCGGCGGTCGACGCGGCAGCGGCAGCGGGCTGCGTGCTGGCCGGCATCGGCGTGGACTCCTGGGGCGTCGACTACGCGCTGGACGATGTGGCGGCCGAGGGTGGCGGGGCGGTGTCGATCCCGTCCGTGGCGCACCACCGCGGCGCCGACCCTGCGTGGGTTGCCGAGGCGGCGGCCGTCGTGCGCGACGAGCGGGTGTATGCCGTCACGGGCATACCGCCGCATCCGATCAATACTTCGGCGCGCCTCCGCGCCGCTGTGACGTCACCCGGTGGCACCGCCGCATCCGCCCGCCCCGCGCACACGGCCAGTCCTGCAGGCCCTGCCGCGATGTCGGGTGCGGAGCCTGATGGACACACGCGCGCCGGAACCCTGCTCCTCGTGCCCGACCTGTGGGTGCGGCTGCTCACCGGCACGATCGGCGCCGAGCGCACCATCGCCTCGACGACCCAGCTGCTCGATGCCCGAACCGGTACGTGGTCCCGCGAACTGATCGACGCCTGGGGGCTCGGCGCGGTCGACTTCCCCGAGGTCACCCCCTCCGGAACCCCCGCCGGCGTCACGCTGCCGTGGGTGACCGCCCGCCTCGGAGCCGCACGGCCGGTTCCGGTGCACCGGGTCGCCGGGCACGACACCGCATCCGCTCTCGCCTTCGCCGCGCCGGGCGACGGGCAGCTGCTCGTGTCGAGCGGCAGCTGGTCGCTCGCCGGGATCAGCGTCGCCGCGCCCGTGCTCTCGACCGAGGCGCTGGCCGCCGGGCTCACCAACGAGCGTGGGGTCGGCGACTCGACCCTGCTGCTGCGCAACCTCGCGGGCCTGTGGCTGCTCACCGAGTGCGCGCGCCAGTGGTCGAACGAGAGCGGGCGGATGCTCGACCCCCTCGACCTCGTGCGCGAAGCGTCGCTCCTGCCGGACTCGGGTGTCCCGGTGTTCGACGTGGGCGATCCGCGGCTGCTGGCGCCGGGTGGGATGCCGGAGCGCATCGCCGCCCTCTGCGTGGAGCGGGGGCATCCGGCGCCCAAGGGGGTGCTCGGCACCGTGCGGAGCATCGTCGAGAGCCTCGCCGCCGCGTACGCCGAGTCGGTGGGGCTGCTCGAGCGCGTGACGGGGGAGCGCCTCCGTTCGGTGCGGATCGTCGGCGGCGGGTCGCGGAACGAACTGCTCTGCCGGCGCACCGCCGCGCTGACGGGGCTGCCGGTGGTGGCGGGGCCGGCCGAGGCGTCCGCGTTCGGCAACCTCGCGGTGCAGCTGGTGGCGGCGGGGGAGTTCGCGACCCTCGCCGAGGTCTATGCGTCCGGCGGAATGGATGCTACCGGTCCCGCCGTGGCCGCCGCGACCGATGGCATCGTGCGCTACGAGCCGGGCGGGGTCACCGGTGGCGCGGACTCGCGCGGCGTGGGCGACGGCATTGCGCAGGATCAGTCGGGAGAGGTGGTGACGCGATGATGGACGACGCAGTCGCACGGAGTGAGCTGGTCGAGCTCTCGCGCGAGCTCGGGCGCCCCGACCGCCGGTGGGCGGTGCTGGCCGAGGGCAACACCTCGATCGCCCTCGGCGACGGGCGGATGCTCGTCAAGGCCTCGGGCGCGTCGATGGCGATCGCCGACCCGACCGACTTCGTCGCCGTCGGCCTGCCGGACGTGCTGGCCCTGGTCGACGCCGAGAGCACCTCGACCGACACGCCCACCGGGCCGGCGGCCGTCGACCCCGTCGAACCGCCCGCCCGCCCGACCGCCGACGACCTGGCGGCCCACGGGCACGATGGCCCGGCGGTCGACGCGCCTGTCGACCCAAAGGCCAACGCGCCCGTCGATCCGGCGGCCAACGCGCTCGTTGGCTCGGCGGCTGACGCGCACGCGGGCGGCGCGGGCGACGATGAGGCGGTGCGGGAGTTGTTCGCGCGCGGGAGCGGTCCGGGCGGGCGGCGGCCGTCCGTGGAGGCGCTGCTGCACGCGGTCTGCCTGGCGCTGCCGGGGGTCGAGGCGGTGGGACACACGCATCCGGTCCCGGTGAACGCGCTGCTCTGCTCGCCGCGGGCGTCGCTGCTCGTCGAGGGCTCGCTCTTCCCCGACCAGATCGTCGTGCTCGGAACCGACCCGCTGCTGGTGCCGTACATCGACCCGGGGCTTCCGCTCGCGCGGGCGGTGCGGCGGATGCTCGCCGAACGTCTCGCGTCGACCGGCTCCGTGCCCAAGGCGGTCTACCTCGCCAATCACGGCATGTTCGCGCTCGGGGCGACGCCCGCCGAGGTGCTGCGCATCACGGAGATGGCGGTGAAGGTGGCGGAGACGATCCTCGGCTCGCTGCCCGCCGGCGGACCCGTCTTCCTCTCGCCAGACGACGTGGCGCGCATCGACACCCGCCCCGATGAGCTCCTCCGCCGCGCGGCCCTCGCCGCCGCGGGCGCGGGCGCCCTGCCGACCTCGCCCGACCCGGCGACCTCGCCCTCGCCGTCGGCCACCCCCGCCACCCCTCCCACCCCCTCGAACGGAGCCCGCCCATGACCAGCACGCCGCCGACCGGAGGCCGGATGGACGGGCGCGTCGCCCTGATCACGGGCGGGAGCTCGGGCATCGGCCGCTCCTACGCGCAGCTGCTCTCCGCCGAGGGTGCGCGGCTCGTGCTGGTGGGGCGCGACGAGGATCGGCTGCGCCAGGTCGCGGACGCCCTGCCGGGGGAGGCGCGCGTGGTCGCGGGTGATGTCGCGCATCCGTCGGTCTCGGAGCGGGCCGTGGACGTGGCCCTCACCGACTTCGGGCGGCTCGACGACGTGCTCGCGAACGCCGGGCTGTACACCGGCGGCGACTTCGTCGACACGGATCCGGCGCTGATCGAGCAGCTCGTGTCGGTGAACGTCTTCGGCGCGATGGCGACCGTGCGCGCCGCCCTGCCGCACCTGATCGCCGCCGGCACGGGGGACGTGCTGGTGACGAGCTCGGTGTCGGGGCACCAGGACATCCACTGGGAGCCCGTCTACTCCGCCACGAAGCACGCGATGCAGTCGTTCGTGCACACCCTGCGACGCCAGCTCGTCGGAACCGGCGTGCGCGTCGGAGCGGTGGCCCCCGGGGTCGTGCTGAACGAGCTGTGGGGGTTCGCGGAGGGCGCCGACGGGGTGGACCAGGCGGTGGGGGCCCGCACGGGCATCCGCTCTGAGGACGTCGCCGACGCCGTGCTCTACATGCTCACCCGGCCGCGGCACGTGACCGTGCGCGACCTGGTCATCCTGCCGACGGATCAGGAGATCTGACCGTGGCGTCGCCATCCATCACGAAGGAGTGCCCGTGTTCGAGAATCTGAGAGGCCGCACCGCGGTCGTCACCGGCGGGGCCCGCGGGCTCGGCTATTCGCTCGCCACCGCGCTGGCGGGGCAGGGCGTCAACGTCGCGCTGCTCGATCTGCTGCCGATCGTGGGGTCGTCGGCGGCCCGGCTGACGAGTGAGTACGGCGTCGAGGCGCGCGGCTACGAGGTCGACGTGACGGATGCCGACGCCGTCGAGGCGGCCTTCGCCGCTGCGGAGTCCGAGCTGGGCGTGCCGTCGCTGCTCGTCACCGCCGCGGGCATCACGATCTGGGGCGCGAGCGTGGATGTACCGGCCGACACCTGGCGGAAGGTGCTCGCGGTGAACCTCGACGGGACGTTCTTCGCGGCGCAGTCGTTCGGGCGGCGGGCGCTCGGGGCGGGGGTGCCGGCGTCGGCGATTTTCATCTCGTCGATGTCGGGGTTCATCGTGAATCAGCCGCAATTCCAGGCGTCGTACAACGCCTCGAAGGCGGCGGTGAGCCACCTCGCGTCGTCGCTCGCGGTGGAGTGGGCGCCTTCGGGGGTGCGGGTGAACGCGATCGCGCCGGGGTATTTCCTGTCGGACATGACGCGGGAGTTCACCGAGGCGAACCCCGAGCTCGCCGCGCAGTGGATCGGGACGATCCCGGCCGGGCGGATGGGCGAGCCGGACGACCTGCACGGGCTGGCGCTGTACCTCGCGTCCGACGCTTCGTCGTACCTCACTGGGCAGAGCATCGTGATCGACGGCGGGTACACGGCGGTCTGACGCGCCGCGGCGGGCGGCCTCGCGCGCCGACGCCGAGGCGGCGGTCCCCGTTCGCACGATCGACTTGGCCCGTCCCGTTGCAAGATCCGCGTTTTGGAACGGGAAGGGCCAAGTCGGTTCGCGGCGGCGGAGCGAGTTGCCTCGATCCGCCCCAAAAGGCGGCGTTTAGGGCGGATAGAGGCAACTCGATCTCGCGGTGAAGCGGCTGGGCGATCGCCGGCGTGCGCCCCGGGGTGAACGCAGGCGCGCGCCCGGGTTGAGTACGGGCGCGCGCGCCCGGGGTGAACGCAGGCGCGCGCCCGGGTGAGCACCGGCGGGCGGCTGGGGTGAGCACCGGCGCGTGCCTGGGGCGAGCACCGGCGCGGGCCTTGGGTGGGCACCGGCGCGCGCCCGGGGTGGACACGGCGCGCCCGAGGCGATCACCGGCGTGCGATGGGGGTGTGACATCGATGACATGGCGTGGTAGCGTCATCTATGACATCGATGACATGGGCGGCTGCAGAGGCGCAGCGCCCGAGTAGGCATCGGGATCCAGGAGTTCCACCGTGAGCACACCCCTCGTCGCCGGGCTCGACCTCGGCAGCACCGGCGTGAAGATCCTCGTGGCCGACGAGGCCGGCGCCGAGGTGCTGATCCGGCAGCTGCCGACGCCCTGGCGCGCGGGCGCCGCCGGCACGACGACCATGGAGGCCGCCGACCTCGTGCAGACCGTGCGCGAGCTGTTCGAGCTCGTCGCCGCCGACCTCGCCGAGCTGCGCGGCGGCGATGCCCGCATCGGCGCGGTGGCGGTCTCGGGCATGGGGGAGTCCGGCGTGGTGCTGGGCGCGAACAGTGAGGCGATCGCCCCGGCGATCGCGTGGTTCGACCCCCGGGGCGGTGAGCAGCTCGAGGCGCTGCCGCCGAGCATCCGCGCCGAGTTCGCCGGACGCACCGGACTGCCGCTCGGCGTGCAGGTCTCGGTGATCAAGCTGCTGCACCTGCGCGACCAGGGCCTCGACCTCACCGGCGCGCGCTGGCTGAACCTGCCCGAGTTCGTCGTGGCGGCGCTCGGCGGCGAGCAGGCGGCCGAGTACTCGCTCAGCTCCCGAACGGGCCTGCTCGACCAGGACACCGGCGCCCCGTGGCCCGAGCTGCTGGCGCACCTCGGCGTCAGCTCCGACTTCCTGCCGCCCTTCGTCGACGCGGGCACCCCGCTCGGTCGGGCCGACGCCGAGTGGCTGCCGGCCGCCTTCGCCGGGGCACTCCTCACCGTCGCGGGCCACGACCATCTCGTCTCGGCCGTGTCGACGGGCGAGTTCCCGGATGACCGCTACCACGTCTCGATGGGCACCGCCGAGGTGCTGCTGCGGGTGCTCCCCGCGCCGCTGCCGTTCGAGGCCCGAGAGCGTCTCGCCGAGTGGCTGATCAACTGCGTGCGCCACGTGGTGCCCGGCACCTGGGTGCTCGTCGCCGGCGTCAAGACCGGGCTGCTGATGCGCCGCACCCTGCAGCTGGTCGGCGTGAACGACCGCGCGGGCCGCGACGCGCTCGACGCCGCCGTGATGGAGCAGCCCTACGAGGGCGTGCTGCAGGACGGCGACGTGCAGGTGACCGGCGCCCGCAACGACGACGGCGTGCTGCGCCTCGTCGTGCAGGCCGACGGCGCCGGCCCGGCCGACCTCTTCGGAGCGGTGCTGCGGCACGGCAACGACGAGCTCGCCCTGCTCGTCGAGGCGATGGACCGGGAGGTGCCGCCCGCGACCTCGGCCCTGCTCACCGGCGGCTGGGCGAGCATGCGCTCGGTGCAGCGCGCCCGGGCCGAGGTGCTGGCGGGCGTGCGCGTGTCCGACCGCTCGCAGGACACCGCCTACGGCGCCGCCGTCTTCGCCGCGCGTCTGCTGGCGACGGATGCGCATCCCGACCGACCCGCCTGACCCACGCCGCGGCACCGCCCGCGACCGCGCCGACCCCGCGCGCGCCCCGACCACCCCACCCCCTGACCCGCCCGACCTCGTCGGCCACCGACCCCAAGCCATCCCACCCCCTGACCCACCACCCCTGACCCACCACCCCCGAACCACCACCCCACCAAGGAGCCACCCCGTGAACGAACTCACCACCCTCGAGCGCCGAGCCCTCTCGAAGATCAGCACCCCCGCCGGCGGCATGCTGATCGTCGCCGCCGACCAGCGCAACGGCATGAAGGCCGTCATGAAGGACGCCCCGAACGGCGCGGAGGGCATCAGCCGCGACGAGCTCGCCGACGCCAAGAGCGACCTGCTGAAGGTGCTCGGCAACGCGGCGCCCGCGATCCTGCTCGACCCCTCGACCGCGCTGCCCCGCGTGGTCGACGACGGCACGCTCGACAGCGACACCGGCCTCGTGGTCGCGATGGACGAGTCGGGCTTCGCCGTCGAGAACGGCCTGAAGCGCACCCGCTACGTCGAGGGCATGACCCCCCGAAAGGTGCGTGAGCTCGGAGGCGACGCCGCCAAGATGCTCTGGTACCTGCGCGCCGACCGCCGCGACGACGAGAAGGTCGTGCTCGACGACATCGCCCGCCTCACCGCGGAGTGCGCCGAGGAGGGCGTGCTGCTGATCGTCGAGATCCTGACCTACCAGCTCGAGGACGAGAGCGACGAGGAGTACGCCGAGGTCTTCCCCTCGCTCATCTCGGGTGCCGCCGAGCTCAGCGTCGCCGCGGGCGCCAAGGTGCTGAAGCTGCAGTACGCCGGGTCGGCCGAGGCCGCCGCCGCCGTCACCGAGGCCGCCGCCGGTGTGCCGTGGGCCGTGCTCTCGGCCGGTGTCGACCACGCGACCTTCGTCGACCAGGTGCGCACCGCCGTCGTCAACGGCGCCCGCGGTGCCATGGCCGGCCGCTCGCTCTGGAAGGACAGCCTCTCGATCTCGTCCGAGAAGCGCGAGGAGCTGCTCAGCACGAAGGCCGTGCCCCGCCTGAAGGAGCTCGCCGCGATCATCGACGAGGTGCTCGCGAACCGCGAGTAGCCCCCGGCAGCGGCCCCGGCCCGGCCGAGCGCCGCGCCGGGGCCGCCGGGCCACCCGCCCGGGCCCGCCGTAGACTCTCGTCGGGTCAGAACAGCGGATGCCCGCCCCGGCGCATCCCGACAGAGGAGCGTGCACATGGCGACGATGCAGGACGTGGCCGACCGCGCCGGCGTGAGCGCCAAGACAGTCTCGCGCGTCTTCAACGACGACCCGCATGTGCTGCCCGAGACCCGGGAGCGCGTCGCCGAGGCCATGCGCACCCTGAACTACGTGCCGAACGTGCTGGCCCGCACCTTCCGCGCGGGACGCTCCACGAGCGTCGGCGTGGCGGTGCCCGACGTGGTCGACCCGTTCTTCGCCGCCGTGGTGCGCGCCGTCGAGCGGGTCTGCTCGGCGAGCGGCATCACCACCCTCGTCACCAGCATCGGCGACGACCCGGCGCGCGAGAAGCCGGTGCTCGAGGCACTGCTCCGCACCCAGCTGATGGGTCTCGTGCTCGCGCCGGTCGCGGCCGACCACGCCTGGCTCGCGCCGTGGACCGAGCACACCCCGATCGAGTTCGTCGACCGCGCGCCGATCGACCTCGAGGCGGATTCCTTCGTGGAGGACGACCGGCACGGCTCCTACCTTGCGACGAGGCACCTGATCGAGCACGGGCACACCCGCGTGGCGTTCCTCGCCGACCAGACGCATCCGCCGAGCTCGCGCCGTCGTCTCGCGGGCTACACCGAGGCGCTGGCCGACGCCGGCCTGCCGCTCGACGAGCGCCTGATCGCCTTCGACGCGGGCAGCGACGACGGCGCCACCCGCGAGCTCGAACGGCTGCGCCGGTTGACGGATGCTCCGACCGCCGCCTTCTCGTCGAACGCTCGTGTCACGATGCACGCCTTCTCGGCGCTGAAAGACGCCGGCACGGCCTTCGTCGGCTTCGGCGACTTCCCGATGGCGGATCGGCTGACGCCCTCGGTCAGCGTCATCGACCAGGACCCGGCACGTCTCGGCCGGCTGGCGGCGACGCGCGCGCTCGAGCGGTTCAATGCTCCGAGCGCCCGCTACGAGCCGTCGACCGTCGTGCCTGTCGGGCTCACGATCCGCCGCAGCTGCGGCTGCCCGTGAGCCCGTCGGGCGCCGAAGACGGGAACGGCTGAGGCGCCGACACGCCGGCCCGCGTCGCTCAGTAGCGCTCGCGCGGCGGGCGCGACTCGCGGTCGCCGCGGTCGCCGCGGTCGCCCCGCTCCGGCCGCTTCGCCGAGCTGCCGAAGCGATCCGGCTTCAGCTCGATCAGCTTGCCGCTGATCCGCGTGTCCTTCAGGCGCCGCAGCGTGTCGGCGGGCAGATCGGCCGGCAGCTCGACGAGCGAGAAGTCGGGCCGGATCTGGATGGCGCCGAAGTCCTCGCGACGCAGCCCGCCCTCGTTGGCCAGCGCGCCCACGATCTGGCGCGGCTCGACCATCTGGCGCTTGCCCACCGCGATGCGGTACGTCGCCTTGGGGCCGCCACCGCCGCGAGGCCCGCGGTCGCGATCCCCGCCGCCGTCGGAGAAGCGGTCGCGCGAACCCCGCTCGGGGCGCCCGCCGCGGTCGCCGCCGCGCTCGGCGCGCTCCTCGCGGGCGCGGTCGCGCTCGACCGCCTGCGAGCGGCGCTCGTCTTCTGCGGAGAGCAGCAGCGGCGTGCCGCCCTGCGCCATCACCGCGATGGCCGCGGCCACGTCGGCCTCGGGCACGTCGTGGTGCGTGACGTAGTGCTCGATGATGTCGCGGAAGGTCGCGATCTGCTCCGGCTCCGCGAGGGCCGCCGTGATGGCGTCGTCGAAGCGGGTCAGGCGCGTCGCGTTGACGTCGTCGACCGTCGGCAGCCTCATCTCGGTGAGCGGCTGCCGGGTCGCCTTCTCGATGGCGGTGAGCATCCGTCGTTCACGGGGCGTGACGAAGCTGATCGCGTCGCCGGTGCGGCCGGCGCGGCCGGTGCGGCCGATGCGGTGCACGTACGACTCGGTGTCGATCGGCAGGTCGAAGTTCACGACGTGGCTGATGCGCTCGACGTCGAGCCCGCGGGCGGCGACGTCGGTGGCCACGAGGATGTCGAGCTTGCCCGACTTCAGCTGGTTCACCGTGCGCTCGCGCTGGGCCTGCACCACGTCGCCGTTGATGGCGGCGGCGGCGTACCCGCGGGCGCGCAGCTTCTCGGCGAGCGTCTCGGTCTCGTTCTTCGTGCGGGTGAACACGATCATGCCCTCGAAGTTCTCGGTCTCGAGGATGCGCGTCAGGGCGTCGACCTTCTGCGGGTACGACACGATCAGGTAGCGCTGGGTGATGTTCGCCGAGGTCGTGGTCTTCGTCTTGACCGTGATCTCTTCGGGGTCGTGCAGGTACTTCTGCGAGATGCGACGGATCTGTGCCGGCATGGTGGCCGAGAACAGGGCCACCTGCTTGGAGTCGGGGGTGTCGGCGAGGATCGTCTCGACGTCTTCGGCGAAGCCCATCTTGAGCATCTCGTCGGCCTCGTCGAGCACGAGGTACTTCAGCTCGGTGAGGTCGAGGGTGCCCTTGTCGAGGTGGTCCATGATGCGGCCGGGCGTACCGACCACGATGTGCACCCCGCGACGGAGCGCGGACAGCTGCACGCCGTAGCCCTGACCGCCGTAGACGGGCAGCACGTGCACGCCGCGGAGGTGGGCCGAGTAGCGCTCGAACGCCTCGCAGACCTGCAGGGCGAGCTCACGGGTGGGGGCGAGCACGAGGGCCTGCGGGGTCTTCTGCGCCAGGTCGAGGCGCGACAGGATGGGAAGCGCGAACGCGGCGGTCTTGCCCGTTCCGGTCTGCGCCGTTCCGAGCACGTCGCGGCCCTCGAGGAGCGGCGGGATGGTGGCGGCCTGGATGGCCGAGGGGGTCTCGTAGCCGACGTCCTTCAGGACCTTCAGCACCGGGTCGCTGAGGCCCAGGTCGGCGAAGGTCGTCTGCTCGGGGGCGTCGGTCGCCTCGTCGGGCGTGGTGGTGCTGGATGATGCCATGGAACAACGGTACCCCGTCGCCCCGTGTCCTCACGTGTCAGCGGGTGCCGGGCCCGATTTTCTCCGGGCGCTCGGAGGGCAGTACCGTGAGCGTGTGACCAGCGAATCCGACGCGACACCACCCCTTCCCGCCGACGCCGACCGCCGCAGCGTGAGCCACGAGGTCGACCTCGACCTGCGCTCCGACGTGCGCCTGCTCGGCGCGCTGCTCGGCCGCGTGCTGACCGAGGCGGGCGGCGAGGAGCTGCTGGCCGATGTCGAGCGGCTCCGCGGGCTCGTCATCCGCGCCTACGAGCAGGACGGCGGAGCCTCCCTCGACGACGCCGAGGCGCTCGTGGCGTCGTTCGGGCAGGAGCGGGCCGAGCAGGTCGCGCGGGCGTTCACCTGCTACTTCCACCTCTCCAATCTCGCCGAGGAGCACCACCGGGTGCGCGTGCTGCACGCCCGCCCGGCCACGGGCGCCGACTCGCTGCCCGCCGCGGTGCAGCAGATCGTCGACGAGGTCGGCGCCGAGGAGGCCGCCGAGAGGCTCCGCACCATGCGGTTCCACCCGGTGCTGACCGCGCATCCGACCGAGGCCCGGCGTCGCGCCGTGGCGTCGGCCATCCGCCGCATCAGCGAGCTGCTCGCCGAGCGCGACGGCGCGGGTGAGGAGTCGGTGCTGCTGGCCGACAACGAGCGCCGCCTGCTCGAGGAGATCGACGTGCTCTGGCGCACCTCGCCTCTCCGCACCACCCGCCCCACCCCGCTCGACGAGGTGCGCACGGCGATGTCGATCTTCGACCAGACCCTGTTCCAGGTCGTGCCCCGGGTCTACCGGATGCTCGACGACTGGCTGCTCGGACCGGACGCCGGTCGCGTCCCGGCCGAGGCCCCCGCGTTCCTCCGCCTGGGCTCGTGGATCGCCGCCGACCGCGACGGCAACCCCTTCGTCACCGCCGACGTCACCAAGGCCGCGGCGGCCATCGCCTCGGAGCACGTGCTGCTCGGCCTCGAGCACGCCACTAGCCGCATCGGCCGCACCCTCACCCTCGACGCGGCGGAGACGCCGGCGAGCGAGGAGCTCCGCGAGCTGGCCGCTGTCCAGGAGCGGATGGCCGGGCACATCACCTCGGGCATCGGCACCCGTGCCCCCAACGAGCCGCACCGCCGGGTGCTGCTGGTGGTGGCGGAGCGTCTCGCGGCGACGCGGCGGGACGAGCATCCGCTCGCCTACCGGCGGCCCGAGGAGCTGCACGCCGACCTGCTCGTGGTGCAGCGCTCGCTGCGCGACGGGGGAGCGCACCGCAGCGCCAACGGCGAGCTGCAGAACCTGATCTGGCAGGTGGAGACCTTCGGCTTCCACCTGGCCGAGCTCGAGGTGCGCCAGCACTCGCAGGTGCACCGCAAGGCGCTCGCCGACGTGCGGACGGGCGGCGAGCTCGACGCCATGACCGTCGAGGTGCTCGACGTCTACCGCACCATCGCCGAGCTGCAGGAGCGCTACGGCGTGCGGTCGGCCCGGCGCTACATCGTGTCGTTCACGCAGTCCTCCGCCGACATCGCGACGGTCTACGCCCTCGCCGAGGCCGCCCTCGGATCGGCCGACGCTGCACCCGTGCTCGACGCCATCCCGCTGTTCGAGACCTTCGACGACCTGAACGCCTCGACGCGCATCCTGGCCGAGATGATCGAGCTGCCGCCGGTGCAGGAGCGACTCGCCGCCACCGGGCGCCGGCTCGAGGTGATGCTCGGCTACTCCGACTCCTCGAAGGACGTCGGGCCCGTCTCGGCCACCCTCGCGCTCTACGACGCCCAGGCGCGCATCTCGCGCTGGGCCGAGGAGAACGACATCGAGCTGACGCTGTTCCACGGCCGCGGCGGAGCCCTCGGGCGGGGCGGGGGACCGGCCAACGAGGCCGTGCTCGCGCAGCCCCCGGGGTCGGTCGACGGCCGCTTCAAGCTCACCGAGCAGGGTGAGGTGATCTTCGCGCAGTACGGCGACAAGACCATCGCCGCCCGGCACATCGAGCAGATGGCCGCGGCCACCCTTCTCGCCTCGAGCCCCGCGAACGAGGAGCGCAACCGCGCCGCCGCCGAGGAGTTCTCCGACGTCGCCGCCGCGCTCGACGTGGCCTCGCGCTCGCGCTTCTTCGAGCTGGTCAAGGCCGAGGGCTTCGCGCCCTGGTTCGCGCAGGTCACCCCGATGGAGGAGCTCGGCCTGCTCGCGCTCGGCTCCCGTCCCGCCCGCCGCGGGCTGTCGGTGGAGTCGCTCGAGGACCTCCGCGCCATCCCGTGGGTGTTCTCGTGGACCCAGGCCCGGATCAACCTCACCGGCTGGTTCGGCCTCGGCTCGGCGCTCGCCGCCGTGGGCGACGAGGAGCGGTTGCGCGCCGCCTACGCCCGCTGGCCGCTGTTCGCCTCGATGATCGACAACGTCGAGATGTCGCTGGCGAAGACGGATGCGCGGATCGCCGCGAGCTACCTCGAGCTCGGAGACCGCGACGACCTCGCGGCCCTGGTGCGCGAGGAGATGGAGCTCACCCGCGAGTGGGTGGCCCGCACGAGCGGGCACGCCACCATGCTCGAGGACCGCCCCGTGCTGCGCCGCGCCGTGCGACTGCGGAGCCCCTACGTCGACGCCCTGTCGCTGCTGCAGCTGCGGGCGCTCCGCGAGGTGCGGGCCACGGGGAGCACCGATCCCGACGACGCTCCGCACCGCCTCCTGCTGCTCACCGTCAACGGAATCGCCGCCGGGCTCCAGAACACCGGATGATGGACGTATGGTCCGTACCGCGCTCTCCGTCGTCGCCGGTGTGACCGTCGTCGGTTTCGCGGCGCTGACCGCGCTCGCGCCGCCGCCCCTGCCCGTCGAGTCGCCGTTCGAGCAGCAGATCGAACAGGCCCAGGCGGCCGCCGGCCCCGATTCGGTGGGGCAGACGTTCACCGTGCCCGGCGGGGTGGCGGGAGCATCCGTCGCCCGAGACTCGTACGACGCCGTCTCGGGCCTGCAGAACCTCTCGAAGGGCAGCACCAACCGCGACTGGGCGGTACTCGTGCTCTACATGGCCGGGTTCCCGACGAGCGAGTCGAACATCACGGTGATGATGCGGTGGATGCGCCAGGAGAACGGCCCGGACGACTGGTGGCTGCGCAACAATCCGCTGAACAACGGCTGGGGCTCGGGCGGCGGGTCGGGGCTCGGCAGCTACGACACCCTCGTCACGGCGGCGGCGAACGTCGGCAACGCGCTGCACGGCAACCCGGGCTACGCGGCGATCGTGGAGGGGTTCTCGACCTCGGCGCCGACCGGGCAGATCGAGGCGGCCATCTGGGCGTCGCCGTGGGCCACCTCGCACTACGGCAACGGCTCGCACTGGTCGCAGTCGCCGGTGCCCGTCTACGCGTCGCCGCCCGGCACCTGGGGCTGAGCCGCTCGCGTCGGAGCGCCTTCGCTAGCGTGGGGGCATGACCTCCGCACCCCTCCGCACCGCTGTCATCGGCTACGGCCTCGGCGGCCGCGTCTTCCACACGCCCTTCCTCGCCGCGTCGCCCGACTACACGCTCGACGGGGTCGTCACCGGGTCGCCGCAGCGGGCCGACGAGGTGCGCGAGCGGTACGGCGACATCGTGATCCCGGATGCGGACGCCCTCCTCGCCCGTGCCGCCGACTTCGACGTGGTTGTCGTGACCACCCCGAACGCCACCCACGCGCCTCTCGCGCACCGGGCCCTGGATGCCGGACTGCACGTCGTCGTCGACAAGCCCGTCGCCCTCACCGCGGCCGATGCCACGGCGCTCGCCGTGCACGCTGCGGAGGTCGGCCGCACGCTCTCGGTGTTCCAGAACCGGCGGTGGGACGGGGACTTCCTGACGGTGCGCACGGTTCTCGAGTCGGGCCTCGTCGGGGAGGTGCGCGTGTTCGAGTCGGCGTTCGAGGTCTGGAAGCCGACGCTCGGCGCGAAGAAGTGGAAGGAGGGCGCGGCGGCGGCCGAGGGAGGGGGAGTGCTGTTCGACCTGGGGCCGCACGTGATCGACCAGGCGCTGCAGCTGTTCGGGCCGGTCGACCGGGTGCACGCCGAGCTGGACGCGCGGCGGGACGGCGCGGTGGCCGATGACGACGCCTTCGTGACGCTGCGGCACGAGGGTGGGGTGCGGTCGCGGCTCTGGACGAGCGTCGTGGCGCCGTCGCCCCGGCCGCGGTTCCGGGTGATCGGATCGGCGGGGGTGTTCGAGACGCGGGGGCTCGACCCGCAGGAGGCGCAGCTGGCGGGCGGCGCGACCCCGGCGGACCCGGGATACGGGCTCGCCGCGACCGCGGGTGTGCTCCTGCGGCCGGATGCGCCCGACGAGGAGGTGCCGCTCGAGCGCGGCGACTACCCGGCGTTCTATGCGAGCTTCGCGGCCGCCGTGCTGTCGGGGGCGCCGGTGCCGGTCGAGGTCTCCGACGCCGTCGCGGTGCTGCGGATCATCGAGGAGGCCCACCGGCAGGCGCGGTGACGGCGTCCTCCGACATACTGGTAGCGGACTCGACCCGAACGGCTCCGATCTCCGCACGACCGCTCCTTCAGGAAGGCCGCCCTCTTGTTCCCGTTCGACTCCCTCATCATCGTCGCCGTCATCGGCCTCGTGGTGCTGATCGCGCTGATCGTGGTCATCACCCTGCTCCGCGGCATCAAGGTCGCCAAGCCCGACGAGGCGATCATCGTCACCTCCCGTCAGAAGACCGTGAAGCCCGGCACCCCCTCCCTCGAGGAGGACGAGAACGCCGGCCAGCGCGTCGTCTTCGGCTCGCGCGTGTTCGTCAAGCCGATCGTCGAGGCGTACTTCAAGCTCTCGCTGCGCAGCCGCCAGCTGAACGTGCAGGCGACCGCCCAGACGAAGGACGCCATCACCATCAAGGTCAACGCCGTCGCCGTGGTGAAGGTCGGCGGCTCGGAGTCGATGGTGCGCGCCGCCGCCCAGCGCTTCCTGAACCAGCAGGACCAGATCGAGACCTCCACCGAGGAGGTGCTCTCGGGTTCGGTGCGATCGATCGTGGGTCAGCTCACGGTGACCGAGATCATCACGAACCGCCAGGCCCTGCAGGGCCAGGTGCTCGACGCCGTGCGCGAGTCGCTCGACGTTCAGGGCCTGCAGATCGACACGCTGCAGATCAAGGAGATCGACGACGACAACGGGTACATCCGCGACCTCGGCCGTGCCGAGGCCGCCCGCGTGAAGCAGGTCGCCGAGGTCGCCGAGTCGGTGGCCCGCCGCACCTCGGAGGAGGCCCGGATCGAGGCCGACCAGGCCGTCGCCGAGCAGCAGCGCAAGCTCGACCTCCGGAACGCCGAGATCCAGAAGGAGACCGACAAGGCCCGCGCCGAGGCCGCCGCGTCGCGCCCGCTGGCCGAGGCGATCTCGCAGCAGGAGGTCATCGCCCAGCAGGAGATCACCGCCGGGAAGCGCGTCGGCCTCCGCAAGCAGGAGCTCGACGCCGAGATCCGCGCCGTGGCCGACGCCGAGGCGTACTCGCTGGAGAAGAAGGCGCAGGCCGACGCGGCCGCCGCCGTCGCCGCCGCGGTCGCCGAGCGCGACCGCCGCAAGGCGCAGGCCGAGGCCGTCGAGGCCGAGGGTATCGCCGAGCGCAACCGCCGCCGCAGCGCCGCCGAGGCGACGGAGGCGGAGGGCATCGCCGAGAAGAACCGTCGTATCGCCGCCGCCGAGGCGCTCCGGGCCGAGGGTGAGGCCGAGGCCAACTCGATCCGCGTGAAGGGTGCCGCCGAGGCGGAGGCCACGCGGGCGCAGGCCGACGCGCTGGAGGAGCGCGCCGACGACCTGCTGCGCCAGCAGGTGATCGGCCAGCTTCCCGCGATCGTGCGCGCGGCCTCCGAGCCGCTCGCGGCGATCTCGAACATGACGGTCATCTCGAACGACGGCAACGGCGTCGACCAGGTCGGCGGCAACGTCGCGAGCCAGCTCGCGTCGTCGATGCAGATCGTGAAGGACCTCGTGGGCATCGACATCGCCGAGATCGTCACGGGCCGCGCCTCGGGCGCCGCCGCCGGAGCCGCCGCGGGCAAGGCCCTCGCCGACGCGGGCGCCGCCCCGCGCACCGCATCGCCCGACGCCGCCATCTGACCCGATCGCACCGCTGCACCGCTGCGCCGCCGCACCGCCCCTCCGTCCTAGGCGGACGGGGCGGTGCCGGGTAGCGTGAGCGCCATGGCTAGTGAGGCGACCACGGTCGACGTCGACGGACCGCACGGCACCCGCGAGGTGCGCATCTCGAGCCCCTCGCGGCTCGTCTTCCCCGAGGCGGGCATCACCAAGCTCGGCCTCGCCGAGTACCACATCGCCGTCGGCGAGGCGTTCCTCGCCGCCAACGGCGACCGCCCGATCTCGCTGCAGCGCTTCGGCGGCGACATCCACGGCGACCAGTTCTTCTCGAAGAACCCGCCGAAGGGTGCGCCCGACTACGTGCGCTCTGAGACGGTGACCTACCCGAGTGCCCGGGCGCATCCGCAGATCGTCATCGACGAGACCGCCGTCACGGTGTGGGCGGTGCAGATGAACACGGTCGTCTTCCACCCCTGGGCGTCGCGGGCCGAGACGAGCGACTTCCCCGACCAGCTGCGCATCGACCTCGACCCGCAGCCGGGCACCGACTTCGGCGACGCCGTGCCGATCGCGTTCGAGCTGCGCAAGGTATTGGCCGACGCCGGCCTCGACGCCTTCATCAAGACCTCGGGCAACCGCGGCCTGCACGTCTTCGCGCCGATCGAGCCGACCCGCGAGTTCCTCGACGTGCGGCACGCGGTGATCGCCGCCGCCCGCGAGCTCGAACGACGGATGCCCGAGCAGGTCACCACCAACTGGTGGAAGGAGGAGCGCGGGCAGCGCGTCTTCGTCGACTTCAACCAGGCCAACCGCGACCGCACCATGGCCGGCGCCTACAGCCCTCGGGCGCTCGCCCACGCTCCGGTCTCGTGCCCGATCACCTGGGACGAGCTGCCCGACGCCGACCCCACCGCGTTCACCGTGCTGACGGTGCCCGAGCGGCTGCGCACGGTCGGCGATCCGTGGGCGGGGATGGCCGAGCATCCGGGCACCATCGACGTGCTGATGGAGTGGTGGGCCCGCGACCTCGAGTCGGGGCTCGGCGAGCTGCCGTTCCCGCCCGACTACCCGAAGATGCCAGGTGAGCCGCCGCGCGTGCAGCCGAGCCGGGCCCGCCACGACGACTGATCGGCTGCCCCCCGAAGGGCGCGCGCCTCAGTCGAGCACGTCGCCCAGGTCGTACGCGATCGGCCGGTCGAGCTGCTCGAAGGTGCACGAGCGCGCCTCGCGATCGGGCCGCCAGCGCTCGAACTGCACCGTGTGCCGGAACCGCAGCCCCTCCATCTGGTCGTACCGCACCTCGGCCACCAGCTCGGGCCGCAGCTTCACGAACGACACGTCCTTGCTCGACGAGAAGCGGCTGCGCTCGCCCTCGCCCCGCACCGGCTGCCCGTCGGCGTCGCGCTCGACGTAGGGCTCCAGCTCGTCGATCAGCTCGAGCCGGCGCTTGTCGGTGAACGCGGAGGCCCCGCCCACGCCCCGCAGGTCGCCCCGCCCGTCGCCGTCGTAGAGCCCCAGCAGCAGCGATCCGACGCCGCGCCCGCTCGTGTGCACGCGGTAGCCCGTCACCACGACGTCGGCGGTGCGGTGGTGCTTCACCTTCAGCATCACGCGCTTGCCCGGGGCGTAGGCGGCGGCGAGCGGCTTGGCGACCACCCCGTCGAGCCCGGCGCCCTCGAACTCCTCGAGCCAGCGCCGGGCGAGTTCGACGTCGGCGGTGGTGCGCGAGAGGTGGAACGGCGCAGGCAGCCCGTCGGCGAGCTCCTCGAGCGCGTCGCGCCGGGCCGAGAACGGCCGCTCGAGCAGCGACTCGTCGTCCCGCTCCAGCAGGTCGAACGCCACGAACAGCGCCGGGGTCTCGACGGCGAGCTTCGCCACGCGCGAGGCCGCCGGGTGGATGCGCTGCGAGAGCGCCTCCCAGTCGAGCTTCGCCCGGCCTCCGTCGACCGCGATCGGCACCACGATCTCGCCGTCGAGCACGCAGGGCCCGGGCAGGATGCGCGCCAGCGCCTCGGTGAGCTCGGGGAAGTACCGCGTCAGCGGCTTCGACCCGCGGCTGCCGATCTCGACCCCGTCGGCCGTGCCCGAGCCGTCGTAGGAGATCACCCCGCGGAACCCGTCCCACTTCGGTTCGTAGAGGAGCCCGCCGTCGACGCTCTCGGGCGCGGGGACGGCGGGGACGGCCTTGGCCAGCATCGGCGCGATCGTGCTCATGCCTCGATCATGGCCCGGCGTGGCCGTGGGGGCCAGGGCGTCAAGACGGCCAGCGGCGTCAAGGGGGCCGGGGGCGGGGGTGGCGGATGCGCGGCGGCGGCATACCGTGAGGGGATGGGCGCGACAGAGCTGTGGTTGGTGCGGCACGGGGAGAGCACGGCGAACGTGCAGGCCACGGCGGCGCAGGAGGCCGGTGACGAGGAGATCCCCGTCGAATGGCGGGACGCCGACGTGCCGCTCTCGCCGCTGGGCGAGCAGCAGGCGCGGGCCCTCGGAGCCTGGATCGCCGAGCACGCCGAGTACGGCGTGCCGACGACGGTGTGGAGCTCCTCCTATCTGCGGGCCCGGCAGACCATCGAGCTCGCCCTCGCCGAGGCCGGGGTCGCGATGACACCCCGCGTCGACGAGCGTCTGCGCGACCGTGAGCTCGGCATCCTCGACCGGCTGACCGCCGTCGGCGTCGAGGCCCGCTTCCCCGAGGAGGCCGCTCGCCGCCGGTGGCTGGGCAAGTTCTACTACCGGCCGCCGGGAGGGGAGTCGTGGGCCGACGTGGCGCTGCGCATCCGCTCGTTCCTGAAGGACGTCGACGACGTCGACGACGAGGGCACCGCGCTGGTGGCCGCCCACGACGCCGTCGTGATGCTCTTCCTCTACGTCTGCGGCGAGATGGGCGAGGAGGAGATCCTCGACTTCGCGCAGGACCACACCGTCACCAACGCGTCCGTCACCCGGCTGGTGCGACCCTCGGGGCGCGGTCGCTGGGCGGTGGCGACGTTCGCCGAGCACGAGCACCTCGACGCCCTGGCGGCGCCGACCGAGCATCCGGGAGACACCGATGACCAGTGACGAGACCGCTTCGACCACCGCGTCGACCACCGCCGACCGGGTTCAGGATGCGCCGCCGCCCGTCGTCGTCACCCCCGGCGTGCTGCGCGACTGGCCCCTGCCGGGCCCCGGTTCCTCGAAGTACGACCGCGGGCAGGTGCTCGTCGTGGGCGGCGACCGCCGCTCGCCCGGAGCCGCGCTGCTCGCTGCGGAGGCCACCTTGCGGGTCGGGGCCGGTCGGCTCACCATCGCGCTCGCCGAGAGCGTGGCGCTGACGGCGGCCGTGGCCCTGCCCGAGTCGGGGGTGGTGCCGCTGCCCGAGAGCGCGGGGCACATCGACGGCGGCTCGATCGACGTCGCCGCCGACGACCTGGGTTCGGCCGACGCGGTGCTCGTGGGTCCCGGGCTCGACGACGCCGACGAGGCGAAGCGGATGCTCGACCGACTGCCGGAGCTTCTCGACGACTCCACCGTGGTGGTGCTCGACGCCTACGCGCTCGGTGTGCTGCCCGACTCCTCGGCGCGCGAGTCGCTCGCCGGGCGGCTCGTGCTGACGCCGAACGTGGGGGAGGCCGGGCGGCTCCTGGCGTCGACCGACGACGCGGAGCTCGCCGAGGGCGACGACCCCGACCTCGGCGCGGTGGCCCGTGCCGTCGCCCGCGAGTACGATGCCGTCGTGTCGTGCCAGAACCACGTCGCGCACCCCGACGGGCGCCTGTGGGTCGTCGGCACCGGTCACGGCGGGCTTGGCACCTCCGGCAGCGGCGACGTGCTCGCCGGGGCGATCACCGGGCTCTGCGCCCGGGGCACGTCGCTCGAGCAGGCGGCGGTCTGGGCGACGCACGCCCACGCGGCGGCGGGCGACCGGCTGGCGGTGCGGGTCGGCCCGCTCGGCTTCCTCGCGAGCGAGCTGCTCAGCGAGCTGCCGCGGGTGCTGGTCGAGGTCGGCTGACCGCGCGGTCGGCCGACGATCGTGAGAAGGTGAACCCATGCCGACAGACGACTCCGCCCTCGCCCGACCCAATCCGCCGGGCGCCGCGACCCCGACGTCCGCCGACCCCGTGTCGCGCCCCACGCTCACGTCGATGCTCACCGACAAGTTCGGGCAGCTCGCGCTGCGGAGCGGGCAGATCATCGTGGTGCTCATCCTCGCCACGGTGGTGGTGTTCGCGTTGGTGCAGCTGAAGCTCGTCGTCATCCCGCTGCTGATCGCGGTCATCCTGGCGGCGGCCGTGAGCCCGGTGCTGCGCTGGCTGAAGCACCACGGCTTCTCGGCGATGATGGCCACGTGGGTCACGCTGGTGGCCGCGATCGTGGTGTTCGGCGGGCTGATCACCCTCATCGTCTTCGCCGTGCGCGGCCAGTGGGACGAGCTCGGCGACCGGGCGTCGCAGGGCGTCGACAACCTGCAGGACTTCGTGACGAGCCTGCCGTTCGACATCAGCGCCCAGCAGATCGACGACGCGAAGAACGCCGGCATCGACTTCCTCACCAGCAGCCAGTTCGGCTCGGGGGCGCTCGCCGGGGTGTCGGCGGCGGGCGAGGTCATCACCGGGGCCGTGCTCGCGATCGTCATCCTGTTCTTCTTCATGAAAGACGGACCGCAGATCTGGGCCTTCCTGCTGAAGCCGTTCAAGGGCTACCGCCACGAGCGCGGTGAGCGCATCGGGCACACGGCAGTGCGCACCCTCGGCGGCTACATCCGCGGCACCGCCGTCGTGGCGCTGGTCGACTCGGTGGCGATCGGGGTCGGCATCGCGATCGTGGGGGTGCCGCTGGCGCTGCCGCTCGCGATCATCGTCTTCATCGGGGCGTTCATCCCGCTGATCGGGGCGACCCTCGCCGGGGTGCTGGCCGCGCTGGTGGCCCTGGTGGCCAATGGCCCGGTCGCGGCGCTGGTCGTGGTGGGCATCGTGATCGCGGTGAACCAGCTCGAGGGCAACTTCCTGCAGCCGGTGGTGATGGCGCAGTCGCTGAAGCTGCATCCGCTGGTCATCCTGGTGGCACTGACCGCGGGCACCATCCTCGGCGGCATCGTGGGTGCGGTGCTGTCGGTGCCGATCGCGGCGGTGGGCTGGGCGATCATCAAGGTCTGGAACGGGCCGGCGCCCGAGCCCGAGCCGCATCGGAAGCGGCGCAAGAAGGATCCGGCGGCGAAGGCCGGACCCCCGGCACCGCCGGCCGAGGTCGTGGCATAGGTTCGACCGCCCCGCCCCGCCCCGCCCCGGCACGGGAATGAGAACGCCCGGCCCCGCAGCGTCTGCGGTGGCCGGGCGTTCTTGGTTGAGGGAGGGTGCTACTTCTTGGCGATCGCCCGCACGAGCAGGGCGATCCCGGTGCCCACGGCGGCGACCACGACGGCCGCCGCAACGGTGGTCTTCTTGTGCGTGACCACCGCCGTCTTCGGGTCGGCCTTGAAATCGTCGACGATCACCTCGGCGCGGGCCGGCACGTCGAGCCGGTGCTCGATCTCGTCGACGAGCCCGGCCAGCTGCGCCCGCGTCGCCGCGATGTCGGCCTTCAGCTCGGCCCGGCTGCGCTGGGGCGCCTCGCGCTCCACGTCGCCGTCGGCACCGGCGGGGCCCGCGTCGGAGTGGTCGTGCGGCCGCATGGTGCGGGCCGTCGCGACACCGCGGGCCACCTCGGAGATGGCCTTCGGCACCGAGAGCTGCTCGCTGGACTTCTTCTTCGCCATGGACGGTCCTTCCCGGGAGGTCAGTGCGAGCGTACCTTGCCGATGAGGTCGCCCGCCTTGTCGACGGCCTTGCCCGCGACCTGCTCGACCTTGTCGCCGGCGTTCTGCACCGCCGACTGCACGTGGTCGTCGTTCCAGAGCTGCTGGGCCTTGTCGCGGATCTGCTCGTAGCGGCGGCGACCGGCGCGGGCGCCGACCACGTAGCCGGCGGCGAAGGCGACGATGACGAGGATCTTCTTCATGAGTGCTGTCCGTTCAGTTCGCGGATGCGGTGCAAGACCGCCCTTCCCCCCATCGTTCTCCGGTCGGCGCCTTCCGCAAAGGGGCTCCCGGCGCTTTGCCGGGCGCTCACGGCACCGTGCGGGATGTACCCCATCCCGGTGCCCCCATCCTGCCTGCCGCGGCGTACGGTCGTCGGGGTGCAGACCTTCTTGCCGTACCCCGACTTCCGCGCCAGTGCCCGAGCGCTCGACCGGGCGCGGCTCGGCAAGCAGCGGGTCGAGGCGCTGCAGGTGCTCCGCGCCGTCACGATCCTCACCTACGGGTGGCGCAATCACCCGGCCGCGACGATGTGGCGGGGGTACCTCCCGGCGCTCACCAAGTACGCCCTCGAGGTGACCGACGAGTGGATCGCGCAGGGCCACGCCGACACCGTGCGCCCCCAGGTGCTCGCGTTCGCGCCGGAGGTCGACGCGCTGCCGCAGAGCGCACTCGCGCTGCCGCCGTGGATCGGTGACGAAGCCTTCCACCTCAGTCACCGCTCCAACCTCCTGCGCAAGGATCCCGAGTTCTACGGCGAGCTCTTCCCCGGCGTGCCGATCGATCTGCCCTACGTCTGGCCGGCGCAGACGGCGGGAACGGCGGAAGCGGCGCCTGGAGGCGGCGGAGGCCTCTGACCCATTACCGCGTATGGAGAGGTTTCCCAGAAACGCGACCCATACTTGTGGCTTCAATCGTTCGCCTGCGACGCCGGGAACCCATCCTGGCCGGGCGGATCGTGACAGAAGCCGTGACGGCTTCAACCCGACACCGACCGTCACCGCCAATCGCCGCCAGGCACCGCGCCCCCACCCCACGAGGGCCTCTGCGCTGTCGTTCTCACCCGAGCTCGAACCGCGGCTGGACTGCAGGCTGCCCGATCTGCGCACGCCGTGCATCCGTTGGCCCACCCCAGGGAACACATGAGCACCGCTGAGAACACCACCCCCGACAGGCCCCAGACCACCCCGACCCTCACCCGCCGCGACCGCCGCGCCGACGAGCGCAGCGCCTCCGCCCGCAAGGCCGACGAGCGCCGCCGCAAGCACCGCACCGCCGCCGTGCCGGTGGCCGGCTTCGCCGCCGCAGGCCTCCTCGTCACCCTCACCTGCTTCGCGCACCCCACGATCGCGAACGCGCAGACCGTCTCGGTCGGCTCGACGATCGCCTCCACCGTCACGGCGGCCGGCACCGCCCTGCCGAGCACCGACGCGCAGAAGGCGGTCGACGCCCTCTTCGACACGACGTCGAAGCAGGCCGACGAGCGGGCCGACCGCGCGGTCAGCCAGGCCACCTCGGTACTCTCGGCCGCGAAGGGTCAGGTCGACACCACCGCACTGTCGACGTCGATCGCCTCGCTGGCGAACTACGCCTACCTCGACACCACCACGGTGCAGACGCTGACGAATCAGGCCGTCACCCAGACCGCCTCGGTGCAGAACCAGAAGGCCGCTCTCGACAAGGCCGCCGCCGACGCCGCTGCGGCAGCTCAGGCCGCCGCCGAGGCCGCTGCCGCCCAGGCCGCCGCCGAAGCCGCGGCCGCCGCGCAGGCCGCGGCCGAGCAGCTCGCCGCCTCCACCACCCCCGACGGCGCCCGCGCCGCCGCGGCCCAGATCGCGGCCTCCGACTACGGCTGGGGCAGCGACCAGTTCCAGTGCCTCGACTCGCTCTGGACGAAGGAGTCGGGCTGGAACTACCAGGCCGAGAACGCCTCGAGCGGCGCCTACGGCATCCCGCAGTCGCTGCCCGGCAGCAAGATGTCGACCATCGCCGACGACTGGGCCACGAACCCGGTGACCCAGATCAGCTGGGGGCTGAAGTACATCGCGGCCGGCTACGGCACGCCCTGCTCGGCCTGGTCGCACTCGCAGTCGGTCAACTGGTACTGATCCGCGGCACTGGCACCGTCACCGGCAGGCGCCGACGCCTCGCCGTGGTCGTCACCCCCGCTACCATGTGACGGGTGACGACCACTCCGCCGGCACCTCCGACGCGCGCGCGAGCACGAGACCGTGCCAGGGCGCTCGGCGAGAAGGTGCCCACGAAGTACGTGGTCACCGGTCTGACCGGCCTCGTGCTGCTCGCCACGGCCGGGTTCGGCGGGCTCGCCGATGCCGCCTCGACCCCCATGCCGGTCGTCGGCGCCGGCGAGAGCGTCACCGGCGCCCAGCTGCGCCTCGCCGTCGAGCGCGCGGTGCTGATCGACGGCTTCCCCGAGCAGGACATCGAACCCGAGCCGGGCAAGCGCCTGCTCGTGCTCGTCACCGAGGCCGAGAACCTCAGCGACGAGCCGGTCAGCGCCGGGAACGGCATCGGGGCCGCCGACAACCTCCGCCCGGTCGAGGTCCCGGGGCTCGACGCCGACTCCGCGCCGTTCACCGTGGTCGTCCTCGACGACGCCACCGAGCTGGCCGAGCTGCAGCCCCGGGTGCCGGTCGAGCTGGCCTACATCTGGCAGGTCGCCGACGGCGCCCTCGCCGCGGGCGACACGCTGGTCGTCGACGTCTACGACAAGGTCTACCAGGCCGACGGCTTCGTCACCTACGGCCACCGCTTCATCGATCCCTTCGTGACCGCGCGCGCCGAGCTCGAGGTCGACGACGTCGGGGCAGGGGTCGGCGGATGACCGTCCCGGCCGACCCGGCGGACGCCCCCGTCGCCCCGTCCGCGCCCGCGGCTGTACCGTGGTGGCGGCACGCCCTCAGCGCCCTGGTGCTCGTCGCGCTGCTCGCGATCGCGGCCGTCGTGTCCGACACGGCGCCGCGCGGCGGCGGCTGGCAGGCGGCGATCCCCGTCGAGGGCCGCGTGGGCGACACCCTCGTCGGCCGCAACATCGAGGCCACCGTGCACGGGGTGCGTGCGGCCGACAGCGTGCAGACCGCCAACGGTTGGCAGGGAGCCACCACCGGGGTGTGGATCGTCGTCGACCTGAGCGTCTCGGCCGTGGTCGACGACCGCGCCGCCCTGCTCGGCAACGCGTCGCTGCGCCTGGGTGACCGCCGCTACAGCGCCTCCGACCGCCCGGGCCTGTCGGCGCTCGCCGGGCTGCCGCTCAGCGTCGGGGTGCCGCTGACCGGCCCCCTGCTGTTCGAGGTGCCGCGCGCCGACCTCGACAGCGCCGACGGACGGGGCGCCCGACTCGAGCTCGGCATCGACTCCGACCCGCGCACCGACTCCCTGCTCGTCGTGCCGGTCGACCTCACCGCCCTCACCACGGAGCCGAGCATCGAGACGGAGGCGCCGCTGCTCGGCGACCCCGCGGCAGGCGCCGAGTGATGGGCGGCTGGCTGAAGCGCAACGCGATCGCACTCGTCGCGGTCGTCGTGCTGGTGCCGGCGTCGCTGTTCGTGACCTTCTCGTCGGACTGGCTCAGCTACTGGAGCCAGCGGGCGAGCAGCCCGGTCACGGTCGAGCGCGGCGCCGACGTCGGCTTCGGGGGAGCCGAGTGGCGGGTCACGGAGGTGCAGCGCATCCGCTCGACCGAGCTGCCGGCCGACGCGGGGGCCCCGCCCGGAACGGATGTCGTGGTCGTCTCGGTCGCGGTGTCGCCCGAGGGTGCGACGGCACCGAGCTGCCTGATGGACCTGGAGGAGACCCGGAGCGGGGCGCCGTCACGCACCTGGAGCCCCGACACCGGCACGGGGGTCGACCTCGGCTTCGATCTCGACGTGCCGCTCTACTGCGACTCGGAGCAGACGGGCGACTACACGCTGGAGGCGGTCTTCGTGGTGCCCGCCGACGCGGGCGACCAGCTGCGGTTGAACGTCGAGGTCGTCGACGAGCTGCCGCGCTACCTCAGTCTCACGCTGTAGCGACGGTCCCGGCCTGCTCCGTGGCGTCCGACCGCCCGGTGCCCTCGGCGGCCTCCCGCCGCTCCTCGAGCCGGCGCAGGCAGAAGTCGTAGGCCGCCGCGATCAGGCACAGCCGCAGCGGCTCGACGATCACCCCGACCACGAACACGAGCATGTCGTCGAAGTTCATCCACCACGCGTGCAGGTCGTGCGGCCCGATCAGTCGCACCCCGGCGAGCAGCAGCCACGACGAGCCGGCCTCGATCACCGTGTAGCCGAGCACGAACAGCCCCATCGGGGCGGCCCCGGCCCGCCAGATCAGCAGGAAGGCCGAGACGGTCGGCTTGAACCGCCCGGTGACGCCGTCGCCCAGCTCCGCCAGTCGCCGTCGCAGCTGGCCGGGCAGCCCGTCGATGCGTTTGCGGGCGCTGGTGTAGTAGGCGTTCTTCGGTCGGTAGGTGATCTTCGGCGCCGCGAGGGCGCGGCCGTAGACGATTCCGGCGAGGGTCAGCCAGGCCAGGGGGAGCAGCACCAGACCGCCGGTGCGGCCGATCGCCCACTCCACGGCCGCCCAGGCGACACCGATCGGGTGCACCGCCTCGAACGCGGCGGCCTTGACCGTCTCGTACCACTGCACGGCGGCCCGGCTCGAGACCCAGGAGCTGAACTGGCCCAGGTAGCTGTTGATGAAGTAGAGGGCGACGTAGATCCAGACGGCCTCGCAGTAGACGGCGATCACGCTCGACCAGGCCGGCAGCTTAACCCGGTAGCGCTTCAGCAGGGTGCGCCCGGCGAAGGCGACCACGATCACGCCGATCGACCAGACGTCGAGCCGCACGTTCAGCACCGCCGCCGAGCGGTCGACCCCGCTCTGGAACGGGTCGATGTTCTCGAGCGACCCGGTGGCGTACTGCTGCACGTCGACGCTGAGGAACTGCCAGGCCGCATAGAAGGTGAAGAACGGCAGGATGCTCGTCAGCACGATCTCGGTCACCCGTCGTCGTCCGGTCTCGGGCGCGCCCGGCTCCTCGGTGCCCCGGCCCGATCGGCGCAGCTCCTGGAAGGAGGGCATGCTCGGACGCAGCACGAGGAACATCGCGATGAAGCTGCCGAGCCGCGCGAGCGCCGCGAGCGGGAGGATGAGCAGACCGATCAGGGCGCTCGTGGCGCCGAAGTACGAGGCGAGCTCGATGATCAGGTAGCGCGCCAGCCAGCCCGCGAGATACCACGCCAGGAGCGCCGGCCAGTGGGCGGCGACGAGGCGGAGGGTGCGCGCCGGAATCGTGAGCACGGCCCCAGGGTAGCGGGTGCGGCCGGTCCCGCGCGTCCGGGGTCGGTCACGTCGTTGGCTACGCTGGAGGACATGGGGACGAGCACCGACGACCAGACGGCCACCGGCTCCGGCCCGGGCAGCGCCGACGACGCGCGGTTCGCCGGGCTCGGCGCCGACCGGTTCGAGCAGCTGCGGGTCGCCGCGGTCGAGAAGCTGGAGCTGCTCGACACCCCGCCCGAGGAGCGCTTCGACCGCATCACCCGCCTGGCCCGCGAGCTGTTCGGCGTCCCGGTCGCCGAGATCAACCTGCTCGACGAGACGCGGCAGTTCACCAAGTCGCCGCAGCTGCCGGGCACCTCCCCGGTCAGCGACCGCGCCCAGTCGTTCTGCGACATCACGATCCAGCGGCCCGACGTGCTCGTGGTGCCGGATGCGACGAAGGACGACCGCTTCAGCTGGCGGTCCACGGTGACCGGTGAGCGCCACATCCGCTTCTACGCCGGGGCGCCGCTGAACCTCGGCGACGATTACAACCTCGGCACCCTCTGCCTCGTCGACTCCAGCCCGCGCGAGTTCGGACCGGACGAGGTGCGGCTGCTGCAGGAGCTGAGCTCCTGGGTCGAACGCGAGCTCGAGGACAGCAAGGACCAGGACCGCGCCGCTCTCGTGCAGCAGAGCCTGCTGCCGCGCGAGCAGCCGGCCGCGCCCGACTGCGACGTGGCGGGCACGAGCATCCCGAAGCGCGTCGTGGGCGGCGACTTCTACTCCTGGCACGCCACGGCCGAGGGGCTCGAGTTCACCCTCGCCGACGTGATGGGCAAGGGCACGGGCGGGGCCATCATGGCCGCGACGGTGCGCGCCGCCTTCCTGTCGCGCTCCGGGGACGACGTCGCCGAGACCGTGTCGGCGGTGAACGAGCAGCTATTCGGCGACCTCGGTCAGACCTCGAGCTTCGCCACCCTGGTGCACGGGGTCGTCGACACCGAGAGCGGCCGCATCCGGTACGCGGATGCGGGGCACGGGCTCTCGGCGATCGTGCGTCGCGACGGCTCGATCAAGCGCCTCGACGCCACCGGGCTGCCGATCGGCATCGTCGCCGGCGGGCGCTGGGGGGTCGGTGAAGTGTCGCTTGATCCGGGCGAGAGCCTGGTGGTCGTCACCGACGGGGTGCTCGACCTGTTCGGCGGAACCCTGGAGGCGCTCGACGAGGTCGCCGCGATCGTGGCGGGCGCATCCGGGCCCCAGGACGCGGTAGATCGCTTCGCCGCATTGGTGGCCGCACGCGGTGCCGACGACGACGTCAGCGTCGTCGTGCTGGCGCGGCGGGCCAGGGCGGCGGGCTAGGCCTAGGCCTCGGCCGCAGCGGGTGGCTCGATCGCCTGAGGTGCCTTGCGGATGGTCCAGACGTTGCGCTCGTCGATGCGCTCGTAACGGAGCTCGTCGACGAGCGCCTGGATCAGCGCGATGCCCCGGCCGGACTCGCTGAGCTCGTCGGGCATGGCGCGGTCGACGAGCACGATCCCGCCCGCATCCGCCGTGTCGGAGAGGGAGGCGTGCAGGCCGTCGGCGTCGCTCGTGACCGACAGCACGCAGGTCACGCCGCCCTCGCCGGAGGCGTGCTGGATGACGTTCGCCGACAGCTCGATCAGCGCCGTCTCGAAGGCCATGCGGTCGAACTCGCCGATGCCGGGGTTCGCCTGCCAGACCTGTTCGAGGAACTCGTGCACCGCGTCGACGTCGTCGGGCGGCGAGTTGAACAGCAGGCTGGTCACCGACTCAGTCACGATAGGCCGCCTCGACGCTCTCGAAAGGCGGGAGGATCGTGTCGACGTTCGACAGCCGGAGCACCATCGACACCTGGGTCGACGGGCCGACGATGCGGAGGTCGCCGCCCTTCTCGCGGGCTGCCTTGAGGCAGCTGATCAGGGCCCCGAGGCCGGAGGAGTCCATGAACGCGATGCGGTCGAGCTCGACGACCACCCGGGGGTTGCCCGCCTCGAGCTCCCGCAGCACCGTCTCCCGGAGGGCCGGGCCGGACACCATGTTGAGCCGGCCCTCACCCCGGATCACGACGACGCCGTCGCCGAGTGTTTCGGTCTGGAACTCCATCGACTGGTACCCCCTAGAAGTAAGCTGGACCCAGGCTATCGAAAGGAGGGGTGGTGTCTGACCCGGAGAAGGCCATCGCGCGCATCGTCCAGACGTATCCCAACGTCAAGGTCGTGCTGAGCGACAGCGTCTTCAACGACTCCTACTTCCACTCCGCCGGGCCCGACGGGGGAACCCTCTACATCAACGCCGAGCTCACGGCGATCATCGCCGCCCAGAAGGGCTGGACGGGCTCGATCATCACCTCAGAGGCGCTGCCGGAGCAGTGAACCTGCCCAACGCGATCTCGATCGGGCGGCTGCTCGTCCTGACGCCGCTGTTCGTGGTCGCGCTGCTCGTGCTCGATGATCCGCTTCTGGCACTGGTGCTGCTGATCGTGCTGGGGGTCACCGACTGGGCCGACGGGTTCATCGCGCGGCGCTTCGACCTGGTGACCGAGCTCGGGCAGCGGCTCGACCCGCTCGCCGACCGGGTGAGCCAGCTCACGGTGTGCATCACGCTCGTGATCGCGGGGCTCGTGCCGCTCTGGATGGCGATCGTGCTGCTCGCGAGCGACCTGCTGCTGGGCGTCGTGATCCTGGTGGCGCGGCCCGGCACCGTGCGGGTGCGCTGGTTCGGCAAGCTGCGCACGGTGCTGCTGATGGTGGGGTTCCCGCTGCTGCTCCTCGCCGAGTGGATGGCGCCGGCTCCCTCGCTGCCCGCCGCCCTGGCGCTGGGGCTCGTCGGAGTCGGGGTCGTGCTGCACGCACTGGCGAACGTGCAGTACTCGATCGTGACGGCGCGGGAGGCGCGGGATCGGGTGTGACACCCGTCGATCTCGTCACCGGCTCCGAACAGTCGGCACAGGACGAGATGGCCCCCGGTGTGGTGCCTTGCGGCGACCGCTGCTCCGGAACACAGTAGGAGCAGGAACACCGCGGGCACCGGTCGACGACGACGGGGGCTCGCCGCACCACTCCGGCAGCGTGGCCGGGAAAGGACGATCGATGATCGGATCAGAGCACCAGCCGGCCAACCGCACCGGCTGGTTCGCCGTCGAAGGAGCCTTCGCCGCCGCGGTCGCGGCCCTCGCCTCGAGTCAAACGCTCCTGCTCGTCGCGGCCGGCAACAACGTCTTCTCGTGGAGCGCCGCAGCACTGTCGAGCCTGCTCTCGGCGCTCGGGGCCGGGGGCTGGGCGCTGCTGGTGGGGCTCGTCGCCTGGCCGCTGCTCAACCGCCGCCCGCTGACGGTGCGCGAGCGCGGGTTCGCGGCGTTGCACATCGTGGCGATCGGCACGGCGGTGCCGTGGATCGTGCTGGCGCTCGTGCTGGGATCGTGGCAGGCGACGACGATCACGATCGTGGTCGCCGTCGTGTCGGGCGGCGCCGGGGGGTTCTTCGCGGCGCGGTCGGTGTGGATCGGGCGGCGGCTGCCGAAGATCTCGTCGAACCCGACCTGGTTCACCGCGCGGCGGCACGAGGCGCTGCACCGCTGACTGCCGCCGATAGCGCCGGGCGCCCGCGCCCGGGTGCCGCGCCGGCGACTGCCGTCAGACGCTGCCGTTCTCCGGGCCCTCGGAGATCTCCTCGACGGTCTCTCCGGTCTCTATGGCGCTGAGCGACAGGGCGATGTCGGCCTGGCTGATGATGCCGACGAGGTCGTGCCCGTCGATCACCGGCAGGCGGCGCACCTGGTGCGCCTTCATGGTCTCGAGCGCCTCCCGCACGTCGTCGTCGGCGCCGATGGTCACGGGCGCCCCCTCGGCCAGGCTGCCCGCGGTCACGGTGGCCGGGTCGCCGCCGTCGGCGAGGCACTTCACGACGATGTCGCGGTCGGTCAGCATGCCCACCAGGCGGCCGTCGTCACCGCAGATCGGCAGGGCGCCGGTGTCGTGCGCCCGCATCAGGCGGGCGGCGTCGACGAGGGTCTCGCCCTCCTTCACGCACTGGGGGTCGGGCGTCATGATGTCGCGTGCGGTGGTCATTGAGGTCTCCTCGCTTCGGGATCGGTTCCGTCGAGGAGGTCTCTCCGACGTCCGATCACTCGTAGCGGCGACCCTACGACCGAGTGCGTCCGCCGCCGAGGGCTTGACCCGGTGTCAGCGCTCGGGCCTGTGCGACCGGGCGTCAGCGATCAGCCGTCAGCCAGCGGGCCTAGCGCTCTGGCGTCGACGGCGCGAGACCGAGGCGCTCGAGGTCGGCGGGCGTGAAGTCGGCGGCGAGGGCGGCGGCGTAGGCGCGGTGGTGGGCGTCGAGGGCGTCGAGGTAGTCCTGCTCGGCGTCGGCGCGGTCGTTCGCCGTGGTGGTGAGCACGCGGATGACCTCGGCGCGGGCCAGCCTCACGCGCTCCGACGGGGGCCGGGGCGTCACCGTATCGAGGAGCCGGGACTCGCCGATCATCCGGTCGGGGTCGAGGTGCAGCATGCTCATGCGCAGATCCTAGGGGTGGGAGGCGCCCGCAGCACGGAGGCGCGGTCGGGCGTCGCGGTGATGCGGCCGGCGCGGTCGGGCGTCGCGCTGATGCGGCCGGTGCGGTGGTGGTGCCGTGGTGCGGCCGACGCGAGCGTCGCGGGGGCCGCACCACGGCCGGGCGTCAGCCCAGGTGCGACTTCAGCGCCGTGTAGGTCGCCGCCGAGATCGCCTGCTCGCCGCCGAGCACGACGATGCGCGTCGGGTTCAGGCGGTCGAGCTCGGTCGCGGTGGCGGCCGGCAGGCCGTCGCGGGTGACGAGCAGCACGGGCGCGTGGCCGGCGATGGCCGCCGCCGAGCCCGCGAGCGCGTCGGGGAACTTCTCGCCCGAGGCCACGTACACCGTGTGGGTGTCGGTGGTCGAGAACGCGTCGGCCGAGACGGCCGATGCCACCACGAAACGGTCGGCGCCGCCGATGCGGGTGACGGGCTTGATCGCCTCGAGGGCGGCCTTCGTGGCGTCGGAGACCGCGGTCGGGCCACCCAGCAGCACGATCTTCGCCGGATTCAGCCGGCGCAGCTCGTCTGCCACGGCCGTCGGCACGCCGTCGTGGCGCACGAGCAGCACGGGGCCGCCCTTCACGCCGGCGGCCGCCGAGCCCGCTAGGGCGTCGGGGAAGTCCTCACCGGAAGCGACGTAGGCCACAGGGCGGTCGGCGCCGAAGCTCGACTTCGAGATCGCGGCCGACACCACGAAGCGGTCGGCCCCGCCGATGCGCTCCACGACGTCGGTGTAGGTGCCGAGCGCCGTCTCGACCGTCGCAGCGATGGCCTGCTCGCCGCCCACGACGACGATGCGCTGCGGCTGCAGTCGGCGCAGCTCGGCGTCGACCTCGGTGGAGATGGCGTTCTTGCGCACCAGCAGCACCGGCCCGCCCTCGGCGCCCGCCGCGGCCGACGCCGACAGGGCGTCGGGGAAGGTCTCGCCGGAGGCGATGTAGGCGGTGCCGACCTCGGGGTCGAACGTCTCCTGCGAGACGGCGGCCGACACGGCGAAGCGATCGGCGCCCCCGATGCGCTCCATCGACGGATCGACGGTGAGCGAGACCTTCACCTCGGCGGACAGGCACGGGAGCGTGTCGGCGATCTTGATGCAGTAGGTGAAGCTGTCGGCGCCCGTGAATCCGGCCGCGGGCAGGTAGGTGAAGCTGCCGTCGAGCTCGACGTCGAGCGTTCCGTGGCCGGGATCGGTGGCCGGGGCGGCGAACTGGCCGAGCCCCAGGTTGAGGTCGTTCGCGAGCAGCCCCTGTGCGGCCGCCACGCGGAAGAGCACGCCCGAGCCCACGGTGTAGGTGTCGGCCGTGGCGGTCGGCGGCACGTCCTCGGCGTGGGCGGCGGTCGGCACGAGCACCGCGCCGGCGGCCACCGCGAGGACGCCGAGGGTCGAGGCGGCGCGGCGCGCGCGTCGGCCGGGGGAACTGTTCTTCGTCGGGATCGTCATGATCACCCTCCTGAGTGTGAGATTTGCTCAGGACAGTGTGACATATCCTCGACAAGCCGTCAGCCCCCTGTGGAGAACCGCGAACGACGAAGGGCCGGGAACCGAAGTCCCCGGCCCGACGCCGTCAGTTCAGGATCACGCCGCGAAGGCGAACCCGGCCTCCGACGACGACGACGCGACCGAGCCCGACGAGCCCGACCCCGACCGCACGGCCAACTCCCCGTCCACCGCGTCCACGGCCACGTCCCCGCCGTCGACGATCGACCCGTCGACCAGCAGCTCGGCGATCGCGTCGTCGACCTTCCGCTGGATCAGCCGACGCAGCGGCCGCGCCCCGTACTCCGGCTCGTAGCCGTTCGCTGCGAGCCACGCGACGGCGGCCGGCGTCACGGTCAGCGAGACCGACAGCGCCGACAGCCGAACCCGGGTCGACTCCAGCAGCAGCGACACGATCTGCTCCAGCTGTGCCTTCTCGAGCTTGCGGAACAGCACGATCTCGTCGATCCGGTTGAGGAACTCCGGCCGCATGGCCTCGCGCAGCTTGCCCATCACGCGGTCACGCAGCGCCTTGTCCGAGCCGAAACCGTTCCCGTCGCCGTCCGAGGAACCAGCAGCAGAGCGGGCCACGAACCCCATGGCCCCCGACCGCGAGGCCAGGAACTCCGACCCCAGGTTCGAGGTCATGATGACCACCGTGTTGCGGAAGTCGACCGTGCGACCCTGACCGTCGGTCAGGCGCCCGTCGTCGAGCACCTGCAGCAGCAGGTTGAACACGTCGGGGTGGGCCTTCTCGATCTCGTCGAACAGCACCACCGAGTACGGGTTCCGGCGAACGCGCTCGGTCAGCTGGCCGGCCTCGTCGTAGCCCACGTAGCCGGGAGGGGCACCGACGAGACGCGACACGGTGTGGCGCTCACCGAACTCCGACATGTCGAAGCGCAGCATCGCATCCGACGACCCGAACAGCGACGACGCGAGCGTCTTCGCCAGCTCGGTCTTGCCCACACCGGTCGGGCCGAGGAAGAGGAACGAGCCGATCGGCCGGTTCGCGTCACCCATACCCGTGCGGTTGCGGCGCACGGCCTTGGCCACCACGGTCACGGCGTCGTCCTGTCCGATCACGTGCTCGTGCAGCTCGCCCTCGAGGGCGGCCAGCCGGGCACGGTCGACGTCGCCGAGCCGCGAGACGGGGATGCCTGTCGCACGCGAGATCACCGCGGCGATCTCCGCCTCGTCGACCACCGCATCCGAGTCGTTGCCGGCCGACGACGCGAACGACGCGCGCTCGGCCGCCACCCGCCGGTTCACCGACGAGGCCTCGGCCAGCTGGTGCTGCACGTCCTCGATCTCGTCGCGGATGCGCGACGCCTCCTCATAGTGCTCGAGCGACACCGCCGAGTTCTTGGCGGCCTCGAGCGCGGCCAGATCGGCCATCAGCGCGCCGGTGTCGACCACCGACGCCACCTTGCCGAGCGAGAGCCGCAGCCGTGCGCCGGCCTGGTCGATCAGGTCGATCGCCTTGTCGGGCAGGAAGCGGTCGCTGACGTAGCGGGCCGAGAGCTCGACCGCGGCCGAGAGGGCGGCGTCGGTGTACGAGACGCCGTGGTGCTCCTCGTAGGCGGGGCGAAGACCCTGCAGGATCTGCACGGCGTCGGCCTGGGAGGGCTCGCCGACCGTCACGGGCGAGAAGCGGCGCTCCAGCGCCGGGTCCTTCTCGATCGCGCGGTACTCCTTGAGCGTGGTGGCGCCCAGCAGGTGCAGGTCGCCGCGGGCGAGGCGGGGCTTCAGGATGTTCCCCGCATCCATCCCGCCCTCGCCCGAGCCGCCCGCACCGACCACGGTGTGCAGCTCGTCGATGAACACGATCAGTTCGTCCTTGTGGGCCGAGATCTCGTCCATCAGGCTGGTCAGGCGCTCTTCGAAGTCGCCGCGGAACTTGGTTCCGGCGAGCATGGCGGGCAGGTCGAGCGAGACGACACGCTTGTCGCGCAGCTGCTCGGGCACGCCGCCGTCGACGATCGCCTGGGCGATGCCGTCGACGATCGCGGTCTTGCCGACGCCCGCCTCACCCACGAGCACCGGGTTGTTCTTGGTGCGGCGGGAGAGGATCTCGATGGTCTGCTCGATCTCGTCGAGCCGGCCGATCACCGGGTCGAGCGAGCCCTCGCGGGCGAGCTCGGTCAGGTCGGTGCCGAACTTGTCGAGGGTCGGGGTCTCGGATGCGCGGCCGTCGCCGTCCGCTCCGGCCGCCGTGCGGGCATCCGTCGCCTCGGCACCCGGGGCACCGAGGTTCTGACGCATGCCCTCCTGCAGGGCGTCGGGGGTGACGCCGGCCTGGGCCAGCACCTGCCCGGCGGGGGAGTCCTGGTTGATCACGAGCGCGAAGAAGAGGTGCTCGGGGTCGATGTAGGTCGATCCGGATGCGCGGGCCACCTGGTAGGCATGGAACAGCGCGCGCTGGGCCGACTGGGTGAGCGCGGGCGCGGTGACGCGGTCGCTGCTCGCGGCGGGGAGGCGGAGCTCGGCGGCGCGGGCGATCGCCGCGGGGTCGGCTCCGACGTTGCGGATGGCCTCGGCGGCGGGCTGCTGCGGCGCGATCGTGCGCAGGATGTGCAGCGCGTCGAGCTCGCGGTGACCGTGCTCGACGGCGTAGCTGCCCGCCTCGGAGAGGAGCTCCTGGGTGCGACGGCTGATCAGCTTGCTGAGGTCGATCGAGCGACCGGCGCGGGCGGCGCGCTCGCCCTCGAGGTAGCGGGCGAGGAACTCGTCGAACGAGTTGGTGCCGTCGGCGTTGCCGTCGGCGGGGGTGAAGTTCTCGGGCACGAAACCTCCTGGTTTGAAACTTGAGTGCCTTACGCTCAAGTTCAACGCCGAGGGGCCCGGGTTATTCCCGACCCGGTCAGTCGCTCGTGAACAGGGCCAGAGCCGCTCGGGTGACGAGGTCGCGGTCGGTCGTGAGCACGAAGTCGTAGTCGCTGCCCGGATGCCCGCCCGGATCGACCTCGCGCGCGGTCAACGCGGCGGCGTGGTCGGCGGTCAGCACGATCACGTCCCACTCGGCGGCCAGCCGGTCGTCGGGAGCGATCACCCTGCTGTGCGCAGGCGCCGGGAGGCCGGCGGGCTCGCCGACCGTGAAGACGGTGAGCAGACAGCCGCGATCGACGAGCCACTCGTAGCGCCGCCGGGTGGCGGGGGTGACGTTCGAGTCGCGCTGGAAGGTGGCGAGCATCACCGCGCTGTCCCCGCCGGCCGCGGCCCGCTCCTCGAGGAAGCGGCTCACCTGCAGCAGCAGCGCCCGGTCGGCCCGGCGGGGCTCGACGGAAGCGCCGACGAGCTCGAACGGCGTCGCCGAACCGTCCACCCGCGCGGACGCGCGGGCCGAACGCGAGACCTGCGCCCGCCACTCGGTGCGCTCCTCGGGGCTCGTCGCCACGCGGGCGGCCTCGTCGGCGGGGCGGGGGCGGCCGTAGTGCCAGCCCTGCCCGAGGGTGGCGCCGAGCGCGCGGGCCATCAGCTCCTGCCGCTCATTCTCGATTCCCTCGGCGAGCACGAGGGCTTCGCTGTGCCCGGCGTAGTCGGCGATCGCGGTCATGATCCGCGCCGCGTTCCGGTCGGGCCGCTCCCGGATCAGTGCCATGTCGAGCTTGATCACGTCGGGGGCGATCAGGGGCAGGAGCGCCAGGGTCGCGGGCTCGGCACCGAGGTCGTCGACGGCGATCGCGTGGCCGAGCTCGCGCAGCCGACGGATGGCGCCGAGCAGCCGCCCCGTGTCCCGGGCGAGCGCGCGCTCGGTGATCTCGATGGTCACGGGCAGGCCGTGCCGCAGGGCGGCGGGCAGCTCGCTGCGCCAGAGGGTCGGCGGCTCGACGTTCAGGAACAGCTCGTGCGCGTCGCGCCCGCCCAACCCACCCGCGGCGTCGACGGCTCGCTCGAGGCAGTCGGCGTCGACGCGCTCGATCCGCCCGCTCGCGTACGCCTCCGCGAACGCGACGTCGGGCGCCACCGCACCGCCGCCGTCGGCGAACCGGGACAGCGCCTCATGGGCGACGACCCGCCCCGACGCGATCTCGACGATCGGCTGGAACGCCGTCCCGACGAGCCCGATGCCCCTGGCTCCCACGTCCCCAGCCCCCATGGCTCCAGTATCGACTACTGCGCCGCGAGCAGCCGCTCCCGCACCTCGCGGCGCAGCACCTTGCCGATCAGCGAGCGGGGCAGGTCGTCGACCGCCACGATGCGGCGCGGCACCTTGTAGGCGGCGAGCCGGGTGCGGCAGTAGTCGCGCAGCGCCTCGACGTCGAGCGTCGCGCCGGAGCGCAGCACGACGGCCGCCGCCACCTCCTCGCCGCCGCTGTCGCGCGGCAGGGCGACCACGGCCGCGCTCTCGACGTCGGGGTGCGAGCCCAGCGCGTCCTCGACCTCGGTCGGCGAGACGTTGAAGCCGCCCGTGATGATGATCTCCTTCAGCCGGTCGACGATGGTCACGAAGCCATCGGACGAGACGGTGGCGATGTCGCCCGAGCGCAGCCAGCCGCCGGCGAGCAGCGTCGCGGCAGTGTCGCCCGGCCGCCCCCAGTAGCCCTGGAACACCTGCGGCCCGCGGATCAGCAGTTCGCCGGGCTCGCCGATCGGCAGGTCCTCGAGCGTCGCCGGGTCGACCACGCGGATCTCCGTCGACGGGAACGGCACCCCCACGGTGCCCGGCCGCCGCGACGGCCCGATCGGGTTGCCGAGCGCCACGGGGGAGGACTCGGTCATCCCGTACCCCTCGACCAGCAGGCCGCCCGTGGCCTCCTCCCAGCGCGTGACCGTGGCGACCGGCAGGCTCATCGCCCCCGAGATCGCGAAGCGCACGCTCGAGAGATCGATCGTGCCGCGCGAGGCCGCCCGGGCGAGCTGGTCGTAGATGGGCGGGACGGCGGGCAGGAACGTCGGGGGAGAGGTTCGCGCAGCATCCGTCACCAACCCCAGGTCGAACTTCGGGAACAGCACGAGCTTCGCCCCGATGCTCATCGCGAAGGTGAGGCAGAGCGTCATGCCGTAGGCGTGGAAGAGCGGCAGCACCCCGTAGAACGTCTCCTCGCCGTCGAGCAGGCCGGGCACCCACGCGCGCCCCTGGGCGGCGTTCGCCCGGAGGTTCGCGTGCGTGAGGACGGCGCCCTTCGGCGTGCCGGTGGTGCCGCTGGTGTACTGCAGCAGCGCGACGTCGTCGAGCGCGGGCCCCGCGACCTTGCGCGACACACGACGGTGGTCGAGCAGCTTCGCCCAGGTGAGCGGATGCGCGGACCGCGGTGTCGCGGTCAGCTGCGCCCGTGACTCCCGCGCCTTCTTCACCGGCAGCTTCAGGGCGAGTCGCTTGCCGAACGGCAGGGCCTCGGTGATGTCGACGCTCACGATGCGGTCGAGCTTCAGGTCGTCGGGGAAGCCGGCGAGGGTGTCGAAGGTCTTGTCCCACGCGATGGCGACGCGGGCGCCGTGGTCCTCGAACTGGTGGCGCAGCTCGCGAGCGGTGTAGAGGGGGTTGTGCTCGATCACGATCGCCCCGAGCCGCAGGGCCGCGTAGAAGGCGACGACGTGCTGCGGGCAGTTCGGCAGCACGATCGCGACGCGGTCGCCCTTCTTCACGCCGAGCCGCCGTAGCCCCTCGGCCGCCCGCTCGATCTGCTCGCCGAGCTCGCGGTAGCTCGTGACGGCGCCGAAGAACTCCAGAGCGGGCGTGCGGCCATAGCGCGTGACGCTCGCGTCGATCATCTGCGGCAGCGTCTCGCTCGGCGCGTCGATCTGGTCAGGCACCCCGTCGGCGTAGGCGGCGAGCCAGGGCCTGGCGGCGTAGGGGTTGCTCTCGTCAGAGGAACGGTCTCGGGGCGCATCCGCGTCGGTCATGCCTCCATCCTGACCCGACGTCCATGCGGGAGGGGGCATGCGCGGCCGACCCTCAGGTGCGCTGCCCTGGACGCCGGGGCGCGGATCTGCTGGACTGGGCCCCAGCTGGTCGGGGGTCGGGCGAAGGGCGGCGGGCATGGTCGACGAGAGGTTCAGGTCGCGACTCGAGGACGAGCTGCGGCATCGTCTGCGGCCGCTCCGCGGACAGCGCTCCGGCGGGCCCGGCCGCGCGGTGACGCCCCTCGAACTGCTCTACGACCTCGTGTACGTGATCGCGTTCGCCGCGGCGGCCGAGCAGCTCGCGCACCAGGTCGGCGAAGGCCACGTCTGGTCGGCGGTGGGGGCCTACCTCTTCGCCATCTGGGCGATCAGCTGGGCGTGGATGAACTTCAGCTGGTTCGCCTCGGCCTACGGCAACGACGACGCGCTGTTCCGGGTGCTGACCATCGTGCAGATGGTGGGCGCGGTGGTGCTGATGTTCGGTCTGCCGGTGAGCTTCGAGTCGGCGGCCGGGGGGGAGAGCCCGAACAACCTGCTGATGGTGGTCGGCTACATCGTGATGCGCGTACCGCTGATCGCGCTCTGGCTGCGGGCGGCTGCTCAGGATGCCCGGCACCGGCGCATCGACGTCGCCTACGCCGTGACGATCACCGTCGCCCAGCTGCTCTGGCTGCTCACCGCCGTCGTTCCGCTGGCGGTGCCCGTCACGGTCGTCGCGATCGTCGTGCTGGCATCGGCGGAGATGGTGGCGCCCGTGCTGCTCGAACGCCGGATCGGACGCACACCGTGGAACGCCGGCCACCTCGCCGAGCGGTTCGGTCTGCTGACCCTGATCGCCCTCGGCGAGGTGATCGCAGCGACGGTGGCCGCGGTGGGGGCGCTCACCCAGGAGCGCGGCTGGTCGCTCGAGGCGGCGGCCCTCGTCGCGTCGGGGCTCGTGATCGCAGCCGGGTTCTGGTGGGCCTACTTCCTCATCCCGTCCCGGATCGTGCTGGAGCGCTGGCCCTCGCGCACCTTCGCCTGGCGCTACGCCCACCTGCCGATGTTCGGCTCGATCGCCGCGGTGGGCGCCGGCCTCCGCATCGCCGCAGCGGCCATCGAAGGCGAGAGCCTGACCGTGTTCCAGATCGCGCTGGCGCTCGCCGTTCCCGTGGCGGTGATGATCGCGATGATCTTCATCACCTGGAGCGTGCTGCTGCGCTCCTACGACCTGACCCATCTGCCGCTGCTGATCGCGGCCTGCGTTCCGCTGGTCGCCGCGCTCGCGGTGGGTGCCACGGCCGGCCGCGGGACGCTCGATCTCGCCGATCCGGGTAGTGTCGCGGCCCTGGTCTCGGTGATCGTGCTGGTCGCGCTCTGCCCGGTGGTCGAGGTCGTCGGCCACGAGGCCGTGGGCTACACGCACACCCTCGCCGCAGTCCTGCGCACGTACGAACAGGCGGATGCGCGGGAACGCGCCCAGGCGGCGGGCGGCGACTAGGCGCGCAGCACCTTGGCCTCCCACGGGCGGAGATCCGCCCACGCCGACGCCGACGCGTCAGCGAGATTGGCGAGCAGCACCGAGGCGCTCGACCAGCGCTCCGTTTCGGACGCCTCGAGCCGCACCGCGCGCGGCTCCGAGGAGAGGTTCACCACGACGAGCAACCGGTCGTCGTCGAGCGCGCGCTCGAAGGCGAAGACCGCCGGGTCTCCGGCATCGACCCGCCGGAACGTCCCGTGCGCGACCACGGGCAGCTCGTGCCGCAGCGCGATCAGGGCGCGGTGCATCGAGAACACCGAGGAGGGGTCGTCGTACTGCGCAGCCGCGTTGATCTCGGCGCTGTTCGGATTGACCGCGATCCACGGGGTGCCGGAGGTGAAGCCGGCCTCGGGGGAGTCGTCCCACTGCACCGGCGTGCGGGCGTTGTCGCGACTGACGGCCGCGAGCCCCCAGAGGGAGTCCTCGGCCACGGCACCCGCGGCGAGGCTCTCGGCGTACCAGTTGAGCGACTCCAGGTCGCGGTAGTCGTCAATTGCGGCGAAGGGGGAGTTCGTCATCCCGAGCTCCTCGCCCTGGTAGACGTAGGGCGTTCCCCGCTGCAGGTGCAGCACGGTCGCGAGCGCCGTCGCGGAGGAACGCCGGTGCACGGGGCTGTCGTCACCGAAACGCGAGACCGAGCGGGGCTGGTCGTGGTTGGCGAAGTACAGGCTGTTCCAGCCGACGTCGGCGAGCGCATCCTGCCACCGGGTGAGCGACTCGGCCAGCTCGCCGGGCTGGAGGCGCCGCGACCGGAACTTCGTGTCGGGGCCGTGATCGAGCCCGACGTGCTCGAACTGGAACACCATGTCGACCTCGCGCCGCGCCGGGTCGGTGAACAGCACCGCCTCCTCGAGCGTGACCCCGGGCGTCTCGCCGACCGTGATCAGCCCCGTGCGGCCGGCGAAGACCTCGCGGTGCATCTCCTGCAGGAACTCGTGCAGGCGCGGCCCGCCGATGTCGTGCGGCGACCCGTCGCCGAGCGTCCGCCCCGGCGCGATGACGCCGTCGAGCAGGGCGAGGTCCTTCGAGATGAGGTTGATCACGTCCATCCGGAACCCGTCGACGCCCCGGTCGAACCACCAGCGCATCATCTCGTAGACGGCCTCGCGCACCTCGGGGTTCTCCCAGTTGAGGTCGGGCTGCTTGCGGTCGAACAGATGCAGGTAGTACTCGCCCGTCGCCTCGTCGTACGCCCACGTCGGCCCTGAGAAGAACGACTCCCAGTTGGTGGGCTCGGCGCCCGGGGTGCCCGGCTCGCGGCCCGGCCGGGCCGGCCGCCACCAGTACCAGTCGCGCTTGGGGCTGTCTCGGCTCGAGCGCGACTCGACGAACCACGGATGCTCGTCTGAGCTGTGGTTCACCACGAGGTCCATCACGAGCTTCATGCCCCGGGCGTGCAGATCGGCGAGCAGGGCGTCGAGGTCGTCGAGGGTGCCGAACTGCGGATCGATGTCGCGGTAGTCGCTGATGTCGTAGCCGTTGTCGGCGTGCGGCGACCGGTACACGGGCGACAGCCACACCACGTCGACGCCCAGGCGCTCGAGATGGTCGAGGCGGCGCCGGATGCCCGGCAGGTCGCCGATCCCGTCGCCGTCGGAGTCCTGGAAGCTGCGCGGGTACACCTGGTACACCACCGCGCTCTTCCACCAGTCGGGGGCGATGTCGTGATCGTCGATGATGCGGCTCCTGTCGTCCGGGCCGTGTTAAGGCCTTGTTACATCTTGCCCGGTCATGAATAATTCGAGGAGGTCGCGTCATATGCTGACACTGCGATCCACATAATAAGAATTGTGACCGCGGATGGACACCGACGAGGGGGCGCAGCATGACCGAGCAGCAGCTCGATGAACAGTACCGCGAGGCCGTCGCGGGGCTCGCCCCGGTGATCGGCGAGACGGTCGACTTCGTCACCGCGCATCCCGAACTGGCGCACCAGGAGACCGAGACCGCTGCGCACCTGGTGGGCCTGTTGCGCGGCGCAGGCTACACGGTCACCGAGGGTGTCGCGGGCATGGCCACGGCCTTCCGAGCCGAGCTCGACCTCGGCGCCCCGGGCGCGACCGTCGGCGTCATCGCCGTCTACGACGCCCCCGCCTCCTACGACGCCGAGGGCCACGTCGCTCCGGTGCACTCCTGCGGCCACGGTCCGCAGTCCGCCGGCGTGATCGGTGCCGCTCTGGCGCTCGCCGCCGTGCGCGAGCAGCTCACCGGTCGGGTCGTGGTCGTCGGATGCCCGGCCGACGAGATCCACTCCCCGCTCACCCGCGAGCGCGGCAGCGGCAAGGCCCTCACGGCCGCGGCCGGTGTCTGGGACGACGTGGACGTCGTGCTCTACCCGCATCCGGAGTTCATCGACACCGTCTGGCCCGCCTCGCTCGCCATGCGCCGGGAGACCGCCCGCGTGGTGGGGGTGCGCACCCTGCGCCGCGACGTCGTCTGCACGCCGCTCGTGGCCCTGGCGAACGTCACGGCGCTCGCCGGGGCCGTCGACCCGGCCCGCCTGATCATCGAGTCGGTCTCCGTCGACGGCGACGTCGAGGAAGGGGCGGGGATGGTCTTCGAGGCCTCCTTCCTGCTCTTCGCCGACGACGACGAGGGGCTCGACGCGCTCGCCGACACGGTGCACGGCATCGTCGGCGAGGCCGTCTGGACCAGCTCGGCGCCGATCGCGCCCGTGCGCCCCGACCCCGAGGTGATCGCCCTCGTGGGCGACGCCTTCGCCGCCGCCGGTCGCGAGTTCATCGCCGACCCGCCCGCGCTCGGCTTCGCCACCGACTTCGGCAACGTCACCCGCGTGGCCCGCGCCGCCCTCGTGGGCGTCGGCCGCGCCGAGGGCTGGCGCTATCACACGCCGACCGGGGCCGAGGAGTTCGCCGGAGCGGCCGGCGTCGAGAACGCCGTCGGCATCGCCGAGGTGATCGGCCTCTCCGCCATCAGGATCGGCGCCGCCACGGGACTCTGACGGGCCATCGGCCCTGACCCGACCGCGCGCGACGCGAACAGACACGCACACCACGACCAGACAGACAGGACAGACATGACCGACAGCCGCCGTCACGCCGAGATCTCGGGCGGAGGGTTCGCGGGACTGACCGCGGCCACCGCACTCGCCCAGCGCGGATGGAGCGTCCGGCTCCACGAGCGCGCCTCGGAGCTCCGCGCCGAGGGAGCGGGCATCGTGCTCTGGAACAACAGCCTCCAGGTGCTCGACGCCATCGGCGCCACGCCCGACCTCGACGCGCGGTCGATGACCCCGCCGGCGTACGAGACCCGCATGAACAACGTCATCCAGTCGCAGGAGACCCTGGAGGGCATCCGCTGGCGCACGATGACGCGGCCGCACCTGCACCAGACGCTGCTCACCGCGGCGCGGGAGTCGGGTGTCGAGATCGTGGCCGACTCCGCGGTGACCGGTGCGACCCCCGAGGGTACGGTGACCTTCGCGAACGGCGAGACCGCCCAGGCCGACCTGGTGATCGGCGCCGACGGCGTGGGCTCGGCGGTGCGCGACTCGCTGAAGATCCCGCTGAAGCGCGAGCGCTCGCGCGACGGCATCACCCGCTTCCTCGTGCCCCGCAAGAAGGCCGAGCTGCAGGCGCTCGAGCCCGACACCGAGTGGGACAACGTGATCGACTTCTGGAACCTCGACCCCCGCGTGCTGCGCGTGCTCTACACGCCGGCCAACGACGAGGAGCTGTACATCGCGCTGATGTCGCCCTCGGCCGACGCCGACGGCTCGCGCGTGCCGATCGACCTCGAGCTGTGGACGTCGATCTTCCCGCAGCTCGCCCCCGTGCTCGAGGAGGCGGCGGGAGTGCAGGGCCGCTACTACGGCTACCAGACCACCCGTCTCGACCGGTGGACCGAGGGACGCGTCGCTCTGATCGGCGACTCGGCGCACGCCATGTGCCCGGCCCTCGCCCAGGGCGCCGGAACCGCGATGCAGAACGCCTGGACGCTCGCCGTCGCGGCCACCGAGGCCGCGGACGACGAGCTGCCCGGAGCGCTGCAGGAGTGGGAGCGCCTCGAGCGCCCCTACACCGACCGCGCCCAGGACCGCTCGCAGTGGTACGCCGATACCCGCGAGATGGCGAACGGCAACCAGTTCACCGGCGAGAGCGTCGAGACCGCCCTCTACAACCCGACCGACCCCAAGCGACACGAGGTACACGCAGCATGAGCATCGACTCCATCTACAAGGTCAGGGCCTGGCACTCGTTCGTGCAGGAGACCGTGCACGAGCTCGGCCCCGCGCCCGAGCAGCCGCTGGTGAAGGCCGCAGTCGCCGTCGTGTTCGAGAACCCGTTCACGGGCCGCTGGGTCGACGACCTCTCGCCCCTCACCGACGCCAGCGCGAGCCTCGGCACGGAGCTCGGCCGCCGAGCGGCCGCCCTGCTCGGCGGGCGCCCCGTCGAGAGCTACGGCAAGGGCGGGATGGTCGGCGTGAACGGCGAGCAGGAGCACATCGTGGCCTGCGTGACCACCGTCTTCGGCAACGCCCTCCGCGACGCGGTCGGCGGCGGCGAGGCCTGGATCTCCTCGGCCACGAAGGTCGCGCCCACCGGCGCTCCGATCGACATCCCGCTGGCGTACAAGGACGAGGTCTACGTTCGGTCGCACTACGACGCGATCACGCTGACGCTTCCGGATGCACCGCGGCCCGACGAGATCGTCATCATCGCGGCGGTGGCCACCGGTGGCCGGGTCAACGCCCGGGTCGGCGGCATGACCGTCGCCGACGTGCTCGCCTCGAAGTAACCGAACGTCCCGACCGGCACGACCCGCCCCACCCGACCCGTCTCGAAGGAGCATCCATGAGCTACTCGCACACCCAGTACTACGAAGACCAGTCCATCGCGAGCATCCTCGCCGACGTCGCGCGGGCCCACCGCATCCTCGAACTCGAGGGGCACGGCGACATGTCGATGGGGCACCTGTCGTTCCGCGACCCGTTCGGCCGGGGCCTCTGGCTCAAGCGCGGCAACCTCGCCCTCAGCGAGGTCGAGGGCGACGACTTCATCCTGATCGACTTCGACGGGAACGTGCTCGAGGGCTCGGGCCTCCGTCACCTCGAGTGGCCGCTGCATGCCGAGATCATGAAGGCGCGCCCCGACGTGAACTTCGTCGGTCACTCGCACGCCCACTACTCCACGGTGCTCGGCGCCTCGGAGGAGCCGCTGAAGCCGTACAACAACCACGGCGTCTGGTTCGCCTACGAGGGTGTGCCGCGCTTCACCGAGACGAGCCACATCATCACCACGGTGCCGCTCGGCGTCGCGGCGGCGAAGGCGCTCGGCGACGCGCAGGCGATCCTCCTCGCCAATCACGGTGTCGCCTTCGTCGGCTCGACCGTGGCCGAGGTGACCCTCACCGGCATCTTCCTCGAGAAGGCCGCGCGCTTCCAGGTCGACCTCAAGGCCTCGGGCTTCGCCCCGATCGAGCCCGACGCCGAGGAGACCAAGGAGAAGTTCGACCGCATCTACCCGGCGAAGGCCCAGCACAACTTCTGGACCTTCTTCAACCGCCGCCTCGACCGCGTCGAGTCGGCGTTCGGCATCGGCATCTCGCCGATCGCCCTGCCGCCGGGCATCTGACCCGCGGGCCGACGGCCCGCACCCGACGCCCGACGCCCCACCCCCACCTCCGACCACCCCACACCACTCCACCCCGCGAAAGTGAGCACCACGATGAGCAGTCTCCCCACCGTCGCCACCGTCATCGGCTCGGGAACCATGGGCCCCGGCATCGCCGCCACCCTGGCCCGCGCCGGCAGCACCGTGCGCCTCTACGACATCTCCGAGGACGCGATCGCCCGCGCCGAGGCCGCCTACGGCGTCGTGCAGGGCGTGCTCGAGGCCGTCGACTCCCCGTCGGCCCCCGGCGGATCCGTCACCTTCGGCACCGACCTCGACGCCGCCCTCGCCGGCACCGAGCTGATCATCGAGGCCGTGCCCGAGAAGCTCGAGCTCAAGCAGAAGGTCTTCGCCGACCTCGAGGCGCGGGTGGGTGACGACGTCATCATCGCGACGAACACCTCGGGCATCCCGATCAGCACCATGGCGAAGAGCCTCACCGTGCCCGGCCGCCTGATCGGCATGCACTGGTCGAACCCGCCGCACCTCATCCCGATGATCGAGATCATCCCGGGCGAGGCCACCGACCCCACCCTGGTCGACAAGCTCGCCGAGATCGTCAAGGCCTTCAACTACGTGCCCGTGATCGAGAAGGAGATCCCCGGCTTCGTCGAGAACCGCGTGCTCTACGCGATCCTGCGCGAGTGCATGGCGCTGCTCGAGGAGGGCATCGTCACCCCCGAGGGCCTCGACGCCGCCGTGAAGTGGGGGATCGGCTACAAGCTCTCCGTCGTCGGCCCGACCCGTCTGCTCGACATGGCCGGCCTCGACATCTACCAGGCCGTCTCGAGCTACCTGAACAAGGACCTCGACAACTCCACCGACACCCCTCAGTTCATCAAGGACAAGATCGCCGCGGGCGAGCTCGGCTTCAAGTCGGGCGCCGGCATGTACGAGTACGGCGAGGGCGACGTCGACGCCAAGCGCAAGGAGATCATCACCGGTCTCATCGCGGCGCGGAAGACCCTGTCGACCATCCCGAACGTCTGATGTCCCGCAGCGTGCCCGTCGTCGAGATCGGCGACGGGCTCCTGCGCACCCGCGGCGCCGGCGTCGACCTGGCGTTCCGGATGCGCGGCTCGGGCCCGGCGGTGGTGCTGCTGCACGGCACCTCCGCCAACCACGCGGTCTGGGAGCCGGTGGGCGACGCCCTCGCCTCCCGGGCCACCGTGATCGCGCTCGACCAGCGCGGACACGGCCGGAGCGACAAACCCGCCAGCGGCTACACCGGCGACGACTTCGTCTCCGACGTCGTCACCGTGCTCGACGCCCTCGGCCTCGAGCGGGCGCTCGTCGCCGGGCACTCGCTCGGCGGGCGCAACGCTTGGCTCGCGGCCGCCCGTCAGCCGGGCCGGGTCACGGGCGCGGTGGTCGTCGACTACACCCCCTTCGTCGAACCGGAGGTGCTCGACGAGCTCGACGTGCGGGTCGCCGCCGGCTTCCGCTCGTTCCCCGACCGGGCCGCCATCGAGCAGTATCTGCGCGAGCGCTACCCGGCCATCCTGCCCGGCGCCGTCGAGCGCCGCGCCCGCTGGGGCTACCGGCAGGATGCCGCCGACAGCTGGGTGCCCCGCGCCGACCCGGCCGCCATGCGGCAGCTGATCGAGGGCTTCCGCACCCCGTACCTCGACGAGTTCCGTGAAGTCGCCGTGCCGATGGTGCACCTCCGCGGCGAGGCGAGCAGGATCGTCAGCGAGCCCTCCTGGGCGAGCGCCATGACCGAGCGGCCCGACGACCGTTTCGTCGTCGTGGCCGAGGCCGACCACTACATCCCCGAAGAGCATCCCGAGCTGGTGGCCGCAGAGATCGCGCTCGCCCTCGGGGTCTGACACCCGCACCACCCACCGAAAGGAACCACCCATGGCCCTCTTAATCGACAAGCTCGCCGTCTCGAGCCCCGACTTCCCGAACGGCGGCCGCATCCCGGCGAACTACAGCGCCGACGGCGGCAACGACACCCCGACCATCGAGGTCTCGGGCGCTCCCGAGGGCACCGTCGAGTTCGCGCTCATCCTGAACGACCCCGACGCGCCGCTGCCCAACGGCTTCACCCACTGGGTCGCCTACGGCATCCCGCCCATCGACGGAACGCTCGACCTCTCGGCCCCCGGGGTGCACGTCGCCCCGAACGGCGCGGGCGCCACGCAGTACTACGGCCCGCAGCCGCCGGCCGGTCACGGCGACCACCACTACTTCTTCCACCTCTACGCGCTGAAGACGCCCGTCGAGGGCGACCCCTCGCGCGAGGAGTTCCTGCAGAAGTACGCCGACTCGGTGATCGAGACGGCCCGCTACGTCGGCACCTTCAGCACCGAGTAGCGAACCGGCTCTACAGCGCCGTGTAACGCGCGCTGAACGCCTCCGCGATCGCGAGCACGGAGGCGTGCACCGGGCCCGCGGTGATCGAGGGGATCACCGCGGCGTCCACCACGAACAGGTTGTCGAGGCCCCGCACGCGCAGTTCCGGCGTGACCGGGGCCTCGTCGCCGTCACCCATGCGCAGGGTGCCCACGGGGTGGTGGTGCGTGATGGCCGCCCGAGCGATGAACGCGTCGGCCGCGGCGTCGTCGCCGGCGGCGAGCGAGCGCCCCGGCAGCACCTCGCGGTCGCGCCAGGCCGACAGGCCCGCCGAGGCGCCCACGAGGCGCGCGCGCTCGAGCGCCAGGCGGAACAGCTCCCGGTCGTGCTCGGTGTCGAGGTAGTTCGGGTCGATCACCGGCTCGTCGTCGAGGTCGGGCCCCGAGATCCGGAGCGATCCTCGGCTGGTGGGGTTGGTCACCCCGAACAGCAGCGTGTACGCGTGCCCCGGGACGGCGTCGGCGGCCTCGGCTGCCAGCGCCTCGGACGCGCTCGGCCCGACGACACAGCCGACCACGAGGTCGATCGGCCCGGCGGTCTCGGTGAGCCCGAGCCGCGACTGGTACGTCATCGACTCCGACAGCTGCAGCCGCGTCGGGGGCACGTCGCGGCGCGAGGTGTAGACGTTGCCGGCCCCCAGGAGGTGGTCGTGCAGGTTCTTGCCGACCTGCTCCGACGGCAGCAGCACCTCGACACCCGCGGCCTCGAGCACGGCGGGGTCGCCGATGCCCGAGCGCATGAGCAGCAGCGGGTCACCGATCGAGCCGCCGCAGAGGATCACCTCGTCGGCCGTCAGCACCCCGTCGCGACCGTCGATCGTCACGGTGACGCCCGTCACCCGGCCGCCGTCGATCAGCAGCCGGTGCACCGTGACGCCGGTGTGGAGGGTGAGGTTCGGCCGCTCCAGCACGGGGTCGAGGTAGACGTCGGAGACGGTCACCCGCTCGCCGTCGCGGATGGTCACCGAGTTCGGGGTCGCGCCCAGCATCTCGCCGCCGTTGTGGTTGTGGTCGGGAATGCTCGGCACTCCCAGCGACTCCCACGCGGCGAGGTAGTCCTGCACCAGCGGGCTCGAGAGCTCGGGGCCCGGCCGGAGCACGGGAAGCACCGACTCGGTGCGGTCGAAGTAGGGCAGCAGAGCATCCCACCCCCACCGCTCGTCGCCGGTGGCCTCGACCCAGCGGTCGAAGTCGGCCCGGCAGCCGCGCATGTGCGCCATGGCATGCACGAGGCTCGAGCCGCCGGGGCCGCGGCCGCGCGCCCAGTCGAGCGAACGGCCGGCGAGACCGGGCTGCGGGGTGGTGCGGTACGCCCAGTCATAGGAGCGGCCGTGGATGAACGGCCAGAGCTCGGGCCGTCGCATCTCGGGATCGGTCACGCGCGTGCCGGCCTCGAGCACGGTCACGCTCCGCGACGGGTCGGCGCTCAGCCGGTTCGCGACGACGCTGCCCGCCGACCCCGCGCCGATGATCAGGACATCGGTGCGGGTGTTGGTGCTGCTCGTGCCCATCGTCAGTTGCGCGTGTGGCCGGCGTCGACCACGAGGGTCTGCCCGGTGATCCAGCCGGCCTTCTCCGAGGCGAGGAAGGCCACGGCGGGCGCGACGTCCTGGGGGAGCCCCCGACGGTCGAACGCCTGCATCGGCACGACGTAGTCGAAGCCCGCCTGGTGCGGACCGTTCAGCACACCCTCGCTCGCGATGATGCCGGGCGCCACCGCGTTGATCGTGATGCCGAGCCGGCCGAGCTCACCGGCCAGCGCGCGCACGAGACCGATGGACGCACCCTTGGTGGCGACGTAGTGCGCGCAGTCGGGTGTCCCCGCGACGAAGGTGTTCGAGGCGATGTTCACGATGCGGCCGTAACCGCCGCGACCCATCACCTCGGTCACGGCGTGGGTGACGAGGTAGATGCCGTCGAGGTTGACGCTCATCACGCGGCGCCACTCCTCGAAGGTGATGTCGGCCCACGGAGTAAGAGGTACGAGGGCGGCGTTGTTGACGAGCACATCGATGCGGCCGAACTCGGCGACGATCTCGTCGATGACGACGGCCACGCGCTCGGGGTCGCTGACGTCGAGCACCTTGGCGACGCCGTCGTTGCGGGCGGCGACCGCGCGGGCGCCCTCCTCGTTCACGTCGGCGACGACGACCTTCAGGCCCTCGGCGGCGAGCTCGTCGGCGATCGCGGCCCCGATGCCCTGGGCCGCTCCGGTGACGAGGGCAACGCGCTGTGTGGTCTCGGGCATGGTCAGTTTCCTCCGTAGTACTCGGGTGCGAGCTTCCAGGTCTCGAACGGAGCGAGCTCGTGCGAGGGGTAGATGTCGGCGTCCTTGGTGCGGGCGAGATAGTTGAGCCGGCGGATGGCCTCGACCGACTTGGTGGGGTCGAGGTGGAAGCCCGCGATCCACTCCTTCTCGAGGGTGGTGCGGGTGTACGCGGCGTCGCCGCAGAACAGCATGCTGCGCTCGTTCTCGAGCTCGACGAGCAGCGAGTAGTGGCCGATGGTGTGGCCCGGGGTCTCGAACAGCCAGACGCCCGGCACGATCTCGTAGTCGCCTGAGATGGGCTTGTAGGTCACATCGGCGTGGTCGAAGCTCAGGTCGGAGTAGCCCAGACGCTCGAACGGCTCCGGCACCTTCGCGTGCCGCAGCTCCTCCTTGTGCACCAGGGTGGTGGCCTTCCTGAGGTGCTTGTTGCCGCCGACGTGGTCGAAATGGAAGTGCGAGTTCACGACGATGTCGACGTCGTCGGGGCTGAAGCCGCAGGCCGCCAGCTGGGCCGGGATCGTCTGCTCCGGCGTCTGCAGCGGCAGCTCGAATGGCAGCACGGCGTTGACGTGGCCGAGGTCGAACCCCGTGTCGTAGAGGATCAGGGCGTCGGGATGCTCGATCAGCACGCTGTACACGGGGAAGCGCACGGGGTTGCCGGCGTTGATGTGCCAGTGCACATCCGACTCGTCGATGACGAGCGTCCCTCCGTCGAGCAGATACACCTTCGGGTCGGTCATCGACGTCTCGCTTCCGTGATTCTCATATCTCGCTAAGTGAGGATCACGTTATGAGAGAGATTTCTCCGGTGTCAAGCAATCGGGCCGGAGTTCACAATCCCGAAACACCCGGTCTCAGTGCACGGCCCTCAGCCTGCCGGTACGGCGGGGAAGTCGTCGAACGCGGGCTCTCCCGTGTAGGGGGCCCAGCGGTAGCAGTGGTCGAGGGCCGGATGCGCGGCCAGGTCGCCCACGCAGGTGGCATCCTGGTATCGATCTCCGCTCGCATCGGTGTAGTGCGCTCGGCAGAGCACCTTGAAGGTCGTGCTGCTGACGCTGTCGTCGTCGATCAGGTGATCCGAGGGCAGCCAGCACTCGGTGCTCGTGATCGTGGCGGGATCGACGTTCGACGTCGGGCCCGCGACCGCGGCGAGATCGGCCAGCGCCGATGCGTCCTGCTCCGAGATGGTCGGAGTGGATGCGCACGCGGTGAGGGTCAGTGCAGCGACGGCGAGAACGAGTGGCAGAGCTCTGCGGTTCATGGTGAAGCCTCCTCCTGTCATCGTCGACGGAGCGTGTTTCGGACGTGTAACAACTGGAAGTCGTGCTTGGCATTCACGGATTCTTCTCATATCGTATCGCTACCCCTGCACAATGTAAGAGGATCCACCGCACCGACACCACAACGACCAGGGGCCCATCACCCTGAGAGGAAGATCTCGGCAATGAACAGTTTCACTCGCGGTGGCCGCCACCGCACAGCAACCCGCCTCGCCGTCCTGACCGTCACCGGCGCCCTCGCCGTGAGCCTGGCGGCCTGCTCGTCCGGCCGTGGCGGCGACGACTCCGACTCCACCTCGACGGCCGCGGCCGGCGGCACGGAGGTCACCCAGTTCGCCCTGGTCGCTCCCGAGAACGAGAGCGACTTCGGCTACAACCAGGCGGGCATCGAGGCGGCCAATGAGGCCGCCAAGGAGCTCGGCATCGAGGTCACCGTCGTCCCCGACGCCGGCTACGACAACATCGAGACCGTGCTCACGCAGGTGGCCGACGGGGGAGCGCAGTTCATCGTCGCGCACGCCTCGGGCTACGGCGTCGGTGCGGCCAGCGTCGCCGCCGCCACCAAGGTGCCGATCCTGATCCAGGACGCCGGCTCCGAGCAGAACGTGCCGAACCAGATCGCCTCGGCCAAGCCCGAGGGCCAGGAGGGCGGCTACCTCGCCGGTATCGCCGCGGCGATGTCGACCACCTCGAAGAAGGTGGGCCTCGTGCTCTCGGCCGACAACGCGAACTGGTTCGCCATGTCGTCGGGCTTCGCGGAGGGCGTCTACAGCGTCGACCCGAGCATCCAGGTGCTCTACACCTCGGTCGGCCCGGCGGCCTACGCCGACGCCGCCGGCGGCAAGACCGCCACCGAGCAGATCATCGCCTCGGGCGCCGACGTCGTGTTCGGCATGGGCGACGGTGCGACGCAGGGTTACCTGCAGGCCATCGACGCCGCGTCGAACGTCAAGTACATCGCCGACATCGGTGACGTCACCCCCGGCCTCAGCGACGCGAGCAAGCTGCTCACCTCGGTGCGCTGGAACTACGAGCCGGCCTACGTCGCCGCGATCAAGGACGTCGAGGCCGGGACGTTCGGCACCGTCACCTACCCGGTCGACGTCGAGAACGGCGGCATGTACCTGCAGGAGACCGACGCGATGACGCCGGAGATCACGGCCGCCGTGGAGAAGGCCTCCCAGGGCATCATCGACGGCTCCATCACGCCGACGATCGCCACCTCGGCCGACGAGGTCGCCGCGGTCATCGCGGCCAAGAAGGGCGCCTGACCCGAGGCGCCCCGCCGGTGCCGGAGCGTGCAGTCTCCGGCACCGGCCCCCTTTCTCACCCCGAAGTCCGCCTCCCGGCCCCTGATACCCAAGGAGCAGCAGTGACGACAACGACCACCTCCGAGGTGATCTCCCTCCGGGGCATCACCAAGGCGTTCCCCGGGGTCGTCGCCAACGACGACATCTCGCTCGACATCGTCAGCGGCCAGGTGCACTGCCTGCTCGGTGAGAACGGGGCCGGCAAGTCGACCCTCATCAGCATCCTCGCCGGCATGCAGCAGCCCGACTCCGGAACGGTCTCGATCGGCGGGCAGCCGGTCGACATCAGCTCGCCCAAGGTCGCCGTCGACCTCGGCATCGGCGTCGTGCACCAGCACTCCACCCTCGTGCCGGCGTTCACGGTGCTCGAGAACCTGATGCTCGGCGACTCGGGCGTGATGCGCGACACCAAGCGCGCCACCCAGCGCCTCGGCGAGCTCGCCGAGCTGCTCGGCGTCGAGATCGACCCGCACGCCCTCACCTCCGACCTCGGGCTCGGCCAGCAGCAGCAGGTCGAGATCGCGAAGGCGATGTGGAAGGGCAGCCGCCTGCTGGTGCTCGACGAGCCCACGTCGATGCTGACGCCGCAGGCGATCGAGCACCTCGGCGAGAGCATCGCCCGGGTCAAGGCCCAGGGCCTCGCCGTCGTGCTGATCACGCACAAGCTGCGCGAGGCCTACGCGATGGGCGACTGCGTCACCGTGCTCCGCGGCGGCCGCAACGTCGGCCACATCGGCGTCGACGAGCTCGCCTCCTACAGTGAGGAGCAGGCGCAGGACGCCATCCTCGCCGCCATGTTCGGCGACGACCTGGCGGCAGCCGGCTCCGACGCCGTCGACCTGGCCGGAGCGGGTGAGGCGCAGCGCGAAACCGCGGCCCTCGACCTCTCGAGCCGCCCGGTGCGCCTCCAGCTCTCGGGCGTGACCAGCCGTGGCCCGGGCCACGACGTCGAGACCGAGGATGTCACGCTCACCGTCCGCGCCGGCGAGATCCTCGGCATCGCGGGCATCGACGGACACGGGCAGCAGGCCCTGTCCGAGGTGGTCGCCGGTCAGCGCCCCGCCGCTTCCGGCACCGTCGTCTTCGACGGCGAGGACATCACCCGCACCGGCGTGCGCAGCCGCCAGCAGCTCGGTGTGCGCTACGTCACCGACGACCGCCTGCACGAGGGCACGGTCGGCTCCATGTCGGTCGCGCTGAACCTCGTGATCAAGCGCATCGGCCAGGCGCCGTTCTGGAAGTCGGGACGCATCCAGTCGAAGGCCGTCGACATCGAGGCCGACCGCCTGATCGCGGAGTACGGCATCCGCACCCCATCGCCGGCGACCCGCGCCGGAACGCTCTCGGGTGGCAACATCCAGAAGATCCTGCTCGCCCGTGAGCTCACCGGGGGAGCGAAGCTGGTGGTCGTGAACAAGCCGACCTACGGCCTCGACCTCAAGACCGTGCACCTCGTGCGCGAGCTGCTCATCGACTTCGCCGCGGACGGCGGATCGGTGCTGCTGCTGTCGACCGACCTCGACGAACTGATCGAGCTGTCGCACCGCATCGAGGTCATCTCCCGGGGCCGCCTCGTGGGCGGCGTGACGAACGACGGGCCGGGAACGGCCGAGAAGGTGGGGCACTACATGACCGGCGCGATCGAGGGCACCGACTGATGGACACCCGGACCAGTTCCGCCCAGCGCATCCTGCAGGGCTTCGTGCGGTCGGTCGTGCCGGTGCTGCTCGCCCTGATCGTCTCGGCGCTGATCATGCTGGCCATCGGCGCCAGCCCCACCGAGTTCTTCGCCGGCGTCTGGAAGTACGGCGTCACCGGCGACAACTGGCAGCGCAGCCTCGTGCTGATGGCACCGCTCGTCATCGTCGCGGTGGGGCTCATCGTCGCCTTCCGCGGTCAGCTCTGGAACCTCGGCTACAACGGGCAGTACCTGCTCGGCGCGGTCGTGGCCTCGGGACTCGGCCCGGTGCTCTTCGGCGTGATGCCGGCGGCGCTCGCCACCCTCATCGTCTTCGTGGTCGCGGTGCTCGCGGGGGCCGTCTGGTCGCTCGTGCCCGCCATCCTGAAGGCCCGCTACGGCACGAACGAGATCATCACCTCGCTCGTGATGTCGTTCATCGCGGTCGGCGTGGTGAACCTCCTCATCAAGGGCGTGTTCAAGGACCCGGCGACCACGACGCCGCAGACCGTCGTCATCCCCGACGACCAGCTGCTGCCCTACATCCCCGGCACCGAGATCCACATCGGCTTCGTGATCGCGATCGTGCTGGCCGTCGTGGCGCAGTTCGTGCTGAGCCGCACCTCCTTCGGCCTGCGGGTCGACATCTTCGGTGCGAGCCCCAAGGCGGCCCGCCACGTCGGTCTCAACTCCACCTGGATGGTCATCCTCCTGTTCGCCCTGTCGAGCGGCCTGATCGCCTTCGCCGGATCGATCGACATCCTCGGCCAGTTCAGCTACCAGCGCGCCGACTGGGATCCGCGCTACGGCGACGCCGTGATGCCCCTGGTCTTCCTCGCGCGTTTCCGGCCCATCGCGTCGCTGCCGTTCGTGGCGTTCTACGCGGTGCTCGCCACGGGCGGCACCCTGGCGGCGCAGCAGGCGGGTGTGAACGTCGACTTCCTGCTCGTGATCGTCGGCCTCATCCTGCTGTTCATGACCATCACGGAATACATCGGCGAGCGGCGCCGCCTCGGGCAGAGCTATCTGCCGGCCGGGCTCCGCCGCACGGTCACGAGCCTCGTGCGCCCCTCGCGCCCCGGTCGTGTCTCGGCCTTCGCGCCGCTCGCGGCCCCGGTCGACCCCGCCGATCCGGCCGACCCCGGCCCCACCGATCCCGCCGCTACCGAGAGGACCAGGGCATGAGCGACCTGCTCTCCACCGCCTTCGTCACCGTCTTCGTCGCCACGGTGATCGCCCAGGCCCTGCCCCTCATGCTCGCCTCCGTGGGTGAGACGATCGGCGAGCAGGCCGGCGTGCTGAACCTCGGTCTCGAGGGCGTCATGCTGATCGGCGCCTACGTCGCGTTCGTCACCACCCTCACCACCGGCAACTTCTGGTTCGGGATGCTCGCCGGCGCTGTCGGCGGAGTCGTGGCCAACCTCGCCATGCTGGTGCTCAACGTCTGGCTCGGGCTCAATCAGATCGTCATCGGCCTCGCCGTCACGCTGATCGGCGAGGGCATCACGAGCGTGCTCTACCTGCAGAACTACACGAAGTCCCCGGCGAGCCTCGGATCGCAGCCGTCGATGCCCATCCCGGGCCTGTCGGAGATCCCGGTCGTCGGCCAGGCGGTGTTCTCGCAGTCGGGCATCTTCTGGGTGGTCATCCTGATCACCCTCGGTCTCGCGTTCGCCATGGCCAGGACGAACTGGGGGCTGTCGACCCGTTCGGCCGGGCAGAAGCCCTCGTCGCTCGACGCCGCCGGCGGCAGCGTGATGCGCACCCGCTCGATCGCGGTGGTGCTGAACGGTGCCCTGGCCGGAATGGGCGGCGCCTATCTCGCGCTCCTCACCACGTCGACCTTCAGCCCGATGCTCACCAACGGCCTCGGATTCATCGCGATCGTGATCACGATGCTGTCCCGCGGGCGCATCCTGATCGTCATGATCACCTCGCTCGTCTACGGGCTCGCCGTCGCCATCGGCCCGGCGCTGCAGGTGAGCGGTGTCTCGGTGCCGGCCGACATCATCAAGATGCTGCCGTTCCTCATCGTCATCGTGATGCTGATCGTGTTCGCCCGGAGCTCGGTCGTGCCGCCGGCGCTCGGCGCGGCCTACTCGCGTGGGGCCCGATGACGACATCCGTCGCCGAGACCGCCGGTAGGATCGGGAGCCGATCATGATTGCCAACGACGAGAACGAGCCCGCGGCCGCGGCAGCGGCCGAGCCGCAGCGCACCAAGGGTGTCGACAGCGCGCGACGCGCCCTGCAGATCCTGCTCGAGTTCAGCGAATCGACCCCCGAGCTCACGGTCGACAACGTGCTCGAGAAGCACGACATCTCGGTGCCGAGCGCCTATCGCTACATCTCGCTGCTGCGCGAGCTCGACCTGATCGAGGAGCGGGAGAAGGGCCGGTTCGTGCTCTCGCCCCAGATCCTGCGCTTGTCGCGGGCGGCGGAGTCGGTGATCGACTTCCGCGCGCAGGTGCAGCCCATCCTCAACCGGATGGCCGAGGAGACCGGCGAGACCGCCCTGTACCTGCGGCGGGTCAACGACTCGGCGGTGTGCCTCGCGATCGCGGAGTCCGATCATCCGATCTCGATCTCGTTCCAGCCCGGGGCGCTGATGCCGCTGTACGGCGGGGCCGCGGCGAAGCTGCTCCTGAGCGAGCTGCCCCCGGCAAAGCTGGCGCAGTACTTCAACCGGCTCGGGCCGGTCCTGTCGAAGTCATCGCGCAAGAAGCTGGAAGACGACCTCGACGCCATGCGCTCCACCGGCTACGCCGAGAGCGCCGGCGAGGTCGACCGCGGGGTCTGGGCCTCGGCGGCGAGCGTGCAGACGAGTGGCGTCTCGGTCGGCGCGCTCACGATCGTGGCACCCGACTACCGGCTCTCCGACGAGCACAAGACGCAGATCGCCGAGACCGTCCGGGCGGGCGCGAAGGCCTTCCGCGAGGCCATCGCGCACCGCGCCTGAGATTCGTCGCCCTCGTTCGTCGCTCAGTACTTGTAGGACTGCCCGCCGTCGATCGGCACGACCGTGGCGTTGACGTACGAGGCGTCGTCGCTCAGCAGGAAGGCGACCACCGAGGCGATCTCGGGCGCCTCGCCGTAGCGCTTGGTGGGGTTGGCCTGGATGAACTGCTCGGCCGCACCCCGCGGGTTCTCCGGGTCGAGCTGCTTCATCGAGTTCTCGACCATGGGCGTCCAGATGGCGCCTGGGGCGATGGCGTTGATGCGGATGCCGTACTCGCCGTACTCGACGGCCGAGTTGCGCGTCAGCCCGACGACGCCGTGCTTCGCGGCCGCGTAGCCCGACTGGTTGCCGATGCCGCGGATGCCGCCCACGCTCGCCGTGTTCACCACCATGCCCGAGCCCTGCTCGCGCATCACCTTCAGCACCTTCTCGAGCCCGAGGAACACCCCGCGCAGGTTTATCGCCACCACGCGGTCGAACTCGGCGGCGGTGAACGCCTCGGTGAGGTTCTGCCTGCCCTCGATGCCGGCGTTGTTGAAGAAGCCGTCGATGCGACCGAAGGCCTCGAGGGTGGCGGCCACGTAGCGGTCGACGTCCTCCTCCTTCGAGACGTCGGCGACGATCGTCACGACCTCCGCCTCGGGGCTCGCCTCCTTCACGGCGTCGACGGATGCGCCGAGCCCCTGCTCCGACACGTCGACGAGAGCGAGTCTCGCCCCCTCCTTGGCCAGCCGAACGGCGGCGGCGCGGCCGAGTCCCGACCCTCCTCCGGTGATGAGCACGACACGATCAGCGAACCGGTCCACGGTACGACCTCCTGGTGATATCCAACGTTTGTCGGTTACCACCCTACGCCTGCCTTCTGAATGCTCGTCCCGCCGCCCGTGCTAGCATCTGCTATCACTTCGGAGGTGGACATGGCAGCGATCGTGGTGCGCAACCTCGACGACGACGTGCAGCGCCGGCTCAAGGAGCGGGCCGCGCAGAATCATCGCTCGATGGAGGCGGAGGCTCGCGCGATCCTGACCTCGGCCGTCTCGGGATCGGAGCTGGTGCGGGCGTGGCTCGAGCTCGGCGACGCTCAGCGAGGTGACGACCTGGTTCTGCCACCCCGATCGGCGCCCCGCGACCTCGACCTGTCGTGATCGTCCTCGACACGAACGTGCTGAGCGAGCCGCTGCGTCAGCGGCCGTCGCCCGTGGTGCTGAACTGGCTGGCGGCACTGCGTGAGCCGGCCGCCATCTCGGCGGTCTCCGTCGTGAGCTGCTCCGCGGCGCCCGGCTGCTGCCCGAGGGTCGACGGCGCGACGAGCTGGTCGCGGGCATCGAGGCGACGGTGCGGGCGTTCCGCCACGACGTGCTCCCGTTCGACGAGCGGTCGGCGCGGGCGTACGCCGAACTGAACGAGCTACGATCGCGGCGCGGGCGCCCCCTCTCGATCGAGGACGGCATGATCGCGGCCACCTGCCTCACCTTCGGCGCCACCCTGGCGACCCGGAACGTGATCGATTTCGAGGGTCTCGGCATCGATGTCGTCGACCCGTGGCTGACCTGATGCATCCATAGCCACGTCATAGGGGCGCCATAGGGCACGCGTAGGGAACCCACCGAGAGTGGGGTGACCAGCCGCGATAGACCCGAGAGGCCATCATGACGAGAATCCCCGAACCCACCCACACCCCCGACGGCCCTGCCTACGAAGGGCGACTGCTCGACCGTGCCGACGAGGAGGTGGTCGACCAGGGAGTCGCGTTCGACATCCGCACGCTGATCAGCCGACGGGCCGTGCTCGGCGTGGCCGGCTTCGGGCTCGGTGCGGTGGCGCTCGCCGCCTGCACCACGACGGCCACCGGGTCGTCGAGCTCGACAGGAGCCGGCACCGGCACCGCGACCGGCTCGGCCGGCACCGGCACCGGCACCCTCCCCGCCGGCGAGATCCCCGACGAGACCGCCGGCCCCTACCCGGGCGACGGCTCGAACGGCGCCGACGTGCTCGAGGAGTCGGGCGTCGTGCGCAGCGACATCCGCACCAGCATCGGTGGGGGAGCGACCGCCGCCGGCGTGCCGATGGCCCTGTCGCTGACCGTGCTCGACATGGCGAACGGCGACAAGGCCTTCGAGAACGTCGCCGTCTACGTCTGGCACTGCGACGCCGACGGCAACTACTCGATGTACTCCTCCGGCGTCGAGAACGAGACCTACCTCCGCGGGGTGCAGGTCGCCGACAGCTCCGGCACGGTGTCGTACACCTCGATCTTCCCCGCCTGCTACAGCGGACGCTGGCCCCACATCCACTTCGAGGTCTACCCGAGCGTCGACGACATCGGCGACTCGGCCAACGCGATCGCCACCTCCCAGGTGGCCCTGCCCCAGGATGCCTGCGACACCGTCTACGCCACCTCCGGCTACGCGGGCTCCAGCGCCAACCTGGCGCAGGTCAGCCTCGACTCCGACAACGTCTTCGGTGACGACGGCGGCTCCCTGCAGCTCGCGACGGTCTCGGGCGACGTGACCTCGGGCTACTCGGTCGCCCTCACGGTGCGCGTCGACACGAGCACGACCCCCACGGCCGGCTCGGCCCCGTCGGGCGGCGGTGGTGGCGGGGGTGCCGGCGGCGGGATGCCCGGCGGCACCCCGCCCACAGGCGCCCCCGGCGGCGCCGCCCAGTCCTGACCCGACCACCCCCCACCCGAACCCGACCACCCACCTCGGAACCCGACCACCCACCACCCACCTCGGAACCCGACCATCCACCACAGAAAGCAGACGACATCATGGGAATCCTCCAGAACCTCACCGGCTGGCACGCCCTCATCGTGCTGGCGGTCGTGCTCCTGTTCTTCGGAGCGGCCAAGCTGCCCCGGCTCGCCAAGAGCCTCGGCGAATCCGCGCGCATCCTGAAGACGGAGGTGCAGGACTCGAAGCCCGCCGAGACAGCCGCGCCCACCTCGCCCGTCGCGACCGCGCCCGTCGTGACCACCGCCCCGGTCACGGTGCCCGCCGACGCCGCTGCGGCGAGCGCCGACACGGCCCCGGATGCGGCCCTCGCCCCGCGCGAGGCCGTCTCGCTCGCCGACCGGAGGTGACGAGATGCCCGGCCGAGAACCGCGCAACACCTCCACCATGACGCTCGCCGACCACCTCCGCGAGGTGCGTCGGCGGGCCGTCCGGTCGGGGCTGGCCGTGCTGGTGGGCGTGGTCGTCGGCTACCTCGTCTCCGACCAGATCCTGGACGTGCTGAGAGCCCCGATCGAGGCCCTCGCCGAGTCGCGCAACGCCAGCCTGAACTTCGACAGCGTCAGCGCCGCCTTCGACCTGAAGATGCGCATCGCGTTCTTCGCCGGACTGGCGCTGGCCAGCCCCGTCTGGCTGCACCAGCTGTTCGGCTTCTTCCTGCCGGGCCTCACCCGCCGGGAGCGCCGCTTCACGCTCGGCTTCCTCGCCGCGGCGCTGCCCCTCTTCATCGCCGGCTGCCTGACCGGCCTCGCGCTCTTCCCCCACGTGGTGGAGTTGCTGGCAGGCTTCACCCCGGCGGACGACAGCACGGTGCTGGTCGCGTCGTACTACGTCGACTTCGTGATGAAGCTCGTCCTCGCCGTCGGGGTGGCCTTCGTGCTGCCCGTGTTCGTCGTGCTGCTGAATTTCGCGGGCGTCCTGCCCGGAGCATCCGTGGTGCGCAGCTGGCGCGTCGTCGTGATCGGCATCGTGCTCTTCAGCGCCCTGGCCACCCCGTCGGCCGACCTGATGTCGATGTTCCTCCTGGCCGTGCCAATGTGCGCCCTCTTCGCGGCCGCCGCCCTGATCGCGGTGCTGCACGACCGGGCCGTGGCCCGCCGCAACGCCGCAGCCGCCCTCGTGAACGACCCACCCGCTCCCATCCCGACCGCCGTATCCGACGACCTCGTCGCCGCACACTGACCCGGAGGCCCCCATGTTCGGACTCACCCTCGAGAAGCTCCTCCTCATCGCCGTCCTGGCGGCCTTCCTCCTCGGCCCGGAGCGCCTCCCGCTCTACGCCGAGAAGCTCGCCTCGTTCGTGCGCACCATCCGCGGCCTCACCGAGACGGCGAAGGCTCGCGTCACCGAAGAGCTCGGCCCCGACTTCGACGCCGACGAGTGGCGCCGCCTCGACCCGCGCCAGTACGACCCCCGCCGCATCGTCCGCGACGCGCTGACGGATGCCCCCGCCGACGCCCCCGCACCCCTTACACCGCCCGCGCCGACCGGCCCCGGTCCCGGCGCTCGCCCGCGTCCCGTCGCCCCCGGCGGCTGGCAGGAGGCCCTGCTCACCCGCGTCAACCGCCCGGCACCGGTGGCCACCCTCGATGCCCCGACGGAGGCCGCGCAGACGCAGTGACCGACGCGCCGCCCTCAGTCCTCGGTCGTGGGAGACAGCACGCGCCACCCGCAGGCGCCGCCCTCACTCCTCGATCGCGGGAGGCAGCACCCGCCACCCGCGGGCGCGGCCCTCAGTCCTCGATCGCGGGAGGGAGCACCCGCCACCCGCCCAGCAGCACGAGCTGCTCCGCATCCGCCCGCTTCTGCCGCTGCACCCGGAGGAACATCAGCACCGCGACGACCTCGAGCACGAGCCCGACACCCAGCGCGACGACCCCGCCCAGCACCGCCTCTTCGGTGAAGAAGAAGATCGCCGCGATCATCACGAAGAACCCGACCAGGCAGATCAGGAAGGCCAGCACGGTCCGCAGCCGCTGCACCGAGACGGCCCAGCCCGCGAGCAGGGGAGTGGCCAGCCCGCGCTGCCGCACCTCCGGATCCTCTTGCGCCCGCTCGTCGAGCCACCGCTCCCCGAGCCGACGCACGGACCGGAGGTGGGCATCCGCGGCCGCGCACCACGCGATGTAGAACAGCAGCCCGAGCAACCCCGGCCCCACGATGAACAGGACGATCAGATCCTCTCCGTTCGCGTCGAGCAGCACCCCGTTCAGCTGCTCGTCGGCGATCGCCAGGATGATCACCGCGACCGCGACCCCCAACGACGCGATCATCAGCCAGAAGAACAGCCGCCGAAGGGGTCGCGCGCGGGTGGGCTCCTCGGCGAGCATCCGCGCGGCGTCACGGTCGTCGGCATCCCAGTCGCGCACCAGCCGCTCGACCTCGCGCGCCGAGAGCGTCTCACCCTCCGGCCGGCGACGACGAGCGGATGCCGGCGGCAGATACGCGGCCGAGTCGTCATCCGGTGCGGCGGTGGCAGGGTCTCCGGCTTCGGTCGGCGCGACGGCAGCACGCAGCTCGTCGAGCAGCATCTCGCGCCCGACCCGCGACTTCCCCCCGCCCGTCGTGAGGGTGACCGCCGCGGCACGCTGCCGGTCCGACAGGGCGGAGGCGTCGCCCGCGGGTGCCGGCCGAGCATCCGGAACCACCAGCGGCAGCGCGGCCACGAACCGCGCCAACTGCTGAAGGCCGGTGTCGTCGAGCCCCTTCATCGGGTTACCGGCGACGAGCACCCGCACCGACGGGCCGTCGGTGGAGACGAAGCGGTAGGTGAGGTAGCTCGCGGTGCCGTTCGAGCTGAGCGAGCGCCAGGCCTCGGTGATCGTGTCGATCGGCACCCGCCTGCCGCGCAGCACGGCCACCCGTTCGTCGGGGTGCCAGACGATGCCCCCGTAGGCGAGGTGCAGGCCGAGCAGGATCCCGCCCGCGAGCACCACAAGCACCGATAGGAACCCCAGCGGCCAGCTCCACTCGCCGAGACCGAGTGCGTCGTAGCCCGCCGCCGGCAGCGCCGCGAGCGCCAGGCTGCCGAACCCCGTGACGCCGAGCACCAGCTTCCAGCTCCGGAGCCCCGGGCTGCCCCCGATGCGCACCGTTCCACCCCGTGTCGACGTCGTCATGCCTCCACCGTCTCACGCCGCGGGCCGCGTCGCCCGCCGGCCGGCCCGCTTCAGTGGCTCTGGCGCTCTACCGCTCTGCCGCTTTGGCGCTCTGGTGCTTTGGCGCGCGGGCGCTCTACCGCTCTGATGCTCCGCCGCACTGACGCTCTGCCGCACTGACGCTCTGGCGCACTGACACTCTGCCGCGCGGCCGCACTGACGCCCTGCCTCACTGGCACTCGGAGCTCCGGAGCTCCGGATCTCGGGCGCTCCGCTCGGGAATGCCACGCCGCGCATCCCGTTGCATCTCCTCATGACCTCGAACGAGCTCGCCTCGCCCAGCCCCGCCAGCCCCGCCAGCACGGCCAGCACGGCCACTGCACCGGGCACCCCGATCACCCCCACCATGCCGGGCACCCCGACCACCCCCACCGCGCCCGGCACCCCGACCACCCCCACCTCCTGGCTCGGCGTCGTCTCCCTCTCACTCGGCGTCTTCGCCATCGTGATGGCCGAGTTCCTCCCCGCGAGCCTCCTCACCCGCGTCGCCACCGACCTCGGGGTGACCGAGGGCGTCGCCGGCCAGTCGGTCACCGTCACCGCGATCGTCGCCGCCATCGCCGGCCTCACGTTGCCCGTGGTCCTCCCGCGCGTCGACCGCCGCTACCTCATGCTCGGCCTCTCGGCGCTGGCCGTCGTCTCCGACCTCCTGGTCGCCATCGCGCCCGGCTACCCCGTCCTCCTGGCCGCTCGCGTGCTGCTCGGCATCTCCCTCGGCGGATTCTGGGCCCTCGCCATCTCCATCACCGCCCGCCTCGTGCCCGCCGACCGCCTCGGCCGCGGCCTCACCGTCGTGAACGTCGGCGTCTCGCTGGCGACGGTCGCGGCCATCCCGCTCGGAACCTGGCTCGGCGAGCTCTGGGGCTGGCGCGCCGTCTTCGTGCTGGCCGCCGTCGTGGGTGTGGTCGCGATTCTCGCGCAGCTGCTGGTGCTGCCGAGCGTGCGCTCGACCGGCGCCCCCGGCTTCCGCCCGCTGCTCGACACCCTCCGCTCACGCCTCATCCTCCTAGGCCTCCTCGCCACCGCCCTGATCGCGGCCGGCCACTTCACCGGCTTCACCTACATCCGCCCGGCGGCCACCGACATCGGCGGTCTCGACCCCTCGCAGCTCTCCCTGCTCCTCGTCATCTACGGTCTCGCGGTCACGGCGGGCAACCTGGTGGCGGGCCCCCTGGCAGACAAGCGGATGCGCGTCGCCGTGCTCCTCTTTCCCGTCGCCCTGGGCGCGGCGATGATCACCTTCGCGATCGCGGGCGGCACCGCGGCCGGACTCATCACCGCCGTCGCGGTCTGGGGCCTCGGCTTCGGCGCGGTGCCCACGACCCTCACCACGTGGATGGCCCGCGCCGAACCCTCCCGCCTCGAGAGCGTCGGCGGCCTGCAGTCGGCCACCTTCCAGGTGGCGATCGCGCTCGGCGCCGTCATCGGCGGCCTCCTGGTCTCCCTGAAGCCCCGCCCGGCGGCGGCCTGAACCCAAGCCGACTCCGGTCACGGTCGAGCGCCACCCACGATCTGTCAGCATGGTTAGCTCAATCGGAAGCGGCCTCCCGCAATGCGTCGACGAGCCGGATGTCCTCTTCCATCTGCTCCAACCCCGCCACGAACGCATGGCGGGCCAGTTCCGCACCGGATAGTCGGGAGCGAGTCGCCAGCTTGCTGAACCGTTCCGTCTCGCCGATGCTGATGTCGAAAGAAAGCGGAAACGGGAGTCCCTCCTCAGATTTCGCCAGAGGATGAGGGTCTCGCTGACTTCCATCGGGACGGCTTTTGTGAGCGTTGCGAGATGCGTCTTTCGGCATGGGTTTCCTACTCTCGTGATCGGTGTAACGGCGTGATCGTAGGGATTGCGGTAACCATAGACGGAGGCACCGACATCCGGCTCGAGATGGGCGCGCAGCGCTAGGCCTCCAGCTGCTCGAGGTCGGCGAGCAGGCGGGGGTGCGTCGGCTGCCAGCCGAGCTCCGCGCGCGTGAGGGCGCTCGACGCCGGCTGATCGGTCGCGAAGACTGGACCGATCGGGCCGAACTCCGACAAGGGACGCGGTTCGACCGGCAGCCCGAGGCGCCGCCCGATCACCGAGACGATGTCGAGCACCGTGTCGCCCTCGTCGTGGACGGCGTGCCACGCTCGCCCGGCAGGCGAGCCCTCGAGCGCGAGCCGGAACAGCACCGCCGCGTCCAGCGCGTGCACGGCCGGCCAGCGCTGAGCCCCGTCGCCCGGGTACCCCGCGACCCCGGCCTGCCGCGCGAACTGTGTCAGCAGTCCGGCGAATCCGCCCTGCCCCTCGTTGTGCACGGTGCGGGGCAGCCGGATGGCCGAGCCGCGCACTCCGCGCGACGAGAGGCCGAGCATCCGCTCTACTGAGACGCCGCGCCCGCCGACCGGCCCGTCGAGGGGCAACGGGTCGTTCTCGGTCGACGCGCGCCCCGGGATCCACGGCGTGCCCGAGACCGTGACGAGCGGCTTGCCCGTGCCGACGAGGGCGTCGCCCAGGGTGGCGAGCGCGGCCGACTCCTCGGCGATGTTCTGGGTGAGCGCCTCGGCCGAGCTGAAGTCATTGCCGAACGCGAGGTGGATCACCCCGTCGGCGGACGCTGCCGCCGACTGCAGCACGTCGAGGTCGACGAGCGATCCGCGCACGGCGGTGGCGCCGGCTGCAGTGGCCGCGGCCGCCGACGCGTCCGAGCGGGCGAGAGCGGTGACGGAGTGCCCGTTCGCGAGCAGTTCGGCCACGACGGCCGAGCCGATGAGTCCGGTTGCCCCGGTGATGAAGACGCGCATGAGCGACCTCCACAGGTGATGCGACTGATGTCCCATCACCGTAGCACCTTGATGAGACACCTGTCGCATCACGTAGGATGAACTATGCCCAGATGGAAACCGGATGCGCGCGATCGCCTCGTCGAAGCGGCCCTCGACCTCTTCACCGAACAGGGCTATGACGAGACGACCGTCGCGCAGATCGCCGAGCGCGCCGAGCTGACGCGCAGCACGTTCTTCCGGCACTTCAGCGACAAGCGCGAGCTGCTCTCGGCCGGGCAGGAGATGCTGAGCGGTCTGCTGGCCGAGGGCATCCTGGCCGCGCCGGCCGAGGCGACCCCGCTCGAGGCGGTGGCCGCGGGGCTCGACCGCGCATCCGGTGCGATGACCGACTTCAACCGCGGCCTCGGCCCTCGCCTGCATGCGGCGATCGACGCGAACGAGGAGCTGCGCGCGCGCAACGCGATGAAGAGCATCGGCCTGGCGGCGGCGATGGCGGATGCGCTGCGAGCCCGCGGCGTCAGCGACACGGCGGCGCAGGTCGCAGCCGAGCTCGGCGTGCTCGCCTTCGGTCTCGGCTACCGCCGCTGGTCCGACCCGTCGCACGACGACACACCGGGCGAGCTGACCACCTACACGGCGGCCGCCTTCGCCGAACTCCGAGCGGCGGCTGCCGAGCTCAGGTGAGTTGGACCTCGGTCGTCCTGCCGCGACGCCCGGGGGAGAGAATGCCGTCTTTCTCCCGGGGCCCGCGGCGGAGGCGCTGCTCGTCCTGCCTTTCGTCCTGCTCGAGCGCTAGTCCTGCGGCCACCCGCCCACGTGCCCACAGGTGACGGCGGCCCAATCCGCCCCCGAGGCGAGGCAGGACTCCAGCTCCGCCCCTTGCGCGTGAGCGTGCAGGAAGCCTGCGATGAAGCTGTCACCCGCCCCGGTCGTATCGACCACGGTGGTCGGTGCCGCAGCGCAGTGCACAACCCACCCGGCCTGCGACGACCCGATGCTTCCGTCCTCGCCGAGCGTCACGACGGCGAACCGCACCCCCGCGGCGAGCTGCTGTTCCAGCTCCTCCTCGGGGGAGGTGCCCTCGAGCATGGCACCCGACGAGAACGCGATGTCGAGAGAGTCGGTGCCGGCCGAGACACCGAGGTCCTGGCTGATGACGCAGTGCGGATTCGAGGCACGCAGGGCGGCGCGCAGCTCGCCGGCCCTCGGCAGCATGCCGATGTGCACCCGATCCGCCTGCGCGATGGACTCGATCTCCGCGTTCGAGGGGTAGTAGTCGGCGGTGACGCCGAACTCCTCCCGCTCGAACACGCGGTCACCGTTCGCGAGGGTGCGGATCTCGGTCACCGCCGAGAAGCCGGGCAGTGTCGACACGTCGGCGTCCCCGATGCCCGCGCTGTCCAGCGCCGCGCGGATGATCCGGCCGTCGCGATCGTCGGCCACGGCACCGAAGTACCGCACCGCGTCGCCGTGCAGCGCGAGCTGCACGGCGACGTTCAACGCGTTCCCGCCGACGAGCACACCGCCGTCGCCGTCGAGGTAGCGATCGATGGTGTTGTCGCCCACCACGGCGAAGCGGGGTGCTGTCGCCGAGGGGCTGTCGGGGGAGGGAGCGTCGATCACGGGCATCCATTCATTCTCGTGGGGCTAGTCAGACACTAGACCGATCAGTACGACACCCGGCGGTAGTAGCGGCGGGTCGTCAACGGGTGGTCGCGCACGACCTCGAGGTGGGCGCTGAGGCGCTCGAGCACCGCGGCGAACACGATCGGTGAGATCAGCGCGCGCACGTCGTCGGAGATGCCGGCCAGCTCGAAGTTCTTCGAGTCGATGATCCGCAGCTTCTTCGACACGGTGGGCACGAAGGCCTCGACGCGGTCGGTCAGCTCGCGGGTCTCGCCCTCGCCCTTGAGCAGGATGACGCTGGTGTCCTCCTCGACGAGTTCCAGGGTTCCGTGGAAGAAGTCCGAGGCGTGCACGGGTCGGGTCCAGATCCACTGCATCTCCTCGAGGATGCACATGCCGTAGTAGGCCGCCTCGAACCAGGATCCGCCGGCGGAGGTGATGATGTGGTTCTGCTCCTCCGCCATCTCCTGCGCCAGCTCGGCCGCACGCGGGTCGAACTGCTCCTTGGCGGCGACCAGCAGTTCGGGGAGCGTCGACAGCTCCGCCACGATGCGGTCGTAGTCGGCGATCTCACCGCGGGCATCCATGATCGACAGGGCGATCAGGAGGGTCTGAAGCAGGTAGTTCTCGCTCGAGGTGTCGTCGGCGCAGTCGTTCTGCAGGTTGATGTCGGCCTTCTCGGCGAGCGGCGTACCCGCGGTGCCGGTGAGGGTGATGACGGTCGCGCCCTTGGACTGTGCGTACTCAAGCGTGGCGATCGCCTCTTTCGTCGTGCCCGAGACCGAGGGGGCGATCACGATGGAACCCGCGCCGAGGTTCACGTTGCCCTGGACGATCAACTCGGCGCCCATCTCGGTGAAGGTCGGGAAGGTCGACGACGTCTGGAGCAGGCGAGCGGCGGGAAGCGCGAGGAAGGCGACACCACCCGAGCCGGCGAAGAAGATGTTCGTGGCACCGGCAGCGAGGCGCTCGCCGATCGCGGCGCGGATCGGGGCGGCGAGCGCAGCCGCGCCGCTCTCGACGTCGATGTAGTGGACGGGGTCGAAGTTCAGCATGATTCTCCTGGAAGTCAGACAACTGGTGGTTCTGTCTGTTTATAACAGTCCAGTCAGGAGGCCAGCAAATCGGAGTTGCGAAGTTTTTCTTGTAACATGGCCGACACGGCAAGTAACTTGTCTGACATACAAAGATGTTGTCATAACTTCGACATCCCATCCGAAGCACCGTTACAAGGAGATCCCATGCGCCACAGCCCCCACGTCCTCCCGGCGGTCGCCCTCATCGGCGTCGCCGGCCTCGCCCTCTCCGGCTGCTCCGGATCATCCGGGGGCGACTCGGGCAGCACGACGCTCACGGTCTGGTACAACACCCAGGACTCGGATGCTCTGCTCGACGTCTACAGCGCCTACGAGAAGTCCTCCGGCAACAAGGTCGATCTGGTGCCCATCAGCTCCGACGGGTACGAGGACTCGCTGCTCACCAAGTGGGCTGCGGGAGACCGTCCCGACCTGATGGAGTTCTCACCGACCTCCTCCTACATCTCCATGCTCAACCCCACCGAGAACCTCCAGGACCTCTCCGACGAGGACTTCGTCGACGCGTCGGGCGAGCTCTACGACGGCAGCGGCCGGGGCCTCGACGGCAAGGTCTACTCGGCCATCACGAACTTCCCCGAGGTGTGGGGCGTCTACTACAACAAGGACGTGCTCGCGGCGAACGGTCTGGAGCCGGCCACGACGGTCGACGAGATCCAGGCCCAGTGCGCGACGCTGTCGGGTGCCGGAATCACCACGCTCGCCGAAGCCGGCGGCTCTGGGTGGCCCACCGCATCCCTTCCGCTCCTGTACGGCACCTCCATGTCGGACGACGACTGGGCGGGCACGATCATCGACCGTTCCGCGTCGCTCGGCGACTCCGACTCTCCGCTGCTCGCGGGGCTCGACGAGTACGAGACCCTGCTCACCGACGGGTGCATGAGCCCCGACATCTCCACCGCGACCTTCGAGGACAACGTCGCCGACGTGCTCTCGGGTGAAGCCGCCTACCAGCTGATCCACTCGAACATCGCGCCGGTGTACGTCGACGCGGCCAACGGCGACTCGGCGAAGGTCGATGCCACGATCGGCTTCAGTACCGTCGGTGCGGCATCGAAGGAGGCGCTGATCCAGCCGGGCATCCTCGGCAGCTACTTCGCACCGAAGACCGGCGACAGCACCCGAGAGGCCGCGGCGCTCGACTTCATCCGGTTCGCGACGGGGGAGAACTACCCCTCGTACATCGAGCAGTCGGGCACCTTCCCCCTGATCGAGGGCACCGATGACCCCGAGACGAGCGAGCTGATGAAGCAGATCAAGGCGGCCTACGACGAGGGTCCCGTCCGCGCCCTGCTGCAGACCGACCTCCCCGGCGCGATGAACGGAATCACGCCGCTCATGTCCGAGCTCATCGCGGGCCAGACCTCGCCGCAGGATGTCGCCGACCAGCTGCAGACCGAGCTCGGCACCGCGGCGAAGGCACAGGGGCTCGAGGGCTGGTGACCGTCTCGAATCGCACCGGCCGGCGTGCGGCCGTGCCCTCGCTCCGGGCGGGGAGGACCATCTCCGGTCCTCCCCGCCCGGGGCCCCGGGGAGGGTCGGGCACCCTCCGCGGTCTGGCGAAGTTCGCCGTGCCGGCCTACGTGCTGGTCGGTGTCTTCTTCTTGCTGCCCCAGGTGCTCAACCTCTACTTCGCCTTCACGAACTGGACGACCTACTCCAGCGCCATCACCTTCAACGGGTGGGACAACATCGCACTGCTGATGGAGCAGGGCAGCCTCCTCCACCCGGTGGTCGTCACGGTGCTGTACGCGCTGATCGCCATGGCGTTCCAGAACGTCATCGGCCTCAGCCTGGCCTACGCGCTCCGCGACTCGAACCGCGTCAACGGCTTCTTCCGCTCGATCTTCTTCATCCCCGTGCTGATCTCCCCGCTCGCCGTCGGGTACATCTGGCGGGGCCTGCTGAAACCGGATGGGCCGGTCAACGACTTCATCGGCATCGTGGTGCCCGGCTTCGACTGGGCATGGCTGGGTGAGCCCTCGACGGCACTCGCGGCCGTCGCCTTCATGGACGCCTGGAAGTGGATCGGCCTCACGACGGTCGTCTACATCGCCGGCATCAACGCGGTGCCGGGCGACGTGCTGGAAGCGGCGCGGCTGGACGGAGCATCCGCCTGGACCAGCTTCTGGCGCATCACCTTCCCCCTGCTCGCCCCGGCCTTCACCTTCAACGTGGTCTCGACGCTCGTCGGCGCCTTCAGCGCCTACGACGTGATTCAGGCCAGCACGGGTGGCGGGCCGGGCGATTCGACCCGGGCTCTCTACGTGGAGCTGCGTATGCAATGGGCCCAGGGCAACTTCGGTACCGGCAGCGCGCTCGGCCTCGTCGTGACGCTGCTCGTCGTGGTGGTCGCCGTGCCGCTCGTCTGGTACCTCCGACGACGGGAGCTCCGCGCATGACCGCCATAAGCATGGGTCGGCGACGCCGAACCTGGAACGCCCTGCGCATCGCGGGCCTGTCGCTCTTCGCCATCCCGTGGGTGCTCGTGCCGGTGTGGATGGTCGTGGTGAACTCCCTGAAGCCCGCGGGCGAAGCGGCGTCACTCGATCTCGCGCTGCCCACCGACCTCGCCGCGCTCGATAACTACGGCGCGGTGTTTACCGAGGGCGACTACCTTCGGGCGCTCGGCAACAGCCTGCTCGTCACGGTGCCGACGGTCCTCGTGGTGCTGCTCGTCGGTGCCGCCGCGTCGTGGGTGTTCGCCCGCGGCCGGGCCCGCTGGCAGCAGGCGGTGTTCTACGTCATCGCCCTGTCGATGCTGGTGCCGCCCACCCTCATCCCGACCATCTTCCTGCTGCGCCAGATCGGCTTGACCGGAACGACGCTTGGCTACGTGCTCGTGCTGATCGGTACGCGGCTCGGGATCGTGGTGTTCCTCACCACCGGCTTCATCCGCAGCATGCCGATCGATCTCGAGGAGGCCGCGTCGATCGACGGGGCGAGCCGGATGCAGACCTTCTTCCGCGTCCTGCTGCCGCTGGCCACGCCGATCCTCGTGGTGGGCGCGATCATGCTGGTGATCAACGTGTGGGGCGACTTCTTCTTCGCGCAGTTCCTGCTCACCGGCACCGCGAGTCAGACCCTCCCGCTGTCGCTCTATTCGTTCGCGAACAGTTCGGCTCAGAGTCTGCGGTGGAACCTCGTGTTCGCACACGTGGTGCTCTCGGGCCTTCCGCTGATCATCGCGTTCGTCTTCCTGCAGAAGCGTGTCATCGGCGGTCTCACCGACGGGGCGTTGAAAGGATGAGCGGCCAGGACGCGACCGGCGGCCCGACGCTGATCGGACTGGACGTCGGCGGCACCAAGACCCACCTCCGCGCCGTCCGCGGTGACGCGGTGATCGACCGGGTCTTCCCGACGGCCACCTGGCGCGACCCCAGAGATCCGGGCGATCTGAGTGGTCTGGACGTGCTGGAATTCGAGTTGAGGGAGGTGGGAGCGGACAGCAGGTCTCCGCTCGGTGTCGGTGCCCACGGGTGCGACAGCCCCCGGCAGATCGCCGAGCTCTCCTCGGCGCTCCGCTCCGTGCACCAGGGCCCGGTGGTTGTCGTGAACGACGCCGATCTCCTCGTTCCGGCGGCCGGTCAGCGGCAGGGCATCGCGGTCATCGCGGGCACCGGGTCGATCGTGGTCGGTCACGATGCCCAGGGTGCGGTCGTCTCGACCGGTGGCTACGGATGGATGCTCGCCGACCCCGGCTCTGCCGCGTCGATCGCCCGGGAGGCCGTGCGCACGGTCTTCGACCGCGTCGACCGCACCGGCGATCCCGGCGATCTCGGCCGGGCGCTCTTCGAGCGCTTCGGGGTCACGGATGCGCACCAGCTCTCCGACGCGGTCACCCAGGGCGCCGGCATCACGATGTGGGCCGAACTGGCCCCGCTCGTCTTCGAGGTCGCCGCCCGCCCCGGTGCCGAGGACTCGGACGCCGGCGCGATCGTGATCGCCGAGGCGGAGCGCCTGGCGCTCGGCGTCGAGCGCGCGGTGGCGCGGGGCGCGGTCGGTTCTGCCGTGGTCGCCGCCGGAGGCGTCGTCACGAACCAGCCCGGCTTCGAGCGGGCCCTTTCCCGCCGCCTGGCCCGCACCCTGCCCGACCATTCCTTCACGGTGCTGCGAGAGCCGCCCGTGGCCGGCGCGGTCGAACTCGCCCGCCGCCTGCTGCACCCCAGCTAGCCGATCGTCGCGTCGACGATCGCCCTTCACCCCACTACCGAGGACTCACCATGGACTACCTGCCCTTCTCCGTCGCCATCCGCCGCCAGCCCGCCGAGCTCCGCTCGGCGCTCACGAGCATCCGTAGTTCGCTTCAGGGCGCGACGATCGACCCGTGGCGCCCCGGAGACACCGTCGCCGTGCTTGCGATGGGGGCATCGACCGCGTCGGCCTTCACCCTCACCGCCGCCCTGACCCGGGCCGGTGTGCGCAGCGTCAACCTCACGCCCACCGACCTGGCGGCTGCGCCCGCCGACTTCGAGCCCGGCGATCACTACGTCGTGGTCACGGAGTCGGGCCGCAGCCCCGAGCCCATCGCGGCCGCCGCGGCCGTCACTCCCGGCCGTCGGGTGGGTATCACGAACTACCCGGCTCAGGCCGTCTCGGGCGCGGTCGACCACGTCGTCGACCTCGGCGGCTTCGACGACTCGGCCGTCTACTCGATCGGCTACATCTCCACCCTGCTCGCCTACTCCGAGCTGCTCGGTGCAGTCGGCCTGGGCGAGCAGTCGGCCGATGCCGACGCCGTTCCGGCGCTGGTCGAGCGGATGCTCGCGGTGGCGTTCGAGGCCGCACCGGCCCTGGCGGCGCACCTCTCGGGGGTCTCGTCGATCGACGTGGTGGGCAGCGGCTTCTCGTACGCGACGGCGGTCGAGGCCTCGCTGATGTTCCGCGAGGCGCTGGCGATCCCCGCCGCGTCCTTCGAGGGCTACCAGTACCTGCACGGTCCCGCGGAGCCGGCGGGGGAGACCACCGCGGTCATCGTGTTCGGCGATTCGCGCGAACTCGTACTCGCGGCCGACCTGGCTCGGGCCGGAGCGCCGGTGATCGTGGTGTCGGGCGCCAGCGACGCCGCGCTGGCGGAGGTCCGAGCATCCGGAGCCCGTGTGGTGCGTCTGCCCGCCGATTTGCCCGGTTTCGCGCGCGCCATCGCCGAGATCGTCGTGGTGCAGGCCATCGTGGAGGCGACCGGTGCTCGAATGGGGACGTCGACCGAGACGTTCAACTACTCTCAACCTGACACCAAAGTCGCCGAAGTCTGAGCCGGATCGAGGAGATGCAGTCCATGACGATCGAGACGCGCGCGAGCATGCCCGATCAGCTCCACGCCGACCTCCAGCAGCTCATCCGCGAGCGGCGCATGCAGCCGGGCGATCGGCTGCCCACCGAGGCCGAGCTGTCGGAGCACTTCGGAGTGGGCCGGTCGACGACCCGCGAGGCCTTGAAGCGGCTCGAGCAGGAGGGCCTGGTCTACGCGATCAAGGGCCACGGCCGATTCATCTCGGCGCTGGGCAGCCTGCAGGTGGAGCGCCCGGTGACGCGCTACGAGAGCATCTCCGAGGTGCTCGAGGGCCGTGGCATGCGGGTGACGAGCGCGGTGCTCGACGTGCAGGAGCAGGCGGTCGACGCCAAGCGGGCTGCGGCCCTGGGCATCGAGCCGGGTGCGCCCGTGATCCGGCTGGAGCGGCTGCGTTTCGGGGATGACATCCCCATCGTCTTCAGCGTCAACACCATCCCGCGCGAGGTGCTGCCCGGGCCGATCGCCTACCGCGACTGGAGCCGCTCGATCACCGTCGTGCTCGAGCAGCACGGCCACCGCATCGTCTCGGCCGCCACCCGCATCAGCGCGGTCGAGCTGGCGGATGACACGGAATCGCGGTACAACCTCGCGGGCCTCGGCCCGTGGCTGCTGACCGAGGAGCAGTGCCTGACGTCGACGGGGGAGCGGGTGCTCTACGCCGAGGACTACCACCGCGGCTCGGAGGTCGCGTTCAACGTGGTGCGTCGGCGATGAGGCTGCCCGCGCAGCGCTGAGCGCGCTAGCCGGCCCCCAAAATCACCGAAGTCCTCCCCGCCGAATCCCGCACAGCCTCACACCGCGCCTCGTCGGGGTTCTCCGTCATCGAGATCACCTCATCCAACCGCCCCCGAGCCGCCTCGAGATCCACCATGAGCTGCGAGATCCGATCCCGCTCCCGGTGCAGGCTTTCGAGCATCACCGGCGGCGCATGCCCCGTATCCACGCACGGCAGAATCACCGCGATCGTCCGACTGGCCAGCCCCGCCGAGAACAGATGCTGAATCAGCCGCACCCGATCCACGGCCTCGAGTCCATAGACCCGCTGCCCGCTGGCCGTGCGCGACGACTGCAGGATGCCCTGCTCCTCGTAATACCGCAGCGCCCTCGTGCTGACTCCGGCCCGAGCCGCCAGCTCCCCGATCCGCATCTCGTCGAGCGCGTCATCCACAACCGGCATCAGTACCTCCCGAGGACTTGCCCTTGACGTCAACGTGAAGTCTTACCCTACAAGACGACGCCGCACCCCCAGCGGCCCCGAAAGGACACCACCACCCATGAACATCTCCGGATCCGTAGCCCTAGTCACCGGCGCCAACCGCGGCATCGGCCGCCGTTTCGTCGACGAACTCCTCGCCCGAGGCGCCGCCAAGGTCTACGCAGCCGTCCGCAACCCCGCCGGCATCCCTGACACCGAGTTCACCGACCCGCGGGTCGAGGTCATCCGCCTAGACCTCCTCGACGACACCTCCATCACGGACGCCGCCACCCACGCCACCGACCTCACCCTCCTCATCAACAACGCCGGCATCACCACGGGCGCCAACCTCCTCGGCGAGAACGACCTGGCCGGCCTCCGCCGCGAGCTCGACACCCACCTCTTCGGCACCCTCAACGTGATCCGCGCCTTCGCCCCCGTGCTCGCGGCCAACGGCGGGGGAGCGATCGTCGACCTCCACTCGGCCCTCTCGTGGTTCTCGATCAACGGCGCCAACGCCTACTCGGTCGCGAAGGCCGCCGAATGGGCGATGACGAACGGCGTGCGCCTCGAGCTCGCCGCCCAGAACACCCTCGTCGTGGGCGTCCACCTCGGAGCCGCCGACACCGACATGATGGCCGGCTACGACGGCCCCATGACGGCCCCGCGCGCGGTCGCGGCCGTCGCCCTCGACGGTGTCGCCTCCGACGCGATCGAGGTCCTGGTCGACGACTGGTCCCGCCTGGTCAAGGCCTCCCTCGCGAACGACCCGTCCGACTTCTACGCCGGAGCCCTCCGCGCGACCGCCTGAGAAGAGCGGATGCTCGGCGCCCCGTCAGGCGCCGAGCACAACCGCTGACCGACCCGCGGGCCATTCGCAGCTCAAGGTCTCGTTAGTGCGGGCATACTGAACCTAGACGGCGATAGCAGAAGTTTCGTCAATTCTCGATAAAGGATGATGTCTCTCGATCGCGGCCGGTTGAGTCGAGCTGACTCGGAGGGAGATACGGAGTGACTGTGCAGCCATCCGGCGAGATCATCCTCTATCAGCGCGCTGATGGTGCGCCCACTATCGAGGTGCGATTCGATGCGGAGACGGTCTGGTTGAGTCAGCAGCAGATCGCTGAGCTGTTTGAGACGTCTCGCACCAATATCGTCGAGCACATTCGACACATCTATCAAGACGGCGAACTCGACGAGGCGGCAACCTGTCGGAAATTCCGACAGGTTCGCACCGAAGGCTCCCGCCAGGTCGCCCGCGAGGTTCCGGTCTACAACCTCGACCTGATCATCTCCGTCGGTTACAGGGTGCGAACCAGCACCGCAACACAGTTCCGAATCTGGGCCACCGAGCGCCTCCGCGAGTACCTCGTTCGAGGCTACACAATCAACCACGAACGCCTGGAGCAACTTGGGTCGATCGTGCAGATATTGACTCGCTCCACCGACGAGCTCGTCGCAGGTGTGGCTGACGTGCTGGCAGGCTACCTTCCTGGGCTCATCCTGCTTCGCGACTACGACCAAGGGCGGGTCGATGCGACGCCTGACACGACTCCCGGATGGGCACTCACCCTCGATGAAGCCCGGGCGGTAATCTCGCAGGTAGCCTCCGAGTTTCCCGACGACACATTCTTCGGCAACGAACGCGGGGATGCGCTGAAGGGCGTGATCGGGGCACTTTACCAAGGGTTCGCTGGGCAGGATCTCTACCTCACGGTTGAGGAGAAGGCGGCGAATCTGCTTTACCTTGTAGTGAAGGATCACCCGCTGTCGGACGGCAACAAGCGCAGCGCGGCTGCGTTGTTCGTCACCTTCCTCGCACGCAACGAATTACTCACGGGTATCGGGGCCGCACCTAGCATCACGAGCAACGCTCTCGCAGCAATTACCCTCATGGTCGCTATGAGTGACCCCCGAGAAAAAGAACTCATGATCGGTCTGATCATCCGAATGATAGTCGAGGGCGCGGCCTGAACTGTCTCCGCTCAGACAGTGCGCGATGGGGGCCCGCATTACCCCCGAGAAACTCGCGAAAAGCATCTCCATCGAGTCGGCCGACGACGCGATCGAGGTCCTGGTCGACGATGGGTCCCGCCTGGTCAAGGCCTCGCTCGCGAACAACCCGTCCGAGTTCTACGCCGAGGCCCTCCTCGCCTGAGAAGAGCGGGTGCTCGACCCCGCCCACCCGTCAACCGACGTGAGGGCGGGCGTCGGCCGCCCAAGTCTCGGGTGACGCTAGCTGGCTACGACGCCTTGCTGAGCTGACTAATCCGTTGAGGTGAAAGCCCGAGCAGCCGAGCCGCATCGGCCTTACTGATGTGCTCCGCCTGCAGAGCCGCAACGGCACGCCGCCGGAGCACTGCCGCGGCCTTCGCGTCTTCACGCGCCCGCGCGTCAGCTTCGTTAGCCTTCGTCCACAGGTCCGCGGCGGCCTCGGGCAGTTCGAGATCGACGGTCACGCTGAGAGTCGCTTCGTCGACGTCGAGCCACAGCGCGGCGACCTCAAGCGCGATCTCATCGATCTCCTTGATCGTCCGAGCCTGCCCGGAGGTACCGAGATCGGGGAACTCGATGTACCACCAGCGCCCATCTCGCCGTGCTCGTGCCTTCACTTCGGCCTTGCCCTTCGTCGCCATATCGTCTCCTATCGCCAGATGTAGGGAGTGTGCGGGAGCTTCTTGATCAAGTCGCCGATGATGCGGGCGGACACCTCACTGTGATGCGGGATGGTGTGCTTATCGTTCGGAGATGACGAGCCTGGAATTCCCCAGACCTCGTGATCGCCCTTCCCTTGTCTGATCAGCACCCACCCGTTGGCTCGCACCGCCTTGATCACATCGCGGTACTTCTGTGGGCGAGGCACGGGCTAAGTCTAGGCCGGGCTTTGCATTGGGGTAAAGGGCAATCTAGAGAACTGCGCGAGCTAAGCGGGCTCGCGGCCGACGTGAGCAGGCAGCTACCCGCGATATCGGATGCGGGTTCACTTAGAGGACTTTGCCGAGAATCGGCTACCTCTCGACCGCGTCCTCACCAGGCAAGACTGGCGATGACGAAGAATCCGCAGCCGCGACCGAGGATCTGGGAGGTGGATCTTCCAGGAGGCGACGAACCTCGCGATCGGTGAGCAGTTCGAGCCCGGGCTCGACGGGCTCCGCCGGGTCGTCGATGTCCCAAATCTGGGCAGCTCCGGCGGTGTCACGGCCGTACCGAGCGAGGAACGCGGGGGTGTCGCCACGTGCCAGACGTCCCTGCGCGAGCATGTAGTCGTACTGGTCCCCTTCCGGGAGGAGCTCCCCGAACCAGTTGCGGCGCCGTGCAGCATGATCTCGACGTTGGGTCGGCGTGAGAGGCACGGCCACCGAAAGCACCGCGCTGTTCGGCCCGAATTGCTCGATGCCCTCTCGCGACGGGACGAAGTCGAAGGTGCGAGCGTCGCCTTCGATGGTGCCGATGACGGTCCCGTAGAGTTCAACTGCCAGCCGCATCGCTGACCTCCCAGGATGCGCTGAGCTCGATCCCAGTGGCGTCAGCCATGGCGAGCAGCCGTCGGAGATAGATGGTCGATGAGCCGGACTCCATCGCACTAACAGTGCTCTGCGTCACTCCCAGCTCCTGGGCCAGCGCGGACTGCGACATTCCTCGAGCCAGTCGCGCCTGCTGAAGCGCCAACCCGAAGTCGGCCGGTGCCCTGAGCCGGGCAGTGTAGGCAGTCATGATGCTCCCTTCTATCGAATTGTCACGATACTGTCATTCCATCGCATTTTCCTGATATTCGCGCTCCATCGAGATATTCTGATATTCGGGGCCGGCCCCGGAGTGGCGAAGTCCCGCTGCTACCCTGACCACATGCCCGCCGATCCCTCCATCCACGAAGCCCTGGCCGCCTTCGTGGCCGAGCGCGACTGGGCCCAATTCCACACCCCCGAGAACCTCGCGAAGAGCATCTCCATCGAGGCAGCCGAGCTGCTCGAGCTCTTCCAGTGGTCACCGGATGCGGATGAGCAGCAGATCCAAGACGAGCTCGCCGACGTGCTCACCTACGCCTACCTCCTCGCGGCCCGCCTCGAGCTGAACCCCGACGACATCGTCCGCGCCAAGCTCGCGAAGACCCGCGAGAAGTACCCCATCGAGAAGTCCCGCGGCACGTCCACGAAGTATGACCAGCTCTGAGATCGTTCGCCTCCCGTTCGATAAGGACGAGGTCGGCGTCTGGGCGCGAAGCGGCGACAAGCGCATCACCAACTGGCCGGTCGTCTACATCCTCGACGACGACACGACCGGCGCGGGCCGGGCATCCGATCGCCGCAAGATCTACGTCGGCGAATCCCTCAACGTAGCCACCCGCATGCGCCAACACCTCGCGAGCATCGAGCGCAGCCACCTCACCAACCTCCGCGTCATCCTCGACGAGACCTTCAACAAGTCCGTCTGCCTCGACCTCGAGTCGTTCCTCATCGAGATGCTCAGCGGCGTCGGCGCCTTCGAGGTGCTCAATCGCAACGACGGCATCGTCAACGCCGAATACTACAACCGCGCCTTCTACCAAGACAGCTTCGACGCCATCTTCGACCGTCTGAAGCTCGACGGCGTCTTCACCCGCACCATCCCCGAGATCATCAACAGCGACCTCTTCAAGCTGAGCCCCTTCAAGTCACTCACCGACGACCAGGCCTTCGCGGTCGAGGGCGTCGTGAAGAGCCTCTTCGACGATCTGCGCAGCAACGACCGCAGCACCACGGTCATCCAGGGCGACCCCGGCACCGGCAAGACCGTCGTCGCGATCTACCTGCTCAAGCTCCTCGCCGACATCCGCGCATCCACACCCCTCGACGCCCTCGACGACGACGGCGACTCCCTCTTCTCCGAGTTCTTCACCGACGATCACCGGATGCTCCTCCGCAACCTCCGCATCGGCTTCGTCATCCCGCAGCAGTCGCTCCGCAAATCGGTGCAGAAGGTCTTTCGCAAGACCCCTGGTCTCGACCCATCGATGGTGCTGACGGCGTTCGAAGTGGGGGAGTCGGCCACTGACTTCGACCTGCTTATCGTCGACGAGACGCACCGCCTGAATCAGCGCGCGAATCAGCCGGCGGCGACTCTCAACGCGAAGTTCCGCGACATCACGACAAAGCTCTTCGGCCACGACGACAAATCGAAGAACCAGCTCGATTGGATCAAGGCCAGAAGCACCCACCAGATCTTCCTGGTCGACCCGGCGCAGAGCGTGAAGCCGGCCGACATCCCCGTCGAGATCCTCCAGCAACTGGTCGCGAATGCGACGGCGGCCGACCACCACCATCCGCTCCTCTCGCAGATGCGTGTGCGGGCGGGCTCTGATTACGTCGGTCACATTCGACTGATGCTCGGCGCTGCCGACAGCTCGGATGCGCCGGCGTCTACGGGGGTCCCCGACTTCGGCGACTACGACTTCCGCATGTTCGACGACGTCTCCGAGATGCGCGCGGAGATCATGCGCCGTAACCGCGAGGTCGGCCTGTCACGCTTAATTGCGGGTTACGCCTGGGAGTGGAAGTCAAAGGGCGACAAGATGGCTCACGACATCGAGATCGGCGAGCTGCGGATGCGCTGGAACAGCACCCAGACCGACTGGATCGCGTCGCCGGGTTCGCTCGACGAGGTGGGCTCGATCCACACGGTGCAGGGCTACGACCTCAACTACGCCGGCGTGATCATCGGCCCCGACCTCCGCCTCGACACGATCACCGGCCGCATCATCGTCGACCGCGCCTCGTACTTAGACAAGAAGGGCAAGGAGGCCAACAAGGCGCTCGGCCGCGTCTACTCCGACGACGACCTGCTCTGGTACATCCAGAACGTCTACGCGGTGCTGCTCACCCGAGGCATTCGTGGCACCTATATCTACGTCCACGACCCAGCGTTGCGGGAGCATTTGCGCCAATTTGTGTCCGGTTAGGAGCGTTCGCAAGCTAGTCCGTTGCGTCTACGTAACCCTGAAGCAACTCCTTAACGACGTCGGTAAGCGTGCGCCCTTGCCGCGCTGCCTTTGCCTGAGCAGCTGAATACAGCTCCGGCGGGATACGAAACGACTTATGCGGCGTCTTTGGCTGGTTGGGCATTGACTCATCGTGCCAGAGTCCCATTCTATTTGAGGCTCTTGCGGGGTGTACATCCACCATATAGAGTAGGTGGTATGACACCTGCATCGGCTTTTGTCTCGGTTCTCGTCCCCGCAGATCTCGCAGAGGCGTTCGAGAATAGGGCGTGGGAACAAGCGTTGTGCGCGGAGGAAGTCCTTATCCGTCTGCTCTCACATTGGGTGAATGAACTCGAGCCGAAGGTCCAGGGGGCGGACTTGCCCGGGACCACACTCGGCGCGTGCGACGTCAAGAAAGACGAATCCGTTTTCCGCCTCTCTGGTCTGCGGTACGGCAACAAACTGCGCCGTTGCCGGAACTGCGGAATCCGCGTTCCCAAGGCGCTTCGAATATTGCCATGGAAAGCCTGCTCGGAGGACTGTGCCGATGAGCTCTGGTTGAAGGCGAATACCACCGACGCAGAGCTCTACTGAGAGTGCCTGTTCATGCGTTCGCGGCGCCGGCCTGACGCGCAATACGCCGCCGTTTGCGCGTGTGATTGCGGCCGTGCAGGTGCAACTCCTGTCGGCGGGTCAAAGATGCAGAAGTCTCGTCAGCGGGCGTGCGCAGAGCCAATGACCCTCTGTGTCTGAACTGGTGGTGCGTTAGAGTCTGACGCATCATCATCGACATCGGGGGACTGGATGGCACGGATCAGATCCATCAGCGAGGGCACGCAGAATGTGCGCGAACATCCAACTGAGGTGGACTGCTCGTTCCAGATCATCCAGTCTGAGCAGGGCTCGATTCTGCATCTCTCGACGTTCGGTTCGGACGAACGTGTTTCTGGCCCCAAGAGCAGTCAGTCCTTGCAGCTGGACAAGCGCTCGGCTGCGCGACTCATCGACGTGATCCGGCTGGCATTCCCTGAACTGACCAACTAACCACGGAGAACTACGCGACTTGAATCGGGCCGGCGGCCCGTTCCCAAGGTCCGCTGCGATCGCAGAACGGCCCCTAACGGATCGGCTGCCCGGCGCGGAGGCTCTCGATCGTGGCCTCAACCATCGAGACGCCCTCCTCCACTGGAACGTGCTCCCAGATGCGTAAGACCCGCCATCCGGCCTCAGTGAGCCTCGCAGTCGTATCCGCGTCCCTCGCTCTGTTCCGTTCGACTTTCTGAATCCAGTAGTCCGAATTCGCACGGGGAGATATGTAGTGTTTAGGGCAGCCGTGCCAGAAGCACCCGTCCACGAATATCGCCAGCTTCAACCGGGTGAACACCAGATCGGCACGGCGCCGGGGGGTCTCCTTCAGCGGGTGGTCCACGCGATAGCGGTACCCAAGGGCGTGCAGACGCCTTCGCATCTCAAGCTCTGGCTTGGTGTCCCTGCGTATGTTCGCCTTCATGGTCGCCAGTGCGCCGGGCGACGACGCCCATGATGCGCTCGACGGTGCCATAGGACAACTCTGAAGCGATCTCGGGGTCGCTACAACCCCCGCCGAGCGAAGCTGCGCTGGGTAGCGAACTCGCGCATGTTGCAGCTCGTGACGTCATAGTCGATGCCCGCGAACGACTTGAAGAGCGCTGAGAAGACCACCTGCGCACCTTCGACCGGCACTGCCATGCCGATCTGCTTGCGCACACTGTCCCGACCTCCTACGAAGTCGAAGGTATCTGGGAACGTCTGAAGTCGAGCCCGCTCGCGATTGGTCAGGGCCCGCGGTTCGTCCCAGTGATACACGTGTGTTCCTCCGCCGCCGGAACCGGTCACCGTGTAAGACGGCTTGTCGCGCTCCAAGCGTCGGTAGATCTGGCTGATCGTTGCCCCGGAGATGTTCAGACGGAGGTGGTCCGGCAACGTCGCGGTGAAGGCATTCTCCCCAGGCTTGATATGCAGAAGTCGTTCGATGACCTGGGATGCCTGGCGTGCCCGCTCGTTGTGCTTGACGTGAGGGCCGATTGGCTCACCTTCGAGACGATGCCCCACCGAATTGTCAATGTCCGCGTACGGCCTCGTGGAAGGCACACGGAACTTCACATCGAGGTCCCGTCTGACGCCCACGATGAGGATCCGGTGACGCTTCTGGGGAAGGCCGTACTGTTCGAAACGATAGAGATGCGGGGTCAGCACATAACCGTCGTGGTCCCCAGCCTCTTCCAGCTCGGCGAGGATCTGCTTGAAGGCTCTGCCATCATTCGAGCTGCGGAGACCGCCGACGTTCTCAGCGACGAACCAGTCAGGCGAAAACTGGTCGAGGACATTCACCCCGTACTTATAGAGCGGGCCGAATGTGCCCGTCATGCCCTTGCGATCACCGACCGAGCTGAAGTCGTTGCACGGAAAGCCGAAAGCGAACCCGTTCACCGGGCTGAGACCAGCGATGTTCAGGGTGCGGACGTCTTGTTCGATCACTGAAGCGGATGTAGCGCCGGGGATGTTCGATCGGTACGTCGCGACCGTGTCTCTGTCGTAGTCATTCGCCCAGGCATGGCGCAGAACCAGGGATTCAATCTCAGCAGCAGCTCTGTGCGCTCCGAGCGCCATTCCCCCAGGCCCGCAGAAGAGCTCTCCCATTTGGAATTCCACGAATTGCCCCTCACAGACGAAACACGATCGGACCAAGTATCAGTCGGCCCTCCGACATCGGATCTCGCCGGTCGTAGACAAGCAGCATATCGCTTCTCCCGCCCACGCCGTCGGACCCCCGCCGCAACCTTCACGGACCTCGGGGCCATCCGGAACCTCGTTAATCAGCCATCTAGATCGACAACCGTATACTGCGATCAGTTGATGTCAGTGACTGCCTCTAGGCTGTGAGTGCATTAGTCGAGGGGGCTTTCTGTGCAGGACGAGATCTTGGTTCCGGGGGTGGAACTACTTGATTCCATGCGTTCGGTCGGCTACTCCTTTCACGCCGCAATCGCGGATCTCGTGGACAACAGCATCACCGCCGAAGCGCGTCAGATCGAGATCATCGGAGACCCAGTCGAATCTCGCTACGTGAGTCTTCTGGACGACGGTCTCGGTATGAGCGCAGACGGTGCTCGTGCGGCTCTGCAACTGGCTGGAAGCGCCCGAGACAGCATGAGGTCCAGCGGCGACCTCGGGCGGTTCGGCCTCGGTCTCAAGACCGCCTCGCTCTCCCAGGCGCGCCAGCTCACAGTGCTCACGAAACGGGACGGCGTCGTCACTGGGCTCCGATGGGACATCGATCACGTTCGCCAGACCGGCGAGTGGTCGTTGATGGTCCTGAACGAAAGGGACTGCTCGACGTTGCCGAACGCGAACGCTCTCCTCGAGCGGGAGTGCGGAACGCTGGTTGTCTGGCAGGAACTCGACTACTTGTTGGGTGCTGCGGCGCGACCGGATCAGGTCATGGCGGAACGGCTGGAAGACCTCAGGGATCACCTTTCTCTGACCTTTCACCGCTTTCTGGACGATGGCACACGCAAGCCGCTCAGGATCCTCGTAAACGGCGTTCCAGTCAAAGCGCTCGATCCTTTCCTCTCGACCAACTCCAGGACGCAGACGTCGCCGGTAGAGCCGCTGAGCATCGGTGGTCAGCGCATCGAGTTCCAGGCCTTCACACTGCCCCATCATTCAGCACTCTCGAAGAGCGAACGCGACCGGTGGGATCTCGGGAACGGGATGCGTGAGCGCCAGGGCTTCTACATCTACCGGAACAAACGATTAATCTCTTACGGCCATTGGTACGGTCTTGCGCGTCGAGAGGAACTGTCCAAGCAGTCCAGGGTCCGCGTGGACATACCGAACACCGTGGATCATCTGTGGCAACTCGACATCAAGAAATCCCGAGCCGAGCCGCCCCAGGCCTTCCGGGTTCATTTCAAGCGGGTGATGGACCAGGTGATCGGCAAGAGCAAGCGCGTGCATACGTTCCGAGGGAGGCGCGAGAGCGACCAGAACGTGGTTCGCCTGTGGAACAAAATCTCTGATAGGGACGGCTATCGGTACGAGATCAACCCTGAACACCCAGTCGTCTCCGCCGTGGCGGATTCTGTGAGAGAGGAGGGCCGGGCTCAGTTCAGGCGCCTTCTGACTGACCTCTCGCAGTCGTTTCCGACTGGAGACCTCTACGTCGAAGCGTCCAAGCGCGCGCCGAGCGTCCGCCCCAGCGCAGATGAGGAGGAGATCCTCACGCGACTTCGCAGCCTCCGTTCGATGGGCACTCTGGGTAGGAGCACTCCTGAGCAGATGACCCAGATGCTGCGATCAGCCGAGCCATTCGATCGCGTTGACAATCTTGGCGAGCTCGTCGGGCTCGTATGGACCGAGGGGGACAAATGACATCAGTCGTAGAAGCCGAGAAGAAGAAACTGCTCGATCTCCTCAATGGCCTAATCCTGAACGAAGAGGCCATCACCTTCGAGGACCTGGAGGCTAATGCGCGTGGACTGGCCGCGATCCTGGCCAAGTCCCTCACGAAGGCGGATGTTGACGATGTAGTAGGACGCATAACGGAGATGCGCAGGGTCGTGCTCGATATTGGCGACGGCGTCGTCGACAACCGAACATTTGAGCCATGGCTGGCGGAACGCAAACCCAACGCGGAGCTTCCGCGGTGGGATGCCTATCGTCAACTCCTAGTTAACCGGGAGTGGGGCCCGAACGTGATCTCCAAACTCGACGCACAGACGGACAAAATCGTCGAACTGATGGGGGATCCGTTGAAGGGAGGCGAGTGGAGCCGGCGCGGGCTCGCTATCGGGGAGGTGCAGTCAGGGAAGACAGCAACGTACGTGGGCATACTGAACAAGGCGATCGACTACGGCTACAAGATTATCGTCGTCATTGGCGGGCACACGGAAGATCTGCGTCGGCAGACGCAACGGCGCATCGACACGGATCTAACTGGGATCGACTCCTCCTACATCCTCGAAAACGTGTCCGAGACGTCACACCGGACGCGCGTAGGAGTGGGCAAGAATACGTCGTTCGGAACTCACGTCCGCACAACAACTCGAACTGACTTCGGTGCCGCAAGCCAGCGAGCGGGCGTCGTCGCCATTGCTGGTGAATCTACTCCGAACGTTTTCGTCATAAAAAAGAACGCAAAGGTGCTTTCCAACCTCACGACCTACTTGACCAGCCAGGGCAAGAACGGACGACTTTCCGATCCACTGGTGGTAATCGACGATGAGGCCGACTGGGCGTCTGTGAATACAAAGTCAGAGGACAATGTCGCCGCAGTTAACAAAGCGATCAGGAGACTGCTGGGGTCGTCGCGGCGGAACTCCTATCTTGGAATCACGGCTACCCCATTCGCCAACATCCTCATCGATGACGAGCTTGAAGAGGATCTGTTCCCGCGCGACTACATTCAGGCCCTCGAAAGCCCGTCGAACTATCACGGCATTGAGCGCTTCTTCGGTGAGACTGCGAACTCCGGCGGGCCGATTCGCACGGAAGTCAATGATTGCTTGGCCGTCCTTCCCTTCAACCACAGGCGAACCGCCCGCCTCGACGAACTTCCTGAAAGTCTGCTGGATGCCATGGCGACTTTCTTCGTCGGCACTGCAATCAGACGGATTCGAGGTGGCGAGGCCAAGCCCGCATCGATGATGGTGAACATCTCAAGGTTCAACGACGTTCAAGAACAAGTCGCAGACCTAGTCGCCGACGCCGTGGATGAGTTCAGACGCGCCATCCTCTCTGAATTCGGACTATCCGGTTCGACAACCGGTGAAAGCCCGGAGGCCACAAGGCTTCGGGAAGCGTTCGAACGCGAGTACTCGACTGAAGTTGCATGGCAGTCAGTTCGCACCGAGCTGCTTACCTCCGCACCTGAGGTGCGAGTCGAACTCGTGAACAGCAGGACGATGTCCGCGCGGAACAAGCGGATGAATGAGCTGTCGAGAGACGAGCGGACGAAGGAGGACCTGCAACCAAAGATCTTCGTGGGCGGAGATGTGCTTGCGCGAGGACTGACCCTGGACGGCCTTCAGGTGAGTTATTTCGTGCGCCGAGCCGGGGCCGCGGACACTCTGCTGCAGATGGGTCGATGGTTCGGCTATCGACCCGGTTACGGCGATCTGGTGCGTGTATGGATGGACCCCGACGTCGTGGATCTCTTCAAGTACGTGGCGGAGGTGTCGGAGGATTTGCGAAGTTCACTGAAGCAGATGAACGCACTCGACATGACGCCCAGCCAATTCGGTCTGAAGATGCAGCGGCACCCCGAAGCCTTCATGATCACAGCAGCGAACAAGCGCCAGCATGGGGTTGAGGTGCAGGGGGACGTAAACATCCATGGTGCGCGATTCGAGTCGCACTCCCTTTCGATCAAACCAAGCGATAGGAAACGAAACTTGGACGCGGCCAGGGCACTTGCAGACGAGGTGACGGCCATCGGCGCAGCCGCGGATGATCGTGAGAACAAGAACGTGTGGGTGGGTGTCCCCGCGGATCTCGTGCACAGATTCTTCATGGGGTTTCGCGGTCACGATTCCGACATCTACTTCGGGGCAGGCACCACGGGCAGACACGCGCAACTTGCGGCGTACCTCTCGGACGCGCAGAACAGCGATGAGTGGGACGTGGGGTTCGTGAGCGGATCAAGTGACGTAGTCACGCTTTCGAGGTCTCTCGAGTTCAAGAGCAGTGTTCGAAACCGTATGGAACCCCGCGCTCCTACCCAGGTGGCACTCGGAAACCGAAGAGTCGCAGCGGGCAACGACCTCAAAAACTCCTTACCTCGAGACCTGGTGACGGAACTGGAGGTCGGGTTGAAAGAGGGAGAGAAGCTGGCTGAGACAGCACTGATCAGAAATCTTGTGGTCAGGCCCCTCCTGCTCGTTTTCGCGCTCGTCACGACTCCGGACTCCCGAAAGCCACCGACGTTGGCTATTGGTAGCGATGATCCCCTGATTGCCGTACTTGTGGCGTTTCCGGCACTGCCCCTGGACGTCGAGGCCACGATCATGCAAACCAAACCCACGCGTTTCGTGGCGAATAAGGTCTTCGTGCGAGCGAACCTCGGACTGCCTGTGACCGAAGAGGACAACGAAGATGAGGACGACCAGTGAATTCTGACGAGGCACTTGTCGCGGTGCTCGGCCAGGGCGCCAACCAGGTCATCAAGCTCACTCATCCGTGGTTGAACGTGCTCGCTCAGAATCTCGCTGGAAAGCCTGCGCTGGTGGTGGAGCTGCCGCACCCGCCGGGCTACTTCATCGACGGCGGAAAAGGTTTCTCCGTCGAGATCGGCTCCGGGAACGCCGCGCTACCTCACTTCATCCGCATCGCATCCTACGAGGCCGAGGTGTCGCCTGCATTCGCTGCGCTGACGAGGCACCTACTGGAGCAGAGCTCGCGGGCGCTGGACTTCGATTCCAGCGTAAGCGCTTTCTACGACGCTCTGGAAGAGTTCAGAGAGTTCCTCTCGAGACCCCGACGAGCACTCGGCGAGGATGCCATCCGGGGTCTAATGGCGGAGTTGCTGATCCTGGAGTCGATCCTGGAACCCGGGGAGGACCCGGAAAGTGCCTTGCGATCCTGGAACGGGCCGTTCGGGAACAGCAAGGACTTCATCTTCCCGTCTGGGCACTGTGTTGAAGTGAAGTCCGCGCGTCGCCCCACCATGCACGTCACGATCTCCAGCTTGCAGCAATTGGAAGCACCCAATGTGACGCTTCAGCTGGCCGTTGTGCCGCTGGAACGGGCCCAGCCAGCATCTCCTCAAGCTCGGTCACTGCTCGATGTGGTGGCATCGATCGAAGCATTCATCGATCACCGCCCGCCCGCTCGGAAGCTCTGGGCGGTCGCGCTCGACACCATCGGGTTCGATGTCAGCGACCCCTTCTATGAACCGTGGTGGTTCGTCCTCGGAGACACTCTCGCCTTCGATGTGACCTCGAACTTTCCGCGAATCGAGTCGTCATCCGTGCCCAAGGGGATTACCGCGGTCACGTACCACTTGAACGTCAGCGAACTCGAACCGTTCGCGGCGACTCTGAAACTCAACTGAGCGTCACAGGGGGATAGATGTCATTCGAAGATGATCTCAGAGACAGCATCGCCATCCGGGCTGAAGGCTCCTCGAGCTTCCGGATCCAGGCGTTCGCTGAGGAGCTGGCTGAGAGGCTCGAGGTTGCGGAAGTGGTCTTCGACGTCTCGGTCGAATCGTTGCGTTGCACGGGTCGCAACCGACGTAACCTCGAGCTGCTCGGGTATGCGGAGGATCCCGCAGATGACTCACTGGTGATCCTTGTGGGTTCATACTTCGATTCCCCTGGGGCTGTCCTCAACATGACGGAGGCGAAGCGCGTCTTTGGCGCAGGTGCGGGGTTCCTCGAGCAGTCGGCTGACGGTTGGCTTGGAGACAATCTCGAGATCAGTTCGAAGGAAGCAGAGTATTCGATCTACTTCAAGAAGCATTTCTCCCGTTTCGAGCGCATCAAGTTCATCTTGATCACGGACGCCACGATGAGCAGCACAATCAAGGCGATCCCAAGTGATGAAGTGGCAGGAAAGCCAGCGTCCTACTCAATCTGGGATCTTCGTCGATTCGAAGAGCTCGCGAATTCGGACAGTGGCCGAGATGACATCCACGTCGACTTGACCACGTGGCTACCGGACGGACTGCCGTGCCTGGAAGGCGCGGAGAGCGGCCAGCACGCGCGGAGCTACCTCGCGGTTCTACCAGGGCGTCTGCTGGCAGATGTGTTCAGGGAGTACGGGAGCCAACTCCTGGAGTCGAACGTGCGGACCTTCCTGAGCGCTCGTGGAAAGGTCAATAAGGGCATCCAGTACACCCTGGCGCAGGAGCCCGACATGTTCCTCGCGTACAACAATGGGCTCACCACGACGGCGACGGGAGTGACACTGGAGAGACGGGGTGGCGCAGCGTTCATCACCGCTATCGACAACTGGCAGATCGTGAACGGAGGGCAGACAACGTCATCGCTCGCGTACTTCATGAGACAGGCCAAGGATCGTTCTCTTGATGGCGTCTTCGTGCAGATGAAGCTCGTGACTGTGGAACCCGATCAAGCTGCGGATCTCGTGTCGAAGGTCTCCCGGTTCGCCAACAGCCAGAACAAGGTCAGCGAAGCAGACTTCTTCTCGAACAGCCCATTCCACGTGCGCCTGGAGCAGATCAGTCTCCGACTCAAGGCGCCTGCGCTCGAAGGGATGCAATTCGGGACAGGTTGGTTCTACGAACGAACGCGAGGGCAGTATGAGAACACCCGCAATGCGCGAACAGCCTCGGAGCAAAAGCGGTTCGATCTCGAGTTCCCGAAGAGCCAGAAGATCATGAAGACGGACTGGGCGAAGTACGCGTTCGCTTGGGGGAAGCGGCCCCACGACGTGAGCAAAGGTGCTCAGAGCAACTTCATGGCGTACGCGGTCGAGGCGGACGCTATCTGGGACAACAACGATCAGGCCATCAATGACGCGTACTTCCGCACGAACGTGGCCAAGGTGATCATGTTCAATCAGCTCCGCGCTGCAGTCATGAAGTCGCCCTGGTATGGCACGGGCTATCTCGCCAACATCGTGGCATACGCGATGTCCAAGTTCGCCTTCGAGATCGAGGCGCAGTTCCCCAGCAGTCGGTTCGACTTCGATGCAGTGTGGAACCGGCAGTCCCTCAGCGCCGAGACCGAAGAAGTGCTGCTGGAGATCGCCAATCTCATGCAAAAGGTGCTGACTGATCCGGGACGCCCTCAGTCCAACGTCACCCAATGGGCCAAACAGGTTGCGTGCTGGGATTCAGCAAAGGACTCTCCGTTCGTGCTGCCGCGAGGGATCGAGGTAGACCTGGTCTCGCGATCAGACGAGAAGACCGCGCAGGTGGCCGCGCGCAGGGAGCGACAAGTGGATTCCGGGTTCGAGGCCATCGGTCGCGTCCTTAAGGTGAAGCCTGACGTCTGGTCGACGGTGCTACGCGAGGGTGTTCGGGGTGGGCTCATCAGTCCCACCGAGCGGGGCATCATCGAGCGAATTGCGGTTCCAGGGACCGTGCCGACTGAGAGACAGGCGGCGCGAGCCCTGCTCGCACTGGAACGCAGCGCAGAAAACGCGCTCATATCGCACGACGCGTACTGAGGTCGTTTCCAGTGACGGTCAACGAGGCGACCGGGGGCATCCAGCCCTGAAGGTGGGCCGAGTGGCCTTGGAGTGAGATGGTCGTGGATGCGCCGTGTGCGGTCTTCTGGAGGTTCCCAGGAAGGACAGGCGGCGGATGAGCCGCAAAGGCCGAGCTTTCCCCGAGGTGACCATCGATTCTCCTCAGCCTGCGGCCCATAGGTGGCTCCCGACGTCCGAGGCACGGCCTATTGTGAGAGGGACCTTCGAGAGGATCTACACATGACGGATACCAGCCAGAATGTCCCGGTGTGGGCACTCGCGACGCAGGAGATCGTCGTTCCGGACATTCTCGGCCAGGATGTCATGACGCCGGGCCGGCTCGGGGAGTTGCGGACTGCCCTGGCTGCGCTGGCGGCCGCTCCGATCGCAACCCTGGAAGCGCATCCGGTGTCGGCGCGACTCGACCGAACCGGAGGACTGCCGCTTCACGGGGCGAGTCCGTTGGCGCAGCAGCTGTCGCAGCTCGTCGCCCAGACCTCGAAGTCGGCGTCGGGGGCCGTTGAAGTCGGGGCTACTGGGGAAGTCCTCTACCGAATGGTTGTCCCGGCGAAGTTCGCTGCGGAGTTCGGCAAGGGGCTGGTGAAGCCGATGGTGGCGAAGGGTGTGGCGGGCGGCATCCGAAGCGCGCTCACGGATTCGTCCGGCATCGTTGCAGGCGCAGCGTTCGTTCCGGTCGGAGGCAAGGCGGCGGTCTCGGGAGTAGCCGCCGCCGGCGCCGCGACCGCCGGAGCCGTCACGGTGGGAGCCGCGCTGACCGTCGCGGCTCCGCTCGTGCTCATGGCGGTGGCGGTGGGTATCACTATTTACGTCGAGCAGGAGCGCCAGAAGGCGATTGAGCACATCACCGAGCTGCTCGAGAAACTGCACGAGGACAAGCTCGACGAAGAGCGGAACGAGCTCGACGGTTGCCGGGACCCCGTCGACAAGGCGACCTCGATCCTCCTCGACAAGGGGCGAATCGGCATGTCCCTCGGTCTTGACTCAGCAGTGCACGCCATCAGCATCGCCATCGAGCGCACCAGGCGACGCCTCAATAAGTGGCAGCAGGCAATTGCGGCGGTCCCTGACGGTCCGATCGAGGTTTCGGTGCTCACAAAGACGTTCCCCGGCATAAACAAAGAAGGTGGCGAGTTCCGCGCGCACCTCGAGCTCGCTCAGCTGGCCATCGCCCTGAAGCGCCGCGTGATGATCCTGCAGGCGGTCGAGCACGCCCAACTCGAGGGCGCCGACCATCTTTTCGAAACCTTCGTGCGCACCCTGCACGACGACGAGTGTCGGCTCAACGAACTGACCTCCGGGATCACGTCGCTTCTTCTCCAACTGTCAACCCTCGAGCTGAAGCGCCCGGGCGGTTTCAGGAGCCCGATGTTCACCGGCGGCGAAGTTGACGAACTACTGCAGGTCTCCTACCGCCTTCGTGCATTCGGTGACGATGTCAGCCTCTCCGGTTCGGAGTCTGATGTGGCGATCGACATCGAGCGTCACCGAGATGGCTCGCTGGTGGTGTTTCCAGCGCGGGCCGTCTGAGCCTTCCGGTCACAGCACGGGCTATTCAGGTCTCCGATCGCGAGCGATTACTTGAAAGTCTTCGATGGAGCGCTAGTCGGTTGCTTGAAGGTCGGAGTCGAGAGCAGCGTGACACTGCTCTCCCGGCCCTCGAGTCGCGCGATCAGATCCGTGGTCAGCCAGGTCTCGGCGTAGAGGAGTTGTTAGCTGAAGGAGATCACCGAGCCAACATAGTCCGGATCACGCGCACCACATCCGCCGCATACTCAAGCGGTGCCTCGCCCATCGCCCAAGACTTCACGTCGTGCTGTTCTTCGCGAGTCTGCGTGACTAAGACGACGCGTGCGCGGCTCTGCTGGTCTTATTCGTCGAGCTACTCACCTTCTCAGAGGACGGGACCGCGGTGGATGTGATCCTCGTCGCCGGCTTCTGCCGAGGCGGCGTCGATGTTCTGCACCGCCCAGTCGGCGAGGGCGATCGCGTGGGGGAGCAGGGTGAGGGCCTTCGGGGTGAGCTCGTACTCGACCCGGGGCGGCACCTCGGGGTAGGAGGTGCGGGTCACGAGGCCGTCTTCGGCGAGGTGGCCGAGGGTGCGGGTGAGCATCCGTTGGGAGATGCCCGGGACGGTGCGCTGGAGGTCGGTGAAGCGCAGGCGGGTGTCGTGGAGAGTGGCGATCACGAGTAGGGACCACTTGTCGGCGACGCGGTCGAGCAGGGCGCGGATGGCTCGGCCCTGGTCGCCTCGGATCAGGCAGACCTTCTCGTAGTCCGACATCCGTTCGCCCCTTCGTTACACGCGTGTGCCTTTTGTAAGGCGGATCGAAAGCGCTCATGCTTGCGATGCTCACTGATCGTAACCATCGGAAGAGGTTCGCCATGTTGATCGCCTACTGGATCGTCGCCGGGCTGCTGGCCGTGTTCTACGTGTACTCCGGGGGGATCAAGGCGGTGCGGTCGAAGGAGGCGCTGCGGCCGATGATGGGGTGGGTCGATGACATGCCGTTCGGTGTCGTGCGGGCTATCGGTGTAGTTGAGGTGGTCGGGGCCGTCGGGCTCATTGTGCCGTCGCTTCTCGGGGTCGCTCCATGGCTCGCCTTTGCCGCAGCTGTCGGGCTCGTTCTCGTGCAGGTGGGGGCGGGGGTTGTGCACCTTCGGCGTGGGGAGAACGTGTGGATGAATGGAGTGCTCGCTGTCGTCGCCGGAGTGGTGGTGTGGCTGGCGACGGTCTGGTTCTGAATCGCAATTGTGTGCGACCGCCGCCATGCTGCCTAGGTTGCAGATCGATCCGGGTTATCGGTGTACGAAGCGACGCAGTGCATGGGTCCAGGTTGCGGCCCAGAAGGCCCATGCGATCAGGACCAGGCCGAGGGTCATGCACACCTCGGGTACGATCTGGGCGATGGAACCGGCGATTGCGTGGGGTGGCCTCGGCCGATGGAAGATCACGGTCAGCCACTCCGTCGGTGACCAGGGCCAGGCGGCACCGATCGTTGTGAGCACGAGCCCGTGATGAAGACCTGGCGAGCTGCCAGGCGCGGGGGTATGGGCGTTCCGTTTTGTTCGGGGCAGCGGTCGTAGAGCCTCGGCAGAACGCCTTCACGTCCGGGCCCAAGCGCGAACGACTGGATCGGACGCAACGTTGTCATAAGTCAGGCGAGCGGAGTTCTGCTGATACCAGCCGCTTGAGTCAACGCTTCGAGCTCAGTTGTCACACAAGGGTCACGTCTCCGAGTGCAGTTATGTCGGAGCCGGACACACGCGCGTCGGTAAAGTGATTTAGACGATTCTGCGCACGAACTGCGCGCGTTCGTCCAAGGTTCGGGGAGTAGCCTTCGGAAAGGTCTGGAGCTACTTGCGTCGGTATTGGCGCCGCCCGGCCTTGATGGCGAATGTTCAGCATCTAGCGGCCCTTTGAATGCAACCGTTCACCGTCTGCATTCGGGATTGACGCTCCTATTCGGAGAACGGCAGGTCATTCCAGTTGTGGCGCGGCTCGAGCTGAATCGGAGAATTCCGGCACCTAGACCGGCTTACAGACGATCGGCAATGGATAGAAGGACTGCTCCGAATTCGGCAGATTCTGCATCCTTACGGAGCCTTCCGATGATCTCTATACGCATCGCATGCGTCAGGCCACGATGCTTCCTGCGCTGCTGCTCAATTTGTTGAATACGAGCGGCGAGAACTGCCTTCCTGGCAGAAACTAGATGATCCGCATTTAGGTTCAGTGTCTCTTTTATGACGGCGTCAGCCGTATGGGGAAGGCCTAGCGCTACCGTTGCATATCCAGCTCGGTCCACGTTGACAAGCGCGGGAAGCGGCCAGGACTTCGGATTTCGGAACACCGCACAGATTTCGCGCCCCGCCTTTGACTTGTCACAGCAATACGACGCCCCGGCACGCTCATTCCCGTCGCAACAGAGGAGAAGGTTCTTCCAGCTCGTCGGTGCTTTGTCCTGCTTCACCGTTCCGCTTGCCTCTTCGCAATCCCCGTCCCATAGATCACTGCTTTGAGGATGGAAATGTTCAATCCTGGTCCGGTGGTCGGGTTTCGACGGATCCTTCAGCCGGCGTTCGCAGTATGCGCATCGGCGAGACTGTTGCTCCCACAATGCGCGGCGGATCGCCGTGTCGGACGACAACTGAGAAAAATCAGCTCCCTCACTGCGCAGCTTTACATAGCTCTGGGGCGGCGAGACGAACTTGATTCGCTGCATCAGTCGTCCAGGTCGTAGAAGGATATTTCTGCATCGGCGTCCGCGAGCTTCGGTACATTTGCGATCCCTCCCAGCTCGTCATCCAGCAACTCCCGCAGTCGGTGGGCCTCAGGAGTAAGGCCATTGCCGGCGTTTACCAACGAGACATATCGATCGAGTTGTTCATTCACCTCAAGGTTCGGCTCGGGGCGGGTGCCGAGAATCCGATCCATGATCACGTCGCTCCTAAGCCCGGCCGAATAGTCGACAAGCCGCACGACGTTGCCGTCAACTATTCTGATGCTTTCAGCTTCGACCGTTGACAACACCTGCGGACTGTGTGTGGTCACGATGAACTGGACTCGCGGAAAGGTCTTTCTCAGTTGCGGGAGAATTCGCTGTTGCCACAGCGGGTGGAGATGCAAGTCGATCTCGTCGATCAGAACGACACCAGGGGCTGCCTGCAGAAGATCATGAGCGCCGATGCCCGGATTAGCTCGAGCGATCCGGCTCACCAAGTCAATAACCAGGCCCGCGGCGATCTTGATGCCGCTGGATAAATATGAGAGAGGCAAGGTCCCGTGAGCGTTGTGGCTGAATGTCAGCTCCTCCACGATAGGACTCCATTCTGGGGAGTGCCATCCGGTCCCGCTCAAAATAGTGTCGCTCGCGAGGGTGATAGCCGCCAGCTGACTGCTGGCCGCTTCTGCGTCCTGCCCACGGCGGTCAGCAACAAATTCAGCCAAAGTCAGGGCTTTTATGTAGCTAGACAGGCGGGAAAGATCCGACCGACCGTCAAGTGCAGAATCGTATGCACCTGAACGTGATTTCTGGATAGTTCCTGCTGCCCTGCGAACGCTGAGAAGTCTTTCGACTCCGTACAAGGCGATGACTGGCAAGAGGGTTTCGCGGTCTCTATTGGCAGAGCTGGACCAAATCTCAGCCGCGCGTTGCCCAACATGAGTATTTCGATCTGACCACGAGGTTCGGCCACCGGCGGTCTGTCGAACCCGCCGCCACCATGCGCCCTCCCCCCCCAGCGTCCCCTCAATCTTTGCTGAGACTGGAAATGACCGCTCCATGCGGGCTACGCCAGCTCGAGAGTCGAGGTCGTGTGCGACCTCCCTTGCGTCGTCTAACGTGAAGCCTCGCGTCGGTCCCGAGAACTCTCGAAGAACCGTCGAAAGCATGATCGCAATTGAGTCTAGGATGGCCGTCTTCCCGGCTCCATTGATCCCGACCAAGACAGACAATGAGGGGTGAAAATCGATCGTTAGGGATTCAAAGCATCTGAAGTTTTGCAACGTCAAGCTATCAACGTGCCAATCGCCTGGTTGCGCCATGCTGGTCAGCGTAGAGCACTAAGGGTTACCACTCTCTTATTGATTAGCGAGCCGAGTATGTGTCTATAGCCGATACCGCTCCGTGCGCATGATGGAGCTCTGGACGACGTCGAGTCCGATGGTGAGCAGTGTGTCGCCGGTCTCGGCGGCCGCGATGTAGAGCGGGTCGATTGCGTAGGGCGGTGAGACGGTCTTCCTGAGGAGTAGCCCGTAGGCGAGGTGCACCTTGCCGCCGGCGCCGAGCGCGGGCGCCGGTGTCGTGGTGGTCCAGGCGATCAGGGGTGTGAAGGAGGTCTTGGGAGTGAGGTCTTCGCCGTCGGCGAGGGTGTCGGGGTCGACGCGCCGGCCGCGGGAGTCGGTGACCAAGGCCAGGGCGGCACCGGTCGTTGAGCACGAGGCCCGTGCTGAAGATCTGGCGCGCTGCAGGCGCGGGGGGTAAGAGCGTTCCGTTCAGTTCGGGGCGGAGGTCGAGGAGTCTCGGCAGAACGCCTTCACGTCAGGGCCCAGGCGCGAGAACTCGGACTCGAACGCCAGATCGTCGGGAGCCAGTGAGCGGAGTCGCGCCGATTCTGGCCGCTGGATCAACGCTTCGACCTCAGTAGTCACAGCAGGGGCCACGTCTTCGAGCGCAGCTCGGTCGGAAGTGAACATCTGAGCATCGGAGAGGTAGGTGTACGCGGTGCTGCTCACGAACTGCACGCATTCGTCGATCGGGTTCGGGGCGTAGTCGCCGGGAAGCTCTGGGATCACCTGCGTCGGTGACAGCGTGACCTCGGCTTGGATGGCGACATCTTCGACAGTCTGGCGTGGTCCGATCGCGAACCAGTTGCTGTTCTGCACGAGCCATTGGTTGTCGGGGTCGATGGCCCAGTCCTGAAGGGCCACCAAGCTGGCGGTCCGTGAGTCGAAGACTCGGATCTGAGTGATCGATCCAGCGCTGTCGACGCAGATCGTTCCTCTCATAGAGGCCTCGTGGTAGACGTCGTCGTAGAGCGGCAGGGCGCGGACGCACAGAAGTGCGACTTCGAGTTTCGCGAGCTCAGCGGCCAAGTCGCGCGGGGTAGGGGCCACCGTGCTGGTGCACGATGAGCAGACGAGCACCGCGAGCGAGATCGCTCCCGCCGCGGTGGCTCTGCTGCCGCGGCATTTCAATGCCAAGCGATCATTCCAGCGGTCATCAGGCCGGTCGCGTAGGCCTTGAGCTTCTGGTAGCCGAAGACGTTGCCCCAGGAGACGTTCTTCGCTCCGCTCTTGCCGCAGCCGACGCCGAAGTAGACAGGCGAGGTCGCCGAGTTGTAGCCGAGACCTGATACACAGGCTTGCGACCGCGAGAACGGTGCGACCGACCAGGTGTAGCCGGCCATTGCTCCTGGTGAGCCGACGTAGGCGCAGGTGGCCTGAGACACAGGACCATAGCCGCCGAAGGGCGGGAAGGATGCCGTGCTGCCGCAGCGGTCGGTCCCCAGGATTTGGCCGTCTCCTCCGGTGATGGTGCCGTCACTGTGGATGACGGGATCATTCGGATCGATCGGCTCGACCTGCACCGGGGGTGCGACTTCGGCATCGAACGGAGTGTTCGCGGAGGCAGCGACGGGCGCGATTGACATCGCTGCGCATGTGACGGCTATGGCAGTTGCGATGTACAGGCGGACGCGCCTGGTGCGGGCAGTGGGGAATGTGATCATCGTTGACCCTTCGGCTGGAAACCGCCGCGTTGGTTGTCCGTTCCCCGGATGATGATCACAGTAGGGTAGTGATGAATATTCAGCAACTACAAGTCGTTGATGGGCGCCTGTGCGCTACGTCAGTCTTCGCTAGGACGCTGATTGGATGATGCCCGCTTCGGCGCGGCGGAGGCGGGCGGTCTCGATGCCCAAGTCGAGGGCCGCGTCCAGGCGGGTCCTGATGGCCTCCGTCATCCGGCGGCCGCCGAAGACCGCGAGGGCCTCGCGCTTGAGGTCGGGTTCGGCCAGGCCCGCTGAGGCTTCCGCGACGATGGACATGGCGTTCGCGATCTCGATGAGGGAGACGTGGTCGAGGGAGCGGCCGTCGCGCTGCTGCGAGGAGCGAGCGCCGCGCCAGGTCGTCGGGTCGACGTCAGTCGGCCAGGCGAAGGGCTCGGTCGAGTGTGTCGTCATCTCGGCGGGGACGTGGCGGAGGATGGCCGTGGCACGGGACTGGGCAACCTTGTTCAGGTCGAAGGCGGCTGCGACGAGTTTCGCGAGGCGCACCAGCTGCACCGGGCCCTCGGTCGTCACGATCTCGCGGATGACGGCCTCGACGGCTCGGGCCGCGTCCTGGCGGGGGAGCGCGTCGAGGACTGCGATCGAGCCGACGCGGCGCGGCACCCAGGGCGCGTAGGGGGAGAGGAGGTCGTCGTGGGTCGACGTCGGTGCCGCCGTCGCGATCGAGCGGAGGAACAGGTCGGGCTCGGCGTCAGCGGGGGGAGTCGGCGGCACGGCGAGGTGCGGCTCGGCGTCGTCGATGTCGGGGTCGGCCTCGAGCGCCTGCTCGACCATCGAGGCGACGCGGGCCAGCTGCGCGCCGTTGTCGGCGGCAGACAAAGCGTCCGCGACCGCCAGCTCCAAGCGGTCTAGCACCGCCTCGCGGGCGTGCAACCATTCCGGCAGCCACACCCGTTCGACCCCCGGCCAGTGCATCAGGTTCTTGAGCACCTCCGTCGGGAGGCCGTCGCGGTCGGCCACCGTGCGGCGGGCCCTCCAGGAGTCGCCGTCGAGGAGGACCGCGAGGAGGGGGCGGTCGGGGGTCGCGGCCGGGGCCACACTGAGGTCGACACGGAAGTCGGAGAGGCCGACGTCGGTCTTCACGGCCAGGCCGCGCATCCGCAATTCTGCAGCGATGTCGTCTCGGTGGCGGTCGAAGATGGCCGTGCGGCGGGGGTCGGCTGCGAGGGCGTCGGAGCCACGGGAGGCCATCTCGAGGTAGGACTTCAGGTGCTTCACGCCCACCGAACTGGTCTGCTCGGCGCGGAGCTCTGATGGGTCGAAGCTCGCGAACAGGAGCACCTGACGGCGCGCTCGCGTGACCGCCACGTTGAGGCGGCGCTCGCCGCCGGCGCGCTGCAGGGGGCCGAAGTTCAGCGGTAGGAATCCCTTGTCGTTCACGCTGAAGGCGATCGAGAAGAGGATGGCGTCGCGCTCGTCGCCCTGCACGTTCTCGAGGTTCTTCACGAACAGGCCCTCGCTGTCGTAGTCAAGGGCCTTCAGGATGCGCTCGTCGCCGGTGTCGCGCAGCAGGTTCTCGATGAAGTCGCGCTGCTGGGCGTTGAACGTCACCACGCCGAGCGACGGGGCCTCGAACTCGGCCAGAGGAACGTCAGCCTGAGCGCGAGCGGCGGCGTCGAAGCGGCGACGGATCTCGGCCACGATCGCCTCGGCCTCGATGCGGTTGGTGCGCAGCTCCTTGCCCTTGCCGGCGCGGTTGAAGACGCCGTTCACGCGCACCATCGAGACGCCGTAGCCGTCGAGGGCGTTGCGCTCGGTCGGGCGGAGGGGTGCCGGGAACGACGAGAGGCGGCTCTCATAGTAGTGGTGGTTGCTGAAGGTGATGAGCGACTCGTCCTGGCTGCGGTAGTGCCACGACAGCCACTTGCTCGGCACCTGCGACTGCACGCACTCCGAGAGGATCGACTCCTCGTCGGCCACGGCGACCGCCTCGGCCGAGAGCTCGAGCTCGTCGTCGGCGTCGATGGCCGTCTCGCCGAAGCTGGTCGGTGGCATCTGCTTGCTGTCGCCCACCACGACGACGGAGCCGGCTCGGCCCATGGCGCCCACTGCATCCGCCACCCGGATCTGCGAGGCCTCGTCGAACACCACGATGTCGAACAGGCCCGGCTTCGCGGGGAAGAAGCGGGCCACCGACTCGGGCGACATCAGGGTGATCGGCAGGATCTGGGTGATCAGCTCGCCGAAGGTGTCGAGCAGGGTGCGCACGCTCATCCCACCACGCTGGCGCTCGAGCTGGCGGCGCAGCAGGCCGACCTGGCCGGCGGGCGCACTCGAGTCGAAACGCCTGAGCGCCAGCACGTGCGCCGGGATGGCGTTCGGCAGCTCGGCGCGGATGGCCAGCGCACTCGTGGTGAAGCGCTCGATCGAGCGGTTGTGGGCGGTGGGGTCGAAGTCGGCGAGGCCCGTGCTCTGCTCGCGCTCGTCGACGGATGCCGCCGCGAGACCCTTCTCGAACGACAGGCGGGCGTCGTCGGCTGAGAGGTCGCCGGCTTCCAGAGCGCCTACCGCCTCAGTCAGGCCGCGGCGGCGGAGGGGGTCGAGAGCGCGGGAGAAGGCGAGCCAGCGGTCGAGGGCGACCGGGGCGGGGGAGTCGACGGCTCGGCCGGGGCGGGTGGCGGCCCAGGCGTCGAAGAAGCCGCGGTGGGCGGGGGCGGCCGTCGGCTCGCTCGTTTCTCGTGCTGTCGCCCAGTCGGCAAGGCCGTTCGCCGTCGTGTGCGCTGCGGCGATGAGGTCGCCCCAGGCGGTGCTCAGTGCCGACAGGGCTGCTGAGCGGTTCGTGTCGGATGCGGTGGTCTCGTAGAGGCGGCGGCTCTCGGTGGTGAAGGGGTCGGGCTGGTCGCCGGGGCGCACGCCGATGGTCGAGCCGACCCAGCGCAGCCAGGCGATCTGGCTGCGGGCCGCGTCGGCGTCGCTCGGGCGGAGCGGGTTCCAGTCGGTGGCGAGGTGAACGCCGGGCAGCTGCTGCACGGTGGCTCGCAGGGCGTTCGCGTGCTCGGCCGAGGCGGCGATCTGGCCGGTGAGGGTCGAGAGCTGCTTGAGGTCGACGGCGTCGGGGGCCTTCAGCACTGTTACGAGGCGTGCCGCGACCGCGCGCCGGCGCTTCTTGCGGCCGAAGAAGCCCGACTGGTCGGCGGCCAGCGCCTCGGCGTGGATGCCCGCCGCGTCGAGCGCGATCGCCTCGGGCTGCGCGTGCTGCAGCCAGGGCGGGGGAGTCTGCGCCAGAGTGACGAGCTGGTCGAGGACCGACTGAGCGTGCTGGTTCCAGGGGCTCGTCGTGTCGCGGGCGGCGTCGATCACGGCGAGTGGTTCGCGCTGGTAGCCGTCGATGCGCGACCAGTCGGCGATCTGCTCGGGGGTCTGTGCCAGGTCGATGAGCTCGGGGGCGTTCCCGGCGTTGACGGCCATCTCGATCGCGTTGTCGAGCGTCTTCGCCGCCGCGTGCGTGGCGGCCGCATCGATCGGCGCTTCCGGTCGGTCGACCACGAACCCCCACGGGTTCACCCGCTGCGGCCGCACGTAGTCGGCCGTCTCGGGCAGGTCACGGAGCGCGGTGCGGATCGCGTCGAAGTCCTCGGGCGCGCCGCCTGCTACCAGCGACGCCGGCACCGGCAGGGCGGGCACGAAGGCGTCGGCCGCGAGCTCGCTCGTGCGCGCCGAATACAGGGAGAGCCCGGCCGGGTTGCTCTCGTGCAGCCGGTCGGCGTAGCGCGAGAGCGTGCGGCGGTTCGAGTTCGCGATCTCGAGATTTGTGGTGAGGGCGGCGCCGTCGGTCGTCACCCGGTGCTCGAGCGCCGACTTGATCTGTGCGCGCACCGCGGTCGGCCGCGCGCCCTTGTCGTGCAGGTCGAGCGAGAACGGGCCGAGGCCGATCTCCTCGAGACGGCGCTGCACCACGCTGAGGGCCGCCCGCTTCTCGGCCACGAACAGCACGCGCTTGCCGTCGGTGAGCGCCTTCGCGAGCAGGTTCGTGATGGTCTGCGACTTGCCCGTTCCGGGAGGGCCCTCGAGCACGAAGGTGCGCCCCTGCGCGGCTTCGGCGACGGCCTCCAGCTGCGAGGAGTCGGCCGGCACCGGGCACTGCGCGCTCAGGGCGTCGAGGTCGACGGTGCCCTCGGCCGCGGGCGGCACCGGGTCGGCGAAGGCCGCGGTCGGCGTCTCGATCAGGTGCTTCACGAGCGGGTTGGCGGCGAGCGACTCCCAGTTCTCGTCGAGGTCCTTCCAGAGCCGGAACTTCGCGAACTGGAGGATGCCCAGATTCACGGTGTCGTCGACCCGGAAGGGCAGTCCAGCATCCAGAACCGCCTGCCGCGTCGCGGTGAACGCGGCCTGCAGGTCGATGCCCGAGCCATCCTGAACCGGCTCGGCCAGCCCCGGGATCGTGAGGTCGAACGCCTGGCCCAGTTTCTCGAGCAGGCAGTAGTTGGGGGTGGATGCGCCCGACTCGTCGAGCGTGAGCCGGTAGAGCGAGCCGCGGTTGGCCGTCGTCAGTGTGACCGGCACGAGGATGAGCGGCGACCGCAGCTCGCGGTCGTTGAACGTCCAGTGCAGCATGCCGAAGGCGAGGTAGAGGTTGTTGGCGCCCGTCTCCTCGACGATCGTCTTCGCCTTGTAGGCGAGGTAGCGCAGCTTCGTGGCGTACGACTCGTCGGTGATGTCGATGTACGCCTCCTTGCGGTCGGCGAGCAGCTGGGCGCGCGTCTCGTCGGGCAGCTCGCGCCCGTACTGGATCTTGCGCTCGCGATCGACGGCGCTCACGGCGTTCGAGGGTCGCAGCGACAGCTGCAGCCCCGAGCTGATCTGGTCCTCGAGCTGCGCGAGGGAGCCGCTCGGCACCGCGAGCGAGTAGCCGGCGCGGTCGGTGAAGTTGATCAGCCGGTTGCGCAGGCTCAGGTCGAGCAGCGAGTTCTTCCACTGCGCCACGCGGGGTGGGGCGGATGCTCGACCCGCCCCTTCACCGCCGGCCGCCGTCGTGGCGCGGCCGTCGCGCGTCGCCACCCGCGGGGCCACCCGGTACTCGGTGACGACCACGCTGCCGTCGGCGTCGACCGACCGGGACGGCAGCGGGAAGATGCTCGCCGACCGCGCCGCGCCCACGTCGACGGCGCCGATGAAGGTACTCGGCGCGCCCTCGATGCGGGCTCTCGCGGCGCTCTTCGCTGCCTCGACGTCGCCGGCTCTTTGGTCGGTGACGGCCGTCGTCTCGATCAGCACGATCTGGCCGAGCGCCACCCGGTTGATCAGGTCGGCGGGCTCGACGTCGACCACCGAGCCCAGTTCGCTGTTGTGCCGCCAGTAGCCGAGCAGGGCGTGGCCGTCGAAGATCCACAGGGTCGAGTTGATGCCGGCCTGCTCCAGAGCAGCGGCGATCACGACCGTCGTGTCGAGGCAGGTGCCCACCCGGCCCTCGAGCACCTCGGCCGGGGTGCGCACCTTCTGGCCGGTGCCCGCCCAGCTGGCGGGCGGTTCGGCATAGCGGATGCCGCGTTCGCGCATCGCCTCGAAGATCGCCGCGACCGTCGCATCCACCCGGGTCGGGTCGTCGAGCTGGTAGCCGGTCATGCTGCGGTCGCCCGTGGTCTGCTCGAGCAGCTCGCCGGCCTCGTGCAGGAGCGGCTGGATCGCGGCGGCGTTCGGCTGCACGTAGGCGGGGAGCAGCTCCATGCCGAGCTGCACCGGGGTCGTGCGCCACTGGGAGGCGGCGAGGACGTCGACGTCTGCCGCTGCCTGCGCGATCAAGGTGCCGTCGGCGTCGCTCAGGCGGGCGGTGATGCGGCCGGGGCGCTGCTCGTCGACGGCGAGCATCGTCGCGGGGTCGAGGTGGAGGGTTCGCTCATCCAGGGTGATCGTGGCGTGCTCGGCTAGGTCGATCAGGGTGGTGCTCGGGGCGCCGAGGGAGCCGAAGGCGTCGGTGGCCTCGATCTCGAGGGCCGCGCCGCGGCGGGCGGGGCCGTCGTTCGTGATGGTGACGGCTTCGAGCGCGGAGAGGCGGGCGTTGGCTAGGGCGTAGCTGACGACGCCGGCGGTCGTGAGCTCGAGCCTTGCTGTTGCCGTTGTTGCCGTCGTCTCGCGCTCGCCGGCGCCTTCGGGCACACGGCTGACTTCAGGGTTGTTGCTATCCATCGAGCTGCTCCCGGCGCTTCACGGCGATCGAACGCGCAGCGCCCGCCCACCTCGTCACTGCGTCAGACGAGCATACTTCCGGCCGCCGTCCCCGCCGATCGGGAAGCCCCGCTCAGCTCGTCCCCGACGGATGTCATCAGAGGAGGTCATCGAAGTTGGTTCGAGCGGTGAGCTCGTCCATCCGCTTCATCGGTAGATAGTCCAGGAGCGGCTTGGGCACGAGCGGGCGGAGTGGGCCTCGTTCGAGCGCGACGCAGAAGTTGAAGTCGAGCCAGGAGATGACCTGGCGGGGTGAATGATCGTGTCGGAGCATCCATGGCCCGGCACATAGCCACACGACCAAGGAGGTGGGGACTACTAGCCAAAGCGCGAGCCCCCGCAGAACCACCAGGATGGCCGCGGGGAGGAGGGGCATAGATGTCGGTCGTTTGATCAAGGAGTTCCTCTCGACGTTCAGTAGTGACTCGCTCTCTGGTGACTGGTGAAGTCGGCGTCGAGGCTGTTGGAGACCGAAGCTCGACTGCACTGATCTTCGTGCTGGAGCTAGCCGTTACTTGAACCGGGGCGCGCGAGCGCGCTTAGCGATCACTTTGAGCTCGGACCGGGTGCGACGCTGTACCACCACCACCACACATGCGGTGCTGAGGGTGGCCATTACGATCGCGACTACGGACGGCTCAGAGATAAGCCGGAACAAGTCCAACCCGAGGACGAGGATCATTGGAACGAATGATGCACGCTTGCCGCGTCGCATGAGCCTCCACGATATCCAGACAGGCCCGAGGAATAAGACTGTCGTGATCACGAGAATCGTCACTTGACTTGCGACGTAATCGGTCTGTACGGACCGCGGCCAGTCGACGCGCACGGTAGCAGTCAGCATCACCGCGGAGTACAAGACCGCCTGAGCCAGCAAGATCCGCGACACCAAGGCAGTCATCGGAAGTTCGTGACGAGCACTGAACATGTCGCTCACCACCAGCCTGGATAGTATTTCGGTGCGCCACTCGTAGTCCTGGCCCAATACTCCATCTCTGCCTTCCACCAATCACTCACAGTCGGTGCGCTCGCTGCCGCCTCTTCCGGGTCGGGATCGCACGATCTGGTCTTCACGCACCGCAACAGGAATGGCGCAAGATCGAGGGCCGCAGCGCCGAAGGTGCTCCAAGTCTCCGCACAGTAGTAATCGCACGCTCCATACTTCGCCTGCAGATAGTCGCTGCGGCCAATGCAAACCGGATCGATGTACCCTGACTTCCAGACCTCCTGGTCAGGGCGACACAGCGGATCATGTGGTGAGGGGCTCTTGAAGCCGGAGATAGCTGAGCGCTTAGCGGACAGCATGTGCCGCACCGCCATCGACTCCTCGCGGTTGCACGGCTCACTAACTGAGCAGGACCCACCCCATCCTCGGCTGCTGACGTACTCTTCGCTGCTGCCGCCGCCCGAGTAGTAGTAGTCCGGGGGTAGACCCTGATCAGATGCGGCGTAGTAGTCGCTGGCCGTAGGCGACGCTGAGCGGCCCTGGCTCGTGGGGGTGTAGTTCCAGCCGGTGTTGGACTTGCTGGAGGCGGATGCCGCCGGGTCCCAGGGGCGATGGCCGTCGGGGTCGATGAGGGTGGTGGGGGAGTTGGTGACGTAGGCGTAGCGGGCCGCGGTTTGGGGGTGGGCGAGGAGGCCGCGCCAGGAGTCCTGGGTGAGCCAGGTGCCGGTGGTGGGGTCGTAGGTTCGGGCCAGGTAGGTGTTGAGGTTGTAGCCGGGGTCGGTGCGTTCGCCGGTGAAGCCCGTGGTCGATGACCAGGACGTCGTGTCGAAGGATTGGGTGCCCCAGTCGTCGTAGGTTGCGAGTTGCGCGATCGACGAGCCGGTGGCTTGGGCGACCGTCGACCCGGGGCGGTCGAGGAGGGACCAAGCCGCATCGGAGGCTGGTTCGGCAGACCCTGCGGGCCCGAGTGCGGCGTCGGCTTCGAGGGCGACCTCGCCCAGGGCATCTGTGACGAGGGATGTCGTGCCCGATGGGGCTGCCACCTCAAGAGGGGTCGTGCCGTTCCAGGTCGTGGAGGAAGACGTCGTCCTGTGGGTCGAGGTCTCGGAGGCGGCGACCTGGCGGCCGAGGCCGTCGTAGGCGTAGGTGGAGGAGCGGCCTGCACGGGAGACGCTGTTGAGGCGGCCGTCGGATTGGTAGCCGAAGTCGGTGGTGACCGACGATTCCGTCTGCGAGGTGCGGTTGCCGTTCGCGTCGTAGCGGTAGGACGAAGAGGCAGCGGCGCTCGTCGTGGCGGTGAGCTGGTTCGCCGCGTTGAACTGTGCGGCAATCGTCGTAGCGGCGATCGTCGTAGCGGCGGTCGTCGTGGTGGCGCTCGCCGCCGTGGTCGTCGTCGACGTGCGGTTCCCGGCTCGGTCGTAGGCGTACGTGGATGCCGAGCCGTCGGAGCGGGTGCTGCCGGTGAGGCGGTTGAGGGCGTCGTAGGCGTAGGTGCGGGCATCCGTCGGAGCGATGGAGGGTGCCGGCGCCGGAGCGAGGGTGCGCGTCGCCGACGTCACGTTGCCTGACTCGTCATAGGCGTACTCGAACGTGAGTGATGTGACCATGGCGAGCGGGTCGGGCGGCGTCGGCGCGACCCGGCGGGACAGGTAGTCGCCGCTCTTGACGCAGTCGTCGGCCGAACCCGTCGCGGGCACTGTCCGCGAGGCCAGGTAGCCGGTCGCCGAGGTGCACGTACCGACGTCGGTGGTGACGGGCATCTGCGATGCCGACGGGCTGGAGACGGAGGCAGAGGGCGTGGGCGCCGGAGCGCCCGAGGCAGGGAGGGGAGCCGGGGCCGCGAGCGGCTCGGCGTGCGCGATGCGCGTGACTCGATCGGCCGCGTCGTAGGTGTAGGCCGTCGAGAGACCGGTCGAGCGCAGCTGCGAGGCGAGGTTGCCTGCTGCGTCCCACGTGTAGGCGAGGCTGCCCCAGGGTGAGCGTGTCGCGAGAGGCCGGCCGGCGTCGTCGTACTCGTAGCCGATCGCGGCACCCGAGGGGAGGGTCAGCGTGTCGAGGCGCCCGGCGGCGTCGTACGCGTACCCGACGCGCGCACCCGAGCCGTCGATCTGCGACAGCATCCGCCCCAGAGGGTCGTAGGTCCAGCCCGTGGTGCCAGTTGCATCCGTCATGGCGATCGGGCGCTGGTCCGCGTCGTATTCGAAGGCGACCGACCCGGGGCCGGATGCGCCCGGGTAGGAGATGGTCGAAACGTCTGAACGGGACGTATAGGAATACGTCGTCGTCTGGCCGTTCGCGTCGAGTTGAGACTCGAGACGGCCAGCTGCGTCGAAGCGATAGTTCCAGGCCGAGCCGAGGGGGTTCGTCTCCGAGGTGACGTGGCCAGCCGGGTCGTAGGTGTACGCGGTCGAGTGGCCGTTCGGATCGGTGGAGGTGGCCAGCAGACCCGTTGGCGTGTATAGGTACGAGGTGCGCACATTCGTGTCGGAGTCGGTCGCACCGCGGGCGGAGAAGCCTTCGATCACCGCCGTGAGCTGGCCGACCGGGTCGTAGGCGTAGCGGGTCTCGATGCCGCGCGGGTCGGTCATCGAGGTCTGGCGACCCGCCGCGTCGTAGCCGTACGAGCGCACCGCACCCACCGCATCCGTCTGCGACGCGAGAGCGCCGGTTGGGGTGTACGTCTGGGATGTGGTGTGCCCCAGCGGGTCGGTCGTCGACAGCAGACGGCCGGCCGCGTCGTAGGCGAAGGTGGTCTCGTGGCCGAGCGGGTCGACGGATGCGGTCGTGCGCCCGGCGGCGTCGTAGCGATACGCGGTCGCCCGCTTCAGGGCGTCGATCTGCGAGGTGATCCGTCCGAGCGGGTCGTAGACGGATGCCGTGACCGCACCCAGCGGGTCGGTCGCCGACACGAGCCGCCCCGCCTCGTCGTAGGAGTACGACGTCGTCTGCCCGCGCCGGTCGGTGGCGGAGGTGAGGTGGGAGTCGTCGTCGAACGCCGAGCGAGAGGTCGCGCCCGACGGGTCGGCGACGGCGATGAGTCGGTCGAGGACGTCGTACTCGTAGCTCGTCGTGTTGCCGGCGCCATCGATCGAGGTGGCCAGTCGGCCGACCGCGTCGTAAGTCGAGCGCGTCTGCATCCCGATCGGGTTTGTCTCTCTCGTGAGACGGCCCGCGACGTCATAGTCGAACCGAGTCTCAGCGCCGAGCGGGTCGGTGCTCGCGACGAGCGCTCCGACCTCGTCGTAGGCGTGCTCCCAGACGCCGCCGTTCGGGTCGGTGACCGCCACCGCGCGGTAGAGGTCGTCGAGTGCGAACGCCGTCACGGCACCCAGCGGATCGATGGAGGCCACGAGCTCGTCCTCGCGGTTGTACTCGTAGCGGGCGACGCCGCCCGCCGGATCGGTGACCGCCACGAGCCGGAAGAGGTCGTCCCACGCGTAGCGGGTCGCCGCACCGGTAGGGTCGGTCGATGCGGTGAGGTGGTCGTTCGCGTCGTAGCCGTAGCTCGTGATACCGCCGAGCGGGTCGCGGCGGGACGTCAGGCGGTCGCCCGCATCCCACTGCATCGCGGTGACGGCGCCGAGCGCATCCGTGACCGAGGTAACGCGATTGGCGCCGTCGTAGGTGAACGACGTCACCGCGCCCAGCGGATCGGTCATCGTCACCAGGTTGCCGCGGGTGTCGTAGGCGTAGGAGGTCGTCGCGCCCGACGGTGTCGACGACGTGGCGAGGTTGCCGGCGGCGTCGTAGGTGTTCGTCAGGCGCGTTCCGTCGGCCCGGAGCACCGCGGTGACCTGTCCCTGCGGGGAGACCTCGAAGGTCGTGGTGCGCGCTGCGCCTTCCGGGCCGCCCTCGTCAGTTCGTGAAGCCAGCTCTCCAGTCGGGGTGTAGGTCGAGCGGATCTCGGTGCCGTCGGGCTGTACTTCGCGTGTCACGTTGCCCGCGGAGTCGTAGGTGTACGACCACGTGCGTCCGGCTTCGTCGGCGTAGCGGGTGACCTGCCCGGCCGCGTCATAGGCGTAGCGGGCGGTGTTGCCGGCCGCATCCGTTCGAGCCGTTATCCAGTGGTGAGCGTCGTACGAGAAGGTCGTGTCGTTGCCCTCGTTGTCGGTGTAGACCGTCGAACCGCCGCCCGGGGTGGTCGAGTAGGCGAAGCGGCGCTCGTTGTTCTCGGCGTCGTACTGCTTCACCACGCGGTCGGAGGTGTCGTACTCGTTGCGCAGGTACGTGACGCCGGCGGCATCGGTCGCGGCGAGCATCCGGCTCTCGGCGTCGTAGTTGAATGAGCGCGTTCTGCCGTCGGGGCCGGTGATCGTGGTGAGGTGCCAGGCGGTGTCGTAGGCGAGGCTCCAGCGACGGCCATCCGGATGCACGAACGCGGCGATGTGGCCGAGGCCATCGTTCTCGACGCCGATCGTCTGGCCGCCGGCATCCGTGATGCTCGTCAGCGGCATGAAGTGGGTCGTGTTGGCATCGACGGGCGCGCCGTACGTCAGCGTCGTGGCATTGCCCTGCCGGTCGACGTGACGCACGAGCTCGCCGATGCCGTCGATGTCGGCCGCGTCGAACTCCCAGCTCTCGCCGGTCTTCGTGTCGCTGAGGAGCAGATGGCCGGCGCCCGCCTCCCGGAGCGTCTGGTGCACGCCCGGTTCGGGCGTGTATCCGCCACCGCCGTCGCCGGCGAAGACGAAGCTGGCGCCGTCACCGCGCACGATCATGACCGAGCCGTCGTCGAAGCGCTGGGCGCGAGCGCCGACGCCGAACGTCCAGCCTGTGCCGACACGGGACTCGCGGTCGTCTTGAGCGTTGTAGATGAGGGTGAGATCGGTGACCTGATCGCCGGGGCCGGTGAGCTGGAACAGGGGTTCGTCCTCGACCAGGTTCCCGGTGCTGAACGAGACCGGGTCGGCGCCGTATGTCTGATTGTTCTGGTAGCCGAGGGTGCGCCAGCGCTCGATCTCCGCCGCGCTAGGAGGAGCGGGCCAGCCACCGGTCACGGGACTGGTGCAGTTCGCGCCCTTGCTCACCAGGTAGTCGCCGATCGACCGGGCCGTGCCGTTCACGATGGCCTGGAAACCGGCGGGGTCGTCGATGACACCTCGGTCGTAATTGTTGTCGAGGTAGAGCGCCTCCAGATGTGTCACCGCGCCAGGAAGGCCGGCGAAGTCGGGAGCGGGATAGCGCGGGTCTCCGACGATGCGAGCGGGCCGGCCCGTGTAGCTCGGGAGGGTGCTCACGAACGAGTCGCCGAGAGCGTTGTCGTCGAGGTTGCCGCGAGGGAAGGCCTTCGAGCCGCCGGAGGTGGGGCCCGTGTCCCACGCGGTTCCCGTCGCGGCGTCGAAGGCGAGGGTGACGGTGGCGTCAGGTGTTCGGCTGGCCGCTATGGCGGCACGCATCGCGTGGGAGACGACCGGGGTCGCCGGGTCGTCGCGGGTGATCGTGACGTCGGCCAGGCACTGCGCGGTGAGCAGCGCCCGCACGCCCTGCGCCAGGGCGATGTTGTACGGGAGCTCGGTGACCGGGGGCGCAGGGGTGGTGGCCCAGCCGATGTCGTCGTCGGGGTCGAGCACGACGCGAGGCCTCGGGCTGGCGCGCTTCGGGATGCCGATGACGACGAATTGCGAGAGGTGGTCGAGTTCGCCCTTCACCGTTGTCGTGGCGGGGTCGAAGTAGGAGGGGATGGGGTGCCAGGCGTCTCCCTCCGACTCCCGGGTGTAGATGGTGAGAGTCGATCGGTCGAGGTCGTTCGTCGCGATGAGCGCGTCGTCGGTCGGGAGGGCGAGGCGGATGCCCGGAACGACGTCGGTCGCTCGCGGCGGTGCGGGCACCTCGTCGTTCCCGGTCGGGGCAGCTGTCGCGTCTTCGGCGGTCGTTCCTCGCGCATCGCCGCCCTCGCGAGTGAATGTGGTCGGGAACTTCGTCACCTCGTCGCCGTCGGCTGTGGTCGCCGTGATCTCGGTGACCGGTGACGCCGCGAAGCCTCCGGATTCCGACTGGGCTGAGCGGAGCATCCGCTCGTCGTCGGCGTCTGGGTGGGTCAGGACGACAGCGAGCGGCTCGTCGATGTCGTGGCCGGAGAAGGTGATGGAGGCGCCGTCGGCCTCGGCTGCGACGGTCGATTCTGTGCCGGGCTCGACGGAGCCGGACGCTATCGGTGTCGAGGGCTCGACTTCGGACGTCGGACTGCTCTCCGCCGGTGTGGCGGAAGCCGCCGCCGCGCGCACCTCGTCGAGGGTGCGCTGTGCGAGCCTTTCGGCGAGCAGGGTGGGAGAGGCGATGGATGGCGTGACTCCCGCGGTGATGACGAGAGCCGCACAGAGCAGGGCCGTGATGGCGAGGCGCGACCCGATCGCCGGGCTCACCGCTCGGCGCTCTCGAGCACGGTCTCGTCGGGGGATGCCGGTGAGCGCCTTCGCCGGAGCAGGCGCAGCACGATGCCGCCGGCGACGAGGCCGGACGCGAAGAGGATCGCGACCCAGACGACGGAACCCGTGAATGCCAGATCGGTCACCTCGCGGACGCAGGATTGCAGCTCGGCGGCATCGGCGACGCCGTTCTCGTCGTAGTCCTCGAGACCGGAGGCGCAGGTGGTGTCGCCGCAGATGACCACTTCGGCCCAGTCGGTGGCACCGTCTCCGTCGCGATTCTCGCGGGAGTTCGAGCAGGTCGTCGAGCCGCAGGTGAGGGTCTCGGCGAAATCGGGGATGCCGTCGTCATCGGAGTCACGCGCGGGATCGGCGCAGCGGACCTCGTGGCAGGCGGAGACCTCCACCCAATCGGCTACGCCGTCGCCGTCGATGTCTTCGGTGCCGTCGGCGCAGGTGAGGTCACCGCAGACGACGCGTTCGACGACATCGGGGATGCGGTCGTGATCGACGTCGCAGGCACCGGCGTCGGCCTCTGTGCGGCACGAGGTGACTGGCGCGGAGGGGGACTGGGCCGCGAGCGTCGCTGACGGCGCCGAGATGATGCTGAGTGCGATCGCGATGCTCAGGCCGAGGATGAAGCTCCTGCACGCGCGGCGGCATCGATCACGTACCTGCGCGGCGGCCGTCGTGGTGCGCGGTTCGACGAGATGAGGAAATTGGGCGTGGTGCAGCGATGCCACGAGGCTCCGTTTGATGTGACCGATGCCCGTTCCCACACTGGCGGATGCACCGTAGCACCACAACCGCGATGTGAGCAAATATCAGTATTGCCTGCTGACTGGAGCCGCTCTGCTCAGGCTTTTACTGTGGTTGCGTTCGAAGGATCGGTCTGGCCGGATGGGCCGACGAAATGGCCGGTAGAGAGGCGCGCTGTTCCCCTCCGGTGTCTACCTAGTGAACCAGCTGCTAAGCCACTCGGCGATCCTGTCGATGGAGTCGAGCTGGTCGGACGCCACCGAGAGCATGAGGTCGTACACGGCCCCGATGTCGGTGGTGTTCCAGCAACCGTTCTTCGCATAGAGATTCAGCGTTGTCGTCAGCGCAAGGCGCTTCTTGCCGTCAAACAGCGATTGACTCTTGGCTACGTCGTGAAGGAGCGCTGCCGCCTTGGCGTGGATGCCCGGCTCGGCCGCCTGCCCGAACATCGAAGCCGACTGGCGATCCAGCGCCGAGGGAAGCGGCGCCGAGTCACGCACGAGCCTCTCAGGCTGGTCTGTGTCGAAAACACGACCCGCGATATGACGTGCCTCCGCTAGCGAGACGAGGGCTACGCTCAGGTCTGGGACAGGCGGTCGATCACATATCCGTGCTCGACCAGGAGGCGATCGAGGAGCTGATCCATGGCGTCGACGCCAACGGACGCGTCCTCGACCGCAGCTTCAGAGACGCTCGCCGTGAAGCTCATACCCTGACGCGAGCCGAGGTCATCGATGGACATCTGTGTCGCCTCAGCGGTCGACGCCCCGCCGCCGCACCCCGAGCACGATCAGCACGACCCCCACCACCGCGAGCGCCAGCCCGATGTACAGCCACGTCGGGTCGCCTGTCATCGAGCTGCCTGGGATGAGGTTCGCGCCCTGTCCAGCGAAGACCGCGCCGACCAGCAGGGCGACGACACCGACGATGATGAACGCCAGGCGCCCGGATCCGCTTCTCATGGGCGACACGCTACTCCCGCGGGGGCGCCGCCGCGCATCCGCTCGCCGGAGGAGCTGGTCGGCCGGTCGGGATCGCGGGAACGAGGATGGAACACCTGGGGGGCGATCGGACAGTAGAGGGTATGGGGACGGAAAAGCAGGAGGCGGCGACGTGGGAGGCCGCGTGCGCGGGGGACTCCGCGGCGTTCGCCTCGATCTACGATCTGCACCGGGATCGGGTGTTCGGGCAGGCGCTGCGGCTGATGCGGGAGCCGCACGACGCGGAGGACGTGACGGCGCTGGTCTTCCTCGAGGCCTGGCGCCGGCGCGCATCCGTGCGGGTGGTCGACGGGTCGGTGGTGGCCTGGCTGCTGGTGACCACGAACAACGTGGTGCGGAACCTCGCTCGGAGCAAGCGACGGTATCGCGCCGCGCTGGCCCGGCTGCCGCGACCGTCGTGGCGGGACGAGCAGCCCGACCATGCGGATTCGGTGGGGGATCGGATCGACGGGGAAGCCCGTGACGCCCGGGTGCGCCGGGCCTTCGCGCGGCTGTCGCAGGCCGACCAGGACGTGATCCCGCTCTGCGTGCTGGAGGGGCTCACGCAGACGCAGGCCGCGGCCGTGCTCGGGGTGCCGGACGGCACTGTGAAGTCGCGATTGTCGCGGGCGAAGGCGCGGTTGGCGTCGCTGACCGCGGAGAACGAGGAAGCCCTGAGTACCGCAGGAGGTGGGAAGTGAACGAGTCAGGATTCGATCCGGAGCGCAGTGCGGCCATCCGCACCATGCTGATCCAGGCGGTGGAGGCCGAGCCCGGGCAGGCGCGGCAGGTGCGGCTTCGTATCGCCCTCGCCACGGTGCTCGCGGCGATCGGGCTGACGTTCGGCGGGACGGCCGTCGCGGTCGCCCTCTCGGGCGGGACGCTGTTCGGCGCGGGGGTGCCTGCTGCGGTGCCGACGTCGTCGGCGCCGTCTGCGAGTGCGCCCACGCCGCAGCCCTCGGATGCGGGACCGCCCGTGGCGACGGCTCCGGCGCATCCGCTCGCTGTCACCGGCGATCGCATCCTGCCGCACGACGTCGTGGCGGCGCCGGCCTCGTCGCCTCTGTGGTCGGTGGATCTCCCGGTGCCGGGTGGGGTGCCGGGGTGCTCCTCCGACGACGTGATCGATGTCGCCGACGGATATGCGCTGGTGCAGCAGGTCCTGATGGCGAGCGACTCGCTGCCCGAGGTGTGCGACCGATCGGCGAACCGGATGGCGGTGTCGCTCGTGGACACCTCCCTCGGAGCGATCGAGTGGACGCGGGAGTGGGAGTGGGCGCCGACCACGAGCGGCTCGGCCTCGGCGCAGTTGCTCGGCACGTCGGGTCGGGTGCTGGTCAGGGACGCGACGATCGGCCAGGGGCCGGCGGAGGTGCTCGATCTCGCCACCGGTGCGTCGCTCGGGCCGGTGACCCTGCCTGAGGGCGTCCAGCTGAGGAATCTCAGCATCGTGGCGGGAACATCCGGCGACGTCCTCTACACCGCGCCGCGGCTCGATGCGTCGGGCCAGCCGACGACGTCGTGGACCGTGCGGCGGGCGAACCCGCTCGACCTCGGGAACCCCCGCTGGTCTCACGACTTCGAGGCGAGCGAGGCGCTGGGGTTCAACACGCCCGGCAACTCGAGTTTGATCGCCCACGTGACGTACCGAGGCGGCGACGGCCCGTGGATGCTCGACGTGCTCGATCTCGACACCGGGGCTGTGATGGCGGCGGGGGCGCCCGAGCGCTCCTATCTCTCCTTCGAGGGGTTCACCCTTCGGGCGACGGGGTACACCGAGCGCTTCGTGCCGACCTCGGTGGCGGGCATCGACGACGCCGGCAACGAGGTCTGGAACCGGGACGACCCGTCGGGGATCACTGTCGTTCCGATCGATCTGCCTGGACGAGTGCCCGCGGCCGTGGGGCTGAACGACGGCAGCGAGGTCGCTCTGTTCACCCGGGACGGTCGGCTCGAGCTGGTCGACGGGATCAGCGGGGAGACGATCTGGGCGGTGGATGCCACCGGGTGCTTCTTCACCCCCGACTCCTTCGACCTCAGCTCGGCGGGCCTCCAGCTGCAGCCCGACGGCGTGCTGTTCGACCAGCGCGAGGGCTGCGCCTTCTCCCACGCGACCGGTGCGCCGGTCGACGGTACCGGGCGTCGCGGGAGCGAGCTGGGGTCGGCGGTCGACTATCAGCTGACTGGTGGGTGGGGGACCGGCGGGCAGAGCGCAGTGCAGGGCGTCGTTCCCGGGGCTGGGACGGCGACGGCCTTCGACGTGGTCACCGGTGCTGAGCTGTGGTCGCTGCCGATCGCGTCGGACGAGCGGTGGTGGTCGGCCGGCGGGTATCTCGTGGGGAGCCGGGGGGGGGGGCGGCGCCGCGGCGGGCGGGGGGGGAGGGGGGGGGGGGCGGGGGAGGTTCGCGACCGCCGGCAATCTCAGGCGCTCGCCGAGCGGCGCAGCTCGCCGATCCATTCCGCGAAGGTCTGCGATCCGCGGTCGGCGGTGGGGGCGGCCAGGATGGTGCCGTCGCGGAGGGCCTTGCCGAAGCCGCCCGGGAGCGGGATCTCCACGATCGGACCGCGACCGCCTGTCGCTTCGGCGTAGGCGCGCACCATATCGGCCATCCGCAGTTCTTCAGGGCCCGCTAGGTCGGTCGCCATGCCTTCGGGTCCCGCCTCGGCGAGGTCGACCAGGCGCTCGCCGACTTCGCGGGCGGCGACCGGCTGAGAGAACATCGTCGGCACCAGGTTGAGCGGGCCGAGCTTGAACTGGCCGTAGATCTGCTGGGCGAACTCGTGGAACTGGGTGGCGCGGAGGATCGTCCAGGGGACGGGCCCGGCGGTGACGAGCTGCTCCTGGAGTGCCTTGCCGGCGTAGTAGCCGTAGGGCGCGCGGTCGCTGCCGACGATCGAGAGGGCGATGTGGTGGGTCACCCCTGCGGCGCGCTCGGCGGCCAGCAGATTCGCGGTCACGCCGCCGAAGAACTCCCGGGAGACCTTGGCGGACTGGGTGCCGGTGGAGGCGGCATCGACCACGACATCGACCCCGGTCAGTGCGGGCGCGAGGCCGGCACCCGTCGTGAGGTCGACCCCGGTCGAGCGGGCGAGCACCACCACGTCCTGTCCGCGGCGGCGTGCCGCGTCGACGACGTACTGGCCCACGGTTCCGGTTCCCCCGGCGACGGCGATCTTCATGAACCTGATCCTTCCAGAGTCATCGGTAGGTGGTGGCGCGCTGGGTCTAGTCGAGCGAGATGGTCGCGCTCGCTACCGAGGCGAGCTGGTCGAATCCCACGGCGACCGGGCACTCGAGTTGGATCGTCACCGGATCTCCGGAGGGGGTCAGCTGCATGCCGATGGACTCGCAGCCGAGGGGTGCGCCCGTCGATCGGTGGAGTTGCGCGCGGAGAGAGGGGAGGAGGGGGTCGCCGCTTCCGAGCAGGGTGATCGTGAGGGTCGTCGCCTCGAAGTGGCGGCCCTTGTAGTCGGCGCCGGTGGCGGTGCGCAGTGCAGCCGTGTCGCCCAGCGTGTAGCCCGCGACCGTCGCGACACCGTCGACCGGGACGACGACGGTCTGGTCACGCGCGGGAGGAGGTCAGAAGGCGATCGTGAGTGGAACGACCGTGAGCAGGATGGCCGCCGGCAGAAGCCACGCTCGCCACCGCTTCGGAGCGGGTCGCCTCGCCGTCTCGCTCGCCACGGCTCGACCCTAGCCGGTCACGGGCCCGCTCCAGGGAACGTGGATGCGGGTGGGGTACCGTCGCTGATCGTGTCGGAGCGTGAGGGTCAGGAGCAGGTCGTGTCGCGGGCCGCGGGCATCCGCGTGCGGGAGGTCGATCTGGGTGGGCGGGCGCTGATCGGCAGTGGCGCGGCCACCGAGGTGTACCGGCTCGACAGCTTCACCGTGCCCGGGCATCAGGGCGGGGTCGCGTTCGTGCGGCGGCGCGAGGGGCGGGATCCGCTGCAGAACGCCGCCGTGCTGTCGCGACTCGTCGCCCTGCGCTGGGGGATGGATGCGCGCGAGCGCGGGATGCTCGATGCCGTCGCCGCGTGGCCGTTGGCCGTCGTCGAGGGGGAGGGTGGCGAGGTGGTGGGGTGCCTCGTGCCGTTGGCCGCGCATCCGTTCTATTACGTGCCCGCCGACGACCCCGAGCACCGCAAGGTCACGCAGAACGCGAAGTGGCTGATCAGCGCGCCGAAGCGGGCTCGCCGGGCGGGGGCCGGGAGCGTGCCCGAGCGGGACGTCGTCGCCCGGGCCACCGTGCTCGCGCGGGTGAGCCTGCTGCTCGAGGTGCTGCACCGGCGGGGGGTCGTGTTCGGGGATCTGTCCGAGCGGAGCGTGTTGTTCGGGTCGGGCGAGGTCGCGTCGGCGTTCGTCGTGGGCTGCGAGGGCGCCGCGTTCGCGGGCGAGGGGGCTCTGCAGCGCAACAGCGCGGGGTGGGCGGCGCCCGAGACCGTGTCGGTAGATGGGGAGGGCGGCGAGCATCCGGAGTTCTCGGGCGGGCAGTCGCGCGAGCCGTCGGTGCAGAGCGTCGAGAGCGACCGGTACAAGCTCGGGCTGCTCGTGCTGCGGGTGCTCGCGCCGGCCGGTGACGGGCTCGATCGCAGTCGTGAGGCGTCGCGGGCATCCGGGGTGCTCGACGAGGTCGGGCAGCGGATGCTCGACCGCGCCCTCGGTGACGACCCCGCCGCGCGGCCGACCGCCGGCGACTGGTACGGGTACCTGCGGGGGGTCGTGGCTTCACAGCTCGCCGCGCCGGTGATCCGCGGCGTGTCGGTCGGCCCCTCCCTGGTGGCCGAGGGAGACGAGGTGCGGCTGACCATCGAGGTCGACGGGGCGCGCGAGGTGGTGATCGAGATGCCGGGGCGGGCGGACATCCGCCGCGAGGTCGGGGGCCGGGTCGTGAGCGAGCGCTTCACGGCGCGGCAGAGCGGGCGGATCGGGGTGCGGGCGGTCAACGCGCACGGGTCGGCGTCGGCGCTGACCGAGGTGGTGCGGGTGCTGCCGGTGCCGACGCCGGCGCGGATCGCGGTGGCGTCGCCGTCGGTGCCGGCGGCGCTGGGGGTGCTGCCGGATCTTGCGGCGCTGGAGGCGGCGATGGGGATCTCGCTGCCGCCGGGCGGGCCGCGGGCGCGTGATGCTGGCGGCAGTCGCGCCTCTGCGACGGACTCGGGTGCAGGCGGTCGCGCCTCCGCGACGGAGTCGGGTGCGGACAGTCGCGCCTCTGGGGAGGGCTCGGCGGCCGCCTCGGACGCCTCCGACGTCTCGCCGTTCGAACGCGTGGCGGCTCTCCGCGCCCGCCTCGAGGCGGAAGCCCTCCCGCTGCAGGACGTCCTCCGAATCGGCCTCGAAGCAGAACGCGCCTCCCGCGAGCCCCTCTTCCCCACCTTCGACCAGTTCCTCACCGACCTCGGCACCCCGCCGTCCCTCGGGCCTTCGACGACGGCCACTGACGCGAGCGACAGCACGCGCGAACCGGATTGAGTCAGGTCGCCAGCCGGATCATCTCCGCCGCCTGGAGCCGCACGCTCTCCCGACTGTCGGTCAACGTCACGCCGTCCTCGCCGAACACCTCGAAGGTGATGTCGACGACCTCGTCAGGATCGGTGATCCCGAGGTGCCGGATGAGCGCGACGATGTCATCCCGATCCTTCAGTCGCCCGGCGGCCATCTTCATCGCCAGCAGGAAGCGCGGCGACGCGAGTCGGATCGTCAACCCGTCGAGCTCCAGCGAGCTCGCCTCGTCGTCGTCGATCTCGAAGTTCATGAAGGCGAACGCGCGCTGGTTGATCCAGTGCTCGGGCAAGCCGTGCTCGCGCGCCATCAGCCGGGCTTCCTCTTCGACCACGCCGGCCGGCCGGAACACTCCGTCGATGTCCTCGGTCGCTCGGCGGGATCCCAGCCCGATCGCCATCGCCGCCCCGCCCACGAGGTAGGCCTCGACGGATTCCCCGCGACGCTGGATGCGCTCGCCGAGTCCGTCCAGGAGCGCCCGGAGCTCGGCGGCCGTGAAGAGACGCGACGATGTCATGCGGTCGCGAGGTCGCGAGCCCGCATCACGATGCCCTTCTCCAGGAAGGCGGGCTCGGCGGTCGCCTTGAGGAAATCGAGGTACTCCCGCGAATGATCGATCTCCGGTCCGGGCACCCATTCCTCGGCGAGGGGCGGTCTGCTGGTCCACGGGGGCGCGGCGAGCCCCCGACCGGCGGCCTCCCAGGCGACGGCCGTCGCCAGCAGCGTGTCCCACCGCTCGTCCCCGGTCTCATCGGGTTCTTCGAGGAAATCCGCGATCTCGTTCTCGGATCGGGCCTGGCGGAAGTGATCGAGCGCCTGCGACGTCAGGCGCAGAGCGGCGGACGGGTCGGACGATCGCAGCTCCGCGCCGATGGCCTCGGCCGCAGCACGGGCGGTGAGCAGGTGGCGATCCGACATCGTCGACGGCGACGAGGACGTGGTCAGCCGCTCACCCAGAGCCAGGAGGGCTCGCTCAAGGGTCGCCAGCTTGATCGTGCCGGCGCGCTCGGATCGCTCCAGCTGCGAGACGGCCCCGGCCGTGACATCGAGGCGTTCGGCGAGCCCGTAGATCGACAGGCCGAGTCGCCGGCGGGCCGTTCGGATCAGGTCGGACATCAGGCCTCCTTGTATAGCTGTAACTATACAACGGGGGCGGGCTCAGGCGCATGCCAGGGAACGCCGAGGCGGGTGGGGTAGTTTCGCTCCTCGTGTTCCGTGGCGGCCGGGGTGCGGTGCGCATCCGCTCGTCGTGAGCACGCAACCCACCCGAAAGGTCGTCGCGCAATGGCTCGTCGTTTCAACTCGAACCCGGTCTCGAACTTCATGTCGTGGCTGGGTGGCGCTCGGCTCGACGTGCTGCAGGATGCGCCCGGCGACCGCGCGCGGTTCGTCGCGATGGGCGGGGTCATCCTGAGCACGGCGTTCCTGTCGGCGGTGTCGGCGGCATTCGCGCTGGTGATGGCCGTCGGGGCGCCGATCGTCGTGGCGGTGATCGTGGGCGTCTTCTGGGGTCTGATCATCCTGAACCTCGACCGGCTGCTGATCGTCGGCATGGCCAAGCAGAAGGGCGTCTGGCGCAACCTCGCGCTGGCGATGCCCCGGGTGGCGCTCGCGCTGATCATCGGCACGGTGATCTCGACGCCGCTGACGCTGCAGATCTTCCAGGCCGAGATCAACTCGGAGATCCAGGTGATGCAGGCCGAGGACAAGTCGGCCTTCGAGGAGCGGATGGCCAACGATCCGCGGTTCGCCGCGATCCCGTCGCTTCAGGAGTCGATCGCCGCGAACCAGGCGATCGTCGACAAGGGGTTGCAGACCGACCTGTCGTCCGACCCGAACTACGCCGCCGCCGTCGCGGCGACCGCTGCGGCACAGGCCGCGTACGACTCGGCGCAGGCCGCGTACCTCGCCGAGATCGACGGCAGCGGGGGCACCGGCGTGCGCGGCGACGGCCCGGTGACCGCGTCGAAGCAGGCCGCGCTCGATGCCGCCGAGGCCCGGTTGCAGGCGGCTCAGGATGCTCAGGCCGCCGCCGAGACCGCCGCCACGTCGAACCTCGGTGCGTCGGCGCAGAGTCGGCTCGACGCCGCGACCTCCCAGCTCGCCGCGGACAAGGCGACGCTCGCGACCGCCCAGGACCAGCGCACCGCCGAGCAGAACGCCTACGACGACGCGGTCGACAACAGTGCGGGGCTGCTGTCGCGGCTCGAGGCGCTGTTCCGGCTGGGGGAGGCGAACCCGCTGCTGAACGTGGCGCACATCATGATCGCGCTGCTGTTCATCTGCATCGAGCTGCTGCCGGTGATCGTGAAGACGCTCGCGAACCTGGGCGGGCCGACGGCGTACGACCGGCTCGTCGACGTGCGGGAGGACGGCGAGGTGTCGGGCGGATCCGTCTGGGCGGCCAAGCGAGCCGAGGCGATCGAGGTCGAGGCGGGCGTGCAGGTGTCGGTCGCGGCCGACCGGGCGGAGCGGCAGGTCGAGTTCGGGCGGCGGGTGAATCAGGCCGTGCTGGAGCAGCAGGAGGCCGTGATCTCGCGGGCGCTCGAGGTGTGGGGGCGGTACGCGGGTGAGCGGGCCGAGGCGCGGATGGGGGAGTGGGAGCGGTCGCTCGAGCTCTCGGAGGGTTCGGCCGGTGGGTCGGGTGCCGGTGCGGCCGGTGCCGTGGGCGGAGCCGGTGCTGCAGCCGGCGCGCTCGGAGCCGGTGCCGGTGCCGGTGGTGGTGCGGCGGATGGTGCTGCCGGTGCGAGCGCTCGTGCGGCCGGCGTGCGGCCCGGTGCCGAGGTGGCGGGTGCGACGGCGGGTGAGGGTCGCGCTGAGCGGTCTCCGGTGGCGGATGCTCGGCGGAACGGCGCGTGGTGGCGCGGCCTGAGCGGCCGCGACTCCGCCGCGAAGGCCGAGGTGACCCGCGAGGCCGAGGCCCGCGACCTGGCGTTCGACGACGCCGCCGAGCTGGAGGCGATGTTCGGCGAGACCGGTGCCACCGAGCGCATCCCGGCCGACCGCACCGACACCGCGTGGTTCGACGCCACGCGATCGGCCGGCCGCGACGCCACCGAGCGCTTCGACACCGCCCGCCTCGACGCCGATCGCGCTAAGACGGAGCGCATCGAGAGCTACGCCGGACGCGTCAGCGGGCGCGACGACGCCGAGACGAAGCCGCTGCCGCAGAACAGCGACCGCGCCGCGTACCTCCGCCGCGCCGGCCTGCCCGAGGAGTTCTAAACCGCAGCAAGGTGGGGTCGGTGCGGCGCGATGGGACCACGCCACCCCGCAGCGAGGTGGCAGGGGCTCGGGGCGTCGGGCCCACGCCAGCCTCGGTGACTCGCCGTCACGGGGTGGCCGGGGTCGCCGCTGGGCCCGGGTCCTTCTGCGTCGATGCCTCGTAGATCGACTGGATCGCGGCGTCGAGGGTGGCGTCGAAGTCGGCGTCGGACTGGTGGGCCGACAGGCCCTCGGTGAGGGCGCGGCTGAAGCTCGCGATCTCGCCGGTGTCCTCGGCGAGCAGCGCATCGGCCTCGGCGCGCGAGTATCCGCCCGAGAGTGCCACCACACGCATGACCCGCGGATGCTCGACCAGCGGCCGATACAGGTTCGCAACCGTCGGCAGCGAGAGCTTCACCATCACGCGCTGGTCCGCGGGAAGCTCGTCGAGCTGCGCCAGCAGCGACGACAGCAGCAGCTCCTCGGCCGCCGCCTTGTCGGCGATCGTGACGGTCACCTCCGGCTCCAGGATCGGCACCAGCCCCCGCTCCAGCACCCGCCCCGCGAGCTCGAACTGCTGCGCGACGACCGCGGCGATGCCCGCCTCCGACGCCGCCCCGATCACCGACCGCGCCTTCGTGCCGAAGATGCCGTGCCCGACGGCCCGCGGCAGCAGCTCGTCGAGGCCGGGGATCGGCTTCATCAGCTGGACGCCGTCCCGCGCATCCTCGAGCCCCTGGTCGATCTTGAGGAACGGCACGACCCCCTTCACGTGCCACAGGTACGCCGCCGCGGGGCGGTCGCCGAACGAGCGCTCCATGGTCTCCTCGAACAGGATCGCGGCCAGCACCCGGTCGCCCGAGAACGCCGGCGACATGACGATGCGGGTACGCATCTCGTGGATCAGGTCGAACATCTCGGCGTCCCCCGAGTACGACCCAGGCTCGATGCCGTAGAGCGCGAGCGCCTTGGGCGTCGACCCGCCGCTCTGGTCGAGGGCGGCGATGAAGCCCTTGCCCGTGGTCATGCGTTCGGCCTGCACCCGCTTCACGTCGTCGGTCATGAGGTGAGGCTATGCCCGGGCCCGCCGCCTGACCAGCGTCGATCGTCGAGTTTCGAGCGCGCACCCAGGCAGGGGGTGGATGCTCGGCGAGCGACCCCGCGATGACCGCCCGCCCCGCCCGCCCGCCCGCACGACCCCGAACCGCCGATCCGCCCCGCCCGCACGACCTCGAACCGCCGCCCCGCCCCGCCCCGCCTGAAGACCCCACCCGAGGAGCCCCCACGCCCGACATCGCGACCCTCCTCACCACCTGGTCGCCGAACCCCGTCGCCCTCGCCGTGACCGTCGTCGCGGCCGCCGCCTACGCCCTCGGCATCGCCGCCGTGCACCGGCGCGGCGGACGCTGGCCCGTGCTGCCGACCCTCGGGTTCGGGCTGCTCGGCCTCGGCTCCTACGCGGCGATCGAGTTCGGCTTCCTCGGCACCTACAGTGGCGACCTCCGCTTCGCATTCACCACGCGCATCGCCCTGCTGCTGTTCGTGGTGCCGGCGCTCGTGGCGGCCGGGAAGCCGGTGGGCCTCGTGCGGGCGGCGCTGGTCGGGCATCCGCTCGTCGTGGTGAACCGGGTGCTCGCGTCGCGGGTGTTCCGGGTGATGGGCAATGCGGTCTTCGGGCCGGTGTTCGCGCTCGCGGCGTTCACCGTGTTCCTCACCCCGCTGGCCGGGGTGCTGCGCGCGTCGCCGGTGGCCGAGGGAGCGATCGGGCTGCTGGTGCCGCTCGTCGGGCTGGTGCTGGTGCTGCCGCTGACCGAGCTCGTGGTGCTGCGCACCGGGCTGTTCATCGCGGCCGAGTTCATGCTCGCCTTCGTCGAGCTCGTGGTCGACGCGATCCCGGGGATCGTGCTGCGGCTCAGCGACACCCTGCTCGACCACGCGTCGCCCCTCGTCGGCACGGTGCCCGGGTGGTTCCCGAGCGCGCTCCGCGACCAGCAGCTCTCGGGCGACCTGCTCTGGTTCATCGCCGAGGTGGCGGACATCCCGATCCTTGTGCTGCTGTTCATCCGCTGGGCCCGGCACGACAAGCGCGAGAGCGCCTCGATCGACGAGCGGAGCGACGCCGAGGTCGAGGAGCTGACGCGGGCGCACCTGAACAGCACCAGACCGGGCCGCCCCGACGCGCCGTGACAGAATGGGCCGATGGAGCTCGAGGCCATCGACGTGATCGATCGCAAGATCATCGATCAGCTGCGCCTCGACGGGCGGCGCTCGTTCGGCCAGATCGCCCGCTACGTCGGGCTCACCGAGGGCAGCGTGCGGCAGCGGTACAACCGGCTGCTCGCGCTCGGCGTCGTGCAGGTGGTGGGCATGCCCAACAGTCCGCGCATGGGCTACGTCGAGGCGCACCTGTCCATCCGCGTGCGCGGCGCGACCGTCGAGTCGGTGGCGAAGGCCCTCGCCGCGCTGCCGCAGGTGAAGTACGTGGGCGCCTGCATCGGCTCGTTCGACCTCAGCGCCGACGTGCGCTGCGCCGATCAGGCCGAGCTGAACCACCTGCTCACCGACACGGTGCGCTCGATCACCGGCATCGACGTGCTCGAGACGGCCGCGGTGCTCGAGGTGATCAAGGACGAGTACGTCTGGTCGGGCTTCCGGGAGCCGGTGGGGCGGCCGACGCGTCCGCATCCGGCGAGCGGCATCGCCCCCGGCGCCGGGTTCACGGCGCGCTAGGTCCCGATCCGACCGCCCGTTCGCCCGACTGGTCGCGGAGGCCGTTCCAGGAGTAGTCCTTGAACAGCCTCGTCAGCACGAACTGGTCGATCTTCGCCACCCCCGGCGTGCGGCGGATGTCGTCGAGCAGATCGGCGAGCTGCCCCAGGTCGCGCGGCGTCGCCTCGAGGTAGATGTCGTGGGCGCCCGAGGTCAGAGCGACGTGCCCGATCATCGGCAGCGAGGTGAGCGACTTCGCCACGTTGCGCGGCGTCACGCCGTGCACGCCGAGCAGCAGCCGCACCGACTGGTGGCCGAGGGTGAGCGGGTTGCAGAGGGCGACGATGCGCAGGGTGCCGTTCGAGGTGAGTCGCTGGATGCGCGCCCGCACGGTCGCCTCCGAGACGCCGACGATGCCGGCGATGTCGGTGTACGCGCGCCGGCCGTCCTCGCCGAGCAGCTCGACGAGCCGCCGGTCCAGGTCATCCGCCGCCATGAGCCGATTATCCCCGACGACGCGCGGCCGGTCGACTCAGGCGCCGAGCGACCGGGCGAGTGCGACCATCGCGGCGGTGTCGGGGGCGATCGAGCCGTCGTCGAGCACGAGCATGTCCTCGAACCCGACGCGCACCTCGGCGCCGTCCTCGATCGCCGCCCGCACCACCGGCCAGGCCGTCTCGTCGTAGCCGTGGTACAGCAGCGGCGCCGTGGCCCCTCCTGCGCGCACGGCGGCGGCGATCGCCCTGGCGTGCGCGACGGCCGCCGCCGGCTCCTCGTCCTCGGGCTCGATCAGGATGCGCACGTTCTCGTGCAGCGTGGGCGAAGCGAGCAGCGCCGGCACCTCGTCGAGGTGCCAGACCGCGCTCTCGAGCACCATGCCGCGCTCGACCACGAGACGAGCGGCCTCGGCGGCGCCCTCCTCCGAGAACGCGACGGACGCGAAATCGGGCAGGGCGTCGGCCGGCCAGGCCGCGAGGTGCGCCATGCGCTCCTCGTGCCCGGAGCAGGTCCAGAGCCCGGTCGTGGTGCCCACGACGATGGCCGGATCGACCTCGCGCACCGCCCGCACCATCGCCGCGACCGCGTCGGGCGCGATCGTCTGCCCGCCGTCGGGCGTGCGCACGTGGGCGTGCACCACGTCGGCGCCGGCGGCGACCGAGGCCGCGGCCGCGGCCGCGATCTGGGAATCGGTGAGGGGGACGGCGGGGTGCTCGTCGCGCCCGCGCCCTCCGTTGATGGCGGCCTTGATCAGCATGGTGCTCCGTGGTTCGGTGACGGGGTCGGCGGTGTCGGTGGTGTCGGGTTCGCTGGTGGCGGCGGGCTCAGTGGTGCCGAGTCCGCCGGCTGCGGGCGCTTCAGGATGCCCGGAGACCGGCCAGGGCCTCGCTCGCGCTCGTGAGATCACCGAGCCGCGCACCCCGGCGCAGCTCCTCCACGAGCTCGGGCTCCTCCGCGTCGTCGGCGAGAGCGGTGTCGATGATGGCCTCCACGACATCGACCGGCGCGAAGAACACCCCGTTCCGGTCGGCGAGCACGACGTCGCCCGGGCTCACCGCGACCCCGCCGCAGACGACGGGCACGTTGACGCCGCCGGCATCCAGTGACAGCAGCTTCGTGGTGAGCACGCTCGAGCCGCGGGCGTAGACCGGCAGCGCGAACGACTCGACCTCGTCGAGGTCGGTGACGACGCCGTCGACGATCACCCCGGCGGCGCCGCGGATCGACAGCGTGGCGGCGAGCACCTCGCCGACGGGGGCGTGCCGGGTGTCGCCGCCGGTGTCGATCACGAACACGTCACCGGGCTCGCACCAGCCGGCGGCGTGGTGCAGCACGGTGGAGTCCTGACCGGTGATGCGCACGGTGACGGCGCGACCGACGACCCGGGCGCTGCCGGCGAGGCGACGGATGCCGAAGTCGGCGAAGCCCTCCTCGAGGTAGTGGCCGAGCGTCGGGAAGGACACCCGCGCCAGCTTCTCGAGCAGCTCGGCGGGCAGCGCAGCGGGCGTGGGGCCGGAGGTGAAGGGCATGGGTCTACTCCTGGACGGTGACGGTCGAGACGAGGCGGCGGTTCGCGAGGGAGGGCAGGATCTCGCGCACCTCGGCCGTGCGGTCTAGCGAGATGCGCACGGCGGCGACCCCCGAGGAGATCGGCCCGAGGCCGGCCCGCTCGACACCCATCGGGTCGATCACGAGGCTGTTGCCGATGCACTCCGGCGACGAGGACGACGCCGCGAGCACCCAGCAGGTGTTCTCGATGGCGCGGGCCTTGAGCAGCGTGGCCCAGTGCTCCTCCTTGCGGGCGCCGGCGACCCACGCGGCCGAGACCGAGAGCACGTCGGCGCCGCGCGCCACGAGGTCGCGGCTGAGCTCCGGGAAGCGGATGTCGTAGCAGTTGACGAGACCGATGGCGACGCCCTCGATCATCACCACGGGCGGCACCTCGCTGCCTCCGGTGACGTAGTCGCTCTCGCGGTACGAGAAGGCGTCGTAGAGGTGCAGCTTGCGGTAGCTCTCCACGAGCTCTCCGCGGGGGTTCACCACCACGAGGGTGTTGAACGGGCGATCGCTGCCGGTGGGCTCGTAGCCGCCCGCGATGATCCAGGTCTCGTGCGAGACGGCGAGCAGCGAGAGCTGGGCCAGGAAGCGCGGCCACTCGGCCTCGACCACGGCGCCGAGGTTCTCGGGCACGTCGCCCGCGAGCAGCATCGACTCCTCGGGCAGCACCACGAGTCGGGCGCCGCCGGCGGCGGCGTCGGCGACGAGGGCGGCGATCGCCTCGCGGTTCGCGGCGGCGTCGACGGAGGGTGCCAGCTGCGCGACGGCGGCGACGAGGGAGGGGTTCATGCGGAGACCTCGGAGGAGAGCGGGGCGGACGACGGGGCGGCGGTGGTCGAGCCGTCGGCCGGGAGCACCCGCGCGTCGGCGGCCGCCCAGCTGAGCAGCACGGGAGCGCCGTCGGGGATCGCGCCGAGGGCGGCCGCGGCCTGGCCGCTCGGCACCGACACGGTCATCACCACGTCGGAGTCGAGCCGGACGTGGAAGGTCCACTCGTCGCCGAGGAAGACGCGCTCCACGAGCGTGCCGGCGACACCACCGAGGGGAGCCGTGGCGGCCACCGTCGTCGCGGGCGACAGGGTGACGCGTTCGGGGCGGATGGCGAGGGTGACGCCGGAGCCCGGTCGGGCATCCGCGGGCACCGCCGCGTTCAGCTCGCCGAGCCCCGGCACCACGACACCGCGGCCGTCGGCCGAGACGGCCCCGTCGAGCACGTTGCAGCTGCCGATGAAGGTGGCGACGAACCGGGAGGCCGGGGCGTCGTAGATCTCGGTGGGGCTCGCGACCTGCAGCACCCGGCCCTCGCTCATCACGGCGATCCGGTCGCTCATCGTGAGCGCCTCCTCCTGGTCGTGCGTGACGTAGATGAAGGTGATGCCGACCTCGCGCTGCATGCGCTTCAGCTCGAACTGCATCTCCTTGCGGAGCTTCTGGTCGAGGGCGCCGAGCGGCTCGTCGAGCAGCACCACCGCGGGGCGTCCGACGACGGCGCGGGCGAGTGCCACGCGCTGACGCTGGCCGCCCGAGAGCTCGGCGGGCTTGCGCTCGGCGAAGGCCTGGAGGCGAACGAGGGCGAGAGCATCCTGAACTCGGCCGTCGATCTCGCGCTTCGGGGTGCGCCGCACGCGCAGCTCGAAGGCCACGTTCTCGTAGACGGAGAGGTGGGGGAACAGCGCGTAGCTCTGGAACAGCATGTTGAGGTCGCGCGACTTCGTGGGAACGCTGTCGACGTTCTTCCCGTCGAGCTCCACCGAGCCGCCGGAGGGCGTCTCGAAGCCGGTGATCATGCGCATCAGCGTGGTCTTGCCGCATCCGGACGGGCCCAGGATGCTGAAGAACTCGTTGCGGCCGATCTCGAGGTCGAGCGGCTGCACGACCTGATTGGCTCCGAAGCTCTTGGTGAGGCCGGTCAGCTTCACCGCCGGCGACTCGGTGGTCTCGTTCATGGGTGCTGTTCCTTCAGAAGAGGGGCGGGGCCTATGAGGCGCGGACGCGGGTCCAGCCGTCCTGGAAGAAGGCGAGCGCGTCTCCCGGGTCGACGATGAACTCGGAGTTCTTCAGGGACTCGGCCGGGGCGTAGATGGCGGGGTTCTCCACCTGCGACTGGTCGGCGACGAGGGGCAGCGCGGCCTCGTTGGTGGAGGCGAGCGAGGCGTCGTCGGTCACCAGCGCGGCGACCTCGGGGCGCAGCGTGTAGTTCAGCCACTGGTAGGCGGCGTCCTCGTTCGCGGTGCCCTTCACGATCGAGAAGCTGTCGGTCCAGAGGGTGCCGCCCTCCTCGGGGATGATGTACTTCACGTCGGGGTTGTTCTCGACCGCGGTGGCCGACGTCGTGCCGGAGTAGGCCTCGGCGATGCAGGCGTCGCCGGTGCCAACGAGGTCGGCGTAGTTGGTGCTGTTGTAGCCGCCCAGGATGGCCTTCTGCTCCAGCAGCGAGTCCGTGGCCTTCTCGATGTCGCCCTCGTCGGTCGTGGTCGCCGACAGGCCGTTCACCTGCAGGCCGGCGATGTAGGCCGAGAGCATGTTGTCGAGCATGTAGACCTTGCCGGTGTAGGCGGGGTTCCACATGTCCTTCCAGCCGGTCACGGGCGCGCCGGTGCAGGCCTCGTTGTACAGGATGCCCGTCGTGCCCCAGGCCCACGGGATCGAGTGCTCGTTGCCGGGGTCGAACGAGGGGTCGACGAACTTCTCGGCCAGGTTGTCGAAGCCCTCGAGCTTGGACTGGTCGATGGAGGCGACGAGGTCGCGGTCGACCATCAGCTGCACGGCGTACTGGCTGGGCTCGACCACGTCGTAGCCCGAGTTGCCGGCGGCGAGCTTGGAGATCATCGTCTCGTTGCTGTCGAAGGTGTCGACGGTGACCGTGATGCCGGTCTCCTTCTCGAAGCCCTCGATGGCGGAGTCGGGGATCTCGCCCGCCCAGGCGTAGATGGACAGGGTGCCGTCACCGGCAGCACCCGTGGAGGAGGCGTCGCCGCCGGCGGAACAGCCGGCGAGCACGGTGGCCGAGGCCAGCGTCAGGGCGCCGAGCGCCAGGACCTTCTTGTTCATGTGGATGTCTTTTCGTGAGGGGTCGGATGGTGCAGGAGGGTGGGTGGTGCGGTGGTGCGGTCTGGGATGAGCCCGGGGTGGGCCGGCGTGGCTCAGGGTGTGGTGGTCGGCCCGGCGAGGATGCGGCGCATCTGCGAGACCCCGACGGCGAGGATGACGCCGAGGGTGGCCACGACCAGCAGCGTGCCCAGCGCGTTCAGCTCGGGGGTGAGGCCGGTGCGCAGGGTGGAGTAGATGCGGAGCGGCAGCGTGGTGGTGCCGACGCCCGCTGTGAACGTCGAGATGACGATGTTCGAGAACGAGGTGGTGAAGCTGAGCAGGAAGGCCGCGAGGATGCTCGGCCGGAGCAGCGGGAAGAGAACCCGCCGGAACGTCACCCAGGGTGACGCCCCGAGGTCGGTCGCGGCCTCGGTGAGGCTCGGGTCGAGCGAGCTCATCGCGCCCATCAGCACGAGGGTGGCGAGCGGCAGCGTGATCACGACGTGGCCGAGCACGAGCGTGAGCAGCCCGGTCGGGATGCCGGCCGTGCTGAAGACGGTGAGCAGCGACACCCCGAGCACGATCTCGGGCACGATCAGCGGGATCAGGATCGCGCCGACGAAGAACGCGCGGCCCTTCACCCGGAACCGCACGAGCGCGAAGGCGGTGAGGAAGCCGATGACCGTCGCGACCAGCGCCGCGATGACGCCGACCACGGCGCTCGTGCGGAGCGCCTCCAGCAGCATCCGGTCGGCGAACAGCTCGGCGTACCAGCGGAAGGTGAAGCCGTCGAAGCGGTAGCTGACCTCGGAGGAGTTGAAGGAGTAGACGATGAGCGCCGCGATCGGCAGGTAGAGGAAGAGGAAGACCGCCCGGGCGATCCATGAGGTGAGGCGGTCCATCAGGCGTCCTTTCCGAGCGAGCGGTTGCGCCGGGCGCCGTTCCGCAGCAGCAGCCCCGCACCGGCCACCGAGGCGAGCATCAGGATGAGCACGACCATCGACAGCGCGGCCCCCAGCGGCTCGTTGCGGAACTCCGTGAACAGCGTGACGATCAGGTTGCCGACGAGCGGGTCCTTGCCGCCGCCGAGCAGCACGGGGATGACGAAGACGCCGAGCGTCGGGACGAAGGTGAGCATCACCGACGACGCGAGGCCCGAGGCGGACAGGGGCACGAAGATGCGGGCGTGGGTCTGCCACCAGCCGGCGCCGAGGTCGGCGGCCGCCTCCTTCAGGCTCGGGTCGATCGAGCGCATGGCGGCGTAGATCGGGAAGACGGCGACCGGGAGGAAGGCGTAGAGGAGGGACAGGGTGACGGCCAGCTGCGAGGGGACGAGCGATTGCGCATCCACTCCGAGCGCCCGCAGCAGGGAGATGAACGGGCCGCCCGAGCCGAGCAGGGTGATCCAGGCGAAGGTGCGCACCAGGAAGTCGGTGAGGAAGGGGATGATCACGAGCACGAGCAGCACCGGCTGCAGCGAGGCCCGGCGGGTGGCGATGTAGTAGGCCACGATGTAGCCGACGACCGTGCAGACGACCGCGTTCAGGAGGGCCATGCCGAGGCTGTAGCCGAGCGTCTTGAGGTAGACGGGGTCGATCAGCTTCTCGTAGTTGGCCAGCGTGAAGCCGCCGAGGTTGCCGCCGAGCGGGTCGCTGATCGCGAAGCTGTCGCGGGCGATGACGAGCATCGGCACTATCACGAGCAGCACGATCACGGCGAGGGCGGGCAGCAGCATGAGGTAGCCGGCGGCCGACGGCGCGATGCGGCCCGGGCGGGCTGAGCTCGAAGCGTTCACAGGGCGTTCCTCGGATGGTCGGCGGGAGTTCGGACGGGACGGGCAGTCTCATCGCTTGACGTCCATCCTGCGATACGGGGCGTGCCGGTCCCGCGCCGAGTGCCTCGAAATCCGTCGGCGACGTGTTTCGTGTCGACGCATTTCGCAGCACAGGCGTCGATCGACCGTCGCCTTCGGCGTCATTCCGGGCCCCGTGATGGCAGAGATTCGCAGGCGGTCACGAATCGACGGCCGGGTGATGAGGAGTCAGCCGGTGGCGCGGCGTGCGGTCGGCCCGGCCAGAATCACGGAGACGCCCTGGTCCCGGATGCCCGCAGCCACCGGTTCGCTGAGGCCGGCGTCGGTGATGATCATGTCGACGTCGTCGAGACCGAAGATCCGGTATCGGCCGAAGCTGCCGTATTTGGAGGAACCCGCCACGAGCACCGACTCGGAGGACACGGCGATCGCTGTCTTCTTCAGCTCGACCTTCGACTCGGCGGGCGTGGTCACGCCACGTTGCAGATCCCACGAGCTCGAGGAGAGGAAGGCGATGTCGACCGACAGCTCTCGGAGCGCCAGCGCGGCGAGCCGACCGACGGTCGACTGGTTCGCCTTCTCGACGCGGCCGCCCAAAGCGATGATGTCGGCGGTCGGGTGGTCGAGGAACGACCCGACCACTGCGAGGTCGTTCGACACGACCGTGAGGTCGGCCAGCGAATCGAGGTACGGGCGCATGGCCTGAATGGTGGTGCCGGCGTCGAGGAACACCGTCATCCCGTCTTGCACGAGCCGGGCGGCCTCGGCGGCCATCGCATCCTTCTCGAGCAGGTCGCGCGTCGACTTCTCCAACCGCGACGGCTCGACGGACAGGCGTGAGGAGATCTTCGCGCCGCCGGGAGTGGCGAGCACGCGGCCGGCCGACTCGAGGGCGGCGATGTCGCGGCGGATGGTCATCTGGCTCACGCCGAGCAGCGCGGTGAGCTGGTGATAGCTCATCACCGACTCCCGGCGCAGGTGCTTCACGATCAGTTCGCGACGCTGCTCGGGGATCAGCGGCGTCTCATCCGGATCGGACACGTCACCTCCTCGACCCGACCAGCTTAGGGGGTCGACCGAACGGCGGCGGCGGTCCACGGAGTTCCCCACTTCCGGCTCAGCGCCGCGATGTCGGCCTCGGGCAGCAGGCGACGGGCACGCCCGTCGGTGAGCAGAGCGATCCGGCACGCCTCCTCGAGTTCGATGGCGGCTTCGACGGCTCGATCCGGGTCGAGGGCGCTGACGATCTGTCCGTGGTTGGCGAGCACCGCCGCGTGGAAGGGCAGGTCGCGCTCGAGCACCAGCTCTCCGAGCTCGGGGCTGCCGGGCACCCGGAACGGGATGAGCGGCGCCTGGCCGACGCGCATGACGAAGTAGGGCGTCAGAGGGGGCACCGCGGAGTTGTCGCTCCAGGGCTCGAGGCAGGAGAGCGCGACGGCGTTGGGGGAATGCACGTGTACCACAGCGGTGTGCTCGGGGTTCTTGGCGTAGAACGCGAGGTGCAGCGACGTCTCCTTCGACGCCCGGGGCCCGTCGAGGTGGCGGCCGGAGCGATCGAGCACGGCCACGTCGTCGCGCGTGAGGCGGCCGAGGTCGGTGCCGGTGCCGGTCGCGTAGATCAGATCCTCGTGCACGATGCTCACGTTGCCGCTCGAGCCCGGGCTGACGCCGGCCGCCGAGATACGGGCGCCCATGGTTATCACCACGTCGACCGGGGCCCGGCGGCCGATGGTCGGGGGAGTGGAGAGCGCGGATGCGTCGGTCACGAGAGAACCTTCCAGGCGGTGGTGAAGAGGTCGTCGGCGCCGAAGTTCCCCGACTTGAGGGCGAGGGCGACGGTCGGGGGGTGCGCGCGGGCGGCAGCGCCCGCGGCAGACCGAGCGGACACGTCCTCGGTCTCCGCGAGCGCCCAGCAGACGCCCGGGGCGAGCTGGGGACCGATCAGCAGGCGGCGACATCCGAGCGCGGTGGCGACGGCGCCCGAGGTCTCGCCTCCCGCCACCACGATGCGCCGAAAACCGAGACGGTGCACTGCCTCGTGCGCGATGCGGGAGAGGACGCGCTCGACGGCGGCGGCCGGGTCGGCCGTGGAACGTGCATCCGTCGCCCTGATGTCGTCGAGCGTCGCCACCGAGTAGATCACCGGGAGGGAGCCGTCGGCGAGACCCGCAAGCCAGGAGAGGGTGTCGGTGAGCAGACCATCCGGGTCGGCCAGGGCGCGGTCGATGTCGAGCTTGAAGCCCTGGGCGCCGGCCGCGAGGGCGTTCGCTATCTGAGCGCGGGTCTTCGCCGAGGCGCTGCCGCACAGCACGAGGCGACGGCCGTCCGGTGCCTCGAAGGGCTGGGCAGCGGGATCGTGGTCGCCCTGCATCCCGAAGGCGAGCCCGGCGCTGCCCGAGAGCACTCGCCAGTCGGCGGTGGCCGTTTGGATCGTCGCCAGGTCGTCGTCGGTGACGGCGTCGACCACCGCGTAGGCGGACGCCGACTCCTCGAGCGCCGAACGCACCTGCTCGGGCCCCTGTCGCACGATCCCGAGCGGAATCTCGCTGATCGAACGAGGCGTCTGAGGGGCCAGGATGTCGGCCACCCTCGACTCGGTCATGGGAGTGAGCGGATGGTGCCGCATGGGGGAGTCGCTCAGCAGCTCGCCCTCGACGAAGAGTCGCCCTTGGCGCACGGTTCGCCCGTTGTCGGGGAACGAGGGGACGACGACTGTTCGGGTGGCGCCGACCTCGTCGAGCACCGCGTCGAGGATCGGGCCGATGTTGCCGGTGCGGGTGGAGTCGAAGGTGGAGCAGTACTTGACGAAGTACTGCTCGGGCTGGAGCTCCGACAACTTCTGGATGGCTGCGAGTGACCGGTCGACGGCCTCGCGAACGGGCGCGGTGCGGGTCTTGAGGGCGACGATGACGGCGTCGAGTCCGTCGGCTTCTCCGGCTCGGGGCACCGCGTCGGGGTCGAGTGCCACCGCCACGCGGAAGCCCCTCTCTCTCAGCGATGTCGCGAGGTCGGTGGCGCCGGTGAAGTCGTCGGCGATGGCACCCAGGCGCAGCACGGCGGCCTCCTCTTCGAGCTGTCTGAACACGATGCCGTCATTTCATCACATGTGAATCGGTGTTGCAAAGTTTGAAAATTTGATCACGCCGTGTGTATGGTTGGCGAATCGTCGACGGCTCCTACCGGCCATGACGCACGATCTCGACCAACCAACGCGCGGAACGAACCGTGCAGACGGGACCAATGGTGAATTCCCCCGAGCTCCACCTGCCCATCGGAGCGGACGTGCGCGTGGCCCTCACCGGGGCGCGCGGCGGATTCGGCCGCACGTTCCTCGCCCAGCTGAGGGCGGTGCCACGACTTGTCGCCACCCAGCTCATCGACCCCGACACCGCCGGCGTCCGCGCCATGCTCGACGAACTCGGATTCGACGCCGACGGCGCTGCGCCGGCGCTCGTTCCCGACGTCGAGAACATCGACTGGAGCACGATCGACGTGCTGATCGAGGCCACCGGTCGCATCGACGCCGGCTACGACTACGCGTCCATCGCGATCGCGCACGGGGTGCACGTCGTGATGGTGAGCAAGGAGGTGGAATCCCTCGCCGGAGTCACCCTGGCCGAGGCGGCCCGAGTGGCCGGGGTGCGCTACCTTCCGGGCGACGGCGATCAGCCCGCCAACCTCGTACGGCTCGTCGACTGGGTCGAGCGCACCGGCCTCGAGGTCGTGGCGCTCGGCAAGTCGGGGGAGTACGACCTCGTCTACGACCCGCGCGCCGCGACCGTGGCACAGCTCGAGCAGGAGGTCGACGGTTCGGACCTGGCCGATCTGCTCGACCTCGGCGATGACATCGTCGGCCGCCTCGACGCCCGGGCCGCGGTGGTGTCGTCGCTGAAGCGCTCGGCCGCCGCCGACGCCTGCGAAATGGCGGTCGTGTCGCTCTACACGGGTGCCGTCGCCGACATCGACACTCTGCACTACCCGGTCGCCCGGCCCGACGAGCTCGCCGACATCTACTCCCATGTCTCCGAAGGCGGCATCCGGATGCGCGAGCGCTCGCTCGACGTCTTCTCGATGCTGCGGCTGCCGGGCGAGGCGAGCTTCGCTGGAGGCGTGTTCGCCGTGGTCCGCACCAACGATCCCGTCACCTGGGACCTGCTCCGCGGGAAGGGACACGTCGTCTCCCGTTCCGGTGCGTACGCCTGCCTCTACTGGCCGTACCACGCCATGGGGGTCGAGACCGTGCTCACGGTGCTCGACGCCGCCGATGGAACGGCTCCCGAGCGCCGGCCCCGCCAGCACACCGTGCTCGCCGCCCGGGCCACCGCGCCGCTCGCGGCCGGCACCCGCTTCCGCGTCGAGGGCCACCATCACGAGATCGCCGATGTCGCTCCGGTCATCCTCGACCGCGATGTCGCCGCGCACCCCGACGACCCGGCGACGCCGCAGCTCGCTCCCTACTACCTGCTGAGCGGCGCGGTGCTTCTGCGCGACATCGCCGAGGGTGAGCAGATCGCCCTGGCCGACCTCGACGAGATGCCCGAGCGGGCACTCGCCGCCTTCTCCTCGGGCTTCGCGCTGTGAACGCCGCCGTGCTCGAGGGCCGCGACCTGCCCGAGGGGTGGACACCGCGCATCCTCGACGCGCACCACCACTTCTGGGATCTCGAGGGCGACGGCAGCTGGCCCTGGATCCAGGACGAGTACAACCCCGACTTCTTCCTCGGCGACTACAACGCCATGCGGCGCACGTTCCTGCACGAGCAGTACCTCGAGGCCACGCGGGGCTGGGACGTGATCGGCACGGTGCATTGCGAGGCCGAGCGAAGCCGCGACGAGGAGGTGGCCGAAGACGACTTCCTCGAAGGCTTGCACGCCGTCGACCGCCGCTTCCCCGCCGCCGCCGTGGCGCACGCCTCGTTCCTCCGGGACGACCTCGACGAGGTGCTCGCCGCCCACGCGGAGCGCCCGCTGGTGCGGGGCATCCGCTCGAAGCCGGTCATCGCCCGCTCCGCTTCCGAATCGGTGGTCGGGCAGCCCGGAACCCTGCAGGATCCACGGTGGATCGCCGGACTCCACCGTCTGGCCGAGCACGGCTTCTCCTGGGACCTCCGGGTGCCCTTCTACCACCTCGCCGAGGCGGCCGACCTGGTCGCCGAACTGGATGGCATCCCCGTCGTCGTGAACCACTGCGGGCTGCCTCTGGATCGCAGCGACGAAGGCTTGGCCATCTGGCGCAACGGGATGCATAGGCTCGCCGCCCTGCCCGGCACCACGGTCAAGGTCTCCGAACTGGGCCTGTACCCGAACGTCTGGAACCCGGAGTCGAACATCTCGGTCGTGCGCGAGACGCTGCAGATCTTCGGCCACGACCGTGCGATGTTCGCCTCGAACCTGCCGGTCGCGACGCTCACCGCGGCCACCTTCGACGACGTCATGGACGTGGTGCTCCGCGGAGCGGCTGGTTCCACCGCCGCCCAGCTCGACGCCCTCTTCCACAACACCGCGGCGCGCGTCTACCGCGTCGACCTCACCCCCCTCCTCACCACAGAAAGCTGACCCATGACCACCGTCAACGACGACAAGCTCTTCCGGAAGGTGATGCTCCGCGTCCTTCCCCTCGCCATGCTCGGCTTCTTCCTCTCCTACCTCGACCGGGTCAACATCGGCTACGCGCAGGAGACGATGAGCGCCGACCTCGGGTTCTCCTACGCCGTGTACGGTCTCGGCGCCGGTCTCTTCTTCGTGGGCTATTTCATTTTCGAGATCCCCTCGAACCTCATTCTCGCCAAGGTCGGAGCCCGGAAGTGGATCGCCCGCATCATGATCTCGTGGGGCATCATCTCGGGCCTGATGTTCTTCGTGAACAGCGAGTGGATGTTCTACGCGCTCCGGTTCATCCTCGGTGTCGCGGAGGCCGGGTTCATCCCGGGAATCCTCTTCTACATGGCGTCGTGGTTCCCGCCGAGCCGCCGCGGGCGCGCCTGGGGCATCTTCTACATCGCACTTGCGTCGTCGGGACTGATCGGCGGACCGGTGTCGGGCGTCATCCTCGCCGGGATGGACGGCGTGGCCGGTCACGCGGGCTGGCAGTGGTTGTTCTTCATCGAGGCCATCCCCACCGTAGTGCTCGGTGTCGTCATCCTGTTCGCACTCCAGGAGGACTTCCGCACGGTGAAGTGGCTGAACGGAGCCGAGAGGGACCGGCTCGGCGCGCTGCTGGCCGCCGAGGCGCCGAGCGGAGGGCATACGCCGCTCCGCGAGGTGTTCAAAAGCAAGCTCATCTGGATGCTCACGGCGGTCTACTTCTCCTACAACTTCGCGCTCTACGGCATCAGTTTCTGGCTGCCGAACCTGGTCGGCGAACTCGGCTTCGCCGGGCCCATCGCGATCGGCTTCATCTCGGCCATCCCGAGCCTCGCGGCCATCGTCTCCATGGTGACGTTCGGGTTCCTCTCCGACCGCGTCGGCGAACGCAAGAAGTTCATCGCGGCGGCCTTCGTGCTGTCGGCGCTCGGATTCGCCCTCTGCATCGTCGCCGGCACCGACAACCCGATCCTCGGTGTGATCGGCCTGAGCCTGGCCAACGCGGGTGCTCTGTCGATCCCGGCGATCTTCTGGAGCTTCCAGACCTCGATGCTCGCCGGCACCGCCCTGGCCGGTGGCATCGCGCTGATCAACTCGACCGGCAACCTCGCCGGCTTCGCAGCGCCCTACCTGATCGGGGCCGTCAAGGACTCTCTCGGGTCGGCCACGGTCGCCCTGTACGTCACGGGAGCGATCATGCTCGTGGGTGCGGTGCTCGTGCTCACGATCAAGCGCAGCGGCCGCGTACCCCGCGAGGGCGATGCTCCGGCCGAGATGCGGAAGGTCGCCGAGCAGAACTCGATCTGAGCGCCGGCGAACGGCGACTGACGGTCTGCTGGGAGGTCGGGCCGGGGCCGGCCGCAGGGTGTCGGTGAGGCATATCGTTGAGTATCGTTCGCGATCACAACGGAGGTCATCATGAGCAACTCGTTTCCCACCGGCGGTTTCGGCGCCGGCATGAACGCCGACAGCATCTGGCAGGCGATGGAGCAGTTCCGCGCCCGCTTCGAGAAGAAGAGCGGCACCCGCGTCGGCAAGGGCGACGTGCGCGCCGCCGTGCTGGCCCTCTTGGCCGAGCAGCCGATGCACGGCTACCAGATCATCCACGAGATCGAGGAGCGTTCGGGCGGCAGCTGGAAGCCCAGCGCCGGCTCGGTCTACCCGACCCTACAGCTGCTCGCCGACGAGGGTCTCGTCAGCGCCGAGGAGTCGAACGGCCGCAAGACCTATTCGCTCACCGACGCCGGCCAGGTCGTGGCGGCCGACGAGGGCGTTAAGGCGACCTTCGCGGGTGACGACGGCGTGTCCGGCTCGAGCGAGAGCAAGCGCGACCACGGCGCCCTGCCCAAGGCCGGCTTCGAGCTGGCGCAGGCCGCCGCTCAGGTGGGCCGCACGGGCACCCAGGCGCAGGTCGAGCAGGCCGTCAAGGAGCTGGAAGACGCTCGGCGCCGCCTGTACGCGATCCTCGCCCAGGACTGACCCGGGTGAGCACGGTCCGACCCGACCGCGGAGACGAGGTTCCCGCGGCGCGGGTCGCCCGCGCGCGCTACAACCGCATCCTGCGCTTCGCCGGCTGGAACCTCGCGGTGACGTGGTTCTTCGAGCTGGCGCTGCCGCGCATCGGGCTGGTGAAGATCGCCGAGCGCACGCGCACGCGGCGAATGCAGAAGTTCGCGCGAAAATTCCACGTGCTGGCCGTCGATCTCGGCGGGCTGATGATCAAGGTGGGGCAGTTCATGTCGTCGCGCCTCGACGTGCTGCCGCCCGAGATCACGAAAGAGCTGGAGGGGCTTCAGGACGAGGTGCCCCCGGTGCCGTTCGAGCTGATCCGGCGGCTGGCCGAGGCCGAGCTGGGCGTGCCGCTCGCGCAGGCCTTCATCTGGGTCGATGAAACGCCGGTCGCGGCCGCCTCGCTCGGGCAGGCGCACCGCGCGCGGCTCGCGCCGCAGGACGCCGCCGACACCGGGCTCGAGGCCGTGGTGCTCAAGGTGCAACGGCCGGGCATCGACGAGATCGTGCGGGTCGACCTCGCCGCGCTGCGGAAGGTCGGCGGGTGGCTCAGCCACGTGCGACTGGTCTACTCGCGGGTCGACGCCCCGGCGCTCGTCGAGGAGTTCGCCGCCACCTCGCTCGAGGAGATCGACTACCTGCACGAGGCGCGCAGCTCGGTGCAGTTCGCCGAGATCTTCGCCGACGACCCGCGGGTCGAGGTGCCCGAGGTCGTCTGGGAGCGGAGCACCCGGCGGGTGCTGACGCTCGAGGACGTGACCGCGATCAAGATCACCGACCACGAGGGGCTGCTCGCCGCGGGCATCGACCCGGCCGAGGTGGCGCCGGTGTTCGCCGCGGTGATGTTCGATCAGCTGTTCAGCACGGGGTTCTTCCACGCGGATCCGCACCCGGGGAACATCTTCGTGACGCCTCGGGCGCTGCCGGGTGCAGGTGGTGCGGGCGCCGGCGCCGGCCTGCGGGCGGGCGCGGGCGGGTCGGGCGCGAGCGGCGATGCGACGGATGCGGCGGTCGCGCATCCGTTCACCCTCACCTTCATCGACTTCGGCATGATGGGCATGGTGCCGCCGTCGACGCGCGCCGGCCTGCGGAAGATGCTGATCGCCGCCGCCTCGCGCGACGGCAAGGGGCTCGTGGACGCGGCCCGCAACCTCGGCGTGCTGCTGCCGTCGGCCGACACCAGCGAGCTCGAGCGAGCCATGACGCAGCTGTTCGCCCGCTTCGGGGGGATGGGGTTCGCGGAGCTGCGGGAGGTGGATCCGCGGGAGTTCCGCGAATTCGCGGTGCAGTTCGGCGACGTGGTGCGGGCGCTGCCGTTCCAGCTGCCCGAGAACTTCCTGCTGATCATCCGGGCGATGTCGCTGACGTCGGGGGTCGCCAGTGCGCTCGACCCGGCGTTCAACCTGTGGGACTCGGTCGAGCCGTACGCGCAGCGGCTGATCCGCGAGGAGCGCGGGAACGTCGTGCAGGACGTGGCGAAGCAGGCCGCCGAGAGCGCCCGAGTCGCATTGCGGCTGCCCGGGCGGTTGGATTCGCTCGCCACACAGTTCGAGGAGGGCACGCTGTCGGTGCAGAGCCCGGCGATCGAGAAGCGGGTCGCGCGGCTCGAGCGCTCGGTGGGGCGGGTGGTGTCGGCGATCGTGTTCGCGGCGCTGCTCGTGGCGGGCACGGTGCTGCGCATCGACGACACGGTGTTCGGCACGGTGCTGATGGTCGCGTCGGTGCTCCCATTGCTGCACGCCCTGTTCTCGGGGCGCCGCGGGCGCTAGGGCGTGACCTCGACCTCGAGGATGGCGAGGGGGAACGGCAGGAGGTAGCTGAAGGGGCGGCCGGGCGTCCATGCGGTGGTGAGCGCGACCCACCAGGCCAGGGAGATCAGCACGGCGGCCACGGTGAGCAGGGCGATGGCGGCGGCGGCCCGGTCGAGGGTGCGCGGCGCATCCGCTCGGTCGACCGAATCGGCGGATGCCCGGCGCACCGCCACGAGCAGGATGACCACGAAGGCGACGAACATCAGCGGGCTCAGGTGCAGGCTGAGGCTCACGCACTCCTGCGAGACGAGCAGGCCGCCCTTGCCGTCGGGGATCTGCGTGGAGAGTCCGCCGCAGCGGCCGCTGCCGCCCGTGGTGAACATGCCGTAGGCGACCGCCCAGAGGATGGCGGAGATCGCGACGCGGCGGGCGCGCGTGGCGACGGCGGGGTCGGCGTCGGTGGGGAGGCCGAGCCACGTCGTCCAGGCGGGGTGGGGGGCGAAGGGGCGGGGCGAGCTCATCATGACGCCTGGGCGGGGGCGGCGCTGGCGGTGGGTGCGGTCGTCGGGAGGGATGGGAGGCCCGGGATCGGCCGCGCCGGCCGGTCGCGCTTTGGCGGGTCGGGGAGCACGAGGTCGCGGTCGCCGAGCGGGGCGGTGAGCGGCACGCGCACGATCAGCAGCTCCTCGGCGTCGGGATCGGTCAGGCGCGGGCGCTCGCCGCCGCACACGATCGGCTCGTCGAGCACCTCGAAGCCGATGCCGGTGACGGCCACCGTCACCGTGCTGTCGGTCTCGGAGACGAGCACCGGCCCGGGGCGGCAGCCGCCCGCGATCACCGCGACAAGCAGGTCGCCGTCCTTCACGTCGCCGACGTCACCCACCGCGTCGACACCGACGACCGCCGAGCGGTGCACCCGCAGACCCTGCGTCTCGCCGCTGTAGCCGCCGATCGTCGACTGCACGCTCGACACCTCCCGCACCTCGGGGTCGAGGTCGATCTGCAGCTCGTCGGAGGAGAGGTACCGCCCGATCTCCCACGCCTCCTTGAGCGACGCGCGGTCGCGGTTCTGCCCCTGGGTGACCAGCGTCACGATCACGAGCACCACCGCCACGACGAGCAGCACGACGCCCGATCCGCGGGTGTAGGCGATCCAGGCGCGGCTCGGCATGGCGTTCTCGCCGTCGGCGAGCTGCCAGCGGGTGCCGAAGAGCATGGCGCGAGGCGGGGCGAGAAGGCACCAGAGGCCGGCGAGGGCGATCACGGCGGCGAGCAGGTAGAGCATCCGTTCAATCTAGCGAGACTCACCGACAGGTGTCGCCCGCGAGGGACTGCCAGGCTCACCGACAGGTGTCGCCCGCGGACGGCCGGCTGGGGGCTGACCGCGATTCGCGTCACCTGCTCTTGCCGTGAGTCGCGATGTGACTAGGTTGGCGAGCATCACCCGCACCTCCGGTCTCGAACGAAACGGCACCGCCATCCCTCACACTCCCGCGGCTCTCCCCGACGAGCTGCCCACCCTCGTCTGCCTGCACGCCCTCGGCTCCAGCCGCCACGCCTTCGACACGCTCGGCGCGCGGCTCGACGGCCGGTTCCGGATGCTCGCCCTCGACCTCCCCGGCTTCGGCGACGAGGCGGCGCGGGGCGCCGTCACCGTCGAGGAGACGGTGGACTACGTGCTGGCGCGCATCGCTTTCGCGGCCCCCCAGCGGTGGCTGCTCGTCGGACATTCGATGGGCGGCAAGATCGCGACCCTTGTCGCCGACCGGGTGCTGAGCGGAGAGGCGCCGGTCTTCGGCCTCGCCGGCGTGGTGCTGCTGGCCGGATCGCCGCCGTCGCCCGAGCCCATGGAGGAGGAGCGGCGCGAGCAGATGATCGGCTGGGCGAGCCGAGGGCCCGTGTCGGGCGCCGACGCCCGCACCTTCATCGACGCGAACACCGCCGGCCCGCTCTCTCCCGCCGACGACGCCCTCGTGGTGCGGGATCTCGCCCGCACCGCGCCCGAGGCCTGGATCGCGTGGTTGAACCGGGGGAGCGAGGAGGACTGGCGCCCGGTCGTCGAGCCGCTCCCCGTGCCCGCCCTGATCGTCAGCGGCCGGGAGGACGGCGATCTCGGTGAGCAGGCCCAGCGCGAGCTGAACGGTCCGGTGTATCCGCATGCGACGTTCGCCGTGGTCGACGGAGCCGCGCACCTGCTGCCAATCGAGCAGCCGGGCGAGGTCGCCGCGTTGATCGACAGTCTCTGGCAGCTGTCGGCCGGGCGCGGTCCGGCGGTGCCGCGCGACGTCGCCGCGGTCATCGCCTCGGATCGCACCAGCCGCCGCACGCGCGGCATCCTGGCGCGGCGGGCTCTCGGCGACGACGTGCTGTACGAGCCGCAGACGCTGACGCCGGCGCAGCTGACGACCCTGCGCGCCGTGGCCGCGCGGGTGGTTCCGCAGGAGGGCGAGCCGATCGACCTCGCGGCCCGCCTCGACGCACAGCTCGCCGCCGGAGCGGGCGACGGGTGGCGGAACGCCTCGCTGCCGGCCGACCCGGAGGCGTACGCGCTGGCGCTGGATGCCCTCCGTGGGTTCGAGGGCGCGGCTCCGGACGAGCAGGACTCGCGCCTCGAGCGCCTCGCCGCCGGGGAGGCGCCCGCCGGCGGTGCGCTGTCGGGCGCGCAGCTCGCGAGCTGGTTCGAGGACGCGTGTGCCGATCTCGCGAAGCTGTGGCTCGCGCATCCGGCCTCGCTCGCCCGCGTGGGCTTCGACGGCTTCGCGACCGGCGGCGACGGGGTGCGGAAGCAGGGCTTCCAGCTGCTCGTCGCCGGCGCCCGCGAGCAGTGGGAACCCGCGCCGCGGCCTCGGCCGCGCAACGCGCCCGCGCAGTCAGGGTCGCCCGCCGAGCCCGCGCACGCGGCGCCCGCCCGGCCCGCGCCGCACGGGCCTGGCCAGCCCGCGCCCGCCCAGCCCGCCGCCACCACCACCACGTCCACCACCGACCCGAAGGCCCGCGCATGAACCTCACCGGCATGAAGACCCACGCCGAGTCCGACGTGGTCGACGCCGTCATCATCGGCACGGGCGCGGGCGGCGCGCCCATCCTCGCCGCGCTCGCGGCCCGCGGCCAGAGTGTCGTCGCCCTCGAGGCCGGCCCGAACTTCGAGCCCGAGCAGCACACGCCCGACGAGAGCGAAGCCGTCGAGATCAACTGGATGGCCGAGCGACTGAGCGGCGGCGACGACCCCACCACCTTCGGCCAGAACAACAGCGGACGCGGCGTCGGCGGCTCCACCCTGCACTGGGGCGCCTTCACCCCGCGCCCGCAGGAGACCGACCTCCGCCTGAAGCGCGACTCGGGCCGCGGCGAGGACTGGCCCGTCGACGTCGCCGAGCTCACCCGCTACATCGAGCGCGCCGAGCGCGACATCGGCGTCTCGGGCCCGGCCGACTACCCCTGGGACGCCGGCCGCCGCTACGACTACCCGCCCACCCGCCGCAACGCCTCGAGCGACATGATGATGAGCGGATGCTCGGCCCTCGGCATCCGCGCCACCGACGCCCCGGCGGCGGTGCTCACCCGCGACCGCGACCAGCCGAACGCCGGCCCGCGACAGGCCTGCGTCTCCTGCGGCGCCTGCCACCAGGGATGCCGCACCTCCGCGAAGGCGAGCATGGACACCACCTACCTCCCGGTGGCGGTGGCGTCGGGGGCGGAGATCCGCGCGGAGGCCATGGTGCACACCATCGAGACCGACGCCTCGGGCCGGGTCGTCGCGGTGGTCTACCGGCAGCACGGCGTCGACCACCGGCAGCGCTGCGCGAACGTCTTCCTCTGCGCCGGCGGAATCGAGACGCCGCGGCTGCTGCTGCACACGGGGCTGGCGAACAGCAGCGGTCAGGTCGGCCGGAACTTCATGGCCCACGGCGCCACCCAGGTCTGGGGCACCTTCGACACCGAGATGCGCGGCTACCGCGGCTACCCCTCGTCGATCATCAGCGAGGACATGGTGCGGCCCGCCGACGCGGACTTCGCCGGCGGCTACCTCATGCAGAGCCTCGGCGTCATGCCCCTGACCTACGCCACCTCGCTCACCCGGGGTGGCGGACTCTGGGGCCGCGGCCTGATGGACGCCCTCGACGACTACGCCTTCGTCGCCGGTGTCGGTATCAACGCCGAGTGCCTGCCCTACGACGGGAACCGGCTGGAGCTCGCCGAGGAGACGGACGAGTTCGGGATACCGAAGGCGCGCATCCTGTTCTCGGCCGGTGAGAACGAAAAGGCACTCGACGAGCACGCGATCGCCACGATGACGGCGATCGTGGAGGCGGCGGGGGCGACCAGCACCCGGGTGCTCACCCGCACCGCGCACACCGTCGGCACCGCGCGGATGGGCGTCGACCCGGGCAGCTCGGTCGTCGACCCCGACGGGCGCTCGCACGACATCCCGAACCTCTGGATCTGCGACAACTCGATCTTCCCGAGCTCGCTGATCGCGAACCCGGCGCTGACTATCATGGCGCTGGCGCTGCGGACGGCCGATCGCTTCCTCGCTGCCGGTCCTTCCTCGATGTCGATCCCTTCCTCACTGTCAGCAGAGTCTGACAGGGTGGGAGCATGAGCCACCCACCGCAGCCCCCGTACCCGCCGACCCCCGCCGGGGCTCTGCTGCCCAACAAGCTGGGCCTCGCCGCGCTCTGGGTCGGCATCGGCGCGTTCGTCGCGGGGCTCATCCCGTTCTTCAGCTACTTCGCGATCCTCGTGGCGCTCGTCGGCGTCGTGCTCGGCGTCGTGGCGCTCGTGCTGCCCCGGCGGCGCAAGAAGGCGGCCACGGCCGGAACCATCGTGAGCTTCATGGCGCTCATCGTCTCGCTCGGCATGTCGATCCTCTACACGGTCTGGCTCTTCGGCAGCCTGATCGGGGCCGTGTCGGGGTCGCTCACTCCGTCGACCTCGTCGCCGCTCGACCAGACGTCGGTGTCGCTGAGCTACGAGGTCGAGGGCACGGGATCCGACGTCGACATCACCTACACGACCTTCGTCGACGGCGTCGACGCCACCCAGCAGGAGACCGGGCAGCGGCTGCCGTTCGCGCGCGACTTCGACGTCGCCTACGGCGGCGCGGCCACCTACAACAGCTACACGCTCACCGCGGTGAACGGCGACAGCGACGGAGACGTCACCTGCCGCATCACGCTCGACGACCGCATCCTGATCGAGCGCACCGCCACCGGCCCGTTCGCCACCGCGACCTGCACGGCCAGCGGCACCGACTTGCTCGAGGGCTGAGGCCCGCCCCGGCTGGTCAGTAGTCGTCGCTCGGCGCGAGCGTCTCGTCGGGGTTGGCCTCGCCGTACCGCGCGGCCGACGAGCGGTCGTTCACCCCGATGCGCTGGTACAGGTTCTTCGCGTGGCTCTTCACAGTGTTCACCGAGATGTACTCGGCCGCCGCGATCTGCTCGAAGCGGTAGCCCTGCGCGATGTACCAGAGCACCTCGCGCTCGCGCTTGGTGAGCGTCGGGCGCTGCGGGGTCGCATCCGGGTCGCCGAGGTAGGGCACGAGCTCGTCGTTGCGGGCCGCGAGGGTGCGGATGCTCGGCTGGGGAAAATAGCGGAGCAGGTAGTAGAGGTGCTCGGTGCGGATGGTCTCGAGCGCCGCCTCGGCCGGGGCCAGCGCCGCCTGCTCGTCGGGCGCCGTCACCGCGAGGAGCAGACGCATGCCCGCACCCGTGCGGAGCGAGACGGTCGGCTGGTCGAGATCGTCGAGGGCGATCATCCGCGCCGACTCGACCTTGCCGTCGTCGAGGGCACGCAGGGCGATCACGACATCGGCGTATTCGGTGACCGACGAGCCGCCGTAGCCCCCGCGATCACCCCGGGGCACCCGGGCGTCGACGCGGTCCAGGATGCGCGTGGCGGAGTCGATCAGCTCCCAGTTCGCCCCGCCCGACCACTGCTTCGGATAGTGGGCGAGGCAGGTCGCGCGCAGCCGCGCCATGCCCGAGACGTGCTTGCCGTCGAGAGACGCGAGCCGCGCCTCGACGAAGGCGAGATCGGCCCAGCGTTCACTGGTCACGAGCGCCTGGGCCTCCGCCAGCTCGCGCTCGGCGTCGGGCAGCTCGAGTGCGTCGAGCGCCAGGGTGGCGCGCGCCACGGCGGCCAGCGGAGTCGCTGAGCTAGGAGTGTCGGGGTCGGTGCGATCGAGCCAGTGGGTCGCGTAGCGGCAGTCGCCGTTGAAGGCGTGCACCACGGCCACCGCGGCGGCGGACTCGCGGCGCAGCTCATCGAGACCGAAGCGCCCCGCCTGCTCCCAGCAGCGCTCCCAGCCGCGGAGTGCCAGTTCCTCGTCGCCCTGCAGGGTGGAGGTCAGCGCCCACTCGGCGCGCATCGGCACCAGGTCGGGGCCGAGATCGAACACGGTGTCGCCGTCGAAGCCGTCGAGCAGGTCGTGACAGGCGCGCACCGACTCCGCCGCCGCGGTCAGGTCACCCGCCTGGCGGTTCACGACCCCCTGGCGGGTGAGTTCGTCGAGTCGCAGGAGGGACTCGATGTGTGATGCCAATGGGGCTCCCTGTTCACCCGGGCGATGCTTTTCGCTCACCCGCTCCGCCCACGTTGGCACCCGAGGGACCCGATGGCAAGCGCCCCCGAGTGTGGGCCGGCGGAATGGAGGGCATTGTGTGGTGCCGCCCAGCTGTCTTTGCGCTTTCCGGCTCCGAGCTGCCCACGCGCCTCCGGCGGTGTGCTACTGCGGGCCGCCGCAGGGCTGCAGCGCCTGCACGCTGGGAGCAAGCGCCGCCGTTCCGCCGAGCAGGGTGACGCGCGATGCCTTCAGCAAGCTGATCTCGGCGAGCACCTCCGGCGGCACGCAGGTGGTCGGCACGACGAACAGGGGCGCGTCGATCTTGCCAGCGAGAGCGGCGCCGGCGAGGGCGTCGGGGAACGTCGAACCCGTCGCCAGGAAGACGCGGCTCGCCGTGCCGAAGCCGTCGCGGTTGATCGCGACCGAGCTTTGGTAGCGATCGGCGCCGCTCAGCCGCTTCACGGTGTCGAAGAGGTAGTCGAGGTCGGACACGATGCCCGGCGAGACCGCCGCCTCGCCACCCGCGACCTTGATCGTGGAGATGTTCTGGGCCGTGAGCGTGCCGGAGGTCGCGGCGTCGAGCTGGGGCGCCGCGCCGTCGACCAGGACGACCGGGGCGTCGGCCGATCCCGCGGCCGCTCCCGCCGAGAGCGCGTCGGGGAAGTTGCGACCGGTCGCGACGTAGGCGACCGGTCCGACGGTGAACCCGAAGACGTAGTCGAAGAGCTTGCGCGAGGTGTCGTAACGGTCGGTGCCCTGCACCCGGGTGACGGCGGGGGTGGAGACGACCGTGCCCAGCTGGGCCTCGACGGCGGCCGAGACCGAGTTCGGGCCGCCGACGATGATCACGAGGTTCGGCTTGAGGCGGTTCAGCTCGTCGAGCACCACGGGCGGGATGGTGTCGCGGGTAGTCAGCAGCAGCGGGCCGTTCGTGTGCACGGCCGCCGGAGCGGCGCCGAGCGCGTCGGGGTAGTCGAGGCCGGTCACGAGGTAGGCGACGCCGTTGCCGTCGGGGTAGCCGTCTTTGGAGACGTTGACCGCGACGGTGAAGCGGTCGGCTCCGCCGATGCGGTCGACGGTCGGGCCGGCGGCGGCGGCTGCCGTGTCCTCGGTGGTCACTGCCGAGGCGGGAAGGGCCGCCCCGGTCAGGAGGAGCACGAGGGCGGCGGCGGTGACGGCCGGCAGGAATGGGCGGAAGGAGCGGCTGGGGTTCATGATTCCTCGATCGCGGTCGGAGCGGAATGGAACGGTCGGGTCACTGCGCCGACGACGCTCGGGTTTCCGCGTCGATCTCCCCAGGGCGAGAGTAGACCCGGCGGCGCGCCACGTAAAGGGTGCGGCGGGCATCCGGTGCCGGTCGCTGGGCGGTGGTTGCTGGTGGTCGGTGCGGGCCGCTCGCGGCCGGTGGCCGTGGGCATCGCGCGACGGCGGTGGCCGCGGGACGGGCTCGGATGCGGGAGCATGGAGAGATGACCGCAACGCTCGTCGCCAAGGGGCTCGCCGGGGGCCACGACCACCGCACCCTGTTCAGCTCGCTCGATCTCGTCGTCGCCCCCGGTGACGTGGTGGGCGTCGTCGGCGCGAACGGAGCGGGGAAGTCGACGCTGCTGCGGCTGCTCGCCGGTCTGTCGGAGCCGCTGGAGGGCAGCGTCACGCTCGCTCCGTCCGATGCGTTCGTCGGCTGGCTGCCGCAGGAGCACGAGCGGGTGCCCGGCGAGACGGTGGCGCAGTACGTCGGCCGCCGAACCGGTACCGCGCAGGCCACGGCCGAGATGGACGCCGCGGCGTCGGCGCTCGGAGACACGGCGGAGCGCGCATCCGGAGCCCCCGACCCCGCCGACACCTACTCGACCGCCCTCGAGCGCTGGCTCGCGAGCGGTGCCGCCGACCTCGACGAGCGGCTGCCGATCGTGCTGGCCGAGCTGGGCCTCGAGCTGTCGGCGGATGCGCTGATGACCTCGCTCTCGGGTGGCCAGGCGGCGCGCGTCGGACTCGCGGCCCTGCTGCTGTCGCGCTTCGACATCGTGCTGCTCGACGAACCGACCAACGACCTCGACCTCGACGGGCTCGAGCGGCTGGAGGGGTTCATCCGGGGGCTGCGCGGCGGGGTGGTGCTCGTCAGCCACGACCGCGAGTTCCTGGCGCGGAGCGTGACGCGGGTGCTGGAGCTCGACCTCGCACAGGGGACGAACCGGGTCTACGGCGGCGGCTACGACGCCTTCCTCGAGGAGCGGGAGGTCGCCAGGCGGCACGCCCGCGAGGAATACGACGAGTTCGCGGCGAAGAAAGACGACCTGGTCTCGCGGGCGCGGGTGCAGCGCGAGTGGTCGAGCCAGGGCGTGCGGAACGCGATGAAGAAGTCGCCGGACAACGACAAGATCCGCCGCAAGGCCTCGGCCGAGTCGTCGGAGAAGCAGGCCCAGAAGGTGCGGCAGATGGAGAGCCGCATCGCGCGCCTCGACGAGGTGGAGGAGCCGCGCAAGGAGTGGCAGCTGCAGTTCACGATCGGCTCGGCGCCGCGCTCGTCGTCGGTGGTGTCGACGCTGTCGGCGGCGGTCGTCTCGCTAGGCGCGTTCACGCTCGGACCGGTCTCGCTGCAGGTCTCGGCCGGTGACCGCATCGGCATCACCGGGCCGAACGGCGCCGGGAAGTCGACGCTGCTGTCGCTGCTGCTCGGGCGGCTGGCGCCGGCCTCGGGTTCGGCGTCGCTCGGAGCGTCGGTGGAGATCGGGGAGATCGATCAGGCCCGGGCTGTGCTGGCGGGCCCCGGGCCCCTGGTCGACCGCTTCTCGACGCTGTTGCCGTCGCTGCCGGTGGCGGAGATCCGCACGCTGCTGGCGAAGTTCGGGCTGAAGGCCGACCACGTGAACCGGCCGCTCGCCGAGCTCTCGCCGGGGGAGCGCACCCGCGCGGGGCTCGCGCTGCTGCAGGCCCGCGGGGTGAACCTGCTCGTGCTCGACGAGCCGACGAACCACCTGGACCTCGTGGCCATCGAGCAGCTCGAGCAGGCGCTGACGTCGTACGACGGGACGCTGCTGCTCGTCACGCACGACCGGCGGATGCTCGAGACCGTGGAGTTGGGGCGGCAGTGGCGGGTGGCGGCGGGGGTCGTGACGGAAGGGTAGCCCTTCGGTTCGCCGGCCGGGGCGGTGCGCGGACGCGGGCTCCGTCCGGTGTCGGTGGGCACGGGTAGGGTCGGGGCCGTGACGGCGCTGGAGCGGACCTATCGGAACGGGCGGATCGCCATCGGCGGCACCGTGCTGCTGATCGGCATCGCGGTGATCGTGACCTCGTTCCGCACCGGGGTGCTGGGCTCGATCAGTGCGTACTACTACACGCCCGCGCGCAACGTGCTGGTGGGGGCGCTGCTCGCGGCGTCGGTCGCGATCCTGGTGCTGTCGGGGCGGGGCGCGCAGCGGGCGCTGCTCGACGCCGCGGCGGTGGTGGCGCCCGTGATCGCGCTGGTGCCGACGCCGGTGGGCGCGGGAGCGGTGCCCGGGGTGGCGGTGGAGTGCGCATCCGGCTCGCGCTGTGTGCCCGCCGACGTGCTGCCCGACGTGCAGGTGGGGGTCGCGGTGTACCTCATCGCCGGTGCGCTCGCGGTGGGGGTCGTGGTGGCGCTCGCTGCGGCGAGCGGTGCGGGGCGTGGTGCGCTGCCGTCGGCCGGTGTCGCGGCTGGGGTGCTCGCGATCGTGGCGGCCTGGTGGACGCTCGCTCCCGACGCGTTCCTCGCCGGTGCGCACCTCGCGGCGGCGGTGGTGTTCTTCGGGCTGGTGGCAGCGGTCGCCGTGGTGAACGCGGTTGCTCCGCCGTCGAGGTCAGGCGCCCTACCCGCTCAGCCGACGGCGCACCGCCGGCCGCCCGCTCGCTGGCTGCGCCGGAGCTACGGGGTGCTGGCCGCCGCGCTCGTGCTCGATCTGGCGCTGACGGTGGCCGCGGTGCTCACGGGCCACGCCGACGACACGGCGCCGCCGCCGGTTCTCATGGGCGAATCGATCGCCCTGGCGCTCTTCGTGGTCTTCTGGGTGCTGCAATCGGCCGAGCGCTGGGACGATCCGGACCCGGCGGTACTCGCTGCGCGCTCCTGAGCGGTTGCCCCATCCTCCGCGCAGCTTTTCCCAATTTATCGATGCCACCGCCGGAACCGACAAAGGGTGCGACCGTCTCCGATCGCACCCTCCGTCATCAGGTCATCACGTCATCACTCGAAGGGGCACATCCCCAGCTTGGCGACGTTGTCGCTCAAGGCCGCAGTGCCACCGAGCACGACGATCTTCTCGGGGATCCGCGATCCCATGTCGAAGGCGGCGTCTCCGTAGAGGCAGCTCGGCGGGGTGAGGTAGACCGGGCTGGCGGCGAGGCCCGCCGCGACGGCGCCGGTCAGCGCGTCGGGGTAGTTCGCGCCGCTGGCGATGTAGGCGCGCTCGGCCTTGGTGAAGATCGCGTCGTTGATCCTGGCGTTGACCGCGAACCGGTCAGCACCGCTGTATCGAACCGTCGTGTACGTCTTCTCCAGGTCGTGCTGCAGTCCGGTGGAGACAGCGATTGTGCCGCCCACGATGTGAGCCGTCTTCGCGCCGAGCCCGCTGATGGTGGAATGCTCGGCCACGCTCAACGCGGTTCGGGCCCCGTCGACGAGCAGAACGGGGGAGTGCCCCTTCGCCGCGGCCGGAGATGCGCTCAGGGCGTCGGGGAAGTTGGAACCGGTCGCGATGTAGATGCTCTCGGCGGAGTCGATACCGAACTTTGCATTGTCGATGACGGCCCGGGAGACCTCGTAGCGGTCGGCGCCGCCGATGCGAGTGACGGTGACTCCGGGAAGAGCTGCCTTCAGCTCATCCACCACGGCGGGGCTGACGGCATTAGGGCCACCCACCACCACGACATCACTCGAACCGAGTCGAGCGATCTCAGCGGTGACGTCGGCGGGGACGTGGGCCTTGGGCGTAAGGAGAAGTGGTGAATCGTGGTGGGCCGCCACCGCCGCCGTGCTGAGGGCGTCTGCGAAATTCTCCCCACTTGCGAGATAGACGATGTTCGCCTTGTCGAAGGTAGCCTTCGAGACCAACACGCCTTGGTCGTATCGGTCGCGCCCGCCGATGCGCTCTACGGGCGGGGTGGCCTGAACCGTCATGGTGCAGTCGACATGGGCCTTCGTCGTCGTGCCGTCGGCGGCTCGGATGACCGAGTCGACGGAGAAGGTCGAGGTCTGAGCGCGAGTGGGCGTGCCCGTCGCGAACGGACGCGTGCCGTCGAGATACGGCTTCAACCCGTCGGGAAGCGAACCGCCGATGGTGACGGTCGCCGTTGCCGGTGCGACGACATCGCTGGAGAGGAACGAGAAGCCGAGGGGCAGCGCTACTGCGGCTTTTGCGGGGGGACAGACGAGAGTCGGCGCGAGGGCCTCCGCCGAGGCCGACGTCGCGACTGCCGGTAGCAGGGTCGCTCCGGTCAGGATGGCGAGCGCGACGGTGCCGACGCGCGCGGACGGACGATGGATGACAGATGCCATGGTTGAGAATCCTCTTCGTAGTGGCGAGAACACGACGATGGCAGTCGAACAGCGAGGTCTGTTATGAGCAATTTCTACTCACCGGCCGAACGCGCGCTCTGCAGCTCACGACCGCAGAAGGGGCGGAAGAAGGCGCGGAGTTCGGCGGCGTAGAAGGCCGGCTGCTCCACGGGCGCGAAGTGGCCGCCGTGGAGCGGGTGGGTGACCGAGACCGTGTCCGCCGCGCGGTCGAGCCACTGCCACCGCTCGGCATGGGTCGACCGTAGCGCCGCGGGGCGGGCGGGGCGAGCATCCGCTGGCCGTTCGCTCAGGGGGCTCGACGTCAGGAGGCCGGGGATCGAGTGCGTAGCATTGACGGGCGCGGCTCCGACCCGGTCCGCTCAGCGGATGAGGGGACCTACGATCGCGCTCGCAGACAGCACAGCACCACAGCAGGAGATCACGACGCGGGCGGCGTTCCGCAGCCCGGTGCTGCTCAGCCGGGAGGTGCTCGCGGGGATCGTCACGACGCTCGCGCTCATCCCCGAGGTGATCTCGTTCTCGGTGATCGCCGGGGTCGACCCGAAGGTGAGTCTTGTCGCATCAGTGGTGCTGGCGCTGAGTATGTCGGTGCTCGGCGGGCGGCCCGCGATGGTCACGGCCGCGGCCGGGTCGGTGGCGCTCGTCGTGGCGCCGCTCGTCAAGGACCACGGCGTGGAGTACCTGCTGCCGACGGTCATCCTGGCCGGGCTGGTGCAGATCGCGTTCGGCGCGCTGGGGCTGGCGCGACTCGCGCGGTTCATCCCGCGCAGCGTGATGGTGGGGTTCGTGAACGCGCTGGGCATCCTGATCTTTGTGGCGCAGGTACCGCATCTGATCGACGTGCCGTGGCTGGTGTACCCGCTGTTCGCGCTGACGGTCGCGATCATCCTGGTGCTGCCGCGGTTCACGAAGGCGGTGCCGGCGCCGCTGGTAGCGATCGTCGTGGTGACCGCGATCGTGATGATCGCGCATCTCGGGGTGCCGAACGTGGGCGACGAGGGGGCGATCGGGGGTTCGCTTCCTGGACTGACGCCGTTCCTCGCGCCGCTCGACCTCTCGACCCTCGCGCTGATCTGGCCGACCGCGCTGAGCGTGGCCTTCGTGGGTCTGATGGAGACGCTCCTGACCGCGAAGCTCGTCGACGACCTCACCGAGACCCGGTCGCAGAAGAATCGCGAGTCGTGGGCGCTGGGGGTGGCGAACATCCTCGCCGGCTTCTACGGGGGCATCGCCGGATGCGCGATGATCGGCCAGACCGTCGTCAACGTGAAGATGGCGCGGGCCCGCACGCGCATCTCGACGTTCGTGGCGGGGCTCGTGCTGCTGGCGCTGGTGACGCTGTTGAGCGACGTGATGGCGCAGATCCCGATGGTGGCGCTCGCCGCGGTGATGATGATCGTGGCCGTGACGACCGTCGACAGGCACAGTGTGCGGCCGTCGACCCTGCGGCGGATGCCCGTGCCCGAGACGCTCGTGATGGCCGTGACGGTGGCGGTCGTGGTGGCGACGGGGAACCTCGCGATCGGGGTGCTCGTGGGGGTGGTGCTGGCGATGGTGCTGTTCGCGCGGCGGGTGGCGCACGTGATCACGGTGACGCGGGTCGTGGTTCCTGCTGCTTCATCGACGGATGCGCGGGCTGCGGCCGGGGCGGCGGAAGACGGGTCGACGGGCGTTCGGTACCTGGTGCGAGGCCCGCTGTTCTTCGGGAGCTCGAACGATCTCGTCGAGCATTTCTCCTACGCGATCGACCCTCCGCAGGTCGTGATCGACTTCAGCGGCTCGCAGATCTGGGACGCCTCGAGTGTCCGCCCTCGACGCCGTGGTGACGAAGTACCGCCAGCACGGCATTGAGGCGCAGATCGTGGGCCTCGACGATCGCAGTTCGCTGTTCCACGGAAAGCTCACCGGTCTGCTGCGCTGACGGGTCCGCCTCAGCCCTGCGCCACACTTGGAGGAGCGAGCACGGCGGAGCCTCTGCAAGAAGCCCCGCCGCGGTCGCTAGGACGAGACGGCTACTCGGTGGGGCAGAGCGTCAGGGAGTCGATGGCCGTGCCGAGGCTCGCCGTGCCGCCGAGGATCACGATCTTCGCCGGAGCAAGTCGCCCGATGCTGAACCCGATCGGGCCCGAGATGCAGTTCTTCTCGGTGATGGCGAGCGGGTTGCCCTGAGTGCCCGCGGCGGCGCCACCGCTGAGGGCGTCGGGGAAGTTGCTGCCGCTGGCCAGGTACAGCGTGTCGACGGTCTTCGTGAAGGCGGAGTCGTTCAGACGGGCGTTGACCTCGAAGCGGTCTTCGCCGCTCACACGGGTCATGACGTAGTACTTCGCCAGGTCGGACTCGATGGCCGTGCCGACGGCGGCCGGGCCACCGACGATGGAGGTGGACTTCGCACCGAGGGCGGAGAGGGTCGCCTTCTCGGGCGCGCTGAGGCTCGTCGCGCCGCCGTTCACGAGTAGCACCGGGGCGTCGATGAGCGCGGCCACCGGCGACGCGCCGAGGGCGTCGGGGAAGTTGGTTCCCGTCGCGATGTAGACGTCGTCGGAGGCCGGGATGCCGAAGGTGTGGTCTCCGATCAGGTTGCGAGAGACCTCGAAGCGGTCGGCGCCGCCGATGCGAGTGACCGTGCTGGTCGTGCCGAGGGCCGCCTTCACCTGATCGACGACGGCCGGCGCGACGGCCAGAGGGCCGCCGACGACCACGACGTTCTTCGGAGTCAGACGCTTCAGCTCGGCCACGACCTCGTCAGTGACCCGCGCGGTAGTGGTGAGGAGCAGTGGGGCGGAATGCTCGGCCGCGACAGACGAGGCGCTCAGCGCATCCGGAAACTTCTCGCCGCTTGCCAGGTAGACGGTCTCGGCCGTGCTGAAGGTCGCCTTGGAGAGGAGGGCGCTCTGTTCGAACCGGTCTTTGCCTGCGATGCGCGAGACGGTGGGGGCGGGGCTGACGGTCAGCCCGCATTCGACGGAGCCAGTGGTGGTCTTGCCGCCTTCGGTGATCGCGATCGTGATGGCGTACTGCGCCGTCGAGGCTTTGGTGGGAGTGCCGTGCAGGTAGGCGCGCTGCGAGTCGCTGTAGAGCGTCACACCGTCCGGGAGCGTTCCGTCAATCATCGCCTTCAGTGTGGCCGGCGCTGTGACCGGGGCGACCAGGTCTTGCGAGGTGATCGGGAAGCCGGCCACCGCGCGGCTATGGTGGCAGGTCGGCGACGGGATCGCCGCGGAGGCCGAGGTGGCGACGGCGGGGAGGAGCGCGGCGCCGAGGACGGCGGCCGTGGCGAGGGCGCCGAGCGTCAGGCGGCGGGACGAGGAGGAGAGCACGGGCATGGGGCGGGTCGCTTTCGGTCGAGTCTGGGTAGAGAAACGACTCTGTCGGTGGAGCGACCGGGGGAGTTATGAGTACTTCGTACTCAATCCAGCTCGGTCGGCCGCGGCGACTCCGCCAGCAGAGCCCTCGCCGCCAGCCCGATGACCGCGCTGTAGGTGGGGTACGCGAATCGCACGTTCGCCAGCGTCGAGACGTCGACCCCGGCCGCCATCGCCGTGGTCACCGACTGCACCACCTCGATCGCGTTCTCGCCCACGGCGTGCGCGCCGAGGATGAGCTCGCGCCGACGGTCGGCGATCAGCTTCAGGAACCCCGTCTCGCGGTCGTCGATCACCGCTCGGTCGACATCGCCGAACGGCACCGTCGCGACGACGCACTGCGGGTCGCGCTCGCGTGCCTCGACCTCCGTGAGCCCGACGCCCGCGTAGTCGGGGTCGGTGAACCCTCCCGCCGGCAGCAGGTGCTGCGGGGTGCGGCGGTTCACGCCGAGCACCGCGTTCTCGGCCGCCGCCTCGCCCTCGAACTGCGCCGCCTGCACGAGCATGTCACGCCCGTTCGCGTCACCGACGGCGAAGATGTGGGGCACGGCGGTGCGGAAGTACCGGTCGGCCGGGATCGCCGAGCGCACGACCTCGACGCCCGCCTTCTCGAGACCCAAGTCGTCGACGTCGGCGGGCCATCCGGTGGCCATGATCACAGCGTCGACGGTCTTCGACGTCGCGGCACCGGCTGCGCGCCACGACACCGTGACACCCGATGGGGAACGGGTCAGCCGCTCGACGGTCTCGATGCCGGTGTGCACCTCGACGCCCTGGCGGGTGAACGCGGCGGAGACGACCGACGCGATCGCCGCATCCGACGCCATCAGCACGCGCGGCGCGACGTCGAGCAGCGTGACCTCCGATCCGAACGAGCTGAACACCGTCACCAGCTGGGCTCCGGTGTTTCCCGCACCGATCACCGCGACGCGGCGGGGCAGCTCGGGCAGGTGCAGCACGTCCTCGGGCACGGTGGCGAGTTCGGCACCCGGGATCGGCAGCCGGCGCGAGTGCCCGCCGACGCAGATCAGCACGGACGCGGCGCGCACCCGCCGCCTGCTGTCGAGCACCAGCGTGGTCTCGTCCTCGAAGCGCGCGCGTCCCTCCTGCACGAGGGTGATGCCCGCCTCGGCGAAGCGCTCGGCCTCCCGCTTGATGTCGCGCACCCGGTCGACGCGGGCGTGCACGTTCGCGACGGTCGCCGCCCAGTCGATGCGGGGCGCGCCGAGCTGGATGCCGTAGTCGTCGGAGTGCCGCGCGTCGCGCATCAGGCGGGCGGTCTTCGCGAGCACGCGGGTCGGTACGCAGCCCGTGTTGACGCAGGTGCCGCCGACCCGGCCGGCCTCGAGCACGACCACCCGGGCCCCGAGCTCGGCGGCGCGCAGGGCGGCGGCGGTGCCGGCGGGCCCGGCGCCGATCACGGCGACGTCGAACGTGTCGCCGGGTGCGATTCCGGATGGGGTGGTCGCCTCACCGGGATCGGCTGCGGCAGGGGTGCGGGTCGAGTCGGGCATGCGGCGTCCTTCGGGTGTGGCTGCGCATCCGTCGTCTCGGTGCGCTCGCGGCTGAGGGCCTGCCCCCAGGCAACCACGGCCGGGGCCCGGGCACCAGAAGGAAGGAGGACCCGGCGTCATCAGGGAGCGCTCCCGGCACTACCAGTGGCGGTCCGGCGCCACAATGAGGCGGCACCGGCACCACCACGAGGCGGAAGATCAGTCGCAGGCCCATCCGTCGCCGTCGCGATCGAGGTCGTAGATGTCGCTCCCGATCACCTGGACCGGCCCGGGCGCGTAGGACGGCCCGTTGCCGCTGCCGCCCGGGCAGTCGACATCCGAGTCGATGGGGACGCAGCCACCGGCGTAGTTGGGGTCGCATCCCCCTCCCTCCGGAGCGGGCGCGGCTTCCGGAGCGGGGGGCGGGGCGGGCTGAAGGCTGCCGATCGCGATGAGCTCGTCCACGGGCGCCGCAGTGACCGTCTCCGAGACGAGGCTTCGGCTGGTCTCGACCCCGTCGGTGGTCGTGATCTGCCACCGCTTCACGAGCGTGCCCGGCACTCCGGCGGTGACGGTCACGGATGCTCCCAGTTCGAGAGTGGGCTCGTCGTAGCTGGAGGAGGCGAAGGGGATGGGCTCGGACACGTCGACGAGCTGGGTGCCGACGACCGGGGTGGGCGTGGGGGTGGGGGTCGGCGCGGCGGTCTTCTTGGGTGACGGCGTGACGGTCGGACGAGGGGTGGCGGCTTCGGGGGCGACCGGTTCGGGAGAAGTCAGCAGCGAGACAGCGGCGCCCTCAGCGGTGTCGGGTGCCGGGGCTGCATGCGGCGCCATCAACGAGCCCACCAGGAGCAGCGCGGCCGAGATGCCCAGGGCGGCCCCGCCGGCCCGCCTCGTGGGTGCCACGTTGAGAAAGCTGGGTCGACGCGTGACGAGCACGTAGACACCGGCACCGATTCCGAAGAGAGCGAGCCCCACCAGGAACCCGCCGATGCCGTTCGTACCGGCGCCGACGATCGAGACGAGCACTGCCAGCGACCCGACGATGTAGGTCGAGAGCGTCGGTCTCCAGGACCGTCGAGCGGTCGACGACCGGACCGGACCAGCAGGCGCCACCGGTGCCACCGGCGGGACGGGCCCGACCGGAGCTGCCGACCAGGCGGAGGTGAACTCGGTCCAGCGTGTGCCGTCCCACCAGCGCTGCGCCGTCGGGTCGGAGGGGTCGGTGTACCAGCCGGGGGGCGTCGTCGTCATCGGGTCGCAATCGGGTCGTCGGGCGATCGGGCCCTCGAACACTACAGATGTCGACGGATGTCGGGGAAGTCCCCGGACAGGGGGGTCGGTTCAGGAGCGGGACGCCGCCTCCGTCGCCCGGCGCGCGTCGCGGGCCGCGTCGGCGGCCGCCGCCTCCTCCGGGGTCGGCGCCGTGCCGCCGAGGTGCCGCGGCTGCCACCACGCCCCCGTCCCGTCGACGGGATACGAGCGCTGCAGGGCATCCGTCTGCGACACGAGCACGTCGTGCAGCCGGGAGGTGGCCTCGCCCGGGTCGTCGGTGGGCGCGACGACGAGCGGGGCGCCGAAGGAGAAGTGCACCGGCACACCGATGCGGTCGCGCATCCTGAGTTTGCGGTTCTTGGTGAGGAGCCGCTGACCGCCCCAGACCGCGACCGGGATGACCGGCACGCCCGCCTCGGCCGCGAGCCGCACGGCGCCGGTCTTGAGCGAGCGCACCGTGAAGCTCGCGCTCACGCCGGCCTCGGGGAAGACGCCGATCAGCTCGCCCCGGCGGAGCGCCTCGACGGCCGCCGCGTAGGCCGAGCCGCCCGCGGACATGTCGACCTCGATGTGCTTCATGCCGCGCAGCAACGACCCGACGACGGGCTTGTCGAAGGCGCGCTTGGTGGCCATGAAGCGGATGCGCCGGAGGTTGTGCAGCCACGTCTGCCATTCGACCAGCGCGAACTCGAGGTAGCCGAAGTGGGTCATCGCGATCACGGCGCCGCCCGTGTCGGGGATGTTCGACAGGCCGGTCGCGTGGCGCTTGAGGCGCCAGGAGGCGAACAGGGTACGGCCGATCGCGATGGCGGCGGCGTAGACGGGCTCGGGTCGGCGGCGGGGGCGGGTCATGCGCTTCACGCTACGGCGACCGGATGGGAAAGCACAGAGACGGCCGGCCCCGCTCAGCCCGGGAAGATCTGCCCGACCGGTTCGCGCTTCTCCGCCTGGAAGGCGTCCTCGGCGCGGCCGTGCGCCCAGTACGCCGAGAGCGACAGGCGGGCCCGGGGAATGCCCCAGGTGTCGAGCAGCAGCGGCCGCAGCGCCTTCATCGCCCCGCGCTCGCCGTGCACGAAGGCCTGGGTGTCGCCGCTCGGCGCGGGCAGCGAGGTGAGGGCGTCGACGAGGGCCGTCGAGACGCCGGCGACGGCTCCGCCGCGGTGCACCCAGGTGACTCCCACGCCGGACGGCGCGGTCAGGGGCAGCTCGTCGGCCGGCCCGTCGACCTCGATCAGGGCAAGCCCCCGGGCGTCGGCGGGCAACGACTCGAGGGCGGCGGCGATGGCCGGCACGGCCGACTCGTCCCCGGCGAAGAGGTGCGACGAGGCAGCGGGATCGGGGGAGTAGCCCGATCCGATCCCCGAGATCACCAGATCGTCCCCGGGCCGGGCGGCCGACGCCCAGGGGCCGGCGACGCCGGCGATGCCGTGCACGACGAAGTCGATCCAGACCTCCCCCCGCTCGTGGTCGACCCGGCGCACGGTGTAGGTGCGCTGCGTGGGCAGCTCGGCGGTGTCGTGCGTCTCCCGCAGGGCCGCGAGGTCGTACGGCGGCCGCAGCGTCGAGCCGGCCGGGGAGAAGAGCAGCTTCGCGTAGCGGTCGGTGTGGTCTGACGAGGGGATGTTCGCCACCGCCTCCCCGTGCGCCACGACCCGCAGGAGGTGGGGTGTGAGCTGCTCGGTGCGCCGCACCTGCAGCACCCGCTGCGGCTGGGGCGGGCGCGGGGGACGGCGGGCTGGGGCGGTGGGGGAGGCGACGGCGTCGGTCATGGACTCGACGCTATCGCCTCGACCTGAGGGTGCCCTAACTTGGGTGGGGCGGGCGGCCTCGCGGGCGCACATCCGCCCGCCGGCCGCCTACCCCGCGCTCACGCCGCGCTCACGCCGCGCTCACGCCCCCGGGATCGTCCGCGACGCGATCAGCGCCGCGTACCACCGCGCGCTGTCCTTCAGCGTCCGCACCTGCGTCTCGTAGTCCACGTGGATGATCCCGAACCGCTTCGAGTACCCGTAAGCCCACTCGAAGTTGTCCATCAGGCTCCACACCTGGTACCCGCGCAGGTCGACGCCGGCCGAGAGAGCGCGGTGGGCGGCCGTGAAGTGGCGGCGCAGGTAGTCGACCCGCAGCGGGTCGTGCACCCTCGCCTCGCCGTCGGCATCCGTCGTCACCGAGTCGTCGAAGGCGGCACCGTTCTCGGTGATCATCAGCGGCTGGTTCGGGAACTCGGCGTGCAGCGCGAGCAGCAGCTCCTCGAGTCCCGACGGGTCGATGTTCCAGCCCATGGCGGTGTAGGGGCCCGGCTGCGGCAGGAACTCGATGTCGTCGGCGCCCGGCCACGGCGAGCCACCTGCGTCCTTATGGCCATCCGCCATCTGACGAGGCGAGACGCCGTCCCACACCGCCACCAGGGTTGTGGAGTAGTAGTTGACGCCGAGCACGTCGAGCGGCTGCTGGATGATCTCGAGGTCACCGCTCTTCACGAACGACCAGTCGGTGATCGACGCCGTGTCGGCGAACAGGTCGGGCGGGTAGGCGCCGTGCAGCAGCGGCCCGGTGAAGGCGCGGTTGGCGATCGCGTCGACCCGGCGCACCGCTTCCGCACCGTCGGAGCCGTCGCCGCGGAAGACGTGCAGGTTCAGCGTGATCGAGTACTGCGGGTCGTTCGTGACGACCTCGCGCAGCGCCTCGATGGCCAGTCCGTGCGCGAAGTTCAGGTGGTGCACCGCCTTCAGAGCCGCGAGCGGCGAGGTGACGCCCGGTGCGTGGGCGCCCGAGCCGTAGCCGAGGTAGGCCGAGCACCAGGGTTCGTTCAGCGTGGTCCACACCGCGACCCGGTCGCCGAGGGCCTGGCCGACGAGCCGGGCGTAGTCGGCGAAGGCCTCGGCCGTCGAGCGCACGGTCCAGCCGCCCTCGTCCTCGAGGGCCTGCGGCAGGTCCCAGTGGTAGAGGGTGGCGATGGGGGTGATGCCTCGGGTGATCAGGCCGTCGACGAGCTTCGAGTAGAAGTCGAGCCCCTCCTGCACGGCCGGGCCGCGGCCGGTGGGCTGGATGCGCGGCCACGCGATCGAGAACCGGTACGACTCGAGGCCGAGCTCGACCATCAGATCGAGGTCGCTCTCCCAGCGGTGGTAGTGGTCGTCGGCGACGTCGCCGGTGTCGCCGTTCCAGACCTTGCCGGGGGTGTGGCTGAAGGTGTCCCAGATCGAGGGGCCGCGGCCGTCTTCGTCGTAGGCGCCCTCGATCTGGTACGACGCGGTCGCGGAGCCGAAGAGGAAGCCGTCGGGGAACGTCAGCCCCGAGTCGCGGTAGTCGGGGTTGCCGGTGGTGGAGCTCATACCGGGGGTGTCGCCTTTCGGTCTGACGACGGCGCCTGGCCGTCGCGATTCGTGTGGGCGCTACGGTGCGCCCTCGCCCATGATGCCTGTGAGAGCGCTCTCTTGTCGATCCCCCTGTCTCGATCGCTGGTCGGTCGGCGGATGCTCGGGGCGGGCTCTCGGCGTCGGACGCGGTTGGGGCGCTAGGGTTCGGGCGGGGCCTGAGCGGGGCTTCTTTCGGGCCCGCGGGGGCTTCGGTGGGTTGTTCGGGCCTGTCGGGTTGTGAATTCGCGGGCTCGCCGGCTGGTTGGATCATGTGGCTCGCCGGTCCTGTTGAGCTCAGCGAATGCAGCGAATGCATCAGAGGCGGAGGCGGACGTGAATCGAAGGCTGATGATGGCGGTCTGGGCGCTGTCGGGGCTGACCAGCCTGGTGTTCGCGGGATACTGGGCGTGGTACGCGGTGCGGCTCGCGGGGGCGTCGGGCACGTCGCCAGGCGGTTCGGGCGGTGCCGACGGCGTGGGCGGCACCGGCACCGGCACCGGCACAGCCGACCTCGCCGGCGCGCCTGCCGTGGTGGGCGTCGCGACCGCGGTGGTGGTCGTCGGCCTCGTCGTCGTGGTGCTGCTCGCCGCACTGGGCCAGGTGCGCCTGAACCGGCTGCGGCGCCGATTCCCCGAGTCGACGATCGTGCGCGCGCGGGCTGTCGGCGGTCTGGACGCCTTCGCCGACCGCTACTGGCTCGACACGGGGCGGCCGCTTCCCACTTTCTCCGGCCCGCTCTACGCCTCCTTCAGCCCCCGAGTGCTCACCCTGCTCTCCCGCGACGGCGCGGAGGTCGTCTCCTTCGACACCACCTACGCGCGCCTCGACGTGGAGGAGCGTGGCGGATTCGCAGGCGGCGACGCGGCGGTCGCCGTGGCGATCGAGGGGTACCCGCGGTTGGTGCTCGCGTTCCCGCGGGCGTGGTCGCTCGGGGCGCTGCAGCTGTCGCCCGCGGCGGTATCGGACCTGGTGGCGCGCACGCGCTGATCCGACCCGACCGAGGTGCGTGCCTGTTCGCACGGGCGAGCGCACGCGAGCGCTGCCGCCCGGCGGTGCGTGCCGGCGAAGGCGCTTGAGCGCGACCGCATGCGTGCCGGCGAGCTTACGAGAGCGCTGTCGTCAGGCGGGCGCGGCCGCCAGTGCCGCCTCCACCGCGTCGGCGAGCGCGTCGACGCGGGCGAAGGTGCCGAGCGAGCGGGTGACGAACGCGAAGGAGTAGTCGTGCTCCGGCGAGTACCAGGCCGCGCTGCCGCCGATACCGCCCATGCCGATCTCGCCGCCGTCGACCCGAAGGCCGAGCGACCACTCCACCGGACCGTCGACGAAGAGATCGTGGCCGACCGCCTGCGGAGCGAGGTACTCGGCGTGCAACGTCGGCCCGATGCGCGTGGCGACGCGCCCGTCGGCCCGGTGCACGTCGTCGTAGAAGCGCGCGAGGCTCGACGCCGTCGTGAACAGCCCGGTCGCCGGTATCGACGCCTCGCGCCAGGCGGGTGAGTTCAGCCGGGCGGGGTCGAGGTGGCCGGGCGGGCGGTCGAGCATCCGGCGACTGCTCTCGCGGGCCAGATAGGGGGCAGACCAGTCGGGGTCGACCACCTCGAGGTCGGCGACCCGCGGATGCTCGTTCCGCCCGACCCCGAACTGCAGCTCCATCGGGCCGTCGCCGAGCGTGGATTCCGTGCGCCACAGGGCGGCGAGCTGCGCGGCGGCGGTCCGAGCATCCGGAGCCCCCGCTTTCGCGAGCAGCCCGTCGATCAGCGTGCCGTAGGTGAGGGCGTGCTCGGCGATGACCTCGCCGGGCGGGCCGATCGGGGCGCTCGACTCGAGGTCGGCGAGGAGGGCGTCGGTGTCGAGGGCGTCGAGGGGCCAGGCGGCGGGGGAGAAGGCGGGAAGACCGGCGCGGTGGCTGAGGAGCTGGCGGAGGGTCGTGTTGCCCTTGCCGTGGTGGGCGTAGGCAGGCCACCAGCGGGCGATCGGGTCGTCGAGCGTGAGGAGTCCGTCGGCGACCGCGGTGAGGGCGGTGAGGGCGGCGATGGGTTTGCCGGCGGAGAAGACGCGGCTGAGCGTGCGGGTGGTGAACGGGCGGGTTCGAGCCGTGTCGGCCCATCCGCCGGCTGCGGTCAACAGCGATCGGCCGTTGCGGTGGACCGCGAGCGATGCGCCCACGTCGTCGCCGGCGATGAACAACGCACGAAAGGCCTCGGCGACCGGGTCCAGGGCGGGCGCTGCGGTGATGGTCAATGGTGGCGTGGACGGCATGGGGCTCCTCTCGACAGCCCACCAGTCTGCCCGATGGCCGTGGACGCCGTGGGTCGGCCCCGGCGGTGCGCTGGCCGCGGTCGCATGCGGGCGGCGATCGCACGGCGGCTCGGCAGGTCATTCGGGCGGCGGCGGTGGGTGATGAGGCCCGGCAGGGTATTCGGGTGGGGCGGGCGGTGGTGGGCTCCAAGGCGGCTCGGCGGGTGGGAGGGCGGCCGGGACGGGATGGCTCGGAGGGTTGGCAGGGCGGCTGGGGGCGGGATGGCTCGGTGGGTGGGGCGGGCGGCTGGGGGCGACCGGGTGCAGGGTGGAGGGTGGAGGTGGGCGGCGCATCCGGTGCGGCTCGACGGGAGGCAGCGATGACCGAGCATCACGACGGCAGCGGCGAGCAGCACGAGGGCGTCAGCAGCGACGACCACGTCAGCAGCGGGAGCAGCGACGCGAAGGACAGCGCGAAGGCGAACGGGGCCGAGGGGCACGAGCCGGCCTCGCCCGGTGGATCAGCCGACACGGGGCCCGACCCCTACGACATCGAGTCCGATCTCGGACCGGACGGCGTGCCCGCCACCGAGCCCGAGGCCGACGCCGAGTGACGGACACCGCGAGCGACCCCGCCGCCTCGGATACCTACACCTCCGCAGGCGGCCCCGACACGGCAGGACAGCCCTACACGCGCGATGGCGGCCGGCCCGATCCCGAGCATCCGCCGACCATCGTCGGAGCCGACGCCGAGAACGTCGTGATGGTGCAGACCTCGGGCTCGACCTGGGATGTCCGCGTCAGTGGCACCGACGATCTGGTGGGCGCCATCGCGAAGAGCGACGGTGGCTATCGGGCGACGGATGCGCGGGGGTCCGAAGCGGGCGAATACGACTCGCCCGAACTCGCCATGTTCGGGATCATTGCGCGCGCCTGATCCAAGGCGGATCCCCACGTCGGCGACGGTCGGGGCACATGACTCGCGACTTGGGATCCACACCGACCGGCTTCTCAGGGAGAGCCGCAGGTGCCGCTGACGGCGTACGCAGTTCGCGAATTGTGTCAAGCGGGTGGCCGAACGCGCGGATCGGGCGTCTGTAGAAGTATCACAAGTGGAGGGCGGTCGCTGATGATCGGAAATGCGAAGACGACGATGGAGGCGACGGTGCCGACGACGTCCCCGCAGCGCACTCACACAAGGACCGAACCGCGCGCGGAGAACCGCAGCCAGTCGGCCGTCGGCTGGCGCTGCGTGCAGGCCGGACTTTGGGTCGCGTCGGGTGCTCAGGGCGAACCCCTCGGCATCGTGTCTGAGAACTGGGGGCGCGGCTTCGCGGTCACCACCGCCTGGGGCCTCGACCTCGGGCTGCACGCGACACTTCCGGCGGCCAAGACGGCGCTCGAACAGTCCCGCTGATCAGTCCACGGTGGCCCGTCTCCACCGCTGACGGACCTCGAGACTGAACGAGCCCGGTGGCTGCGGCCGCGCGATTCGAGCACCGCACCAGGCGCCCGTCGTGAGAGTGGCCGGGGTCGCCAATGGCGCGACCCGGCAGACGGAGAGTGTGGCAACCGACGCCCGGGGCTGGTGATGCATTCGGGCCCGTCACGGTTCTTCGTCCGGCTCGAGCGGGATGAGTTCCACCTCGAGCATCGGCGGCGCCTGCCGCTCCCGGGGCGGGAGGGTGAAGTCGAAGTCGGCCGGCCCAGGCGTGGGCGGGTGCCGGGCGAACTCGGGCCGGAACGCGAACCGGCTGTCGATCGGGGCGCGCAGTGCTGACGCGGGCCCATGACCGCCCCCGGATGGCGAGCGGCGGCGCGGCGTCGGATCGTCCGGACCACCGAAGCGGACGGTGACGATCGTGTCGTCGTTCTCATCGAGCTCAGGGAACTCCGTCACGCCGGAACGGCCCGTCACGAAGGGGCGTGAGGTGCGCGCAGCGGAGTCGGTCACACCCGGTTGGAGGGACGCGCATCCGTCGGGAGCCCGCGCAGGGAGGGACGCGCATCCGTCGGGAGCCCGCGCAGGGAGGGACGCGCATCCGTCGGCCTGACATCGGGCTAGTGAGGGCCCGTCGTGCGCACGAGGGTGCGCCGCGTGGCCTTCGCGCCAGCACGCGCACCGATCAGCGCCCTGACCGGCGAGTGAAGCGAACGGCGCGACGCGGCGCCGGCGCCGACGCCACGGCAGACGCCCCGCTCGCAGCCGCGACGACGCGGAGACCCGCGCAGCAGCCACCGACGCCACGACCAACATCGCCACCAGCACAACCAACGAGGCCACCAGCACAGCCCACGCGGCGACCATCTCAGGCCTCACGACGAAGCCCGCCGACAGACCCGCTCGCGCGCCGTCTCTCGACGGCAAGGGTACGAACGCTCATCGCAGAGCACTCCGATCCCGCAGCCCGTTCCCTCGGACACGGAGAGCATAGCCGCGGAAACGACGAACCGCCGCCGCCCACCCACGACTGTGGACGAGCGGCGGCGGCCGCGGAACGTGCAGGAGAGGACGCGGGTCAGCGCGTCGGGTGCTCCTCGTGCGCCCGGGAGACGGCCGCCTTCAGCGACTCGTCGCCGAGTACCGCCTCGCGATGCTTCGGCGGGAGCGCCTCGGCCTTCGAGTGGGTCTCCTGCAGGCGGTCGAAGGCGGCGGCCCGCTCGGGCTCGGGCTTCGAGGTGTCGACGGCGTCGCCCGCGTGCCGTCGGATGGCCGCCGCGAAGTTCTGCGCGCGACCCTTGGGGCTCAGCAGCGATGCGACCACCGTGACGACCAGGATGCCCACGATCACCGACAGCGACAGCCCGGTGCTGATCTCGAACACCTCCACGTGCTCGCCGCCGTTGATGAACGGCAGCGTGTTCTCGTGCAGAGCGTGCAGCACGAGCTTCACGCCGATGAACGCGAGGATCGCCGCCAGCCCGATCGACAGGTACACCAGCCGGTCGAGCAGCCCGTCGATCAGGAAGTACAGCTGACGCAGACCCAGCAGCGAGAAGGCGGTCGCGGTGAACACGATGAACACGTTCTCGGTGAGGCCGTAGATGGCCGGTACGCTGTCGAGCGCGAACAGGATGTCGGTGAGGCCGATCGCCACGATGACGAGCAGCATCGGGGTGAGCACCTTCTTGCCGTTCTCCATCGTGAAGAACTTGTCGCCGTCGTAGCGGTCGCTCGTCTTCACCAGGCGCTTCGCGAGCCTGACCATGAGACTGTCGCCGGCGTGCTCGTCGTGCGGTCGCAGCAAGTTGATCGCCGTGACGATCAGGATGGCGCCGAACAGGTAGAACACCCAGGAGAACGCCGAGATCGCGGCGGCACCGATGAGGATGAAGCCGGTGCGGGCGATCAGCGCGAAGACGATGCCGAACAGCAGCACCTTCTGCTGGTCGGCGCGCGGCACGGCGAAGCTCGACATGATGATGAGGAACACGAAGAGGTTGTCGACCGACAGCGCCTTCTCGGTGATGTAGCCGGCGAAGTACTCGCTGCCGGCGGTCGCGCCGCCGAAGACGAGAACGCCGATGCCGAACAGGATGGCGATGCCGACGTAGATCGACGACCAGATGGCCGCCTCTTTCAACGTCGGTTCGTGCGCTTTTCGCACATGGAAGACGAAGTCGAAGGCCAGCAGGCCGATGATGCCGACGATGGTCAGCGTCCAGACGTATCCGGGGACGTCCAATTTTCCTCGTTTCGGGGAGCGGGGCGGGCGTGAGCGGGTACCGGGTGGTAGTACTCCGAACAATAATCACTTCCCCTGGGAAGCGACTGAGGCGTGAGGCCGCTGAACGACCCGATGAGACCCCGGATGCGCGTCCCGGCTCACCTCCCGTCGCCGACCCTCCGCACCGGGGCGTGGCAGACTCGGGGCATGGCATCGCGGCTGCTGCGTCACTCCGTCGCCGGGGCCGCGGCCCTCGATCCCGCGACCGTCTTCCGCGCGCTGCACGGCGACCCGGCCGCCGACGCCTTCTGGCTCGACGACGCCCACGGGTGGAGCATCATCGGCACGGGGTCGCGATGGCCGCTCGACGGTCCGCTGCTCCCGGCGCTCGCCGCCGAGGAGCGGGCGTGGCGAACCGACCCGCTGGTGGTCGACGCGGACGCTCCGCCGTTCCGTCCGGGCCTCGTGGGCTGGCTCGGGTACGAGGTCGCCCGCGAGACGATGGGGGTTCCGGATGCACGTCCGAGCCGGTATCCGGATGCCGCGTTCCTCGTGGTCGACCGCGCCATAGCGCTGGGGCCGATCACCGGGGGCGCGCGGCGGGTCGAACTGCTCGCGATCGGGTCGGCGTGGACGGGCGAACTCGACGCCTGGCGCCGACGAATCGCCGCGGCCCTGGAGGCCCTCGCTGCCAATCCGACCCAACCCGTCTCGCAGTCTCCCGACCTCGATCCTCTGCCGGAGCGCCCGACCGTGCGCTGGCGCGACACCCGCGACCAGTACCTCGATGCCGTGCGAGCCTGCCAGGCGGCCATCACCCGCGGAGACGCCTACGTGCTGAACCTCTCGACCGAGATCGAGGTGACCACCGCATCCGCCGCCGGCTTCGACGCCCTCGAGATCTACGACCGCCTGCGCGCGATCTCGCCCGCCCCGCACGGGGGCGTGCTGCGCATCGGCGGGGTCACGCTGCTGAGCTCGTCGCCCGAGCGATTCGTGCGGGTCGCCGGCGGTGCGGTCTCGACCCATCCCGTGAAGGGCACCCGGCGGCGATCGACGGATGCGCGTGTCGACGCCGCCCTGCGCGCCGAGCTGGCGGCGAGCGTCAAGGAGCGCGCGGAGAACGTCATGATCGTCGACCTGATGCGGAACGACCTGGCTCGGGTGAGTGTGCCGGGCGGGGTGGAGGTGACGTCGCTGCTCGAGGTGGAGACGCACCCGCGGGTGCATCAGCTGGTCAGCGCCGTGGCCGCGCGGCTGCGACCGGGGGCGGGCGTCGCCGAGGTGCTCGACGCGACGTTCCCGGCGGGGTCCATGACGGGGGCGCCCAAGCGCAGTGCGGTCGAGATCCTCGACCGACTCGAGCAGCGGGCTCGCGGACTCTACTCGGGGGCGTTCGGCTGGATCGGCCGCGACGGCGACGCGGACCTCGCGATGACCATCCGGTCGATCGTGCTCGACGCAGCGGTCGATGCCGGTGGTGCCGGGGTCGACGCCCACGCCGACACGCCGGGCGCGCCGCCCACGCCGCCCACCCGGGCCAACCGGGCCACCCGGGCCACGATCGGCGTCGGCGGTGGCGTCACCGCGCTCTCCGTTCCCGAGGAGGAGTACGACGAGGTCGAGCTCAAGGCGGCCGCCCTGCTGGAGGCGCTCGGCGCCGTCTGAGCGCGACGTCAGGCGGTCACTCCTCGAGCAGGCCGTCGATCTGGCCCATCGCCTGACGCATCCCCTCATCCATGCCCATCGCGAGCAGCTGCTCCAGCTGTTCGAGCGACGCGAAGGTCGACACCGTGGTCATCGTCGTGGACCCATCCGCTTCTTCGAGGGTGACGACGGCATGCGTCACCGGCATCGAGGGGTCGGGTTCGCCCTCGGCGTCGGCGAAGCCGTCCGCCCACTCGAAGCGACGGGTCGGGGAGACGTCGATGGCGCGCCACCAGCCGCCGGCACGGGTGCCGTCGGGCCCGGTCATCACGTAGCGCGACTCCCCGCCCGGGACGAAGTCATGGCGCTCGAAGGTCGCCGGCCAGCTCGGCGGACCCCACCAGCGCTCGAGCTGCCGCGGGTCTTCCCAGACCTGCCAGACCCGCTCGGCGGGGGCGTCGAAGCGCGCGACGACGGTGAGGGCGAGCGCCTCGGTATCGCGTTCGGAACTGATGACGGGCATGGTGACGTCCTTTCGTCAGGTGTTCGGGGTCGGCTCGTCGTTCGGCGAGTGGTCGGATGCTTCTGCGGAATAGTCGCTTGCGATCAGCAGGTCGATGCGGCCCACGCGATCGCGCCAGAGCTGCTCGAACTCGGCGAGCAGCCCGGAGGCTTGTGCGATGCGTTCCACCCGCGCGCGCACGAGCTGCTCCTTGCCGAACCGCTGCTTCTCGATCAGCCCGCAGCGATCGAGCACCGCCACGTGCTTCTGCACGGCGGCGAAGCTCATCTCGTAGCGCTCGGCGAGCGCACTGATCGAGTGCTCGCCGCCGAGGGTGCGCCGCAGGATGTCGCGCCGGGTGCCGTCGGCCAGCGCCCGGAAGACGGCGTCGGCGTCGGTGCCGGCGAGCGGTGCTGGGGGATCCAGAAGTCGTGAAACCATTTGGTTGTACGTTAGGCCGGAAAGAGCGACCCGTCAAGGGTCGTAGCTCGGTCAGCGGGAGCGGGTCGTCGTGTGCGGTGACGGCGTGCCGCCGAGCAGCTGTTCCACGGTCACGAGCGTGAATCCGCGCCCCAGCAGGCCGTCGAGGATGGCCGGCGTCATGCGCGCCGTGTTCTCGTGCACGTCGTGGAGCAGCACGATGTCGCCCGGGTCGACACTCGTGACTGCACGGCCGAGGAGCACGTCGTCGTCGGGGAGCTGCCAGTCGAGGGTGTCGACGGTCCACAGGATGGCCGGCAGCGCGGTGTCGTCGAGCACCCGCTTGTCGACGGCGCCGTAGGGCGGGCGGAACGTTGTGGGCGCGGCGCCGATCGTCGCCCGGATCAGGGCGCTCGTGCGGTCGAGCTGCGACCTCACCTCCGCGTCGGGCAGCTTCGTCAGGTCGGGGTGGTTCCAGGTGTGGTTGCCGATCTGGTGTCCTTCGGCGTCGGCGCGCACGAGCATCCCGCGATTCTGTTCGACCCGGTAGCCCTGGACGTAGAAGGTGGCAGCGGCCCGGCGCTCGGCGAGGGCGTCGAGGACGGCGCCGGTGTACTGGCCGGGTCCGTCGTCGAAGGTCACGGCGATACAGGCGAAGACCGTGCAGTCGACGTCCTCGTCGCCCCGCGGGCCGGCCGCGGGCAGGGAGAGCGGCGCTCCCGAGGTGAGCGCCGCCTGGATCTGCCGGCCCTGCTCGCTGAGCAGCGGTGTCGCCAGGTCGGCGGGCACGGTGACGACGTGCGGCTCGTCGACACCGGCGCGTGCGGCGGCCAGCTGATCGAGCTCGGGGACGGTGAATCCGGCGGCGACCCGCACGGTGAGCGAGCCGTCGGCGCCGAGCGTGAGGTGGGAGAACAGGTCGCGCAGCTGCTCGGGGACGAAGTCGTCGGTGCTCTGCACCATCTCGGGGCGCAGGGCTCCGGCTTCGGCCTTCAGCGACTGGACGATGTCGCGGAGGAGCTGGCGCAGGCCGTCGTCGCTGAGGAAGGCGTCGCTCGTCACGGTGAACGCGCCCGAGGTCTCGGCGAAGTAGACGGTGGTCTCGTCGGAGGAGACCTGGCCGGCTGCCGAGGTGACGAAGCGGATCGCCTGGGCGATGACCGTGCCGGCCCCGGCGACGATCTCGCACGTGACGGTGAGGGTCGGCGCGCCACTCGCGGACGGAGGCGTGAAAGCGGGGTCGGCCAGGAGCTCGGCGGCGGGGCGGGAGGTGGATCCGGCGACGCAGCCCCTCGTCTCGGGCGACAGCGTGGGAGCGTCGGCGGCCGGGGTGAAGGCGACGCCGGTCGCCGCCGCATGGTCGGCGACCGCTGCCAGCACCCGGCCGCGGAGCATCTCGGTGAAGCCCGGGTTGCCCGGGATCTCACCCCACCGCGCCGCGACGGGCGACGCGGTGTCGCCGTTGTAGAGCAGGCGGGCGTCGAATCCGGCGGGTGACTGCGGTGGCGGTTCCTGGCCGACGGTTCCGGATGCGGTGGTCGCCCCGCCATCGACGGTCACGGTCACGACGGCCGGCTCGGGCTGCCGCGGTTCCCACGTGCCGGCGGCCGGCGGAACGCTCGCGCACCCGGCCAGCACGCCCACGACCGCCGCCGCGCCGATGGACGCGCCGACCCTCCGCCGCACGGTGCGGAACCCGCCCCCGTCGGCGCCTAGTCCCTGTCGCTTCACGAGGCCAGCATTGCTTCGGGCGCCGACGGTGTGGCGCCAGTGGATGTGGTCGAGACTGGCCCCGCTGCGGGGGCGGGCGGTGCTGCGCCGGCGGGTGGGCTCGAGGCCCGCCATGCTGCGACACCCGACGGTGCCGCACCGGCGGGTGGGCTGGAGCCTCGCCCTGCTGCGGAGGCCGACGGTGCCGCACCGGCGGTTGGGCTCGAGGCTGGCCATGCCGCGGGGGTCGGTGGTGCCGCGTCGGCGGGTGGGGTCGAGGCTGGCCTTGCCGCGGGGGTCGATGGCGCCGCACCGGCGGGTGTGGTCGTGCCGGGGGACGCGGGGGCGAAGGTGGTCGTGGCGGCGAGGTCGGCGGTGACCGTGCGGTAGCGCGCGGCGTCGGCGGTGGCTGTCGTGGCGACGAGGGCGACCGCGGGCGCGCCGGGCAGGGAGGCTGGGGGAGCGACGAAGGCGATCGTCGTGGTGTCCGGGCCGTGGACCACGTCGGCATAGGTGACGGTCGTGCCGCTCGCCAGCACCTCGCGGCTCCACTCCACGGTGGGCCGCACCTCGGCGGGAGACCCGGTCGGCCTTACCTCGGTGCGGGACCCGGTGGGAACGGCGGGAGCGGTGGCCGTCGGCGACGCATCGCCGGCCCGCCCATCGCTCGAGCCACCCGAAGCGGCCGAGGTCGCCGAGCCACTCAAGGCGCTCGAGGTCGCCGAGTTGCCCGAGGCGCTCGAGTCGCTCGAGGTCGCTGAGGCGCCCGAGGTCGCTGAGGCGCCCGAGGTCACGCCGGTTCGGGCGAGGAGGTCGTCGAGCGCGTCCGGCTCGAGCCCCAGCGGGGTGGTGCCGGGCGCAGCGGGCGGCAGGGCGGCGGGCTCGAAGGTGAGGACGAGGCGGTAGGCGTCGTCGGGGGAGACGAGGGTCCGAGCATCCGTCGCCAGGAACGGGCCGACCCCGAGCAGCAGCCACCCCGCCCCCGGAGTGATCGTGGCTGCGGTGGTGTCATCGTGCACCGTGACCGTCGGGGCTGCCGTGGTGAGGCGTTCGCGCGGTGTCTCGGCGAGCACGGGAGGCAGCAGCCAGAGCCCGAGCGCCGCGGCGACGCCGAGGAGCAGCGCCAGCACGCCCGCGACCACTCCGACGACGCGCCCGGCCGACCGGTGGTGCTCGAGGAGATCCCTGCTGCTGGACATGCGGCTGTTCCCGGGCCGGTGCTCACTGTGCGGCGATCGCGGGCCGCGTCGCCGGGACGGGTGGTCGCCGCCGCCCGAGGCCGGCGATTGCCGCATCCGCCCTCAGGGTAGGGGAGGCCGCCTCGTCGCGGGCCCCGGCGCGGCGCATCGCACCCGAACTGGGGGTCGGGCGACCGTGGTGCTGCTCGTGACCTACGTCATCGCCGAGGGGGAGCCCCTCGCGCAGACCGACCTTACCCACTGCGACCCGCTCGCGACGCCGCTGCCCACGCCCTGATGCGCTGACGTCGGAGGGTCATTTCGAGAGGTCGAACAAAAACGGAGGATTAATCGAAAAAGCATGTGGTGCAAACGCCATATGTGTCTATGCTGTGATCGCGGTCAGGCCCGGGGGAACGGTCCACTCCGATGAAAGGTCACTCGATGTCACGACTCCACCGACCCATGCTGCGGCGTGCTTCCGCTGCGCTGGCCGTGGTCGCGACCGCTGCGGCGGCCACCCTGATCACGCTCCCGGCCGGCGGTCCGGCGAGCGCATCCACCCTCAACGCGCCCATCACCGACCCGGCGGCGGTGATCGGCCGGGTCGCCCCCGAGCTGCTCGCCGAGACGAGCCGCCCGGCGACCGTCGCCGAGGCCGATGCGATCGCCGCCGCGCAGGGTGCCCGCCCGTTCGAGCTGCGGCTCGACGCCGGCGGCGTCGCCCCCACCGTCGAGCTCTCGCCTGCGCAGACCGAGGGTGCCGGGCTCCCGACGACGATCACGATCGACGGCGCCACGAGCCGGCAGGCGTCGACCACCGCGGGCATCGACGCGTTCTCGATCGGCCAGACGGCCGCCGCCTACGTGCAGCCCCTGACGAACGGCGTCCGGCTCCTCACCGCCCTGTCCGGCCCCGACGCCGGTACGGCCTTCGACTACACCTTCGACCTCCCCGACGGCACCACCCGCACCGAGCTCCCCGACGGCGACACCCTCCTCGCCGACGCCGCCCATCACTACATCGGCACCCTCGCCGCCCCCTGGGCGCGCGACGCCGCGGGCCGCGACCTCCCCACCCGCTACGAGTGGACCGGCGACACCCTCACCCAGCACGTCGACCTCGACGCGCAGACGGCGTACCCGGTGCTCCTCGACCCCAACTGGTACTACTCCTACGACTTCTCGGCGGCGCTCCCGCTCTACAGCGCCCGCTACCCGAAGGCCACCGACCTGGCCGCCAGTCGTCTGCTGCACAGCTGCTTCAACTGCTCCTTCCCCATCTTCGGGGCGCCACGCGGCTACCCCGTCGACGGCCAGGTGCTGAACCTGAACGCGAGCCCGTTCTCGTTGCAGGCCTTCGCCGCCCCGGTCAAGGTGCAGACCGCCAACGGGGGAGCGATGCAGTTCGTCGCCCTGCCCGGTCACTTCGACGGCGCAGGATCGTTGATCACCTTCTCCTGGTACAACGACCCGAGCGGCTACCTTCATCTCTATGTGCACGCGATGGTCAAGGTCGACAACGGTCCGGCCGTCAACATCGCCAACTCCCGCGTCGCCGGTGCGAACTGGATGCTCTTCTGGCAGCGGGTCGCCGACCACGCCGGCGCCTCGGGCGGCGGCGGTGTGTGATCTCGTCTGACGGCCGGGCCCCGGGCGCTGCACCACGCAGTGCCCGGGCGCCCGCCGCCTACTTCGCCCTGCTCGCCGTAGCCGGTGGGGTCTTCGAGGGCGCCTTGATCGGATCGTTCCAGGCGGTGGCGGTGTTCCTGCCCGACCAGCTGGTCGACCCGTCGAGTGCCGGCGGCACCGGTTCCGCCGGATTGACCAGCACGGCGATGATCATCGGCACCGCCGTCGGCGCCGTCTCCGGCGGCCTCATCGCGGTGCCGGCAGCGCTCGGTCTGCTGGTGGCGTGGGCGGTGCGCCTTCGGGCCGGCTGGTCCGTCGCGCTCGCGACAGCGGGCCTGGTTCCGGCTCTGTGGGCCTACGTGTTCGTCCTGTTCCCCCCGGATGCTCGACTGATCGGCCTGGCGTCGGTCGCCCTCGCGCACGGCGTCGTCGGCCTCGCGGTGATCGACGGCCTCGGGCGCCGAAGTCGGAACGAGATCTCCGACGAAGCGAGACCGCAGCCTGTCATGAGGAGCCGGCGAGCGGATCGCGAACTACCGCGACCCGCCCAGGCGATCTGGGTCGTCCCGGGCGGGATGCTCGCCGGAGCCTGGTTGGGAGTCGTGGCAGCGGTCCTCGAGACGTCCCTCCGATGGCCGGATGACCCAGGCGCTCTGACGGCCTGGCTGCCGACCCTCGTCGGTGTGATCCAGGGTGTCGTCGTCGGTGGGGCACTGGGCCTCCCAGCCGGTGCCGTCGCCTTCGGCGCGCTCGCGGTCGGCTGGGCCCTCGAGCGGCGGGCGGGCATCCGGTAACACGGGCGAAACGGGGCGACCGGTAGCGTCGTCGTATGAACGGCACCACCGGGGGCACCGAGCAGGGCGACGCCGCCGTTGCGGCCGGGCTCGACGAGCTGCTCGCGGGCACGGTGGCGGCGCTGCAGGGGGCGGATGCCCGAACCGAGGCCCTGGCCCGGTTCGAGGAGCGGCGCGCAATCCTCGGCGTCCGGCGCGGGCCGGTGATGAGGCCGCTGGGCCGTGTGTGGCGGCTCGGCGTGCTCCTGCTCGACACGGATGCCCGGCTGCACGGCGTGGGCCAGGTCACCCGCGCGATCGAACCCGGCCGCGTGACGAACCAGAACCCCCGGGCCGAGGAGCGACGCGACCACCGACGCGCCGCCTACGGACGCTTCGCCGAGGGCGACACCGTGAACTTCGACACCGTCGACCTCGCCCTCGACCCGCCGACCCTGCGCGCTCAGGCTGAGGCGGTGCAGGCGGGCGATCGGACGCCACTCCTCATTCTCCGCGGAGACACCGTCGCCGTGCGCTGGAACGCGCAGCCCGGCGAGAACGCCTTCACACCGCTCGGCCCGTACCTCGCCGAGCGCGCCGCCCTGCTCACGGCGCCCCCGCCCTGACCCGACCCGAGACCACGAGGAGCCCCATGAGACCGCACCAGCCCCGTCCGTCGCATCCGTTCGCCGTCCGTCCACCTTCGGTTCACCGCGCGGTACCCGGCGGAACCTACGCTCCGACGATCACCCCAGACAAAGACGCCACCGTCACCAGCCGAAGGAGCCCGAGCGCATGATCGACCGCGTCGACCCCTTCATCGGCACCGAGGCCACCGCGCTCCCGCCGCAGACCGGCCTAGCGGCGACCTGGTGGTGGCCGAAGCCCCAGATCGGCAACACCCACCCGGGAGCCACCTACCCGCTCGGCATGGTCTCGGCCTGCGCCTACTCCGGCGGCTACCCCACCGGCTACGGCCGCTACGACCTCAGCCTCGAGGGTGTGCCGAGCACCATCCACGACACCCTGCTGGCGAGCGGCTTCACGCATTTCCAGCAGTCGGGCACCGGCGCCATCCGCAAGTACTACAACTACTTCCGGGTGACCCCGATGGTGGAACCGCTCGACGTTCTCGGCCGCACCTGGGACATCACCGAGGAGGAGGCCAGCCCCGGCTACTACTCGGCCACGCTCGACTCGGGTGTGACCGCCGAGATCACCGTGGGCCCGAAGAGCGCCGTGCACCGCTACACCTTCCCCCGCCACGCGAACGCCCGGGTCGTGATCGACTTCTCGCTGGGCGGACTCGGCATTCCCTACGGAGCGACCATCCCCCTTCGGGCGAACCTCGAGACCCTCGAGCCCGGCGTCGCACGCGGCGAGATCGTCGCCGAGGGGGCGCCGATCGCCGTGCACATCGAGTGCGACACCCCGCAGTGGCGTCAGATGCTCTGGTACGACCGGCGGCTGATGCCCGGAGGCACGAAGCTGGCGCTCGATCACATCCGCCCGACGACCCTGCGGCCGTTCGGGCTGATGTGGGCGGGGCCGAGTGAGCCCGGCCAGACGATCGAGCTGCGCATCGGCTTCTCGCTGCGGGGCGGCGAGCAGGCCGAGGCGAACCTCCGCGCCGACTGCGGCCCCGGCCCCGGCCGGTTCGAGGCCCGGCGCGAGCGCACGCGCAAGACGTGGCGGAAGCACCTCAAGACGATCTCGGTCGAGACGCCGAGCCCCGAACGCAAGACGGTCTTCTCGACCGCGCTCTACCACTCGCTGATCAAGCCCTGCTTCGCCGACTCCGAGAGCCCGTTCTGGCCGAGCGAGGGCCCGTTCGCCTTCGACCTGTCGACGATGTGGGACATCTACCGCACCCAGCTGCCGCTTCTGATCACCCTGTTCCCCGACAAGGCGGTCGAGCTGGCCAACGCGCTGCTGACCATCTGCGAGGAGGAGGGGAACTTCCCGATCGGCTACCGCCTCGCCCGGGGTGGCGACCGCTTCTCCCGGCAGGGCAGCGCGCTCGCCCACACCTTCCTCGCCGAGCTCTGCCAGGCGGGTCTGCCCGGCATCGACTGGGAGTGGGCGCTCGTGCACATGAGCGACGACCTGCGCCGCACCTACGGCGAGGAGTTCCTGCTGCGGGGGGAGGCGCATCCGATCAGTCACACCCTCGACCTGGCGTTCGGCTACTGGTGCACCGCGAAGGTGGCCCGGCACGTCGGCGACACGGCGCTCGCGGCGCAGTTCGAGGCGCTCGCCGCCCGGTGGATCAACGCCTACGACCCGACGAGCGGCCTGCTGAAGGACAGCACCTACTACGAGGGCAGCCGCTACAACTACTCCTTCCGCCTGCAGCACGACATGGCCGGCCGAATCGAGGTGAGCGGCGGGCGCGACCGCTTCGTCGAGCAGCTCGACACGTTCTTCGGCTACGGCGCCGAGCCCGTGGTGCAGCCGGGCAACAAGCCCGACGCCCAGGAGCTGCTCGCGGGCTACGTGCTCGGCCGCTTCGAGGGGCTGAACAACGAGCCCGACATGGATGCGCCCTGGGCCTACCACTACGCCGGCCGCCCCGACCGCACCGCCGAGATCGTGCACGACATCGTGCACCAGCAGTTCGGCACCGGTCGCGGCGGGCTGCCCGGCAACGACGACTCGGGCGGGCTCAGCTCGTGGTTCGTCTGGGCGTCGATCGGGGTGTTCCCGGTCGCGGGGCAGAACCTGTTCCTCGTGAACGCTCCGTCGTTCCGCGAGGTGACGGTGGCGGTCGCCGGGGGAGACTTCACCATCCGCACCGAGAACTTCGTCGAGCCCGTCGCTGGCGGGCCGGTGCAGTACGTGCAGCGCATGTGGTTGAACGGGCATCCGCTCGACCGCAGCCACCTCACGGGCGAGGAGTGGCATCGGGGCGGGCAGCTGGTCGTCGAGCTGGGGCCGGCACCCAGCGACTGGGGCACCCGCCATCTGCCACCGTCGCACCCGGTCGCCGCCGGTGCCGCCGGCCCGACCTCCGCCGAGGCGGGTGCGGCCGCGGCGTTCGCGACCGCGCAGCAGGTGGCGTCGCTCGTGGCCGAGGCGCTGCAGACCGACCACCCGGCCGATTCCGCCGCCGACGCCGAGCCTTTGCATCGTGAGGTTCCGGATGCTCCGCCGCCCGCTCCCGACGAGGCCCTCGAACCCACCGACCGATCCACACCGCCGACCATCCCGCCGACCACCGAGCAGCCGGGCACCGCCCGCACGACAGGAGACACCCCATGAACGCCATCCGCAACCGCCTGGTCATCGTGGTCCGTGCCGATCCGGTGATCTGCGGCCACTCGGTGGAGGGCCGCAACCTCGCCGAGACCGCCCTCACCCGCGGCTTCGACGAGGTGCGCCTCGTCACCTGGCCGATCGACCGCCTCGAGGCGGCCGGGCTGCCGCTCAAGCCGCTCGACACCGTGCTGCCCTACAGCGACGGCATCATCGTCGAGCGCCCCGCCCCGGTCGGCGACTACAAGGTGCCCGACGGGCGCTACCTCGCCGGGATCACGGGCCGGCTCGTCGAGCTCTTCACCGACGGCGTGCCGACCGTGGCGCTGTCGCTCTACCTGAGCCCGCACACCATCGCGGTCGCCGACGCCGTGCGCGCGGCCTGGGGCACCGGACTGCCGGTCAACGTCACCACGATCGCCGAGGCGGTCGGCAGCGACGTCACCAACGTGGTGCGCACGGCGGTCGAGGAGGGGCGGCTGGGGGCGGCCGCACACATCCTCTCGTCATACCTGTCGCAGGACCACTGCGTCGCCGTCTCGGAGTACACCCGCGACCTCATCATCAGCGAGGCCGAGCGGGTCGACGAGCAGCACGGCACCCGCTTCGCGGCGCAGTGCCGGGAGCGCATCGAGGTCTCGTACCCGGCCATCGACGCCGCGCAGTACCTCGACCTCGACCCGGGGTCGAAGGCGGCCGAGCTCGAGTCGCGCGGGCTCGTCGACGACGGCTACCTGCTGTTCCTCTCACGACTCACCGACGCGAAGGGCGTCGACGACCTGATCGCCGGCTTCGAGCGCAGCGAGGTGGGGCGCACCACCGAGCTGCCGCTGATGATCGCCGGGCGCGGGCCGCAGGCCGAGGCGCTGCAGCAGCTGGCGGCGGCCTCGCCGCTGGCGCACCGCATCCGCTTCCTCGACGACGTGGGCGACGCCGAGAAGCCGTACCTGATGGCCGGATGCGCGGCCTTCGTACTCCCGTCGAAGCCGCGCCCCGAATTCGTCGAGACCTTCGGCATCGCGCTGGCCGAGAAGATGCTCGCGGGCGGGGGGCCCGTGATCACCACCCTCACCGGCGGCATCGGCGAGGCGATCGGCGACCACGCGATCGTCGTGCCGGTGAACGACCCCGACGCGGTGGCGGCGGCCATCGACCGGGCGGTGCTGCACACCACGCCCGACGAGCGGCGGCAGTGGGCCGACGAGGCGCGCGAGTACGCTCTGCAGTTCGACCGCCACGCGGTCTTCGACAAGCTCTTCGCGCGCTTCCCCCGCCCCGAGGAGGTCTCGGCCTAGCCCGGAGTGGTCGACCCGTCGAAAATCGCCCTCTCGAAGCTCTGAGAGGGCGATTTTCGACGGCTCGATGGAGGGGCGACGAATCAGGCCTCGGGCCGCACCACGGTGGTCTCGAGCGGGATCTCCTTGACGAAGCAGAGCAGGAGGGCCGCCACGAGCATCAGCGGCACCAAGTAGAGGTACACCGGGCTGAGCGCGTTCGAGTAGGCCTCGACGATGATCGTGTGCACCTCGGGCGGCAACGCGTTGATGGCGGCCGGGGTGAGCGCGTTCGTGTCGGTCGGGAGGGCGCCGCCCCCGCCGCCGAGCTGGGCGGCGGAGGACGCGAGCTGCTCGGTGAGGCGGGCGACGAAGAGCGACCCGACCACGGCGGAGCCGAGCGAGGCGCCGATCTCGCGGAAGAAGTTGTTGCCCGCGGTCGCCGTTCCGACCATCGAATGCGGCACCGAGTTCTGCACGATCAGCACGAGCACCTGCATCGCGAGGCCGATGCCGAGACCGAGGATCGCCAGGTACACCAGCACCAGCCCGAGCGGGGTGTCGGCGCGCATGGTCGAGAACAGCACCAGGGCGCCAGCGACGACGAGGGAGCCCACGATGGGCATCCACTTGTACCGGCCGGTCTTCGAGATCAGGAAGCCGCCGCCGATGCCGGTGACGAGGAGGCCGGCGAGCATCGGCAGCAGCATGAAGCCCGACACGGTCGCGTTGACGTTGTTCACGATCTGCAGGAACGTCGGCATGTAGCCGATCGCGCCGAACATCGAGATGCCGATCGCGAGACCGCCGAGGGTCGTGAGCGTGAAGTTGCGGTTCGCGAACAGCGACATCGGGATGACCGGCTCGGCGCTCCGCCGCTCGATCAGCACAAAGGCGACCGCCGCGACGACGGTGGTCACGATCAGGCCGATGATCTCGGGGGAGTTCCACTCGTACTCGGTGCCGCCCCAGGAGGCGGTGAGCACGAGCGCCGACGCGGCGACGGCCAGGGTGACCATTCCGGCGACGTCGATCTTCGGGCGGGCGGCGCGGTTCAGCTTCGGGAGCTTGATCAGGGCCACGGCGGCGACGATGGCGGCGATGCCGAGCGGCACGTTGATCCAGAAGGCGTAGCGCCAGCTCAGCGTGTCGGTGAAGAGGCCGCCGAGCAGCGGACCGGCGACCGAGGAGAGCCCGAAGACGGCGCCGATGAAGCCCATGTACTTGCCGCGGTCGCGGGCGGGGATGACGTCGGCGATGATCGCCTGCGACAGGATCATCAGCCCGCCGCCACCGAGGCCCTGGATGAACCGGCCGGCGATCAGCCACTCCATCGACATCGCGAAGCCGCCGATGGCGGAGCCGAAGACGAAGATGCTGAGCGCGATGACGAACAGCGACTTGCGGCCGATCAGGTCGCCGACCTTGCCGTAGACCGGCATCACGATGGTCGAGGCGAGGATGTACGCGGTTGCGACCCAGAGCATGTGGTTCACGCCGTCGAGCTCGCCGACGATCGTCGGCAGGGCGGTGCCGAGGATGGTCTGGTCGAGGGCCGACAGCAGCATCGCCACGAGCAGGGCGGCGAAGATCAGGTTCACCCGGCGCTTGGTGAGGCCGGTGGAGCCATCGGCAGGGTCGGCGGGGGTGGCGGGAGCGGACGGGGTGCGGCCGGACGGCGAGACGGCGGCGCCGTTCACGTCGGGGTTGGCGGTCATGAGGTCCTCGGGGTCGTGGGTGGGGTGGAGACGGAATGATTCAGGCGTCGCGAGCGACGGCACGGAGGGTGCGGAAGGCGGCGCCGAGGTGATCGGCGACGGGAGCGCCCGAGCCGGAGTCGCGGCTCCAGCTCTGCATGGCGAGCCGCAGCACCGCGCCGAGCAGGCTGACGTTCGCCCAGGCGTGGTTCTCGCGCTCGGCCTCGGGCACGGTGCCGTCGGCGTCGAGCAGCCGGCGGGCGACGACGGCGAGCTCCGCCTCGATGTCGCCGATGGTCTGGAAGTCGCGGGCGAGCAGGTGCGGGTTCTCGAGCATGACCCGGCGCTTCTTCGCCTGGAAGTCGGCGCTGCCGAGCTCGAGCGAACCGAGCTGATCCGTGACGGCGTGCAGCAGGGTCTCGATGACCGAGTAGCCGGGCAGCGGGGTGAGCTCGTCGAAGCCCGGGCGCGGGAATGCGCGCGAGACGCCGAGCACCGCGTCCTCCTTGCTCGCGTAGTAGTTGAAGAAGGTGCGGCTCGTCACGTCGGCCCGGGCGCTGATCGCTTCGATGGTCACCTCGGCGAGCGACTGCTCGGCCGCGAGCTCGACCGCGGCGACTTCGATGGCCCGCGCGGTCTCGCGCTTCTTGCGCTCGCGCAGCCCGGCCGGGGCGGGCGGTGAGTCGATCGTCATGCCGCCATAGTTGCACACGGTAAAACTTTTCGCAACGTGAAAAAAGCGGTCGACGGATGCTCGTCGTACTGTCGAAGAGATGGATGCGTGCTCCCGACTCTGCTCTCTCGTCGCGGCGATCGACGCGGGTGCGCCCGCGCGCTGGTCGACCCGCCGCTTCCTCGTCGAGATCGGACGGGCGGGGGCCGGGGTGCGGCTCGGTCCGCTCTGGGTGCTCGACGCCGGAACCGGGGGCCGCAACGTCATCCGCGGGCGCGGCTTCGCCCCCGAGTACGACGACGCGACCCGTGGGCAGGCCCGGCACTTCGCGGGCATCGTCGCGGTGGCCGCGCGGGTGGGGCCGCGGGCGGCGCGGTGGGCGAGCATCCGCATCGGTGGTGACCGCCCCGAGTCGGCCGACGGGCGGTTGACGGATGCGGCGGTCGAGTTCACCCGCCTGCTGCGGTCGGGGGAGCTGCGGCGGTCGGACGCGGCGGAGTGGCTGCGCGGGCGGCTCTGCGCCTGACGGCCCGAGCGCTTAAGCTGGAGGGGAGGAGGCGCATCCATGGTTCGGCGGCGAGCGAAGAGACCTCGCTGGCTGGCGAGCGGTGAGCCGATCGCACCCCCCGAGCCGCTGTCGTCCGACGAGATCGACGCGGCCATCGCCGACGGGATGCTCATCGCCCGGTTCTCGGCCGTCATGGGGCTGAAGAACCGGCTGATCGTCTCGGCCCTGCGCGACGACGAGAACTTCGACCGCTCCCGTGCCGCCGAGGCCGCCCGCGAGGTTCTCGCGGAGCTCGCGGAGGAGCAGGAGAGCAACCTCGACCACGCCCAGGAGGTGATCGAGGAGGCGCAGAGCGACCGCGGTGTCGCCCGGCACCAGCACGACTACAAGGCGCGCGACCTCGAGCTGCTGTCGGCTCGGCGCCGCGTGTACCGCGACGTGGCCGCGAGCATCCGTCGCGATGCCGCCGACGACGTCGCCGTGGCGCTGCTGGTCGACGACGCCCGCACGCGTGCGTGGGAGGAGATCTCGCGCGAGATCGAGGCGCGCCTGGACCAGGTTCGTGCGACGTCGAATCTCGTGGTCGACGAGGAGTACGTGCGGCATCGGGCCGAGCGCATGCGCCGGGTGCGGGAGTTCGACCTGTGGGAGCTCGAGGACAGCCGGGCCCTCAAGGCGCGCCGGCGCCGCTGAGTCGCTGAGGTGCGTTGCCCCGCTGAGGCTCTCGGGCGCGCCGGCGCCGCTGAGTCGCGCCGTCGCGCCCGGCCCCGCCCGGAGTAGGTTCGTCCTCGGGAGGTCGAGCCGTGCCGGATGATGTCGCCGAAGCCACGCGGTCGTACGGCGACGCGCTGACGCCGTCGTCGATCGTCGTCGACGAGACGAAGCTCCTGCGCTCCCACGTCGGCAAGGCGCTGCTGCACAGCCCGCGGGTGCGTCGGATGCTCGACACCGGGTCGTTCGCCCACGGCACGGCCGTCGCCGGCCGCAGCCGCCTCGACTGCCTCGTCGTGCTCGAGGGGCCGAGGCCGCGCAGCCTCGCCAAGGCGCTCGACACCCTTCGGGCGGCCCTCGTGGAGGGCGCGGGCTCGACGGGTGCGCCGGCCTCGGCGCTCGGCGTCTTCGCCTCGCGCCCGGAGAACGGGGACTCGCTCGTCATCGACCGGCCGGGCACGGCGGGGCTCCGGCTGATCCCGTCGTACGGAGCGACGGGCGGGGGCGCTGGTGCGGGCGCGAGCGCGGGCGAGGTCGAGACCGTCTGGGTGCCCGATGCGGCGCACCACTGGGCGCCGCACCTCCCGGGGTCGCGGGAGCTGCTGCTCTCCCGCATCGACGACGACGGGGCGCTGCGGGCACTGATCCGGCTGCTGATCGCCTGGAAGCACGAGCAGGGGGTCGGCATCAGCTCCTACTACCTCGAGACGATCGCGCTGCGGCAGGCGCTGCAGCAGCGCTCGTTCAGTCTGCTCTGGGACGTCTGCTGGGTCTGGGAGCGCCTCGCGAACGACGGCCTCGTGCCGCTGCCCGACCTGACGAGCCCCACCGGAACGCAGCGCGTGCTGCCGAAGGCGTCGCTCGGGCGCTCGATCGAGGAGCAGTTCGCCGTCGAGCGCGCGGCGTCCACCGCGCGGGCCGCGATCAACGCCTACATGGACGGCGACACCGAGCAGGTGGCGCGCTGTCTGCGTGCGCTGTTCGGCCCCGGCTTCCCCGCCGTGACCGACTAGCCCGGCACCCGCAACGGGGTGGGGGAGCGGGTTCCCTCCTGGTACGGTCGCCACAATGACCTCACCCCGCGCAGCGCTCGTCTACAACCCCATCAAAGTCGACCTCGACGCCCTGAAGGCCGCCGTGGCGGCCGAGGAGGCGGAGTCCGGCTGGGCCGAGACCCTCTGGCTCGAGACCTCCGTCGACGACCCGGGCCAGGGCCCGGCGAAGAAGGCGCTCGAGGAGGGCGTCGACCTCGTCATCGCGGCGGGCGGCGACGGCACGGTGCGCGCGGTCGCCGAGGTGCTGGGTGGCACGGGCGTGCCGATCGGCCTGCTCCCCTCGGGCACGGGCAACCTGCTCGCGCGCAACCTCGACCTCACCCTCGACGACGTCGAGAACGCCCTGCAGACGGCCTTCCGCGGCACCGAGCGGGCGATCGATCTGGGGCAGGTGCGCATCCGTCACGACGACCAGAAGGTCACCCAGCACGCCTATCTCGTGATGGTGGGCCTCGGCCTCGACGCCAAGATGCTCGCCGCCACCGACGACGAGCTGAAGGCCAAGGTCGGCTGGCTCGCCTACGCGAAGGCGGTCGCCACGGTGCTGCGCGACAAGAACCAGCTGCGGCTGCGGTACAGCCTCGACGGCAAGGAGCCCCGCAGCGTGCGGGCCCACACGATCATGGTGGGCAACTGCGGGTCGCTGCCGGCGAACATCCTGCTGCTGCCCGACGCGGCGGTCGACGACGGCCTGTTCGACATCGTGCTGCTGCGGCCGGAGGGCTTCTTCGGCTGGCTGCAGATCATGGGCAAGATCTTCTGGGAGAACGGGGTGCTGCGGCGCACCACCGTCGGCCGGCGCCTGATGGGCTCGGCGAAGGAGGTGCGCGCCCTCAACTATCTGCGCGGTCAGGAGCTCGTGCTGCGACTGCGCCGCCCCGAGGAGATCGAACTCGACGGCGACGGGTTCGGCAAGGCGATCGCGATGAAGACCTGGATCGACGCGGGTGCGCTGCAGGTCAAGGTGCCGCAGAACGAAAATTAGCCTTACACCACAGGCCTCTTCGCGACAACCCGGTAAAACCTGTCTGACTTATTGCTAGTCTCTCTAATAATCAGTCAGGGGTAATCAGAAGGGCGTCGACATGGCACTGCTCACGAACATCACCGCGGTGCGGGCCCCGCGCCACGAGGCGGCCACGCCGATCGTCGCCCCCCTCAGCTGGGCGACCCCGGAGTCCAAGCTCTGGATCGCCTCGCGCTCCGGGGAGTACGCCGGCATGATCGAGTACACCGAGGGCCACTTCCTGGCCACCGGCTCCACCGGCTTCGACCTCGGTGGCTTCAGCGACCTCGGGCAGGCCATGTCGGCCGTCGACCGCGGTCCGATCGCCGGGCGCCTCCCCGTCGGGGTGCTCTCGAACGTCGCGATCGTCTCGGCCGTCGTCGCGCTGTCCATGGTGGGCATGGGGCTCACCGTCATCGCCGCCTGATCCGTCCTCCGTCGTGCTGACCGCGGGGGTCGACCTCGCCGCAGAGACCCGGGGCACCGCGCTCGCGGTGGTCGAGTGGTCGGCGACGTCGGCCCGGCTGCGGTCGCTCGAGACCGCTGTTCCGGATGCGCGCATCGTCGCCGTGGCCGAGGATGCCGTGTCGACGGGCATCGACTGCGCCTTCGGCTGGCCCGACGAGTTCACCGTCTTCGTGGCCGCCCATGCGCGCGGCGAGCGGATCGACGGGGACTTGACCGGCATGCCGTGGCGCCGCACCCTGGCCTACCGCGAGACCGACCGGGTCACCCGCGAGGTGACCGGTCGCTGGCCGCTGAGCGTCTCCACCGACCGGCTCGGCCTCACCGCGATGCACTGCGCCGCGTTGCTGCAGAGCATCGGCGACCGTCTGGGGCCGGTCGACCGCTCGGGCGCCGGCCGGGTGGCCGAGGTCTACCCGGGTGCGTCGCTGCGGCTCTGGGGCTTCGACACGCGGGGCTACAAGACCGACCCCGGGGTGCGGGCACGACTTCTCGGCGAGATCGGCGAGCGGATGCCCTGGCTCGACCTCGGCGCGTCGGCCGACATGATGGCCGCCGACGACGACGCCTTCGATGCGGTCGTGGCCGCGCTCGTCGCCCGAGCCCACGCCCTCGGACTCACACCGCCGCCGCCCCCCGAGCAGGTCGAGCGGGCGCGGCGCGAAGGCTGGATCGCACTCCCGCCCCGCGGGCTCGACACGATCGCGCCGCGCCCGGCACCCTGACGCCGAAGGCTCAGAGCGCCCGCCGCTCGGCCTTCTTCACCCGGGGCCGCCGCGCGTAGTCGCGCGCCCGCCCGCTCGACAGGGCGATCAGGATCAGGATGTCGAGCGACACCCCGATCAGGTTCGTGCCGAGGGTGATCCGGGCGCCACCCAGGTGGTCGATCAGCGCGATGACGATGTTAATCGTGCTGAACAGCATCACGAGCACGCGCGCGACGTTGCTGCCGAAGAACATCAGCACCCCGAACAGCAGCTGCGCCAGCCCGAACAGCGCCGAGATGACCACCACCCCCCAGAGCACGAGCTCACGCGCATCCACCCCGGCCGGCAGCTCGTCGCCCGTGTCGATGGTGATGAGGTCGCGCACGCCCTGCCAGTCGAACACCACCGCCGCGATGATGAACAGCGGCGAGAACGCCCGCAGCACCACGACGGCAGCGCCGAAGACGATCTGGGCCGGGCGCCGCACCGTCTTGTCGGGCACGGGCGACGCGTTCGGCCCGACGTGCGGGGTCGGCACCGGGGCGTGCACCTCGGCGGCGGCCTCGAGCGTCGGCGTCACGGCGCGCAGGTCGATCACGGGCAGGTCGCCGTCGGTGACGATCGCGTCGCCGCCGCCGTTGCGGGAGTGGTAGCCGGTCGCGAAGTCCTTCAGCACGTCGACCTCGGCGGCCGGGACCGACTGCTCGATCGTGGCGACGATGTGGTCGCGCTCGACGTCGGTGTTCTCGTCGATCTTGTGCGTGATCTGCAGCGTGAACAGCGAGAAGCCGACGGCACGGTCGTAGGTGCCGGCGGCGAGCCAGTCGGTCTTGTGGCCGCCGGGGAGCAGCCAGTCGTCGGGGCAGCGCCAGAACCGCACGTGGTGGCGCTTGGCGGGGTTGCCCTTCACCTCCTGCTGATAGGCGAAGTCCTGGTTGCGGCCGAAGAGCATCAGCGGGCTGACCGGCGCCTCGTCGTAGCTGCGGCGCAGCACGGTGGAGCGCACGATGCGCAGACCGCTGGCGAGGCTCAGGTCGTCGGCCCGGGTCCAGCCCGCCGCCTTCATCGCGGTGTGCAGCTGCTCCTCGGCGCCCAGCAGGCCGAGGTTCACCGGATCGCCGAGCAGGCCGTCGCTCGTGCGGGTGCGCCCGATGAAGTAGTTCGGCACGTAGATGTTGGTCAGGATGCGATGCAGCCGCGGCAGCGCGATGTAGGCCACAAGCACCCAGAACACGAGGTAGAACCACACCTGCGCCCAGCCCGACTCGAAGCCCTGCGTGAGCACGAGGTAGGCCAGCCACACGGCGGCGGCCCCGGCGATGACGAAGAAGAGGTTGTCGAGCACCGCGTTCAGCGAGAAGCCGCGCAGGCGGGTGCGCGGGCCGTGTCCGGGCACGCGCTCGCCGGTGGTGACGGGGGTCGGCGCGTCGGGCATGGCTTCACGATAGCGGGCCGCCGCGGGGGCGGGGAGCGTCGCGTCGGCGTCGGCGTCGGCGTCGGCGTCGTCGTCGTCGGCGGGGGTCGCGCCGCCGGGCATCCGCTCAGATCGGGCGGGCGATGGTGACGCGGGTCAGGTAGGGCAGCGGGTAGCGGTCGAGCCCCGCGAGTTCGGGATGCGTGTCGAGCAGCTCGTCGAGGCCGGCGAGCAGCTCGGCGCGAGCGGGTTCGTCGAGCGCGATCACGCTGCTGCGCGAGGTGACGAGGGAGTGCAGGGCGGGCCGGTCGAGCTCGTTCGTCCAGCGGAACTCGGCGTGCGCGTCGCGCCGCAGCGGCTCGGCGACCGGGGGAGCGACCGTCTCGTACTCGTCCGCGATCGAGGCGCCGATCACCTCGGTGAGGCGGTGCACCCAGTCCACCGACTCGTCCCGTACGTTCCAGACCAGCGCCAGCACCCCACCCGGTCGCAGCACCCGCGCGGCCTCCCGCGAGGCGGCCTCGACGTCGACCCAGTGCCACGACTGGGCGTAGGTCACCACGTCGGCCGAATCCTCGCCGAGCGGCAGCCGTTCTCCGGTGCCCTCGACGGCCGTCACGGCGGGCAGGTTGCGGGCGAGGCGCTCCCGCAGCAGGGCGTCGGGCTCGACGGCGACGACGGATGCGCTGCGAGCCGGCAGCGAGGCGGTGAACTTGCCCGTTCCGGCGCCCACGTCGACCACGTCGGGGCGGGCGCCGTCGTCGGTGGCGGCCTGCGACAGCAGCCACTCCACGGCGTCGTCGGGATAGCCCGGGCGGCCCGCGTCGTAGGCGGCCGCCTCGGCGCCGAAGCTCTGCGCGTACTGCCGTTCCTTCGCCATGCGACCATCCTCGCACCGCGGGGGCGGCGGGCGGGTAGTCTCGTGCGAGCGGGGTCGGGCTCGGGTTCGGCGCACGACGCGCGGGCTCGGTGTATGACGCTCGGGTTCGGTGTACGACGCTCGAGTTCGGCGCACGACGCTCGGGCCTCGCGGACGACAGGGGGACGACATGGTGGGATGGCGGGCCGGCGCGGCCGCGATGCTGCTCGTCGCGGCGATCGTCGGCACGGCGTCGGCGTCGGCGGCATCGGCCGCGTCGGCGTCGGCTCTGCCCGGCGACGTCGTGCCGACGCCGGCGCCCCGCCACAGTGGAACCGCGGGCCCCGGCCCGATCGGATCGGGGGAGTCGATGTCGCCGGTACCCGCCACACCGCAGGACGAGCCGACCCCGGCCCTGCCCTCGACGCCGGGCAGCGCATCCGTCGCCGGCGACCTCTCTGCCACCCTGCCCGGCGCGCTGCACACCGACGGCGGGCGCATCGTCACCGCCGACGGCAGCACCTACGTGATCAAGGGCATCTCGTGGTTCGGCATGGAGACCACCAACTGCGCGCCGCACGGCCTCTGGTCGATCAGCCTCGACGCCGGACTCGCGCAGATCGCGTCGATGGGGTTCAACACCGTCCGCCTGCCGTTCTCGAACGAGTGCCTCGCGCAGCCGGTGACCACGTCGATCAACGCCTTCGAGAACCCCACCCTCGTCGACCTCAGCCCGCTGCAGCTGATGGACGCCATCGTGCAGGCGGCGAAGTCGTACGGCCTGAACGTCATCCTCGACCGGCACCGCCCCGACTCGGCGGGGCAGTCCGAGCTCTGGTACACCGACCGCTTCCCCGAGGAGGCGTGGATCGCCGACTGGCAGATGCTCGCCGAGCGATACCGCTCCGAACCCTCGGTGATCGGCGTCGACCTGCACAACGAGCCGCACGGCGCGGCGTGCTGGGGGTGCGGCGACTCCTCGGTCGACTGGCGGGCCGCGGCCGAACGGGCGGGCGACGCCGTGCTCGCCGTCAACCCCGAGCTGCTCGTCATCGTCGAGGGCGTCGAGCGGCAGACGTCGGGCGACACCACCTGGTGGGGTGGCGGGCTCGCCGACGCCGGGAACGACCCCGTGACGCTCAGCGTGCCCGACCGGGTGGTCTACTCACCGCACGACTACCCGGCGTCGATCTACGCGCAGACCTGGTTCTCCGACCCGGCCTACCCGGCGAACCTGCCGTCGGTCTGGGACGCGAACTGGGGCTACCTCGCCCGCGAGGAGATCGCGCCGGTGCTGGTGGGGGAGTTCGGGTCGAAGCTCCAGACGACGAGCGACCGGCAGTGGTTCGAGAACATCGTGTCCTACCTCGGTTCGAGCGGCATCAGCTTCTCGTACTGGTCGTTCAACCCGAACAGCGGCGACACGGGCGGCATCGTGCAGGACGACTGGGTCAAGCCTCAGGCCGAGAAGGTGGCTGCACTCGGGCCCCTGCTCGGGCCGGGCACGGTCGTGGCGCCGCATGCGCCGGCGCCGGCGGCGGGTACGCCCGTCCCGTCCGGCACTCCCGTCCCGTCCGGCACTCCGACACCGGTTCCGGATGCTCGGCCCGGCACTCTCGCCCCCACGACGACTCCCGTCCCGACGCGCCCGGCGACCCCCGGTGCCCGCATCGGCGGCACGGCCCGCGACGGCGCACCCGGACCGACGGGCGGAACCACCGGCACCCCGACCCCGACCCCCACCACTCCCGGGTCGTCGTCGGCCGACGACCTCTCGGCGGCCTGGTCGCTGCAGAGCACCTGGGACGAGGGTTACGTCGCCGAGCTCAAGGTGAGCAACACGGGCGGTTCCGCCGGCTGGACGGCGTCGTGGGCCGACCCCGGAGCCACCGCCGTCGTGAACTCGTGGGGGATGCGCTGCGAGCTCGCGGGCGGGGTGATCACCTGCACCGGGGCCGACTGGGGGACGTACATCGCGCCGGGGCAGACCATCACGGTCGGGGCGCAGGTGCAGTCGACGTCGACGCCCAGTGCGCCGGCGGTCACGCTGACGGCGAAGTAGCGCTCGGATCCCGCGTTCGGGTCTCGGCACTCGGTCTCGGCGCTCGGGTCTCGGCGCTCGGTCTCGGCGCTCGCGTCTCGGCTTCTCGCCCTCGGTCAGGCGAGGCGGCGGGCCACGGCCAGCGCGATCGGGTGCCGTCCGAGGCGCGCGAGCGACGTCTCGCCACGGCAGAAGCGCGCGAACCAGCGCGCGCCCCAGCGGGTGCGCAGCAGGCCGTGCACCAGGCCGCGGCGCCGCTCGAAGACACGCAGCAGCTCGGCACCCCGCACCTGCTCGGGTTCGAGCGCGCGGCGGATGCGGTCGGAGTAGACGTCGAGGTCGGGCATCCGCTCGTCTGACGAGGTCACCGCGGCGGCCGCCGACTGGCCCGCCCAGGTGCCGGAGCGGAGGGCGAACGAGATGCCCTCGCGGGTCCACGGTTCGAGGAGGCCTGCGGCGTCGCCCGCGACGAGCACGCGCCCGCGGCGCACGGGGGAGCCGGGCGTGCGCCACTGCGTGAGGTGCCCGGAGGAGTGCAGCGTCTCGGCGTGCTCGAGGCCGAGGTGGCGGCGCCAGGCGGCGAGGTACTGGCGGGTCTCGTCGGGGCTGCCCTTCTGCTGGATCACGCCTACCGTCAGCGAGTCGCGCTTCGGGAACACCCACGCGTAGCTGCCGGCCGGAGCGCCCCAGTCGAGGCGCACGCGGTCGCGCCAGTCGGCAGCGTCGTCGGGCATCGCGACCTCGTCCTCGAGGCCGAGGTCGACGCCGCCGATCTCGACGCCGACGTGGCGGGCGGTTCGCCCTCCGGTGCCGTCGGCGCCGATCACGATGCGGGCGGCTGCGGTGGTGCTGCCGGTGGCGGTGGCGGTGCGTACGAGGACCGGTTCGGCCGGGTCGTCGGGGGCCTGGAGCTCGCGCACGGCCACGCCGTCGACGAAGACGGCCCCCGCATCCGTCGCGGCCTCGACCAGCGCCTGGTCGAACTCGGCCCGCCGCACCATCGCGAGGTACGGGGACGGGCGCCGCAGCAGGAACGGGCGGGCGAAGCGGTCGGTGACGAGCGACTCGCGCACCCGCGACTCGACGGTGTGCCGGGCGGCCTCGGGCACGTAGCGCAGCGACTCGCCGAGGAGCCCGCCGCCGCAGGTCTTGTAGCGCGGGAAGGGCGCGCGGTCGAGGAGCAGAACGGATGCTCCGCCCTCCGCCGCGGCCCGCGCCGCACTCGCACCGGCGGGGCCCGCGCCGATGACGATCACGTCCCAGACGGTGCGGTCGGCCGACCACTCGGGGGCTGCGTTCTCGGGCATGATGCCGAGCCTACGACTCGCCCGCCTCCGCGGCCGCCCGCCGGCGCGTCGGGCCGACGGGCGACCGGGCGACGGGGTGGCCGGGTGGTGGCCGGGCTTCCGGGTGGTCAGGCGAGCGGCGGGCGGGCGACCGTCGGCGCATCCGCCGGCTCCGCCGGGCGCTCAGCCGCCGGTGGTAGCGTCGGCCGCATGGTCAGGCTCGCGGACATCGCGCCCGAGGGCATCCTCCTCACCGGGGCCGGACGGGCGATCCTGCTGCAGATCGCGCTGCCCGGGGTGGGTTACGGGGTCGCGCGGCACAGCGACTTCGCGTCGCGGCCGATGAGCCGCCTGAACGCCACTCTGAGCTACATCTACGCCCTGTCGAACGGCGACGCCGACGACATCCGCCGCATGCGCAAGGCGGTCAACCGTGCGCACGCCCCGGTCGCGAACCCGCCCCGCGGTGCGTCCGTCTCACCGACGGCCCGCCCCGGCGTGCCCGCGGATGACGACGCCCCGCCGACCACCCAGCCCGGTGCGGGCGCCGACGCGTCGCCGGGGAGCGACGGCGTGGGCGCCGAGGGCGAGCCGCGGTACGACGCGCGCGACCCCGAGCTGCAGTTGTGGGTGGCCGCGACGCTCTACGACACCGCGATCACCGTGTACGAGCGGGTGTTCGGACCGCTGGCGCCCGACGAGGCCGAGCGGGTCTACCGCGAGTACGCCGTGCTCGGCACAGCCCTCCAGATGCCGGCCGAGCTGTGGCCGGTCGATCGCGCGGCCTTCGCCGAGTACTGGAACGGGATGCTCCCGAGGCTGTCGGCCGATCCGCCGATCCGCGCGGTCGCGCGCGAGCTGTTGAAGGCCGAGAAGGCGGCGCTGCCGATCCGGGTGGCGATGCCGCTCGCCCGCTTCGCGACGATCGGCCTTCTGCCGCCGCGGGTGCGCGGCCTCTTCGGCTTCCGCTGGACGTCCGCGCAGCAGCGCCGGCTCGACCGCCTGTTCCGCGTCGTCGGCCCGGTGTACCGGCGGCTGCCCCGCGCCGTGCGGCACCTCCCGCAGCGCCACTACCTCGGCACCCTGGCGCGCCGGTACCCCTGACCCCGCACCACGGGCTGGGCGTCGCCGCGCATCCGGGCCTCGGGCGGGGCACGGGATGGGTCACCGTCGACCGCGCCGTCGAGGGTTGCCGAGCATCCGTCGCCCGGCCGCCCCGGATGACGGGCGTCAGTCGCGGAGGGCGCCCGAGCGCGCGTGCCAGCGGCCGCGTCGGTGCTCGATGTCGATGGGGTGGTCGAAGCAGGCGGTGACGTTCGCGGTGGTGAGCACCTCGGTGGCGGGGCCGATCGCCGTGATGCGTCCGTGGGCGAGCAGCAAGGCGTGCGAAGTGGACGTCGGCAGCTCCTCGAGGTGGTGCGTGACGAGCACCGAGGCGAGGCCGGGGTGCGTCTCGCGCACGCGGTCGAGGGTGTCGAGCAGCTGCTCGCGGGCGGCGACGTCGAGGCCGGTCGACGGTTCGTCGAGCAGCAGCAGCTGCGGGTCGGTCATCAGGGCGCGGGCGATGAGGGTGCGGCCGCGTTCGCCCTGCGAGAGGGTGGTCCAGGGCTCGTGGGCGCGATCGGCCAGGCCGAGCAGCTCGACGAAGGCGTCGGCGCGCTCGAGGTCGTCGGCGGCCGGCTGCCACCGCGGCACGATCTCGACCGAGCCGGTCAGCCCGGTGAGCACCACCTCGCGGATGCTCAACCCCGACCCGAGCGGATGCCGCGGAGTCACGTGCCCGATCGACCGCCTGAGCGCCTGCAGCTCGACGCGCCCGATCCGCTGACCGAGCACGTGCACCTCTCCGCCCGACGGATGCTGCACCGCCCCCGCGAGGCTGAGGATCGTGCTCTTCCCGGCTCCGTTCGGCCCGATCAGTGCCCAGTGCTCGCCGGCGCGCACGCCGAACGACACGTCGTCGAGCAGCACCCGCCCCTGCCGCACGAACCGCACCCCGCGGAACTCGAGCACCGTCGCGCCCGCCGAGCCGGCCTGGCCGTCGGCTCCGGCCTCCCGTGGGCGACGCCACGCGGATGGGACGGGGGACGACGGGACCGAGCTCATCCGTCCATTCTCGCCCGCGCGCACCCGTCCGCCCGTCGCCGGGCGCACACACCGTCCGCCCGCCGCCGGATGGGCGGGCGGCGACGGGATTCAGCGCCGGGAGGCGTCCTTCACCCGGTCGACGAGGTCGCGCCACGGGCCGTCGAGGTGCTGCTCGGGCACGCGCGCGCCGTGCGAGACCTCAGGCTCGTCGGGCGCGTCGACGAGCACCCGGATCGTGTAGACGAAGCGGTCCTCGCCTCCGGGCGCCGGGTCGGGGGCGTCCCACGGGCACGACTCCACGAGCGACAGCCACGAGTCGACGTCGTTCTGCTCCGAGACCTCGATGCCCCAGCGCGGAGACATGCCGGCGACGCCACCCGACCGGGTCACCGTGATCCGAAGCTCGCGCCCAAGCGCGTCGGACGGTGCCGGAGCGGGCTCGGCCGGATCGACAGCGGCCGGAGCGGGCTCGGCCGGATCGATAGCGGCCGGAGCGGGCTCGGCCGGATCGATAGCGGCCGGAGCGGGCTCGGCCGGAGCGGGTGCGGCCGGATGGGACGAGGCCGGAGCGGGCTCGCCCGGTTCACCGCCCGCGGGCTGCTGCGGCCGCGGGGCGTTGGGGTCAGGGTAAGGCTCAGGGGGATTCGGCTCGGTCATCGCTCCTCACGCCCACGGTAGCCCATGCCGACGCGATCGCGGCAGCCTCGGCGGAGTCGTCGCCGAACCGCGACGAGGCCGCCAGCACGGTCGCGTCGGCGAAGGCCGCGAAATCGGCCGTGGGCGAGAGCGACCCGGTGATCGCGTCGTACCAGACCTGCCCCGCCCGCTCCCAGGCGAAGCCGCCGAGCTCGATCGCCGCGAGCGCGAACGCCCGGTTGGCGATGCCCGAGTTCAGGTGCACCCCGCCGTTGTCGTCGGCGGTGTCGACGTAGTCGTCCATCGACGCCGGCTGTGGGTCTTTGCCGAGCACATCGTCGTCGTAGGCGGTGCCGGGCGACAGCATCGAGCGCAGCGCTCGCCCCTGCACCGCCTCGGTGAACAGCCCCTCGCCGATCAGCCAGCTCGCCTCGTCGGCCGTCTGCCCCAGCCGGTGCTGCTCGACGAGGGCGCCGACGACGTCGCTGAACGACTCGTTCAGCGCGCCCGCCTGCCCTTGGTACTCCAGCGCGGCCGTGTACTGCGTGACGCCGTGCGCCAGCTCGTGCCCGATCACCGACAACGACGCCGTGAAGCGGCCGAACACCTCGCCGTCGCCGTCGCCGAAGACCATGCGCTGCCCGTCCCAGAAGGCGTTGTCGTAGTCGACGCCGTAGTGCACCGTGGCGTCGAGCGGCAGCCCGCGCCCGTCGATCGAGTCGCGGCCGAAGGCGTCGGCGAGCAAGGCGTAGGTCGCGCCGAGCCCTTCGTAGGCCTCGTTCACCGCCGGGTCGCCCGACACGGGGTCGCCCTCCCGCCGCACCGCCCGCCCGGGCAGTGTCTCGGTGCCACCGGCGTCGGAGATGGTGCGCTGCGGTGCCGCGTCGTCGGGCGCGACCGGCTGCCCGGGCACGGGGGGCACGAAGGCCTCGCGCCGACGCTCCTCGCGCAGTGGCGGATCAGCCAGCAGTGACCGACGGGCCGCCTCGGCAGCCCGCTGCATACCGTCGGCATCGGTCTCGGCGATGCGGGCCAGCAGGTACGGGGGAACGATCGAGTGCGCCATGTGCCGACCCTACGGCCACCCTCCGACACCCGCACCGATCGCGGCCGCCGAGCGCCGCCCGCGCGCCACCCGCCCCCCACTGCCGTGTCCGATTCCCGCTAGAGCCGAGCGGATGCCCGTGCGAGACTCCCTCCATGGACTTCGCCGAGCGCTACCGCATCATCTCCTCGCGCGACCCCCGCTTCGACGGTCAGTTCATCACCGCCGTGCGCTCCACCGGCATCTACTGCCGCCCCAGCTGCCCCGCCCGCACGCCGAAGGAGCAGAACGTCACCTTCTACGAGACCAGCGCCGCCGCGCACGAGGCGGGCTACCGCGCCTGCAAGCGCTGCCTGCCCGAGGCCGTCCCGGGCACCCCCGCCTGGAACCTCCGCGACGACCTCGCCGGCCGTTCCATGCGCCTCATCTCCGACGGCGTCATCGAACGCGAGGGCGTCGACGGCCTGGCCCGCCGCCTCGGCTACAGCCCACGCCACCTCACCCGGGTGCTCACCGACGAGCTCGGCGCGGGCCCGCTGGCCCTCTCGCGGGCGCATCGCGCGCAGACCGCCCGCACGCTGCTCACCTCGACGAGCCTGCCGATGGCCGACATCGCGTTCGCCGCCGGCTTCTCGAGCATCCGCCAGTTCAACGACACGATCGCCGAGGTCTTCCAGCTCACCCCCACCGCGATCCGCGAGCGCCAGTCCCGCCACGACAGCCAGACGCCGGGTTCGATCACCCTCGCCCTGCCCTACCGCGAACCGTTCGATCTGTCCGGCGTGTTCACCTGGCTCGCCGTCCGCGCGATCCCCGGTGTCGAGCACCTGGGCGTCGACACCGAGGGTGGATTCGACTCCTACTCGCGGTCGCTCGCCCTCCCCGGAGGCGCGGCCTGGTTCACGGTGCGGCGCCCGGCGGCAACCGGAGCACCGCGTCTCATCCTCGACGCGCACCTGACCGCGCTCGGCGACCTGCCCGTGCTGGTCTCGCGCATCCGCCGGCTGTTCGACCTCGACGCCGACCCCGTCGCGATCGACGAGGCGCTGGTGGCCGGGGGCGAGGCGTTCGCCCGGCGGGGCGGTGCGGCCACGGCGGCAGGCCAGGCGCTGGTGGCACGGGTCGCGGCGACCCCGGGCATCCGGATGCCCGGTGCGGTCGACCCCGCCGAGATGCTGTTCCGCGCCATCGTCGGTCAGCAGATCACCGTCGTCGCGGCACGCACCCTGCTGCACCGGCTCACGCTCGCGGCCGGCTCCGCGTTCCCCGCTCCGCCGCCGGGCACCGCCCCGGATCCGTCCGCCCCCACCCTGCTCTTCCCCACCCCGGCGCAGATCGCCGAGCACGCGGGATCGGTGCTCACCGGCCCCCGCGCCAAGATCGCGACCGTCGTGAACACGGCGGAGCTGCTCGCCTCAGGCGCGCTCGACCTCTCGTTCGGCGACGGGGCCGCCGAGCAGCGTCAGCGCCTGATCGCCCTCCCGGGCATCGGCGACTGGACCGCCGGCTACCTCGCCATGCGCGTGCTGAAGAACCCCGACATCCTGCCCACGGGCGACGTGGCGCTCAGAACCGGTGCGCGCAGGCTCGGGTTCCCGGATGCTCCGCGGGACCTCGCATCCTGGGCCGCCGACTTCGCACCGTGGCGCACCTACCTCTCCCTCCACCTCTGGTCGGCGTCGGCCCCACCGCCCCGCCCGCCCTCGCCCCCGCGCGCCACCCGCACCGCGCATCCCGCCCCCGCGCACCCCGCCGCCGCAGCGCACCCGGCGGCCGCCGATGCCGCCGCCACGCAGCCCACCCCAACCCCGACCAGCCCCACCCCCGAGGAGACCCCATGACCGCCGTGATCGAGTTCGTCGACACCCCCGACGGCCCCTTCGGCCTGATCGCCGACGCCGACGGCCGGGTCATCGCCTCGGGCTGGACGGCAGACCCCGAGGCCCTGCTCGCCCGCCTCGCGCCAGCTCACCGCCAGATCGGCACCACGCCCGGCGAGACCAGGGCGGGGGAGGCGGTCACCGCGTACTACGGAGGCGACGTCCGCGCGATCGACACGGTCGAGGTCGCCCAGACGGGAGGCGACTTCCACCGCGCCGGCTGGGCGGCCCTGCGAACGATCGAGCCCGGGCATCCGCTCAGCTACCAGCAGTTCGCCGCGCACCTCGGACGCCCCACCGCCGTGCGGGCGGCGGCCAGCGCCTGCGCCCGCAACGCGGTCGCGCTGTTCGTGCCGTGCCACCGGGTGCTGCGCACCGACGGATCCCTCGGCGGCTTCGCCTGGGGCACCCCCGTCAAGCGCTCACTCCTGGCACGCGAGGCCACGGCCGAGCCCGGCGCCGCGTAAAGCTGCGCGGCCTCGGCCTGGAACAGCCCACTTCACCGCCCCGGCGTCTCCGCCAGCAGCTCCCGCACCCGCGGGATCACCTGCGTGCCGTACAGCTCGATGCTCGTCATGAGGTTCTCGTGCGACAGCGGCCCGTTCCCGTACTTCAGGTCGAAGCGGTCGACCCCGAGCACCCGCACGGCGTTCGCGATCTTCTGCGCCACCGTCTCCGGCGACCCCACGTAGAGCGACCCGTGCGGACCGGCCTCTTGGTCGAAATGCGCCCGCCCCATCGGCGACCAGCCGCGCTCGCGGCCGATGCGATTCATCTGCGACTGGTAGTGCGGCCAGAGCTGCTCGCGGGCCTCCTCGTCGGTGGCGGCCACGTGCCCGGGGGAGTGCACGCCGACCGGCTGGCGGTCGAAGCCGAACTGGTCGAGCGCACGGTGGTACAGGTCGGCGAAGGGCGCGAAGCGCACGGGGTCGCCGCCGATCACGGCGAGCATCAGCGAGAAGCCGTACCGCGCGGCGCGCACCACCGACTCGGGGCTGCCGCCGACGCCGACCCACGTCTTCAGCAGGCCGGTCTCGAGCTGCGGGAAGACCTGCTGGTCGTTCAGCGGCGAGCGCGTCGAACCCTCCCAGGTGACGGGCTCGCCCGAGCGCACGGCGGCGAACAGGTTCAGCTTCTCCTCGAACAGGCGCTCGTAGTCGCCGAGCTCGAAGCCGAACAGCGGGAACGACTCGGTGAACGACCCGCGCCCGAGGATGACTTCCGCGCGCCCGTTCGACAGCGCATCCAGGGTCGAGAACCGTTGGAACACCCGCACCGGGTCGTCGCTCGAGAGCACCGTGACGGCCGAGCCGAGGTGGATGCGCGAGGTGCGCGCCGCCACCGCCGCCAGCACGACCTCGGGGGCCGAGACCGCGAAGTCGTCGCGGTGGTGCTCGCCGAAGCCGATGAAGTCGACGCCCACCTCGTCGGCGAGCACCGCCTGGTCGACGAGGTTGCGCAGCACCTGGGCCGCGGGCAGCAGGGTTCCGTCGGGGGCGGCGGTCACGTCGCCGAAGGTGTCGAGTCCGAGCTGCAGCTGCTCTGCCATGGTGTGAAGTCCTGTCCGTCGTGAGCGCGTCACGCCATTATCCATGCGTGCGTATGTAATCAGACAACCGGATGCCCGCCCGCAGTATTCCGCGCGGCCCCCGCCTGCCAGACTGGAGCCCGTCACCCGTCGTGAGGAGCCTCCATGTCCGCCCCCATCCTCGTCGGTTTCGACGGATCCGCCGCCGCCCAGACCGCCCTCGACTGGGCCCTCCGCCGCGCCGAGGCCACCGGCTGCGACCTCGAGGTGCTCTACGTCGCCGACACCTCCTGGGACTCGGAGGCCTTCACGGCCGCCCCGCTGCTGCAACAGAAGGGCGAGGTGGTGGCCGCCGATGCCGCCTTCCACGCCGACAGCAAGGCGCCGCACGTCACGGTCACCTCGCGGGTGCGGCGCGGCAATCCGGTCACCGAGCTGGTCGCCGAGGCCGAGGCGATCGGCGCGAGCCTGCTCGTGGTCGGCAGCTACCGCAAAGACCTCTACGAGCGTCTGACCACGAGCGCCGTGAGCCTCCGGGTCGCGGCGTCGGCGACGGTGCCGGTCGCGGTGATCCCCGACCTGCCGGCGACGACGCGTCACGGCGTCGTGGTGGGGATCGACGGCGGTCCGTCGTCGGCTCGGCTCGTGCGCACCGCGCTCGCCGAGGCGCGACTGCTGGACGAGCCGCTGCGCATCCTCACCGCCTGGACGCTGCCGCCCCTGATGCAGCCCGAGTTCACCGACGGCTCCGAGCTCTACGAGGCGCTCGAGCAGCGCGCCAGGGAGGTGGCCGACGAGACGGCCGCCGAGGCCCGCAACGAGGGCGGAACCGAGACGCCGGTCGAGACGCAGGTCGTGCTCGCCGCCCCCTCCGCCGCGCTGGTGACGGCCGGCAAGGAGGCGGCGCTGCTCGTCGTGGGCAGCCACGGCCGGCACGGCATCGGGCGGTTCCTGCTCGGGTCGGTGAGCCACGACGTGATCCTCGGGGCGCAGTGCCCGGTGCTCGTGCTCCGGGTGACCGACAAGGCGTCCTGACCGGTCGTCGCGGCGGCCCGACGCCAGGCGCGCGGCGGCCCCGGTCGCCGATTCCGCTCTGCGCGCATTCGGCGAACACCCCGGAAACGCCCGGTATCGTGAACGCGTGTCCGACAGCCCTCTCGCCCAGAGCCCGTACGAGGTTCTCGGGGTCGGTCCGTCCGCGTCGCAGGACGAGCTGAAGAAGGCCTATCGCCGACTGCTCCGCGAGACCCACCCCGACACCGGGGGCGACTCCGTGCGCTTCGTCGCGGTGCAGCGGGCCTGGGAGCTCGTCGGCGCCCCCGACGACCGCGCGGCGTACGACCGCGGGTCGCGGGGGAGCAGCTCGACCGCGCACACCGCCGGCGCCTCGGGCTCGGCGTCGACCCCGGGCTCGGGTTTCGGGCCCGCGACGGGAGGCCGCGCATCCGGTCGCCCCGCCAGCTCGACCGTGAAGGCCCGCACCTATGGCCACCCCGGCGGCCAGGAGCGCGAGGTCTACCTCACGCTGCTGCGCGAATGGGTGGGCCGCGGTGTGGAGATCGCCGACCCGTACGACCCGGCGTTGGTGCGGAGCGCACCGCGCGAGATCCGCGGCTGGCTCGCGAAGGCCATCGCCGAGGAGTCGACCGCGGGCCTCGTCTCGACGCTCGGCATCGGCTACACGATCTGGAACAACGTGCTCTCGGGCCGCTCGGCCGACGGTGTGCCGGAGACCATCGACCACGTGGTGCTCGGGCCCTCGGGGCTCTACGCCATCCAGTCCGAGGACTGGGGCGGCGAGGTGCGCCTGAAGAAGGACGAGCTGATCGGCGAGACCGTCCACCCCGACGACGAGCCACTGCACGAGCTGCACCGGGCCGCCAAGACGCTCGGCCGTGCGCTCGGTGTGAAGTTCACCGGGCTGGTCGTGGTGGTTCCGGATGCGGCACTCGCCGAACCCGCCGAGGTCGTCGATCGCGGCCGGCTGTCGGGCTCGGTCGTCGTGCGGCGCTCGCTGCTGCCGCAGCTGCTGCGGAACGGCGTCGACGGAGCCGCGGGCGGGCGCGGCGGCTGGGGCGGCGGTGAGCGCACGAGCATCGACCGGGTGTTCGAGCTGCGCACCCGCCTGCAGAACGGCATCCGGCTCGCCTGAGCGGCTCGCCTGGCCGCCTACGCGGCTGACCGGCTGACGGGCCGCCCGGCTGGGCCGCCCGCCCGGCTCACACGACGAGCAGGATCTTCCCGATGTGCGCCGACGACTCCATCAGCCGGTGCGCCTCCGCCGCCTCGGCCAGCGGGAAGCGCGCGCCGATCACGGGCCGCACCCGCCCGTCGGCCACGAGCGGCCACACGGTCTCGAGCACGCTCCGGATGATCTCGCTCTTCTCCTCGGCCGGCCGCGCCCGCAGACTCGTCGAGTGGATCGCGCCGCGTTTCCGCATCAGCGCGCCGAGGTCGAGCGCGGCGGGCCCGCCGCTCGAGGAGATGTTCGCGATCCGCCCGTTCACGGCCAAGGCGGCGACGTTGCGGTCGAGGTAGTCGCCGCCCACCACGTCGAGCACGACGTCGGCGCCCCCGGCCTCGCTCTGCACCCGCTCCACGAAGTCGTCCTGCGTGTAGTCGATCAGGATGCTCGCGCCGAGCTCCCGGCACGCCTCGAGCTTCTCGGCCGAGCGCGCGGTGACCGCGACCCGCGCGCCGAAGGCCCGCCCGAGCTGCACCGCCATGGTGCCGATGCCGCTCGATCCGCCGTGCACGAGCAGGGTCTCGCCCGAGCGCAGCCCGGCGAGCTGGAAGACGTTCGACCACACGGTCGCCACGACCTCCGGCAGCCCGGCGGCGTCGACCAGGCCGACCGAGGCGGGCACGGGCAGCACGTGGCCGGCGTCGACCACCACGCGGGTGGCGTAGCCCCCGCCGCCGAGCAGCGCGCAGACCCGGTCGCCCACGCCGAAGCCCGCCCCCTCGGCGCCCTCGCCCACCTCGGCCACCGTGCCGGACACTTCGAGCCCCGGCCACTCCGGCGCCCCGGGAGGCGGGGGATAGTGCCCCTGCCGCTGGGCGACGTCGGCGCGGTTGATCCCGGCGGCGGCGACGTCGATCAGCAGCTGACCGGGACCGGGGCGCGGATCCTCGACGTCGGAGAGCTCGAGCACGGAGGCGTCGCCGGGACGCGTGATGAGGACAGCCTGCATGACGGCCACGCTACGCCCTGGCCACCTGGAGGCGCCCTGGGTGCGAGAACGCCGGGGAACTTGCGAGAACTCCTCGGTTCGGTGTCGAATAGGCCAACGCCTATCGAAGGAGATAGCTGATGACCCGTTCGTCCTACCCCGACGTCGACATCCCGGAGCTCAGCGTCTACGACGCCCTGTTCTCCGGCATCGCGGAGGCCGACCTCGACCGCGTCGCGCTCGTCGACGGGCCGAGCGGCGACGAGACGAGCTACCGAGCCCTGATCGCGCAGATCGACGCGCTCGCCGGATCCCTCGCGGCCCGAGGTCTCGCGGTGGGCGACCGCGTCGGCATCCTGTGCCCGAACGTACCCGCCTTCGCGACGGTCTTCCACGGCGTGCTGCGGGCGGGCGGCACGGCCACCACGATCAACTCCCTCTACACGGCCGACGAGATCGAGAACCAGCTGAGGGGCGCCGGCGCGAGCTGGCTGTTCACCGTCTCGCCGCTCTACGACCAGGCCGCAGAGGCCGCCGGGCGCGTCGGCATCGACGCCGACCACCTCGTCGTCATCGACGGAGCGGCCGGGCATCCGTCGCTGCGCGACCTGCTCTTCGAGCGCGCCGCACCCCCCGAGGTCTCGTTCGACCCGGCGACGCATCTCGCCGTGCTGCCCTACTCCTCCGGCACGACCGGGCGGCCGAAGGGCGTCATGCTGACCCACCGCAACCTGGTGGCGAACATCCACCAGTGCCGTGACGTCATCCCGCTGCAGCGCGACGACCGGGCGCTCGCCGTGCTCCCGTTCTTCCACATCTACGGCATGTCGGTGCTGCTCGACTACGCGCTCCTGCAGCGGGCCGCGCTGGTGACGATGCCGAAGTTCGAGCTGGCCGAGTTCCTCCGCACCGTGAGCGAGCAGCGCTGCACGTGGGTGTTCATCGCGCCTCCCATCGCGGTCGCGCTGGCCAAGCATCCGCTCGTCGACGACTACGACCTCTCGGGCGTCGAGGTGATCTTCTCGGGAGCCGCCCCGCTCGACCGGGAGCTCGCCAAGGCGGTCGCCACCCGCATCGGCTGCGAGGTGCGCCAGGGCTACGGCATGACCGAGACGAGCCCCGTCACCCACGCGATCCCGATCAAGGGCGACATCGACCTGTCGTCGATCGGGCTCGCCATCCCGAACACCGAGTGCCGGCTCGTCGACCCGGAGAGCGGGGCCGATATCGAGGTGCCTTCCACGGGCACGAGCGCCCCGGGCGAACTCCTGATCCGGGGCCCGCAGGTGATGAGCGGGTATCTCGACGACGAGGAGGCGACGGCGCGCACGATCGAGCCCGACGGCTGGCTGCACACCGGGGACATCGCGACGGTCACCGCGGAGGGGGTCTACGCGATCGTCGACCGGCTCAAGGAGCTGATCAAGTACAAGGGCTACCAGGTTGCCCCGGCGGTGCTCGAGGCGGTGCTGCTGTCGCACCCCGACGTGGTCGACGCGGCCGTCGTGGGGGTGCCCGACGACGATGCGCAGGAGGTGCCGAAGGCGTTCGTGGTGCGCCGAGCCGGCGCCGGCGCCGACGGCTCCCCGTCCGACGCCTCTTCCGAGCTCGACGAGGAGGCCGTGATCGCGTGGGTGGCCGAGCGGGTGGCGCCGCACGAGAAGGTGCGGCTGGTCGAGTTCATCGACGCCATCCCGAAGTCGACGTCGGGGAAGATCCTGCGGAAGGACCTGCGGTCGCGGGTGGGGCGGCACGCGCTGACCTGACTTCCGCTTGATGTTCGGTCGTCGTGCACCCGCCTGTCGGTCGGGGGTGATAGACCGAACGGATGACCGACTTCAGTTCTGCGCACCAGGCAGCCCTCGACACCGTCCCGCTCCCTCCCGGGGCCCGCATCGAGGGCGAGCGGGTGCGCTACGCCGACGGCGATACGGCGCTCGACGGCTTCCTCGTCGCCGATCGTGCGGCGGAGGGCCGTCGCCCGGCCGTGCTGGTGCTGCACGACTGGACGGGGGAGCAGGAGTACACCCGCGTGCGCGCCGAGATGATCGCCCGCCTCGGGCTCGTGGCGTTCGCCGCCGACCTCTACGGAGCCGGGGTGCGCCCCACGGGCGACGATGCGGCCGCGGAGGCCGGGAAGTACTACGGTGACCTGCCGCTGCTGCGTCGCCGGGTGCAGGCGGCGTACGACCTGCTGGCCGCCGACCCGCGGGTCGACGCGTCGCGCATCGTGGTGATCGGCTACTGCTTCGGAGGATCGGCGGCGATCGAGTTCGCACGCACCGGCGCCGCGCTGGCCGGCGCGGTCAGCTTCCACGGGGGGCTCGTCACACACGATCCCGCCGACGTGTCGGCGATCGCCGCACCGCTGCTGGTGCTCACCGGCGCCGACGACCCGGTCGTGCCCGACGAGGCCGTGGTGGCCTTCGAGAACGAGCTGCGGCAGAACCCGTCGATCGACTGGCAGGTGGTGCTCTACAGCGGGGCGCCGCACGCCTTCACGCTGCCCGAGGCGCCGAGCTGGCGGCCGCTCGGCGATGCGCGCAGCTGGCGGGCGTTCCGCGGCTTCCTCGACGAGGTGCTCGGGTAGCCCGTCACGGTCGGGCCTTTACGCGCCGCCCCACGGGTGGCATTGTGGACACTGTACACAGGAGGTGCGCATGCTCACGACCAGCCACGGCTTCAGCGGATTCAGCGTCACGGACATCGACGAGGCCGAGCGGTTCTACCGCGACGTGCTCGGGCTCGAGGTGACCCGGAACGAGATGGGCATCCTCGACATCGAACTGCCCGGCGGCGCCCACGCGATCGCCTACCCGAAAGACGACCACGTGCCGGCGGTGTTCACCATCCTCAACTTCGCGGTCGACGACATCGACGTGGCGGTCGACGAACTCACCGCGGCGGGCGTCACCCTGGAGCGCTACCAGGGCATGCCGCAGGACGAGCGCGGAGTCATGCGCGGCAAGGCGGCCGACCGCGGGCCCGACATCGCCTGGTTCCTCGACCCGTCGGGCAACGTGCTCTCGGTGCTCAGCGACTAGAACGCGACCAGAGCCCGCGCGCCGTACCGCCTACAGCGACGCGCGCAGATCGATCGACACCGGGTCGATGATGTCGTCGAAGTCGTGGTGCTTCTGCACGTAGCGTTCCACGAAAGGGCACACCGCCACCGCGCGGAGGCCGGCGTCGCGCACCTGCTCGAGGGTGCCCCGGATCAGGGTGCTGCCGTAGCCGTGGCCCTCCTGGGCCGGATCGATCTCCGTGTGCAGGAAGACGCGGTCGATACCGCGATCCGTGTACACGGTGAATCCCACCTCAGCGCCGTCGACGAGCAGCGCGTACCGGTTCTGCTCGGGCTGGGGCACGACCTCGACGGTCGCCTCGGGGTTGTCGCTGACGTTCTCCACGTTCTCGCTCATGCCCCAAGCGAAGCAGATTCCGAGCGGATGCGCGAGCGGCAGAGTTGGCCCCGCCGGGGTCACCTCGGCGAGCCGTCGGGCGCCCACACCCCCGAGCTGCCGCGGCGGTGGCTGCCCACCAGATGGGTGTCGACGATGCCGACCGCCTCCATCAGGGCGTGCATGGTGGTCGGACCGACGAAGCGGAAGCCCTTCGCTCGCAGCGCCGCCGCCAGCGCGGTCGACTCCGGGCTGACCGTCGGCACCTCCGCCATCGTGCGGGGCCGGGGAGTGCGCGCAGGGCGGAACGACCAGATCAGCCGGGGCAGCCCGTCGGGGACGTCGGGGTCGTGCCGGAGCGCCAGGGTGGCCCGGGCGTTGCCGATCGTCGCGAGGATCTTGGCCCGGTTGCGCACGATGCCGGGGTCGCTCAGCAGCCGCGCGATGTCTTCGTCACCGAACCGGGCCACCACCTCCGGGTCGAAACCGCCGAAGGCCGCCCGGAACGCCGGACGCTTCCGCAGGATCGTCGCCCAGGACAGCCCGGACTGGAAGCCCTCGAGGCTCAGCCGCTCGAACAGCCCGCGCTCGTCGCGCACGGGCACACCCCACTCGGTGTCGTAGTACTCCCGCAGCAGCGGGTCGACCGCCGCCCAGGCCGGGCGCGTCAGCCCGTCGGGCCCGACCACGACGTCGACGGCTGTCGGGGCGGCGGCTGTCGGAGTGGCGGCGGTCGGGGCGGCGGGGGCGGTCTCGTCGGAAGGCGGCACCCGTCTAGTATTGAACGAAGCCACTATCGAGGAGGAACACCCGGATGAACGTGCTCGCTGCCATCGGAGCCATTCTGCTGTTCCTGCTCGGCATGTTCCTGTTCGGCACCCTCGCCAACGCGTGGGTGTTCTTCGCCGGTATCCTGTGCGTCTCGGGCTCGGTCTTCTTGGCCACGTCGATCCTGTCGACCCAGCGCCGCCACTAGCGCAGCGCCGCCACTAGCGCAGCGCCGCCAGCGCCGCCACGAGGGCCGCGCCGCAAGAGACGCCGCGCCGCCTCAGGAGACGAGCTCCTCCAGCGCCTTCGCCACCCGCCGCTCGCGCGTCGCATCGGTCTTCGCGTCGCTGATCGAGAGTGCGATGCGCTTCTTGTTCGAGTACGACAGCGCAGCGAACGCGGCCGCGGCATCGGCGTCGACCGCCAGCGCGGCGGCGAGGGCATCCGGAACTTCGACCTCGCGCGGCGCCTCGTCGAGCTCGACGTCGACCACCACGGTGTCACCGGCCGCGACGCCCGCCGCCGCGCGGTTCTCGGCGCTCAGCGAGATCAGGAACTGCCCCGTGTAGAACACGATCGAGCTGCGGTAGCTGTGCCCGCCGATCGTCACGACCACGGGTATGCGCTTCCCGCGGTCGAGCGCCGTGACCACGCTCTCGGGCACCGGGATGCCCGTGTTGTTCTTGCCGCTGGCGAGGATCGTGGTGGTGAACTCCATGCCAGCAGTATGGCTCAGGCGGCGACGCCCCGCGCGTCGAGAGCGTCCTGCACGATGGTGAGGCCGTCGAGCCCGGGCATGCGCGCGATGTGGGCGTCGATCTTGGCCGCCTCGCGACGACCCTCGGGGCCGCCCATCAGGTGACCCATGACGTGCTTCACCTCGTCGTCGCTCATCACCCCCGAGCCGACCGGGCCCCAGAAGTTCTTCAACGCGAAGCGCGCCAGCACCTGGGCCTTCTTGCTCTTGCCGAGACGCTCACGCGCCTGGGTGGCGTAGAAGGCGACATGGCGGGCCTCCTGCTTCGCGATGCGGCGCAGCAGCTCGGCGAGCACCGGATGCGCCTCGAGGTCGGCGAGCCGGTTGTACGCGGCGACGGCCGACCACTCGTTGGCGGCGCCCCAGACCATGTGCACGGCGATGAAGCCCGAGCCGACGATGTTGCCGAGCAGCGACTGCTTGACGGGGTCGAGGCGGTCCTTCCAGCCGAGCTTCAGGCGGGTGGCCTTCAGCTCGTCGAAGTCGACGATGATGTCGTGCTCGGCGAGCACGGCGGCCAGGGCCTCGCCGTGCCAGAACTCCTCGCGGTTCCACATGGTCATGAACGCCGTGACGTCCTCGTCCTTGTGGGAGGGGGTGACGAGCATGTCCCGCAGGTAGCAGACCGTGTGGTACTCGATGTCGCACATGTAGCGGAGCGAGCGCAGCGTGCCCTCGGGGAGGGGGTGCTCACGGAAGTCGGAGAAGTCGAGGTCCTGCCACGCGACCTTGGTGGAGGTCTCCGTGTACTTGTCGATGTCGAATGCCATGGGTGTGTCGGGGGAGCGTCAGGTGGCGCTCGACCGGTCTCCTTCCTCGGGTGCGGATGCCGGTGCCTCGGGCAGCAGAGCCAGAGTAGCCGGTGCGACGGGGCTGTCGGACGACCGTCGCGTCCAGTCCTCCACCGTCCACTTCATTCGTTGCGCGTGCCGATACAGATCGGTGTCGGGGTTGACGACTGTGGCGTTTCCCAGCAGCTTCAGCCAGGCGACGTCGGCGAGGCTGTCGCCGTAGCCGTACGACTGGGTGAGGTTCGCGCCGTGGGCGGTCGCGTACTCGCGGAGCCACGCGGCCCGCGCCTCGTCGACCAGCGGGGGAGCGGCGAGGTAGCCCGTGAGCACCCCCTTCGAGGCGTGCATCTCACCCGCGACGACCTCGTCGAAGAACGCCGAGAAGGGCTCGGCGGCCGAGCTCATCGCACCGGTGACCAGCACCGTGCGGTGCCCGGCGGCGCGGTGCTGGGCGACGCGGTCGAGAGCATCCGAAATCGCCCGGCTCAGCATGGCGGCACCGAAGCGGCCCTGAACGAGCTCCTGCAGCTCCTCGACGCGGATGCCCTTGTAGCGGCGCACGAGGGTGCGGATGAACTCACCGCGGTCGCGACGCTCGGCCCGGAGGTAGGCGGGCACCGACACCAACAGGCTCGCGAACTCCTGCGGCCACTGGGCCTTCGGGGTCATGCCGAGGCGCATCCAGAGGTACTGCTCGACGAGGTTCGATTCGACGACGGTGCCCTCGAAGTCGAACACGGCCAGCACGTCGCTGCGCACGGGCAGGGCACGCTTGGCGCGGGCGCGGCCGGCAGGGCGCTTGGCGAAGGCCTTCGTGAGCCCGGTGATCGAGGGGAAGTGGATGCTCTGGAAGTACTCGTGCCAGTCGATCTCGGCCACGTCGAAGCCGCGATCGGCCTTCAGCGCGTCGGGGATCGAGGCGTGCAGCGTCCTGGTGTTGCGGTCGTCGAAGATGAGCTCGGTCTGCACGTAGGCGCGGTAGAGCTCGGCGAAGTAGCGCAGCTGGTCGAGGCCCTGCTGGCGGCGACGGAGCGTCTCGGTCCACTGCCGGGTGCGGGGGTTGGAGGGCAGGCGCACGACGGCCTGGTCGGCCACCGACGCGATGCGCTCCTGCAGGCGCAGCGTGCGCTCGACCGAGCGGCCGCCGGGGAAGCGCCACGACGGCACGGCGATGCCGCCGTCGTCGCCCGGCATGGGGTTCTCGGTGAAGAACTCCTTGACGTTCTCGTACATCGTGTGGAACGGCAGCGGGTTCCGGGCGCCCGAGACGACCTGGTAGTACCGCGGCTCGTCGACGGGCGCCGGGGTGACGGCGGCCGCGAGGATCGCGTTGACCACGAAGTCGACGGGGATGACGTCGAGGACCGAGTCGGGGACACCGGGGAACTCGGGCAGCTGGCCGCGGCCGTAGGCCATGATGAGCGGGTCGGCGACCTTGAAGCCGTCGAGCCAGCCGGGGAACGGGTGACGCAGGGCGCTCTCGATGATCGACGGGCGCACGATCGACAGGCGGTGCCCGGCGGTGCCCCAGAGCTCTTCGGCGGCGCGCTCGGCGAAGGCCTTGGTGAGCGTGTAGACGTCGGTCCAGCCGAGGGACTCGGCGCGGATGCGGCCGTGGTCGACCAGGCGCCTGGTGACCCACTCGATGCGGGCGGCCTCGGCGTCGGCGGCGACGGCCTGCGGGCCGACCTTGCCGAGCTTGGCGCGGCTCTTCGCGAGCAGGCTCCGCAGCACCTCGGGCTGGCGCGAGGCCATTTCGACCCGGCGACGGGCCGACTTCGCGGCGGCGTTCTCGGCGCGCCAGTCGATCTCGTGCTCGAGCGAGGCCTCGGGGGAGACGCCCTTGCGCATGCCGCCGACGTAGGCGGTCGAGACGTGCACGACGTGCGGGTCGCTGCCCGAGGCGAGTAGGGCGCCGTAGAGCCCGGTGGCCCCGTCGACGTTGGTCTGGAAGGCCTCGTCGATCGGCGGGTCGAACGAGACGGTCGAGGCGCCGTGCAGTACCACGTCGATGTCACCGGGCAGCTCGCCCGGGTTCGCGAGGTCGCCCTGGATGACCGACAGCCGCTCGCGGATGGTGCGCTCCACCTCGGCCTCGCCGACGGCCTCGCGCCAGGTGCGGAACACCGGCTTCTTCAGCAGCGTCTGCAGACGTGTCTCGCCGGTCGTGCGCGACTTCGGGCGGATCAGCAGCGACACCCGGGTGTCGGGATGCGACGAGAGCAGCCGCTCCAGCACCGCCTGGCCGACGAAGCCGGTGGCGCCCGTGAGCAGCACGTGCGAGCTGCCCAGCGAGAACGCGGGGTCGGCGGGGGTCGTCGTCGGTTCGGTGGTGGGGGTGGCGTCGGTCATCCGGTCGCTCCGCCTTTCGTGGAGGTCGAGGTGGTCGAGGTCGAGGTGTCATCGGCTTTCGTACCGGCAAGACGGTACCGCAGGCCGGCCAGCGTGCGCCCGAGGGCGTGCCCGGCGCCCCGCGAGGGAGCGAGCGCGCGCTCACGGGCGGCGCGCACGACGTGCAGCGCACCGAGCCCGGGCAGCTCCCGCACCTTCGCGTCGACGCCGGCGGTGAGTTCGGCGTCGAGGAGCTCTTCGTAGAAGAACGTCGAGGCGGATTGCTGCACGCTGGCGGCACCGATCGGCCACGGCGTGCGCGGCAGGGCGCGACGGGCGAGGTTCTGGGCTCGCCGTGAGGCGGTCAGGCGAGCGCGGGCGTCGGGCTCGACGAAGGCGCGGTGCCGCTTCTTCACGTCGAGGATGCGCTCGAGCAGGGAGACCAGCTCGGGGTTCGGGTCGAGCGTCTTGAGGCGCTCGTAGGCGGCCTCGGTCATCCACTCGTCGACCGCCACCGTGGTGAGGTGCACGCCGATGACGTCGGGGCCGATCGCGTTCGCCCGGAACGACTCGACGATGGGGGTCGCCCGCTCGGAGAGCTCGAGCGCGAAGGCCTTGAAGCGGGGCAGCTCCTCGATCGCGGTGGGGTCGACGCCGTGGGCGCGCACGATCACCTCGAGGGCGTCGGCGATCCAGTACTTCTCGAACGCCCAGGTGGTGAGGAAGGCGGTGACCCGAGCGTCTTTGTGCGTGGGGGTGACCAGCACGTTGCGCAGGTAGGTCATGGTCGAGCGCTCGAGCTCGCGCAGGTAGGCGAGCAGGCGCACCGTGCGGTCGGTGAGCGGATGCTCGGCGAACGCCTCGAGGTCGATCTCGCCGCGGTGGCTGCCGACCGCGGTGCGGGCGAAGTCGCGCACGTCGAAACGCCCGGGAACTCGTTCTTCGACGGACATCTGGTCTCTCCGAGGCGGACTGTCCCCGACGTGGTCGGCGAGGAGGGATGAAGGGATGCGCTCGTCTAACGCTACGCACTCCGTAGCGTATCCTAAGCACCATGGCGACGGCTCTGGTGACCGGTGGAACCTCGGGGATCGGTGCAGCATTCGCCCGGGCCCTCTCTCTTCGAGGCTACGACCTCGTGCTCGTCGCACGCGACGAGGAACGGCTGCGCGAGACGGCCGCCGAGCTCTCCCGCGACGGCGCGACGAAGGTCGAGACCATCTCGGCCGACCTCTCGGTGCGTGCCGACGTCGACCGCATCGCGGAGCGGCTGGAGTCGACCGACTCGCCGATCGACTTCCTGGTGAACAACGCCGGCTTCGGCATCCACGGTTCGCTGCTCGAGCGCGACGTCTCGATCCACGAGCGCGCCCTCTCGGTGATGTGCCTCGCGGTGCTCGTGCTCGGCGGCGCCGCCGGACGGGCCATGAAGGCCAGGCGCCGGGGCACCATCCTCAACGTCTCCAGCGTCGCCGGCACCATCGCGACCGGCAACTACTCGGCGGTCAAGGCGTGGACCACGGCGTACACCGAGGCCCTCGCGGTAGAGCTGAAGACCTCCGGTGTCCAGGTCACGGCGGTGCTGCCGGGCTGGGTGCGCACCGAGTTCCACGAGCGGGCGGGCATCCGCACCAAGTCGATCCCCGAGTTCCTCTGGCTCGACGCGGATGCGCTGGTCGAGGAGTGCCTGCACGACGTCGCCCGCGGCAAGGTGCTCTCCGTGCCCTCGAAGCGGTTCCGGTTCCTCATGCTCTTCACCCGCCACCTGCCCCGCCGCACCATCCGCTGGATCTCGGGGAAGATCTCGTCCAGCCGCAGCAAACCGATCGTGCCGTCGGAGGCGAAGACCTCATGATGACCCACAACCACCCGCACCTCATCCGAGCACCGAAGGACCGCTTCACCAGCGGTGTGATGGCGAACATGCGCTTCGTGGCCCAGCGGATGCTGCTGAAGTCGGTGGTCTGGTCGATCACGAGGGTCAGCGTGCAGGGGCGCGACGCCCTGAAGGGCGTGCGAGGCGCCTTCATCGTGGTGGCGAACCACTCGAGCCACCTCGACGCGCCGCTCGTGATGTGCTCGCTGCCGCGGCGCATGGGGCGGTACCTGGCGGCAGGGGCCGCTGCGGACTACTTCCACGACATCTGGTGGCGGCGCATCCTGACCGCCCTGTTCTTCAACGCCTTCCCGATCGACCGCACCGGCACCGCCCAGAAGCAGGGGGTGTCGAAGAAGCTGCTGAGCCGCGGAGTGCCGCTGCTGGTGTTCCCCGAGGGCACGCGGTCGAAGACGGGCGAGATGGCGGAGTTCAAGGCGGGGGCGGCCGCGCTGTCGCTGTCCTGCGACGTGCCGCTCGTGCCGGTCGCACTCGTCGGCGCCAACGCGGCGATGCCCCGCGGTCGCAACTGGCCGATTCCCGGGCGCCCCCCGGTCACGGTCGTCTACGGGGAGCCTATGATCGGACTGCCCGGCGAGACCCCTGACGAGTTCTCGAAGCGCATCAGGGCCGAGGTGCGACGTCTGCACACGACCGGAGCCACCCCGAAAGGAACAGCATGACCGACGTTAAGCACATGAAGTGGTGGGGCTGGGGCCTCGAGGGCGTCGGATTCCACTTCGAGGACAAGCCGGACTTCGCCCCCTTCGTGAAGAAGGCCGTGGCTCTCGACATCAGCGTTCCACCCGTACCGCCCCTGGCGTTCGACGAGCTCACCGTCGAGCCGTCGCGCCTGACCCCGTCCTTCGAGGCCGAGCTGGTCTCGATCGTCGGCGAGGCGAACGCGACCACCGACGACATGGCGCGGGTCGTGCACACCTACGGCAAGAGCATCCGCGACCTGCTGCGCGTGCGTCGCAACGAGATCGCCCGCGTGCCCGATGTCGTGGTCTACCCGGCCGACGAGGCCGAGGTGCAGCGCATCGTCGACGCGGTGGTCACCGAGGGCGCCGTGCTCATCCCCTTCGGTGGCGGCAGCAACATCGCCGGCAGCCTCGAGCCGCTCGCCGGCGAGAAACGCACCATCGTGTCGCTCGACCTCGGACGCCTGCGTCGCGTGCTCGACATCGACGAGGGCTCGGGCCTCGCCCGCATCCAGGCCGGCGCCCAGGGCCCCGACCTCGAGGCGCAACTGAACGCCCGCGGGTGGACGCTCGGGCACTTCCCCGACAGCTTCACGCACTCGACGCTCGGCGGCTGGGTCGCCACCCGGTCCTCGGGCATGCAGAGCGACAAGTACGGCGACATCGCCGACATCGCCCGCGGCCTCCGCATGGTGCGCCCCGGCACGGTCGTCGTGCTGCGCCCGCTGCCTTCGACCTCCACGGGCCCGTCGGTGCGCGAGATGATCGTCGGCTCCGAGGGTCGCCTGGGCGTGATCACCGAGGTCACGGTGCAGGTGCACCGCCAGCCCGCCGTGCGCGAGGTGCAGGCGTACTTCTTCCCCAACTGGAAGGCCGGCCTCGCGGCCATGCACGAGATCTCCGAGTCCGACGCCTCGCCGTCGATCACCCGGGTGTCGGATGCGCGGGAGAGCGGCTTCTCGCTGGCCACCCGCAAGGAGTCCAAGGGTGTCTCGTCATTCGTGACCAAGACGCTCATGTCGGTGCTGCAGCGCCGCGGCTGGGTGCTGGACGACATGTGCCTGTCGTTCATGGGCTTCGAGGGCAGCTCGTCGCACGTCGCCTACGAGAAGAAGCTCGTGTCGAAGATCGTGCGCAAGCACGGCGGGCTCGGCGTGGGCAAAGGCCCGGGCGCGCTCTACGACCAGAAGAAGTTCGACACGCCCTACCTCCGCGACTTCCTGCTCGACCGGGGTGCGGCCGCCGACGTCTCCGAGACCGCGGCCCCGTGGTCGAAGCTGCAGAAGGTCTACGACGACACCGTCGCGGCCGCGAGCAAGGCCTACGACGCGCTCGGCGTGCATGGCTGGATCATGTGCCACCTCTCGCACTCGTACCACTCCGGCGCCTGCCTCTACTTCACCTTCGCGTTCGTGCACGGCGACGACCCGATCGCCCAGTATGAGGTCGTGAAGTCGAGCATCCAGCAGGCCTTCATCGACGCCGGCGGAACGCTGTCGCACCACCACGCGGTGGGGGTCGAGCACTCGCCGTGGATGGAGCAGGACATCTCGGCCGGCGGCGTCGCCCTCATGCAGGGGCTGTTCGACGCGGCCGACCCGGGGCAGCAGTTCAACCCCGGCAAGGTGCTCGGCACGCCGATCACGCCCGAGGAGGTCGCGGCCCGCGTCGCGCACGCTCCGAGAGCTGACGCGCCGGCGGCCCCCGCCGCTCACTAGCGGCGTCGCCCGCCCGGGCTCGGCTCGGGCTCGGCCCTGACCGGCCCGGGTTCAGTTCGGGGGAGTCAGGGCCGGCCAGAGCAGCGTCAGCAGCCGGTCGGCCCACTCCTCGTCGGGCTCGCCGCCGCGGATGACGTGGCCGACCGCCGATCCGAGCAGCACGCTCACCACGAGCTTCACGTCGAGGCCGGCCCGCAGGTCGCCGCGCGCCACCGCCTCGTCGAGGAACGACACCAGCTGGTGGCTGCGCATACGGATCATGTCGCGCAGCTGCTCGGTGAACGGCGCGTCGCCGTCGTCGACGAGGATGGCCGCGACCGTGCCGCGCCCCACGATGTCCTGCACCCGCACGCGGGCGGCCCCGAGCAGCCAGTGCAGGGTGTCGTAGGTGCTCATGCCGCTCGGCAGCGTCACCTCGGTGGTCGCGACGTCGATGGCGGCGGTGAGCAGGGCCTCGCGGTCTTCGTAGCGGCGGTAGATCGTGGTCTTGGCGACGCCGGACGCGGCGGCCACCGACTCGACGGTCACCCCGGCCGGCCCGCGGTCGCGCAGCAGCTGCAGCGTCGCCGCGACGATGCGCTCGTCGGCTGCCCCGCCGCGGGCGCCGTCGTGGTGCGCGCCGTCGTGCCGCCCCACGGGGGCCTCGGAGCCGCTCATGCTGCCATCATGCCAGCCGCGGCTCGCTCACCCCTGAGCCTTGACCCCGGAACGCCGACGCCCTAGGGCGCCGCCCGCACCGGTCAGAGGCCGCGGTCGACCATGTCGAGGAGGCGGGAGGTCGCGAAGTCGACCATGCGGTCGTCGAGGCCGCGGAGGGGGCCGTCGATGATCAGCATGCCGAGGCCGTGCACGGTGGCCCAGGCGAGGAATTCCGCGTTCTGGCGTCGGGCCGCGGGCATGGCGCCGGTCTCGACCATCGCGTCGAGCGCGATGCCCACGAGCTGGAACGGGGTGCGGCCGCCTCGGCCGGCCTTGCCCGCGTCGAAGGCGTGGCTGAGGTCATCGGGCACCGAGTAGGCGGTGCGGAAGAGGCCGGGCTCCTCGCGGGCGAACGCCAGGTAACCGAGACCCACGGCCCGCAGCATCGCGCGCGCGTCGGCCTCGGTGAACGCTCCGTCGTGGCCGGTCGGCGGATGCGCGGCCAGCTCCTGCTCGATGCGGTCGGCCGAGAAGCCGAGGCAGGCGTCGCTCACGGCTTTCAGCAGCGCCTCTCGGTCGGCGAAGTGCCGGTAGGCGGCGTTCGGCGAGACGCCCGCACGGCGGGTGGCCTCGCGCAGAACGACGGCGTCGGGGCCGCCCTCGCGGGCCATCTCGACGCCCGCCTCGAGCAGGGCGTCGCGCAGCCCGCCGTGCCGGTAGGTCGACCGCGGAGGCGGCTGCTCCTCATCGCTCATGCTGGGCTCTCGGGGGTAGGGAGGCGTCCGGAGGGCCGGATGCCGTTGTGGACAGCGTACACATGGCGACGCCGCTCCTCCCACTTCCGGGGCGGAGCGGCGTCGTCGAGTGCGCGCGGATCAGTCGTCGGCGCCGGCGATGGCGTTGAGCACGAGCACGGCCGAGTCGTTCGCACCGATGGCGTACTCGCTCGTCTCGTCCTCGTCGCAGAGCTGGCCGGTGGCGATCTCCTCGATCTCGGTCACGAGCGCTCGGGCCCGCCGCAGTTCGACCTCCAGCGTCGAGGCCTGCACGGAGCGGTTGGCCTGGGCGGCCATCAGTGCGTCGCTCAGCTTCTCGCGGTCCTCCAGCGAGATGGCGGCGTCGGAGAGGGCGCGGTCGCGCTCGTCGGCCAGGATGCCGATCTCGGTTCGTGCCGCACGCAGCTCGCTCTCGAGGCGGGCGACGCGGTCGCGGGCGTCGTGGAGGTCGTCGCCGTCGTTCCCGCCGAGGCCGAGAGCCTCGAAGCCCTCGGGCTCCCGCTCGCCGTCACGGCCGGAGGTCGCCGCCGCGGCGGCTGCGGCCGCGGTGCTCGCTGCGGCGTCCGCGTCACGGCGGGCCTGTGCGGCCTCGGCCTGCGCCTCGGCCAGCTCGCGCTCGAGGGCGTCGACCCGGCCCCGCGCCTCGGCGAGGGCCGCCTCGTGCACGGCGCCCGACTCGGAGGACGGCGTCTCGTCGGCGGAGGAGGCCGCCGTCGCGGCGTCGCTCTCGGCGCGGGCGGCCGCGAGCTCGCTCTCGAGCTGCGTGACCCGTGCGCGGCTCTGCTCCAGCTCGTCGGCGGTCTGGGCGATGGCCGCGGCCGCCCCCTCGCCGTCGGCCGACAGGGCGGCGACGGTGGTGGCGTGGTCGGTGCGGAGCTGCTCGATCTCGGCGGTGAAACGCTCGGTGAGAGTCGTGTTCTCGGCGCGCAGGCCGTCGAGCTCGGCGGCCGACGCGGTGCGCTGCTGCTCCAGCTCGGCCTCGTGCTGGCCGCGGAGCTGCTCGAGCTCGGCCTGGTGCGTCGCGGTGAGCCGCTCGATCTCCGCGACGTGCGCGGCGCGCAGCTGCTCGTCGTGCATCCGCAGCTGGTCGCTCTCGGAGGCGTGGCCCGCCCGCAGCTGATCGGTCTCGGCCGCGTGGGCCTTGCGGAGGTCGTCGACCTGGGCGGCGTGCGCGGCGGTGAGCTGCTCGATCTGGGCGGAGTGCGACGAGCTCAGCTGCTCGAGCTGGGCGACGTGCGAGCCGCGCACCTCCTCGAGCTGGGCGGCGTGGGCCGTGTGCAGCCCGGCGATCTGCACCTCGTAGCCCGAGGCCATGGCCTGGTGCTCGTCGGTCAGGCGGCCGGTGGTCGCGGTCAGCTCGCTCTGCAGGCGGCCGGTCTCGTCGGCACGCTGCGCCTCGAGGCGCGCGGTCTCGTCGGCCAGCTGGGCCTGGAGCGCCGCGGTCTCGGAGGCGAGGCGCTGCTGCAGCGCCGTGGTCTCCGATGCGAGGCGCTGCTGCAGGGCGAGCAGCTGGTCCTCCCGCTGGGCGAGGTCGGCGGCGGTCGAATCAAGGGTGGCCTGGGTGCGCTCGTAGCGGGCGGTCATCTCGGCGAGGCGCTCGCTCGTCTCGGCGAGACGCTGCTCGGCACCGGCTCGGGCGTCGTCGCGCAGGCGCCGGTCGTCGAAGACGAGGCCGAGCTGCGAGCGGATGATCTCCAGCGGGTCGGTCTCCTCGACCTCCTCGATCGGCGGCACGGGCGGCGGCTCGTAGGCCGGGTGCGCCTTCGGGTCGATGAAGTGCTGACGGTAGAGGTCGTCGATGACCGCGGCGTAGCGCGCCCGGAACTCGGGGGTGCCGATCTTGAGCGAGGCGCCGACGAAGCTGAGGGCGGTGCGGTCGCGGCCGGTCAGCTCGTAGCCCGCGTCGGGCTCGGATGAAGACGACGACGACGACGAGGGCGTCGGTGCGGGAGCGGCACCGGGTGCCGGCTCCGACGCGGAGGCATCGGCCGCAGCGCCGTCGTGGCCGTCGTGGCCGTCACGGTCGTCGTACAGGCTCGCGAACAGACCGGTGGCGGTCTCGGGCTCGTCGCTCTGCGGGGCCGTGGCCTCGGGGTGCGTCGTGTGGGGCCGGGTGGCGTCGGGGTCGGTGGGGGTGGCGTCGGACATGATGCTCCTACTGGCCTCGCGGGGTGGTGGTGAGGGCTGCCGCTCGTCATCGCGGCTCGTCGTGATCAAGGGTACTGGCCGTGCCTGAGTCCGAGGTCTCCGTCGTCGTCATCCGTCGCGCCGGCCGGCCCGACGCCGCGGAGTCGCTCCAGCTCCCGCCGGTCGCGCTTCGTGGGCCGCCCCGTTCCCCGGTCGCGCACCGGCACGAAGGCGACCTCCTCCCGGGGCGGCGGGGGAGGCGTGAGGTCGACGAAGAGCTCGGCCGCGACCGAGGCCGAGCCGCGCTTGGCGCCGAGCTTCTGCACCGTCAGGATGCGGTCGAAGCCGCTGATGCGCGCCCGCACCTCGTCGCCCGGGCGCACCGGCTGAGCGGCCTTCACCCGATCGCCGTTGAGCTTCACGTGACCGGCGCGGCACGCCGCGGTGGCGAGCGAGCGCGTCTTGTACACGCGCGCAGCCCACAGCCAGCTGTCGATGCGCACGCCCTCGCTCATCCGCCCAGCCTTGCACAGCCCACCGCCAGGCGGGAGGGTCGTCGACGCACAGCCGGGAGGGTCGGTGGCCCACCGTAGGCTGGGCGCGTGACCTCCACCCCCTCCCGCCCGGCGATGCCCGAGCCCTTCGACCCCGATGCGGCCTACGACGCCTTCGCCGAGTGGGCGGCCGAGCGCGGCACACCGCTCTACCCCGCGCAAGACGAGTCGGTGCTCGCCATCGTCTCGGGGGAGAACGTCATCCTCAGCACCCCCACGGGCACCGGCAAGTCACTCGTCGCGGTCGGTGCCCACGCCACGGCGCTGGCCCAGGGCATCCGCAGCTACTACACCGCCCCGATCAAGGCCCTGGTGAGCGAAAAGTTCTTCGACCTGGTCGAGATCTTCGGCGCCACGAACGTGGGCATGGTCACGGGTGACTCCTCGGTGAATCCGGATGCTCCGATCATCTGCGCGACCGCCGAGATCCTCGCCAACCTCGCGCTCCGGCACGGCGCCGACACCGAAGCCGGTCAGGTCGTGATGGACGAGTTCCACTTCTACGCCGACCCCGACCGCGGCTGGGCCTGGCAGGTGCCCATCCTCTCGCTGCCGAACGCGCAGTTCGTGCTCATGTCGGCCACGCTCGGCGAGGTCGACTGGCTGGCCGAAGACCTGTCCCGCCGCACCGGCCGCGAGACCACCGTGGTCACGGGTGTCGAGCGCCCGGTGCCGCTCACCTTCAGCTACGCCACCACGCCCATCCAGGAGACGGTCGAGGAGTTGCTGCAGACCTCCCGCGCCCCCGTCTACATCGTGCACTTCTCGCAGCTCGCCGCCATCGAGCGGGCGCAGGCGCTGTCGAGCATCAAGGTCGCCAGCCGCGAGGTGCGCGACGAGATCGCCGAGCTGATCGGCCCGTTCCGGTTCACCACCGCCTTCGGCAAGACGCTCGCCCGCCTCATCCGCATGGGCATCGGCGTGCACCATGCGGGCATGCTTCCGAAGTACCGGCGCCTGGTCGAGCGGCTCGCCCAGCGAGGCCTGCTCAAGGTGATCTGCGGCACCGACACGCTCGGGGTCGGCATCAATGTGCCCATCCGCACGGTGCTGCTCTCGGCCCTGACCAAATTCGACGGCACCCGCATGCGGCAGCTCAGCGCGCGCGAGTTCCACCAGATCGCGGGTCGCGCGGGCCGCGCCGGCTACGACACCGCGGGCACGGTCGTCGTGCAGGCGCCCGAGCATGAGACCGAGAACCTCAAGGCGCTGGCGAAGATCGGCGACGACCCGAAGAAGCGCCGCAAGTTCATCCGCAAGAAGGCGCCCGAGGGCTTCGTCTCGTGGGGCGAGCCGAGCTTCGAGAAGCTGATCGCGGCCGAGCCCGAGAAGCTCACCTCGCAGCTCACCGTCACGCACGCCATGGTGCTCAACACGATCGCCCGCGGCGGTGACGTCGTGGCGAACATGCGCGCCCTGCTGGAGGACAACCACGAACCCCGTGCGAAGCAGCGCGAGCTCATCCGGCAGGCCCTCGCCATCTACCGCACGCTCCGCACAGCCGGCGTGGTCGAGCAGGTCACCGACGCGGTCACGGGTGTCACGATCATCCGCCCCACCGTCGACCTGCAGCCGAACTTCGCGCTCAACCAGCCGCTGTCGCCGTTCGCGCTGGCCGTCTACGAGCTGCTCGACGAAGACTCCCCGTCGTTCGCGCTCGACGTCGTCTCGGTCACCGAGGCCATCCTCGACGACCCGCGGCCGGTGCTCTCGGCGCAGCAGTTCGTCGCGCGCGGCGAGGCCGTGCAGGCGATGAAGGCCGAGGGCATCGAGTACGAGCAGCGCATGGAGCTGCTCGAGGAGGTCACCTACCCGAAGCCCCTGCTGGGCCTCCTCACCGAGGCGTTCGACACCTACCGCGCCTCGCAGCCCTGGATCGGCGACTTCGACATCTCGCCGAAGTCGGTCATCCGCGACATGTACGAGCGCGCGATGTCGTTCGGCGAGTACATCGCGTTCTACCGGCTGCCCCGCTCCGAGGGCCTGGTGCTGCGCTACCTCTCCGACGCCTACCGCACGCTGCGCTCCACGGTGCCCGACGAGCTGAAGAACGACGACCTGCTCGACCTGATCGAGTGGCTCGGCGAGCTCGTGCGCCAGACCGACTCGAGCGTGCTCGACGAGTGGGAGGCGCTGATCGACCCGGCCGCCGTCGAGGCCGCCGCCCGGCGCGAGGAGTCGGAGGAGGCCGTGGTGCCGCCCGCCCCGAAACTGCTCACCTCGAACCCGCGGGCGTTCCGCATCCTGGTGCGCAACGAGCTGTTCCGTCGCGTCACGCTCGCCGCCCGGGAGGCCTGGGACGAGCTCGGCGAGCTCGACGCCTCCTCGGGCTTCTCGGCCGATCGCTGGGCCACCGCGATGGACGACTACTACGACGTGCACGACTCGGTCGGCATCGGGCCGCACGCCCGCAGCGCCGCCCTGCTCATCCTCGAGGAGCAGCCCACGGTGTGGCGGGCACGGCAGATCTTCGACGACCCGGCCGGCGACCACGACTGGGGCATCACGGCCGAGATCGACCTCGCCGCCTCGAACGAGGCGGGGCAGGCGGTCGTGCGGGTGACGGCGGTCGACCAGCTCTAGGCCGATCGGCTCGGGGCAGACCGGCTCTCGGTAGACCGGCTCTGGGCCGACCAGCTCCAAGCGGTGTCGAGCGGATGCCCGTCCCGCGCGCCCGCGCTCACGACGTGCCGGCGCGTTCGAGGCAGACGAGGCCGGGCCGCGGGTCCCACGACGGCACCCGCCTGAACCCCATCGTCTCGTAGAGCGCGAGCGCGGCGCCCCGCCACTCCCACACCGAGAGCCGGAGGCCGGCGCCCTGCCCTTCGGCCCGCTCCGCGGCCGCCCGCAGCAACGCCCGCGCAGTGCCCCGGCCCCGGGCGGACGGCTCGACCCAGAGCCGCTTCACCTCGAACCAGCCGTCACCGGCCGGGGCCAGCACCAGCATCCCGAGAGCGTCGGCGGGTGTCGTCTCCGTACGATCCCGCGCGACGAGGACCGTCGAACCCGTGAAGGCGTCGAGCGGGTCGTCGATCTCGGCGCGGTAGCGGGCCGTCAGCTCGTCGGGTGACGCGCCCTTCTCCTGCTCGGTCTGCCGGTGGTAGGCCAACAGCATCGCCGCGACGGCGGCCCGATCGCCGGTGGAATCGGGATCCCAGGCGTCGATCCCCACGGACGTGGTGCTCGTCATCGAGCCTGGCGGGTCCAGCGCGAGAGCAGCAGGTCGCCGCTGCGGAGGAGGTGCGCGAGCTCGAGATCCCGCGGCACGACGATGTCGCCGCCCGCCCGGGCGATCCGCGGGCCGACGCCGCCCTCGAGCACCGGGCTGATCGTGAGGCAGAGCTCGTCGACCAGGTCGGCCGCGATCAGGTCGCCGAAGAACGTCGGCCCGCCCTCGCAGAGGATCTGGGTGAGGCCCCGCTCGTGCAGCTCCCGCACGATGAGGGAGGGGTCGACGCGCTCGTCACCGGCGTCGACGACGTCGGCGACGGGGGCGAGCCGCCGCCGGGCGTCCGGCGGCGCTGCCTTCGAGGTGAACACGAGAGGTCGGCGGGGCGCCTTCGCGAAGAGGTCGGACGCCGGGTCGAGGTCGAGCCGGCCGCTCACCAGCGCCAGGGCGGGGTGCACGGGCATCCGGAGCGCCTCACGCCAGGCGTGGAAGCGCGGGTCGACGGTGAGGGCGCCGTAGCCTTCGGAGCGCGCGGTGCCGGCGCCGACCAGCACCACGTCGGAGACCCCGCGCAGGATGTCGAAGACCACCTTGTCGGCGGGGCCGCCGAGGCCGCCGGAGAGCCCGTCGATCGACGCCGAGCCGTCGAGGCTCTGCACGAAGTTCACCCGGAGGTGCGGGGTCTCCCGGTCGGGGGCGTAGAGCGCGAGCAGCTCCTCGGGCGCGAGCGGGGGCGAGGGCAGGGGGAAGAGCTCGACGATGTCGGGGGTTGGTGGGACGGTCATCCGGAAGCCTTCTCTCGGGTGGGCGATCAGACGTTGTGCGACAGGAAGGAGGGCTGACGGAAGCCGAGCACGGTCTCGAGCATGCGCATCGACGCGACCGACGCGGCCACGTCGTGCATGCGCACGATGCGGGCGCCGAGCATCGCGCAGACGGTCGCGGCCACGAGCGAGCCCTCGAGGCGGTCGGGCTTGGCGGCGTCGAGCGACTCACCCACGAAGTCCTTGTTCGACACGGCGGCCAGGGCGGGCAGGCCGATCGAGGCGATCTCGTCGAACCGTCGCGTGAGCTCGAGGCTGTGCAGCGTGTTCTTGTTCAGGTCGTGCCCGGGGTCGATGTAGAGCGCGCTCTCGGCGACACCGGCGTCGACTGCGCGTTCGACCCGCTCGACGAGGAAGGCGCGCACCTCATCGACCACGTCGTCGTAGTGCGGCCGCGGGTAGGGCGTGCGGGGCTCGGCGAGCGAGTGGGTGACCACGAGCGATCCGCCGCCGACGGCGACGGCGACGGCCATCTCGGGGTCGCTCAGCCCTGTGGTGTCGTTCACGACGTGCGCTCCGGCGGCGAGGCAGGCGGCGGCGACGGATGCCCGGAAGGTGTCGACCGAGATGACGACGTCGCTCGCCCCCGCCAGCGCGGTCACCACGGGCAGCACGCGGTCGAGCTCCTCGGCCGCCTCGATCTCGGGGCCCGGAGCGAACTTCGCCCCACCGATGTCGACCCAGTCGGCCCCCGCGTCGGCCGCGGCGACCGCGCTCGCCACCGCCTTGTCGAGCGCGAAGGTCGCGCCGCGGTCGAAGAACGAGTCGGGCGTGCGGTTGACGATCGCCATCACCGCGATGCGCCGGTCGAAGTCGATCACGCGCTCTCCGGAGCGGGTCGCGAAGCGCCGGAGCGGGTGGCGGAGCGCGGGGGTGACGATCATGTCTCCATCATGGTCGCTCGGTGGTTCGTTCTGGTCGGCCGTCGTCGGGGCGGGGCGCCCTGGGTACATCGTGAGAAGGTGGACTCATGACGGCACTTCCCCCGACGCACCCGCGGGACAGCGGCGACGCCTGGGTCGAGGGGCCGGACGGCCGCCGGTTCTGGGGCCGCTACGGCGCCGCGGGGCTGCTGGTGCACGACGAGGCGGCGGGCATCCTGCTGCAGCACCGCGCGGAGTGGAGCCACTTCGGCGGAACCTGGGGCCTGCCCGGCGGTGCCAGGCACGAGGGCGAGTCGGCGGTCGACGGCGCGATCCGCGAGTCGGAGGAGGAGGCCGGAGTTCCGGCCGATGCCCTCAGGCTCGCCTTCACCTCGGTGCTCGACCTCGGCTTCTGGTCGTACGTCACCGTCGTCACCCGCACGTCGCGCCCGTTCGCGCCCCGCATCGGCGACGCCGAGAGCCTGGAGCTGCGCTGGGTACCCGTCGACGAGGTCGAGGCGCTGCCGCTGCACCCGGGGTTCGGCTCGTCGTGGCCGGCCCTCCGGGAGCGGCTCGAGGAGCGCGTCCGGGTGGTGGTCGACGCGGCGAACGTGGTCGGGTCGGTGCCCGACGGCTGGTGGAAGGACCGGGCGGGGGCCGCGACGCGGCTTCTCGCCCAGCTCGAGAGGCTCGGAGCCGCCGGCATCGAGACCTCGTCGCTGTCGGATCCGGTCTCGCAGTCGACTCCGCTCTCGCCGGAGGCCGGGCCGGGGAGGACGTGGCCCCACCTCGTCGTCGTCCTCGAGGGCCAGGCGAAGGAGGCGGACGCCGTCGATTCGGAGCGGATCTCCGTGCTGCGCGCGGCGGGCTCGGGCGACGACGCGATCGTCGACGAGGTCGCGCGGGCCGCGTCACAGCCTCTGCGGGAAAGGATCGTCGTGGTGACCGCCGACCGGGGTCTGACCGAGCGGGTGCAGGCGCTCGGTGCCGAGGTGCGCGGGCCCGGCTGGCTGCGGGGGATGCTCGATCCGTCCGACTGAGCGCCGGTGTCCGGGGCATGACGTAGTCTTCTGCCACGATGAGCACTCCGACCGTCTCCCCTCAGGTCCACGGGCCCGAGATCGAGACGGTCTACCGGCCTCGGGGGCCGCTCGATCTGCGGGGCACGCTGTCGCCGCACCGACGCGGGTCAGGGGATCCGTGCATCCGCCTCGACGAGGGCGGCGGGGTGTGGATCGCACTGCGCACCGCCGGTGAGAGCCCCGGCGTCGCGACGCTGCTACTCACGCCGGTGTCGGGCGAGGTGAGGGTGCGGGCCTGGGGAAGCGGAGCATCCGTCGCCGTGTCGATGGTGCCCGAGCTGCTCGGTGAGGGCGACGACTGGGCCGAGCTCGACACCTCGGGTCACCCGCTGCTCGCCGACTCGGCCCGGCGCAACCAGGGGCTGCGGCTGACGCGCTCGGGGCGGGTGCTCGACGCTCTCGCGCCTGCCGTGATCGAGCAGCGGGTCACGTCGGTGGAGGCGTTCCGGGCGTGGCGCATCCTGCTCACCCGCTACGGCGAGGTCGCCCCGGGGCCGCTCGGAACTCACGTCTCGGAGGGTCGTGCCCGGCCGGCCTTCGGGCACGTGCCGCTCCGGCTGCCCCTCACGCCCGAGCAGTGGCGGCGCATCCCGTCGTGGGAGTGGCATCGGGCCGGGGTCGATCCGGGTCGCTCGCGCACCGTGCTGCTGGCCGCTCAGGTCGCGTCGGGTCTCGAGCGCACCCTCGCGCTCGGTCGTGGCGGCGACGAGGTGTGGCGCCGGCTGCGCACGGTGAACGGGGTCGGGGTCTGGACGGCGGCGGAGACGGCGCAGCGCGCCCACGGCGACCCCGACGCGGTGAGCTTCGGCGATTACCACCTCGCCGCGACCATCGGCTGGGCCCTCGTGGGCGAGCCGATCGACGACGATGCGCTCGCCGAGCTCCTCGAACCGTGGCGTGGTCAGCGGCAGCGTGTCGTGCGGCTGGTGCTCGCGAGCGGGTTCAGGCCGCCTCGGCACGGGCCGCGGATGACGATTCAGGATCATCGGGGGTACTGAGCGTCAGTACCAGTGCGGGTCGCGGGCGGTCCAGTCGGAGAGGGCGTTGCAGGGCGTGCCGTAGCGGTCAGAGATGTAGTTCATCCCCCAGATGATCTGCGTCTCGTGGTTGGTGACGTAGTCGGTGCCGACCGAGGCCATCTTCGACGCGGGGAGTGACTGCGGGATGCCGTAGGCCCCGCTCGACGGGTTGTAGGCGTTCGCGCGCCAGCCCGACTCGCCGATCCAGAGCCGCACGAGGCAGCCGAACTGGTCGCCGCCCCAGCCGTAGTTACCGAGGATGCTCTGCGCGTAGGCCTGCGCCACCGCGGGGGAGGCGACCTCACCGGGCACCCAGGCGCTGCCCGGAGCATCCTGATCGGCCTGCGCCTGACGCTGGCGCTCCTCCTCCTGCCGCTTCAGCTCCTCGCCCTCGCGGTACCGCGACTCGACGTCGGCGGTCACGTTCTTCAGTGATGCGAGTTGCGCGACGAGCGAGTTGCTGCGGTTCTGCTCCTCGGCGAGCTGCGCATCGGCGGCGGCCTGGGCGTCCTCGGCCGCCCGCAGGCGCTCGTCGGCGGCCTGCTCGAGCTGGTCGCGCTGGGTCTTCGCGACCTGAGCCTGATCTTCAAGGGCTTTCGCCGTGTTCTTCGCCGCCTCGGCGGCCTCGCGGATCTGGCCCGTGCGCTCGGTCAGCTTCGTCATCGTGCCGAGCTGGTAGAGCAGGGAGTCGGAGGTGTTCTGGTTCAGCACGAGGTTCATCGTGGTGTCGCCGCCGGAGCGGTACAGCTGGGCCGCCAGGAGGCCGGCCTGGGTGATGGCGGTGTCGGCCTTCGCGTTCGCGTCGTCGGCCTGGGTCTGCAGGGTGGTGGCGTACGAGGTCGCGGCTTCGGCGGCGGCCTTGGCCTGGAGGTACTCCTGGCCGGCCTGCAGTGCCGCGTCGGCGCGCTGGGCGGAGATCGCGGAGAGCTCGTCGAGGGCCGCCGTGACCCGCGTGATCTCGTTTGCGGTGGACTGCTCGTTCTGCTTCGCCGCGTTGACCTCGTCCCAGGTGGGGTAGTCGATGCGGGGGGTGGACCCGAGCTGGACAGCTTGCGCCTGGGCCTGGGCCTGGGCCTGCGCCTGTGCCTGTGCCTGCCCCTGTGCTGGCGCCGGGCTCGCCGTCGCCGTGCCGCCGGTCGCGATTCCCGCGCCCGCGACGAGCGCGGTCACGACGGCGACGGTGCCCCAGCTGCGGGCGGACGGCTTCCACATGGCCTCCAGAGTATGTGACGGACGAAAAAGACGGGATGTCTCCGCGGGCGCGTCCGCTCGGTTCCCCGCCGATTCGGAGGTCGATGTCACCAGACCGGAATAAACATGTGCTTGCATGCATTTGTATAGACCGTGGGGACGGGTGATCGCTCCCCGCCATTGCTCACACTCACGAAAGAGGAACACATGACCGACACCATCGAGATCCCCGGGTACAAAGCCGGCACCTGGACCGTCGACCCCTCGCACTCCGAGGTCGCCTTCTCCGTCCGCCACATGCTGATCAGCAAGGTCAAGGGCAAGTTCGAGAAGTTCGACGCCACCTTCGTCACCACCGAGAACCCGCTCGAGACCAAGGTCACCGCAACCGCCGACGTCGCCTCGGTCAACACCAACGACAAGAACCGCGACGGCCACCTCGCCACCAACGACTTCTTCGACGCCCCCACCCACCCCGAGCTGACGTTCGTCTCGACCGGCGTGCGCGTCGTCGACGGCGACTACAAGATCGACGGCGACCTCACCATCAAGGGCGTCACCAAGCCGGTCACCTTCGACTTCGAGTTCGGCGGCTTCGGCACCGACGCCTACGGCAACTACAAGGCCGGCTTCGAGGCCAAGACCGAGATCGACCGCAACGACTTCGGTGTCAACTGGAACGCCGCGCTCGAGACCGGCGGCGTCCTCGTCGGCGACAAGGTCACCATCACCCTCGACGTGCAGGCCGTTCTCTCCGCCTGATCCACTCCGTCTCGCCGGCCCGGCTGCGCCTCGTGCGCGCCGGGCCGTCGTGCGTCCGGGCGGGCGTTCCCGGTCCCTGCCTTCTCCACAGCTGGCGGATGCGCCAGCGCCCTCCACAGATCACCCCCGCCAGCGTCTCGCCCCTGTCCGCCCCGCGCACACTGTGGCCATGACAACGCCGACCGCCCCCACCACGCTCCCCGCGATCCCGCCTCCCGTCGAGTCGCCGCCCTGTGCGGTGTCCGTCGACCAGGTGCCGGGCGAGCCGCCGCACCAGACCTCCCGCTCCCGGCCGACGCGCCCTCGTGCGGCCGACCGATCCGATCCGCGGCGGCCCTCCCCGCCCGAGCGATCGTCAGAGGGTGATGCGCCGCTCGAAACCGATGTTGCGGTCGCTGTCGTCACCGACATCGTCCGCACACTCGGCTTCGTCCCTCGCGGAAGTCTCGCCCTCCGCATCCGCCGCCGTCGCCGACCCTTTGCGGTCCTTCGAGTCGACCTCCCGCCCACGGCCGGTCCCGACTCGACTGCCGGTTCCGATTCGATGACCAGTGTGGTCGCGGGCGGCGGTTCCGACGTGTGGGCCGACCCCGAGGCCGTATCGAGGCTGGCGAACACTCTGACCGGCCTTCTGTCGCGCCTGACCGGGGTAGCGCGCCTGGACCTGGTGACATTCGCCCCACCGACCTCGACCTGCCGCTCCGCCCGGCCGACCGCATCGCCCGCCTCCGGATCAGCGGCCGCGCCCACCCCGCCCGCCGAGTCGCCCGCCTCCGGATCACCGGCCGCGTTCGCCCCGCCGACCCCACCCGCACCGCCGGCCGCACCGCCCACGGCCGGATCGTCGGTGGCGCTCGACGCGCCGTGTACGCCCGACACGGCTATCTCGGGACCGCCGGCGAGACACGGTGCCCAACGGCGCCCGGCTCCCACCGACGCGAGGGGAGAATTGTTGGTCGCCCTGGCCGTCGGGCTCGACGCGGCCGGCTTCACCATCGGCGAGCTGATCGACGTCTCGGGCGACATCGTCCGCCGGTTCGAGCCAGGCGCGGTGACGACTTCGCCGTCCGGCGACGCGCACCGCCCACCCCGCCCGGGCGCAGCGATCCCGATGCCGCCCTCGCTGCTCGATCCAGCCGCGCCCACCTCCGACGATGCGGCCTCGAAGCGTCGGCAGCCGCTCCCCGGCACACCGGTCGATCCGCATCGAGGCGCCTTCGTCCCGCTCGACCGCGTCCCCGAGGAACTGGCCGTCGCCGCCCTGGCTGCCCTGGGTCTGCCCGCCGAGGACGGAGACCGCACCGAGTTCGACCCCATGCGAGCCCTCCAGCTGTGGTGCAACGCGCTCGACCCCTCCAAAGGACTGCCCAGCGAGATCGGAGCCATCCGCCTTGCCTGGCCGCTCCGGCGCCGCATGCTGCGCGACCTGGTCCTCATGCAGTGCGCCTGGGGCCTCGACGGCTCGGTTACGGCACTGGCCGAGTCCCTCGATGGCAGTGATGCCCGCGCCGGGTCGGTCTTCTCGACCTTCCTCGGATCCGCCCCCGAAGCTCCCCGCGAGCCGACGCTCCGCCGATCGGTAGAGGTCCTTCGCCGTGTCGCCGAGTGCGTGCCGCCGTCGCTCGCCGCCTCACCGCTCGTCATGCTGGCGTGGCTCGAGTGGTGTCGAGGCCGGGGAACCGTCGCCGCGGCCTACCTCGACGAGTGCCTCGCCGCCGACCCCACCTGCTCCCTGGCACACCTGTTCCGCCAGATCCTCAATCAGGGCCTGGTCCCGCAATGGCTCGACTGACCGCCCCGGCCCGCCGCGCTCCGACGCCGCGTGCTGTCGCGATGAGTGCCGTCGCCGTGAGTGCCGTGTCCGGAGCTGCCCTTGGCCGGACCCGGGGTGCGGTCTCTGGTCGTGCTGTGACGCGACCTGCGCCAGCACTCACTGCTCGCGCTTCATATGGTGTCCTCACGCGCGCCGCCGGTGTCCACAAATGCGCCGCGATTGCGGGTGCCGTCGCGGCGCGGCGGGCCGGCCCGGGGTCAGTGGCCCGTGAGCGGGCCGAGCACGCGCGCCGCGAGGGAGGGGCGGCCGGTGAGGGCTTCCTCCGCGTCGGCGGCAGTCGTGCCGAGGAGGCCGAGGTTAGCGCCGATGAAGCGCAGCGGCTCCGGCTCCCAGCGGGGCGAGAGGTGGTTGACCCAGGGCAGGCCGGTGAGCTCGCTGTCGTGACCACCGATGAGGTCGGCGAGGGTACGACCGGCGAGGTTCGTGGTGCTGAGGCCATCGCCCACGTACCCGCCGGCGAACGCCACACCGGTTCGCGGGTTGTAGCTCGCCGAGGCGTGCCAGTCGCGGGGGACACCGAGCGGCCCGCCCCAGCGATGGGTGACCTCGGCGCCGGCGGCGGCCGGGAAGAGGTCGACGAGTGCCCGCTCCAGGTGGGCGAACACAGCAGCCGACCGGTCGTGGCCGGGAGTGATGCTGCTGCCCCAGTGATACCGAGCGCCCCGCCCGCCGAAGGCGAAGCGGTCGTCCGCGGTGCGCTGGCCGTACACGAGCAGGTGCCGGTAGTCCGAGAAGGTCGTGCCGTGCTCGATGCCGAGCTCGTCCCACAGCTCGGCCGGCAGCGGCTCGGTCGCGATCATCAGCGAATACAGCGGCAGGATGCGCCGCTTCACACCGGGCAGCTGAGCACCGTACCCCTCGGTGGCGATCACGACGGTGTCGCAGTGCACCAGCACCTGGCCCGACGGCCCCTCGCAGAGCACGCGCCGGGGCGCCCATTCGACCACCTCGGTCTGCTCGGCGATCACCACCCCCATCCGCTCCACGACGTCGGCGAGGCCCCGCACGAGCTTCGCGGGCTGCAGCCGGGCGCACGACGGGTCGAACGAGGCGGCCGCCGCGCGCGTAGCGCGGAGGGCGCGCCCGAGAGCCGCGCGACGATCGGACGAGGGCTCCGACGCCTCGCCCGCGGTGACGAGCTCGGGTTCGTCGGGGCCGAAGGCCTTCGCCGCTTCGACCTCGGCCCGGGCCGACGCGAGCTGCACGTCTCCGCGGGCGAACGTGACGGTTCCTCCCTTGACGTAGTCGCAGTCGATGCCCTCCGCTGCGACGACACGGCCGACCTCGTCGACCGTGTCGATCATCGTCCGGCGCATGGCGATCGCCGCCTCGTCGCCGTAGGCGCGACGCAGTCCGGAGGTCGACGTCGGGAAGAGCGCCGAGCACCAACCGCCGTTGCGCCCCGACGCGCCGAAACCGGCGATGTGCTTCTCGACCACGGTGATCGCGAGCTCCGGGTTCGCCCGCTTCAGGTAGTAGGCGGTCCACAGCCCGGTGAGTCCACCGCCGATGATGCACACATCGGTGCGCTGATCGCCGGTGAGACCCGGGCGAGGCATGAGTGCATCCCGGCCCGACCCGGCGAGCGAGTCGAACCAGAACGAGAGATCGCGGTAGTCGGTCGCTGCCATGGGCGGGGGCGCAGGCGAGGCCGAGGCCTAGAGCCTGGTCCAGGCTTCCGAGAGCACCCCGCGCAAGATCTGCTCGATCTCGTCGAACTCGCTCTGCCCGATGGTGAGAGGCGGCGCCAGCTGAATGACGGGGTCGCCCCGGTCGTCGGCCCGGCAGTACAGCCCCGCGTCGAACAGTGCCTTCGACAGGAAGCCGCGCAGCAGCCGCTCCGACTCGTCGTCGTCGAACGTCTCCTTCGTCGCCTTGTCCTTCACCAGTTCGATGCCGAAGAAGTAGCCGTCGCCGCGCACGTCGCCGACGATCGGCAGGTCGGTGAGCTTCTGCAGCGTCTGGCGGAACAGCGGCGAGTTGTCGCGGACGTGCTCGTTCAGCTTCTCCTCCTCGAAGATGTCGAGGTTCTCGAGCGCGACGGCCGCCGAGACCGGATGTCCGGCGAAGGTGTACCCGTGGTAGAACGCCGTCTGGCCGTGCTTGAACGGCTCGTACACCCGCTCGTTCACGATGGTCGCGCCGATGGGGGAGTAGCCGCTCGTCATCGCCTTGGCGCAGGTGATCATGTCGGGCTGGTAGCCGTAGGTGTCGCAGGCGAAGTAGTTGCCGATGCGGCCGAACGCGCAGATCACCTCGTCGCTTACGAGCAGCACGTCGTACTTGTCGCAGATCTCCCGGACCCGCTGGAAGTAGCCGGGGGGCGGGGGGAAGCACCCGCCGGAGTTCTGAACCGGCTCGAGGAAGATCGCGGCGACCGTCTCGGGCCCCTCGAACTGGATCATCTCCTCGATGCGGTTCGCGGCCCAGAGCCCGAAGGCTTCCTCGGTGCCCTCGAAGCCCATCTCGTGCGCCCGGTAGTAGTTCGTGTTCGGCACACGGAAGCCCCCCGGGGTGACCGGCTCGAACATCTCCTTCATCGCGGGGATGCCGGTGATGGCGAGAGCACCCTGCGGGGTGCCGTGGTAAGCGATCGAGCGCGAGATGACCTTGTGCTTGGTGGGCCGGCCCTGCAGCTTCCAGTAATGCTTGGCCAGCTTGAACGCCGTTTCGACCGCCTCGCCGCCACCGGTCGAGAAGAACACCCGGTTCAGGTCGCCGGGCGCCAGGTCGGCCAGTCGGTCGGCCAGCTCGATGGCCGACGGATGCGCGTACGACCAGATCGGGAAGAAGGCGAGCTCCTCGGCCTGCTTCGCCGCGACCTCGGCGAGCCGGCGCCGCCCGTGCCCCGCGTTCACCACGAACAGTCCGGAGAGGCCGTCGATGTACTTCTTGCCGGTGGAGTCCCAGATGTGGTGGCCCTCACCCTTGGTGATGATCGGCACGCCACCGCCCGACTCCATCACGGACTGACGGGCGAAGTGCATCCACAAATGATCTTTCGCCATCTGCTGGAGCTCGGCGTCGGAGCGCGCGGCCCGCCCGCCGAGAGGTGTTCCTGAGCCGGTGGCGGTGATGGGCTGTTCGGTGGTGGTCATCGTGTACCCCAGTTGTAGAGCTGCTTGTGCAGCTTCAAATAGACGAATGTTTCTGTGGACTGCACGCCGTCGAGCTTCCGGATCTCGGAGTTCAGCAGAGCGATGAGGTCGTCGTCGTCCTCGCAGACGACTTCGGCCAGGATGTCGAACGTTCCCGCCGTGAGCACCACGTAGTCGACCGCCGGCATGGCGGCGAGAGCGTCGGCGACCTCGCGGGTATCGCCCGAGACCTTGAGGCCGATCATGGCCTGACGGTAGAAGCCGAGCTGCAGCGGGTCGGTCACGGCCACGATCTGCATCACCCCCGACTCGGTGAGCTTCTGCACCCGTTGCCGCACCGCGGCCTCGGAGAGGCCGACGGCCTTGCCGATCTCGGCGTAGGAACGGCGCCCGTCGTCTTGCAACTGCTCGATGATCGCCTTGGACGTGTCATCGAGAGCGGAGTGCTTGGGCTTCGTGCTCATGCTTCGATCCTGTCAGGTATCGGGCACTCAGGCAAGCGATTCCGTAGCTGCAGAGCGTATCGAGCGCGGATTTCGTCGTCATGGCCCAGCCGGGCCGAGCCCGCTGATTCGGCGGCCGGGAGCGGGTCGGCTATCGTCGGATTCGGCGGCGGGAACGCCATCCGAATCCCGCCCCCAGGCCGAATAGATACCGGAATCACACCGTAGGGTTCCGGAACGTCGTCAGGAGTTGTCACCGTGACCCAGATCGGTCGAACGAGTGCGCGGGTCAGCGTCACGCGCAAGGGTGCCGTGCCCCGGCAGGTCACCCTGTCCTGGGCCGCCATCAGCGACAAGGGCAACAAGCGGGCCGGCAACGAGGACAGCTCGATCTCCGACATCCCGATCTTCGCCGTGGCCGACGGTATGGGCGGCCATTCGGCCGGCGACGTCGCCAGCGCCGCGGTCGTCGACCGGCTCGGGGAGATCGGCGACGCCGTCACCACCGCCGACCGCATCGAGGAGGCGCTCGCCGAAGCGCTCACCGACATCGACCGGGTCGGGGACGAGTCCGTCCTCGGCACGGGCACCACGGTCACGGGCGTGGCGCTCGCCGAAGTCGACGACGACCTCGCCTGGATGGTCTTCAACATCGGGGACTCGCGGGTGTACCTGCTGCAGGACGGTCAGCTCCACCAGCTGACCGTCGACCACTCCGTCGTGCAGGAGCTCCTCGACGCCGGGCTGATCACACCGGAGCAGGCCGAGCGCCACCCCGACAGCAACGTCATCACGCGTGCGGTCGGGTTCCACGAGAAGCCCGTCCCCGACTACTCCACCATCTCGGTGATCGCCGGCCAGCGCGTGCTGATCTGCTCCGACGGACTCACCAAGGAACTGACCGACGTCGGCATCCGGCACTACCTGTCCATCTCGCCGACGGCCGAGCGGGCGGCGAACGAACTCGTCGCCGCGTCGCTCGCGAACGGAGGGCGCGACAACGTCACGGTGGTCGTGGTCGACGTGGAGTCCGACGAGAACGACGGCGCGCCTGCGGGCGACGTCCCTGAGCGCCCGGGCGACCGGGGCGCCGCGCAGCCCTAGGCCGCACCGTGCCGCGCCGCCTCCCCTCCCCGCCCCCCACGCTGCCCGGGTTCACGCCCGTGCGCGTGCTCGGCTCGGGTGGCTTCGCCGACGTGTTCCTTTTCGAGCAGAACATGCCGCGCCGTCAGGTGGCGGTCAAGGTCATGCTGCCCGAAGTGGTCGACGAGCAGGTGCGTCGCATGTTCCAGGTCGAGGCCGACCTGATGGCCGGGCTGAGTGCGCATCCGTCGATCCTCACGATCTATGAGGCAGGGGTGTCCAGCGACGGTCGGCCGTACCTCGTCATGGAGCTCTGCTCGTCGTCTCTCGGACGGCGCTACCGACAGGAGCCGCTGCCCGTCGCCCAGGTGCTGCGCATCGGGGTGAAGATCGCCGGGGCGCTGCACACCGCGCACCAGCAGGGCGTCCTGCACCGCGACGTGAAGCCGTCGAACATCCTCGTCACGGCTTACGGTGCGCCGGTGCTCTCCGACTTCGGTATCGCGCAGTCGACGCGGGGGCGATCGGCGGCCGTCGACGCCGTCGGGTTGTCGGTGCCGTGGTCGGCCCCCGAGGTCGTCACCGAGGAGACGCGGGGAACGATCGCGTCGGAGGTCTGGGGCCTCTCGGCGACCCTCTACTCACTCCTCGCCGGCCGGTCGCCGTTCGAGGTGCCCGGGGTGACGTCGCCGAGCTCCTCCGAACTCTCGGCCCGGATCGTCAAGGCCAAGCCCTCGCCGATCGGTCGCTCCGACGTGCCCGCCTCGCTCGAGCGCGCCCTTCTTCGCGGGCTGTCGAAGAGACCGGGCGATCGGCCCGGCTCGGCCCTCGAGCTGCTGCAGGAGCTGCAGACCGTCGAGACCGAGTTCGGTCTCGCGCAGACCGGTGTCGAGATCACGCGCGCCGAGTGGGCGGTCGAGCCGGAGCGCGCCCGATCGGTGGCGCCACCGGCAGCTCCCGCCGACGCGCCCCGGCGACGTCGCAACGGCAGCCGCGCGTCATCAGGTGCACCCGACACGGGTCCAGCCGGCCCAGGCGCAGCCGTAGGCACGAGTACAGCAGGCAGATCGCGCGCACCAGGCGCTGGCGGCAGCCTCGCGTCACCGAGACCACGAACAAGCACCTCACCCCGCACCGGCCGACGGCGCACCCTGATCATCGCCCTCGTCGCCACGCTCGCCGTCGTCGGAGGAGCCGTCGCCGCCGCGACCACTCTGCTGCCCGGCACCACCGAGCTGCCCTCGGTCGGCGAGATCAGCGCCGAGGTGGCCGACGGCCGCATCCTGTTCAGCTGGAGCGACGCGGGTCTCGCCGACGGAGACAGCTTCCAGGTCGAGACCTCCACGGGAGAGAACTCGGTGCAGCGCAGCACCGAGTTCGCCGTCTTCCCCACGGGCTCGACGCCGGTCTGCATCACCGTCTCCGTGGTGCACGCGGGCCGCACCGGCGACGCGAGCGCCGAGAAGTGCGCGAGCCTCCCGTGACAGCGGCACGGCACGACCCAGTGGCCCGACGACGTCGCTCCCTCGGAGCGAGCATCGGGGTGGGAGCGCTGATCACGGCGGTCATCGCGGTGACCGCCGTGGTCTCGACGGGCTACAGCGCCCAGAAGGTCGACCTCGACGACGCAGCCGTCTGGGTCACGAGCGATCTCCACCAGGCCGCCGGCCGGGCGAATCCGCAGGTGGGTGAGCTCAACACGGCGATCCGCATGGAGTCGGGCTCGCTCTCCCTCGCACAGGCCGGGCAGCAGGTGATCGTCCTCGACGAAGGCGGTGGCGAGGGGCGCCTCGTCGACACCGCGACGGCCGAGGTGTCCGACACGTTCCCGCTGCCGTCGGGCGAGGTGCAGGTGGCGCTCGCTGACGACACCGCCGTCATCACGGCGCGGGCGTCGGGCGACGTCTGGAGCGTGCCCATCGCGGCCCTCGCAACCTTCGACCCGTCTAGCCCACCCGACCTCACACTGGGCGTCGGCGGGGCGACGGCCGTCACCACCGCGGGCCTGGTGGTCGCGGTCTCCCCGGCGAGCGGCTCCGTCTATACCGCCGATGCCGTGGCGCTGGCACGCGGCGAGAGGGCGGATGCTCGACCCCTCGACGTCGCAGCCGACGCCGAGCTGGCGATCAGCGCGGTCGGTGACCGCTGGGTGGTCCTCGACCGCTCGACGGGCCGCCTTCTCACCGGCGATGGCAGCGTGTCGGTCGATCTCACTGCTGGGCAGGGTGCGGGCGACGCCGGCGGGTCGCCGCAGCCGGGGGATCTGCCGACTGACCCGACCGACCTCGACTCGACCGCCCGCGACCCGGGCGACAGCGCCACCGGCGGCGGCCCGAGCGACGGAGCTTCAGGTGACGGTGACCTCAGCGACCAGGGCACCACTCCAACGGATGACGACCCCTCCACCCGCCCGGCCGTCTGGCTCCAGACCCCGTCCGGCTCCTCCGACCACGTCATCGTGGCGACCCCGTCCGCCCTTCTCTCTGTCGAACTGTCGACCGGCGCCGGCGACGTGCTCTCCGACGGCCATTCCGGAACCTCGACCGAACCCGTGCAGATCGACGGCTGCTGGTTCGCGGCTTGGACCGACGGCCGCACCTGGACGGGCTGCGACGGCCCGGGCGGCGATTCCGGACGGGACGGTTCCGAACGCGGGTCAATCGCCGGGTCGCGCCTCACCGACGGCATGTCCGTCACCACGGCGGCCGACACCACCGCCCCCGGGGGTCGCCCCTCGGCCGCCTCGGGAGGGGCGGACGGAGTGCTGCCGGGGGCAGCATCCGGAGACCGTCTCGTCTTCCGCACGAACGGCACCGGTGGCGTGCTCCTGAGCGACGCGGTCAGCGGACGCTCCTGGGACGTCACCCGCGGCAACGCCCCCATCGACGACTGGGACGCTCTGCTCCCCGACGCGCCCACGCGGCCGACCAGTGCCGAGACCACGGCCGCCGACGACGAGGCACCCGACCCCGAGCAGCAGCCCCCGGTCGCGGGCGACGACGAGCTGGGCGCCCGTCTCGGACGCTCCGTGGTGCTGCCGGTGCTGCAGAACGACTTCGATCCGAACGACGACGTGATCGTCATCGACGCGGTCACGGTTCCGGAGGGTGCAGCCTTCACGGTCGACCTCGTCTCGGACGGCCAGCAGTTGCAGCTCAGCACGCCCGCCGGGGCGAGCGGCGTGCTCGAGTTCGGCTACACCATCTCCGACGGCCACGGCGGCACCGACGACGCCCTGGTGCGGGTGACCATCCGTTCCGACGACGAGAACGCGCCGCCGGTGCAGAGCACGACGACCACCCTCGACGTGGGCCTGGGTGGCCGGGCCGAACTCGATCTGCGTGGCGACTGGTACGACCCCGACGGCGACGCCTTCTACCTGCAGTCGGCGTCGATCGACGCTCCCGACACCGTCAGCTGGACCCCGGAGGGCGTCGTCACCGTCATCGACGCCGGCGCCACGTCCGGCACGAAGCAGGTGACAGTCACGATGGGCGACGGTGTCGCATCCACGACCGGATCGTTCACGGTCGAGGTGCATCCGCCCGACCAGGTGCCGCTCGAGGCGGGCGGCTTCGTCGTGCTGGCCCGCGTCGGTCAGGCCGTCGAGGTCGCTCCGCTCGCTCATGTCACCGGGGGAGGCCCCGGTCTTCGGCTCGCGGGGGTGCCGGCTCGGGAGGGGTTCGGGATCGTCCCCGACTTCGCCGGCGGAACGGTACGGATCACCCCCGAATCGCCGGGCAGCACCCTGCTCGACTACGCGGTCGGTGACGGCAGCCGCAGTGCGACCGGCGTCATCCGGGTCGTCGCGACCCTGCCGCCCGACGCCAACGCGCGACCGGTGACCGTGCCCCACGCGGCCTTCGTGCGACAGGGCTCCGAGGTGTCGGTCGACGTGCTCGCCGGCGACTTCGATCCGGCGGGCGGCGTGCTGATCGTGACGGGCGCAAGCGCAGGCGCGGGTACAGGCACAACGGAAGGCGCGGGCGCAGGTGCAGGTGCAGGTGCAGGTGCAGGCGCAGAAGGCCTCGTCGCCCCGGCGCTCCGGGTCGAGGTGATCGATCAGCGGATGCTCCGCATCACCCTCACGGGCCCCCTCACCGGCGGGCGCTCCACCGCCCACTACACCGTGAGCAATGGCTTCACGGGCGCGCAGGGCTCGGTCACGGTTCTCGAGATCCCCGAGCCCGCCGTGCGGCAGCCTCCCATCGCGGTGCCCGACCGGGCATCGGTGCGGGTCGGTGACGTCGTCGACATCCCCGTGCTCGCCAACGACCGGCATCCCGACGGCGACCGGCTGAGCCTCGATCCCGAGCTAGTCACCGCTCCTGCCGACGGCGCCGGCCTGCTCTTCGCCTCGGGTGACCGGCTGCGCTTCCTCGCCCCGTCGACTCCGGGGGACGTCACCGCGGTGTACCGCGTCGACGCCCCCGACGGGCAGTGGGCGACGGCAGCGGTCACCATCAGCGTGCGCGAGGTCGACGCCACGGTGAACGCCGCACCGGTGCCCGCCCTCGTCACCGCCCGGGTGTTCGCGGGCGAGACGGTGCGCATCGACGTCCCCCTCGAGGGCATCGACCCCGACGGAGACTCGGTGCAGTTCCTCGGCATCGACTCCGTCCCCGCGAAGGGCCAGGTGGTGTCGACCGGGCCGGACTGGATCGAGTTCGCCGCCGGCGACTACTCCTCGGGTACCGACACCTTCGGCTACTCGGTCGTCGACCGCCTCGGTGCGAAGGCGTCGGGCACCGTGCGCGTGGGGATCGGACCGCGGCCCGACGGCGCGCGAAACCCGGTCGCGAGCCCCGACGAGGCGCAAGTGCGTCCGGGCCGTACGGTGCTGCTGCGGGTGCTCGACAACGACGTGTCGCCCGGCGGCGGAACGCTGAGCATCGTGGCGGTCGAGCCGCTGACGGGTGTCGGGACGACGACGGCCGGCGGAGCGGCGTCGGGCTCCGCTGGCGACGGGGTGGCGATCGAGGGGCCGCTGCTGAGCATCCGGGCCCCTGAAGCCGCCGGGCGGTACAGCGTGATCTACACGATCGCCGACGACCGCGGCGGGACGGCGTCGGGCTTCGCCACCATCGACGTCGACCCCGACGCGCCGCTCGCCCGCCCGGTCGTCGAGGACACGGTGCTGACGCTCGGCGACATCCTCGACCGGTCAGAGGTCGACGTCGACGTGCTGCGGAACGTGTTCTTCGCCGAGGGCTCGCCGAGCGCTCTCGATCTCTCGGTGGAGCAGGGGTACGGCGCGACCGCCCGGGTCGTCGACGGGAGGCTCCGCGTGCGGGTCGGCGAGGCCGCGCAGGTGATCCCGTTCACGGTGGCGCATCCCGACGATCCCGCGGTGCGCTCCTCGGGTTTCGTCAAGATCCCGGGCAGCGACGACGCGTTGCCGCAGCTGCGGCAGGGGCTGCCGGTGCTCCAGGTCGTCTCGGGTGCGCTGCTCGAGGTCGACCTGAACGACGTGGTCGTCGCGGTCGGGGGTCGGCCGGTGCGCATCACCGACCCGAACACCGTGCGGGCGACGCATGCCGACGGCACCGACCTCGTCGTCGGAGACAGCACGCTCGCGTTCCGCAGCGCCGACCGCTACTTCGGGCCCGCGTCGCTGTCGTTCGAGGTGGCGGACGGGGAGGGGCCGTCGGCCCGGCGCGCCACGCTGGTGCTGCCCATCACCGTGACACCCCGCGAGGACCAGCCGCCGGTCTTCAACGGAGCCACGGTGGAGTTCGAACCCGGCCAGCAGAAGGCGATCGACCTGTCCCGGCTCACCACTTCGGCGAGCCCCGGGCCGCTCGCCTTCTCCCTCGAGGGGGCGCCGCCGAGCGGCTTCCAGGCGGTGCTGCTGGGGGCCACGCTCACCGTGACCGCCCAGCCCGGGGCCGCGCTCGGGGCCGCCGGGGAGCTGACAGTCGACGTTCGCGGCGAAGGCGGAGCCGCCACCACCGGTCGCATCGCCGTGTCGGTGGTGCCGTCGACCCGTCCTCTCGCCGCGCCCGCTGCCGATGCGGTCGTGGCGCCCCGAGGCCGCACCACGACGGTCGACGTGATCGCGAACGACGCCGCGACGAACCCGTTCCCGGCGACGCCTCTGCGCGTGGTCGCCGTGCGCGGCATCGACCGCACCAGTCTCCCCGCCGGCGTGGGCATCACGACCGGCGACTCCGAGGGCGTGCTCGAGGTCGCCGTCGCCCCCGATGCCCCGGCCGCCGACATCGCCGTGCAGTACCAGGTGCTCGACGCCACTGGTGATCCGTCGCGCGCCGCGTGGGGCACCGTGCGCATCTCGGTCGCCGACCGCCCCTCGCCCGTGACCGGCCTCTCGGTGACCGGGTTCGGCGACCGCAGCGTCACACTCTCCTTCTCCCCGGGCCCCGCCAACAACGCGCCCATCTCCGGTTTCGAGATCGAGGCCCGCACGGCCGGCGGCGACGTGACGACGAGCCGGTGCGCGAGCACGAGCTGTGACGTGGCCACCCCGGGCAACGGCTCCGCTGCCGCCGTCACGCTGAGTGTCGCCGCCGTCAACGCCATCGGGGTGTCGGATGCTCGGAGCTACTCGGTCCCGGTGTGGTCCGACCTCGTGCCGTCCGCTCCCGGCACCCCCGAGCTCGCGCCGCTCGACGGCGGGCTCGCCGTGCGCTGGGCGCCGGCCACGGTTCCCGCCGGCGGGTCGGCCGTGAGGCAGTACGACGTCACGGCGACCGGTGTGGCCGCGGCGACGGTCGACGCCGCGAGCTGCGCGAGCGACGGATGCTCGGCCACCCTCACCGGCCTGCAGAACGGCTCCTCGGTCGACGTGGTCGTCACGGCGCGGAACGGCGCCTACCCACCCCTCGCGGTGTGGCCGTCGTCGGTGGCGTCGGGTACGCCCTTCGGGGCGCCGGCCGCATCCGCCGTCACGGCCGTCGCCACGCCGGAGGCGGGACCGGGAACCGTCGTCGTCGGCTGGCCGGAGTTCGAGGGCAACGGCAGCGCGGTCGCGGGCTACTACGTCCAGGCCCTCCGCCCCGGCACCGGGCAGCCGGGCGGAGCGCAGGCGTGCACGGTCTCGACCCCGGCACCCGGGCGGCCCACGGCACCCGTGGCGGGAGGCGACGTCATCGCGCAGCAGGCGGTCGGAGCCGGCGTGGGATCCGCGACGTTCACCGGCCTGACCGACGTCGACGCCGCGTACGGCTTCGTGGTGTGGGGCTACAACGCGGCCGGTTGCGTCGCCTCTGCGGTCGCGGCGGCGGTCGCCTACCCGAGCCCCGGCCAGGTGCAGGCCGCCGAGGTGTCGGTGGCCATGGTGCAGACGGGCACCGACTACGACGCGCAGGTGCTCGCCGCGCCCACGTCCGGCACGGTGTCGGGTGAGCTGCGGTACCGCGTGCGCCAGGTCGACGCGGACGGGTCGCCGGCGGGAGAGACGCAGTCGTTCACGCTGGGCGGCTTCCCGCGGTCTCTCACGGGCGGCGCGTTCGGCACCGCCTACCGGTTCCAGCTCCAGGCGTGCAACCGCTGGGCGGCCGCCGAGGTGTGCGGGTCGTTCTCCGACACGGTCACCGCGCCCGAGCCGTCGCTGACCTTCGCCTTCGGGCGCGGCCCGAGCTACGACGGCACCCGCTGGACCTGGTCGGGCGAGCCGGCGAACGGCGCGCTGACGCCCGACTACGCCTGCGGCTCGGCGGCGATCACCCCGGCGGGCGAGCCCGGCGGCCAGGTGGTGCTGCCCGGTTCCTGCACACCCGGCACCCCCGCGCCGTCCGGTGACGCCGGGCTCGCGGTGCAGATCGGCGATCACCACTATGTGTACCGTGGCTAAGGGAGAGGCAGCAGCACGATGACGATGACGAGCGAGCAGGCGGTGCGGTTCGCCGACGTCTTCGACCGCCTCACGGCGACGATCGAGCAGACGCTGCACGGCAAGGCGCACGTCATCCGCCTCGCTCTCGTGGCTCTCTTCAGCGAGGGGCACCTGCTGCTCGAAGACGCTCCGGGAACCGGGAAGACCTCCCTCGCCCGGGCGATCGCCGACAGCGTGCGGGGCTCGTCGAGCCGCATCCAGTTCACCCCCGATCTGCTGCCCGGCGACATCACCGGCGTGAGTGTCTACGACCAGCGCAGCGGCGCCTTCGACTTCCACCCCGGGCCGGTCTTCGCCCATGTGGTGCTCGCCGACGAGATCAACCGCGCGAGCCCGAAGACGCAGGCGGCGCTGCTCGAGGTGATGGAGGAGGGGCGGGTCACGGTCGACGGCGTGTCCCATCCGGTCGGCGAGCCGTTCATGGTGATCGCCACCCAGAACCCCATCGAGCAGGCGGGCACCTATCGGTTGCCCGAGGCCCAGCTCGACCGCTTCCTGATCAAGACCTCGATCGGCTACCCCGACCACGCGACGACGCTGCGCATCCTCGCCGGTGCCACCGAGCGCGCCCACGGCGAGTCGAAGCCGGCCGTCATTACCGCGGAAGGCGTCACCCTGCTCGCGTCGGAGGCCCGCTCGGTGCACGTCGACGCCGCGATCAACGACTACGTCTCCCGCCTCGTGCAGGCCACTCGCGACGCCGAGGAGACCCGCCTCGGCGGCAGCGTGCGGGCCGCCCTCGCTCTGGTGCGTGCCGCCAAGACCTACGCGGCATCGGATGGCCGCCACTACGTCATCCCCGACGACGTCAAGGCGCTCGCGGGCCCGGTGCTGGCGCATCGTCTGGTGCTCGATCCCGAGGCGGAGTTCGACGGGGTCACCGCCCTCGGCGTCGTCTCGCGCGTGCTGCTCGACGTCGCACCGCCCGAGGACGCACCGGGCGCATGAGCGGCAGTCCCGCCGCCGGTGAATCGGTCGTGCGGCCGATCCGCACTCCGCCGCGCGCCGTGTCGGTCTCGGCGGCCGGGTGGGCGGCACTGGTGGTCGCCGTGGTCGGGCTCGGGCTCGGGGTCGGCCTCGGCTGGGCGGAGTTCCTCGTCGTGGGACTGAGCGGCGCCCTCGTCGTGGTGGTCGCCGCCCTCTTCCTCGTGGGGCGGCGCCCCGGTGCCGTCGCCATCTCGGTGCTCGAGCGACAGGTGGTGGCGGGCGGCACGGCGACGGTCGTGGTGTGCGTCACGGGCGACGGCGGCCGGGCGCAGCGGGCTCAGGACGCCGAGCTGCCCGTCGGCGACGTGCTGCAGAGCATCCGTCTGCCCGCCGTCGACGCGGGGGAGACCCGCGAGGTGCTGCTGCCCGTGCCGGCGGGGCGGCGCGGGGTCGTGCAGCTCGGGCCGGTGACGCTCGTGCGCCGGGACCCGTTCGGGTTCGCCCGTCGGGAGTCGGCGCGGAGCGGGGAGGCGCTGCTGTTCGTGCATCCGCCGATCGCCGCCATCGCCGTCGCCACGAGCGGGCTGCTGCGCGACCTGGAGGGTATCGCCACCCCCGACCTGACCGACAGCGACATCGCGTTCCACGCGCTGCGGCCCTACGTCTCGGGTGACGACCGGCGGCACATCCACTGGAAGAGCACCGCGAAGACGGGGAGCTTCCTCGTGCGGCAGTTCGAGCAGACGCGGCGCAGTCACCTGATCGTGCTGCAGTCGCTCGCGGCCGACGACTACGGCAGCGACGAGGAGTTCGAGCTGGCGGTGAGCGCGGTGGGGTCGATCGGTGCCCGCGCGATCGCCGACGGGACGAGCCTGTCGGTGTACGCCGGGGCCCCGCGCACCCGTGGCGAGGCGGGCCGACTGCGCACCCGGGGTCGCCGGGAGCTGCTCGACGACCTGAGTGGGATCGATCCGGCGCCCGGTGCGACGTCGGTCACCGCTCTGGCCCGGACGGTGGGGGAGCAGGCGCCCGACGCGTCGCTCGTCTTCCTCGTCTGCGGCTCGACCGTGCCCGCCCGTCGCCTGCGGGCGGCGGCCTCGCACTTCGCGCCGGGGGTGGAGGTGGTGGCGGTGGTCGTCGCGCCCGAGGCGCCGGTCAGCCTCGTGCGCATCGAGGCGCTGCGGATCCTGCGGATCGGCTACCTCGACGATCTCGTGCGGGCGCTGGCTCGGGCGGGGGGTGCGTGATGGGGGCATCGTCCGCGTCCGCGTCCGCGTCCGCGCCCGCGCCCGCGACCCGGCCGCGTCGGGATGGGGGCGGTCGCGCCCGCGCTCGGAGCATCCGGAACCGGGCGATAGGGCTGGCGCTGCTGCTCGGCGTGGCCGCTGTGTCGTGGTGGCCGGTGCACGAGTCGGTGTCGTTCGTGCTCGCTGCGGGGATCGCCATCGTCGCCGGGGTCGCGATCGGCGCCCTGGGGGCGGCGTTCCGGTGGAGCGGCCCCGTCGTCCTCGGAGCGACCGTTCTCGCGTGGCTCGTGCTCGGTGTTCCGGTCGCGGTGCCGGGTGAGGCGCTCGGCGGGGTGCTGCCGACGGGACAGGGTCTCGTCGACCTGATCGTCACCACGGCGACCGGGTGGCGGCAGCTGATCAGCATCGAGCTCCCGGTCGGGGACTATCAGGCGCTGCTCGTCCCGGTGTTCTCGCTCACGCTCGCGGCGGCGGTCGTGGGCACCACCGTCGCGACGCGCACGCCGCGACCCTCTATCGCACTGCTGCTCCCGACGGCGGTGCTCGCCGCCGGCATCGCGGTCGGCGGCTCGCGCGGCTTCGCTCCGGTGCTGCTCGGTGGGGCGTTCGCCGTCGGCTCACTGCTCTGGTTGGTACTCGCGCGTGCCGAGCCGGAGGCCGGGCGTCCCCCGTGGGGGTCTTCGGCGCCGGTGCGGTCGCAGGGTTCCTCGACGGTCGGCGGCGCCGGAGGGGCTGGTGCCGGGCCTCGGCGGCCGCGCTCGGCGGTCGCGGCCGTGGCGCTCGTGGGGGTGTCGGCGGTGGCCGCCGGCCTCGCGGTGGGCGGGCTCCCCGCGCCCGACCGGTCGGTGGCCCGCGAGGCGGTCGAGCCGTCGTTCGACGCCCGAGACTACGCCAGCCCGCTGTCGGGCCTGCGAGCTCTGCTGAAGCAGCCGGCCGCCGATGCGACGCTGCTCACCGTGACGGGCGCCGAGCCCGGATCCCGGCTCACCCTCGCCCGGCTCGACGCCTACGACGGCGTCGTCTTCTCCGCCGCCGGCACCGACACCCCGCCGGCGGCGCTGTCATCTGCCGGGGTCGGCGATGTCGCCGTCTCGCGGGACGATCTCTTTCAGCGGGTCACGGGGCGGCTCGGCGGCGCAGGCGACGCCGCGACCGGTGGCGGAGGCGACGCCGCGGCGGTCGTGACCGTGACGGTCGAGGGCTACTCGGGCGTGTGGGTCCCCGTGCCCGACGGCGCCGCGGCCGTGGAGTTCTCGGGCCCCGAGGCGGAGGCGCTGCAGAACGAGCTGTTCGCCAGCCGCCGGTTGTCGACCGTCGCCGACCTCGTGCCGCTCGAGGCGGGCGACGGGTACACGGTTACGGGGGCGGCCTCCGCGCCGTTCGTCGATGCCGCATCCCTCGCCGTTCTCGAACCGGGCGGCGCGGTGACCCCGGCGGCCACGGCTCCGGATGCCCTGTCCGGACGCCTCGCCGAGTGGGCCCCCGATTCCCGACCACCGGGCGAGCGCCTGGCGGGCATCGTGGCGGGGCTCCGCAGCGGCTACCGGTCGGGCGCCACGGGCGACGAGGTCTTCAGCCGCTCGGGCCATGGCGCCGATCGCCTCGAGGAGCTCCTGACCGCGTCGCCCATGCTCGGCGACGCCGAGCAGTACGCCGCGGCCGCCGCCCTGCTCGCGCGGGCGGCGGGCTTCCCGTCCCGCGTCGCCGTCGGCTTCGTGGTCCCGTCCGGGGCCGCCGACGCACCGGCGGGCGGGGTGGCCGAGTCGGGCCAGGCGGCCGGGGCGGGCCAGGCGGCCGTCGCGTCCCAGGCGGGCGAGGCCGTCGCGGTGCGGGGGAGCGACGCCACCGCGTGGCTCGAGGTGTACGCCGCCGGGCAGGGCTGGGTCGCGATCGACCCGACGCCGGAGGTGAGGCCGGTCCCGCCGAGCGCCCTCGAGGACGCCGCCGCCTCCGTGCAGCCCCCCGACGTGCTCCCGCCGGCCTCCGACACGCTCGACGACGCCCGGAACGGCACCCCGTCGCAGGAGAGCGACGACCGTCCGGTTCCGCCGGCCGACAGCGCGGGCCCGATCCTCGCGATAGTTCTGGGCGCGGGGATCGCGCTCGTGGTGCTCGCCGTGCTGCTCGCACCGTTCGCCACCGTGCTGGCGCTCAAGGCGCGGCGCCGTGCCCGGCGCCGCAGCACCGGCACCGTGCGCACGCAGGCGGCCGGGAGCTGGGCCGAGCTCGTCGACACCGCCCGGGACAGCGGTGCGGCACCTCCGCCGCGGTCCACCCGGCGGGAGACCGCCGTCACACTCGACTCCGCCGGGGGCCTCGCGCTGGCCGAGCGGGTCGACGAGGCGCTCTACGGCCCGGGCGACCCGACGGCGGCCGAGCTCGACGCCCTCTGGGCCGCGTCGGATGCCGAGCGTCGCCGGCTCCTCGCCCGGGCGGGCGGGCTCGCGCGCCTGCGGGCCCGGCTCTCGCTCCGGTCGCTGCGCGCTTATCATGGCAAGGACATGAACGGGCGGTCGAAGCGGTGACGTGCAGAACCTGCGGCACGACCCTGAGTGCGGGTGCCCTGCTCTGCGGTGAGTGCGGAGCCTCGGCGATCGCGCCCCGCCCCACCCTCGGCGACACGGCCCGCTACGACCGGCGCGCCCTCCTCGGCGCCCTCGTGTCCGAAGCCGCGGCCCGCGCGGCGGCACCCGCCCCTGCGCCGACCCAGGCGACACCCCCCGCGCCGCCAACGGCTGCGCCACACGAGCCGACGTCGACCGACCCGGCGCCGGCCGCGCCGCCATCCGCCGAACCGACACCGCCGGCCGCGCCCGCCGACCCGACACCACCCGCACCGGCACCGGCCGCCGCGCCACCCACCGACCCCACACCACGCCCCGCGTTCACCCTCACCTTCAGCACCGGCGAGAGCATCCGCGTACACGGCCCCGGCCTCGTCGGCCGCAACCCCCGGCCCGCGGAGGGCGAGCACGTCGACTACCTCGTGCAGCTCATCGACCCGCAGCGCAGCGTCTCGAAGACCCACCTCGCCTTCGACGTCGACGGCGACACGCTCTGGATCACCGACCGCCACTCCTCCAACGGCACCCGCGTCGTCGGCCCGCCCGACCTGGGCGTGGCCTCGACCGAACACGCGACCCGCTCCCGCAGCACGGAGCTCGAGCCGGGCGTGCGCATCCGGGTGGCCCGCGGCAGCCGCGTCGGCATCGGCGACGAGTGGTTCGACGTGCGCTGACGCCGCGAACCCCTGAACGCCCCCACTGGCGAAAAGAGTCGTCGATCGCGTCATCCGGCACTGATTTCGTAACGAGTATGTTTCGCGGGCGTGTTTTTCGTCGTTCGCGCTAACCCTCGGCAGTGCCCGTGTGCCAGTATCGAGTCACTCATTTCAGGGAGGAATATTCCGTGCGCACACCGCGAGACCCCCAGATCCTGCAGGCGATCCGATACTCCCAGGCGATGCAGCGCGCCCGGGCCGTGCAGCTCACGCGCCGTGGCTTCCTCGGTGCCACGGGCGTCGGCGCCACCGCCCTCGCCCTGGCCGCCTGCGCCCCCGCCGAGAAGAAGGAGTTGACGCCCGCGAAAGACGTCAGCGCCTCCGAGAAGACCCTCACCTGGGACAACTGGCCCGCCTACATGGACGAGGACGACGCCGGCGACTACCCGACCCTGATGGGCTTCGAGAACGAGTCGGGCATCACCGTCACCTACAACGTGGCGGTCGACGACAACAACAGCTACTACGCCAAGGTCAAGGATCAGCTGGCCCTCGGGCAGTCGATCGGCGCCGACACCGTCTGCCTCACCGACTGGATGGTCGCCCGCCTCGTGCGCAACGGCTACCTCCAGGAGCTCGACCACGCCAACATCCCGAACATCGCGAACCTCAGCGACAGCTTCGCGAACCCCGACTTCGACAAGGGCCGCAACCTCTCGCTGCCCTGGCAGGGCGGCTTCGCCGGCATCTGCTGGAACAAGGAGAAGGTGCCGGGAGGCCTCAAGTCGGTCGACGATCTCTGGGCCGCCGACCTCAAGGGCCGTGTGGGCGTGCTGAGCGAGATGCGCGACACCATGGGCCTGATCATGCTGAACCAGGGCACCGACATTACGGGCGAGTGGGGCGACGACGAGTTCGCCAATGCGATGGATGCCTTCACCGAGCAGGTCGAGAACGGCCAGATCCGCAACATCAAGGGCAACGCCTACCTCAACGACCTGCAGTCCGAAGACACCTACGCCGCCATCTGCTGGTCGGGAGACATCACCTCGCTGAACGCGCAGGCGGGCGACAAGTGGGAGTTCGCGATTCCGGATGCGGGCGGCACGCTCTGGAACGACACCTTCGTCGTGCCCATGGGCGCGACCCACAAGGCCAACGCCGAGGCCGTCATGAACTACTACTACGAGCCCGAGGTGGCGGCCGAGCTCGCCGCCTGGGTCAACTACGTGACCCCGGTCAATGGAGCGAAAGAGGCGATGGACGCCATCGACCCCGAGCTCGCGGCCAACCAGCTGATCTTCCCCGACGAGGAGACGCTGAGCACCGTGCACGTGTTCCGCACCCTCACCCCGCAGGAGGAGAACGACTACCAGGCCCAGTTCCAGAAGGTGCTGCTGGGCAGCTGATGGCCATCGCATCCTTCGCCGAGAGCGGCGCCGACCTCCAGCTGTCGGGTATCACCAAGCGGTTCCCCGGCTTCACCGCCATCGAAGACCTCGACCTGTCCATCCCGGCGGGGTCGTTCTTCGCCCTGCTCGGCCCGTCGGGCTGCGGCAAGACGACCACCCTCCGGCTGGTCGCCGGGCTCGAGGAGCCCACCGAGGGCTCGATCCTGATCGGCGGCAAGGACGTCACCGCGACGAAGCCGTATCAGCGCCCGGTCAACACGGTCTTCCAGTCGTACGCGCTGTTCCCGCACATGTCGATCCTCGAGAACGTCGCCTTCGGGCTCAAACGCCGCAAGATCGGCGACGCGGTCGCGAAGGCGCACGAGGCGCTGAAGCTCGTCGAGCTCGACCACCTCGCGACCCGTCGCCCGGCGCAGCTCTCGGGCGGTCAGCAGCAGCGAGTCGCACTGGCCCGCGCCATCGTCAACCGGCCGGCCCTGCTGCTGCTCGACGAGCCGCTCGGCGCGCTCGACCTGAAGCTCAGGCGCCAGATGCAGCTCGAGCTGAAGACCATCCAGACCGAGGTCGGCCTCACCTTCCTGCACGTCACGCACGACCAGGAGGAGGCCATGACCATGGCCGACACCGTCGCCGTGATGAACAAGGGACGCATCGAGCAGCTCGGCGCCCCCGAGGAGCTCTACGAGCTGCCGCGCACGGCCTTCGTGGCGAACTTCCTCGGGCAGTCGAACCTGTTCACGGGCGACGTGGTCGCGAGCGGGCCCGACCACATCACGGTCGACGTCGCCGGGGTGCCGATCGTGGTGCCGCGCATCCGGAGCCGTCGTCACGCCGGCGAGGTCGCGATCGGGGTGCGACCCGAGAAGGTGTCGCTGCTCACCTCGGCTCCCGCCGCCGAGACGGGTCGCAACGTGCTGGGCCCCGGCCGCGTGACCGACGTGTCGTTCTCGGGCGTGAGCACGCAGTACCTCGTCGAGATCCCGCACGTGGGCGAACTCGTCGTGTTCGCGCAGAACATGGTGTTCGGCCCGGTGGTGAACGTCGGCGCCGAGGTGTGGCTGTCGTGGAACGTCGAGCACGGCTTCGGCCTCGACGACGAGCCGGGCTCGGTGCCGCGCTTCGTGGCCGACGACTCGACCGAGTCCATCGCCATCCAGCGCCGCATCGCGCTCGAAGAAGAGCTCGAGCAGGCGTAGGGCGCGGGCATGGCCTTCACCGCGTTCGCGTCCACCCCGGCCGTCGAGCAGGCGCCGAAGAAGCGCAGCTTCATCGCGCTCGTGCTGCTGCTGCCGGGCATCCTGTACCTCGTTCTGTTCTTTCTGACGCCGCTGATCTCGCTGGTCATCACCTCATTCCAGCAGCCCGTGCTCGACGGCGACATCGGCGAGTACCAGGCCGGCTTCAACTGGCAGAACTACGTCGACTCGGTGGGGGAGTACTGGCCGCTCATCCTGCGGGCCTTCGGCTTCGCGCTCGTGGCGACCGTGCTCGCGCTCGTGATCAGCTACCCGATCGCCTACGTGATCGGGGTGAAGGCCCGGCGCTGGCCGCTGCTGCAGAGCCTGCTGCTGACGCTCGTGATCGCGCCGTTCTTCATCAGCTTCCTGCTGCGCACGCTCGCGTGGAAGCAGATCATGTCCGACGAGGGGCCGATCGTGCAGGCGCTCAAGGCGGTGGCGATCCTGCCGTCCGACGGGCACCTCACCGGCACGACCTTCTCGGTGATCTTCGGTCTGACCTACAACTTCATCCCCTTCATGACCCTGCCGCTGTACGCCACGCTCGAGCGACTCGACCTGCGCTACATCGAGGCGGGGGCCGACCTCTACGCCAGCCCGTTCACGGTCTTCCGCAAGGTGACCATCCCGCTGTCGATGCCGGGCATCGTCTCGGGCACGCTCCTGACGTTCATCCCGGCGGCCGGTGACTACATCAACGCGAGCCGCGACTTCCTCGGCTCGTCGTCGACGGCCATGGTGGGCAACGCGATCGAGGCGAACTTCCTCGTGCTGCAGAACTACCCGGCCGCGGCGTCGCTGTCGATCGTGCTGATGGCGGTCATCCTGGTGATCGTCGGCGTCTACGTGCGCCGCTCGGGAACGGAGGACCTCGTATGACCCGCCGCACCAAGGGCCTCGGGCTCTGGATCTACACGATCATCGCGCTGGTCTTCCTGCTGATCCCGATCGCGTACACCTTCGTCTTCTCGTTCAACGACTCGGGCAAGCTCAACATCGCCTGGCAGGGCTTCACGCTCGACAAGTGGCTCACGGTCTGCAACACGCAGGGGCTGTGCGAGGCGTTCGGCAACAGCATCCTCGTGGGTGTCGTCGCGACGGTGCTCGCCACCGCGCTCGGCACCCTGATCGCGATCGCGCTGGTGCGCTACCGTTTCAAGGCGCGGTCGGCGATCAGTCTGCTGCTGTTCCTGCCGATGGCGACCCCCGAGGTGGTGCTGGGCGCCGGCCTCGCCGCGCAGTTCCTCACGGTGGGGGCCGAGAAGGGGCTCGGTACGATCATCCTGGCCCACACGATGTTCTGCATCAGCTTCGTCGTGGTGACGGTGAAGGCGCGCGTAGCGTCGCTCGACCCGGCGCTCGAGGAGGCGGGGCGCGACCTCTACGGCTCGCCCGGGCAGGTGTTCTGGCGCATCACGTTCCCGCTGCTCATCCCGGGCATCGCGGCGGCGGCGCTGCTGTCGTTCGCGCTGTCGTTCGACGACTTCATCATCACGAACTTCAACTCGGGCGCGGTCGACACCTTCCCGAAGTTCATCTACATCGCGGCCGCTCGCGGCATCCCGGCGCAGGTCAACGTGATCGCGTCGGCGGTGTTCCTCTTGGCGATCGTGATCGTGGTGGTGACGCAGGTCTCGCGGGCCGCGCGGGCGAAGCGTCTCGCGCGCCAGCTGGGCTGAGGCGCCGATCGACCCGTCGAAAACCGCCCTTCCGGAACATTCAGAGGGCGGTTTCCGACGTCTCGATTCGTCGCGCGACGGGCTAGAGCGTGGGGGAGATGCGGATCGCGCCGACGAGGGAGGAACCGCCGTAGACCGCGAGGTCGAGCTCGGGGATGAGCTCGGCGACCTGCTCGCGGGTGACCGAGCCGTGCCGCGCGAGCAGCTCGAGCGCCACGACCGTGGCCGCGCGCAGGCTGCCGTCGAGCATCTTCAGGGCGACGGATGCTCCATCCGGCGTCGCCATGACCATGACGCCCTCGGCGCCGAGCTTCGCCACCACGCCGAGGCGGTCGATGACCACCGTGTTCGCCCGCCCCGGCCCGTCGATCGCCCAGCCGTTCGCGAGGATGCTCTCGGTGAGCTGCTTCGCCGGCCCTTCGGAGGCCCGGCGCAGCCGGCCGATGCCACGCGCCAGGGCGACGAGCGACATCGCGTGCACGGGCGCGCCGCAGCCGTCGACACCGGAGTGCACGACCGGCTCGCCGGTCTCGCGCTCGACCACGGCGAGGATGCGCTGCTGCAGCGGGTGCTCCGGGTCGAGGTAGCTCGCGGTGTCCCACCCGTTCTTAACGCAGGCGAGCAGCATCGCGGCGTGCTTGCCTGAGCAGTTCATCAAGATGCGCTCCTTGTGCCCGTGGGCCCGGATCACGCCGTCGCGGGCCGCCGAGTCGCCCGGCCAGTCCGGCGGGCAGCCGAGGTCGTCGGCGTCGAGCCCGCCCTTCTCGAGGATGGAGTCGACCACGCGCACGTGCTCGGGGGTCGCCGCGTGGCTCGCCGTGGCGAGCACGGTCTGCACGGGGTCGAGATCGACGCCCGACTCGAGTACCGCGAGGGCCTGGAAGGGCTTCATGCAGGAGCGGGGGTAGACCGGCAGCTCGGGGGAGCCGACCGCGATCGCGATCTCGCCCGCGGCGTCGAGAACGACGGCCGAGCCGATGTGGCGCGACTCGACGAAGCCGTTGCGCTCGAGCACCGCGAGCTCGACCGAGTCGGCGAGGCCGGCGGTGCCGGGATCGGTGCGGGCGACCGCGGCCGCGGGCTCTGCCGACTCAGGGGCCGCGCCGGCGTGGCGGCCGGTGTGGTCGAGACTCACAGCTGCGCGAACGCCTCGTCGATCACCGACAGCGCGTCGGCGATCAGCGCGTCGCTCGTGGCGAGCGACGGCAGGAAGCGCAGCACGTTGCCGTAGGTACCCGCCGTGAGCACGAGCACACCCCGCTGGGTGGCGTAGGACACGATCGCGTTGACGGCATCCGAGTTGGGGGCCTTCGTGGTGGAGGCGGTGCCCGGCTGCACGAGCTCGATCGCGATCATCGCGCCGATTCCGCGGATCTCACCGATGACGTCGTACTTCTGCTGCAGCTCGGTGAGCCCGCCGACCAGCGCGGTCTCGATGCGCTTCGCCTCGGCGAGCAGGTCGTTCGACTCGATCGACTCGAACACGGCCACCGCCGCGGCGGCGGCGACCGGGTTGCCGCCGAAGGTGCCGCCGAGCCCGCCGGGCTGGGCGGAGTCCATGATCTCGGCGCGGCCGGTGACACCCGCGAGCGGCAGGCCGCCCGCGATGCCCTTGGCCGAGAGCACCATGTCGGGAACGAGGCCGAAGTGGCTGCTCGCGAAGTACTCACCCGTGCGGGCCATGCCCGACTGGATCTCGTCGGCGATGAAGACGATGCCCTCGGCGGTGCACCACTCCTGCAGAGCGGTGAGGTAGCCCGGTGCCGGCACGACGAAGCCGCCCTCGCCCTGGATGGGCTCGACCACGAGGCAGGCGAGATCGGCCGCGCCGACGGTCTTCTCGAGGTAGGCGATGGTGCGGGCCGCCGCCTCGGCGCCCGAGAGGCCGTCGTGGTAGGGGTACGAGTTCGGCGCGCGGTAGACGTCGCCGGCGAACGGGCCGAAGCCGGTGGCGTAGGGGGAGGCCTTGTAGTTCATGGCCATCGTGAGGTTGGTGCGGCCGTGGTAGGCGTGCTCGAGCACCGCGACGCCGTTGCGGCCGGTGTGCTTGCGGGCGATCTTCACGCCGTTCTCGACTGCCTCCGCGCCGGAGTTGACGAGCACGGTGCGCTTGGCGAAGTCGCCGGGGGTGTGCTGGGCGAGCAGCTCGGCCACCCGCACGTACTCCTCATAGGGCGTGATGGTGAACAGCGTGTGCGTCACGTCGTGCAGCTGGGCCGCGGCGGCCGCGACGACCGACGCCTCGGTGTGACCGATCGTCGTGACGCCGATGCCGGCGCCCAGGTCGATGAACTGGTTGCCGTCGACGTCGACCAGGATGGCGCCGTTCGCCTTGGCGATGTAGACCGGCAGCGCGCTGGAGACCCCGGGCGGCACGACCTCGAGGCGTCGCCGGTGCAGCTCCTGTGACTTCGGGCCGGGAACGGCGGTGACGATCTTCCGCTCCTGGGGGACCGTGTAGACGGGGGTGGCGACCGGGGTGTCGAGGATGTCAGTCATAGTCCTCCGAGTTTAGGCCAGCCCTCCGACACCCCCGCGCTAGCATGGCCGGGTGAATCGTGAGCATCACTACAGCGTCGATGTCGCCTGGCTTGGCAATCGCGGCACCGGCACGAGCGGCTACCGCGAGTACGGCCGGCAGAGCGTCGTCACCGCGTCGGGCAAGCACGAGCTCGAGGCGTCGGCCGACCGCACCTTCCATGGCGACGCCGACCGCTGGAACCCCGAGGAGCTGCTGCTCGCGGCCCTCGCCGAGTGCCACATGCTCTCCTTCCTGCACGTCGCGGTGAAGCACGGCGTGGTCGTCACCGGCTACACGGATGCCGCCCGGGGCACGATGGAGCAGCAGGGCGACGGCGGCCGGTTCACCTCGGTCACGCTGCACCCCGTGGTCACCGTCACCGCACCCGTCGACGACGAGCTGTTCCGCACGATGCACCGCGAGGCGTACGAGGTCTGCTTCATCGCGAGCTCGGTGAACTTCCCGGTGCACCACGAGCCGCGGCTCGTCGTCGGCTGATCGGTTCGGGCGGGTAGCCGTGAGCGCGGGCGAGGTCGTGCACCTCGTGCTGATCGGTCGCACGCTGCGGGGCACCCTCGGCGAGGCGTTCCGGGCCGAGGCGGTCGCGCTGGTGGGGGCGGGGGCGGATGCGCGGACCGCTCTCGGGCGCACGGTGGAGCTCACCGCGGTGGCGGTCGGCGAGGCGAGAGCGGTGCGGGTTGCGGCGTCGATCGCCGATCCGACGTTCGCTGGTACAGGCGCGGTCGCTAGCGCGGGTGCGGGTGCGGGTGCTGATGCGGGCGCGAGCGCGGGCGCGGGCGCGCACGGGAGCGGGACCGCCGGCACGGGTGCCGCGCCTGTCACGGACGGCCGGCACCGGTTCGTCGTCGCCGTGGACGAGGTGCCGGGCATCCGGCCTCTCACAGGGCCCCCGGGAGTCGACCTGGCCCGCACCGTGACGGTGGACGTCGAGGCCCCGGTCGACGCACGACCGCGCCTCGCGGTGCACGTCGTGCAGCGCGCCTAGGCCCGAGGGGGCATGGGCCGGGCGGCGCCGCGCTCCAGGCGCCAGCGCGCTTCGAGCGCGAGGGTGACCGCGAGCTGCGTCGAGAGGAACGTGACCGGCGGGGCCGGGCGGCCCCAGTCGTCGCCCACGCGGCCGTCGGGCGTGGCCGACTGGGTGCGGATCAAGGCATCCGTCGCCGTCTCGACGAACCTCGCAAGAGCGTGGCGGTCGTCGCCGGGCGGCAGGGCCTGCGCGACCTCGACGAGGTAGCGGATGTGGATGCCCTTGAACAGGCCGGCGTCGCCTCCGCCCGGGTGGTCGGCGCGGGCCGTCTCGCCCTCGACGAGACCGTGCGGTGCGAGGCGGGGGAGCGCGGCCCGGGCGACGCGGGAGGCCTCGGCCGGAGCATCCGGAACCCAGGCCCGCTCGAGCAGCGCCGCCGCGACCACACCCTGGTTGTAGCTGAACACCCAGTCGGCGTCGACGCGGTGGTCGCCCTCGCGGTTGACGCCGTCGAGCACGGTGCCGTCGGGGGCGATCAGGTGCTCGGTGAGCCAGGCGACGGTCTCGTCGGCGGCGTCGCGGTAGCGCGGCTCGCCGGTGCGGGCGTGCAGGCGGGCCGAGGCGAGCGCGAAGGCGCCGTTGCTCGGGGCGTTCTTGTAGGCGGGCTGCTGCTCGCGCCACGCCACGCTCGGGCCCTCGTGGTCGTTCCAGCCGCGGTTGCGGATGCGCCGCCACAGCCCCTCGGCGTCACGGAGGTGGCGCGCATCGGCGGTGGCGTCGAAGAGTCCGATCAGGGCCAGGGTGAGCCAACCCATGTCGTCGAAGTAGTCGTTCGCGAGGCCACGATTGCGCAGGCGCAGCAGCCGCAGCACGTCTCGGGCCTGCCGCAGCCGGCGCGTGTCGCCCGTTCGGTGGAAGGCGTCGAGGCGGGCCTCGATCAGATGCGAGAGCCACCAGTGGTTGAGCGGCACGAGCTGGGGCAGGCGACGGATGCTCGGCGGCGCGACATTCAGCGCCGCACCCGGCAGCCACGGCACCGAGAAGCGGTCGTCGAGCGTGCGCTGGGCCCGCTCGGCGGCGTCGTGGGCACGCGCTCGGGCGGCTCGGGTCGCCGTCTCGTCCTGCACAGCCACACCCTACGGCGGTTCCTTCCCCATTCGACAGACGGCGGTCGCCCCCGGGTTCCGGATGCACGAGACTGTGCAGATGGCCGAGAAGATGTCCTCCCCCCAGCGCCTCGTGCTGGTCGTGGCGATCCTGAGCGCGTTCATCTCGTTCCTCGACGCCACGGTCATCAACGTCGCGCTGCCGGCCATCAGCCGTGAGCTCGGCGGCGAGCTGTCGTCGCAGCAATGGGTGGTCGACGCGTACCTCATCACCCTCGGTGCGGTCATCCTGCTCGCCGGGTCGCTGAGCGACGTGTTCGGCCGCAAACGGGTGCTGCTCGTCGGGCTGGTGGGCTTCGGAGTGACGTCGCTCGCGTGCGCCTTCGCGCCCACCATCGAATTCCTGATCGTGTCGCGGGGGTTGCAGGGGGTCGCAGGGGCGCTGCTCGTGCCCTCCTCGCTCGCGTTGATCCTGGCGAACTTCAGCGGGCCGGCGCAGAGCCGTGCGATCGGCACGTGGACGGCGTTCACCAGTGTCGCCAACATCGCCGGCCCCATCCTCGGCGGGGTGCTCGTCGACCAGCTCTCGTGGCGGCTCGTGTTCGGCATCAACGTGCTGCCGATCGTGGTCGCCGTCGTGCTCGTCGTGCGGCTGCCGCGTGACGCGCACCACGCCACGGGGGCGCGCATCGACGTGCTGGGGGCGCTGCTCGGCATCGTGGGGCTCGGGCTTCCGGTGTTCGCGCTGATCGAGCAGGCCAACTTCGGCTGGGGTTCGCCCGTGGTGCTGGTGCCGCTCGTGGTCGGGGTGCTGGCGTTCGCCGGGTTCCTCGTGAACGAGCGGCTGGCGAAGCAGCCGATGCTGCCGCTGGCGCTGTTCCGGGTTCGCAACTTCTCGGTCGGCAACGTCGCGACGTTCCTCATCTACGGGGCGCTGTCGCTCGGCTTCTTCAGCATCGCGGTGTTCCTGCAGCAGGTGGCGGGCTACAGCGCTACCGAGGCGGGGTTCGCCATGATCCCCACGAGCCTGCTGCTGATCGGGCTGTCGTCGCTGTTCGGGCGCCTCTCGGGGCGCATCGGGCCGCGGCTGTTCATGACGGTGGGGCCACTTCTCGCCGGCGCCGGGTTCCTGCTGATGCTGCGGGTCGACGAGAGTGCCGACTACGTCACGCAGGTGCTGCCGGCCATCCTCGTCTTCGGCCTCGGCATGTCCATCACGGTCGCCCCGCTCACGGCGGCCATCCTCGGTGCAATCGACCCGGCGCGCTCGGGCATCGCCTCGGCGGTGAACAACGCGGTCTCGCGAGTGGCGGGGCTGATCGCCGTGGCGCTCGCGAGCCTCATCGCCGGCACCGCGGTGCTCGACCTCGCGGGGTTCCACCGGGTGGTGCTCGTCGCGGCGATCTTCTTCGTGGCGGGCGGGCTCGTCTCCCTCGTGGGCATCCAGAACCCCCGCCGCGCCGCCCCCGCCGCGCCCGCCACCCCCGCCGCCCCCGCCACCCCCGCCGCGCCGCCCGCATCCGGCAGCGCCTGACGCGGACCGGCGGCTTCTTCGTGAGTCGGCGGCGGGTGGAGGTTCGGGGCGGGGTGGGTCGCTCCCAGCGCGTCACCAGCTTGCGGCAAGGAGGCTGGGCGAGACTGGGCGCTTCCCCCCATTGTCACGAAGAGGACTCATGCGCTCACTCCCGGCCTTCGCCGCCGCAGCCGTCGCCGCCACGCTCCTGCTGGCCGGCTGCTCGGCCTCGACCCCCTCGACCGACGACGCGACCTCGTCGCCGGCCGCCGACGCCGTGCAGTGCGCGACCGACGGCAGCGCCTCGAAGTCCGTCACGGTCACCGGCGACTTCGGCGCCGCGCCCACCACGAGCTTCACCGGCCCGCTGAACGTCGACACCACCGAGCGCACCGTCGCCATCGAGGGTGACGGCGAGACGATCGAGTCGGGCATGACCGCGACGGTCGACTTCACCGTCTACAACGGCACCAGCGGCACCAAGGTCTTCTCCACCCTCGACGAGGGCGGCACCGCGCTGCAGCTCAGCACCGACGACAGCCAGTACATCCCGGGCCTCCTGAAGGCCGTGCTCTGCAACACCGTCGGCTCGCGCGTCGTCGCGGTCATCCCGCCGGCCGAGGCCTTCGGCGACCAGGGCAACGAATCCCTCGGCGTCGCGGCCACCGACTCGCTCGTCATGGTCGCCGACATCGAGGCGATCATCCCCGACCGCGCGGACGGCGTCGACCAGCCCGCCCAGGACGGCTTCCCCACCGTCGAGCTCGCCGACGACGGCGCGCCCACCGTCACGATCCCCGACGCCGACCCGCCGACCGAGCTGAAGATGGAGACCCTGAAGAAGGGTGACGGCGTCGTCGTCGGTGACGGCGACAACGTGACCGTGCAGTACCAGGGCGTCATCTGGGGCACCGGCAAGGTCTTCGACCAGAGCTGGGGCACCGGCGGCCCGACCACCTTCCAGACCACGGGCGTCGTGAAGGGCTTCTCCGCGGCCCTCGTCGGCCAGACCGTCGGCTCGCAGGTCCTCGTCGTCATCCCGCCGGAGCTCGGCTACGGCTCCGAGGGCAACAGCGCCGCCGGCATCTCGGGCACCGACACCCTGGTGTTCGTGGTCGACATCCTCGCGAGCGCCTCGGCGTAGCCTGCAGCACTGCTTCCCGACGGGGCCGTCCTCCACAGAGGGCGGCCCCGTCGTGTTCCTCCCCAGCCCCGGTCACGTTCTGCCGTTCCCCGGCGGATGCGCGATGATGGCGACATGAGACGCGTCATCATCCTCGGTTCCACCGGCTCCATCGGCGTCCAGGCGCTCGACGTCATCCGGGCCGATCCCGAGCGCTTCGAGGTGGTCGGCCTGGTGGCCGGCACGAACCGCACGGTGCTCGACACGCAGGCGGCCGAGTTCAGGGTGGCCGACACCGGCCTCGGCGAACTGGAGGCCGAGCAGCTCGTGCGCGACGTCGAGGCCGACGTCGTACTGAACGGCATCACCGGAAGCGTCGGTCTCGGGCCGACGCTCGCCGCGCTCGAGGCCGGCCGCACCCTCGCCCTCGCCAACAAGGAGAGCCTCATCGTCGGCGGCGACCTCGTGCGGAGCGCCGCGGCCCCTGGGCAGATCGTCCCCGTCGACTCCGAGCACTCCGCCATCGCGCAGGCGCTCCGCTCGGGCACGGCGGCCGAGGTGTCCCGGCTCGTGCTCACGGCGTCGGGCGGCCCGTTCCGAGGCCGCACGCGCGAGCAGATGGCCGACGTCACCCCGCGGGAGGCCCTCGCCCACCCCACCTGGGACATGGGTCTCGTCGTCACCACGAACTCCGCCACCCTCGTCAACAAGGGGCTGGAGGTGATCGAGGCGCATCTGCTGTTCGACGTCGCCTACGCCGACATCGAGGTGACCGTGCATCCGCAGTCGGTCGTGCACTCGATGGTCGAGTTCGTCGACGGCTCGACCATCGCCCAGGCCTCGCCGCCCGACATGCGGCTGCCGATCTCGCTCGGGCTCGACTGGCCGAACCGCGTCGCCGGGGTCGGCACCCCGATCGACTGGACGGCGTCGCACGAGTGGACCTTCGCGCCGCTGGATGAGGTCGCCTTCCCGGCGGTCGCTCTGGCGAAGCAGGTCGGGCGCGCGGGCGGCAGCTTCCCCGCGGTGTTCAACGCGGCGAACGAGCAGGCGGTCGCGGCGTTCCACGCGGGGCGCATCGGCTTCCTCGACATCGTCGACACGGTGCAGCGGGTGGTCGACGCGCACGAGATGCCGGGCGAGACCGTCACCCGCGAGTCCCTCGCCGAGGCCGAGCTGTGGGCGCGGGCGACCGCCGAGCAGCTCATCGCCACCGCCTGACGGCAAGCCCCGCGACTCCACCCTTGTGCAGGAAGGGCCCGGGGCGGGGCCCGTGCGTCGAGCATCCGTTCAGCCAACGGTCAGCGGCGCCATCGGGGCGGCGGGTAGGGTCCTCGTGTGGAAACGGTCCTGCAGTTCATTCTCGGCGTGCTCATCATCGCCGTCGGGCTCGCCGTCTCCATCGGCCTGCACGAGGTCGGCCACCTGGTGCCGGCGAAGCTCTTCGGCATCAAGGTCACCCAGTACATGATCGGCTTCGGTCCGACCGTGCTCTCCCGCCGGCGCGGCGAGACCGAGTACGGCGTGAAGGCGATCCCGCTCGGCGGCTACATCTCGATGATCGGCATGTTCCCGCCGCGCCGCGAGGGCCAGAAGGCGGTGGCGAACAGCACCGGCTTCTTCCAGTCGATGGCGCAGGACGCCCGCGAGCAGTCCCAGCTCACCATCGGTGTCGACGAGGACGACCGCGCCTTCTACCGCAAGCCGGTCTGGCAGCGCATCATCGTGATGCTCGGCGGGCCGTTCATGAACCTGGTGCTCGCCGTCGTGTTCTTCTCGATCACTCTCGTCGGCTTCGGCACGGCGCAGTCCTCGACCACGATCGGCAGCGTCTCGGCCTGCGTGCTGCCGGCGACGAGCGAACGGCAGAGCTGCGAGACCGGTGACCAGCCGTCGCCGGGCGCCGCGGCCGGGCTGAAGCCGGGCGACACCCTCGTCAGCATCGGGGGCACGCCGATCGACAGCTGGGAGCAGTCGACGGGCATCATCCGCGACGCCGCCGGCGAGACCCTGCCGGTGGTCGTCGAGCGCGACGGCAGCGAGCAGACCCTGAGCCTCACCCCGCTGCTCACCGAGCGCTACGTCTACGGCGACGACGGCAAGATCGTCACCGACGCTGACGGCCAGAACCTCACTGAGGAGGTCGGCTTCGTCGGCATCGGCGCCGCCAGCGAGCTCGTGCCGCAGCCCATCACCGCGGTGCCCGCGTTCATCGGCGAGAACATCGGCCACACCGTCGCGCTCGTGGCGAACCTGCCGCAGCGCCTCTACGACGTCGCGCAGGCTGCGTTCGGCTCGGGCGAACGCGACCCGAACGGCCCGATCAGCGTCGTCGGCGTCGGCCGCGTCGCCGGCGAGATCGCCTCGATCGACACCATCCCGCTCGCTTCGAAGGCGGCGAGCCTCCTCGGTCTCCTCGGCTCGCTCAACATCGCGCTCTTCGTGATCAACCTCGTGCCGCTCACCCCGCTCGACGGCGGCCACGTCGTGTCGGCGCTGTGGGAGGGCATCCGCCGCTTCGTCGCCAAGGTCTTCAAGCGGCCCGACCCGGGGCCGGTCGACGCGGCGAAGCTCATGCCGCTGACGTTCGCGGTCGTCATCCTGTTCGGCGGCATGACGGCGCTGCTCGTCTACGCCGACATCGTGAAGCCGATCGACCTCTTCGGCTGAGCGGCGAGCGGATGCGCATCCGCTCCGGCCACGTGACGAGCGGATGCGCATCCGCCCGTCACCGTCACCCTCGCCGGTCGGGCGCGCAGCGCGCCGGCGCGGGCTCACAGAACGTTCAGGATCCGGCCCGCCCTGACCGTGCATCCAGACTGCGGATCTAGACTGAACCCGTGCCTGCAGTCAACTTGGGGATGCCCAAACCCCCGCCCGAAACCCTCGCTCCCCGTCGTAAGTCGCGCCAGATCAAGGTCGGCAAGGTGCTCGTGGGCGGCGACGCCCCGGTGAGCGTGCAGTCGATGACCACGACTCCCACGCCGAACATCAACGCCACCCTGCAGCAGATCGCCGAGCTCACCGCCTCGGGCTGCGACATCGTCCGTGTGGCCGTGCCGTCCCGCGACGACGCCGAAGCCCTGCCGATCATCGCGAAGAAGTCGCAGATCCCGGTGATCGCCGACATCCACTTCCAGCCGAACTACGTCTTCGCCGCGATCGACGCCGGCTGTGCGGCCGTGCGCGTGAATCCGGGCAACATCCGCAAGTTCGACGACAAGGTGGGCGAGATCGCCGCGGCGGCCAAGGCTGCCGAGGTCTCGATCCGCATCGGCGTGAACGCCGGCTCGCTCGACCCGCGCCTGCTCGAGAAGTACGGCAAGGCGACCCCCGAGGCCCTCGTCGAGAGCGCCGTCTGGGAGGCCTCGCTGTTCGAGGAGCACGACTTCCACGACTTCAAGATCTCGGTCAAGCACAACGACCCGATCGTCATGGTCAAGGCCTACCGCCTGCTCGCCGAGCGGGGCGACTGGCCGCTGCACCTCGGTGTGACCGAGGCCGGGCCGTCGTTCCAGGGCACGATCAAGAGCGCCACGGCGTTCGGCATCCTGCTCTCCGAGGGCATCGGCGACACCATCCGCGTCTCGCTGTCGGCCCCGCCGGCCGAGGAGGTCAAGGTCGGGCTGCAGATCCTGCAGTCGCTGAACCTCCGCGAGCGCAAGCTCGAGATCGTGTCGTGCCCCTCGTGCGGCCGCGCGCAGGTCGACGTGTACAAGCTCGCGAACGACGTCACCGACGGGCTCGAGGGCATGACCGTGCCGCTGCGCGTCGCCGTGATGGGCTGCGTCGTGAACGGCCCGGGCGAGGCTCGCGAGGCCGACCTCGGTGTCGCCTCGGGCAACGGCAAGGGCCAGATCTTCGTCAAGGGCGAGGTCATCAAGACCGTCCCCGAATCGGAGATCGTCGCGACCCTGATCGAGGAGGCCAACCGTCTCGCCGCCGAGATGCCCCCGGGCGAGATCGGCACCCCCGAGGTCGTCACGGCCTGATGCCGAGTCAGCCCCTGAGGTTCTCCCTCAGCGTCGCCCCCGGATACCGAGGCGCCAGGGCGCCCCGCCGCCGCAGCTCCGGCACGAGCAGCTCGGCGAGATCGGCCGCCCCCGACGGCGCGGCGAGCGGGCTCGAGAACATGTAGCCGCCGTGCCCACCCGTGGCGGCGAAGTTCTCCTCGAGCTGGTCCGCGATCGAGGCCGCGGTGCCGCAGAGAGTGTGGTCGAGCCCGGTCGCGTGACGCCAGCCGTGCTCGAAGAGCTCGGTGCGGGTGAGCGTCGTCTCCGCTCCGAGCTCGGCGACGAGTGCCCCGACGAACCCGCCCTGGGCGCCCTGCACCCGCTTGACCTCGTCCACCAGCTCGTCGAGGGTGAAGCTCGCGGGCAGCGTCGAGAAGTCGAAGCCGACGTTGTGCGACAGGAACGCCCCCACCGCCTCCTCGTTCCAGAACGCCGCCACCTCGTCCCGGCGCGACGCGGCTTCCAGGGCGCTCCGCCCGACGATCGCCTGCGTCGCCCAGAGGATGCCGACCGAGGCCGGGTCCCGGCCCTCGCTCGTGAGCGCCGCATCCAGCGCCGCCCGATGGCGCTGCTGGCCGGCGACGCTCGCGCCGAAGCCGAAGACCAGCTCGACGAACGACGCCGAAGTGGCGATGCCCTTGGGGGAGTTCCCCGCCTGCACGAGCACGGGTGAGCCCTGGGGGCTCGGCACGCTGGCGAGGGGCCCCTTCACCCGGAAGTACCGCCCGACGTGGTCGATCGCGCTGATCTGCGCGGGGTCGGCGAACCGCCCTGTGACCCGGTCGGCGATGATGGCCGAGGCCGGCACCGACGCCCAGAGCTCGCGGCACACGGTCATGAACTCGCTCATCCGGTCGTAGCGCTCGTCATGGTCCATCCGCTCGTCGAAGCCGTAGTTGGCGGCGTCGGCACTCCGCGCCGACGCGACGACGTTGAACGCGATGCGCCCGGCCGTGACGTGGTCGAGCGAGTTGAGCAGCCGCGCGACGGTGAACGGGTGCAGGAAGGTCGAGGAGTAGGTCAGCCCGAACCCGATGTGCTCCGTCACCGCCGCCATCGAGGTGACGACCGGGCTCATGTCGTGGCGGGGCCACTGGATGCCCCACTCCAAGGCCGCGTCCATCGACCCGCGCCAGGTGTCGGGTATGCCGCTTCCGTCGCCGAAGAAGAGCAGGTCTACTCCGGCTCGTTCGGCCGTGCGCGCGATCTCCTGGTACACCTGCACGTCGGGGAAGCCGGCGCCGATCCAGGAGCCGGGCCGTGCCCAGCGCCCCTCGGTGTGGGCGAACGACAGGTCGAAAGCGGTGTGCATGCCGGTCATGCGGGGCTCCAGAGCGCTTCGATCTCCGAGCTGCCCCGCACGTCGGCGACGTTCAGCGCAAGACTCGCGAGCGCCGCGTCGTGCAGCGCGACGCTGTAGGCGGCGGTCGCGTCCCGGGCGACGACGACGGGCAGGTCGTGCTGCACCGCGTCCGTCGCCGTCGCCTGCACGCAGCACTCGGTCGTCAGCCCGGCGACCACCAGCCAGCCGGCCTGCAGCTCCTCGAGCACAGCGGCGAGCGAGGTGTCGGCGAACCCGCTGTAGAAGCGCTTGCGCACCCGGGCCTCTCCCGGTGCCGGATCCAGGCGCCACCAGTCGGCCCCCGCGCTGCCCGCCACGCACGGGAAGGAGTCGGTGGGGGAGTCGGGGTCACCCGTCTGCAGCCAGGCGCTGGCCCGCCACGGCCGGGCGGGGTCGTAGGCGAGTTCGACCCAGACCACGGGCACGTCGAGTCGCCGTGCGGCCGAGACCAGCTCGTCGCAGCGCGTGATGGCGGCGTCGACGGCGGCCAGTCCCGCGTCGTCGACACCCCAGCCGGCCAGCAGCTCCGGGTCGGCGAAGTCGCGCTGCACGTCGACGACCACGAGCACCGGATGCCCGGCCGCGCGCAGTGCCGCAGCGCGCACGTCCTCCACCCGCAGCACGGCGTCCCGAGCATCCGCCCCGCCCACGCCGCTCATGCCCGCCCCGCCCACACCGGCGAGCCCACGCCGCCCGTGCCCGCCTCGCCCGTGCCCGCCGAGCCCACGCCGCTCACGCCCGCACCGCCTCGAGATCGCGCAGCGCCGGCAGCACGGCCTCGCCGAACGCGGGCAGATCGGCCAGATAGTCGGGGAAGATCAGCATCAACCCGTCGAGCTCGGCCGTGTCCATGACGGTGCTGATGTGCTCGACCACCCGGGACGGACCCCCCGCCACGTACACGGTCTGGAACGCCTGCTCCCCGTCGGCTCCCTCCGCCCAGGCGAGCGCCCGCTCCTCGGGCATGCCCCACGACCTGCGCATGTTCGCCAGTGCGACCCGGTCGATCCCGCGGCCGTACTCCGTGGCCCGGGCGGCGGCCTCCGCATCCGTGTCACCGAGCACGACGGTGAGCATCGCGTAGGTCTTGACCGATCGGCCGAGCGCGGCGGCACGGTCGTGCACGTCCAGCGACGAGATCCTCATGTCCTCGAGCGTGTCGGCGCCGAGGAACGCCCCGTCGGCGTACTGCGCCTGGAAGACCCGCCCGGCCGGCGAGGTCGCGGCGTTGATGATCTCGGGCCTCGTCTCCGGATGCGGCCGGGACTGGCAGTCGGTGAGCGTGTAGAACTCGCCGGCGTGCGTCACGGAGTCCTCGCTCCAGAGCCGCGTGACGAGCTCGGCCCACTCCGACGTCATCCGGTAGCGCTCCTCCTTGGTCATCCCCGCGTCCCAGATGCCCATCTGCTCGAACTCGTCGGCGTAGGAGCCGTTCACGATGTTCATCCCGGCCCGGCCGTGACTGATCTGCTGCAGCGTGGTGAAGACCTTGGCGGCGAAGGCGGGGTTCTGCATGTTCGCGTGCACGGTCGCCCAGATCTTCACCCGCTCGGTGGCCTCGGCGATGCCGGCCATCATGGTCATCGACTCGATGGTCTCGCCCCAGTGGTCGGTCGCGCCGCCGAAGCCGCGCCACTTGGCCATGGCCATCACGAAGTCAAGGCCGATCTCCTCGGCCACCCGGGCGATCTGCTTGTTGTGGTCGTAGTCGGCGGGCGGGTACGGCGCGGTCGTCGAGACCAGCCAGCCGCCGGCGGCGTTCGGCAGGAAGACGCCGTACTCCCGGGGTGATGCGGACATGATGCTCCTCCAGTTCGAGTGCGCCGGCGGACGCCGACGAACCAGGACACGGTGGGAAGCGTGCGATGCGAACCGGGGTTGCGTCGCGGAGTCCAGCCTGGGACCGAGTATAGGAACCGATCGTTACGGGCGGATTACGGCCCCGGGGGAGAGGACAGCTCCTCGATCCGGCCGGATTCGAGCAGCACGACCACCGTGATGCGGAGGTCGCGTGCCGCGGCGCTGAGCCAGCCGCGCCGACCGAGCACGGCGGCGACCGTCGGGCTGACACAGAGCACCGCGCGCGCATCCGGTGCCAGGGCGTGACGCACCCAGACGAGCTTGAACAGATCGGCCGCGACCTTGTTGCGGAGGCTCGACTTCACGGCGCCGCCGTTCAGCACGTACTGAGCGATCACCGTGCCCTCCGAGTCCATCGCCTCGACCTCGACCGAGGTTCCGTCGGGAAGGGTCAGCCGTCGCGGCCGGAGCGGCGTGCCGAGGTGCTCGGCGAGGGCGGCCGAGGCGGCGGCCTCCGGGCTCGCTGCTCCGTATCGGGTGCTCTCGGTCTCGTCCATCACCCCACCCTGCGCCACGACGCCCGTGGGGCGGGCGGCGCAAAGTGCCCGTGATCTACCTTTTACACGCTCGAAATAAAACGATTTACATCCGGGCCCGGGGTGTTGTTAGTGTGCCGAACACGCGATCGCTCCTGCAGCTCCATCACGGGCACGCCGGCTCCACGAAATTCCCCCCTCAGTCAGCCGGGATCTCCCCGGCGCCCTCCGGAAGGCCTCGTATGTCACCTGCACCGCTCACGAAGACCGCACCCGTCACGGCACTCGCCGCGCTCTCCGCCGCCTCGGTCCTGTTGCTGGCCGGATGCTCGGGATCGAGCACCGCGTCGGAATCGACCGCCTCGGCGTCCGCCGGCAGCGACCTGATCAGCGCCGAGCGCTGCGCCGAGAACCGGGCGGCCGGCCCCATCACGTTCCTCACGTCGTTCGGCTACGTCGCCTCCGCCGGGCTGCTCGACGTGATCACGGCGAAGGAACGCGGGGTCTTCGAGGACCTCTGCCTCGACGTCACGCTGCAGCCCGGTTCGAACAACGCCCAACTCGTCAGCGCGGGCACCGCCCAGTTCGCCGGCGTGGGCAGCCCCTCCGACGTGCTGGTCGCGATCGACAACGGTGCGGACATCTCGGGTGTCGCCACCTACGGCAACACCGTGGCGATCACGCTCATGACGATGACCGACGGCGGGCCGGCCTCGCTGGCCGACTTCAGCGGCCTGACCGCCGGCTACAAGGGCGCCATCCCGCCCCAGATCCAGGCCATGTTCCTCGAGGAGGGCGTCGACCCGACGACGATCAACTGGGTCTCGGTCGGCTACGACCCGACGATCCTCCCGAACGACCAGGTGCAGGCGCTCACCGGCTACAAGTCGAACGAGCCGCTGGCGCTGAAGGCGCAGGGCTTCGACATCACGGAGTGGGACCCGGCCGAGTACGGCATCGAGTCGGCCTTCAACACGCAGATCGTCAACAACACGTTCAAGGAGGAGCACCCGACCGCGGTCGAGGACTTCCTGCGGGCCAGCCTCTACTCGTACGACTGGATCAACGAGTCGGACGCGAACCTCGACGAAGCGCTGTCCTACGCCGAGGCGCTCTCCGACGCCGGCTACGACCTCGAGTCCAGCCGCGCCCGCTGGGCCACCGAGGTGGGGCTGATCGACGAGAGCCAGCCCGACGGTCTGCCCATTGGCGGCGAGACGGTCGAGCAGTGGACAGCGGAGGCCGACATGCTGGTGCAGTTCGATCTCGTGAAGGCGAAGCCCGACGTGGCGGCGGCGATCGACCCGAGCTTCATCGAGGCGATCCACGACGGCACCGAGTTGATCTGGCCCGCTCCGTGAGAGCGTGGCTCCAGACCGGTTTCGGCGGGCCGGAGGTGCGGAGGCTGACCGAGGTCGCCCCACCCGAGCCGGCCGACGACGAGGTGGTGGTGCGGATGCTCGCGGTGGCGCTCAACCGCCTCGACGTCCTCCAGCGGCGCGAACCCGTCATCCCGGGCATGTCCGTGCCGCACGTGGCGGGCATGGACCTGATCGGCGAGGTGGTGGCCGTCGGAGCCGGCACCCCGGGCGACCTGCTCGGCGCGGTCGTGCTGGTGGACCCCGTGGTCAGCTGCGGCGAGTGCGCCCTGTGCCTGGCCGAGACCCCCACCTACTGCGACGCGTTCCAGACGATCGGCTCGACGCGGGACGGCGGCATGGCGGAGCTCGTCACGGTGCCCGAGCGCAACTGCACCGTGGTCGACGTCGCCCTCGACGACCAGGATTCCCTCGCCCGCTTCGCCGCCGTGCCGGTGGCGGGGGCGTCCGCCTGGCGTGGGCTCCTAGGGGCCGGACGCCTGCGTTCGGGGGAGACCGTGGTCATCCCGGGCGCCGGGTCGGGCCTCGGCGCGGCGGGCATCCAGATCGCGCTCGCCCACGGGGCCGAGGTGATCGCCCTCGTCTCGGGTGCCGCCAAGAAGGAGCGGGCCGGACGCGATGGCCGGGTGCGGGTGATCGACCGCTCGGCCACCGACGACTGGGTCGCCGAGGTGCTGTCGCTCACCGGTGGCCGGGGTGCCGACCTCGTCTGGGACCATGTGGGCGGGCGCTTCCTCGGGCAGGCCCTGCGGGCCACCCGGGCGGGTGGCCGCGTCGTGCTCTCCGGCACCACCGACGGCCTCGACACCGAACTTCATCTGCCCGATCTCTATCAGCGCGGCCGCAGCATCATCGGCCACGGCAGCTACAGCCGGGCGGACATGGCCTCGGCCGTCGCCGGCTTCGGGTCGGGCCGCTTCGACGTGGTGCTCGACAGCGTCTGGCCGTTCGAGCAGCTGCCCGCGGCCGAGGCGCGGCTGGAGTCCGACGCGTTCTTCGGCAAGATCGTCGTGCTCGGCCCCTCGTTCTCGACCACCACCCATCGGAAGGACGCCGCATGAGTGTCAGCTCTGGCGCGACGAGCTCGGCCGGGATCGAACTGAGCCGGGTCGGCCGCACCTACACCAGGGGGAAGAAGACGGTCGAGGCGCTGACCGGCGTCGATCTCACCATCCAGGAGGGGGAGTTCATCACCCTCTTCGGGCCATCGGGCTGTGGCAAGTCCACCCTGCTGCGCCTGATCGCCGGGCTCGACACCCAGACCACGGGCGAGATCTCGATCTTCGGCAGCACACCCCGCGAGGCCTCGGCGCGGAAGGACATCGCCTGGATCCCGCAGTCGTCGGCACTCCTGCCGTGGCTCGACATCGAGGCGAACGCCTCGCTGTCGTCGGTGATCAACACCCGGGCCGACCGGAGCGGCGCCACCACACGGCGACCCGAGGCGGCCGTCGGCATCCTCGAGGAGGTCGGTCTCGGCGACTTCCGGTCCTCCCGCCCCGACCAGCTCTCGGGAGGCATGCGCCAGCGGGCCTCGATCGCCCGGGGCTTCGCCCAAGGTGCCCCGTTGATGCTGATGGACGAGCCCTTCTCCGCACTCGACGAACTCACCCGCGACACCCTGCGCATCCGGTTGCTGGAGCTCTGGGAGCACCACCGCAAGACGATCGTCTTCGTGACCCACTCGGCGATGGAGGCGGTGCTGCTGTCCGACCGGGTGGTGGTGATGAGTCCGCGGCCGGGGCGCATCCGGCAGGTGGTCGACATCGACCTGCCGCGACCGCGCACGTGGGAACTGACCGAGACGCCGGAGTTCACGGCGAAGGTCGCGCAGGTCAAGCAGATCCTCTGGAGCGCCTGGGAGGGTGACGAATGACCGTCGGAATCGATCCGCTGAACCCCGCGGTGAGCGCGGTGCCCCTCGCCCGCAGCCGACGCCGCCTGTCGCCCCGCACCGGTGGGGCGCTGCTCACGGTCGGTGCGCCGCTGCTGCTGTTCGTGCTGCTCGCCATCGCCTGGCAGTGGGCGGCGGCGACCTTCAAGAGCGTGCTCCCGCCGATGCAGGACGTGATCGCCGACATCGCGGGGCGGCCGGAGTTCTACCTCGAGAACCTGGCCGTGACGCTGCAGGCGGCGCTCCTCGGCTTCGTCATCGGGGTCGCGGTGGCGCTCCTACTGGCGTCGGCGATCGTGCACTTCCGCTTCCTCCGGGCCGCGATCATGCCCGTCGCCCTGCTGCTGAACGTCACGCCCATCGTCGCGATCGCCCCGGCTCTCGTGGTGGCGTTCGGGTTCAACCAGATCCCGCACGTCATCGTCGCGGCGCTCAGCGCGTTCTTCCCCACCCTGATCAACTCGATCACGGGGCTCCGCGCCGTCGATCCGCAGGCCCTCGAGGTCTTCGACGCGATGTCGGCGTCGAAGACGGAGATCTTCTTCCGGTTGCGCGTGCCGTCGAGCCTCCCGTACCTGTTCGCCGGCGCGCGGCTCTCGGTGACCGCGGCCGTCATCGGTGCCGTGGTGTCCGAGTTCACCGGGTCGAGCAAGGGCATCGGTGCGGTGATCGTGATGGCGACCACCTATCTGAACCTCCCGCAGATGTGGGCGGCGATCTTCTTCTCGGCGCTGACGACCCTCGCGCTGCTCGGTCTCGTCGGCCTCCTCGAACGGCTGATCGTGCGCTGGTAGCGTTCGGCGTATGAAGATCGAACCGGCCGGCAGCGGCCCGGTCACGCTCCGCGACGTCGCCGAACGGGCGCAGGTGAGCATCGCCACCGCGAGCAACGCGTTGACCGGGGCACGCCGGGTGGGCCCCGGCGCGATCGAGCGGGTGCGGCGGTCGGCCGCCGAGCTCGGCTACCGCCCGAACGGCGTCGCCCGGTCGCTCCGAACCGGGCTGCACCAGAGCATCGGTCTCGTCATCCCCGACGTGACCAATCCGTTCTGGGCGGGCATGGTCGGCGTCATCGAGGGCCTGGCCGACGAGTCCGGCTTCCAGCTCTCGCTCGTCAACACGGCGTTCGATGCCGGCCGCGAGGCCGCCTCGCTGACGAGGCTCGCCGGCTCGGTCGACGGCGTGCTGCTGTTCTCCACCAACCCGAGAGCCACGGCGTCCGATCCGGCGTTCCCGCACGGGCTGCCGATCGTCGCGGTCGACGAGGGCTTCGACCTGCCGGGCATCGGCGGAGTCCACTCCGACAACGTCGGGGGCGGGCGCGCCGCCGCCGAGCACCTGGTGGAGGCGGGTGGCACCGTCTTCGGTCTGCTCGCGGGCCCGGGCACCCTGACCACCGCCACGCAGCGCGGCGCCGGCTTCTCGGCGGGCCTGTCCGACCGGGGGATCGACCCGTCCCGGCTGCACCGGGTGACCGCCCCCTACTCCTTCGAGGGCGGCCGCGAGGGCGTGCGACGGATGCTCGCGCAGCACCCCGAGATCGACGCGCTCTTCGCCTGCACCGACAACCAGGCCATCGGCGCCCTCTTCGAGTGCCACGACCTCGGCCGGGTCGTCCCCGACGACCTGCTCATCTGCGGATTCGACGACATCAGCTGGGCCTCGCGCATCACCCCCGGGCTCACCACGCTGCGCCAGGACGCCGCAGCCATGGCGCGGAGCGCCTTCGAGCAGCTCGTCGACCGCGTCGCGAACGGAGGAGCACCCCGGGTCGAGGTCTTCCCCGTGAACCTCGTGCGTCGGGGCTCGACGCGCCGCGTTACAACTGTGTAAAACGTTTTAGCGCTCCTTCCGGCGCCGCCTCGCGCTCGACGATGCTGGGGGGATGGTCAAGCCTCTCTCCCTCGGCGTGTTCGAGATCCTCACACCCTCCAACGGGGTGCCGACCTGGCGACACCCGAACGGTCGCGGTGACCGCTACGGGAGCCCGGAGTACTGGATCGGCCTCGCGAAGACGCTGGACGCGGCGGGGTTCGACTTCATCCTGTTCGCCGACAGCTACGGCTACCCGCAGATCGACGGCGAGGTGCCCGAGGAGGTGCTGACCCACGGGATCCTGTTCCCGGGCTACGACCCGCTGCTGCTCGTCAGCGCCCTCTCCCAGGCGGCGCCGTCGCTCGGCATCGTCGTGACCTCGTCGACGTCGCTCGAGCAGCCCTTCCCCACGGCCCGTCGCTTCGCGACCCTCGACGCCTTCACGAACGGTCACATCGGCTGGAACGTGGTGACGGGCAGCACCGCCCAGGTGACCGAAGAGCTCTTCGGCATCACCCATTTCGACCACGACGCCCGCTACGACGTCGCGGACGAGTTCGTCGACCTCGCGCGGAGCCTGCTCGAGGACGTCTGGGACGACGACGCCGTCGTGTTCGACCGCGAGTCGAACACGCTCGTCGACCCCTCGCGCATCCGGCCGCTCGCCTACCGAAGCGAGCACTTCTCGAGCCACGGCCTGTTCAAGGTGCCGCCGGGTCGGCAGCGCACGCCGGTGCTGTTCCAGGCGGGCATGTCCGGCCGCGGCCGCGACTTCGGGGCGCGCAACGCCGAAGCCATGTTCATCCAGGGCCAGACCGTCGAGCAGGCGCGGATCGCCGCCACGGACATCCGCTCGCGCGTGGCCGCCGCCGGCCGCGACCCGCACGACCTCAAGATCATCAGCGGGGTCACCGTCACCGTGGCACCCACGCGACAGGAGGCGCTCGAGCGGCGCCGGGAACTCGAGGAGCAGTTCTCGATGGACGACGCCGCGGTGCTCTTCGCGGGCTTCACGGGGATCGACCTCCGGGCGCTCGATCGCTCGATGCCCATCGAGGACATCGCCGGCACCGGCCAGGGCCACACGCCGCTCGACCGCTACCGGTCGATGCCCGGCGTCCGCACGGTGCAGGACGTGCTCGACGCCTTCCGGGTGCAGGAGCGGGGCTTCGTCATCACCGGCTCGCCGGCCGAGGTCGCCGAGGAGCTGATCGAGACGGCGGAGACCGCCGACCTCGACGGCTTCCTGCTGGAGCCCACCTTCGGCGACTCCGGCGCCTACGAGGACTTCATCGCCCTGGTGCTGCCCGAGCTGGAGGCCCGGGGCGCGTGGACGCAGCCGGACCGATCGCTCACCCTGCGGGAGCGGCTCGGCTTCCCCGGCCCGCACCCGGGCTTCCGGCCGTCCACCAAGAACCTCGAGGCCGGCGCCTGAGCCCTCAGGGGTGAAGCCGGGGGGCAGCGGCGAGCAGCGCCTGGGTGTACGGGTGGGCCGGGCGGTCGAAGACGGCCGACGACCGCCCGTGCTCGACGATCCGGCCGTCCTTCATGACGGCGAGCGTGTCGCTCATGTGCTGCACCACCCCGAGATCGTGCGAGATGAACAGGTACGCGAGACCGTGCTCGCGCTGCAGGCGGTCGAGCAGGTCGAGGATCTGCGCCTGGATCGACACGTCCAGCGCCGACACCGGCTCGTCGAGCACGATCACGCGGGGCGAGGGCGCGAGCGCACGGGCGATCGACACACGCTGGCGCTGTCCGCCCGAGAGCTCGAGGGGGCGAGCCTCGGCGATCGAGGGGGCGAGACCGACGTCGTCGAGCAGCTCGGCGAGGGGGCGGGGGGCGGATGCTCCGCGGAGGGCGTCCGCGAGGATCTGCCGCACGGTCAGCCGCGGGTCGAACGACGAGAGGGCGTCCTGGTAGACGGCGCCGAGCAGCGGGCGGCGGGAGCGGCGGTCGCGCTCGGAACCGGGCGCCCAGTGCCGCCCGTCGAGCCGCACCGAGCCGGTGTCGGGTGGGGTGAGGCCGAGGGCGATGCGGGCGAGGGTCGTCTTGCCCGAGCCCGACTCGCCGACCAGCCCGAGCGTGCTGCCGCCGGCGAGCGACAGGGTGACGTCGACGACCGCAAGCCGGCCCCCGAACGTCTTCGACACCCCGTCGAGCTCGAGCACGGGCGCCGTCTCCGGGCGGGGTGCCGTCGACGCGCCCCTCGCCGCCGCGACGGCTGGAGCCGACGCCGGAGCCGTTCTGGCGCCCGACCCCGCACCGGGCCAGGCGAGCGGCACCCCGCGCGGCACCCCCGTCGGCACCGCGCGCAGCAGCGCCTTCGTGTAGTCGTGCTGCGGGTCGCCGAGCACCTGCGCCACCGGCCCCGACTCCACGACGCGGCCGGCCCGCATGACGAGCACGTCGTCGGCGATGCGCGACACCACGGCGAGGTCGTGGCTGATGAACAGCAGCCCGGTGCCGGCCTCGCGCACGCTCTCCAGCAGCGCGAGGATCTGCGCCTGCACGGTGCTGTCCAGCGCCGTCGTCGGCTCGTCGGCGATCAGCAGGCGCGGTGACGCAGCCAGCGCCGACGCGATCAGCGCGCGCTGGCGCAGCCCGCCCGAGAGCTCGCCCGAGCGCTGGTGGAGGCGTGAGGCGGGTTCGGGCATCCCGCCCGAGTCGAGCAGCGACAGCACCCGCGCCCGCCGCTCGGACGCCGACAGTCGCGTGTGCAGCCGCAGCGCGTCGCCGATCTCCCGCCCGATCGGGCGCAGCGGGTCGAGCGACACCAGCGCGTCCTGCACGACCAGCCCCACCTCGCCGCCGCGGATCCGTCGCCACGCGGCGGCCGACAGGCCCCGGCCGGCGCCGTCCGCGCCGACGGGTCCGAGAACGGATGCTCCGCCCACCTCCAGCGCCCTGGCCGACGTCCACGCCCCGGGGCCCGCGAGCCCCACCAGCGATCGGGCGGTGACCGACTTGCCCGATCCCGACTCGCCCACGATCGCGAGCGCCCGCCCGGCCTCGACCGTGAAGGACACCCCGTCGACGACGGCCGGCCCCCGTCGCGCCCCGCGCCTGCCGAACCCCACCCGCAGGCCCTCGACCCGCACGAGCACCTCAGGCGCCGGGACGCCGGGCCGCGGCTCGGCGCTCATCGCGGCCCCCGCTTCTGCAGCGCCCGCCCGAGCACCGTCGTCGCCGCGGCCGCCAGCACGATCGCGAGGCCCGGGAAGAACGTCATCCACCACGCCGTCGCCAGGTAGTTCTTGCCCGCGTAGAGCATCGCGCCCCACTCCGCGGCGGGCGGCTCGGCCCCGAGGCCGAGGTAGCTGAGCGCCGCCGCCCAGACGATCGCCTGCCCCACGCCGAGGGTCACGAGCACGATCACGGGCAGCACGGCGTTCGGCAGGATGTGCCGCGCGAGGATGCGCCCCGGCGACCGCCCGAGCACCACCGCCGCCTCGACGTAGGGGGCGGTGGCGACCGAGCGGGCCTGCGCGCGGATGATCCGTGCGTACCCCGGCGCCGTCGCCAGCCCCACCGCGATGGTCGAGGTGACGATGCCCGGCCCGTAGACCGTGATGACGAGCAGTGCCAGCAGCAGCCCCGGGAAGGCGAAGAGCACCTCGAGGAGCCGGTTCACGCCGAAGTCGACGACCCGCCCGCCGAGCGCGGCTGCGAGCCCCAGCACGAGCGCGAGCACGATGCCGATCGCCGTTGCGGCGACCCCGATCACGAGCGAGGTGCCGGCTCCGTGCACCACGCGGGTGTAGATGTCCCGGCCCGACTCGTCGGTGCCGAGCGGATGCCCCCACCGCGGCGACAGGAAGGCGTCCGTGGGGGCGATCGCGAACGGGTCGCCCGGCGCGAGCACCGCGGGGGCGACGGCCGCGAGAAGCAGCAGCGCCAGCACGGCGACGGCCACCCACTGGGCAGGGCCGAGCATCCGTCGCCCGCGCCGCACGGTGGATGCGCCGCGCCCGTCGGGGGCCACGGCGGCCACCGTCGACACCGCAGGCAGGCTCATGCGCGCACCGCCGGAACCTGCGCCAGATCGCGAGTGCGACCCCGCCCGGAGCCCCGCCCTGTACCCGCCAGCCGCGGGTCCGCGATGCGGGACACCACGTCGGTCAGCAGCGTCATCACCACGTACCCCACCGCCACGACGAGCACGACCCCGATCACGAGCGGCACGTCCCGCAGCTGCACCGCGTTCAGTAGCGTGCGTCCGAGCCCGGGCCGGGCGAAGATCGTCTCGACCACCACGGCCCCCGAGATCAGCCAGCCGAAGGCCCAGCCCGAGAGCGCGATGCCGGGCAGTGCACCGTGCCGCAGCACGTGCCGCCACCGAACGCCCGGCTCGCTCTCGCCGCGGGCGCGGGCCGAGAGCACGAACGGCGCCTCGAGGGCGTCGAGCACCGACTCGCGCATCACCTGCCCGAGGAACCCGGCTAGCGGCAGGGCGAGGGTGAGCACCGGCAGCACCAGCCCGGCCGGCCCGGCCGTGCTCACCGCCGGGAACCAGCGCAGCGTCGTGCTGAACACCAGCACCAGCACGGTCGCGAGCCAGAAGTGCGGCACGGCGGCCGCCACGATCTCGAGGCCCGACCCCACCGCGGCGGCGAGCCGTCCGCCGCGGGTCGACCAGACGGCGAGCCCGAGGGCGAGCAGCCAGGCGAGCGCGAGCGCGAGCACCGCGAGCAGCAGCGTGCCGCCGATCTGGCTGCCGATGATCGAGGCGACCGACTGCCGCTGCGAGTACGAGGTGCCGAGGTCACCCGTGACGAGACGGCCGAGGTAGCGCAGGTACTGCACCCAGATCGGCTGGTCGAACCCGTACTCGGCCCGCACGGCGGCCAGCGCCTCGGCGCTCGCCTGCGATCCCGGCCCGCCGAGCACGGCCTGCGCCGGGTCGCCCGGGATCAGCCGCAGCCCGAAGAACGTCAGCGTGGCCGCCGCCCAGAGCACGAACACCGCACCGCCGAGAGCAGCCGCCACCCGGAGGGCCCGGCTCACGCCCGGACCCCGGCCGCGCATCCGCCCGCTACCCCTTCACCCAGGTGTCGCCGAAGTACGGGATCTGCAGCGTCGGCAGGAGCGACAGCCCCTGCACCCGGTCGCCGTGGCCGATCTTCTGCAGGTGGTCGTAGAGCGGCAGCACGTAGGCACCGTCGGCGAGCAGCTTCTGCGCCGTCTCGTACAGAGCGGCGCGTTCGTCGGGGTCGGTGGTGCGCCCGGCGGCGGTCACCGCGTCGTCGAGCTCGGGGATCGAGACGTGCGCGTTGTTCGGGTGGTACCCGCTCGGCGCGGGGATGATGTTCGCCGAGTCGTACAAGATGCGCAGCACGTCGGGCGAGTTCTTCGTGTAGATCGCGCTGGTCAGGTCGAAGTCCCAGGAGCCGAGCGCGGCGTACCAGCTCGACAGGTCCATCGGGTGCAGCTCGACGTCGAAGCCGACCGCCTTGGTGGTGGCCTGGATCTGCTCGAACAGCGAGACCTCGGCCGGGATCGACTGGTTCGTCGAGACCGGGAAGTCGACCGTCAGCCGCTGGCCGTCCTTGGTGCGGTAGCCATCCGAGTCTCGGGTCGTCCAGCCGGCCTCGTCGAGCAGCTGGTTCGCCTTGTCGGCGTCGATCGTGTAGTCGTCCTCGAACGAGGCGCCGAACGGGGTCGACGACGACAGCACCGAGTACGAGCGCTCGACGGTGCCGAAGAACAGGCTCTGGATGCCCGGGTTCACGTCGGCCGCGGCGATGAACGCCTTGCGCACCGACTCGTCGTCGAACGGCGCGTAACCCGAGTTCAGCTCGAGCCGGATCGACGCGCCGGGCAGCGCCCCCGTCAGCACTCCGAGCCCGCTCCCGTCGGCGCCCGCGGCCACGACGTTGTCGGGCTGCATCTCGTCGATCACGTCGACCTCGCCCGACTGCAGCGCGGCGAAGCGCGTCGCCGGGTCGGGGATGAAGCGCCACTGGATCGTGTCGAGGTACGCCGGGCCCTCGTGCGCCGAACCCTCGGGCGCCGAGGTCCAGTCGTCGTTGCGGGTGAGGGTCACGTGGTCCTGCTTGACCCACTCCGAGAAGACGAACGGGCCGGTGCCGATGGGCGCCTCGCAGTTCGCCTCCATGCCGCGCTCGAGGCCTGCCGGCGACTCCATCGCGAGCCAGGTCTGGGCGAGCGACTCCAGCAGCGCGCTGTCGGGCTCGCTCAGCACGAAGCGGGCGACGGTGGGGGAGACGACCTCGACCGAGGAGACCTTGCCGAGGGCGAGGATCGCGGTGGAGGAGGCGGTCTCCGGGTCCTTCATGTGGGCCACGTTCGCGGCGACCGCAGCGGCGTCGAGCGGTGTGCCGTCGGTGAAGGTGATCCCGTCGCGGAGGGTGACGTCCCAGCTGAGGCCGTCGTCGGCGGCGACACCCGATTCGGCGAGCCACGGCACGATCGCCCCGGTCTCGTCCTGCGAGAACAGCGACTCGAGCACGTTGGTGCCCACGAGGGCCTGCGGCATGTTGCCGCCCACGTGCGGGTCGAGGCAGGTCGGCTCGCCGAAGCCGGTCGCGTAGGTGAGGGTGCCGCCGGCGACGGGGGTCGAGGGGGTGTCGGCCGGGCCGGCGTCGGCCGAGCATCCGGCCAGCAGCAGGGCGGAGGCGGTGGCCAGCCCGGCGAGGGAGAGGGCGAGGGAGCGGTGACGCAGGGGCACGACGGAGCCGTTCTGTATGGGATGGTGGGAGGGCGATCTGCTGTGATCGTCACCAGTCTAATTCTTGTACGCGATCTATTTATTCCCCCGAGGAGCGATGATGGCCGGTCGGCCCAGGGCGTCGTCGCAGCGGATGCTCGAGGAGGCCGCCTCCGAGCTCTTCCTCGAGCAGGGCTACGCGAAGACCACGATCGAGCAGATCACCCGCCGCGCCGGGGTCAGCCGCAACACCTTCTTCAACTACTTCCCCGGCAAGGCCGACCTCCTCTGGGTCGAGCTCGACGCGAGCCGCACGGTGCTGACGGATGCTCTCGCCGCCGCCCCCGCCGACACCGACCCCCTGGCCGCCGTCGAGGCGGCCCTCGCCACCACGGCCGCCGCCCTCACCCCCGGCCGAGCGCCGCTCGTGCTCACCCAGTGGCGCGTGATGGGCATCGACGAGGAGCTGAAGGCGGCCGGTCTCGCCCGCGCCCTGGCCCACGCCGACGTCGTCGAGGCCTTCCTCGTGGGCCGTGGCCTCGACGCCCTGGTGGCGCGGGCGATCGGACTCGCGGTGATCGGCGCGGCCTCGGCGGCCGTGGGGCGGTGGGCGGCCGACGGGCCGGAGCGCAGGCCTCTCGGCACGTATCTGCAGAAGGTCGTGCATCCTGTGCTCGAGGGCTTCGGGATCGGTTAGAATCGCCTACTGAACGACTGTGAACCGGCCATCACCGGGGAGTCTTCGGAAGAACGGCGACCGGGAGACCGGTGGCCCAGTAGAACCGAACGGGTCGGGCCCGTCACAGCCTACGAACGAGCGGCCATCCGGAGCGAACGCACCGGGCGGCAAGCGAGGTGGTACCACGGCGGGTGAGAGCCCACCGTCCTCGTGGAACAGGCAGCATCGACCAGGCCGTCCAGGAGAACCATGACGTACCCCAAAGACTCCGACGAGTTCAGCTCCGTCGTCCCGTCGCCGAGCTTCCCGCAGGTGGAGGAAGGCGTGCTCGCCTTCTGGAAGGGCGACGACACCTTCCGCGACTCGATCGCGAACCGCAAGGGCGGCCCGGAGTGGGTCTTCTACGACGGCCCGCCCTTCGCCAACGGCCTGCCCCATTACGGGCACCTGCTGACCGGCTACGCCAAGGACGTCTTCCCGCGTTTTCAGACCATGCGCGGCAAGAAGGTCGACCGCCGCTTCGGCTGGGACACCCACGGCCTGCCCGCCGAGCTCGAGGCGATGAAGCAGCTCGGCATCACCGAGAAGAGCCAGATCGAGGAGATGGGCGTCGAGGTCTTCAACGCCGCCTCCCGCAAATCGGTGCTGAAGTACACCGACGAGTGGCGTGCCTACGTCACCCGCCAGGCCCGCTGGGTCGACTTCGACAACGACTACAAGACGCTCGACACGACCTTCATGGAGAGCGTGCTCTGGGCCTTCAAGCAGCTGCACACGAAGGGCCTCGCCTACGAGGGCTACCGTGTGCTGCCGTACTGCTGGAAGGACGAGACGCCGCTGTCCAACCACGAGCTGCGGATGGACGACGACGTCTACCAGATGCGCCAGGACCAGACGGTCACGGTCACCTTCCCGCTCGTCGGGTCGCGCGCCGAGGCGCTCGGCCTCACCGCTGTGCGCGCCCTCGCCTGGACGACGACGCCCTGGACGCTGCCCACCAACATGGCGCTCGCGGTCGGCCCCGACATCGACTACGCGGTCGTGCCGGCCGGCCCCAACGGCACCGCCGACGCTGAAGTGGCCCGTGAGGGCGAGCCCGGTCAGCGTGTGCTCGTCGCCGACTACCTGCTGGCGAGCGACCTGGTCGGCAACTACGCCAAGGAGCTCGGCTACGACTCGGCCGACGAGGCCCGCGCAGCCGTCACCCGCACCCTGAAGGGCCGCGAGCTCGAGGGCGTGGCCTACGCGCGGCTCTGGGACTACTACGCCGACACCGAGAAGTGGGGCACCCAGAACGCCTGGCAGATCCTCGTCGCCGACTACGTGTCCACCACCGACGGCACGGGCATCGTGCACCAGGCCCCCGCCTACGGCGAGGAGGACCAGAAGGTCTGCGAGGCCGCGGGCATCCCCGTGATTATCTCGGTCGACGACGGCGGGCGCTTCCTGTCCACCGTCTCCGACGTGGCGGGCCAGCACGTGTTCGAGGCGAACAAGCCGCTGACGCAGCTGCTGAAGGCCGAGGGGCGGCTGATGCGCCAGGCGAGCTACGAGCACAGCTACCCGCACTGCTGGCGCTGCCGCAACCCGCTCATCTACAAAGCGGTGTCGAGCTGGTTCGTGCGGGTCACGAGCATCCGCGACCGCATGGAGGAGCTCAACCAGCAGATCGAGTGGGTGCCCGAGAACGTCAAGGACGGGCAGTTCGGCAAGTGGCTCGCCGGGGCCCGCGACTGGTCGATCTCGCGCAACCGCTACTGGGGCTCGCCCATCCCGGTGTGGAAGAGCGACGACCCCGAGTACCCGCGGGTCGACGTCTACGGCTCGCTGGCCGAGCTCGAGGCCGACTTCGGCACGCTGCCGCTGAACCGCGACGGCGAGCCCGACCTGCACCGCCCGTTCATCGACGACCTCACCCGGCCGAACCCCGACGACCCCACCGGGCGCTCGACGATGCGCCGCATCCCCGACGTCTTCGACGTCTGGTTCGACTCGGGGTCGATGCCGTTCGCCCAGGTGCACTACCCGTTCGAGAACCAGGACTGGTTCCGCACCCACAGCCCCGCCGACTTCATCGTCGAGTACATCGGGCAGACCCGCGGCTGGTTCTACGTGATGCACGTGCTCTCGACCGCGCTGTTCGACCGGCCGGCCTTCCGCAACGTGATCAGCCACGGCATCGTGCTGGGCTCCGATGGGCAGAAGATGTCGAAGTCGCTGCGCAACTACCCCGACGTCTCCGAGGTCTTCGACCGCGACGGCTCGGATGCGATGCGGTGGTTCCTGATGTCGAGCTCGGTGCTGCGCGGCGGCAACCTCGTCGTCACGGAGGAGGGCATCCGCCAGGGCGTGCGCGAGCTGCTGCTGCCGCTGTGGAGCACGTACTACTTCTTCACGCTGTACGCCAACAGCGCCGCCGAGGGCGGCTACGAGGCGCAGTGGCGCACCGACTCGACCGACGTGCTCGACCGGTACCTGCTGGCCAAGACCCGCGAGCTCGTGCAGTCGATGACCGCCGACCTCGAGGAGCTCGACGCCACCGTCGCCTCCGCGAAGCTGCGCGACTTCGCCGACGTGCTGACGAACTGGTACGTGCGACGCTCGCGCGACCGCTTCTGGTCGGGCGACGACCACGCCGCCTTCGACACCCTCTACACGGTGCTCGAGACCGTCACCCGCGTCGCCGCACCGCTCATCCCGCTCGTCTCCGAGGCGATGTGGAAGGGCCTCACCGGCGGGCGCAGCGTGCACCTGACCGACTGGCCCGACGAGAACGACTTCCCGGCCGACGCCGGGCTCGTGCACACCATGGACACGGTGCGCGCCATCTCGTCCACCGCTCTGTCGCTGCGGAAGAACAACGGGCTGCGCGTACGGCTGCCGCTCGCGGGGCTCACGGTCGTCACCGACGACGCGTCGAACCTGGCGCAGTTCGAGTCGATCCTGCGCGACGAGCTCAACGTCAAGAGCGTGACCTTCGTCGACCAGCACGCCACCAGCGCCGCCGAGTTCGGCATCACCTCGCGGCTCACCGTGAACGCCCGGGTGGCCGGCCCGCGCCTCGGCAAGAGCGTGCAGCAGGCCATCAAGGGCGCCCGCTCGGGCGACTGGAACGAGGCCAACGGCGTGGTGAACGCCGGTGGCATCGACCTGCTCGAGGGCGAGTACGAGCTCGTGCTCGAGGCCGCGGCCGACTCCGCCGAGGGCGAGTCGGGGCAGAGCACCGCGCTCGCGCTGCTGCCCGCCGGCGGCTTCGTGCTGCTCGACACCACGCTCACGCCCGCGCTCGAGGCCGAGGGCCTGGCCCGCGACCTCATCCGCGCCGTGCAGAACCAGCGCAAGCTGCAGAACCTGAACGTGTCCGACCGCATCCGGCTCACGCTGAGGCTCGACGGCGACTCGCTGACGGCCTTCGGCGCGTACCCCGAGCTGGTCGAGCTGGTCGGCCGGGAGACCCTGGCGGCCGGCGTGCCCGTGCTGGCCGAGCTCGAGACCGAGGAGCCGGGGAGGTCCGTCGCCGTCGGCTCGTCGGGACAGGCCCTGATCGAAGTGGAGAACGCCCTTGTCTGACAACTTCTTCGGCGGCGACTTCGGCCCGCCCGCCGACGACCCCGACGAGAACGAGACCGGCGCGGTCTCGCCCGGTGACGACTTCGACCGCGTCGGCCTCGACGCCCCCGACGAGTTCGTCGAGCAGGGCGACGCGGTCTACGAGGCGCTGCTGTCGAGGCTCGGCGAGGCGCAGCCCCAGCCCCGGCTCTCGGCCACGCGGCGGGTGGTCGAGCTGCTCGGCGACCCGCACCACGCGTACCCGATCATCCACATCACCGGAACCAACGGCAAGACCTCGACCAGCCGGATGACCGAGAGCCTGCTGCGGGCCCTCGGCCTTCGCACCGGCCTGTTCACGAGCCCCCATCTCGAGCGGCTCAATGAGCGCATCATGATCGACGGCGTGCCGATCTCGAACGAGGCGCTGGCGTCGAACTGGGGCGACATCGAGCCGTTCCTCGACCTCGTCGACAGCGAGCTCGAGGCCGCCGGCGAGCCGCACCTGACCTTCTTCGAGGCGCTGTCGGTGCTCGCCTTCGCCTCGTTCGCCGAGGCCCCCGTCGACGTCGCCGTGATCGAGGTCGGCATGGGCGGCGAGTGGGACTCCACGAACGTTGGCGACGGCCAGGTGGCCGTGATCACCCCCATCTCGCTCGACCACACGAACCGGCTGGGTTCGACCGTCGCCGAGATCGCCCGCACCAAGGCGGGCATCATCAAACCGTCGGCGCAGGTCGTCACGGCCGCGCAGCCGCCCGAGGCGCTGGCCGAGCTCGAGCGCGCCGCCGAGCTCTCCGAGGCCACCTTCGCCGTCGAGGGCACGGCGTTCCGGATGCTCGACTCCACGGTCGCGGTCGGCGGGCAGCTCGTCACGATCCAGGGGCTCGCCGGCACCTACCGCGACGTCTTCCTGCCGCTGTACGGAACCCATCAGGGCCACAACGCCGCCGTCGCGATCGCGGCGGTCGAGTCGTTCCTCGGCGGAGGCACCCAGGCCCTCGCCGACGACGTCGTGACCGAGGGTTTCGCCACCGCCACCTCGCCCGGCCGCCTGCAGCTCGTGGGCACCGAGCCCACCGTGCTCGTCGACGCGGCCCACAACCCGGGCGGCGCCGAAGCGCTGGCGCAGGCGGTGGGGGAGTACTTCACCTTCGACAAAGTGGTCGCGGTCGTCGGCATCCTGGCCGACAAGGACGTGGCGGGGATCATCCGCGCCCTCGACCCCGTGGTCTCGGAGTTCGTGATCACCACGAGCTCGTCCGACCGGGCGATCGACCCCGACGAGCTCGCCTCGGTGGTGGTCGGCATCGCCGGCGCCGACCGCGTGCTCGTCGAGCCCGACCTCACCGAGGCGCTCGACCAGGCCCGCGAGCTCGCCGGTGAGACCGAGAAGGGCGCGGTGCTCGTCACGGGCTCGATCACCCTCGTCGGCGAGGTCATCACGCTGGCCGCCGCCGAGGGCTGGAAGGGCGATACCAAGTGAGGGGAGCATCCGTTCGCCAGAGCCTCGCCTCGATCGTGCTCGGCTTCGAGTCGATCGTGATGTTCTTCGCGGCGCTGGTGATCTTCGGGCTGAAGGCGCTGCCGGCGCCCGCCGCCCTGATCGGCGGGGCGGTGCTCTGCCTGCTGCTGATCGCGAACGTGGCGCTGCTGCGGTTCCGTTGGGGTTACGCGCTGGGCTGGGTGCTGCAGGCGGTGATCGTGGCGGCGTGCTTCCTCGTGCCCTCGCTCGCGATCGTCGCCGCGATCTTCATCGGGCTGTGGATCTACTGCATGATCAAGGGTGCGCAGATCGACCGCCAGCGAGCGGCCTGGCGGGCGGCGCAGGAGGCCGAGGAGGGCCAGGGCGCCGACGGTCCACCCGCCGAGACCGTCTAGCTTCATTCGCTAGGGTTTACGGCATGACCACCTACGTCGAAGAAACCCTCGTCCTCGTCAAGCCCGACGGCGTCGCCCGCAACCTGACCGGAGAGATCCTCCGCCGCATCGAGGCGAAGGGCTACCAGCTCGTCGACATCAAGCTGATCGAGCCCGACCGGGAGCTGCTGGCGTCGCACTACGAGGAGCACCAGGGCAAGCCGTTCTACGAGCCCCTCGTGGAGTTCATGGAGTCGGGCCCGATCGTCGCGCTCCGCATCGCGGGCAACCGCGTGATCGAGGGCTTCCGCTCGCTGGCCGGCACCACCGACCCCACCACGGCCGCCCCGGGCACCATCCGCGGCGACCTCGCCCGCGACTGGGGCCTCGCGGTGCAGCAGAACCTGGTGCACGGCAGCGACTCGCCCGAATCGGCGCAGCGCGAGCTCGCGCTCTGGTTCGGCTGACCCGGGCCCGTCCGGTCGCCGGTCGGCCGGCGGCCGGCTCGGCTAGAGCGTCCGGAGGATCGTGGTGACGGCGTCCAGCCTCAGCTGCGCCAGCACCACGATCACCAGGAAGCTCAGCAGCACGAGCGTCCACATCCACGGGTAGACGAGCGCGCCCACCTCGCGGCTGCCCCGCCCGTTGCCGAAGTGGCCCTGTTTGACGTTGTAGGCCGTCACGTACCAGAACATCGGGATGACCGAGGCCCAGACGAGCATGCAGTAGGGGCAGAGGGTGCCGAGCACGAAGATGCTCACGCCCATCAGCCAGATGATGAAGGCCACCGCGGCGACGAAGCCGAGGTTGAAGATCACCCAGAACCACTTCGCGAAGCGTGCCCCGGCCAGGATGGCCATGCCCACCACGATCGGGGCGACGAACGCCGCGACCCCGATGATGGGGTTCGGGAAGCCGAACACGGAGCCCTGCGAGCTCGCCATGTTGGGGCCGCAGGTGACGAGCGGGGAGATGTTGCAGCTCGGCACGTAGTCGGGGTTGATCAGCGTCTGGATCTTCTCGAGCGTGAGATCGAACGAGGAGTACCAGCCCAGCGCTCCCGCCACGATGAGCAGAACGGCGAGGCCGATCGGGCGGCGGTATTCAGCTGTTTCGGCAGGCACCAGGTCAGTATCGCAGAGCGCGTTCGCGAGCATTCTGGGAATGCGTGCGATAATCGACGGAGGTTTCGGTGATCGTCAGCGAAACCGCCAACGAAGGCTTTCCGGGCTCATCGTCCCCGGGCTCCGCACGTGCGCTGCCCCACGAGACGTCAGACCCCGACACGAAGACAGACAGAGCGACCGGGTCCGCCAGCGGGCGGGCCGGCGCATGAGCGAGATCAGCGGGGGAGACGCGCAGGCGGACCTTCGCTCGTGAGAGTACCTGCCGGTGGGTGAGAGCCCCTGGCTGGCAAGGAGTGCACCAGAGATGGTGGAGAACAATTCACACAATGACAACGACGCGAACAACCAGGAGGGAACGGGCCGGCGCAAGACGCGGCTGTTCGGCGGGCGCCGGGCGGTGAAGAAGACGGATGCTCCGGTGACGTCCTACCGCGACGCCCCGACGCCGCCCGAGCCGCAGGCCGCGGCGCCGGCCGAGCCCGAGCTGCCCGTCTCGGTGCCGGCTGCCGACGCCGGAGCGCGCGAGGCACCCGAGGCGCCGGCCGTCGAGGCGACGGCTCCCGGGGCGCCCGCCGTCGAGGAGCCCACCGCCGACGTCGCACCGCACGACGACGAGCCGGGCCTCGCCCCGTTCAGTGCGGCGGGCACGGCCTTCCAGGCGCCCGAGCGCCCGCGGGCGCTGAGCACCACCTCGCTGATCTTCCAGGCGCCCGATCTGCCCGATCTGCCGCCGCTGCCGCCCCGTGACCGCGACCCGCGCGACCGTGACCGCGACCGCGACCCGCGCGATCGCGACCCCCGCGACCGCGACGACCAGGCCACCGAGTCGTCGGTGCGCCGCCGCTCGCGCCGTCGCTCGGGCGAAGAGCCCCGCGGCGGCCAGGACGACCCCGAGAACACCGTCGTCAAGGTGCGCACCCCGCGCGAGCGCGAGGAGCGCCAGCCGGAGCTCATCACCGAGCCGCAGCGCATCAAGGGCTCCACCCGTCTCGAGGCCAAGAAGCAGCGCCGCCGCGACGGCCGCGACGCCGGCCGCCGCCGCCCCGTGGTCACCGAGGCCGAGTTCCTCGCCCGCCGCGAGGCCGTCGACCGCCAGATGGTCGTGCGCGCGAAAAACGACAAGATCCAGATCGCCGTGCTCGAGGACGGCGTGCTGGTCGAGCACTACGTGGCCAAGGCGCAGGACGCCTCGCTGATCGGCAACGTCTACCTCGGCAAGGTGCAGAACGTGCTGCCGAGCATGGAGGCCGCCTTCGTCGACATCGGCCGCGGCCGCAACGCCGTGCTCTACTCGGGCGAGGTCGACTGGGACGCCGCCGCCGAGAACAACGAGGGCAAGGGCCCGCAGCCCCGCCGCATCGAGCTCGCGCTGAAGTCGGGCGACACCGTGCTCGTGCAGGTCACCAAAGACCCCGTGGGCCACAAGGGCGCCCGCCTCACCAGCCAGGTCAGCCTCCCGGGCCGCTACCTCGTCTACGTGCCCAACGGCTCGATGAACGGCATCTCGCGCAAGCTCCCCGACACCGAGCGGGCGCGGCTCAAGCGCATCCTCAAGGAGGTGCTGCCCGAGAACGTGGGCGTCATCGTGCGCACCGCCTCCGAGGGGGCGACCGAGGAGCAGCTGACGCTCGACGTCAACCGCCTCACCTCGCAGTGGGCCCACATCAGCGAGCAGGTGCAGAAGCAGCAGGCGCCGCACCTGCTGCACTCCGAGCCCGACCTGCTGATCAAGATCGTGCGCGACGTCTTCAACGAGGACTTCCACAAGCTCGTGATCTCGGGCGACGACGCCCAGGCGACCATCGAGAACTACCTCGCGGCCGTCGCCCCCGACCTGCTCGACCGCGTCGAGCGCTACGAGGGGGAGAAGGACGCGTTCGACGAGTACCGCGTCTCGGAGCAGATCGAGAAGGCGCTCGACCGCAAGGTCTGGCTGCCCTCGGGCGGTTCGCTCGTGATCGACCGCACCGAGGCGATGACCGTCGTCGACGTGAACACCGGCAAGTTCGTCGGCTCGGGCGGCAACCTGGAAGAGACCGTCACGAAGAACAACCTCGAGGCGGCCGAGGAGATCGTGCGCCAGCTGCGGCTGCGCGACATCGGCGGCATCATCGTGGTCGACTTCATCGACATGGTGCTCGAGTCCAACCGCGACCTCGTGCTGCGCCGCCTGATCGAGTGCCTCAGCCGCGACCGCACGAAGCACCAGGTCGCCGAGGTGACCTCGCTCGGCCTCGTGCAGATGACCCGCAAGAAGCTCGGCCTGGGCCTCCTGGAGTCGTTCAGCGAGCCCTGCGAGCAGTGCGCGGGCCGCGGCATCATCGTGCACCACGACCCGGTCGTGAAGCACCGCTCCAGCCAGCAGCCCGCGGGCGGCTCGAACGGCGGCAATGGCAACGGTTCGAACGGCGCCGGCCGGCGGAACGGCCGAGGCGGCTCCGCCGGATCCAACGGATCGGGCTCGAACGGCGGCAACGGCTCCGCCGGCTCCACATCGAACGGCTCCGGGTCGGGTTCAGCGCCCACCGGCGGCACCCACGCCATCACCGAGAACGCCAAGAACGCGCTCGCCCAGATCGCGGCCTCGACGATCGCCGCGGCCAAGCACGTCGACGGTCAGGCTCCGGATGCGAGTCCCGCCCCCGTGGCGGAGCCCGCCGCCGCGGCGTCCGCGGCTCCGGCGGCCACCGCCGAGGCACCCGCCGCCGAGCCCGCCCGTGGCCCTGACGCGGCGGTCGCGGCCGAGCGTTCCGGCCGGCGCCGCAAGTCGCGCCACTCCCGCGGTGACGCCGCCCAGGCGTCGGTCGCCGAGGAGACGGCCGCCGAGGAGTCCGCCGCCCATGAGTCGGCAGCCGCAGAGCCCGCCGCCCAGGAGCCGGCAGCCGAGCAGCCGGCAGCCGAGCAGCCGGTGGTCGAGGCGCCCGTCGCCGCAGACGCCGCCGAGCCGGCGCAGCCGGTCTCGACCCCGTCCTTCGACGAGATCGCGGCACCGGCGGCCACCGACGCCCCGTCCGAGCCCGCACCGGCCGAGTCCGCGCCAGCCGAGCCCGAGCCCGTCACCGCCGAGCCCGCCATCGAGATCCTCGACATCCCGGTCAAGAAGGCGGCCCGCGCCCCGCGCGTGAAGCCCGAGGAGGCCTCCCACCTGCTCGACTCGGTGCTCGACGCCCTCCCGGCGCCGAAGCAGCCCGGGCAGGGTCGCTCGCGCAGCCGTCGTGTCTCGACGACGGCCGTGGTCTCGGCCCCGGCGCAGCCGAGCGACTCCTGACCCGCCGACGCGGCTGAGGCTCAGCGCGCGGAGTGCGCCCGCCGGTGGGCGCGCTCCGTGTCGCGGTCCCGGCCGCGCACCCGCAGCCCGCTCGAGCGCAGCCGCACCACGAGCTCGCGGTAGCTCACCGGCACCGCGCCGGCCGCCACCAGCTCGTCGTGGCGGTCGACCGGCACGTCGTAGTGGTCGAGATCGAAGCTCCGAGGCGGCAGCCCGGCCGCCTCGGCGAAGCGGTGCAGCTCCTCCAGCGAGTCGTCGCTGACGAGGTGGCCCCAGATGGTACCGTGGGCTGGCCACATCGGCTCGTCGATCAGCACGGTCATGGTGCGAGTATCCCACTCGCCCCGGTTTGACCGAAATCACTCCGTCGAGTAAGCTTGACCGCTGGTGTGCGTGGAGCGTCGCTCCGCCGTTTGCCAAGACTTCCATGAGCTGCAGAGTGCGCTCGTGAGGGCCCCGAAGAAGAGTTAGGTACGTAAATTGGTTTACGCAGTTGTGCGCGCCGGTGGTCGGCAGGAAAAGGTCGAGGTCGGCACGATCGTCACCCTCGATCGCATCAAGGCCGACGAGAACGGCAACATCGAGCTGGCGGCCGTGCTGCTCGTCGACGGTGACACCATCACCTCCGACGCGTCGTCGCTGTCCAAGGTGAAGGTCACCGCCGAGGTCCTGAACGACCTCCGCGGCCCGAAGATCGTCATCCAGAAGTTCAAGAACAAGACCGGCTACAAGAAGCGCCAGGGCCACCGCCAGGAGCTCACCCGCGTCAAGGTCACCGGAATCAAGTAGGGATCAGGAAACATGGCACACAAAAAGGGTGCGAGCTCCACTCGCAACGGTCGTGACTCCAACGCTCAGCGTCTGGGTGTCAAGCGCTTCGGCGGCCAGGTCGTCGGCGCCGGCGAGATCATCGTCCGCCAGCGCGGCACTCACTTCCACCCCGGCGTGAACGTCGGCCGTGGCGGCGACGACACGCTGTTCGCCCTCTCGGCCGGTTCGGTCGAGTTCGGCCGCAAGGGTGGCCGCAAGGTCGTCAACATCGTCGCGGCGGTCGCGGAGTAACCTCCGCCGCAACGGCATCATCTTCGTGCGATGGGCGGGCTTCGGCCCGCCCATCGTCGTTTCGTTCCCCAGAAAGAGCGTGAGGTAACCGCAAATGGTGACTTTCGTCGACCATGTGACCCTCCATCTCAAGGCGGGCAACGGAGGCAACGGCTGCGTGTCCGTTCGCCGCGAGAAGTTCAAGCCGCTGGCCGGCCCCGACGGCGGCAACGGCGGCCACGGCGGTGACATCGTGCTCGTCAGCGACCCGCAGACCACGACCCTGCTCGGTTTCCACCGCGCCCCGCACCGCTCGTCGCAGAACGGCGGCCCGGGCATGGGCGACCACCGCGCCGGCGCGAACGGCGAGGAGCTCGAGCTCCCCGTGCCCGTCGGCACCGTCGTCAAAGACGCCGACGGGGTCGAGATCATCGACCTGAGCGAACCCGGCATGCGCTACGTCATCGCCGAGGGCGGCCAGGGCGGCCTCGGCAACGCCTCGCTCGCGACCACCAAGCGCAAGGCGCCCGGCTTCGCGCTCCTCGGCACCGACGGCTGGGCGGGCGACGTGCTGCTCGAGCTCAAGACCGTGGCCGACGTCGCGCTCGTGGGCTACCCCTCCGCCGGCAAGTCGAGTCTCGTCGCCGCCATGTCGGCCGCGAAGCCGAAGATCGCCGACTACCCCTTCACCACGCTGCACCCCAACCTCGGCGTCGTCGAGTCGGGCGGCACCCGATACACCATCGCCGACGTCCCCGGCCTGATCGAGGGCGCGAGCGAGGGCAAGGGGCTGGGTCTGGAGTTCCTCCGCCACGTCGAGCGCTGCAGCGCCCTGCTGCACGTGCTCGACTGCGCCACCCTCGAGCCCGGCCGCGACCCGGTCAGCGACCTCGACGTCATCCTCGGCGAGCTCGGCGCCTACCCGGTGCCCGAGGGGCAGGTGCCCCTGCTCGAGCGCCCCCAGCTGATCGCGCTGAACAAGATCGACGTGCCCGAGGCGCGCGAGCTCGCCGAGTTCGTGCGTCCCGAGCTCGAGGAGCGCGGCTATAAGGTCTTCGAGATCTCGACCGCCAGCCACGAGGGGCTCCGCCAGCTCTCGTTCGCCCTCGCCGAGCTCGTCGACCGCGCCCGCCGCGAGGCCGCCGAGAACCCGGCTCCTGCGAAGATCGTGCTGCGCCCGAAGGCCGTCAACGAGTCCGGCTTCCACATCGAGGTCGAGGGCGGCAGCTACGGCGACGTGTTCCGCATCATCGGCACGAAGCCCGAGCGCTGGGTGCAGCAGACCGACTTCGCCAACGACGAGGCCGTCGGCTTCCTCGCCGACCGGCTCGCCAAGCTCGGTGTCGAGGACGAGCTGTTCAAGAAGGGCGCCGTGTCGGGCTCGACGGTCGTCATCGGCCGCGGCAACGCCATCGTCTTCGACTGGGAGCCCACCCTCACCTCCACGGCCGAGCTCGTGGTCGCCCCGCGCGGCTCCGACCCGCGCCTCGACGGCGGCCGACGCCGCACCAACGTCGAGCGCCGCGACGACTACTACGACCTGATGGACGCCAAGGCGGAGGCCCGCGCCGAGCTCATGCGCGAGAAGGAAGCGGGGCTCTGGAACGACGAGGACGAGTCGTGACCGACGGTCACGACCGAATCGACGACCGGCCCCGGGTCACCGACCGCAGCGCCATCCCGTCGGCCCGCCGGGTGGTCGTCAAGGTCGGCTCCTCGTCGATCAGCGGCGACAACGCCGGCCAGATCGAGCCCCTCGTCGACGCCCTCGCGGCCGCGCACGCGCGCGGCACCGAGATCATCCTGGTCTCCTCCGGCGCCATCGCGACCGGCATGCCCTTCCTGAAGCTGGATGCACGCCCGAACGACCTGGCCACCCAGCAGGCCGCCGCGGCGGTCGGCCAGAACGTGCTGATCTACCGCTACCAGAACAGCCTGCGGCGCTTCGGCATCACCGCCGGGCAGGTGCTGCTCACCGCGGGAGACCTCGAGAACCCCACGCACCGCTCGAACGCCCAGCGGGCGATGGACAGGCTGCTGGGCCTGCGCATCCTGCCGATCGTCAACGAGAACGACACGGTGGCGACCCACGAGATCCGATTCGGCGACAACGACCGGCTCGCCGCGCTCGTGTCGCAGCTCGTCGGGGCCGACGCCCTCGTGCTGCTCTCCGACGTCGACGCCCTGTACACGCGCCCCCCGCAGGAGCCGGGTGCCGTGATGATCACCGAGGTGCCGGTCGGTGACGACCTGGCCGGTGTGACGTTCGGCGACATCGGCGCGGCCGGTGTCGGCACCGGGGGAGCGGCCACCAAGGTCAGCGCGGCCCGTCTCGCGGCGGCCGCCGGAACGGCCGTGCTCGTCACCTCGACCGGGCGTGTGGCCGAGGCGCTCTCGGGTGCCGACATCGGCACCTTCTTCGCACCCGCACCGTAGACTCTCGGGCATGCCCGACGCCTTCGACGACAAGCTGACCGCCGCCCGGGCGGCCTCCCTCGCGCTCGCCACCGCCACCACCGACCTCAAGAACACCGCCCTCGAGGCCATCGCCGCCGCTCTCGAGGCGGGGTCGAACGAGATCATCGCCGCGAACGAGGTCGACCTCGAGAACGGTCGGCAGAACGGTCTGTCCGAGGCGCTCCGCGACCGGCTGCGCCTCACCCCCGAGCGCATCGTCGCGCTGGCGGGGGCGGTGCGCGAGATCGTCGTGCTCGCCGACCCGGTGGGCCAGAGCATCCGGGGCAGCAAGCTGCCGAACGGGGTGCGCATCGACCAGGTGCGGGTGCCCTTCGGCGTCGTCGGCGTCATCTACGAGGCGCGACCGAACGTGACGGTCGACATCGCGGCCCTCGCGCTGAAGAGCGGCAATGCGGCGGTGCTGCGCGGCGGCTCGGCCGCCGAGAGCACGAACCGCGTGCTGGCGTCGCTGATCCAGGATGCGCTGGCCTCGGCGGGGCTCCCGCCCGCCGCCGTGCAGACGGTCGACGAGTTCGGGCGCGAGGGCGGCACCCGCCTGATGCGCGCCCGCGGCGCCGTCGACGTGCTCATCCCGCGCGGCAGCGCCGGGCTGATCCAGGCGGTGGTGACCGAGTCGCAGGTGCCCGTGATCGAGACCGGCGACGGTGTGGTGCACATCTTCCTCGACGCCTCGGCGAACGAGGACTGGGCGGTCGACATCGTGCACGACGCGAAGGTGCAGCGCCCGAGTGTCTGCAACGCGGTCGAGACCCTCCTCGTGCACGAAGCGGCGGCCGAGCGACTGCTGCCGGCGGTGCTGGGTCGACTGCGAGCATCCGGGGTCACTGTGCACGGCGACGAGGCGACCCTCGCGATCGTCGCCGACGGGGTGCCGGCGACCGAGGAGGACTGGTCGACCGAGTACATGAGCCTCGACCTGTCGGTGCGCGTGGTGGCGTCGCTCGACGAGGCGATGGAGCACATCCGCCGCTACTCCACCCACCACACCGAGTCGATCATCACGAACGACCTCGCCAACGCGGAGCGGTTCCTGAACGAGGTCGACAGCGCCGTCGTGATGGTGAACGCCTCGACCCGCTTCACCGACGGCGGCGAGTTCGGCTTCGGCGCGGAGGTCGGCATCTCGACCCAGAAGCTGCACGCCAGGGGCCCGATGGGGCTGCCCGAGCTCACCAGCACGAAGTGGACGGTGCGGGGGTCGGGCCAGTCCCGCGGTTAGCGGTATCGTAGAAGGGTCGTTCCGTCCGAAACACCGGGAGAAGCAATGTCCGTACTCGTGAGCACGCTCGCCGCCGTCAACGAGCCCGTCGCTCTTCCGATGCCCCCGATCGTCTTCGGCCTGATCGCCGCCGTCATCTTCATCGCGCTCGGCTTCGTCACCTGGAGCTACCGCGACGTGGCGAACCGTCACCCGCAGAAGTCGGCGAAGTTCGCCTCGTCGCACGACGTCCACGGCCACGCCGACCGCACGGGTGCCGATCACTAGTCCCGGTAGATGACGTCTTCGACGCCTGAGGGCGAGCCGACCACGCAGCCCGAGGGCGAGCGGATCGCCGGTGGCTCCGGCCGCCGCCGCATCGGCGTGATGGGTGGAACCTTCGACCCCGTGCACCACGGCCACCTCGTGGCCGCCAGCGAGGTGGCGACCTCCTTCGACCTCGACGAGGTCGTCTTCGTGCCCACGGGGCGGCCCTGGCACAAGGAGCCGGTGACGCCGGCCGAGCACCGCTACCTCATGACGGTGATCGCCACCGCTTCCAACCCGAGGTTCACCGTCAGTCGCGTCGACATCGACCGCGGCGGGGTCACCTACACGATCGACACGCTGCGCGACCTGCAGGCGGCGCACCCCGACGCCGACCTCTTCTTCATCTCGGGAGCCGACGCGATCGCGCAGATCCTGAACTGGAAGGACGTCGACGCGCTCTGGGATCTCGCCCATTTCGTGGCGGTCTCCCGGCCGGGTCACACCTTCGCGGTTTCCTCTTTGCCACGGCACGACGTAAGCTATCTGGAAGTTCCTGCGCTTGCGATATCGTCCACTGACTGTCGAAGCCGGGTCGGCCGGGGTTTTCCGGTGTGGTACTTGGTACCCGACGGTGTCGTTCAGTACATCACCAAGCACCATCTATATCGGAGTGTTGAATGAGCTTGTCACACGATGGTCAGCCGCTCACGCGGCGTCAGCTGCGTGAACTGGAGCGCCAGGGCCAGGCGCCCCTGCCCGAGGAGGGCGACGCCGCTGCGGCTGCGCCCGCGACCTCGTCGTCGGGCGGCTCCCGCCGCGTGGTGCGCGAGCAGGGTCCGGCCGACGCCGCGCCCGAGGGTGTCGACGAAGACACCATCGTGCCCGAGGTCGTCTCGCCCGACGAGGCCGTCGACGACGCCGAGCCCGCCGGCTCCGCCGAGCCCATCATCGAGGTCGTGCCCATCTCCGACCCGGTGCTCGTGCAGTCACCGCCCGACGAGGCGCAGCCCGACGACACCGCCGAGCACGCCGAGATCGTGCCGAGCTCCGAGGTCGACGACTCCGACGACGACACGGTCGTCGAGGAGATGGTGATCGACGAGCCCGCCCCGGTGCCCGCCGCGGGTCCGGGCTCCGACGAGGAGGCCGAGCTGGCCCCCGTGTTCCAGAGCCCGACCGATCGCACGCACCCCACGAGCGACGAGCTGCCCTCCTCGTTCGACGACCTCATCTCGCTGCGCAACACGGCGGCGACCAACTCGATCTCCACCACGAGCGCCCTGGTGCTGCCCACCGTGCCCGGCTCGGGCGACGTCGGCACCGCGCTCGACGAGACCGGCGAGGTCATCATCACCGGGTCGATCGACCTTCCCAAGAGCTTCGGCTCGCTCGGCGCGCCCGCGTCGGGCCTCGAGTCCACCGACCTCGACTCGCTCCTCGAGCGCTCCGAGATCGAGCAGAGCGGCTCCGACGTCGCTCCGGTCAGCGCGAGCCGTGCCATCAGCACGAACACCTCCTCGACGTCGCTGATCGCCCCTCCCAAGCGGGCCCGGGCGAACGCGCCCGTGGTGCTCGCCATCACGGCGGGTGTGCTCGCCGTCGGCGTGGTCGGGCTGCTGCTCGCCGTGTTCGTCTTCCAGGTCTTCTAGACCCGCCGCTCCACCCCTCATCAGAAAGTCTTCGTGACCGCCTCCACCGCATCCATCGAACTCGCTCAGCTGGCCGCCGAGGCCGCCGACTCCAAGCAGGCCGAGAACCTCGTCGCGCTCGACGTCTCAGGCCCCCTGCCCCTCGCCGACGTCTTCCTGCTGGCCTCCGGCCGCAACGAGCGCAACGTCGTCGCCATCGCCGAGGAGATCCAGGACAGGCTGGGCGCGAGCGGCAGCAAGGTGCTGCGTCGCGAGGGCATGGCGGAGGGTCGCTGGATCCTGCTCGACTTCGGCGACCTCGTCGTGCACGTCTTCCACGAGGAGGACCGCATGTACTACTCGCTCGAGCGCCTGTGGAAGGACTGCCCGGTCGTGCCGCTGGCGGTCACCGCCCCCGAGGCGTGATGTGGTCACAGCGGCTCTGAACATGTAGTAACCTAGACAAGTTGTTTCAGCCGGAAGGCGGGAACAGCGCCCATGAGAATGGGCCCGTGGCGCAGCTGGTAGCGCACCTGCATGGCATGCAGGGGGTCAGGGGTTCGAATCCCCTCGGGTCCACCGAAACGAGAAACCCCCGGTCGAGAGACCGGGGGTTTTCGTCGTTCCTGGGGGCCGTGCGGTCGGCGCCTCAGCGCACCTGACTGGTGGTGACGATCCTCAGCCACGGGCCGTCCGGAACGTCGGCGTCGTCGACGAAGCGCCACGAGACGCCCCCCTGCTCGCCGTTCAGCTCGTCGAAGCCGAGACAGCCGACCACCGCCGGCGAGACGTCCATCCCTGCGCCCCCGTAGCGGTCGTTCAGCGGTCTGCGGTCGTCGTCGCCGAACACGTACTCCGCGTCGTCGTACTCGCCGGGCCCGGCGTCCTCGATCTGGGCGTAGCAGGTCGCGCCGGCGTAGGAGAGCTCCACCCACCGGTTCTTGAGGTAGCTGAACAGCGGGTCCCCCCGGTGCGATCGGTACGGCTCCTGGTCGGCCCACGGCACGACCTCGTCGCGACGGGCGAAGGCTCCGGGGTCGTTCACGTCGTCGAACGGCAGGTCGAGGTAGAACGGGTTCTCGAGCGGCACGGTCTCGGTGGGGAACCAGTCGTCGGCTGCGCTGCGGGCCTCGGTCTGGCAGACGCCATCGACCTCGGTGCCGTCGCAGCCGCCGTAGCTCTCCATCCAGAGCGAGTCGTAGGTGGAGTACACCTGGCTCCCGTCGGAGGCCGTCGGGTCGAACACCTCGCCCACCCAGAACGTGGTCGCGACGATGTCGGTGTGCAGCGGGTACCCGCCGACGGAGCCGACGCCCGGCAGCAGGCTGCAGCCGCCGAGGGGGAGGGCCACGGCCGCCACGAGGGCGGCGGCGACGGGAAGGCGGTACCGGGCGACGCGTCGTCCGGTGGGGGGCCCGGGACGATCGATCACCGCCCGGCACCGCGGTTCGGGGGAGGCGCTCACGGATCGCTCATTCGACCGTGACCGACTTGGCCAGGTTGCGGGGCTTGTCGACGTCGCGACCGAGCGCGAGGGCGAGGTCACGGGCGAAGATCTGCAGCGGCACGACGGCCTCCAAGGGCCCCCACCGCCGGGCTCCGCCGGCGGCGTCGGCCGGGCGGCCGAGACCGACCACCGGCACGGTGCTGCCCGAGCCGCCGATGCGCACGATCCGCCCGCCGCGGGCGCCCACCTCGGCGATGCTGCGGTCGATCCTCGGGTCGCCGGAGTCGATCACGAGCACCGGGGTGCCCCTGTCGACCAGGGCGAGCGGACCGTGCTTGAGCTCACCGGCAGGCTGGTGCTCGGCCCACCGGTAGCTCAGCTCCTTCAGTTTCAGGGCCCCCTCGGCAGCCAGCACCACTCCCGTGCCCTGTCCGAGGAAGAGGAAGCCGGGTTCGTCGATCACGTCGGCGACGATCGGCGGCAGCACCGCGTGCGACTCGGCGATGGCGTGGGCCAGCAGTTCGGGCATCAGCCGGAGTTCGTCGCACAGGCGCACGGCGTCGGAGCGGAGCATCCGCTCGCTCGCCACCAGGGCCGACAGGGCGGCCGCCACGCCGGTGATCACCTGCGCGACGAAGGTCTTCGTGGCCGCCACCCCGATCTCGGGGCCGGCGTCGCAGGTGAGCACGGAGTCGGCCCGCCTGGCGAGGGTCGAGTGCTCGTTGTTGGTGATGGCGACGAGTGACGAGCGGGAGAGGTCGAGGTGCTCGATGGCGTTCAGCAGGTCGGCAGTCTCGCCCGACTGGCTGAGCGCGAGCACCAGCGTGCGCGGCTCCATCACCGCGTCGGCAGCCTCGCTCGCGACCAGGGTGCGCACGGGCAGCCGGCCGAGCGACGAGAGGGCGCCGCCGATCATCCGCCCCGCGTTCAGGGAGGTGCCGCAGCCCACGACCGTCACCCGGTCGAAGCGGGGCAGGGCGAGGTCGGCCCAGAGCGAGCCGTCGACGACGTGCGGCACGAGGCGGTCGACGATGCGGGCTGCGACGTCGGGCTGCTCGGCGATCTCCTTGCTCATGAAGTCAGGATGCCCGTCGACGCCGATCGACGCACCCGTCCACACGGAATCGGCCATCGGCGGCTCCGGCACCGGGTGTCCGTCCCGGCTCCAGCGGAGCTCGTCGGCGAGCTCGACGACGTCGCCGTCGCGCATGGCCTGGAAGTGCTCGACCCACTCGCCGATCGCCGTGATGTCGCTGGCGGCGAAGACCCCGCGGGGGGAGCGCGCCACGAGCAGCGGTGAGCGGTGTGCGGCGGCGACGAGCCGGTCGGTGCGCCCGTCGAGCACCACGACGGCCCACGAGCCCTCGAGCCGCGCCACGGCGGCGGTGACGGCGCCGGCCAGGTCGTCGGAGGTCCCGAGGCCCTCCTCGATCAGGTGGCCGATGACCTCGCTGTCGACCTCGGAGGCGAAGACGTGTCCCCGCTGCTCGAGCTCGCGCCGCAGGGCGACCGCGTTCTCGACGATGCCGTTGTGCACGACGCTGAGGTTCCCTGAGCAGTCCTGGTGCGGATGCGCGTTCTGCTCGGTCACGGCCCCGTGCGTCGCCCAGCGGGTGTGGCCGACACCGGAGCCGGGCAGCTCCGCCCCGGGCCAGGCGGCGACCCGGGTCCGGAGCGACTCGACCCGGTCGACCGTACGGGTGGTCGAGGACTCCCCACCGCTCGTGCGGATGCTCACGCCGGCCGAGTCGTAGCCGCGATACTCGAGCAGCTTCAGCGCGCCGAGCAGGATGGGTGCGACCGGCTCCGCCGTGCGGGCCGCCACGATGCCGCACATCAGGGGTGTCCGACCGGCGCGGGGTGTCCGACCGCGGCGGGGCGTCCGACCGTGGCGGGGAGCCCGGCTCCGTCGCGGGACCGGTCGCTGCGGAGATCGTCGGCCACCCGCCGGATGATCTCGTCGAGGTGGGTCGCGGGGTCGAAGCCCACGAGGGCCGCGGCCTTGCTGTAGTCGGGCACGCGACGGCGCATGTCCTCGAACCCGGCCGCGTAGGCGTCGGCGTAGTCGACGTGCACGACGTCGCTCGAGCTGCCGGTGACCCGGATCACCCGACGGGCGAGGGAGTTGATCGAGACCTCCTCGGCGCCGCCCAGGTTGAAGGCGTCGCCCGTCGCGCTCGGCTCCTCGAGCAGCCGCACCATCGCGGGGACGACGTCGCCGACGTAGGAGAAGCAGCGGGTCTGGTCGCCGTCGCCGTAGACCGTGAGGGGCTCACCCCGGAGGGCCTGCCCCACCAGGTTCGGCACGACCATCCCGTAGCGCCCGGTCTGGCGCGGGCCCACCGTGTTGAAGGGCCGCACGATGGTGACGTCGAGCCCGTGCTCGCTCCAGTAGGCGTGGGCGAAGGCCTCGTCGATCCCCTTGGCGGCGGCGTAGGTCCAGCGGGAGCGGAGCGGGGAGCCGAGCACCCGGTCGGAGTTCTCGTGCAGCCGGTCGGAGGTGTTCTTGCCGTAGATCTCGCTGGTCGACACGAGCAGCAGGGCGGCCCCGGTCTCGCCGCAGGCGTCGAGCACGTTCTCGGTGCCGTGGATGTTGACCCGGAGGCTCGTCAGCGGATGGTCGACGATCAGCTTGACGCCGACAGCCGCCGCGAGGTGGAACACCCGGTCGGCGCCGCGGATCGTCTCGAGCAGCAGCCGGCGGTCGAGCACGGAGCCGTGCACGATGGTGAGCCGCGGATCGACCAGGGAGTCGAGGAGGTTGCGCGGGGAGCCGGTGGACATGTCGTCGAGCACGACGACCTCGTCCCCGGCGCGCAGCAGGTGGTCGACGAGGTGGCTGCCGATGAAGCCGGCGCCTCCGGTCACGATGGTACGCATCAGGTCACGTCTCTTTCTGCCGGTGCGGCGGGGTCAGAGGTTCACGCGGTGGGCGACGTCGACCCCGCGGTAGGTGGTGTCGAGCACGATCTGGTCCTCGTCGATCCAGCTCAGGTCGGTGTCGCGATGGCGGGTGTGCAGCAGCACGAGGTCGGCGTCGAAGGCGGCCGGGTCGGCGATGCCCGCCAGGGAGCCGCCCCCGGCCAGCGCGACGCTGTCGAAGTGCGGATCGAGGTACCCGGCCCTGGCCCCGCGGCGCATCAGCTCGTCGAGGATCTCGAGGGCCGGCGACTCCCGCAGATCCTCCACGTCGGCCTTGTAGGCGATGCCCACCACGAGCACCCGGGCACCGGTCATGCCCCGGCCGCGCTCGGAGAGCACGGTCTGCACCCGGTCGACGACGCGGTGCGGTCGCGCCGAGATCTCGGTCATCGCCTGGGTGATCATCGGGGCCGACACCCGGGAGCGCTTCAGCTGCCAGAGCAGGTAGTGCGGGTCGCACGGGATGCAGTGCCCGCCGACGCCCGGGCCCGGCAGGAAGGGCATGAACCCGTAGGGCTTCGTCGAGGCCGCGTCGATCACATCGGCGACGTCGATGTCGAGGGTGCTGCAGATGTCGGCGAACTCGTTGGCCAGCGCGATGTTGACGGCGCGAAACGTGTTCTCCAGGAGCTTGGTCATCTCGGCGGCGGCGAGCGAGCGCACCCGGTGCACCGTCGTGACGTAGCGCAGCAGCAGCCGCGTCGCCTCCTCCTCGCACTGCGGCGTCGCGCCGCCGACCACGCGGGGCACCTCGTCGTGACCGAAGGCGGCGTTCCCCGGGTCGATGCGCTCGGCGCTGAAGGCCACGAACACGTCGGTCCCCACGACGAGGCCCTGCTCGGTGAGCGGTGCGACCAGGAGGTCGTCGGTGCAGCCGACGTAGGTGGTCGAGGTCAGCATCAGCGTCTGCCCCGGGGTGACCGTCGAGAGGATGGTCGCGCACGCCGCCCGCAGGATCGACAGATCGGGCACGAGATGCCCGTCGATCGGGGTGGGCACGCAGACGATCACGGCGGCCGCCCGGCGGAGCTGTTCCGGATCGCTGGTCAGCACGAAGTCGGGACGGTCGAGCGCCTCGGCCAGGCGCAGACGGTCGCTGTCGAGCAGGTCGGCGGCCTGAGCCCGGATGACGTCGATCCGGCGGGACGAGACGTCGAGCGCGAGCACCCGGCTGTGCGCCGCGTGATAGGCGAGCGCCGTCGGCAGCCCCACGTAGCCGAGCCCCACGATGGCGACGTCGAAGTCGAACTCGGGGCGCGCCGGCGACACGGTCGGCGAGTCCGTCGGGGACACCGCCGGTGGCGCAAGGTGCGGCGCCAGGGGTGGTGCCAGGGTGGTCAGCCACTCCTTCTCATCACTCGGCCGGCTGATGCTCTCGAACGTCGTCATCGTCATTCCCCTCGCTGTCCCTGGTGGCGGACGGGCTCGCAGCGGCTGCGATCGTCCCGGTGGGCGGATGAGCGGAACGTCCGGCTCTGGCCCCCGGACATCACCATCGGCGTCGGCCCCGTCGGTCGTCAACGCGATCGGTGAGGAGTGCGGATTCCCCCGCGGGGTTGGCGTGGCCTTGCGGTCGACGCGGCAGGCTTTGCGGCTTCCCGCACCAGGACGGCGGGGCATCGACCCGCCCCGGCGGCCGGCACGCCCCTACCGTGGAAGGACGCGAGGAGGCCGTTCCCCGCGCGAGGCGGGAGGGAGCCCTCGATGACGACGTTCCTGATCACCCTGCTGCTCGTGTTCGGCCTGAGCACCCTCATCTGGACGTCGGCCGGCCTCATCCGTCTCGTCGCCGCCCGGCTCGCCCCGCGTCCAGGATCGGCGCTGAGGGGTTCGGCGCCCAGGGCATCGGCGCCCAGGGCATCGGCGCCCAGGGGATCGGCGCCCAGGGCATCGGCGCTCGCCGGAGGCCGGCCCGAGCGCGACCGCGTGGCGGTGCTGATGGCGGCGCACGACGAGGAGCCGGTGATCGGCGCCACCCTGGCCGCGCTCCAGGAGCTCGAGGCGGGCGTGCAGCTGTTCCTGGTCAGCGACGGCTCGACCGACGCCACCGCGCGGATCGCCCGCGAGCACGGCGCATCCGTGCTCGAGCTCACGCCGAACCGGGGCAAGGCCGGTGCGCTGGTGGAGGCCATCCGTCACTTCGAGCTCGCCGAGCGGTTCGACGTGGTGATGCTGCTCGACGCCGACACCCGGCTCGCCCCCGACTACTTCGAGACGGGGCTGCGCGCCTTCGACGACCCCGGAGTGGTGGCCGTGGCCGGCCGCGCCACGACGCTCCTCACACCGCGCTCGCCCACCGTCACCGGGCGCGTCCTCGTGGCCTACCGGGAGCGGGTGTACGTCGCGATGCAGTACCTGTTCAAGTTCGGTCAGGCCGGGCGGTTCGCGAACGCGGTGCCGATCGTGCCGGGCTTCGCCAGCATGTACCGCACGCGCATCCTCGCCGACATCGACATCGCGGCGCCGGGGCTCAAGATCGAGGACTACAACATGACCTTCGAGGTGCACGCCAAGCGCCTCGGCCGCATCGCCTTCCACCCGCACAGCGCGATCGCGCACACGCAGGACCCGGACGAGCTCGTCGACTACGTCAAGCAGGTCGAGCGCTGGAACCTCGGCTTCTGGCAGACGGTGCTCAGGCACCGCTTCCGGTTCAGCACGTTCTGGCTCGCGCTGTCCCTCTTCATCGTGGAGCTGCTCGTCTCGAGCGTGGTGCTCGTGCTCGTGCTGCCGGCCGTCGCGGTGTCGACGTCGCTCGCGTTGGCGGGCGAGCTCGGCCTGCCTGCCGGTGCGCCCCTCGACGCGGTGCCGGATGCCCTGCCCCCGCTCGCGCTGGTGCTCGGTGTGATCGTGCCCGACTACCTCCTCACCCTGCTCGCCGCCGTCGTGTCCCGCCGGGTCTCCTATCTCGTCTACGGTCTCGTCTTCCCGGTGCTGCGGGTGGTGGACGCGCTGCTCTGCCTGGTGGCGCTGTACAAGGCCGGGTCCCGGCGCTCGACGGGGCAGTGGACGAGCCCGTCACGGAGACCGCTCAGCCCGACCCCGGGCTGAGCGCCTGATCGGTCAGTTCAGCAGCGACGCCAGGTGCGAGCGCGACCGCGCGCCCACCTTGCGATAGATGTGGGTCAGCCGGAGCTCGACCGTGCGCAGCGAGATGAACAGCTCACCGGCGATCTCGCGGTTGCGCAGACCGCGGCGGACGAGCTCGGCGATCACGCGCTCCTCCGTCTTCAGCAGTGCCAGGATGCTGTCGGCGTCGCGCACCTCGACGGGCTCACCGGCCGAGGCGCGCCGGGCCCAGAGGGTCGCGCCCGCCCGCTCGAAGGTGGCGGCGGCCATCGCGAGGGCCGACTGCGACTCGCTCCCGAGGCCGAGCCGCGAAAGCCGCTCGCCCTGCAGGAGGAGCGTGCGGCCGAGCTCGTAGTCGCACGCGCGCTCCTCGTGCAGGGCGACGGCGGCGGCCAGCTGCGCGGGCGCCTCGTCGTCGGGCGCGAGCACGGCGGCGGAGCGGCAGACCGCGAGTTCGAGCCACTCGCTCGGTCGCTCCTGCTGCTGGGCGAGCATCCGCTGCAGCACCGACCGGGCCTCAGCGCGCCGGTCGGCGAGCACGTAGGCCTCGACGAGATTGGCCGAATGGCGCACCAGGGCGGGGTTCTCGATCTGCGTCGAACCGGCCTCGGCCAGGGCGAGCAGGCGCACCGCCTCGTCGACCTCGCGGTGCAGCAGGGCGTCGGTGCCGAGGAAGGTCGACAGCCGCGCCAGCACCCCCGGGTTGCGCTCGGCCGCCGCGAGGGCGCTGCACTCCTCCGCCAGCTCGCGTGCCTCGTCACGGAGCCCGAGGGTGAGCGCGTGCCAGGTCATCGCGAGGGCGCGGCCGGCGTGCGGGCGCTCGGTGTCGATCGGCTCGGCCGACCAGTTCTCCACCACGGCGTGCGCCCGGTGGAAGTCCCCGGCCCTGATCTCGTTGATCAACGAGAGATTCCAGGCCCACGAGCGCGCGAGGTGCTCGGTGGGATGGTCGTGCAGCACGACGTTCACGACCCGGCGGGCCTGCGCGTAGCGCTCCTGGTAGCAGAGCACGGTCGCGAAGGCGATGAGCGACCCCACGGGCAGGTCGAGCAGCTCGTCCGAGCTCAGCCGGGCGGGCACCGGGCGAACCTCCTCGCGGCCGTCGATGGCGTCGATCATGGCGCTCGCGTCGATGAACGCGGCCGGAGCGGTGCCGCCGGCCTTCGCCACGAAGAGGGCAGCGAGGCGCTGCCAGCGGCGGGCCTCGTCCAGGTCCCAGCGAGCACTCTCGAACGACGACACCGTGCTCAGCAGTTCCGCCGCCCCGATCGGGTCGTCGTCGCCGGAGAGGCTCACCGAGGCCTCGATGTCATCGGCCGGCACCACGTGACTGCGCGAGAGCTCGATGCCGATCCTGGTGGTCGCGAGCCGCAGGGCGAGCTCGGCCGAAGGGGCGTCGACGTGCACGTGGGCGAGGTAGCGGGAGGCGAGGTCGAGCCGGCCCTGCCGGGCGAGCAGCGTCGCGAAGCGGTGCAGGGCGCCGTCGTCGCCGGTGAGTTCGGGATCGAGGAGCAGGGCGCGCTCGGCGAGCTCGACTGCGGCGTCGGTCTCGCCGTCGATCGTCAAGCCGTGAGCGGCGTCGAGGAGCGCGACGACCGCGGAGTGCCCGGAGGGCGCGAAGCTCTCGTGCCACGCGCGGGTGCGGGCGCTCGGGCCCCCGTCGACGGCCAGGGCGGCCAGTTCCCGGTGGCGGTCGCGGCGGTGGTGGGGTTCGAGGCTCCAGTAGAGGTAGGAGCGCAGGAGCGGGTCGTGCAGCCGCACCACCCGGCCGTGCACGTCGACCAGTCCCGAGTAGAGCAGCTCCTCGAGGGCGTCCATCCGGTCGACGTCGTCGCCGGTGACGACCGCGACTTCGCTGAGCGGGGCCATGGCCACGTCGTCGGCGACCGCCCGGGCGAGCGGCGACAGGGGCTCCAGCAGCTCGGCCGAGAGAGCCTGGGTGGCGATCGGCGGCCGCATCGGCAGCACCAGCGCTTCACGCCCGGAGATCTGCTCGCGGGTCAGCGCCCGGGCCGACTGCTCGATCACCAGCGGGTTGCCGCCGCTGCGCGCTGCGAGGATCTCCACGGTGCCCGCATCGGCGGCCGGGCCGAGCTCGTCCTGCACGAGCTCCGCCGCCTCGTCGAAGCCCAACGGCGCGAGCGGCCACTCCCGGAAGGCGAGCATGTGGTCACCGCCGAGCCGCCGGGCGGTGGTGACGAAGCGCAGGCCCGTCCCGGCGAGCCGGCCGGCCATGAAGCCGATCAGGGTCTGACTGATCTCGTCCATGCGGTCGAGGTCGTCGATCAGGATGACGAGCGGCGGCAGCCCCAGACCGCGGAGCATGGTCAGGAGGTCGCGCGCCGCGGCGAAGACCTGCTGCGGTTCGGTCGACCGGAGCGTGAAGCGGCCGGCGAACTCGACGGCGCGCGGATCGTCGATGGCGGCGAACACCGCGGAGAAGCCGGAGAGCGGCCAGGCGGCCTCGGCGGGATTGGTCTGCACCAGCACGGAGTGCAGTGCCGAGCGACCGGCCGCCTCGCGCAGCAGCCGCGACTTGCCGATGCCCTGCTCCCCGGTGAACACGAGTGCGCCGCCGGCGGCCGACGCGGCGAGACGCGCCACGGCATCGAGCTCGAGGTCTCTGGCGAGGAATCTCATGCAGCACTCCAATGGGCTCGGGTGAGCGTCACCTCGAGTCGAGTGCCCTTCGACGCCCCCCCAACGACGTGGAAACGGCAGCCGTCACGACGTAGGACGATTGTGCTCCCTCGGCGCGTGCCGACGCGAGCGATTTCAGCGCCTGCACAGAACCGGTGCGGGAAACCGCACGCCGAACCGCAATCCCGCGGTGCGGAAAAGGTGCGTGAGCCGGGCTCTCCGCCGCTGTTACGGTCGCCCCTGGGACGCCGTCCGCGTTCCGCCGTCGTCGCCGCCGTCCGGGGGCAGGGCGCCGGCTCCGGCAGCAACAGGGGGTCGAAGATGACCGAGTCCACAGTCCATTCCCGGCGGGTCACCGCCGGGCTGCTCTCCATCGCCGTGACCGCGGCGGCGCTCGTCGGGTTCGCCGTGGTCGCACCGGCGGCCCCGGCCCAGGCGGCCGGGAACACCGTCGTCTCGTTGACGTTCGACGACGGCAACGCCGATCAGCTGGCGGCCGCGGCCACGATGAACGCGAAGGGGCTGAAGGGCACCTTCTACATCATCTCGGGCTACGTCGACCAGCCGAACTACCTGACCCGCTCCCAGGTCGCGACCATCGCGGGCTCAGGCAACGAGATCGGCGGGCACACGGTGCACCACCAAGACCTCACGAAGTTGTCGAGCGACGACGTGAAGCGCGAGGTCTGCAACGACCGCGTGAACCTGACCGACTGGGGCTACTCGGTGACGAGCTTCGCCTACCCGTTCGCCGCGGTCGACCCGGCGGTCGAGCAGATCGTCGCCGACTGCGGCTACAACTCCGCCCGCGGCCTCGGCGACCTCAAGACCGGCCCGGGCACCCCCTGCGCGGACTGCGCGGTCTCCGAGTCCATCCCGCCCGCCGACCCGATGCTCACCGCGGCCGCCGATCAGGTCGACAGCACCTGGGACCTCGCGCGACTGCAGGACACGGTGACCCGGGCCGACGCCACGGGCGGCTGGGTGCAGCTGACGTTCCACCACATCTGCGCCTCGACCTGTGACACCTCCCCGGCCAACGCGACCATCAGCGCCGCCCTGTTCGACGAGTTCACCACCTGGCTCGCCGCGTGGCAGTCGAACGGCAACGGCACCGTCAAGACCGTGCAGGACACGGTGGGCGGCGCGGCCAAACCGGTCGTCGCCGGGCCGCCGCTCGCCCCGGCCCCTGGCCCGGGCGAGAACGGTGTCACGAACCCGAGCCTCGAGACGCCCGGCGCCACGGCGAACATCCCGCAGTGCTGGTGGGGATCGAGCTTCGGCAGCAACACACCCGTGTTCAGCACGGTCACCCCCGGGCGCACGGGCGCGACGGCCGAGAAGGTCACCGTCACGAACTACGTCGACGGCGATGCCAAGCTGCTGGCGCTGTTCGACGAATCCGGATGCTCGCCCACCGTCACCCCGGGCGCGACGTACTCCCTCCGTGCCTTCTACCAGTCGACCGCGAACACCCAGTTCGCCGTCTACACCCGCGACACCCTGGGCGTCTGGCGGTACTGGACGTCGAGCCCCCTGTTCACGCCGGCGACCATCTACACCGAGGCGAACTTCACCACCCCGGCCATCCCCGCCGGCGTCACGGGCATCAGCTTCGGCCTGAACCTCACCTCCAACGGCGAGCTGATCACCGACGACTACGCCCTCTACGACAGCAACGGGGCACCGCTCCTGGCGATCAGCCCCGTGCTGCCGACAGTTACGGGCACGGCCCAGGTGGGTGCGGTGCTCACCGCCACCGTCGATCCGTGGGCTCCCGCCCCGGTGACGCTCGGTTACCAGTGGAACCGTGGCGGCGCACCGATCGCGGGCGCCACCGGCCTCAGCTACGTGCCCACCACCGCCGACGTCGGAGCGACCCTGACGATCTCGGTCTCGGGCACAAAGCCGGGCTACGAACCACTGACCGTGTCCTCCGCCGCCACCGCCGCGGTGCAGCCGGCCGACGCGAGGACCGTGCGCTACGCGGGCGGCGACCGCTTCGCGACGTCGGCCGCGGTCTCGGCCGGGGTGTTCCAGCCCGGGGTGCCGGCGGCCTACGTCGCCTCGGGGGAGACCTTCGCCGACGCGCTGTCGGCGGGCCCGGCCGCCGGGTCCCAGGGCGGTCCGGTGCTGCTCGTGACGAGGAACGCCGTGCCGACGGTGATCTTCGCCGAGCTCGCGCGGCTGAAGCCCGCGAAGATCGTGGTGCTCGGCGGCACGGCCGCCATCGCGGACAGCGTGGTCGCCACCCTCAAGGCGACCGCGCCGACGACCCGCATCGCCGGCGCCGACCGGTACGCGGTGTCGGCCGCGGTGTCCAAGGCGGTCTTCGCCCCGAATGCTCCGGTGGTCTACGTGGCCTCCGGCGCCAACTACCCCGACGCCCTGTCGGGTGGGGCGGCGGCCGGGCTGAAGAAGGCGCCGCTGCTGCTGGTGACACCGACCTCGGTGCCGGCGGCGGTCAAGGCCGAGCTGCAGCGCCTGAAGCCGGCGAAGATCGTGATGCTCGGTGGCACCGTGTCGCTGTCGGCGTCGGTCGAGAACGCCCTGAAGGCGATCGCACCGACGACCCGTGTCGCCGGCGCCGACCGGTTCGTGGTGTCGGCGGCGGTGTCGGCGTCGACCTTCACCCCGGGTGTGCCCGTCGTCTACCTCGTCTCGGGGGAGAACTTCCCCGACGCCCTGTCGGGCGCGGCCGCGGCGACGAAGCAGGGCGGCCCGGTTCTGCTCGTCACCCGCGACGCCATCCCGGCCGCCGTGAAGGCCGAGCTCGACCGGCTGAATCCTGGGAAGATAGTCATCGTCGGCGGCACCCAAGCGGTGTCGGCGGCGGTGGCAACGGCCGCGGGGTCGTACGTGTCCTGACACGAACGACTCGCGCGACGCGGCCGGCCGGCGGTCATCCCTGCGGGGGTGCCGCCGGCATCCGCGTGTCGGGAGCGATGCCGCCCGGCGCCGTTTGGACCGGGGAGCCCCCGCGTGACAGGATGCTGGTAGCGCTCTCAGCCCGCGTCCACGCCGGATCCAGGAGACCCGGGCGCGAGAGGACCTCGCCGTGACCACCAGCGCTGCCCCGGTCACCGGACGGATCGCTCTCGTGGTCGACGACTCGGTCGATCAGGGTGATCTCCTGCGACTGCACCTCGAGCGACTGGGCTACGAGGTCGCCCTGGTGGGCACGGCCGAGGCGGCCATCGAGTCGTACCGCCGGCTCGAGCCCGCGGTCGCGATCATCGATCTGATGCTGCCCGGCATCGACGGCTGGCAGCTCGTGCGCACGATGAAGCAGGAGGTGCCCGAGTGCGTGCTGATCGTCACCTCGGTGCTGGGCCTCGAGGACTTCCCGATCGTCGACGGCGTGCTGCCGAAGCCGTTCACGGCCGCCGACGTGGCCGCGACCCTCGCTCTGCTCTTCCCGGCCGCGCCCGCGGCCGATGACGCCGACCACGATGGGGGACTGGGACGATGAGGGTACTGATTGCCGACGACGACGCCGATCTGCGGGATCTCGTCGCCATAGCCGTCGAGAAGGCCGGCTACGAGGTCGCCGCCGCCGTCGGCGACGGGCTGTCCGCGTGGGAGGCGCTGAAGGCCGACGAGATCGACCTTGCCGTGCTCGACATCTCGATGCCCGGCCTCACCGGCCTCGAACTCGTGCAGCGCATCCGGGCCGACGACGAGCTGCGCGAACAGCACGTGCTGATCATCACCGCCAACGCGCAGCCGAGCATCGCCGAGGCGGTGCACCTCGCCGGCGCCAACGGGCTGATCACGAAGCCCTTCCAGGTGCGCGAGCTCGTCGAGTTCATGCGCGGCGTCGCCGACCGGGTCTGATGGAACGCCAGAGGAAAGCGGCCACCGTGCGGGTGGCCGCCGCTTCGCGTCGCCACCGGGGAGGATCGTTCGGCTCGTGGTCGCCGCTGCTCAAGCAGGTGGCCGCGCTCGTCGGCTTCGTGCTCGCCAACCTGGTGCTGCTCTCGCCCGTCGTGGTCGAGGTCGTGCCCGCCCTGGTGATCGCCGCCGACGCCCTCGTGCTGGCGGCCGCCGCCTTCGCGTTCGTGCTGCCCCGGTCGACGCTGAACCCGGCGTGGGAGCTCGCCGTCCCCGTCGTGACCTTCGCCGCCGTCGCGCTGCTGCGCGTCGGCACGGGAGGTCAGGCGTCGCCCTTCGCCGCGCTGATGGTCATCCCGCTGGTCTGGATCGCGTCGGAACCGGGCGTGCGCTCGGTGGTCATCGCCGCCGTGGGTGTCGTCGTGACCATCTGCCTGCCCTTCTTCGTCGGTGTCTCCGCGGTCACCAGTCCGGCCGACGCCGTGCGCCTCGTCTTCACCCCGATGGCCTTCACCATCGCGGCGGTGCTGATCAACCAGATCGCCCGGGTGGTGAACCGGCGGGTGCAGCAGCTCGAGGAGCTGAACGCCGAGCGCGACCGCCTGGTGGAGACCCTCGAGCGGGCCAACCGGGCCGCCCGCAAGCGCGAGCTGCAGGCGATCAACGCCAACGCGCTGCTCGACGGGGTCTGGAACGACATCACCGGCCACGCCATCATCGGCACCGACCGCTCCGGTCTCGTGACCGTCTGGAACCCCGGCGCGGCGTCGCTGCTCGGCTACACCGCCGAGGAGGCCATCGCCCGGCTGAACATCACCGAGCTGCACCGCCGCGACGAGCTGCGCGACTTCGCCGGTCTGGTCGGAACCGCCCGGTCGGGTCTCCGCGACGTGCGCGACTGGACCTACTCCCGGAAGGACGGGACCGTCTTCCCGGCCCAGGTGTCGATCGCCGAGCGACTCGATGAGGAGGGGGAGCCGGCGGGATTCGTCTTCGTCGCGACCGACGAGACCGACGCCAAGGAGATCGAGCGCCTGAAAGACGAGTTCGCCGGGCTGATCTCGCACGAGCTGCGCACCCCGCTCAGCTCGATCCTCGGCTACGTCGAACTGCTCCGCTCCGACGACGACGAACCTCTCACGCGGCAGCAGGACAAGTACCTCGGCGTGGTCGAGCGCAACGCCCGTCGGCTGCTCCAGCTCGTCGGCGACCTGCTCTTCACGGCGCAGGTCGACTCCGGCGGCTTCCGCGTGCGGCCCGTGCCGACCGACCTGCCCACCGTGCTGCGCGCCGCGCTCGAGAGCGCGCGGCCGGTCGCCGAGTCCGCCGGGGTCGAGCTGCGCTCCGACGTCGGCGAGGGCGAGCTCCGGCTCGGGGTCGATCCGGTGCGGCTCGGCCAGGCCGTCGACAACATCCTCTCCAACGCGGTGAAGTTCACGCCCCGCGGAGGGTCGGTCACCGTCGGGCTCGAGAGCGCGCCCGACGAGGTGCGCATCGTGGTGGCCGACACCGGCTACGGCATCGCCGAGCACGAGCTGCACCGTCTGTCGGAGCGGTTCTTCCGCGCGGGCACCGCCACGAAGAACGCGGTGCAGGGGGTGGGGCTCGGCCTCACGATCACCAAGGCCATCGTCACCGCGCACGGCGGTCGCATCGACATCTCGAGCGTGCTGGGCGAGGGCACCTCGATCGCCATCGCCCTGCCACGTGCGAGCATCAGTGGGAGTGCCGCCCGGAGGTGACGCTCACGGCCCGGAACCCCTCCGGCCCGCTCGGGCGCCAGCGATGCCGCACGCCGGCGCCGAGGGAGAGGGTGTCTCCGGCGGCGAGCCGGTGCACCGTGCCGTCGCCGAGCTCCACCTCGAGCACCCCGCCGAGGAGATAGAGGAACTCGTCCTCGTCGTGGTCAGCGAACTCCGCGTAGTGCGGGTCGCCCCCGATGTCCGCCGCGGGCTCACCCGCGAGCTCGGTCGCGAACAGCCCGCCCGGCAGCTGCGCGAGCTGCCACACGGTGAGCTCTCCCGGGCGGCCGGCGGATGCGCGGCCCTCCGGCTCGGCGTGCACCACGTCGACACCCGCCGCCGTGATGCGGCTCGCGGCGGGGCGCGCCAGGAGCGACCCCGAGGGAACACCCAGCGCCTCGGCGAACCGGGCCAGCGTGGCGAGGCCCGGGCGCGCGTGGCCCCGCTCGAGCAGGCTCAGGAAGGGCTGGGACACCCCGGTCGCCTCCGCGAGGCGCACCATCGTCAAGCCGGCGTCCTTCCGCAGGCCGCGGATGCGCGCACCCATGGCGACCGCGTCGTCGTCGAGCGGCCGCGTCGATCGTGCCGCCTCACGCTCGCTGTTCATGTGATCGAAACCTCCGGTAACACCACCGCAAAATATATATGGCATAAATATAGCCATGCAGCCCCTTCTTCTCGGCATCTTCCAGTACATCGGCCCCAATGGCACCGTCGGGTCGTCGTGGCAGCACCCCGACGACACCTCGGCGGAGTTCACGACGCTCTCGCACTGGACGTCGCTGGCCCGGAAGTTCGAGGACGCGGGACTCGACTTCCTCTTCCTGGCGGACAGCTATGGCTTCCCGGCCCTCGACGGCCGGCTGATCCCGGCGTCGGTGCGGGAGGGCCGGGGCATCCCGCACGGCGACCCGATGCCGCTCGTCTCGGCCCTCGCCGCCGTGACGGAGAAGCTGGGCTTCATCCTGACCACCTCGACCACCGTCGAGCCGCCGGCGGCGAACGCCCGCCGCTTCGCGACCCTCGACCACTTCACCGACGGGCGGATCGGCTGGAACATCGTCACCGGCTCCTCGGGCGGGACGGCGGCCGCCCTGATGGGCAAGGAGCTCATCCGGCACGACCTGCGCTACGACATGGCCGACGACTACGTCGACGTCAGCCTCACCCTCTGGGAGGGCTCATGGGAGGACGACGCCCTCGTGCTCGACCGCGAGGCGGGTGTCTACGCCGACCCCGACAAGGTGCACCTCGTGCACCACGAGGGTCCGTACTTCCGCACCGACGGCATCCTGAACCTGCCGCCGTCGCCGCAGCGCACCCCGTTGCTCGTGCAGGCGGGAGCCTCGGGGCGCGGGCGCGAGTTCGCCGGCCGGAACGCCGAGGCCGTGTTCGTCGGCGGGGGAGAGCCCACCGTCGTGGCCGCGAACGTGCGGGGCATCCGCGAGAGCGCCGTCGCAGCGGGCCGACCGGCCGACTCCGTCAAGATCCTCGTCGGCGCCCTGTTGATCACGGCGCCCACCGCCGAGGAGGCCTGGGCCAAGCACGCGGAGATGCTGGCGATGTCGACCGACGAAGGTGCGGCAGCCATCTACGCCGGCAACACCGGCATCGACCTGCTCGCCCTGGATCCCGACAAGCCGATCAGCCAGACCCGCACCGAGATGGGTCAGTCGAACCTCGAACGCTACCTGGGCCGCGACGGCCAGGCCGCGCCGCTCGTGCGCGACGTCCTCGAGAACTTCCGCCGCACGGGCATCAACGGGAGCGTCTTCGTCGGGAGTCCCGACGACGTCGCCGACCGGATCGAGGAGTTCGTGGCCGCCACCGGGGTCGACGGCTTCCTGATCCAGCCGCACCTGACCCCTCAGACCTACGACGATCTGATCGAGCTGCTGCTGCCCGTCCTCCGGGAGCGCGGACTCGCCTCGGCCGAGTACTCGGGAGACACGCTGCGGGAGCGCTTCTTCCCCGAGGGCGGCCCGCACCTGCCGGAGACCCACCGGGGGCACGCCTTCCGCGTGGGGCGCTGACCCGGCCCGGCTACGGGGCGAGGCCCTCGAGCACGTCGTTCGAGGGCACGAAGAAGGTCGTGCCGGTGACGGGTGTCGAGACGTCGAGGATGCGGTCGTACGACCCGACCGGGTCGCCGACGAACATCTGCCTGAGCATCTGCTCGATCACCCAGAGCTCCCGCGCGTAGCCGATGAAGTAGGTGCCGAACTCCCCCGCGCCCGGCCGCCCGAAGGGCATGTTGTCGCGCAGGATGTCGTGCTCGATGCCGTTCGCGTCGACGACGGTGGCGAGGCCCTTGTGCGACTTGCGCGCCCCCGGCTCGTCCTCGAGCTCGACGTTGTCGAACTTCGTCCGGCCGATGATCTTCTCCTGCAGCTCGACCGGGAGGGTGTTCCAGGCGCCGAGGTCGTGCAGGTACTTCTGCACCACGACGTAGCTGCCGCCGGCGAAGGCCTGGTCCTCCTCGCCCACGATCGACCAGTGCGCCATTCCGGCCCCGGTGGGGTTCTCGGTGCCGTCGACGAAGCCGAGCAGGTCGCGCGAGTCGAAGTAGCGGAAGCCGGTGGTCTCGTCGACGACGGTGACCGCCTCCCCGAGCTTGCCGAGCAGCAGTCGCTCCAGCTCGAAGGCGAGGTCGGCGCGCTCGCTCCGGATGTGGAAGAGCAGGTCGCCCGGGGTGGAGGGCGCCGTGTGCACCGGGCCGCGCACCTCGAAGAAGCGGCGCAGCTGGGCGGGGCGGGCATCCTGCTCGAATCGGTCCCAGGCGTCGGACCCGATGCCGACGTTGCACGACAGGTGCCCGTTGAGGTCGCGGAAGCCCACCGCCCGCACGAGCCCGCCGATGTCGGAGATGACATCGCGCACCTGCTCGGCCGCCTCGTCGCCCTCAGCGATCGTCACCACCAAGAAGACGGCTGCCGTCGACAGCGGCGCGTCGACACTCTGGGGCTGGATGGGGGTGCGGTCCCACGCTTCATCGTGCATGCGGAAATCCTATTGGCTTGACAGACGATTATTACCGATATATCGTAAAGCTATCGCGAAACGGTCGCGACATTCAATCAATACGAAAGGCGGATGCTCATGCGACGCATTCATCACACCCCATCCTTCGAGCGCTCTCCCCACGGGCACGGCCCCGGCAGCGGTTTCGGCCCGGGCTTCGGCCCCGGTGGCTTCGGCGGCGGTTTCGGCCCCGGCTTCGGACCTCGCGGCGGGCGCGGCGGGCGGGCCCAGCGCGGAGACGTGCGGGCGGCCATCCTGTCGCTGCTCTCGGAGGCCCCCTCCAACGGCTACGGCCTGATCAAGGCCATCGCCGAGAAGACCGGGGGAGTCTGGCGCCCGAGCCCGGGCTCCATCTACCCCACGCTGCAGCAGCTGGTCGACGAGGAGCTGATCGTCTCCACGGGAGACGGCCGGCGCACCGAGTTCCAGCTGAGCGACACGGGCAAGGCCTACGTGGCCGAGCACCAGGACGAGCTGGAGCGCGCCTGGCAGGCCACGGCCGGCCAGTCGCCCGCCGACCAGGAGTTCCAGGCCAGCGCCGCGAAGCTCCTCGGCGTGCTGCACCAGTTCCGCACGGCGGCCACCGACGAGCAGCGCGCTCAGGCCGTCGACAAGATCGACGAGGCGCGCCGCGCCCTCTACCTCATCCTGGCCGAGTGATCAGCCGAGCCGGTCGAGCACGGCGAACGGCGCCTCGAGGTGCGCGAAGTGCCCGGCCGTCGGCAGCACCGACAGCGTCGAGCCCGGCAGCAGACGGGCCAGACGCCCGTCGTCGGCCTCGGCCGAGAACGCGTCACGGCTCCCTCGCACGACCCGCACCGGTGCGGTGATGTCCATCCACCGGTCCGGGTCGTAGCGAGCCGCCAGTCGCGCCGCGATCGAGAACGCCTGCGGCCGCACCTCGCGCGACAGCGCCGACGCGACACCGGGCGGGATGTCGGCCGGGCGGGCGAACAGCGGAGCGACGACGGGGCGCAGCACATGCATCCGGTCGAGGGCCCGCAGCAGCACCGAGGCCGCGGCGCCGCCCCGCGAGAACGCCCCCATCGCCGCGCGGAGGCCGACGAAGGCCGGCTCGCGGCGGAGAGAGCGCACCGGGTGCCTGGCCGCTTCGAGCACCGACGGACCGGTCGGCGAGACGACGACGACCGACTCGGTGCGCGCCGGTTCACTCGCCGCCAGGTGCAGGGCGATCAGTCCGCCCATCGAGTGGCCCATCAGCGTCCAGGAGCGATGGCCGAGAGCCGCGACGGCATCGCGCACCGCGCCGGCGTAGGCGTCGATGCTCAGCGCCGTACGCCCGTTCGACAGCGGTCGGTCGGGCAGCGGCGACTCGCCCCAGCCCGGCAGGTCGAGCACGACGACGTTCGCGAGGGGGCGTCCCTCCGAGGCCGCCGCCAGGAGCAGCGGCGTCCAGGTCGTCCAGCTGCCCGCCGCTCCGTGCAGCAGCACGAGGGCCGGCCCGTCGTCACGACGGTCACCGACGTGCAGCACGACGGGCCCCACCCGGGTGCGCACGGCCTGACGGCGCAGGCCCACCCGCGCGGGGTCGCGCACCAGTTCGAAGGGGGCGTAGAGCGCGCGCAGGCGAGACGACTCTCGGCCGCCGTGCGGTCGCTGGTCGTCGGATTCGTGTCGGGTCGTGCCGGAGCGCCGGGACGGTCTGTCCGTGTCAGCAGGGTTCTGATCGGGTCGTGCGGGCTCAGCGGCGTCTCGGGAGGAAGCCACGTCTGTCGTTCGGAGCGGGTGCGCGGCGCGGATTGGCGGAGCGACTAGCGTAGATGCACGACCGGCCGGAGGCCCCGGCATCCTTCCGACGATCGGAGCCCGCGTGCGACGTGCTGCCGCTGTCGTCCGACTCGCGGTGGCGGTCGTCGCGGTGGTGGCCCTGGTCTTCGACGTCGAGTACACGCTCGGCTTCAGCACCTTCTCGACGGTCAACTACTTCCTCTACTTCACGTTCCAGAGCAACGCCGTGAACGTGCTCGTGCTGGCCGCCTCGGGGATCGCGATGCTGCGCCCGTCGCGGGAGCGGGTCTCGGCCTGGGCCGCCGGCATCCGCGGGATCGTCACCACCTACGTCATCGTCTCGGGCATCGTGTTCGGCACCATCGTCACCCAGGCCTCCAGTCACCAGTACCGCATCGAGGTGCCGCTCTCGAGCCAGGTGCTGCACTTCTTCATCCCCGCCTACCTCGTCCTCGACTGGATCGTGGGCATCGGCCGCCCGCGGCTGCCCTGGCGCACGGTGCCGATCTCGCTCGGGTTCCCGATCGTCTGGGGCGTCTTCACGCTCGTTCGCGGGTCGATCGAGGGCTGGTACCCGTACTTCTTCCTCGACCCGGGCCAGGTCACGCCGGCCGAGTTCGTGTTCTACTCGGGGATCGCGCTCGCGCTGTTCGCCGGCATCACCGCGCTGCTCGCCTGGATCAGCCGGCTGCCGCCGGCGTCGGAGTGGCGGTCGCGGTGGAGACGGCGTCGGCGTCGATGAACGGCACGAGGGTGGCGAGGGCCGCCTCCACGAACTCGGCGTCGCCGAGGGCCGCCGCCACGGGCACGTCGTCGGCCGCGGTCAGCCCCACCAGGATGGCCTGACCCGTCGAGGGCAGCAGGTTGATCCATTCGGCCACCACGGCGGTGTCGTCGATCACCGACAGCACCGTGGCGTCGGTCGACCAGAACGGCTCGTCGAAGCGCAGCCAGAGCTGCTCCAGCTCGCCCATCCCGAGGGCGTCGACGGCGTCGAGCGTCGCCTGCGGCAGAGCGGGCGCGAACTCGATCGCCCCCGTCTTCAGCACCCCGAGCGGAACGGTCACGATCACGCGGTCGACGTTCAGCGACTCGCCACGGCCGAGCCTCAGGCTCACGCCGTCGTCGTCGTAACCGATGCGGATGACCGTGCTGGAGAGCACCACGTCGAGGTCGTCGAGGGCGTCCTGCACGATCCGGTCGAGCCCGCCCACGACGAGGCTGGGCGCGTCGGGCGCGTCGGGCGCGTCGGACCCGTCGGTGCCCGCGTCGACGTCGGCCGGCTCGGCGACCCCGTACGAGGCCGAGAGCTCGAAGGCGCTGGCACCGCCGCGCGTGGCCACGGCGGTGTCGAGGTAGTGCGCGAGCCGGTCGGCGGGGGAGATGCCGTCGGCGTCGGGGTCGGCCGACACCGCCTCGGCGCCCGAGGCCGACAGCGCCGAGGCGAGCGAGACGTCGGCCGCCTGGGCGCGGGCCCACGCCACGGCGGCGGCCACCGCATCCGGCCCCACCGTGCTCGGCGGGTCGACCTCGCCCGAGCCGGTGCGCACCTCGGAGTCGCTCGAGAGGCTCAGCGTGTCGACACCCGAGGCGAGCAGCGCCTCGTCGAGCGCCGGACCCGACACGGTGGGGGAGCCGAGCTCGACCGGGAACGGCCATCCGCTCTCGTCGCGGGTGAGGATGCGCCCGCCCACCCGGTCGCGCCCTTCGAGCACCACGACCTCGAAGCCGGCGTCGGCCAGCGCCCGGGCGGCGGTCGCGCCGGCGAGCCCGGCGCCGATCACGGCGATCCGCTCCCCGTCGTCGGCGATCGCCCGCACCCGTTCGGCCGCCGAGGCGCCCGACTCGAGGGCGCCCTGCAGGGTTCCCGGATGCTCGGCCGCGACCGCCTCGCCGGCGAACACGACCCGCCCGCCGACCGTCTCGCGGAGCGTCGCCCGGTCGCCGGGGCCGCCCCCCACCGGCGTGCTGCTGAAGGAGCCGAGCGAGAACGGGTCGGTCGACCAGGAGCTGCGGAGGAAGGCGGCCGGTCGGGGGACGGGGGAGAGCGGGGTCTCGGTCGGCAGCGCGGTCGGCGTCGGGGTCGGCCGGGGCGCATCGGGCGTGCAGGCCGAGAGCGCGGCCAGCGACAGGGCCGACACGGCCCCTGCGAGGAAGGTTCGTCGCTCGATTGCCAATTCTGCGGTGCCGTTTCTGCCTCGGTGAACCAGTGCGGTCACCTCAACGTTAGCCGACGCTGTAATGATGGGGACATGATCTCCATCGAGCTCGCCCGGGCGCTCCGCACCGCCGGGCTGCGCTGGCATCCCCGCTCGGGCGACGGGTTCGTCATCGAGACGGCCGAGGCGGGCGGCGAGGTGTTCACGGTCAGCGAGATGACCGTCGAGGTGCACGAGCATCCGGGCGGCAGCCTGATCGGCTTCAACGGCACCACCGAGTGGGCCCTCGACTCCGTCGACCTCGGCGACACGCTCTGGCTGCCCCGCGAGGACCAGCTGCGGGAACTGCTGCGCGACGGCTTCGTGTCGCTCGGCACCGAGCGGGTCGACGGGGAGACCCTCTACCTCGTCACCGCCGTCATCCGCGGCGACGAGCGGCGCTACGAGGCGCTGAGCGCCGCCGACGCGTACGGCGAAGCCGTTCTCGACCTGATCGTCCGCTCGCTGGTCGCCGACGACGAGGCGGGTGTCGGCGGGGAGTCATAGGGTGAGGGGATGACGGAGAACACAGTCCCCACAGTCACCCTGAACAACGGAACGACCATCCCGCAGCTCGGCTTCGGTGTCTTCAAGGTCGATCCCGACAAGACCAACCGGGTCGTGCTCGACGCGCTCGACGTCGGCTACCGCCACCTCGACACGGCCCGCATCTACCACAACGAAGAGGGCGTCGGCCACGCCGTCCGCGAGTCGGGCGTCGCCCGCGACGAGCTGTTCATCACCACCAAGCTCTGGAACGACGACCAGACCCGGCCGGCCGAGGCCTTCGACAAGAGCCTCGCCCGCCTCGGCATGGACTACGTCGACCTCTACCTCATCCACTGGCCCACCCCCGAGCGCGACACCTACGTCGACGCCTGGCGCGGGCTGATCGAGATCGCCGAGTCGGGCCGGGCCAAGGCCATCGGTGTGTCGAACTTCACCATCGACCACCTCGAGCGGCTGATCGCCGAGACCGGCGTCGTGCCGGCGGTGAACCAGGTCGAGCTGCACGTCGACTTCCAGCAGGCCGAGCTGCGCGCCTTCGCCGCCGAGCAGGGCATCGCCATCGAGGCCTGGGGCCCGCTCGGCCAGGGCAAGATCAACGAGTCGCCCGAGCTCGCCGCGATCGCCGAGGCGCACGGCAAATCGGTGCCGCAGACGATCATCCGCTGGCACCTCGACGTCGGCAACATCGTCATCCCGAAGAGCAACGACAAGGGTCGCATGGCTCAGAACTTCGACGTCGTCGACTTCGAGCTCTCGGCCGCCGAGATCGCCACCATCGCCACGCTCGACCGCGGCGAAGACGGCCGCAACGGCACGAACCCGCTCGAGTTCAATTAGTCGGCTCGGCCTTCACGACATCGGCGCTCGTCCTCCTGGGGAACCAGGGGACGAGCGCCGACGTCGTCCGTCGGTACTCCTCGTAGTCGGGGTACTTGCCGCGCGAGATGCTCTCCGTGAACACCGTCGAGCCGATGAAGACGACCGTCAGCAGCAGCGGACCGAGCGCCGAGAACTGCAGCACCGTCCCGGCCGCCACCGCGCCGACGCCGAAGAACAGGTACCACTGGGTGAGCTCGAAGAAGTAGTTCGGGTGGCGGCTCAGGCGGAACAGCCCCCGGGTCAGGAACGGCTGCCCGTCGGTCGCGGCACCGGAGTGCTTCCGCAGGTGGAACCGCCACTGCTGCCCGTCGGCGATCGTCTCGCCCACCAGGGCGGCGACGAACAATACGAGCAGCACGACGTCCAGCAGCCCGAACGGGGTCGCGCGGTGCTGGTAGGCGAAGTACGCCGGCATCGCGATGAGCCACAGCACGAGATTCTGGAAGCCCGCGATGAACAGCAGGTCGAACACCTGGAAGGCCGGGCCGGGCATCCGCTTCTTCAGGATGCCCCAGCGGTAGTCCTGGCCACCTCGGCCGTAGCCGCCCTTGCGGGCGAAATTGAACGTCAGGCGCGCTCCCCAGAGCGTGACGACCGACGCCATCAGCATCAGACGGAGGTCGGTGAAGCCGGTCGCCCCCGCGAAGATCCAGACGTAGAGCACCGGCAGGATCGACCAGATGCGGTCGACCCAGGAGTACTCGCGGGTGATCAGCGAGAGCACCCACGTGATCAGCACGCTCGCGATCAGCACCCAGACCGACGCCACCAAGGGGATCATGCTCGAATAGTAGGGCACCGGCGCTCACCCCCTCGGCAGATTCGCGGGTTCTGCACCCCTCCCCATCGACTACGCTGGTCGGAGCAAGGAGGGCAGCAGGATGACGAGCAACGTGAACGACGACCGCACGACCCGGATCACCGTGCCCACCCCGAGCGGTGACACCACGCTGTCGCTGACCGGTGAGTTCGCCGCGCAGCTCGCGGCCCTCGAGGGTGGCGTCAGCGGCGAGGAGCTCGACTCGATCGCCGCCCTGCCCTCCGGTTCGGCACTGCTGATCGTGCGCCGCGGGCCGAACGCCGGGGCGCGCTTCCTGCTCGACACCGCGACCACCACGGTCGGGCGCCACCCGAACGCCGACATCTTCCTCGACGACGTCACCGTCTCGCGGCGGCATGCCGAGTTCACCCGGCACGGCCACACCTTCATCGTGCGCGACCTCGGGTCCCTGAACGGCACGTACGTCGGCGGCGCCCGGGTCGAGGAGGCGCTGCTCGACGACGGTGCCGAGGTGCAGATCGGCAAGTTCCGCCTCACGTTCTACCCGTCGCGCATCGACGTCGTCACCGCCGCGGGAGAGTAGTGCCGAACGCCGCTCCAGCGCCCGGGCAGCAGCCCGGGGCGCCGCTTCTCGGCATCGGTCAGGTGCTCGCGAGGCTCACCACCGAGTTCCCCGACCTCACCCCGTCCAAGCTCCGCTTCCTCGAGGAGCGCGGGCTCGTGCATCCGGCCCGCACACCGTCGGGCTACCGCAAGTTCTCGCAGAACGACCTGAGCCGGCTGAAGCTCATCCTCACGCTGCAGCGCGACTGCTACCTGCCGCTCGCCGTGATCAAGGACTACCTCGCCGACGTGGACGCGGGGCTTAACCCGCCGATGCCCGGGGCGGCGCTGCCCGGGGGAGCGTCGATCCTGCAGACCGGGCGGCGACTCAGCCGCGAGGAGCTCACCCGCGAGGCGGGTGCCACCCCCATGCTCGTGCAGGACGCGTTCTCGGCCTCGGTGCTCACGCCCGCGGAGTCGTACGGGGAGGACTCGCTCGTCGTGCTGAAGGCTCTCGTCGAACTGCAGCGCAGCGGCATCGAGCCGCGGCACCTGCGGGGGTTCCGGCAGGCGGCCGAACGCGAACTCGGGCTGATCGAAAGTGCCCTCATGCCGGTGGCGCGGCGGCGCGATCCGTCGAGCCGGGTCAAGGCGGCCGAGCTGGCCGTCGAGATAGCCGGGCAGCTCGAGGTCGTGCGGTCGAGCCTCATCCGGTCGGCGCTCAGCCGCATCGTGCCGTGACACGATCCGGTCACGATCGGGGGTGCGCCCGCGACACGCCGGGGGTGCAAGTGCCTCGGTCGTTGCCCCGGGGGGTCTGCGTCGATAGCGTTGACGTGATGCATCCCGTTCCGGGTGCGCCCGACGATGGAAGGCCCCGATGAGCGAGCTAAGCCAAGGCGACGATTCTCGCTACGACCTCGGCCTGCTGTTCACCGACGGACTGCCCGACCTCGACGACGCGAACGGCTACCGCGGTGCCGTGGCGGCCCGCGCCGCCGGCATCACCTATCGTCAGCTCGACTACTGGGCGCGCACCGCGCTCGTCGAGCCCACCGTCCGTGGAGCGGCCGGTTCGGGCTCGCAGCGCCTCTACGGTTTCCGCGACATCCTCGTGCTGAAGCTCGTCAAGCGCCTGCTCGACACCGGCATCTCGCTGCAGCAGATCCGCACGGCCATCAACCAGCTGCGCGAGTCGGGCATCAACGACCTGGCGCAGACCACGCTCATGTCCGACGGTGCGAGCGTCTACCTCTGCACCTCGAACGACGAGGTCATCGACCTCGTCAGCCGCGGCCAGGGCGTCTTCGGCATCGCCGTCGGCAAGGTGCTGCGCGAGGTGGAGAACTCCCTCGTCGACCTCGACTCGGTGGTCACCGACCCGGCCGACGAACTCGCGGCTCGCCGCGCCTCCCGCAAGATCAGCTGACACCCCGTCGCCCTGGTGGCGAGCCGTCGCAAACCGCCCCATTCCGGTAGGAATCGGGGCGGTTTTTGACGGCTCGGCTCGGCGAAGGCGGGCCGACGCGGGGCGCGCGCGGCGGCTAGGCCTTGAGGTCGGCGTATTCGCCGACGCGGCCCGTGCGCATGACGCGCTCGAGCAGGAGGTCGAAGTTGCGCGCCATCTCCTGGGCACCCTCGCCCGGCCAGACGTGCAGCGGCTTCGCGGCGCCCTGGGCCTGCTGAAGCGAGGTGCGCTCGGGCAGCTGGGGCGAGAGCACCAGCGGGCCGAACATGTCGCGGAGCTCCTTGATGCGGAACTGGTGCTCGAGCGACTGCGACCGCACGCGGTTCACGATGATGCCGAGCGGCTGGAGGCGGGGGGAGAGCCCGCGGCGGATCTCCTCGATCGCGCGCAGGGCGCGGTCGGCGGCGGCCACCGAGAACAGACCGGGCTCGGTCACGACCGACACGCGATCGGATGCCGCCCAGGCGGTGCGCGTGAGCGCGTTCAGCGACGGGGCGCAGTCGATCAGCACGAGGTCGTACTCGCTCTCGACGGTGGCCAGGGCCTCCTCGAGCTTCCAGATGTCGCGGATCGACGGGTGCGGCCCGTCGAAGTTGAGGGCCGAGGGGCTGCCGATCAGCACGTCGATCTTGCCGCCGCGGTCCTTCGTCCAGCCCGACGGGGCGATCGCCGCCCGCACGACCTTCTCCTTGGGAGAGGCCAGCACATCGGCGACGTTCAGATGTCCGGCGACCCGGATGTCCATGCCCGTGGACACGTCGGACTGAGGGTCGAGGTCGACCACGAGGGTGCGCAGACCCTTGGCGAACGCGGCGGAAGCGAGTCCGAGCGTCACTGTGGTCTTGCCCACACCCCCCTTGAGGGACGAGACGCTGAGTACATGCACAGTCGACAACGTTACCTTCACTAGGCTTTGACTACCTAACTGTTCGCTGTACGCGCATGCGCCTGAAAGGTCTCCATGTTCTCGAAGATTCTGGTCGCCAACCGCGGAGAGATCGCGATCCGGGCCTTCCGGGCCGCCTACGAGCTGGGGGCGAAGACGGTCGCCGTGTTCCCGTACGAGGATCGGAACTCGATGCACCGCCTCAAGGCGGACGAGGCCTACCAGATCGGCGAGGTCGGGCATCCGGTGCGCGCGTACCTCGACGTGAGCGAGATCATCCGCGTGGCGAAGGAGTCGGGCGCCGACGCGATCTACCCCGGCTACGGCTTCCTGTCGGAGAACCCCGAGCTCGCGAAGGCGGCCGCCGGGAACGGCATCACCTTCATCGGGCCGGGCCAGCACGTGCTCGAGATGGCGGGCAACAAGGTCACGGCCAAGGAGCACGCGATCGCGGCGGGGGTTCCGGTGCTGAAGTCGTCGCCCGCGACCACCGACCTCGACGTGCTCGTCGCGGCCGCCGACGAGATCGGCTTCCCCGTGTTCGCCAAGGCCGTCGCCGGTGGTGGCGGGCGGGGGATGCGCCGGGTGGAGACCCGCGAGGAGCTCCGTGGCGCGCTCGAGGCGGCGATGCGGGAGGCCGACAGTGCCTTCGGTGACGCGACGATGTTCCTCGAGCAGGCGGTTCTGCGGCCCCGGCACATCGAGGTGCAGATCCTGGCCGACGCGACGGGGGAGACCCTGCACCTGTTCGAACGCGACTGCTCGGTGCAGCGGCGCAATCAGAAGGTCGTCGAGATCGCTCCGGCGCCGAACATCAGCGACGAGCTGCGCACGGCCCTGCACCGGGACGCGATCAGGTTCGCCAAGTCGATCGGCTACGTCAACGCCGGCACGGTCGAGTTCCTGGTCGACACGGTCGGCGACCGGGCGGGCGAGCACGTGTTCATCGAGATGAACCCGCGCATCCAGGTCGAGCACACGGTCACCGAGGAGGTCACCGACGTCGACCTCGTGCAGTCGCAGATGCTCATCGCGAGCGGGGCGACCTTCGACGACCTGGGGATGCACCAGGACGACATCGTGCTGCACGGCGCCGCCCTGCAGTGCCGCATCACCACGGAGGACCCGACGGCCGGCTTCCGCCCCGACACGGGCAAGATCGCCGCCTACCGCTCCCCGGGCGGTGCGGGCGTGCGCCTCGACGGCGGCACCGTCGACGTCGGCGCGCAGATCAGCCCGCACTTCGACTCGATGCTGGCGAAGATGACCTGCCGAGGCCGCGACTTCCCGGCGGCGGTGCGGCGGGCGCGGCGCGCTCTGGCGGAGTTCCGCATCCGGGGCGTGTCCACGAACATCCCGTTCCTGCAGGGCGTGCTCGACGACCCGTCGTTCGCCGCCGGCGACCTCAGCACGAGCTTCATCGAGGAGCGGCAGCAGCTGCTGGCCGCGCATCCCTCGAAAGACCGCGGCACGAAGGTGCTGAACTGGCTCGCCGACGTCACGGTGAACCAGCCGAACGGGGCACGGACGGTGACCGTTCATCCGGTCGACAAGCTGCCGGCTGTCGACCTCGGCGTTCCCGCCCCGGCCGGCAGTCGCCAGCGGCTGCTCGAGCTCGGTCCCGTCGGCTTCGCGTCGGCGCTCCGGGCGCAGACGGCTCTCGCTGTCACCGAGACGACGATGCGGGATGCTCACCAGTCCCTCCTGGCGACCCGCGTGCGCACCCGCGACCTCGTCGCGGTCGCGCCCTACGTGGCCCGGCTCACCCCCGAGCTGTGGAGCGTCGAGGCCTGGGGCGGCGCGACCTACGACGTCGCCCTGCGCTTCCTCGGCGAAGACCCGTGGGAGCGCCTCGCCGCGTTGCGCCAGGCCCTGCCTAACGTGGCGATCCAGATGCTCCTGCGCGGGCGCAACACGGTGGGCTACACGCCCTACCCCACCGAGGTGACCGAGGCGTTCGTGCGCGAGGCCGCCGCGACCGGGGTCGACGTCTTCCGCATCTTCGACGCGCTCAACGACGTGGGCCAGATGCGCCCCGCGATCGACGCCGTGCTCGCCACCGGCAGCACCGTCGCCGAGGTCGCGGTCTGCTACACCGGCGATCTGCTCGACCCGGCCGAAGACCTCTACACCCTCGACTACTACCTGCGCCTGGCCGACGAGATCGTCGCCGCCGGCGCGCACGTGCTGGCGATCAAGGACATGGCGGGGCTGCTGCGCCCGGCCGCCGCCGCGAAACTCGTCACGGCCCTCCGGGAGCGGTTCGATCTGCCGGTGCACGTGCACACGCACGACACCGCGGGCGGTCAGCTCGCGACCCTGCTCGCCGCCAGTGCGGCGGGCGCGGACGCGGTCGACGTGGCCAGCGCACCGATGGCCGGCACTACGAGTCAGCCGAGTGCATCCGCCCTGGTCGCCGCCCTCGCGCACACCGAGCGCGACACTGGCCTGTCGCTCGCCGCCGTGAGCGACCTCGAGCCCTACTGGGAGGCCGTGCGCCAGGTCTACCGGCCGTTCGAGTCGGGGCTGCCCGGGCCCACCGGGCGGGTCTACCGGCACGAGATCCCGGGCGGTCAGCTGTCGAACCTGCGCCAGCAGGCGATCGCGCTGGGTCTCGCCGACGACTTCGAGCTGATCGAAGACCTCTACGCGGCGGCGAACCGCATCCTCGGGCGCATCCCGAAGGTCACCCCCTCGTCGAAGGTGGTGGGCGACCTCGCCCTGCACCTGGCTGCGGTGAAGGCCGACCCGGCCGACTTCGAACAGAACCCGCAGAACTACGACATCCCCGACAGCGTGATCGGCTTCATGGCCGGCGAGCTGGGCGAACTGCCGGGCGGATGGCCGGAGCCGTTCCGCAGCAAGGTCCTCGCCGGCCGTGACGTCAAGGTGGGGGTCACCCCGGTCGACGACGCCGACCTGGCCGCCATCGCCCCCGACTCTCCGGCGGCCGAGCGGCGTGCGACCCTGAACCGGCTGCTCTTCCCCGCGCCGACCCGCACCTTCGAGCAGCTGCGCGAACTGTTCGGCGACCTCAGCGTCGTCGACACGGTCGACTACCTCTACGGCCTGCAGCAGGGCACCGAGCACGTGGTCGAGATCTCCCGGGGCGTGCGCCTGTTCGTGGGGCTCGAGGCCATCGGCGAGGTCGACGAGAAGGGCATGCGCACCGTCATGACCACGCTCAACGGCCAGCTGCGCCCGGTGAACGTGCGCGACCGGCAGGTGAAGGTGGAGACGAAGACGGCCGAGAAGGCGGATGCGGCCCAGCCCGGTCAGGTGCCGGCTCCGTTCTCCGGCGTCGTCACCGTGAAGGTCGCCGTGGGCGACACCGTCGCCGCCGGGGCGCCCGTCGCCACCATCGAGGCGATGAAGATGGAGGCGGCGATCACCACCCCGATCGCCGGCACCGTCTCGCGGCTCGCCATCCCCACCACCCAGCAGGTCGAGGCCGGCGACCTGATCGCCGTGGTGACGCCGGCGTCCTGACCACCGGGCCCGAGCCGCCCGCCCTGCTCCGCCCGCCCGACCCCATCGAAAGAGAATCACTGCAGTGACTGTCCGCGAGATCCGCCTGTTCGGCGACCCCGTGCTGAAGACCGTGTCCGACCCGATCGTGGAGGTCGACGACCGCGTGCGCGCCCTCGTCGACGACCTGCTCGACAGCGTGAAGGTGCCGGGGCGCGCGGGCGTGGCGGCCGCGCAGATCGGGGTGAACCTGCGGGCGTTCAGCTACAACGTCGACGGCAAGATCGGGTACATCCTGAACCCGGTGCTCGTCGAGACCTCGGGCGAACCCGAGCTCGTCGACGAGGGCTGCCTCTCGGTGCCCGAGCTCTGGTTCAAGACCAGCCGCTACCCCTACGCGAAGGCACGCGGCATCGACCTCGAGGGCGACGAGGTGATCGTCGAGGGCACGGGTGTGCTCGCCCAGGCGCTGCAGCACGAGACCGATCACCTCGACGGTCTGCTCTACCTCGACCGGCTCGACAAGCCCACCCGCCGCGAGGCCATGCGGCAGGTGCGCGAGTCGACCTGGTTCTAGCCGGTCGCCGCCGGTCGGTCGCAGCCGACCTGCAAGGTCAGCTGCGGCCGACCTGACCGGTCAGAAGACCAGCGACTGGCCCTCGGTGGCCGGGGCCGCCGAGTAGATGCCGTCGACGACCGCCGCGTAATCCTTCAGGATCACGTTGCGCTTGATCGACATCTTGGGCGTGAGGTGCCCGCTGTCCTCGGTGAACTCGTCGGTGAGCACCACGAACTTGCGGATCGACTCGGCCCGCGAGACCAGTGTGTTGGCGGTGTCGACGGCACGCTGGATCTCGGCGAGCACGGCCGGGTTCACGGCCGCCTCGGTGAGGCTCATCGTCGCGTCCTGACCGTTGTTGTTGAGCCACACGGGCAGCATCTCGGAGTCGAGGGTGATCAGCGCCGAGATGAACGGACGCTGGTCGCCGACCACGACCACCTGGCCCACGACCGGGTTCGCGCGGATCGGGTCCTCGAGCACGGCCGGGGCGACGTTCTTGCCACCGGCGGTGACGATGATCTCCTTCTTGCGCCCGGTGATGGTGAGGAAGCCGTCGTCGTCGAGGGTGCCGATGTCACCCGTCTTGAACCATTCGCCGTCCATCACCTCGGCCGTGGCCTCGGGGTTGTTCCAGTAGCCCGCGAACACGTTGACACCCTTGATCAGGATCTCGTTGTCTCCCGCGAGCTTCACGGCGACGCCGGGCAGCGGCGGGCCGACCGTGCCGATCTTGAACTGCTCCGGCACGTTGACGGTGGCCGGGGCGGTGGTCTCGGTGAGGCCGTAGCCCTCGAGGATCTTCACGCCGAGGCTGCGGTAGAAGTGCCCCAGGTGGTGGCCGAGCGGGGCCGAACCCGAGACGGCGTACTTCACACGGCCGCCGAGCGCGGCGCGCAGCTTCGACAGCACGAGGCGGTCGAGCACGGCGAAGCGCAGCTTCAGCCCGAGCGGCACGTGCCCGGCGTCGAGGGCCTCGGAGTGCTGCACCGCGACCGCGGCCGCGGCCCGGAAGATCTTGCCCTTGCCGCCGGCCTCGGCCTTCTGCTCCGAGGAGTTGTAGACCTTCTCGAACACGCGCGGCACCGCGAGCAGGAAGGTCGGCTTGAACGACCCCAGCGCGGGCAGCAGGTTCTTCGTGTTCGACTCGTGGCCGACCTTCACACCGCCGTGCACCGAGAGCACCGAGATGAACCGGGCGTAGACGTGCGCGGTGGTGACGAACAGCAGGGTCGAGGACCCGGGCGCGAGCACGTCGGCCATCGACACCGCGGCGTTGCGGCTCAGCGCGACGAAGTTCGCGTGGGTCAGCACGCAGCCCTTCGGGCGCCCCATCGTGCCCGAGGTGTAGATCAGCGTGGCGAGGTCGGAGCCGCGGGCGAGATTGCGCCGGCGCTCGACCTCGTCGTCGGACACCGCACCCCCCGTCGAGGCGAGCTTGTCGAGGTCGCCGAGGTCGACCTGCCAGACGCGGGTGACGAGCGGCAGGTCGGCGTGGATCTCGTCGAAGCGGGCGAAGTGGTCGGCCGTCTCGACGATGATCGCGGTCGCCCCCGAGTCGCTGAGGTTCCACTGCACCTGGGCGGGGGAGGAGGTCTCGTAGATCGGCACGAGCACCGCCCCGGCGAACCAGGTGGCGAAGTCGATCAGCGTCCACTCGTAGCGGGTGTGGCACATCAGGCCGATCTTGTCGCCGGGCTCGATGCCCGCCGCGATCAGGCCCTTCGCCACCGCCTTCACCTGGGTGAGGAACTCGGCGGCGGTGATGTCGCGCCAGCCGCCGTTCTCGGGCACGGCGAACAGCGGTTGGTCGGGGGTCTGGCGAACACGGTCGACCAGGAGGTCGGTCACGTTGGCCTCGGGATCGGCCTCGACGACGGCAGGGTTCTCGTACTGGTCCACGGCAGCTCCTTCGGTACCGGTCAGGTTCAACTCCTCTACACTCTACTTGGTGCGCCCGGGGCTTCTCCGGGGCGCCGTCTCGCCCGGTCGGAAGGAACCATCCATGCGCGCCATCGGCATCGACATCGGCGGCACGAAGATCGCTGGAGCCGTCGTCGACGAGTTCGGCGCGATCGTCAAGCACGACCGCACGCCGACCATCGCCGCCGAGCCGCAGGTGATCGAGGACTCGGTGGTCGCGATGGTGCAGGGCCTCGCCGAGGGCGAGGAGATCGCCGCAGTAGGGGTGGCCGCGGCCGGCTTCATCGACGCCTCCCAGTCGGTCGTCTACTACGCGCCGAACATCAACTGGCGCAACGAGCCCTTCCGCGAGAAGCTGCAGGAACGCCTCGGCATGCACATCATCGTCGAGAACGACGCGAACGCGGCCGGCTGGGCCGAGTTCCGCTTCGGCGCCGGGCGTCTGGTCAGCGACATGGTCATGCTCACCATCGGCACGGGGGTGGGCGGCGCCATCGTCAGCGGCGACCGTCTGTTCCGCGGCGGTTTCGGTGCCGGCGCCGAGCTCGGGCACATGCGGGTGGTGCCGAACGGTCTGCCCTGCGGATGCGGGGCCCACGGCTGCATCGAGCAGTACGGCTCCGGCCGAGCGCTGCTCCGGCTCGCGAACGAACTGGCCGACGCGGGCGGCATCGGCCAGGTGCTCGCCTCCGTGCGCCAGCGGAAGGGCGTGCTGACGGGTCAGGACGTCAGCGAGCTCGTCACCATCGGAGACCCCGGGGCGCTGTCGGCCCTCCGTACGCTCGGCACCTGGATCGGCCAGGCCTGCTCGAGTCTCGGCGCGGTGCTCGACCCGCAGCTGTTCGTGATCGGGGGCGGGGTCGCCCAGGCCGGCGACCTGCTGCTCGACCCCATCCGCCAGTCGTTCCTCGAGAGCCTGCCGGCGCGCGGCTACCACCCCGAGCCCGCCTTCGCGATCGCCGAGCTCGTCAACGACGCCGGTGTCGTCGGCGCGGCCGACCTCGCCCGCCAGTACGCGGAATCGATCTGAGCATGTTCTACTTCCTCGCCAAGTACCTCCTCATCGCCCCGGTGCTGAAGACGCTGTTCCGGCCCTGGGTGATCGGGCTCGAGAACATCCCCGCCACCGGCGGCGCGATCCTCGCCTCGAACCACCTCTCGTTCAGCGACTCGGTGTTCCTGCCCGTCGTGGTCGACCGCCAGGTGTCGTTCCTCGCGAAGAGCGAGTACTTCACCGGCAAGGGCATCAAGGGCTTCCTGGTGCGGCTGTTCTTCATCGCCTCGGGTCAGCTCCCCATCGACCGCGCGGGCGGCAAGGCCTCCGAGGCGTCGCTGAACACCGGCCTCCGGGTGCTGGCGCGCGGCGACCTGCTGGGCATCTACCCCGAGGGCACGCGCAGCCCCGACGCGAAGCTCTACCGCGGGCGCACCGGCGTCGCACGGATGGTGCTCGAGGCGCATGTGCCGATCATCCCGGTCGCCATGATCGACACCGAGAAGGTCATGCCCATCGGCACGAAGCTGCCGAAGATCAGGCGGATTGGCATCGTCATCGGGGAGCCACTAGATTTCAGTAGGTTCGAGGGACTGGAATCAGACCGGTTCATCCTCCGCTCCGTGACCGACGAGATCATGTACGAGCTGCACCGCCTGGGAGGCCAGGAATACGCGGACGTCTATGCGACTTCGGTCAAGGAGAAACGCGTGCGACCGCGCGCCACCGCCAAATAGATACAGGAATCCAAGCCAGTGGTAGATCCAACAGAGCAAATCGTCGAAGCGGATGAATCGGTGATCGCGGGTCTGGACTATTGGCGCACCCTTCCGGTGAAGCAGCAGCCGTCCTGGCCCGACCAGACCGCCGTCGAGGCCGTCTCGCGCGAGATCGCCACGCTGCCGCCGCTCGTCTTCGCCGGCGAGGTCGACAACCTCCGCTCGCGGCTCGCCACGGCGGCCCGCGGTGAGGCGTTCCTCCTGCAGGGCGGCGACTGCGCCGAGACCTTCGCGGGGGCCACGGCCGACCAGATCCGCGACCGGGTGAAGACCATCCTGCAGATGGCCGTCGTGCTCACCTACGGCGCCTCGATGCCCGTCATCAAGATGGGCCGCATGGCCGGGCAGTTCGCCAAGCCCCGTTCGAGCGACACCGAGACCCGTGACGGCGTCACGCTGCCCGCCTACCGCGGCGACATCGTGAACGGCTACGACTTCACGCCCGAGTCGCGCACCGCCAACCCGAAGCGCCTGCTCGACGGGTACCACATGGCCGCGTCGACGCTGAACCTCATCCGCGCCTTCACCCAGGGCGGCTTCGCCGACCTGCGCCAGGTGCACATGTGGAACAAGGGCTTCACCTCGAACCCCGCCAACGTGCGCTACGAGCAGCTCGCCGGCGAGATCGACCGCGCCGTGAAGTTCATGGTCGCGTGCGGCGCCGACTTCGAGGCGCTGAAGCGCACCGAGTTCTACGTCAGCCACGAGGGCCTGCTGTTCGACTACGAGCGGCCGATGACCCGCATCGACTCGCGCACGGGCACGCCGTACAACACCTCGAGCCACTTCATCTGGATCGGGGAGCGCACGCGCGAGCTCGACGGCGCGCACGTCGACTTCCTGTCGCGGGTGCGCAACCCGATCGGCGTGAAGCTCGGCCCCACCACGACCGGCGACGACATGCTGCGGCTGATCGACAAGCTCGACCCCGAGCGCGAGCCCGGTCGCCTGACCTTCATCACGCGCATGGGCGCGGGCAAGATCCGGGATGCGCTGCCCCCGCTGCTCGAGGCCATCAAGTCGAGCGACGCCCTGCCGCTCTGGGTCACCGACCCCATGCACGGCAACGGCCTGACCACGCCCAACGGCTACAAGACGCGTCGCTTCGACGACGTGGTCGACGAGGTCAAGGGCTTCTTCGAGGCGCACCGGGCGGCGGGAACGCACCCCGGCGGCATCCACGTGGAGCTCACGGGCGACGACGTCACCGAGTGCCTCGGCGGCTCGGAGCACATCGACGAGGCGACCCTGTCGACGCGCTACGAGTCGCTCTGCGACCCGCGCCTGAACCACATGCAGTCGCTCGAGCTCGCCTTCCTGGTGGCCGAGGAGCTCAAGGTCTCGAGCGCCGCCCGCGCGTGACCCTCCTGGCGAGCCGTCGAAAAACGCCCCTCCGCAGCGCGGACGGGGCGTTTTTCGACGGCTCGGCAGGAGGACGGGCTAGAAGACGCTGAAGGAGACGGTGAGGGAGGAGCCTCGGGGGAGGCTCGTGCCGGGGGCCGGGTCGGTGGCGCTGATCTTGAAGGCGTCGGGGAGGGCGTCGGCGACCGCGTTGTAGCGCAGGTCGAAGCCGAGCGCGACCAGGGTGGGCTTCGCGTCGCTCCAGGACTGGCCGACGATGTCGGACGGCACGGTGACGGGCTCGGGGCCGCGTGAGATGTCGAGCGTGATCGAGTCGCCCTGGCGCACGGTGTCGGAGGGCAGCACGGCGTTGTAGACCTGGTCGGCCGGCACCTCCTCGTTGAAGTCGGAGGAGCCCTCCACACCCACGAGCCCGACGGCCGCCAGGGTGGCCTGCGCCTCCTCGAGCGTCTGCCCGATCACGCCGGGCACCGCGCCGAGGGAGACCACGAGGGTCACCGGCTGCTGCTCGCCGTACTCGGCGCCGAGCTGATTACCGGCCGCGTCGAGCGCCGCCATCACCACGCCGGCCTCGACGTCGCCGCTGAACCGGGTCTGCGGGTCGGTGTTCGTGAAGCCCGCCTGCTCGACCGCGGTGCGCGCCTCGGCCTCGGGGATGCCCGTCAGCGTCGGAACGGGGAGCATCGCCGGCCCGGAGGAGACCAGCACCGACACGGCCGAGCCGGTCTGCACGCTGCTGCCCGAGCCCGGGTCGGTGCCGATCACGGAGCCCGCCGGGACCGTGGGGCTCGTCGCCGGGGCCTGGGAGGCTTCGAGGCCGGCCTTCTGCAGGCTGGCGACCGCCTCGTCCGGAGTCTGCGAGGTGACGTCGGGGATGGTGAGCATGGCGCCGGGGCCGGCGGCGAAGTACCAGGCACCCGTGCCGAGACCGGCGGCCACGAACAGCACGAGTGCGAACACCCACGCGCCGCGGCGCCGTCGACGCTTCGTCTTGGTGGCCAGCCGCTGATGGGTGGCGGTGTGCGGGCCGCTGTCGTTCAGCGCCGCGAGCGAGCCGGGGGAGCCGGGGGCTCCGGGCGGGATGGGGCCGGTCGGCGGCATGAGCGGTGCACCGTAGGCCGTGGTCTCGCCGGTCGCCCCGCCGACGGCCGCCATCTGCCCGGTGCGGCGGCGCGACTCGAGCACCTGCGTCTGCGCGTGGTCGAGGTCGGCGTCGAAGGTCTCGGGAAGCACCACGGTGCGGGCGGTCGCGTTCGAGACGGGCCGCGCGCCGACGATCTCGCGCTCGGCCTCCCGCAACCGGTCGAGCATCTCGCGCGCGTCGCTCGGCCGCTCGTCGGGGCTCTTCGCGGTGGCCCAGAGCACGAGGTCGTCGAGCTGCTCCGGCACGCCGGCCTGCGCGGCGCTCGGCACCGGCATCGGGTCGTTGGCGTGCTGGAAGGCGATGGCCATCGGCCGCTCGCCCACGTAGGGCTGCGCGCCGACGAGCATCTCGTACATCATGATGCCGGCCGCGTAGATGTCGCTGCGGGCGTCGGCGGTGCCCCGGGTGAGCAGCTCGGGGGAGAGGTAGGCGATCGTGCCGAGCAGCGCCTGGCCGGTGGCCGTGTTGGCCGACACGGCGCGTGCCAGCCCGAAGTCGCTGATCTTGATGCGGCCGTCGTCGGCGAGCAGCACGTTCTCGGGCTTCAGGTCGCGGTGCACGATGCCCGCCTTGTGTGCCGCGGCGAGCCCGCCGAGCACCGCGTCCATCACGTCGACGGTCTGCTCGGTGGTGAGCTTCCCGTAGTCCTTCAGCAGGTCGCGCAGCGTGACACCGGGCAGGTACTCCATGACGAGGTACGCCATGTCGCTGTCCTGGCCCTGGTCGAAGACGTTCACGACGTTCGGATGCGCGAGCCGGGCCGCCGAGCGGGCCTCCTGCACGAAGCGCTCCTTGAACACGGCGTCGTCGGCGAGGTGCCCGTGCATGATCTTGATGGCCACCTGGCGCTCCAGGCGCAGGTCGGTGGCCAGGTAGACGGTGGCCATGCCGCCGCGCGCGATGCGGGACCGCACCGAGTAGCGGCCGTCGATGAGACGTCCGATCATCGGGTCGGGCGGGGCGCTTGTCACAGCTCCGAGTCTAGAGAAGGGGGCATGGCCCTGGCCGCATAGACACCGGCCGATCGGGCTCCGGATGCGCATTTTTATGCATTCGTGATGAGAGTCGATTGCCGCCGACGCCCCGCCGCGTGGCAATCTGTACTCGTGACTGATCTGCCCGCCACCGAGTGGCTGACCATTCCCGACCTCGTCGACCTGCTCGGGCTCACGCCGAGCAAGGTGCGCCGCCTGATCGAGGACCACCACCTGGTGGCGACCCGCCGCGACGGCGTGCTCTCGGTGCCGGCGGAGTTCATCCGCGACGGCGAGCCGCTCACCGAGCTCAAGGGCACGATCATGGTGCTCGCCGACAACCGCTACAAGGACGAGGAGATCCTCGAGTGGCTGCTGTCGCCGAACGAGCTGCTCGAGGCGACCCCGATCGCGGCGCTGCGCGCCGGCCGCAAGGCCGAGGTGCGCCGCATCGCGCAGGCGCAGGACTTCTAGGGCCTGGAGCCTGCGGCCGGAGCCTGGAGCCTGCGGCTCACGGCCTACGGCCCGCTCAGGCCTGCCGGTTCACCAGCCGCTTGGCGAGGCTCGTCAGCTCCGCCTTCGCGGTGTCGCCGAGCGGCGCGCGGTCGAGCTCGTCGAGCGCCGTGCGCAGGCGCCGGGAGATCATGCCCTCCACCTCGGTGACGGCCCCCGTCCCCACCATCGTCTGCTGCAGCATCCTGATCTGGCCCTCGTCGAGCTCGGGGTCGCCGAGCAGCTCGTCGAAGAGCCGCCGCGACGAGGCGTCGAGCCGGGAGCGGGTGAGCGACACGAGCACCGTGCGCTTGCCCTCGCGGAGGTCGTCGCCCGAGGGCTTGCCGGTGAGCTCGGCGTCGCCGAAGACGCCGAGCACGTCGTCGCGCAGCTGGAACGCGATGCCGAGCGGCAGCCCGAAGCGCCGCAGCGCATCCGTCTGCTCGGGCGACGAGCCCCGCAGGGACGCGCCGATCACGAGCGGCGCCTCGACGCTGTACTTCGCCGACTTGTAAACGATCACCCGTTCGGCGCGTTCGAGCGAGGCCTCGGGGTCGGTGGTCGCCCAGGCGCGCTCCTCGAGCAGGTCGAGGTACTGGCCGAGGGTGACCTCGGTGCGCATCGTGTCGATCGCCTCGCGGGCGGCGAGGTGGATCTCGAGTGAGGGCGCGCCGAGCACGGCCCGGGCGATGAGCTCGTCGCTCCACGCCAGCAGCAGGTCGCCGAGCAGGATCGCGCTGCCCTCGCCGAAGCTGCGGCGGTCGCCCCGCCAGCCGCCATCGGCGTGCAGGGTCTCGAAGCGTCGGTGCGCCGAGGGCATTCCGCGGCGGGTGTCGGAGTTGTCGATGATGTCGTCGTGCACGAGGGCTGCGGCGTGGAAGAGCTCGAGGCCCGCGCACAGGTCGACGAGGGAGTCGAGCTCCTTCTCGCCGGGAACCGCCGACTCGGCGACCGCGGGAGAGACGGCACGCCAGCCCCAGTAGCAGAACAGGGCCCTGAACCTCTTGCCGCCGCTGAGAAGATCCCGCGAGAACAGCGAGAAGGGGGCGAGGTCGGGGGCCACGCGATTGAGAATGGACTCGCGCGATGCGAGGAACTCCACGATCCGAGCATCGACGAGATTGACTAGGCGCGGGCTTTCCATCACTCGCCTAGCCTAGCTAGACCCCGCGCACTACAATCAGCAAGTATCACGCGTCGGTCCCGAGCCTGAGGTGAAATAGGATGCCGCTTTCGGAGCAAGAACAACGACTCCTCGATGAGATGGAGCGCAGTCTCTACCACAACGACGCCGACTTCGTGTCGGCGGTCAGCGGGGCACGAGGCCGACTGAACTACGGCGCGCTCGTGCTGGGAATCCTGGTGGGCATCCTCGGCCTCGGCGTCGTGATCGTCGGCGTGGTGCTGCATCAGCCGCTGATCGGCCTGGCCGGCTTCGTCGCCATGTTCGCCGGTGTGCTGCTCGCCCTCCGGCGCACCAATCGGGGCCCCGCCCCGAAATCGCCGCTCGGCGGCACCCCCACCTCGGGTCGCGGCGGCGCCACCGCCTCCTCCAAGTCGGGATTCATGGACAGACTCAACGACCGCTGGGAGCGTCGCGACGACGACCGCGGTGAGTAGGGGCATCCCCTCCCTTTCGCTCCACTGAGAGAGACCGGCCTTCGGGCCGGTCTTTTTTTGTGCCCGGATGCGCGTCCCGACCGCCCCTCGCCCTCCATTCCCCTCCACCCCGAACTTCCGCGAAATAGCGCGGAAGTTTTTGCAGTTTGAGCGAAGTTCGTGCTGAATGTCGTAGGTATGTGGAAGGGAGTGGAGTAAAGTGGAGGTCAAGCCCACACAATCTGGCCGGAGAGAACGGGGAGGTAGATGTTCCTTGGCACCTACGAACCCAAGCTCGACGACAAGGGCCGCATCATCCTTCCGGCGAAGTTCCGGGACGAGCTGGCCGGGGGCATGGTCGTGACGCGCGGGCAGGAGAACTGCCTCTACGTCTTCTCCACCCGCGAGTTCGAGAACCTGCACGAGAAGATCCGGCAGGCGCCGGTGACGAGCAAGCAGGCCCGCGACTACCAGCGCGTCTTCCTCTCGGGGGCGAGCGCCGAGACGCCCGACAAGCAGCACCGCGTCACGATCCCCGCCCCGCTCCGCAGCTACGCCGGCCTCGACCGCGATCTCGTCGTCATCGGCGTCGGCTCGCGGGCCGAGATCTGGGACGCGACGGCGTGGGCGACCTACCTCGAGGCCCAGGAAGCCGCGTTCTCCGACACCGACGAGGAGGTGATCCCCGGCCTCTTCTGAGTCGCCGTCCCTGACTCCCAGCCGTTCATCGCCCTGGCGCACTTCCCCGGTGCCAGGTCGGACGCCCTGCCGCACTTCCCCGGCGGCAGGTCGGAACGGACGGGGATCAGGGATGACGAAGCACCGGCCGCATCACCATGACCGACTACTCCGGCATCCACACCTCGGTTCTCCTCGAACGCTCCATCGAGCTCCTCGGCCCGGCCCTCGGCCGCCCGGGAGCGGTGCTCGTCGACTGCACCCTCGGCCTCGGCGGCCACTCCGAGGCCTTCCTCGAGGCGTTCCCCGAGCTGCACCTCGTCGGGCTCGACCGCGATCCGAACGCCCTCCGCCTCGCGGGGGAGCGGCTCGAGCGGTTCTCCGACCGCACCGACCTCGTGCACTGCGTCTACGACGAGATCGACGAGGCCCTCGAGGGTCTCGGCATCGACGAGGTCGACGGTGTGCTGTTCGACCTCGGCGTCTCGTCCATGCAGCTCGACGAGGTCGAGCGCGGCTTCTCCTACTCGAAGGACGCGCCGCTCGACATGCGCATGGACGACACGGCGGTCTTCACCGCGGCCGAGATCGTCGCCACCTACTCCGAGGCCGACCTCCGCCGCATCTTCCGCGACTACGGCGAGGAGAAGCTGGCCGACCGCTACGCCCGCTTCATCGTGCGGGCCCGCGACGAGGCGCCGATCCTGCGCTCGGGCCAGCTCGTCGACATCATCCAGGCGGCGACGCCGGCCAAGTTCTCCAACTCCGGCCACCCGGCCAAGCGCGTCTTCCAGGCCCTGCGCATCGAGGTCAACGCCGAGCTCTCCGTGCTCGAGCGGGCACTGCCGAAGGCGATCGACGCGCTGGTCGTCGGCGGCCGCATCGTGGTGCTCGCGTTCCAGTCGCTCGAAGACCGCATCGTCAAGCGCGAGCTGCAGCGGCGGTCGGTCTCCACCGCCCCCGCCGGGCTCCCGGTCGAGCTTCCCGAGCACCGGCCCGAACTGAAGCTCCTGGTGCGCGGCGCCGAACTCGCCGACGACGACGAGCGCGCCCGCAACCCCCGTTCCATCCCCGTCCGCCTCCGAGCAGCAGAACGAATCAGGAGGATCGCATGACGAACCTGGCCGGTGCCACCATGAGCCGCCCCCGCCCCGCCTTCGCGCAGGCGGTGGCCGTCGATCCCGACTTCGACCTCGACCTGCCCGGTGTCGAGCACCCCATCGCGCCACGGCGCATCCAGGTGGTGCCCACCCGCCAGCAGCGCCGGGCCCGACCGAAGATCGCCTACGCGGCGGTCGTCGTCGCCGGCGTGCTCGCCATCGTGATCACCCAGCTGATGCTCTCGATCGGCCTGTCCGACGGCGCCTACGAGATCTCCTCGCTGCAGTCGCAGCAGAAGGAGCTCGACCGCACGAACCAGACCCTGAGCGAGCAATACGACTCGCTGTCCTCGCCGCAGAACCTCGCGGCCAGCGCCGAGAAGCTCGGCATGGTCGCCAACAGCACTCCCGTCTACCTGCGGCTCTCCGACGGCGCCGTGCTCGGTTCGCCGGCGGCGGCCACCGGCGCGACGGGGGCGATCACGGCCGGACAGTCGCTCATCCCGAACGCCTCGCTCAACCCCGTGACGGGCACCCCGGCGACGGCCGCCGACGCCACGGCAGCGGCTGCTGCTGCGGCGGCCGCGGCCGGAGCGACGACCGCCGACACGGCGAGCGCGCCTCCCGTGGCCGAGGCGCCCGCCGACATACCGTGGACGGGTGCCCTCCCCTCTCCGACGACCCGCTGATCCCCGGCGCTCGTGAACACCGCCGCGAACCGCACCACCCGGCGTCGCGCCGCCGTGGCCGTCGTCGCCGTGATGGCCGTCGTGGCGGTCTTCGTCGTGCGTCTGGTGAGCATCCAGATCGTGCAGGCCGACACGCTGAACGCCGAGTCGTTCGACAAGCTCTCGGCCGAGACCACCTCCTACGGCCTCCGCGGCGACATCGTCGACGAGGACGGCACGGTGCTCGCCACGACCGTGCTGCGCTACGACGTCACCGCCTCGCCGAAGTCGGTCACCGACTTCGAGCGCACGGGGGATGACGGCAAGAGCGTCGACGTCACCGCCCTCCAGGCGGCGGGGGAGGTCGCGGCGATCATCGGCCAGACCCCCGAGCAGGTCTACGGCATACTCACCGCCGATCCGTCCTCGAACCACGTCGTGGTCGTGACGGGCATCGACGTCGACGCGTTCCGCGCCATCCGCGACCTCGAGATCCCCTGGCTCTACTACGAGTCGAACCCCGTGCGCACCTACCCGAACGGTGCCGTGGCGGGCAGCGTGGTCGGCTTCATGGGTGAAGACCCCGACGCCGACCCGAACGCGGCCGACCCGGCCGAGGCCCCCGGAGAGAGCGAGGTGGGCGTCTCGGGCGTCGAGCAGATGCAGAACCAGTGCCTGACCGGCACCGACGGCGTCGAGACCTACGAGCGGGGCGCGGACGGTGTCGCCATCCCCGGTTCGAGCGAGACCGTGGTGCAGGCGCAGCAGGGCGGCACCGCGGTGCTCACCCTCGACAGCGACCTGCAGTGGTTCTCGCAGCAGACGCTGCTGGCGCGCATCCAGGAGACCGGAGCCGCCTGGGGAACCGTGGTGGTGCAGGAGGTCAAGACGGGCAAGCTGCTCGCCGTGGCCGACTACCCGAGCGTCGACCCCAACGACGTCGACGCGACCCCGGCCGACCAGCGCGGCTCCATCGCCTTCCAGTCCCCGTTCGAGCCCGGCTCGACGTTCAAGGCCCTCACGGCCGCCTCGGTGCTCGACGCCGGTCTCGCCGATGTCGGCACGCAGGTCGAGGCGCCGTTCATCTACACCGACGCGAACGGTGCGTCGACGCGTGACAGCGAGTTCCACGTCGACCCGCTGCGGCTCACCTTCGCCGGTGTCATGCAGGAGTCCTCGAACACCGGAACCGCCATGCTCGGCGAGCTGCTGTCGAGCCAGCAGCGCTACGACTACATCGAGAAGTTCCACATGACCAAGCCCAGCGAGGTCGGCTTCCCGGCCGAGTCGGGCGGCATCCTCGCCCCGTGGCAGGACTGGGACGACCAGACGAACCTCACCACCACGTTCGGCCAGGGCGTCTCGAACACCGCCATCCAGATCGCCAGCCTGTACCAGACGCTCGGCAACGGCGGCGTGCGGCTGCCCGTGCAGCTGCTCGAGGGCTGTAAAGCCGAAGACGGCACGATGACGGGCGCTCCTGACGCGACGGGCGAGCAGATCGTGCCGAGCACCGTCTCGACCGACGTCGTGAACATGCTGGAGACGGTCGTCTCGGGCGGCTACGCCTCCAAGGAGCTCTCGATCCCGGGCTACCGGGTGGCCGCGAAGACCGGTACCGCGCAGATGAGCGACGGCTCGGGCGCCTACGGGGACAGCTACATCACCTCCGTCGCCGGGCTCGCTCCGGCGGAGGACCCGCAGTACGTCGTTTCGGTCACCATCGCGAAGCCCGTTACCATTGAGTCGGCCCTGGCTGCGGCACCGGTCTTCCAGAAGATCATGTCGCAGGTGCTGAAGGAGAAGCGCGTGCTTCCCTCCACCGTTCCTTCGCCAGACCTGCCGACGACGTATTGAGCACCAAGGAGACCAGTGGCTGATCGGGGTTCTTCGGCGCTTCGACCCGAGCATCCGATCGAGCGGTCCCTGCCGCATCTGGTGGAGGAGTTCGGTCTCGAGCAGCGCGGCCTGCCCGTCTCCGAGGTCGTGTCGGGCATCACGCTGTCGTCGCACGACGTCGTGCCGGGCGACCTCTACGTTGGGCTCGCCGGCAAGCGGCACCACGGCGCCCGCTTCGCCGCGGCCGCCAAGGAGGCCGGGGCCGTCGCGATCCTGACCGACGACGAGGGCGCCGCCATCGCGGCCGACGCGGGCCTGCCGATCATCGTCACACCCGAGCCGCGCCTCGCGCTCGGCGAGCTCGCGGCGTGGATCTACCGCACCCGCGAGGAGCCGCCGACCCTGTTCGGCGTCACCGGCACCAACGGCAAGACGAGTGTGGCCTACCTGCTCGAGGCCATCCTGCGCCAGCTCGGCGTCGTGGCGGGCATCAGCACCACCGCCGAGCGCCGCATCGGCGACGAGGTCATCGTCTCCAAGCTCACCACCCCCGAGGCCACCGAGATCCACGCCATGCTGGCCAGGATGCGCGAGGCCGACGTGCGCTCGGTCGTGCTCGAGGTCTCGGCGCAGGCCATCACCCAGCACCGCGTCGACGGCATCGTCTTCGACGTGGTCGGCTTCACCAACCTCACCCACGACCATCTCGACGACTACGAGACGATGGACGTGTACTACGCGGCGAAGAGGGAGCTGTTCCAGCCCGACCGCGCGCGCCGCGGCGTCGTGATGGTCGACGGCGACTGGGGCGGGCGCCTCGCGCAGGAGTCGCGCATCCCGATCACCACCATCGCCACCGACCCCGCGGCCGACGCGGAGTGGATGCTGTCGATCGACGAGGAGCGCCCCGAGCGCACCACGTTCACGCTGCGCGGCCCCGACCACCGCGCGCTCACCACCTCGGTGCCGCTGCTCGGCTCGTACATGGCCGCCAACGCGGCCCTCGCCATCGTGATGCTGGTGGAGTCGGGCTTCGACCTCGATGCCATCGCGCACGCCCTGAACATCCCGCACGACGACGAGGGCGCCGAGATCGACGACGACGGCTTCGTCGCCGGCATCGATGTGTACATCCCGGGCCGGGCCGAGAAGGTCTCCGGCGAGTCGGGCCCCATCGTCTACATCGACTACGGGCACAGCCCCGACGCCTTCACCTCGACGCTGGAGTCGATCCGCCGGGTCTCCGACGGCCGCGTGATCATGCTCTTCGGCGCCGACGGCGACCGCGACCCCTCCAAGCGCGAGGAGATGGGCGCCATCGCCGCCCGGCTGGCCGACGTCGTGGTGGTCACCGACTTCCACCCGCGCTACGAAGACCCCGCCTCCATCCGCGCCGCGCTGATCGCCGGTGCCACGGCGGCGGTTTCCGAACGCGAGATCCACGAGGTGCCCGACCCGCGGGCCGCCTTCCGCACGGCGCTCTCCCTCGCGGGCGAGGGCGACGTCATCCTCTACGCCGGCCCCGGCCACGAGGACTACCACGAGGTCGCGGGGGAGCGCATCCCCTACTCGGCCCGCGACGACGCGCGCAGTGCGCTGCACGAACACGGATGGCTCTGACGACATGCTCGATCTCACACTGACCGAGATCGCGGAGGCGCTCCAGGGCGAACTCGTGATCACCGACGCGGCCGCCGACGCCGGGTACTCCCCGGCGACGGTGGTGAACGGCACCGTCGACACCGACTCCCGGCTGATCGGCGAGGGCGACGTCTTCGTCGCCAAGCGCGGCGAGTTCGACGACGGCCACCGCTTCGTCGCTGCCGCCGTCGAGGCGGGTGCCGCGCTCGTCGTGGTGGAGCACGCCTTCGCCGACTCCGAGCGCGAGGCCGGGCGCCAGCTCGCCGTCGCCCAGATCGTCGTCGACGACTCGGTGCTCGCGCTGGGTCACTTCGCCACCGACGTCGTGCGCCGGGTCCGCGCATCCGGAGACCTGAAGGTCGTGGGCATCACGGGGTCGAACGGCAAGACCACCACGAAGAACCTGCTGCGCGCCGTGCTCGAGCGCGTCGGCGAGACGGTCGCCCCGCGCGACTCGTTCAACAACGAGGTGGGCGCCCCGCTCACCATGCTCAAGCTGACGCCCACCACCCGGTTCCTCGTGGCCGAGATGGGGGCGAGCGGCAAGGGCGAGATCACGCGGCTGATCCGCATGGCCAAGCCCGACGTCGGCGTGGTGCTCACGGTCGGCCTCGCGCACGCCGGCGAGTTCGGCGGCATCGAGACCACGCTGAAGACGAAGACCGAGATGGTGATCGACCTCGAGGAGAGCGACGTCGCCGTGCTCAACCGCGACGACGCCCGGGTGGCCTCGATGGCCGACAAGACCCGCGCGCGCGTGCTCTGGTTCGGGCTCGGCGATGACGCCGAGGTGCGCGCCACCGAGATCGAGGCGAGCGCCTCGGGCACCACCTTCACGCTGCACCTGCCCGACGGGCAGTCGCGCCCCGTGCGCTTCGCCGTGCTCGGCGAGCACCACGTCACGAACGCCCTCGCCGCGGCCTCGGCCGCCCACGTGCTCGGGGTCGGCATCGACGACGTCGTCGCCGCCCTCGAGACCGTCACGCGCGCTGAGCGCTGGCGGATGGAGGTGATGGGCGGCGGCGAGGGCCGGCCGACCGTCATCAACGACGCCTACAACGCGAGCCCCGACTCGATGGCCGCCGCCCTGAAGACCCTCGCCCAGATCGCCGCCCCCGGGCAGCGCACGGTCGCCGTGCTCGGCGAGATGAGCGAGCTCGGGCCGTACTCCGTCGAGGAGCACGACCGCATCGGCCGGATGGTCGTGCGCCTGAACATCGAGAAGCTCTTCGTGGTGGGCGAGGGCGCGCGCGCCATCCACCTCGCGGCCGAGCACGAGGGGTCGTGGGGCGGCGAGGCCGTCTTCGCCGCCGACGCCGACGAGGCCTACGCGCTGATCGCCGCCGAGCTCCGCCCCGACGACCTCGTGCTGGTGAAGTCGTCGAACTCGGCGCGGCTGCGCTTCCTCGGCGACCGGATCGCGGAGGTCACCCCGTGATCACCCTCCTCGCCTCCGCCTCGATCTCCCTGGCGTTCTCGCTGTTCTTGACACCGGTGTTCATCCGGCTGTTCAAGCGCTTCGCCTGGGGCCAGTTCATCAACGTCGACACCCCCGACGCCCACCACGTCAAGCGCGGCACGCCCACCATGGGCGGCATCGTGATCATCCTCGCGGTGCTCTTCGGCTACTTCGTCTCGGCGCTGGCCACGCAGGAGATGCCGACCATGTCGGGGCTCCTGGTGCTGTTCCTGATGACAGGGCTCGGCATCGTCGGCTTCCTCGACGACTTCCTCAAGGTACACAAGGAGCGGAGCCTCGGCCTCACGCCCTGGGCCAAGATCACCGGCCAGGTGATCGTGGGTGTCGTGTTCGCGCTGCTCGCCATCCAGTTCCCGAACACGCAGGGCGAGACCCCGGCCTCCACGCAGATCTCGTTCATCCGCGACCTGCCGTTCGACTTCCTGTCGTGGGGCCTGATCATCGGCACCATCGCGTTCGTGATCTGGATCTGCGTGATGGTCATCGCCACCTCCAACGGCGTGAATCTCACCGACGGCCTCGACGGGCTGGCGCCCGGCTCGAGCATCCTGGCCATCGGCTCGTTCATCGTGATCGGCTTCTGGCAGTTCAACCAGTCCTGCGCGAACGCCACCCTCGACCTCGACGTGCTCGACAAGTGCTACGACGTGCGCGACCCGCTCGACCTCGCGACCGTGGCCGCGAGCATCGTCGGCGCGCTGATCGGCTTCCTCTGGTGGAACACCAACCCCGCCAAGATCTTCCTCGGCGACACCGGCTCGCTCGCCCTGGGTGGCGCGCTGGCGGCACTGGCCATCCTGTCGCGCACCGAGCTGCTGCTCATCCTGATCGGCGGCATCTTCGTGATCGTTGCCGGCCAGGTGGCGGTGCAGCTGACCTACTTCAAGCTCACCAAGGGCAAGCGCATCTGGCGGGCCAGCCCGCTGCACCACCACTTCGAGATGAAGGGCTGGGCGGAGGTCACCATCGTGGTGCGCTTCTGGATCATCGCGGGCCTGTTCGTCGCCGGCGCCGTCGGCTCGTTCTACCTCGAATGGCTGTCGCGATGAGCGCCGAGCGCCTCGACGGGCTGACCAGCTGGAACGCCGACTGGAGCGGCCTGCGGGTCGCCGTGCTCGGGCTCGGCATGACCGGGTTCTCGGTGGCCGACACGCTCACCGAGCTCGGCTCGTCGGTGCTCGTCGTCGCGGCGAAGGCGGCGAAGGAATACGCCGACCTCGTTCCCGTGATCGGCGCCCGCCTCGAGCTCGCGCCGTCGGGTGAGATTCCGGATGCGCTCGTCGAACACGATCCCGAGCTGGTCGTGGCGTCTCCCGGCTACCACCCCGACGACGCCCTGATCGCGTGGGCCGAGGCCCGCGGCATCCCGGTCTGGGGCGACGTCGAGCTGGCCTGGCGCCTGCGCGACAAGGTCGTGAACCCGCAGACCGGGCGCCCCGCCGACTGGATCGCCGTGACCGGCACCAACGGCAAGACCACCACCGTGCAGCTCACCGCGTCGATGCTGCTGGCCGCCGGCCACCGCGTCGCGCCCTGCGGCAACATCGGCATCCCCGTGCTCGACGCCATCCGCGACCCCGAGGGCTTCGACGTGCTCGTGGTCGAGCTGTCGAGCTACCAGCTGCACTCCACCTCGAGCATGTCGCCCTGGGCCTCGGTGGTGCTGAACGTCGCCGACGACCACCTCGACTGGCACGGCTCGTTCGAGGCCTACGCCGCCGCCAAGGCGCGGGTCTACACCGCCACCCAGGTGGCCTGCGTCTACAACAAGTCCGACGAGCTCACGATGCGCATGGTCGAGGAGGCCGAGGTCGTCGAGGGCGCCCGGGCCATCGGTTTCGGGCTCGGGGTGCCGGGCCCGAGCGACTTCGGCATCGTCGACGGCATCCTCTGCGACCGTGCGTTCCTCGAGGAGCGGCGCGACTCGGCGCTCGAGATCGCGACCGTCGACGAGCTCGCCCTGCGCGGGCTCGGCGCACCCCACACCGTCGCCGACGTGCTCGCCGCCGCGGCGCTGGCGCGCAGCTACGGCATCTCGGTCGAGGCGGTGCGGGCGGCACTCGCGGGCTTCAGCCTCGACCGGCACCGCATCGAGCACGTCGTGAGCGCCGGGGGAGTGACCTGGGTCGACGACTCCAAGGCCACCAACCCGCACGCCGCAGCCGCGTCCATCCGCGCCTACGAGTCGGTCGTCTGGGTCGTCGGCGGGCTGCTCAAAGGTGTCGACATCGACCCGCTCGTGCAGTCCGCCGTCGGCGAGGGCCGCACCCGGGTGCGTGCCGTCGTCGTGATCGGCGTCGACCGCCGCGAGGTCGTCGCGTCCATCCGGCGACACGCACCCGAACTGCCGTTGTTCGAGGTCGATCACGAAGAGACTGAAGACGTGATGACCGCGGCGGTCGCACTCGCAGCCGGCGCGGCCCAGCCCGGAGACGTCGTGCTGCTGGCCCCGGCCGCAGCATCGATGGATCAGTTCACGGACTACGCCGACCGCGGCGACCGGTTCGCAGAGGCTGTGCAGAAGCACGTGGGAGGCAGTGATGGTGACGACACCCACGAGGAACCCCCCGCGCAGCACTGACCGGCCCGTCTCCGACGGCCCCCGATCGGCCCGCATCTCGCTCGGCCAGGTCTTCACGGCCGAGTCGGGCAATTACTTCCTGCTGCTCGGCACCACCCTGTTCCTCGTGCTGCTGGGTCTCGTGATGGTGCTCTCCTCGAGCTCGATCGACTCCTACATCGGGCGTCAGGGCTTCTTCGGGGTGTTCTGGAAGCAGGGCATGTTCGCGCTGATCGGCATCCCGCTGATGCTCGTCATCTCGCGGCTGCCCATCCGCTTCTTCAAACGCTGGGCCTGGGTGGCGATCTTCGTCGCCGTCGGGGTGCAGCTCCTGGTGTTCACGCCGCTCGGCATCGAGGTCGGCGGCAACCTGAACTGGATCGGCATCGGGAGCTTCAACTTCCAGCCCTCCGAGCTGGTGAAGCTCGCCCTCGTCATCTGGATGGGCTCGATCCTGGCGAAGAAGGAGCCGCTGCTCGGCCAGCTGGGCCACGTCGCCATCCCGATCCTGCCGGTGGCCGGCGGCGCGATCCTGCTGGTGCTCCTCGGCGGCGACCTCGGCACCGTGATGATCATGGCGGGCCTCGTGTTCGGCGCGCTCTTCTACGCCGGCATCAAGCTCAGGATGCTCTTCCTCCCGGTCATCGCGGGAGCCCTCATCGCCGTGGTCGTCGCCTTCTCGAGCGAGAGCCGCACCACACGCATCATGGCGTTCTTCACCGGCAGCGGAGCCGACTACGAGGGCACCGACTGGCAGGCCCAGCACGGGCTGTGGGCGCTCGCGAGCGGCGGCGTCTTCGGTGTCGGACTCGGCAACTCGCGGGCCAAGTGGTCGTGGCTACCGGCCGCCGACAACGACTACATCTTCGCCATCATCGGCGAGGAGCTCGGCCTGATCGGCGGGGTCGTCGTGCTGCTGCTCTTCATCGCCCTGGCGGTGGCGTTCGTGCGCATCATCCGCTCGTCGAACGACATGTTCTCCCGGGTGGCCACCGGGGCCGTGATGGTGTGGCTGATCGGCCAGGCCTTCGTGAACATCGCGGTCGTGCTCGGGGTTCTCCCCGTGCTCGGTGTGCCGCTGCCGCTGATCTCCTCGGGCGGTTCGGCGCTCCTGACCACGCTCGCGGCCATCGGCATCGTGCTGGCCATCGCGCGGGAGAACGCGCAGACCGAGCGGGCCGGGTCGCGATGACCACGTACCTCCTCGCCGGGGGCGGCACCGCGGGCCACGTCAACCCGCTGCTCGCCACGGCCGACGAACTGCGCCGCCGCGAGCCCGACGCGACCGTGCTCGTGCTCGGCACCGCCGAGGGCCTCGAGGCCCGGCTCGTGCCCGAGCGCGGCTACGAGCTGCTGACCATCCCGAAGCTCCCGTTCCCGCGGCGGCCCAACGGGGCGGCCCTGCGGTTCCCGGATGCCCTCCGCCGCACGATCGCCCAGGTCGCCGCCCTCATCCGCGCGCGCGGGGTCGATGCCGTGATCGGCTTCGGCGGCTACGCCTCGGCCCCCGGCTATCTCGGGGCGCGGCGGGCCCGGGTGCCGTTCGTGATCCACGAGGGCAACGCCAAGCCCGGGCTCGCCAACGTGCTGGGCGCGCGCTTCAGCCCGTACGTGGGTGTCAGCTTCGCCGCGACCCGCCTGCCGAACGCGACACTCACCGGCATGCCGCTCCGCCGCGAGGTGACGGCCCTCGCCGACCCCGCGGCGCGCTCCGCCGCCCGTGCCGAGGCCGCCGTCGCTTTCGGGCTCGACCCGGCCCGGCCGACCCTGCTCGTCACCGGAGGGTCGCTCGGCGCCCGGCGCATCAACGCCACCGTGGTGGCCTCCGCGCCCGCGCTGCTGGGGGCCGGCTGGAACGTGCTGCACATCGCCGGAGACCAGGCCGAGGTCGCCGACCCGGAGCTGCCGGGCTATACCTTCCTCGCCTACTGCGACCGGATGGACCTCGCCCTGGCCGCGGCCGATCTCGCGGTCTCGCGGGCCGGCGGATCGACCGTCTCCGAGCTCGCCGTGGTCGGCGTGCCCTCCCTGCTCGTGCCCTACGCCGTCGGCAACGGCGAGCAGCGCTTCAACGCCCTCGACCTCGTGAACGCGGGCGGGGCGACGATCGTCCCCGACGCGGAGTTCCTGCCGGCGCGGATCGCGTCGGAGCTGGTGCCGCTGCTCGGCGACCGCACGCGGATCGAGGCGATGGCGGCCGCCGCGCGCTCGGTCGGCATCCCCGACGCGGCCGAGCGGGTCGCCGACCTCGTCGGGCGCGCACTCGAGCGTGACGGGGGCGGGCGCCGGTGAGCGTAACGTTGTGTCGGATGTCCGGCAGCACCGAGCATCCGAGAACCCCGCCGCACCCGACCAGAAAGGGCATGAACCCGTGATCAAGCCCGACCTCAGCCTCACCATCCCCGAGACGCTCGGCGCCGTGCACTTCGTGGGCATCGGCGGCGCGGGCATGAGCGGCATCGCCCGGCTGTTCCAGGCCGCGGGCCTGACCGTCACCGGCTCGGACCGCAGCGACTCCAAGACCGCGGCCAAGCTGCGCGCGCTCGGCATCCCCGTGGCGGTCGGCCACGACGCCGCGAACGTCGGCGACGCCGACACGCTGGTGGTCACGAGCGCCCTCTGGCCCGACAATCCCGAGTACGTGCTCGCGCAGGAGCGCGGGCTGACCGTGCTGCACCGCTCGCAGGCCCTCGCCTGGCTGACCAACCGCAAGCGCCTCGTCGCCGTCGCGGGCGCCCACGGCAAGACCACCTCGACCGGCATGATCGTCACGGGCCTCATCGGGCTCGACGCCGACCCCAGCTTCGTCAACGGCGGGGTCATCTCCGAGCTCGGCACCAGCTCGGCCTTCGGCGGCGGCGAGCTGTTCGTCGTCGAGGCCGACGAGAGCGACGGATCGTTCCTGCTCTACGACACGGCCGTGGCGCTCATCACGAACGTCGACCCCGACCACCTCGACCACTACGGGTCGGTCGAGGCGGTGGAGGACGCCTTCGTCACCTTCGCCGACGCCGCGTCCGAGCTCGTCGTGATCTCCTCCGACGACGCCGGCGCGCTGCGGGTGAAGAGCCGGCTCGCGCACCAGCGGGTGGTGAGCTTCGGCGAGGCCGCCGACGCCGACGTGCGGGTGCACTCGATCGAGACCGACGGCCCGGTGCGCTTCACGCTCGACTACGAGGGCGTCAGCTACCCCGCGGCCCTGCGGGTGCCGGGTCACCACAACGCCATCAACGCCGCCGGTGCCGTGGCCGTGCTGGTCGGGCTGGGCTTCGCTCCGGATGCGGCCGTCGCCGCGGTGGGCGCGTTCGGCGGCACCGGCCGGCGGTTCGAGCTGCACGGCACGGTCGGCGGCGTGAGCGTCTACGACGACTACGCGCACCACCCCACCGAGGTCGACGCCGCGCTCACCGCGGCGCGCACCGTCGTGGGCGAGGGGCGCATCATCGCCGTGCACCAGCCGCACCTGTACAGCCGCACGAAGCTGATGGCGGGGGAGTTCGCCGAGACGCTCGAGCGCACCGCCGACTACACGATCGTGCTCGAGGTCTGCGGCGCCCGTGAGGACCCGATCCCGGGGGTCACCGGCGAGCTGGTCTCGTCGCGCTTCGACGACGCCTCGAAGGTCGCCTACGTCGACGACTGGCAGCGGGCCGCCGAGCACCTCGCGGAGGTCGCCCGGCCGGGCGACTTCGTGGTGACCCTGGGCTGCGGCGACGTGAACCTCATCGTGCCCCAGCTGCTCGAGCAGCTGGAGTCCCGCTCGGTCGCGGGCGTCGCCGGAGAGTGAAGCGGCCCCCGGGCATCACCCCGCCCCCACCACCGCCGCCACCCGCCGCCGAGCCCTCGGCGGAGCGGCCCAAGCGGGCGGCGCGCGCGCCGCGGCCGACCGCGGCGACCGCACCGACCCAGGCGACCGCACCGACCCAGGCGATCGACCAGACCCAGCCGTTGGACCTCACCCAGCCGCTGGACCTCACCGGTTCGCTCGGGCGCACCCGCAGCGTGAAGGTGCCCACGGCGCCCGTCGCGCCCGGAACGCGAGGCGGCACTGCTCGGCCCGCGGCGTCGAAGCGCCCGTCCGGGCCGGACGCCGCACGGCAGCTGCGCAAGGCCACCGCCGCCCGGCGCCGCTTCGAGCGCCAGGAGGCGAGGCGCTTCACACAGCGCTCGCGTCGCCGCCGCATCACCCTGCTGATCGTGGGCGGCACGCTCGCCGGGCTCGTGCTCGTGGTGCTGCTCACCGCCTACTCGCCGCTGCTGGCTGTGCGCCAGCTCGCCGTCGAGGGCACCACCCGCCTCGACCCCGCGGCGGTCGGCACCGCCCTCGACGACCAGCTCGGCAAGCCGCTCGCCCTCGTCGACTACGGGGCGATCGAGCGCGACCTCGCCGCCTTCCCTTACATCGAGTCGTATTCGGTCGAGGCGCGCCCGCCCGACACGCTCGCCGTGCGCGTCGTCGAACGTCGCCCGGTCGCCCTGCTGCAGACCGCGGCCGGCTTCGACCTGATCGACGCCGCCGGCGTGGTGGTGCAGCAGTCGGGGGAGCGGATCCCGGGCTTCCCGGTGCTCGACCTCACCGGCACCGAGGTCGGCAGCCCGGGCTTCCAGGCCGCGGCCGCCGTGCTGATGTCCCTGCCCGACTCCCTGCTCGCCCAGGTCGACCGGATCAGCGGCACCACGCCCGACAGCGTCACGATGGTGTTCTCGGGCGCCGGCCAGCGCGTGGTCTGGGGCGACGCCGAGGAGTCCGAGCTGAAGGCGCAGATCCTGCAGAAGCTCATCGCGACCCAAGACCCGTCGCTGCCGGTCGAGTACGACGTGTCGAGCCCGCAGAGTCCCGTCATCCGCTGAGCTCCGATCGCGACACGCGGCGGGATTCGCGGCCGTCGGCGGCATCCTCCCGTAGCGTCGTCGTTGGAAATACATACTCGGAATAACTTTAACTTTCAAGTCGAACTTTAAGGTTCCAGCGGAGGCCGGACGTGACTTCAAACCAGAACTACCTCGCCGTGATCAAGGTCGTCGGCATCGGCGGTGGCGGCGTGAACGCCGTCAACCGCATGATCGAGCTCGGGCTCCGAGGAGTCGAGTTCATCGCCATCAACACGGATGCGCAGGCGCTCCTGATGAGCGACGCCGACGTCAAGCTCGACGTCGGCCGCGAGATCACCCGCGGCCTCGGCGCCGGCGCCGACCCCGAGGTCGGCCGCCGCGCGGCGGAGGACCACGCGGAGGAGATCGAGGAGGCCCTGGCGGGCGCCGACATGGTCTTCGTCACCGCCGGTGAGGGCGGCGGCACCGGCACCGGTGGCGCGCCCGTCGTGGCCCGCATCGCGAAGTCGATCGGCGCGCTCACCATCGGTGTCGTCACGAAGCCGTTCGGCTTCGAGGGCAAGCGCCGCGCGGCCCAGGCCGAAGACGGCGTCGCCACGCTGAAGAACGAGGTCGACACCCTCATCGTCGTACCGAACGACCGCCTGCTCGAGATCAGCGACCGCGGCATCAGCATGCTCGAGGCCTTCTCGACGGCCGACCAGGTGCTGCTCGCCGGTGTGCAGGGCATCACCGACCTGATCACCACCCCCGGCCTGATCAACCTCGACTTCGCCGACGTGAAGTCGGTCATGCAGGGCGCGGGCTCCGCGCTCATGGGCATCGGTTCGTCGAGGGGAGCCGACCGCGCCATCAAGGCCGCCGAACTCGCCGTGGCGTCGCCGCTGCTCGAGGCGTCCATCGACGGCGCGCACGGTGTGCTGCTGTCGATCCAGGGTGGCTCGAACCTCGGCATCTTCGAGATCAACGACGCGGCCAAGCTCGTGCAGGACGCGGTGCACCCCGAGGCCAACATCATCTTCGGTGCGGTCATCGACGACACCCTGGGCGACGAGGTGCGGGTCACCGTGATCGCCGCCGGGTTCGACGGCGGGGAGCCCAACGCCAACACCCCGGCGGTCGAGTCGCGCCGCGGCAGTTTCGTCGGCGCCGCCGAAGAGGTCGACCCGTTCGGGCGCACGGGTGCCGGTGCCGCCGCCTCGACCGGCGGACTGCGTCGCGACCAGCGGGCCGAGCCCGTCGAGGAGTCGCCCGCCGCCGCCCCCGCGCCGGCTCAGCACTGGTCGACCCCGTCGGCCGACCTCGGTCTCACCGGCGCCGTCGCGCTCGACCCGGCCTCCGAGGACGACGACGCCGACCTGGACGTCCCCGACTTCCTGAAGTGACCGGAGCACCCCTCGCCGAGCGTGTCGAGCGGGTCGGGTCCGAGATCTCGGACGCGGCCCGCTCCGTCGGTCGTTCGCGCGACGAGCTGACGCTCGTCGTCGTCACGAAGTACCACCCGGCCGCGCTCGTGCGCGAGCTGCACGGTCTCGGCATCCGGGACTTCGGCGAGAACCGCCACCAGGAGGCGCGCGAGAAGGCGACCGAGCTCGCCGACCTCGACCTGGACTGGCACTTCGTGGGTCAGCTGCAGACGAAGAAGGCCCGCCAGGCGCGCGAGTACGCGTCGGTGATCCACTCGGTCGACCGCACCGAGCTCGTCGACCGGCTCGCCGACGGTGAGCGTCCCCTCGACGTCTTCCTGCAGATCAACCTCACCGACGACCCGGAGCGCGGGGGAGCCCGGCCCGAGGAGGCGGAGTCTCTCGCCGAACGGGTGGCCCGCGCATCCGGCCTGCGGCTTCTCGGCGTGATGGCCGTCGCTCCGCTCGACGAGGAGCCGCGACCGGCCTTCGCCCGGCTGCGCAGCATCGGCGACCGCGTGCGCACGGTGGTGCCCGAGGCGAGGTGGATGTCGGCGGGCATGTCGAACGACTTCGCCGAGGCGATCGCCGAGGGCGCGACACACCTGCGCATCGGCACGGCAATCACGGGAATCCGGCCTCCCCGCGATTAATCTCGGGGGAGGAAGAACACGCACCCAACCGGAGGTTCCGATGGCCAACCCGCTTCGCAAGACCATGGTCTACCTGGGACTCGCCGACGAGGAGCTCGACTACGAGACTCCCGCCGCCGAGCCGCAGCGACAGGCGCCCGTCGCGCCCGTGCCGCATGCTCAGGCAGCTCCCAGCCAGGCTCCGGCACCCCAGGCCACCCGCGCTCCGGTGACCCCCCTCCGCAAGACCTCGCACACCTCTCCGACGAAGAATGTGGCTCCTGCTGAAATGAACGAAATCCTCACCGTGCACCCCAAGCAGTACAAGGATGCCCAGGTCATCGCCGAGAACTTCCGCGAGGGCATCCCGGTCATCATGAACCTGTCGCAGATGACGGATGCCGATGCGCGCCGCCTGATCGACTTCGCCGGCGGCCTCTCGCAGGGCCTCTACGGCAAGATCGAGCGCGTCACGAGCAAGGTCTTCCTGCTCTCCCCGTCGCACGTCTCGGTCTCCGGAGACGCCGGTGGCGAGGCTCGCGCGGAGTCGTCCTTCTTCGTCCAGTCATAATTGCTGAGTGGGTTCACTCGTAGCGATCATCGCGACCGTCGTCTATTTCGCGCTGCTGCTGTACTTCTTCCTGATGTGGGGTCGATTCATCCTCGACCTCGTGCGGACGGTCCGTCGCGACTGGCGACCGACCGGAGCGCTCCTGGTGGCGGCGGAGGCGGCCTACACGGTCACCGATCCCCCCATCAAGTTCTTCCGGCGCATCATCCCGCCGCTGCGCGTGGGCCCCGTGGCCCTCGACTTCGGCTGGAGCATCGTCATGCTCATCGTCATCATCGGCCTCTCGGTCGCGGGCTTCCTGCGCGCATCCTGAGCCCAGAGCAATCCTGAGACCAGACCATGTGCCCCGACCGGGGGCGCATGTAGTCTGAAAGCACTCGCACTGCCCCGATCGACCCGTTCATGGGACGTTCGTCAGGAATGTTGCTACGGTTAGCAACGCGTTATCACTGTCTGTCAAAGCAATAAAGGTGGAAGACCATGGCGTTAACTCCGGAAGATGTTGTTAACAAGAGATTTTCTCAGACCAAGTTCCGTGAAGGATACGACCAGGACGAGGTCGACGACTTCCTCGACGAGGTCGTGGTCGAGCTCCGTCGCCTGACGCAGGAGAACGAGGAGCTGAAGGCCCAGCTCGAGAGCGGCTCCGCTCCCGTCTCGGCGGTCCCGGCCGCTGCCGACGAGACGCCGGCTCCGGCCCCCGTCGCCGAGGTGCCCGCGCCCGTCGCTGCGGCTCCCGCCGCCACCCCCGCGCCGGCCCCGGCCGCCGAGGTCGAGGACGAGTCGGTCTCCACGACGAACCTGCTCCAGCTGGCGCGCCGTCTGCACGACGAGCACGTCAAGGAGGGTGCCGACAAGCGCGACGCCCTCATCGCCGAGGGTCACGCCACCGCCGCGCGCATCGTCGCCGAGGCCGAGACCAAGCAGCGCAACGAGCTGGCCCGTCTCAACCAGGAGAAGGCCGGCATCGAGCACCGCATCGACGAGCTGCGCACCTTCGAGAAGGACTACCGCGCCGGCCTGAAGGGCTACATCGAGGACCAGCTCCGCGATCTGACCTCCTCGAGCGTCGACAACGAGAAGACCCCGTCTTCCAGCTTCAGCGGCTTTGGAGCCTAGTCAGACCCAGAAGGCTCGCCCTCGGGTACTGATCGTCCTGGCGATCGTCGCAGTCGCGGCGGTCGCCATCGATCAGTTCACGAAGTTCCTCGTGGTTTCGAACCTCGAACTGGGTGAGGTCGTCCCCGTCGTGGGCGACCTCATCCAGTTCCGTTTCGTGAAGAACTCGGGCGCCGCCTTCTCGATCGGCAACGCGTACACCTGGATCTTCTCGATCCTGGCGGCCGCCGTGACCGTGGTGATCATCTGGTTCGCCCGGCGCATCCGCTCGTTCGCCTGGGCCTGGGTGTTCGGGCTGCTGCTCGGCGGCACCATCGGCAACCTGATCGACCGGCTCTTCCGGGAGCCCGGCTTCGGTGTGGGGCACGTCATCGACTTCCTCACCATCCCGCTGCTGCCGGCGATCTTCAACGTCGCCGACGTCTGCATCACCGGCGCCATGGTGCTGTTCCTCATCCTCACCCTCCGCGGTGTGGGGCTCGACGGCAGCCGCGGCGCCAAGCCCGAGAGCGACGCCGTCATTGACGCCGACGCGTCGCCCGTCACCGGCCCCGAGAGCCGCTGACCATGGAGTCGCGCACCCTCCCCGTGCCCGACGGGCTCGACGGCACGCGCGTCGACGCGGGCATCGCCAAGCTGCTCGGCTTCTCCCGCACCTTCGCCGCCGACGTCGTCGACGCCGGCGGCGTGAGCGTCGACGGCCGGCCGGTCGGCCGGAGCGACCGGCTGCGCCGCGACACCTGGCTCTCCATCGAGTGGGCGCCGAAGGAGGAGCCGCGGATCGTGCCGGTCATCGTGCCGGAGCTGGACGTCGTGTACGACGACGACGACATCATCGTGGTCGACAAGCCCGTCGGCGTGGCCGCGCACCCCTCGGTCGGCTGGGACGGGCCGACGGTGCTCGGCGCCCTCGCCGGGGCCGGCTACCGCATCGCCACGAGCGGCGCCGCCGAGCGCGCGGGCATCGTGCACCGCCTCGACGCGGGCACCAGCGGGCTGATGGTCGTCGCGAAGAGCGAGGAGGCCTACACCTGGCTCAAGCGGCTCTTCCACGACCGCGAGGTCGACAAGATCTACCACGCCCTCGTGCAGGGCCACCCCGACCCGTTCGCCGGCACCATCGACGCCCCCATCGGGCGGCATCCCCGCTCCGACTGGAAGTTCGCGGTCACCGCCGACGGCAAGCATTCGATCACGCACTACGACACGCTCGAGGCCTTCCGTGCGGCGACGCTGCTCGAGATCCACCTCGAGACGGGGCGCACCCACCAGATCCGGGTGCACATGGCCGCGCAGCGGCACCCCTGCGTCGGCGACTCGATGTACGGGGCCGATCCCGTGCTCTCGGCGCGGCTCGGGCTCGGGCGGCAGTGGCTGCACGCCATGCGGCTCGGCTTCGTGCATCCGCGCACCCGCGAGTACGTCTCGTTCGAGAGCCACTACCCGGCCGATCTGCAGCACGCGCTCGACGTCGTGCGCGACGACTAGCTCCCGCCCCGCGGGCCCTAATTCAGGGCAGCGTCACCACGAGCTTCGTCGCCGAGACGCCGGTGCGCATCCGGTCGACGGCGGGCTGGATGCTCGGCAGCCCGCTCCCCACGACCTCCGCCCGCGGCAGCACCCGGTGGCGGCCCTCGGCGAGGGCGGTCGGGAGGTGGTCGGCCCAGAGCATCCGGCCCACCTCGTTCGAGGCGAGAGTGCTGCCCCAGACGAACCGGGCGCGGATGCCGCGCGGGAGGCAGCGCAGCTGCAGCGCGAGGTTGCCCCGCACCAGCCCGGCGATCATCGCGACCCGGCGGGCGGAGAAACCGCCGCGGCGGGGCTGGTCGAAGAACGACACCGACGGGCTGGCGAGGGCGACCCGATTCGCGCCCGTGGCGGCGGCGATCGCCACGCACGGTTCGGCCGAACCGGTGGCGATGGCGAGCACCCCGGCAACCGGCTGCCCGCCGACCGCCGCGACCACCTTCGCCACCGCGTCGGAGTCGCGGTAGTCGACCGCCTCGGCGGCACCGAGCTCTCGCAGCAGGGCGTGGTTCGCGGGGGAGGCCGTCGTGACCACGCGGTAGCCGGCGGCCGCGGCGAGCTGCACCGCGTTCAGGCCGACACTCGTGCCGCCACCCCAGACCACGACGGTCTCGGCGCGCGGGGCGGCGCCCGGGGCCGGATGCGCGAGGCCGAGCTGATCGCCCTGGAACAGGGCCACGGCCGCCGTCGACACCGCGAGCGGCAGCGCCACCACGTCCTCGAAGGCCGATCCGTCGGGCACCGGGGCGGTGAGGCCCTCTTCGAGCAGCACGAGCTGCTGGAAGCCGCCCTCGCCGACATGGTCGCGGCCCTTCTCCGCTCCGAGTGCGTAGCCGACCACGCGGTCGCCCGGTGAGAACCGGGTGACGGCGTCGCCGACCGCGACGACCTCGCCGGCGACGTCCTCGCCGAGCACGGCGGGCTCGTCGAGCCAGCGGTACATCATCCGGCCGTTTGACTGGATCACGGCGTCCAGCGGGTTGATCGCGACGGCGCGCACCCGCACCAGGAGCTGGCTCGCGCCGGCGGTCGGGACGGGCGCGTCGCGGACGGTGAGGTCGGCGTAGGGGGCGTCGAGCCAGGCGGCGGTGTTGGGGGGAGTGCTGGCGGGCATCCGGTTCTCCTGTGCGGTCGTGGTGGGTGGCCGTGGTCACGGTCTCGATGACACGTCGTGCCATAGCCATCATGACACGGAATGTCATAAGGTGGTCGCATGACGCGATGGGCTCCGGATGCTGCGCTCCGCCTCGAGGCGGCGGCGCTCGACCTCGTGGCCGAGCAGGGCTACGCGGCGACCACCGTGCCGCAGATCACGCACCGGGCGGGTCTGACGACCCGCACCTTCTTCCGGCACTTCGCCGACAAGCGCGACGTCTTCTTCCTGCGCGATCGCGAGTTCCCCCGGGTGGTTGCGGCGGCGCTGGAGGGTCTGCCTGCGGAGACGGCCCCGCTCGCGGCGCTGCAGCAGGGTCTCGAACGGGCGACGTCACCGCTCGCCCAGTGGCGGGAGCCGATCCTGCGGCGTCGCGCGGTCATCCGCGCCGAGGACCAGCTGCGCGAGCGCGAGCTGCTGAAGTCGGGGCACCTCGCCGACGCGATCGCGGAGGCGCTCGTCGCCCGCTCGCGGCCCGGCACGGAGGTCACGCCGGCCGAGGCCCGGCTGCTCGCGTCGGTCGCGGTGCTCGTCTTCGACCGCGCGCTCGACTCGTGGCTCGACGGCCCGCCGCTCAGTCCCCTTTCCGCCCATCTGGCGGACGCCTGGCGCGACCTCGCGGCGCTCTTCGGCCCCTAGGCGCCACCCGGGTCGCGCAAAGTCCGCGTCCTTGGCGCTCGAGGGCGTTTTTGCGCGACCCCGCGGGCGCGTCGTCAGTCGGTGGGGGCGACCGCGGGCTGCTTCGGGACGCCTCCCCAGCGCTGCGCCGTGCGGGGCCCGCGGAGCGCGCGCTCGGCGTGCAGCGCCGGGTAGATGCCCAGGAAGACCGCCATGGGGGCCAGCAGACGCACGTCGCGGATGCCGTGGGCGTCGTAGGTGCGCTTGAAACGCTCGACGTAGTAGAAGTAGTCGCGCGGCGACGAGTCGAGGCGCCGCGCCGACATGCCCACCGTCATCGCCGAGACGTAGCCGATCTTCAGCCCCTTCAGGGCGAGGTGCACGGCGAGGTCGAGGTCCTCGTGCATGAGGTCCTCGCGGTCGGCGCAGACGTCGCCCCGCACCGCCAGCCAGGCCTCCTTCGTGATGGCCATGTTGGTGCCGAAGAGGAAGACGTAGTCGCCCGCGAGCTTCACCTGCAGCTTCCGCACGGTGTCGTCGGCGTGCAGACCGAAGCGCCGCATCGGCATGTCGTAGTACTCGACGGGGCCGCTCGCCGCCACGAAGTCGCCGGTGGCGAAGGCGCGCTGCACCTGCTCCACCCAGTTCGGCGCGAGGGCGGTGTCGGCGTCGATCCGCCCGATCACCGTGCCGGTCGCGGCGTCGAAGCCGGCGTTCCGGGTGGGGGTGATGCCCTGCTCGGCGTCCTGCGTGATCAGCCGGATGTTCGCCTCGGGGAACGCCTGGCTCATCGCCTCGACCGCCGCGCGTGTTCCGTCGGTCGAGCGGTTGTCGACCACGACGATCTCGTGCGCCGGCACCGTCTGCTCGATCGCCGCGACGAGACAGTGGCGGATGCCCGACTCCTCGTTGTACGCCGGGATCACGATCGACACCGTCGGCAGATCGGCGGCGAGGAGGGGGGCGAGGGAGTCGGTCACGTCGGGTCCTTCGGCTGGAGCGGTGGTCGGTGCCGTCAGTCTGGCAGAACGTGAGCGCCGTGCGACAGGTGCAGAGAAGCGTCGCGGGGCGGATGCGCGGGGACGGGCATCCGGAGCACTAGCGTGGGCGGGGTGAGTGGCGCGCGCGACGAGACGACGGCAGGCGAGGCGGACGACCGGCTGGAACGCCTGACCGCGGCGGAGAAGGTCGCGCTGACAGCCGGGGCCGACGCCTGGACGACCGTGGGTGTCGAGCGGCTCGGCATCCCCCTGCTCCGCCTGGGCGACGGGCCGCACGGCGTGCGCCGCCCGCGCGAGGGTTCGGGACTGTCGATGTTCGACTCGCATCCGGCGACGTGCTTCCCGACGGCCGCCGCCCTCGGGGCCTCGTGGGACGAGTCACTCGTGGGCGAGGTGGGCGCGGCCCTCGGCCGGGAGGCCGCCGCCCACGGCATCGGGGTGCTGCTCGGGCCGGGCGTGAACCTCAAGCGCACACCGGTGGGCGGGCGGAACTTCGAGTACTTCGCCGAGGACCCGCTGCTCTCCGCCCGGCTCGGAGCCGCCTGGGTGCGGGGCCTGCAGAGCACGGGGGTCGGCGCGTCGCTGAAGCACTTCGCCGCGAACGACACCGAGCAGCGGCGCTACGGCATCGACGTGATCGTCGACGACCGGGCGCTGCGCGAGCTCTACCTGGCGCCGTTCGAGCACATCGTGCGCTCGGCGCGTCCGGCCACCGTGATGGCGGCCTACAACCGGCTGAACGGCCGGCACTGCACCGAGTCGCGCTGGCTGCTCACAGGGGTGCTGCGCGAGGAATGGGGCTTCACGGGAGCCGTCGTGTCGGACTGGGGGGCGTCGTGGGACCGCACCCTCTCGGTGCCCGCGGGCACCGACCTCAGCATGCCGGGGCTCGGTCGGCGCGACGACGCCGTGATGACCCGCCGGTGGGCGACGGATGCCCGGCCCACCTCGCGCGGGCGGGGTGCGCTCGACGCCGCGGCCCGGCGGGCCTCCCGGGGGCGGGCCGCGCTCGACGCGGCGGTGGAGCGCGTGCTGCGGCTCGTCGACGAGCATGCGGGTGTCGCCGTGGATGCGCCGGAGCCCGACCTCGACGCGCACCACGAGCTGGCCAGGCGGGTGTCGGCGGCGGGGACGGTGCTGCTGCAGAACGACGGGGTGCTGCCGATCCCGGCGGGGGCGACCGTCGCCGTGATCGGGTCGATGGCCGCCGATCCGCGCTATCAGGGCGCGGGGAGCTCGCACGTGGTGCCGACCCGGCTCGACACGCTGCTCGACTCGCTCCGGGACGCGCTGCAGGACTCCGTGCGGTTCGCGGCCGGCTACGACGCCGCGACGAACCGCGCGAGCGAGCAGCAGCTCGACGAGGCCGCCCGGCTCGCGGCGGCGGCCGACGTCGCGGTCGTGGTGGTGGGGCTGCCCGAGACGTACGAGACCGAGGGCGTCGACCGCGAGCACCTGCGGCTGCCCGTCGATCACGACCGGCTGGTCGAGACGGTCGGTGCGGCGAACCCGCGCACGGTCGTGGTGCTCCAGAACGGCTCGCCGGTCGAGCTGCCGTGGCGGGAGCGGGTCGCGGCGATTGTCGAGGGGTACCTCGGGGGCCAGGCGGGCGGCAGCGCCCTCGCCGACGTGCTGCTCGGGCTCGCCGAACCGGGCGGGCGCCTGGCGGAGACCTTCCCCGAGCGGTACCGCGATCATCCGCTCGCCCACCTGCCGAACGGCCCCGCCACGGCCGAGTACCGCGAGAGCGTCTACCTCGGCTACCGCTGGTTCGACACCGCGGGCGAGCGCGTCGCCTTCTGCTTCGGCCACGGCCTCTCGTACACGAGCTTCGCGTGGAGCGAGCCGACGGTGCAGCAGCTCGGCGATGACCTGACGGTGCGGCTGACCGTGACGAACACGGGGGAGCGCGCCGGTTCCGACGTCGTGCAGCTCTACCTGCACGACGGCTCGACCGAGACCTTCCGGCCCGAGCAGGAGCTGCGCGGCTTCGCCAAGACGGCCCTCGAGCCGGGGGCGAGCGAGGTGCTGACGCTGACTCTCGATCGCCGGGCCTTCTCGTGGTGGAACCCCGCGGCCTCCGCCTGGCAGCTCTCGCCGGGGCCGTTCGAGCTGCGGCTCGCGCGGTCGTCCCGCGACGTGGTGCACCGGCTTCCGGTCACCCCGCCGGGTGAGGCGGTCCGAGCCTCGGCGGTCGCCCCCGCCCCGGCCCGGCTGCCCGCGGCCTACCTCGCACCGTCACGGGTGCTCGGCTTCCCCCGCGCCGACTTCGAGCGGATGCTCGGCCGCCCCCTCCCGCCCAACCGCACCGCGCGCCCCGGCCGCTTCACCCTCGACACGGCGCTCGGCGACATGGGGGGCTCCCGCGTGGGGCGCCTGCTGCTGCGGCTCGTGCACTCGCAGGCCGTGAAGACCGTCGGCGCGCCGGACGCTCCCGGGGTGCACTTCGCGGCCGGGGAGGTCGTGGCGCAGCTGACCTTCCGCATGCTGCCCACGGTGACCGACGGGCTGCTCGGCAGGCGCCGCACCCTGGCGCTCCTCCGGATCGTGAACGCGGTCAGTCGCGCAGGTCGTCCGGTGTCCTGGCTCCGAAGGGCTGGGACTCGTCGGGCTCGAGGATCTCGGAGCTGAAGTCGGGCCAGTCGGGCCGGGCGTCGCCCGGTGCACCCGCGGCGTCGGGCTCGGCGTCGTCGGGTGTGTCGGGCTCGTCGGCGCCGTCGTCGGCGCTGCCGCCCTCCTCGTCGGGGCTGCCCTCCTGGTCGAGACTGCCCTCCTGGTCGGGGATGCCCTCCTCGAGGATGGCGCCCGCGGGGTCGGGCGAGTCGGGCACACCCGCGAACTCGAAGCCGTTCTGATCGGGGTCGCTGGGAAGGGACATGGTGTTCTCCGTTCGGTGGTGATGTTCACGGCGCGGCCGTCGCGGCCTGGGCGGCTCGGCTGGCCGCCGCGGTCACTCGTGGTGGTCGGAGCCGTGGTGCTCGTGGTGCTCGCCGCGCCGCCGGCCGCCGTAGCGGCGCCCGGCCTCGACGGCCTCCTCCTTGGTGCGGAACGGCCCGCTGACGTTGCGCGACTCCCCGGCCTCGCGGTTGTACCAGGATCCGTCCTGGTGATACGTCTCGACGTCCTCCTGCGACATGGTTCCTCCTTCGTCGGAGCCTCCTGTCTACCGCGCCGGGCGGAGCGCGTCTTCCGACCGTCGTCGGAACCGTGTGCACCCCCCCCGCACGCCGGGCGCCGCCCTGGACATCCCGCCGCGCACTCGCGATGATCGACGCATGAGCGCTGCGCACACCCCCACCGGCCGCCGCGAGACCCGCGACGGGCTCGACGCCCTGGTGCTCGAGCGCGCCTTCCCGGATGCGGTCGACGTGGTCTGGGCCGCCGTCACCGAGCCGGCCAGCCTCGAGCGGTGGATCGGCACCTGGTCGGGCGACCCGGCCACCGGCACCGTCGACTTCGCGATGACCTCCGAGGGGGCGGACGTCGAGGCGGAGCCCGCGACGATCACCGCCTGCGAGCCGCGGTCGCGGCTGGCCGTGAGCCTCGGCGAGGGCTGGCGCCTCGAGCTCTCTCTCACCGAGGCGGCGCCGGGCACCGTGCTGACGTTCGCCCACCTCGTCGACGACCCCGCCGCCATGGCGGACATCGGCCCCGGCTGGGAGTACTACCTCGACCGACTCGGCGTGGCCCTCGCGGGCGGCGAGGTTGAGTCGGTCGACTTCGCCGACTACCACCCCGGTCAGTCCGCCTACTACCGCGACCTCTTCGCGGCCTGACCCGCCACCGGTGCCGCGCGACTCACGCGGGTCAGCGCTTCGTCAGCCGGTGCAGCCACCCGGCGGCTGGCCGTTGCTGCTCGCCCTGCTGGGCGGCCATCACGATCAGCGTTCCGGTCAGCGCCGGGATGAGCCACTGCAGCGCACGCTGCTTCGTCTGCGCCGCTTTCAGGGACGTCGATGCGTCGGGCGACGGCTCGGTGACGCCCTCGGTGCCCTCGTGGGCACTCTTGCCCATCTTGGCGCCGAGGAGGCCCGAGTACAGGCTGGCGCCGGCGGCGACGAGCGTGATGGTCAGCTTGACGTTGGTGTTCGTGCGCGCCTCGGGCTGAGCCGCGAGCCGGCCCTTGTTGCCGAGGATGAGCCCGGCTCCGCCGATGGCGTGGGCCGCGAGGGCGGTGAGCTGCACGGGGGCCCACTTCGCCCAGCCGAGCGAGGAGAGCGCCAGGCGCTCGGCCGGGTCGTGCGCCTTCGCGGTGGCGCCGTTCAGGCCCACCGCGCCCATCAGGGTGCCGCCGAACCAGGCGGCGAGCCCGAGGTCGTGCAGGGATCGGACGAGGGTGTTGCGTTCGGACATGGTCGTGCCTTCCGGTCGTGCGGTCGGTGAACTCCTCACCCTCGTCGCTCCCGGTGTCGACGCGAGCGGGTTGACGCCGGTGGCCGCGGGGCGCATGGTCCGCGCGGATGTCGGTGGTGCCGGGTAGAAAGAGGTCATGACCTCCGCCGTGCGCACCGCGCCGCTCGTCGACATCCGGCGCATCTACGCCGAGCCGGCCGCGCTCGAGCTCCCGCGCGGTCGCGACGTGGTCGACCGGTGGCCGGGTGCCGAGATCGTGCCGGTCGCCTCGCACTGGCAGATCCCCGAGGTGCACGGCGATGAGGCGAACGTCGCCCGCTGGGTGCGCATCAAGACCGAGGCGCTCGTGCTCGGTGTCAAGAAGTCGCTCACCACGCGGCCGAACGGCCGCTCGGCCGACTTCATCGCGCCGTCGACCGCGAACGGCTGCGCCATGGCGTGCGCGTACTGCTACGTGCCGCGCCGCAAGGGCTACAGCAACCCCGTCACGGTGTTCGCCAACATCGAGCAGATCACGGCCCACGTGGCCCGGCACATCCATAAACAGGGTGCGAAGACAGAACCGAACCAGTGCGACCCCGAGGCGTGGGTCTACGACATCGGCGAGAACAGCGACTGCTCGGCCGATGCGCTGCTGTCCGAGAACGTGCGCGAGCTCTGCGAGCTGTTCCGCATGTCGCCCACGGCGAAGGCCTCGTTCGCCACCAAGTACGTCAACCGCGAGCTGCTGGAGTGGGACCCGATGGGCCGCACGCGCATCCGCTTCTCGGTCATGCCCGACGAGACGGCGAAGGTCACCGACATCCGCACCACCCCGGTCGCCGAGCGCATCGCCGCGGTGAACGACTTCGTCGACGCCGGCTTCGAGGTGCACCTGAACTTCTCCCCGGTCATCCTCACCCCCACCTGGCAGGCCGACTGGGGCGCCCTGCTCGAGCGCATCGACGACACGCTGCACGAGCGGGCGAAGGCGCAGCTCGCGGCCGAGGTCATCCTGCTCACCCACAACGAGCGGCTGCACGAGGTGAACCTCGGCTGGCACCCGAAGGCCGAGCAGCTGCTCTGGCGCCCTGAGCTGCAGGAGCAGAAGCTCTCCGAGAACGGCGCCGTGAACGTGCGCTACCGCCGCGGGCTGAAGGCCGACGCCGTGGCCCGGTTCCGGGCGCTCGTCGCTGAGAAGCTCCCGTCCTGCCGCATCCGGTACGCGTTCTGATGGCGGGCGACGAGGGGCGGGCCGGCGGGCGCACCCGCTGGGTGTTCGCCGGGCAGCTGGGGCCGCTGTTCGACGACGGCGGGCCGATGATGATCGTCGAGGCCCGGTCGGTGTTCGGGCGCCGCCCGATGCACCGGGCCAAGGCGCACCTGCTGCTCTCGGCGATGCGCCACCGCGCGGCCGAGCTCGGCGACCGCGTGGAGTACCACCGGGTCGAGCGCTACTCGGAGGTGGTCGACGGCCGCGACGACCTCGAGGTCATCGACCCCACGAGCTGGGCCGTCCGCCGCTTCGTGCGCCGCCGCGGCGTCGTGGTGCTGCCGAGCCGCGGCTTCGTCACCTCCGAGGCCGACTTCGCCGACTGGGCGGCCACCCGTCAGGGCAAGCGGCTGCTGATGGAGGACTTCTACCGCACCGTGCGCGAGCGCACCGGCCTGCTGATGCGCGGCGACCAGCCCGAGGGCGGCCGCTTCAACTACGACCACGACAACCGCACCCCGCCGCCGAAGAACGCCGCCCGCCTGGGCCTGCCCGACCCGTGGTGGCCTGAGGAGGACGAGATCGACCAGGAGGTGCGCGCCGACCTCGACGCCTGGCAGCGCGACGGTCACGTCACCCTGGTGGGTGACGACGGGCCCCGCCGGTTCGCCGCCACCCACGCCGAGGCCGAGCGGGCGCTTGCCGACTTCGTCGAGTCGCGACTGAACGACTTCGGCCCGTTCGAAGACGCCATGCTCGACGGGGACTGGACGATGGCGCACTCCCTGCTGAGCGCACCGATGAACCTCGGCCTGCTCGACCCGCGGCACGTGGTCGAGACCGTCGTCGCCGAGTACCACGCCGGCAATGCGCCGCTCGCGAGCGTCGAGGGCTTCACCCGCCAGATCGTCGGCTGGCGCGACTACGTCTGGCACCTCTACTGGCACCTGGGCGAGGGCTACCGCACCGGCAGCAACGCTCTGGGGGCGCACGAGCCGCTGCCGCAGGCCTTCCGCGAGCTCGACCCGGCCGCCGTCGAGGCGAACTGCTTGCACGAGACCATCGACGGCATGCGCCGGCACGGCTGGGCGCACCACATCCAGCGGCTGATGGTGCTCGGCAACTGGGCGCTCCAGCACGGCTACGACCCGGTGGCGCTGAACGACTGGTTCGTCGACATGTTCGTCGACGGCACGCCCTGGGTGATGCCGGCCAATGTCATCGGCATGTCGCAGCACGCCGACGGCGGCATCGTCGCCACCAAGCCCTACGCCTCGGGCGGCGCCTACATCAACAAGATGTCCGACTACTGCGGCGGCTGCGTCTTCGACCCGAAGGTGCGGCTCGGTGAGAACGCCTGCCCGTTCACGGCCGGGTACTGGGCGTTCCTCGACCGGGTCGAGCCGCGGCTGCAGCGCAACCACCGCATGGCGCAGCCGCTCGCCGGGCTGCGCCGGCTCGCCGACCGCGACGCCGTGGTCGACCAGGAGCGGCACCGCGAGCGGTGGTGACCTGAGGCCGGTAGCCTCGGCTCACAGTGCGACGGAGCACGATCGAAGGAGATGCCCGCATGACCTGGCCCACCGGCGAGATGCCCGTGCTCGAACTGACCCCGGGTCGGGTGACGCCCGGCACCGCTCCCGTGCCGCCCGAACGTCCCGGTGAGGTGCTCGTCGAAGTCGCGTTCCTCGGCATCTGCGGCACCGACCTCGACCTGCTGCGGCGCGAGAGCTACTTCATCCGCGAAGGGCTCGCCGCCTACCCGCTGATCTTCGGCCACGAGTTCACCGGCACCGTGGTGGCCGTCGCCGACGGGGTGGAGACCGTGGCTCCCGGCGACCGGGTCGTCGGCCAGACCGTCGTCGTCTGCGGGGCCTGCGGCCCGTGCCAGGCCGGGTTCCGCGACGGCTGCGAGCACCGTCAGGAGGTGGGGCTGGTGGGCCGGCAGGGTGCGGCGGCGCGGTACGTCTCGATGCCGTCCACCTCGGTCACGCGGCTGCCCCAGGGAGCGTCGCTCGCGGAGGCGGTGCTGATCGAGCCCGGGGTCACGGCGGTGAACGCGGTCGTCACCACGGGCATCCGCTTCGACGACCGGGTGGCGGTGCTCGGCACCGGAACGCTCGGCCTGCTGACCCTGGCGGTGGCCCGCCGCATCACCCCGCACGTCGACGCGATCGGCTCGAGCGACGCCGGGCTCGAGCTCGCCCTCGAGCTCGGCGCCGAACGGGCGCTGCGGGCCGATGCGGTTGTCGCCGGCGACTACACCGTCGCCATCGAGGCGGCCGGCCGGGCGAGCGGGGTGGGGATGCTCGGCACCATCCTCCGGCCGGGCGGTCGGGCGGCTCTCGTCGGTGTCGTGGCCGGCGGGGTGCCCGACTTCGATCCCGCACCGTTCACCATGAAGGGTCTCACCCTGCACGGCATCTTCCACGGCCTCGACCACTACGGGCGGATGGCCGAGCTGATCGCCGCGCCCGGCTTCCCGGCGGCGCAGCTGGTCGACCGGGTGGTGCCCTGGCACGAGGCGGAGGCGGCCTTCGCCGCGCTGACGTCGGGGGAGCGGCGGCGACCCAAGGTGCTGCTCGACCTCACGACGATGCGCTGAGGCGGGCTCGCTGACGACGCCTACCGCCTACTCCTCGATGGCGCCGCCGAGTCTGCGCAGGTGCTGCCGGAAGGTGATCCCCGTGCGGGAGCGCTCGTCGAGATAGGCGCCGAAGCGGGTCTGCTCGCGCAGGGACGTGCCCGCGCGCATCCGCTCGGCCTGGGCCCGCTCGGTGTCACGGACGCCCGCCGCAACCGTCGCGACCTCGGCGGCGCCCGATCTCGGCACCAGCACGACCCCGTCGTCGTCGGCCAGCACGAGATCGTCGCCGGTGACCAGGTGCTCGCCGAGGCGGGCCGACTCGAGGGCCTCCGGATGCTGTGGATCGAGCCGCAGTGGCCCCGTCGGCAGGCTGCCGGCGCTGAACACGGGCAGGCCGATCTCGCGCAGCTCGGCGCTGTCGCGGTGCAGGCCCCAGATCACGATCGCCGCGAGACCGGCCTCGGCCACCTCGAGCGCCATCAGGTCGCCGACGCACGCCTCGTCGTCGCGCCCGCCGTTGTCGACCACGAGCACCTCGCCGGGCCCCGCGCGCTCCAGCGCCTCGAGGAACACATCGACGCTGCCCGAGTGCCGCACGGGCCGGGCCGGGCCCACGACGCGGTGCCCGAGCACGAGCGGCCGGATGCTCGGCGGCGCACACCGCACGGGCGACCCCACCCGCACGAGCGCGTCGGCGACGTGCGCGGTGCTCAGCCCGTCGAAGGCGTCGACGCCGGGCAGGGTTCGTCTCTGGACACCACCCGCACCGAGGTCTACCCTGGGGCTGCTCGACCCCCTGCACCGCCGCCTCTCGTGCTCGTCCCCTCGAATCCTCTCCGCTCGGCATGACGGAAGGTCCTCATGCGCCGCGTCCGGTCCGTTCTCGTCGCCGTGGTCGTCATCGGCCTGCTGAGCGCCTGCATCGGCTCGCCGCCGACGCCCCGGGCGTCCGACGCCGACGCCGACGCTGGTGCCTCCGGGATCGCCCTCACCCGCGACCAGCTGGAGGACGCCGGGCTCGCGCTGGTCGACGACGAGACGGTCGCGGTCGAGGCGTCCGCCGCCCTGACGCTCACGGCGATCCAGGCCGAGCGGATGATCACCGAGGCGTCCCTCGGCGCGGGCGTGTCGGGTGCCGAGCTCGACGCGCTCGTGCCGGCCGAGCCGGGCTACCCGAGCGCGAGCTACCTGCTGGCGGCGTGGATCAGCAGCGCGGAGCTGCCGGGCGAGCATCCGGGAGCCGAGCTCGTGCGACCGCTCTACGACGACCCGGAGGGCATCGACTGGACGCACCCGCAGTCGATCGTGTTCCCGATGGTCGTGGTCGCGCTGTTCGTGCAGGACTTCCTGACGGCCGCCGCCGAGGACGGGTCGTTCGGCGAGGAGGCGACGACGCCGGGGGCCTCGGCCGGGGAGCGCGGGCCGGCGTCGGCCGTCACGGCCGCCCTGCAGCGCGCGCCGGCGCCGGCGGCGGTGACGGCCGGAGTGCTCGACGCCCCCTGCAGCACCCTCACCGGCTTCCTCTCCTCGGCGGTGCAGAAGGTCTTCGACGTGCTCAGGGTCGTTCCGCAGGCGATCTCGGGCATCGAGGAGCTCGGGCCGTTCGGGCTGCTCGCCGGCGCCGTGATCGGGGGCGCGATCGATCTGGCCCAAGGCGTGGTCAGCGGCCTGATCTCCTCGGTGACCGCACCGGCCCTGAACGTGCTGCGCGTGGCGCTCACCGGGCTCGGCGTCGCGTCGGAGGTGCTGAGCTTCTTCACCGGCCAGCGCCTCACCGTCACGGCGGCGCCCGCCGACCACACCGCGTTCGCGATCGACCCGGCCGCCGACGTGACGGGCACCTTCCGGGCCGAGGCGAACAAGCTCTCCGACGACTGGCCGAAAGCGCTCGTCGACTGCGCGACCGCGAGCGGTGCCGAGATCCCGCCGCTGATCCGGGCCGGTGACCCCGCCGACTGGACGCTGACGAGCGGCGACGGCCTGATCGTCCTGGACTCCGCCTCGTCCCGAGTCGCCGACGACCGTTCCGTCTCGATGGGCTTCACGACCGGCCGGGAGGACGCCGAGACCGCGAAGGGGCCAGAGATCACGCGCATCGCCCGGGTGAGCGTGACGGTGCCCCGGCAGGAGGTCGGCGAGTTCCTCGACTTCGCCGCGCGGCAGGTGGAGACGCTGAAGGGGGAGATCCTCGCGAAGCTGCCCGGCCTCCTCCAGGAGCCGGCGGCCACCGTGCTGAACGCGGTGATCGATCCGATCGTCGCGACCATCCGCGCCGAGGTCACCGAGGTGACGGGCGGTATCGGCATGCTGAACCTGGCCGGCGACGGCTTCGTCTGGGTGACCTACCACGAGCCGAAGCAGCCCGACCCGGCGCCCTCGGCCGATCCCGAGCCGCTGCCCGAGGAGGAGGGCGACTTCTGCACCCAGTTCTCCGAGCAGGCCGGTATCGCGGCGGCCGCCCTGCCCGGTGCCGCCGACCCGTTCAGCTGGGCGGCGGCGTTCGCGGCCGGGCTGCACGGCATCACGGCGACGCCGCCCGCCGACCTCGCCGCCGACTTCTCGACGGTGCTGGCCTTCTACGACCTCGCGGGCACGATCAGCTTCGAGAACGCGCAGCCGCTCGCCGACTTCGTGGCCGCCAACGACATCGACGGTGCGCGCGTGCGCCTCTGGACGGCGTGCGGCGCACCCCAGATCGACGGCGGACTCTGACCGAAGCAGCGACGAGCCCGGCCCGAGTGATCAGGAATCGAGAAGCGGCAGCGCCGGTGCACCGCTAGCGTGGGGCCACGACCAGGAAAGGCGGTGCGCGATGAGCGCAGCAGGGGGATCGGACGGCGGCTTCTCGGCCGAGGAGCGCGCCGCGATGAAGAGCCGGGCCGCGGAGCTGCGGGCCGAGGCCAAGAGCGGGAAGGCCGCCGAGAAGGCCGCCGCCGATGCCGCAGCGGTCGAGGGCAGGATCGCCGAGATGCCTGCCCCCGACCGGGCGATGGCCGAACGCCTGCACGCCCTCGTGGCCGAGGCCGCCCCGGCGCTGCAGCCGAAGCTGTACTACGGGCAGCCCGGGTGGGCGAGCGCGGGCAAGGTCGTCGTTTTCTTCCGCAGCGGCCTGATGGACAAGGCCCGCTACTCGACCCTCGGCTTCAGCGAGAACTCCGCGCTCGGCGACCCCGCGGGGTTCTGGCCCACCTCCTATGCGCTGGAGCGGCTCGACGAGGAGGCGGCCGCGCGCATCCGTGAGCTGATCGTGACGGCGGCGGGCTGACCCCGGGTGGAGGGCTGCCCTACCCTGGAGGTCACCGTCGCAGGGTGCGACGGGTCGGATGACAGGGGGACAGCATGGCGCACCGGATCTTCACGACGCCGGTCGCGGCCGTCTATCCGCACTACGTCGCCAAGGCCGAGCGCACGGGGCACGACAAGGCGGAGGTCGACGAGGTGATCCGCTGGCTCACCGGGTACGACCAGAACGGGATCGACCGCGCCCTCGCCGAGCAGACCGATTTCGAGACGTTCTTCGCCGAGGCGCCCGCGATGAATCCGAACGCCCCGCTCATCACCGGGCTGATCTGCGGTATCCGGGTCGAGCAGATCGACGACCCGCTCATGCAGCGCATCCGCTGGCTGGACAAGCTGGTCGACGAGGTCGCCCGGGGCAAGAAGATGACCTCGATCCTCCGGGGCTGACCGCATGACCCCGCCGTTCCCTCCCACCCGCCCCGCGCGCCGTCCTCCGCCCGGGTGGCCGTTCTGGCTCGCCTTCGTGCTTCTCCTCGTGCCCGGTCTGATCGCCCTCTCCGCGCTCGGCGGCGCGCAGGACGCCGCGGCCGAGCGCCTCGCCCAGCAGCGCGACGTCGTCGACCGCAGCGCCGTGCTCACCGGTTCCCTCGTCGACGTCGAGACGAACTCGGGCCTGCCGGTGAACACGGGCCTCTACGAGGTGGTGGTTCCGGATGCCCGGGGCGGCGCCGGCACGACCGTGACCCTCGGCGGCGACGAGCACTGGGGCTTCCCGCCCGACCCGGAGCACCCGGCCCGCCTCGACTTCCTCGTGGTGCAGGGCGACCCGCCCGTCGCGATCGCGCACGGGCCGGTCGGCTCGGTCGCACCCGTCACACCTGCCACGGTGGCCGACGCCGAGCAGGGCGTCAGCACCACCCGCACCGTCTGGATCGTGGCCGTCGTGGTCTTCTGGACGGCCTTCGTGACGCTGCCCGCCCTGGCGATCGTGTTCAGCGTGCGCCGACGTCGCACCCGCCTCGCCGTACGCCGGATGCCCGCGCCCCGCCTCTGACGGTCGGGCCCCCTGGGGGTCGGGTCGACCGGGTCGGTCGGCTCAGTCGGCTCAGTCGGCTCAGTCGGCTCAGTCGGCCCAGCCGAGGTCGCGCAGCCACGCGGCCGCCTCGTCGGTCCAGCGCGCGGGCAGGCCGGAGCCCTCGGCGAGCCCGAGGCCGTGGCGCCCCGAGGGGTAGACGTGCACGGCGTGCGGCACGCCGGCCGTCGCGAGCGAGCGCGCCAGGTCGTACACGGGTCGCACGTCGACCGTCTCGTCGTCGGCGGTGTGCCAGACGAACACCGGCGGCGAGTCGGGGGTGACGAGCAGTTCGAGCGAGGTGGCCCGGCGCAGCTCGTCCGACGGCCGGGCGCCGAGCAGGATGTCGCGCGAGCCGCTGTGGCTCGGCGTGACCATCGAGACGACGGGGTAGCAGAGCACCGCGAGGTCGGCGACGCCTCCTGGCTCGCCCTCCTCGGGCGCCAGGGCGGCGAGCCCCGCGGCGTGGCCGCCGGCGCTGAAACCGAGCACTCCGACGCGCTCCGCCCCGGCGGCGCGCACCCGCCTGATCTCGGCGCGCACCGCCTCCAGGGGCACCGGATGCTCGGTCAGCAGCGGGTACCGGAAGACGCTCGCCGCGACCCCCACGCCGCGCAGCCACTCGGCCACGGGCTCCGCCTCGTGGTCGGCGAGCATGCGGTAGCCGCCTCCGGGCAGCACGACGATGTGGTTCTGGGGCATCCGATCACGCTAGCCGACCGGGGGTGCCGCGCGCGCCTCGGGTGTGCTTCACTGTGACGAGTCGACGATGACCCCTGTTCGAGGGTCGCGTCGTGGGTGGGACGTCGGTCATCGAAGGGGATGCACGGTGACAGCTTCAGCGACAGGTGGGCCGGGACGGGCCGGCCTCCTCGACTTCATCCGCCGCGCGGAGCGCACGACCCGGCGCGCGATCGCCGATCACACGGGTCTCTCGCGCAGCGTGGTCGCCCAGACGGTGGCGGAGCTGATCGAGCTCGGCGTGGTCGTCGAGCGCCGGCTCGAGGCGGGTCGGGCCTCGGGGCGGGGCCGGCCGACCGCCGTGCTGGAGCTCGCCCGGCAGCCCGGGGTCGTGCTGGCGTGCGACATCGGCCACCGCCACGTCACCGTCGCCGTGTCCGAGCTCGCGGGCGGGGTGCTCGCCGAGTCCAGCGTCGAGCTCGCGGTCGACGACGGCGTGGCGCCCACCGTGCGCGCCCTGCACCGGCTGATCGCGCGCATGCTGCCGGCGGCCGGGGCGCGGATGGCCGACGTGGCGGCCCTCGGCGTGTCGTTCCCGTTCCCGGTGCTGCGACCGAGCGGGGCCGTGCGCGCGCCGTCCGCTCTGCCGGGGTGGAGCGGCGCGACCGCCGAGGCCGTGCGTCCTCCGGGGTTCTCGGGGCCGATCGTCGCCGACAACGATGCCAACTTCGGGGCGTGGGGCGAGCGGATGCACGGCGGCACGGCCCTCGACGACATGCTCTACGTCAAGCTCGGCGACGGCATCGGCGCGGGGCTCGTGGCGGGTGGCCGACTGCTGGCCGGCGCCCGCGGGGCCGGTGGCGAGATGGGCCACATCCAGGTGGAGCCCGGAGGTCTGCTCTGCCGCTGCGGCGGTCACGGCTGCCTGGAGACCGTGGTTGCGGCGAGTCTGCCCGACGAGCACCTCGCCGGGCTCCGGGTCGGGCGCGCGATCGCGCAGCTGTGCTCCTTCGTCGACACCTCCGTGGTGGTGCTGGGGGGCCGTTTCGGTGCGGCCGGCGGAGCACTGGTCGACGGGGTGCGCGAGGCCGTGGCGCGGTTCTCGCCGGCGGGGGAGTCGCGGGTCGAGGTGCGGGTGGCGGCCCTCGGCGCCCGGGCCGAGCTGGCGGGCATCGTCGACCGCACGGTGTCGGCGGCCTGGGCATCCGGAATCGCGATGCCAGGCTCTGGCTCGCCGTCATCGGTGCACCCGTTCGTTCTTTCGTCCTGGGACCGGACGAATTCACCGGCTGTACTGGAGCATCCGCTCCGTGACGAACGGGTGTCGTAGGTCTCGAAGGAGTGACAGTGCCCGCAACCGGCCAGAGGTCCGCCGTTGTCCCCGAATCCCGACGTCGGCCCTCGTGGCCCCGGCCCGGCCGCCGGCACCTCGCGGCCGCGCTGATCACGGCGCTCGTCGGCGCCGGGCTCGTCGCCGGAGGTGGAGCCGCCGCCGGAGCGGCGGAGCCCGACCTCGCCCGCTCGGGCACGACCACCGCCTCGGCGTCGCAGAACGACCAGGACGGGAACTTCCCCGCCTCGAACGCCACCGACGGCGACGATTCCACCCGGTGGGCGAGCGGCAACGGCCCCGACGAGGACACCACCTTCACCGCGAGCCTGACGAGCGACCTCGGCTCGGTGGCGACCGTCAGCGGCGTCTCGATCACCTGGGAGGCCGCCTTCGCGGCCGCCTACGACGTGCAGGTCGCGACGTCCGCGCCGGAGGACGAGGCGAGCTGGAGCACCGCCGCCTCGGAGACCGCGGGCGCCGGCGGCACCGAGGAGATCGTCTTCGACGCTCCCGCCCAGGCCCGCTACGTGCGACTCGCGATGCTGAAGCGCACCGCCGCCACCTGGGAGGCGCCGGTGCTGCACTGGTACGGCTACTCCGTCTACACCTTCGCGGTGCACGGCACGGCGGCCGTGCCGTCGGCCGGCTTCGACCGCCAGGCCGTCGACGTGGGCGCGGGCTCCGACGCCGTCGTCGACGTGACGCTGAACAGCCCGGCCGAGAGCGACCAGACCGTGCGGGTCACCAGCACCGACGGCAGCGCGGTGGCCGGCACCGACTTCACGGCCGTCGACCAGACGCTCACCATCCCGGCCGGGGACAGCACGGTGGCGGTCACCGTGCCGACGGTGTCCCACGGTGCACTGACGCCGGTGCGCACCTTCACGCTCGCCCTGTCGGAGCCGTCGGACGGGGTCACGATCGGCTCGCGGGACACCGTCGTGGTGAGCATCCGCCCCACCGGTGAGTTGCCGAACGACGGCCCCCGCACCGTGCTGCACGACTTCGGGTCGGGGGTTCCCGCCGGCTTCACCACCTGGGCCAGCACCGACGCCGTGAAGCCGGTGCTCAGCACCACGGGCGACGCGACGGTTCCCGGGGCGGCCCCCGACAACCAGGTGCTCGTGGCGACGGTGTCGGGCGAGCCCACGGCGTCGGACTGGTTCGGCTTCACGAACGACACCGCGGCCACCGACTGGTCGGCCGCCGACGGCTTCGGCTTCTGGTTCCTCGGCACCGGCAGCGGCCGCACCCTGGGCTACGAGGTCAAGTCCGACGGCCGCCTCTTCGACCGCACCGTCGTCGACGACAGCACCGGCTGGCGCTGGATCGGCGTGCTCTTCACGGAGCTCAGGGTCAAGGGCTCTCCCGACGACCCGGCCCGCTTCGACCCCTCCGCCTCGACCGGTTTCGCGGTGACACTCACCGGTCTCGGTGCGGGCACGTGGACCTTCGACGACATCGCCCTCTTCGAGCGCGTCACGACCCTCGAGGACTTCCAGAGCGACGTGCCGCTCGGCACCTCGACGAACCCCGTGGGCTTCTTCACCTGGGGCTCCGCGGAGGGGCTCGTCAGCCTGGACGTGACCGCGCAGGAGCGCGGTGACGTGCCCGACAACCGGGTGCTCTCGGGTGACTACCTGATCCCGTCCGGTGGTTACGCCGGGTTCAGCGACAACCTCGCCTCCTCGCAGGACTGGAGCAGCTACCGCGGCATCCGCTTCTGGTGGTACGCCTCGCAGGCCTCGAACCCGGCCTCGCCGACCGCCGGCGACGACATCAAGGTCGAGCTGAAGGACGGCGGCCCCGACGGCGAGCACTCCGAGCTCTGGACCGCCACCTTCAAGGACAACTGGGGCAGCTCGACGAGCCGCTGGAAGCTCGTGGAGCTGCCGTTCAGCGCGTTCTCCATCGGCTCCTACCAGCCGGGCAGCGCCGAGACGCAGAACGGGTCGCTCGACCTGACGAGCGCCTGGGGCTTCGCCGTGACGTTCACGCCGGGCAAGCCGACGAGCACCGGCTGGGCGGTCGACGACGTACAGCTCTACGGCACTCCGGAGCAGGCGGCGAACCTCACCGTCGGAACGTCGGAGTCCGTGTACCTGCTGAACCCCGGCGACACCGCCGAGGTCGGGGTGACCGTCTCGACCTCGAACGGCGAACCACTGGACGCGGCGGTGCAGGTGGACTACAGCCCGGGTACCGGAACGGCCGAGATCGGGACGCACGTCGCGACCTTCGGCGGGACCCTCGAGTTCCCGGCCGGGACCGCCTCGGGTGAGACGAGGAGCTTCGAGGTGACGGCGCTGGCCGCCGGTGCCTCGGGCGACCAGGCCCGCTCGGTGCCGGTGGTGCTCGACGCCGACGGCGCCCAGCTGCCCCCCGAGGCCCCGAAGGTGGTGGTGAACGCCTACGGCCTGCCCTACCTCGACGAGTCCCTGCCGACGGCCACCCGCGTCGACGACCTGATGGGCCGGATGAGCCTCGCGGAGAAGGTCGGCCAGATGGCCCAGGCCGAGCGGCTCGGACTCACCTCGCCGAACCAGATCGCCGACCTCGGGCTCGGCTCGATCCTCTCGGGCGGCGGTTCGACACCGGCCGAGAACACCCCGGAGGCGTGGGCCGACATGGTCGACGGCTTCCAGGCCCAGGCGCTCTCGACGGCGCTCCAGATCCCGCTGCTCTACGGCGCCGACGCCGTGCACGGGCACAGCAACGTGCTCGACGCGACGATCTTCCCGCACAACATCGGGCTCGGCGCCACCCGCGACCCCGCCCTGGTGCAGACCCTGGCCGAGGACACCGCGATCGAGACGAAGACCACGGGCGTCAACTGGGCGTTCGCGCCCTGCCTGTGCGTCACCCGCGACGAGCGCTGGGGCCGCAGCTACGAGTCGTTCGGTGAGGACCCGGCGCTGGTGACGGCGTTCTCGGAGGCCGGCATCGTGGGCCTCCAGGGCGAGGACCCGGGCGACAAGTCGGCCGCCGACGAGGTGCTCGCGACCGCGAAGCACTGGGTCGGCGACGGCGGCACCGAGTACGACGCCTCGAAGGCCGGCAACGGCTATCCGATCGACCAGGGCCTGACGGTCTCGCCCTCGCTCGAGGACTTCATGACGACGCACGTCGACCCCTACCTTCCGGCGATCGCCGCCGGGGTCGGCAGCATCATGCCGTCGTACTCGGGGGTCGACATCGCCGGGTCGGGCGACATCCGGATGCACGAGAACACCGCCCTCAACACGACCCTCCTGAAGGGCGAGCTCGGTTTCGACGGCTTCCTGATCAGCGACTGGGAGGGCATCGACAAGCTGCCGGGCGGGACCTACGCCGAGAAGGTCGTGCGGTCGGTCAACTCCGGGCTCGACATGGCGATGGCGCCGTACAACTTCGGCGCCTTCATCACCAGCGTCACCGACGCGGTGACCACGTCGCACACCATCGAGCAGAGCCGGGTCGATGACGCCGTGCGCCGCATCCTGACGCAGAAGTTCGAGCTGGGGCTGTTCGAGAACCCGTTCTCCGACCGGAGCCTGGCCGACGCCTTCGGCGGGGCCGACCACCGGGCCGACGCCCGGCAGGCGGCCGCCGAGTCGCAGGTGCTGCTGAAGAACGACGACGTGCTCCCGCTGCCGAAGGACGCCTCGCTCTACGTCGCCGGCTCGAACGCCGACGACCTGGGCAACCAGATGGGCGGCTGGACGATCTCGTGGCAGGGCGGCTCAGGCCCGACGGCGACGAGCGGGACGAGCATCCTCGAGGGCCTTCGCGAGGTGGCCCCGGATGCGGCGGTCACCTTCTCGGAGGACGCCTCGGCCCCGATGGCCGGCAGCGACGTCGGCGTGGTGGTCGTGGGCGAGACGCCCTACGCCGAGGGCCAGGGCGACGTCGGCAACAACGGGCACAGCCTCTCGCTGACCGAGGCCGACCGCACGAGCATCGACCGCGTCTGCGCCGCGATGGACTGCGTTGTGCTCGTGGTCGCCGGCCGCACCCAGCTCGTCACCGACCAGCTCGGCGAGATCGACGGCCTGGTGGCGTCGTTCCTGCCGGGCAGCGAGGGAGCCGGCGTCGCCGACACGCTCTTCGGCGACGTGCCCTTCACCGGGCGGCTGCCGCTGAGCTGGCCCGCGAGCGCCGAGCAGGTTCCGATCAACGTGGGCGACGACGGGTACCAGCCGCTGTACGCCTACGGCTGGGGTGAGCGAACGGATGCTCCGCGGGAGCGTCTGGCCGGGCTGGCCGCCTCGCTGCCCGCCGACTCCGCCTCCCGGGCCGCCGTCGAGGCGCTGGTCGCCCTGCCGGTGTGGACCGACCAGGGTGCGGTGACCGACTCCGACGAGGCGCGTGCCGCGGTGGCGCAGGGCGCTGCCGAAGCGGCGGCGACCCTGAGCGGTACGGCGGCCTTCACCGCCGCCGATCCGGTGGTGTCGGTGGTGCGCGACCTCGCGCAGGCCGCGATCGTGGCCGGACGGGCCGCGACGGGTGACGCCTCGGCCGCGGTGACGGCCGATGCCGAGCACGTGCTGATGAGCGGCGACCCGGTTCAGGCGGTGACGCTGCTGGCGTCGGTGTTCGGGGCGACCGTCGTCGACCCGGGCGAGGGCCCGGGCGAGGAGCCGGGCACGCCCGACCCGGGCACCGGTCCCGGCACCGACCCCGGCCAGGGCACCGACCCCGGCCCCGGAGCGGGCGGGCCCGGCACCGGACCCGGCGACGGCTCGGCCCCCGGTGGCGGCCTGGCCTCGACCGGCAGCCAGGCGGCCGCCGTCATCCTGGCCGCGCTGCTCGCCCTGGGGGCCGGAGTGGGACTGCTGCTGACGCGACGCCGGCGCCTGGCCGGCGGCCCCCGGGCGCCGCGCGGCTAGCGGCCCTCGGGCGCCGCGCGGCTAGCGGCCCTCGGGCGCCACGTCGATGAGCACCTTGCCCACGACGCCGTTCTCCACGGCGTCGTGGGCGTCGGCGGTGCGCTCCAGCGGGAAGCGGGTGAGCGGGAGACCGTTCTCCTCGCCCACTCCGAGCGCACCGTCGGCCAGCGCGGCGGTGATGTCTTCCGCGGCGGCGGACAGGGCATCCTGACCCACCGTGTAGAGCAGCAGGAACTGGTAGCGCGCGTTGATGGCGAAGTGGCCGCGCACGTCGAGGGTCACCTCGTCGCCGCCGTCGTTCGCGTAGACCGCGATGCTGCCGTGGTTCGCCAGCACCTGGGCGTTCAGTGCGGCGTTGCGGGCGGGGGAGACCTCGACCACGAGGTCGACGCCGTCGGGTGCGGCCTCGCGGATGCGGTCGGCGGCGTCGTCGGTGCGGTAGTTCACCACGACGTCGGCCCCGGCGGCCGTGGCCAGCGCGGCCTTGGCGTCGGAGGAGATGGTGGTGATCACCGTGGCGCCGGCCCAGTGGGCGAGCTGGATGGCGGCATGGCCGACGGCACCGGCCCCGCCCGCGACCAGCACCGTGCGGCCGGTCAGCGCACCGGGTGCCAGGCGCGACGGACCGCCGTCGTGCACGGTGAGGGCGCGGTGGGCCGTCATCGCAGGCACGCCCATCGAGGCGCCGGCGTCGAACGAGGCGTTCTCGGGCAGCGGCACGACCCGCTCCACGGGCAGCACGGTGAACTCCTGCGCGGTGCCGCTCGACCGCTGGTAGGCCGAGAGGAAGGACCAGACCCGGTCGCCCGGCGCGAACGCCGTGACCCCGGGGCCGACCGCGTCGACGACGCCCGCTCCGTCCTGGTTCGGCGTCTGCAGAGCGGCGACGGCCGCGCCGCCTCCGCTGCGGTTCTTCCAATCGGTCGGGTTCACCGCCGACACCACGACCCGCACGCGCACCTCCCCAGGGCCGGGTTCGGGAACGGAGCGCTCCTCGAGGCGAAGGACGTCGGAGGGGCCGGTCTCGGAGTACACGATCGATCTCATGCCACCATCCAACCCCGCGACGGGGCCGGAGCATTCCCGCTCAGGCGGCCTGCAGCACCCGTTCGGCGGAGGCGGCGGCGCGGCTGCCCATCCGGCGCAGCTCCTCCGCGTCGCGGCCCATGCGCGAGAGCTGGATCAGCGCCTGCGAGAGCGCCACGATCTGGGCCGCCGAGAGCGCGAGCTCGGCGTCGTCGACGGAGGGCGGCGCCACCTCACCGAGCGCACGGGCAACCGACGCCCCCATGGCGTCGACGGTGCGGGAGCTGATGCGGGCGACGTCGGGGTCGGTGCCGAGCTCGGAGACGGTGTTGAGCATGAGGCAGCCGCGGCGATCCGGGTGCGACAGGCAGTCGTCGACGATCGCGTCGAAGTACGCGCCCACGGTGGTCTGCACGCCGTCGTAGGGCACCGTGAACACCGACTCGACCACTGCGGCCCGCTGCGCGCAGTAGCGGCGGTACGCGGCGAGGAAGAGCTCACGCTTGCTGCCGAAGGCCTGGTAGAGGCTGCCGTTGGCGACTCCCGAGGCCGCCGACACCTCGGCCAGCGACGTCGCCCGGTATCCCCGAACCCAGAACACCTCGATCGCGGCGTCGAGGAGCATCGCCTCGTCGAAGCTGCGCGAGCGTCCCATCCCTCCACGCTACCCGACCCGCCGTGCCACGATGGAGTGTGCACGGGACGGATCTCGGACGGCCGCGGAGGCGGAGACGGTGACGGGCGCGCCGCCGCCGGTGCCGCGTCCGGTGCCCAGCCGTCCTGGCCCCCTGCGGGCGGCGCTGCTGCTGATCGCGCTCTTCGCCCTCGCGCTCGGGGTGGTGCAGCTCGTGGTGGGAGCCGCTCCCGGCGTGCCGGGGTGGGTCGTGCCGGTGTTCACGCTCCTGTTCTGGACCTGGGCGGGCGCGGGCATAGCAGCCTGGTGGCGGCGCCCCACCGGGTTCTTCGGCGCCCTGCTGCTGATCGGTTCGCTGGCGATGGTCGCCGCGGGGGTCGGCAACCTCGGTCAGCCGCTGCTCGAGGCCGTCAGCGCCGTGTTCGGCACGACCATCCTCGCCGTCACCGTGCACCTTCTGCTCGCATTCCCGTCGGGTCGCCTGCGGGGGCGCCTCGCGGTCACCGCCGTCGTGCTCGGCTACGTCAACTCGATCGCGCTCCAGGCGCCGCAGTACATCCTCCCGCCCGACGAGGTCGCGCTGATCGACGCGGCCTTCACGGCTCAGCGACTGCTCGGCCTCGTGGTCGTCGTGATGGCGGCGGTGCTGCTGATCCGCCGGCTGCGATCGACCGACCCGCGGAACCGCCGGGTGCTCCTGCCGCTCTACCTCTACGGCATCCTCGCGGTGCTGCTCATCCCGGTCTCCGGCACCCTGCTGCCGCTGCTCGGGGCCGACGCCGTGGGTGTCGCCGCGGCCCAGCTCGCCATCACGGCGGGCATCCCGATCGCCTTCCTGACGGGCGTGCTCGCGGGCGGCTTCCCGCAGACGGTCGAGGCGGATGCGCTGAGCGCCTGGCTCGGCCTCGCCGACACCTCGCGGTCGGCGGTCGAGCAGGCTCTCGCGCGGGCCCTCGGCGACGACTCGCTGCGGGTGTCGTACTGGTCGGACGCCCACCAGGGCTTCGTCGACTCCGGCGGAACCGTGCTCGGCGCCGTCGCCGAGCACCGGTACCGGGAGGAGGTGCGGGTGCAGACGCGGCTGGTCGGCGCCATCGACTACGACGGGCGGATGATCGGCGAACCGGAGGCGGTGCGCCGCGCGGCCCGGGTGCTCGCCCTCGCTCTCGACCGCGAGCGGTTGACCGCCGCGCTGTCGGCGACGAACGCCGAGCTCGGGCGGTCCCGCGTGCGCCTGGTCGAGGCCGCCGACCGGGAGCGCGCACGGATCGCTCGCGACCTCCACGACGGGCTGCAGGTGCAGCTCGTGCTGCTCGCCCTCGAGGCGCAGCAGCTCGCGATCGCCGAGGGCACCCCCGCCGTGACCGCCGAGGCGGCCCTGACCCTGCGGCGGCGCATCGACGAGGCGGCGGCCGACCTCCGGCACCTCGTGCACGCGGTTCTCCCGTCGGCGCTGATCGAGCGGGGCCTCGCCGCCGCCGCGGAGGATCTCGTCGACCGCGTCGACATCCGGGCCACGCTGCACAGCGACGTCGACGACACCGCCCTGCCGCCCGCCACCGCCCGCACCGCCTACCTCATCGTCGCCGAGTCGCTGAGCAACGCCGTCAAGCACTCCGGCGCCGGGTCGGTCTCGGTGCGGCTGGTGCAGCGCGACGACCTGATCGAGATCGCCGTCGTCGACGACGGGATCGGGGGAGCGAGGGTCGAGGAGGGCGGCGGCCTGAAGGGTCTCGCCGACCGGGTGGACGCCCTGGGCGGGTCGTTCGAGGTCACCTCCGATCCCGGGTCGGGAACCCGGCTGCGAGCGGAGCTGCCGTGCGGGTCGTGATCGCCGAGGACGAACTGCTGCTCCGCGAGGGCCTGTCGCGGGTGCTGGAGGGCGACGGGATCGAGGTGCTCGCCGCGGTGGGTACGGCCGTCGAGCTCGAGGCCGACGTCGCCCAGCTGGCGCCCGACCTCGTGATCACCGACATCCGGATGCCGCCGACGCACACGGACGAGGGCCTGCAGGCGGCCGTGCGCATCCGCCGCCGCCACCCGGGCACGGCGGTGGTGGTGCTCTCGCAGCACGTGCAGCGCCGCTATGCGGACGAGCTCCTCGCGCCGGGGGAGGGCGGGGTGGGGTACCTGCTGAAGCAGCGCATCGCCGACATCGGCACCTTCACGGCCGATCTCCGGCGCGTGCGCGACGGCGGCACCGCCCTCGACCCGGAGGTGGTCGCGGTGCTGCTCACCCGTGCGGGAAAGGCGGGTGGGCCGGCACTCGGCGCGCTCACCCCGCGTCAGCTCGAGGTGCTCGGACTGATGGCCGAGGGCAGGAGCAACGCCCGCATCGCCGCGCGGCTCGGCCTGAGCGAGAAGGCGGTCGTGCAGCACACCTCCAGGATCTACGACGCCTTCGCCCTCCCGGTCGACCCCGACGACCACCGGCGCGTGCTGGCGGTCGTCCGCTTCCTCTCCGACGCGGGGGGCCGGCCGGGGGCTCAGTAGGCCTGCTGGATAGCCGCCGCGACCGCGCCGACGTCGTCATTGGCCTCGAAGACGCCGTCGAGCTCGTCGTAGAAGCCCTGGTTCACCATGACCGTGAACGCCAGATGCCGCCCGCCCTCGGTGTGCATCACCCCGCCGAGCGTCTTCGTCACCAGTCGGTAGCGACCGTTGAAGCTGTCGCCCGCGAGGAGCGTGCCCGTCTTGGCGAAGACCTTGCCGGCCGCCGGGCTGTCGACCTGGACGTCGGCGAGCGACCCGTCGACCCCGAGGATCGGCAGCGTCGCGCGCCAGCGCTCCGCGTCGGGTCGGTCGGCCATGATCGTCTGGATGTCGACGGCGTTCTTCGGCGTGATGAAGTTGCCCTCGAGCCCCGAGCCGTCGACGAGCGACGCACCGAGCGTGTCGAGGCCGGCCCCGGCCCAGATCTTCTGCGCCTCGGGCAATCCCGATTCGCAGCTCGGGTCGCCGACCGCGGCGGAGAGCAGGCAGATCAGCGTCTGGGCCCCCCGGTTGTAACTGATCTTCATCACGTAGGTCACCTCCTCGCCGAGCGGGAGCGATTCGAGCTCCGCCACCGCGGGCAGGGCGGTGACGGCCGCCTCATCCGGCAGCGAACCCGACGGGTTGACGGCGACGGGATCGGCGGAGACGGTGACGCCGGCGCGCTGCAGAGCCTCGATGAAGGCGGTGCGGGCGAAGGTGGCGGGGTCGTCGAACTCCCAGACCTTCAGCGACGGGGTGCTGTCGGCGGCGATGGTGCCGGCCATGACGATCGTCGTGGGGTCGGCCGGGTCGACCTTCGGGCCCTTCAGCGCGGCCTTCTCGCCGGCCGCGACCGTGGTCACCTCGTTGCGGATCGTCCACGGAGCCACGGCCGGGGTGAGCGCGACCGAGGCAGGGTCTCCGGCGGCGGCACCCGGGGTGACCAGGATGTCGAGGAGGTTCTGGTTCACGATGATGGGCGAGATCGGCTTGTCGGCCAGCTCGCCCTGGAAGAGTCGGTCATCGACCACGACGTCGCCGGTGACGGCCGTGATACCGGAGGCCCGCACCTGCGCGGCGAGGTCGTCCAACCCCGTCAACGGGTCCTCCGTGGTGAGGGTGGCCCCGGGGAGCGGGTTCGCGTCGTTGTGGTCGAGGTTGGTGTAGTCGACGGTGCCGCCGGGCTGCGTGCGGCCACCGAGGGTGAGGTCGCCCTGGCCGACGAGCACGAGGTCGCCGGTGAGGGTGCCCCCGGTGAGGGTGCCGTTCTGCTTCACCGGCGTGGTCACGGTGTGGTCGGGCCCCCACTTCACCCAGGCGGCACCGGCACTGTAGGTCTTCACGAACGAGCCGGGTTCGGCCATCGTGTCGCCGTCGTGGTCGATCAGCACCTCGCCCGAGTCGATGTCCTGCACCGAGACGAGCCAGCGGCCCTCGGCGTACTGGGGCTGCTGCATCACCTCGAGGGCGGCGGCCGGCAGGCCGGGCACCGAGCCGCTCGCGCTCGGCGACGGGGCGGCGGGGCCGCCCACGCAGGCGGTGGTCACCGAGGCGGTGGCGACCACCGCGAGCACGGCGGCCGAGCGCAGGGCGACGCGCCTCACGACGACACCCCGTTCGCGAGCACCTCGGCGAGCCGGCGGAACGTCTGGTCCGCGGGATGCGCGTCGGGGTTGTTCGACTCGTTCATGTAGACCACGATGCTCGCCCCGCTCTGCGGGTCGTGGAAGGTGGCCGCGGTGAAGCCGAGACCCTCGCCGTTGTGGCCCCACCAGCCGTCGGTCTCGCCGATGCCGAGGGCGTACAGGTCGTACGGCGGGCCGGCGTCGAGCGGGCCGCCCTCCTCGCGCGCCGACTGCGAGCCGGCCGACACCAGCGTGCCGTCGCCGAGGGTGTCGGCCCACACCCGCCCGTCGTCGAGCGTCGAGAACATCGATCCGGCGGCCTGCAGCACCGAGGAGTTCTCCTGCTGGGGCTCCGGCACACCGTCGTCGACGATGTAGCCGGTCGGGTGGGGGGCCGCCCAGGTCGTCGTGTCGACGATGTACTCCGTGCCGGTCTGACCGAGCGGGTCCAGGACGCGCTCCTGGAGCACCTCACTGAAGGGCTCGCCCGTGATCTTCTCGATCACCGCGCCCAGGAAGTTGATGTTGGAATTCGTGTAGACGCGGTCGGTGCCCGGAGCGGACCGGGCCGGCTGCCCGAGCGCGAACGAGTTCAGCTCGTCCAGCGTGAAGATGCGGGTCGGATCCTCGGCGAAGACGTCCTGGAACGCCTTGTTCGTGTAGTCGGCGTTGCCGCTGGTCATGCCGGCCAGTTGCCGCAGGGTGATCGTGTCGCCGTCGGTGACCCCGTCGAGGTACTGGTCGATCGTGTCGTCGAGGCTCGCCCGGCCCTCGTCGACCAGCTGCAGCAGCAGCGTGACGGTGTAGGACTTCGTCACGCTGCGGATGGGCCAGACCATGTCGGTCGAGACCGGGAGCTCCTTCTCCACGTCGGCGAGGCCCGTCGCCGAGGTCCAGGAGCCCTCGCCGGGCACCCAGACGCCGACCGCCGCGCCGGGCACCTCGTACTCGGCCATCGTGTCGTCGACGACCTTCTGCAGGGCGCTCTGCAGCTCTGCGGGGAGTTCTCCCTCCGGGGCCGCCGGCCGGGTGGCGACGGGGGAGGAGGCGCCGGACGGGGCGGCGTCGGTGCCGCCGGAGCCGCCGGAACCGCCGGAGGCGCAGCCGGCGAGCAGCAGGGCGGTGACGGCGACGACCGCCGCCCCGATCGGTCTGGTCTTCATGGGCGTCTCTCCCGCCGTCGTCGGCCACCCGCGTGGCGCCCTTCACGCTCCCAGCCGGGGCCGGTGCAGGGCAATAGACCTGGGTCCCGTATCGGGCCGTCACCCGAAGGGGAGGTCCCGCCCGCCCGCGGTTGCCCCTATCCTGTGACGGGTCGCGCACGGCGCGCGCCGTCAGCGGAGAGGCCCGCCATGCCCGAGTGGTACACCCTGGGCGTCGTCGCGCTCGTCATCGTCGCCGTCGTGGTGACGATCGTGCGCTTCCGCGTGAATCCGGTCATCGCGCTCGCCCTCGGCGCCGCGGCGATCGGCCTGCTCACCGGGCTCGGGCCCGTCGACACCGTCTCGACGATGACCCAGGGCTTCGGCGACGTGATGATGGAGGCGGGCATCCTGATCGGCTGGGGGGTGCTGATCGGCGCGATGCTGAACGAGCTCGGGGCCATCACACGGCTGGTCGAGAGCCTGATGCGGGTCTTCGGCCGGCGGGGCATCCCGTACGCGCTCGGGCTGTCGCTCGCGACCTATCTGCAGACCATCTTCGTCGACGTGCTGATCGTGATCGCGGCGCCGCTCGCCCGGCGCATCGCGCCCCGGCTCGGCCGGGTCGGCACCGGCATCGTGGGGGTGACCTTCGCCGTCGGGCTCGAGATGGGCATCGTGATGATGGTGCCCGGCTTCGCCGCCGTCGCCCTCGCGGGCCTGCTGGGGGTGCCGCTCGGCGTGATGATGCTCGGCGGCTTCGCGGTCGTCGCTCCGACCGTGGTGCTGACCATCCTGCTGATGTCGCTGTTCTTCCGCCTGGGCTTCTGGAACCCCGAGCGCGACGAGCAGGTCGTGGTGCGCGACGACGTCGAGGCGGTGGAGGCGAGCGCGGTCACGACCGCGTCGGCCGCCGGATCCGCTGCCGTCGGCCACGACCCGCTGCTGGTGAGCACCGAGACGGGGTCGGTGCGAACCCGCGTCGGCGGGGTGCCTCGGGGGCCGGCGAGCATCCGCCCCGTCGACCGCGCGGAGCGCGAGCAGCCGCTGCTGCTGCTGTTCGCCCCGATGCTGGTGGCCCTGCTGCTGATCGCCGCGCAGGCGGTGCTCTCGGTGGCCGAGGTCGAGGTGCCCGCGATGCAGTTCCTCGGGTCGCCGGTGATCGCGCTGCTGCTGGCCGTCATCGCCACGGGTGTGATCGGGCGCGCGGCCGTGGGCACGAAGCGCATCGAGAAGGCCGTGGTGAAGGGCTTTCAGGACGGCGGCCAGATCTTCCTGCTCACCGGCATCGGCGGTTCCCTGGCCGCCGTGATCGCGAAGGGCGACCTCGGGGCGGTGCTGCAGGGGTACTTCTCGGCCACCTCGTTCGCGCCGCTGTTGCTCGTTTGGGCGATGGCGGCGGTGCTGCACATCGCTGTCGGATCGGTCACCCTCTCGGCCATCACCGCCGCGGGCATCATCGCGCCGGTGGCCTCCACCATGGGGCTCGACCCGCTGCTCGTCGCCCTCGCGGCCGGTTCGGGGGCGCTGTTCTGCATCCACGTCACGTCGAACACGTTCTGGCTGCTGCAGACCTTCCTCGACCAGTCGGTGCGCGGCACCCTGAAGACGGTGACGGTGGGGGTCTCGCTCGCGTCGGTGATCGCACTCGGCATGACGCTGCTCGTCTCGCTCGTCCTGCCGTGAGTCGAGGTCCCGTGAGCCGATCTGCCGTGAGCCGGGTCGCCGGAGACCGGGCTCGCACCTGGGCCCGGATCTACTTCGCCCTGCAGGCGACCGCGGGTGTGGCCTGGTGGCTCACGGTGTTCACCGTGCCGTGGGTGCGGGAGGCGACTCTCGGGGCGCTCGATCCGGTCGTCCTGGCCGTACTGGACATCCCGCTGTTCGTGGTGGCGTCGGCGGTGGCCGCCCTCGGGCTGCGGCCGGCGGTCGTCGTCGCCACGGGCTGGACGATGCTCGTCACCATCGGGCTGGCGGTCTACGCCACGGTCACGGGGTTGGCCGGCTGGGGTGTCGTGGCGATGATCGCGGCGTCGGCGGGGTCGCTCCTCGCGGCCTGCCTGCTGCTGCTCGGGCGTGTGCCCACCGAGTGGCTCGTGCGCGGGCCGTTCGCGTTCCGCCCGGCTCCGAGCCGCCCCGGCAGCGCGCGGAACGTCGCCACGACCTTCGGCCAGATCGTCGTGTTCTGGGGCGTCGGGCTCGCCGCCGTGCCGCTCGTGATCGCGGCCCTCGAGGATCGCTGGCAGCTCACCGCGCCGCTCTCTCCGCCGGCGGAGGCGGTCGTGACCGGCGCGGGCGTCGTGCTGCTCGTGCTCGCCAGCGCCCTGGGCATCTGGTCGGCCGTCACGATGTCGACCCTCGGCGACGGCACGCCGCTGCCCAGCGCGTCGACGAACCGTCTGGTGATCGCCGGCCCGTACCGCTGGGTGCGCAACCCGATGGCGGTCGCGGGCATCGCCCAGGGCGTGGCGGTCGGGCTGGTGCTGTCGTCGTGGCTCGTGGTCGTGTACGCCCTCGCCGGCTCGCTCGTCTGGAACTACGCCATCCGCCCCTTCGAAGAGGCCGACCTCGAGCAGCGCTTCGGCGCCGCCTTCACCCGCTACCGCGCCGCCGTGCGCTGCTGGCTCCCGAGGAACCCCGAACCGCCACCTACTCCGACCGCAGCGCCAGATACTTCGCGATGAGCGACTTCGTCGAAGAGTCCTGCGCCTCCAGCGCAGCACTGTCCCCGTCGACCGCCGGAGCGATCTGCAGCGCCAGCTGCTTGCCCAGCTCCACGCCCCACTGGTCGAACGAGTCGATGCCCCAGATGGTCCCCTCGGTGAACACGATGTGCTCGTAGAGGGCGATCAGCTGGCCGACCACGCTGGGCGTGAGCGCCGGCGCGAGGATCGACGTCGTCGGCCGGTTGCCGCTGAACACCCGCGCCGGCACGACCGACTCGGCGGTGCCCTCGGCCCGCACCTCCTCGGCCGTCTTGCCGAAGGCGAGCGCCTTGGTCTGCGCGAAGAAGTTCGCGAGGAACAGCGCGTGCACGTCGGCACCGGGCGCGACCGCCGCGCCGTCGCCGACCTCGTCGCGCAGCCCGCGCGCCGGGTTCGCCACCGCGATGAAGTCGGCCGGGATCAGCCGCGTGCCCTGGTGGATCAGCTGGTAGAACGCGTGCTGACCGTTCGTGCCCGGCTCGCCCCAGAAGATCTCGCCGGTGTCGGTGGTGACGGGGGAGCCGTCCCAGCGCACGCTCTTGCCGTTCGACTCCATGGTGAGCTGCTGCAGGTACGCCGGGAAGCGGTGCAGGTACTGCGCGTAGGGCAGCACCGCGTGGCTCTGGGCGCCGAGGAAGTTCGTGTACCAGACGTTCAGCATGCCCATCAGCACAGGCGCGTTCCGCTCGAGCGGGGTGGTGCGCATGTGCTCGTCGATGGCGTGGAAGCCGGAGAGGAAGTCGCGGAACCCGTCGGGCCCGATCGCGATCGCCACCGAGGTGCCGATGGCCGAGTCGACCGAGTAGCGGCCGCCCACCCAGTCCCAGAAGCCGAACGCGTTCTCGGGGTCGATGCCGAAGGCGGCGACCTTGTCGAGCGCGGTCGACACGGCCACGAAGTGCTTGGCGACGGCACCCGTGCGGGCCTCGTCGGTGTTCTCGATGGCTCCGGATGCGCCGAGGCGCTCCCACAGCCACTGACGCGCCAGGCGGGCGTTGGTCAGCGTCTCGAGGGTGCCGAAGGTCTTCGAGGCGACGATGAAGAGCGTGGTCTCGGGGTCGAGGTCGGCGGTCTTCTCGTAGATGTCGGACGGGTCGATGTTCGACACGAACCGCACCTCGAGGCCGTCGAGCACGTAGGGCTTCAGCGCCTCATAGACCATCACGGGCCCGAGGTCGGAGCCGCCGATGCCGATGTTCACCACGGTGGCGATCCGCCTGCCGGTGACACCCGTCCAGGAACCGTCGCGCACGCGGTCGGCGAAGGCGTAGACCTTGTCGAGGGTGGCGTGCACCTCGGCGTCGATGTCGGCGCCGTCGACCACGAAGCCGGCCGGCGGCTCGAGGCCCGCACCATCGGCGGTCCCGCCATCCGGTCGCCGCAGGGCGGTGTGCAGCACGGCCCGGTCTTCGGTGACGTTGATGTGCTCACCCGAGATCATGGCGCGGTAGCGCTCGGCGACCCCCGCGTCGTCGGCCAGCTCGAGCAGCCGGGCGAGGATGTCGTCGGTGAGCAGGTTCTTCGACAGGTCGACCGTCAGGTCGGCGGCCTGGAAGGTGTACCGCTCGGCGCGATCGGGCTCGGCGGCGAACCAGCCCCGCAGGTCGGGCTCGAAGCCGTCGGCGGTGGCCTGGAGGGCCTTCCACGCGTCGGTTGAGGTCGGGTCGAGGGGCGCCGATTCGGCCATGTTCTCTCCTGGGGATCGTCCGTCGCGCCGACTAGGCCGGAACGCGCTTGCTCTCGAATCTACTGCCGCTGCGGGCACGCGCCCAGACGACGAAGCCGATCAGGGTGAACACGCCGTAGAAGAGGTACATGAACGCCGAGGCGTAGTAGCCGGCGCCGATCAGCAGGGGCACGCCCACCACGTCCACGGCGACCCAGATCAGCCAGAACTCGGTCCAGCCCTTCGCCATGCCGTAGGTGGCGAGCAGCGAGCCGACGAACACCCAGGCGTCCGACCACACCGGCTCGTACGAGCCCAGGGCGGTGAAGACGGGCGTGAGCAGCGCGGTCCCGCCGACGAGTCCGACGGCGAGCAGGATGCGCGTGCGGCCGCTCGCCCACCGGGGCACCACCGCGGCTCCCGTCTCGCCGCGGGCCTTCCGCCACTGGTACCAGCCGTAGATCGACACGATGATGAACATCACCTGCCGCCCCGCCTGCCCGAGCAGGTTCACGGGGTTCGGCGTGCCGAAGACGGCGCCGAGGAACACCGTGAACAGCAGCACGTTGCCGACGATGCCCACGGGCCAGGCCCAGACCCTGCGCCGCATCCCGCCGAGCGCGCTGGCGAGGCCGAACACGTTGCCGACCACCTCGCGCCACAGCACGGTCTGGTCGCCGATGTGCAGCTGGGCGTCGAAGAGCCACTCGATCACGTTCACGAGCCCTAGAACGGCGACGGATGCTCGCGCATTCCCCATCCGTGCGGCGACCTCGACCCGTTCGCTACCCTGAGCAGCAGAGTCCGGGCCGCACCCGGCCGGCAGGGGGATCCGACGCATGCTCACCGACGTACTGACCGTTCTGCTGGCCGTCGCCTCCGCCGTGCTGGTGGGCTTCGTCGCGCGGCGCCTCCTCGACACCCCCGTCGGCTGGCCGCGCAGCATCGTCGTCGGCCTGCTCGTCTTCGCGACCGGGCTGCCGTTCGCGTCCTGGCTGGTCGACGAGAGCGGGCTGCTGCCCGACGGCCAGACGCGCGACGTGCGTGTCGCCCTCACGGTGCTCGCCGTGGTGCTGCTGGCGGTGGCCTGGGTCTTCGCGCTCGGTGTGGGCGTGCTGGTCGCGCTCGAGGCGATCGTGCCGACCCGGCCGCTGCCCAATCCGATCGACACGGTGCGCGCGGCCATCCGCCGGCGCAAGCGCACCCGCCGCTACCTCGCCATCGTGGGCATCGCCACCCGGCACGGCGCCGGCTGGCTGTTCCACGGCCACTCGCACGTGCAGCACGAGCTCACGACCAGCGAGCAGCGGGCACGGGCCCTGGTCGCCACGATCAACGAGTCGGGGGTGACCTTCGTCAAGCTCGGTCAGGTGCTCTCGACCCGCCGCGACCTCGTGCCCGAGCCCTACCTCTCGGCGCTCGCCTCCCTGCAGTCGGGGGCGACGACCCTGCCGTGGGAGACCATCCGGCCGGTGATCGAGGAGGCCCTCGGCGCCCCGCTCGACACCGTGTTCGCGTCGGTCGACCCCGAGCCGTTGGCGGCAGCATCCGTCGCCCAGGTGCACCGGGGTGTGCTGCTCGACGGCACCGCCGTGGTGGTGAAGGTGCAGCGGCCGGCCGCCCGGGCGCAGGTGGAGGCCGACGTCGACATCATCGTGCGCCTCGCCCGGCGCGCGGAGGAGCGCACCCAGGCGGGGCACGACCTGCGACTGGAGTCGGTGGCCCGCGGCTTCACCTCCACCCTGCTCGACGAGCTCGACTACCGCATCGAGGCGACGAACGTCGAGATGATCCGGAGCACCCTCGAGCACGGCTCCGCCGACGACGGGCACGGGCACGACGTCACCATCGCGGTGCCGCACGTCTACCCGGCCGCCTCGGGTGCCCGGGTGCTCACGATGGACCTCGTCACCGGCGTGCCGCTGAGCGGTGCGGCCGACGAACTCGCCACCCTCAGCACCGAGGCCAGGCAGGCGCTCGCGAACGGTCTGATGATGGCGGTGCTCGAGCAGATCCTGGTGCACGGCGTGTTCCATGCCGACCTGCACCCGGGCAACGTCATCCTCACGCCCGACGGCGCGCTCGGCCTGATCGACTTCGGTGCGGTCGGCATCATCGAGCGCAGCCAGCGCAGCTACCTCACCGCGCTGATGCTCGCGGCGGTCAGCGAGGACGACATCGCCGCGACCGAGGCCCTGCTGCTCATCGTCGACGTGCCGGCCGACGCCGACCTCGACGCCCTGCGCCACGACGTGGGGGTGGTGATCACCACCGAGCGCTTTCGCCCCAAGGGCAGTCAGTCGATCTTCACCCGCCTGCTCGACGTCATCCGGCAGCACCACATCGCACTCCCGGGCGACCTCGCCTCGGCGTTCCGCAGCTTCGCGACCCTCGAGGGCTGCCTGAAGGTGCTCGACCCCGGCTTCGACATGTTCGAGCAGGCGCTGCCGATGGTGCCGAAGCTGCTGCGCCGCGACCAGTCGATCCGGCGCACCGTCACCAGCGTGCAGGCGCGGGCCGCGGTCGGTGCCGCACGACTGCGCGCCCTGCCCGGCCGGCTGGATGCGCTGCTGACCGGTGTCGAGAAGGGCACCTTCTCCCTCAAGCTGAAGGCGTTCAGCGACGAGGCCGGTCAGGGCTTCGTGCAGTCCATCGCCTCGGAGCTCGTCGGAACGCTGATCGCCATCGCGGCCGTCGTCATCGCGCTCGTGCTGATCGTCACCGACGGCGGGCCGCTGCTCACCGACGGGCTGCGGCTGTTCGACCTGTTCGGCGCCTTCATCGGCTTCCTCGGGTTCCTGGGGCTGCTCCGGGTCGTGCGGCAGATCGTCATCCGCCGGCGCCGTTAGGCGGGGTGACGGTCGGGACGCCGAACCAGCCGCTAGAGCGGTGCGCCGGTCGGGGCGGCGAACCACCGCTCGAGCGCCCGGACGAGCGACGCCGTGTCGTCGCCGGCCCAGGCGACGCGACCGTCGGGCCGCAGCAGCACGGCGGGCGCCGGCAGCGCCGACCCGTCGTCGCCGGCCACCGTCACGCGGTCGACCCGCTCGGTCCAGCCCTCGGCCTCGAGCGTGCCGGTGCCGTCGAGCAGCAGCCCGCGCCCGCCGTGGGTGAGGTCGAAGAGGCGTCGGCCGTCGCCGAGGGGGAGGTCGCGCATCCGTCGCCCCACCAGGTCGAACGGGTCGTCGTCGCGGTCGTCGCCGGCCGGGGGTGCGTAGCGGATGCCCAGGCCGCTGATCCGCTCGGCGAGGGCCCGGGCGACCGGCTCGAGCTGCATCAGCTCGCCCACCAGCTGCCGCACCGCCTGCGGGCCGGGTTCGGGGGAGAGCAGCTCGCTCTGAGCCCGGGTCAGCCGCAGCACCTGCTCAGCGACCGGTCGGCGCTCGGCCTCGTAGCCGTCGACGAGGCCGGCCGGCGCCCAGCCGGCGACGTCGGCCGCGAGCCGCCAGCCGAGGTCGAAGGCGTCCTGCAGGCCGAGGTTCAGGCCCTGGCCCCCGAGCGGCGGATGCACGTGCGCGGCGTCGCCCGCGAGCAGCACCCGACCCGCTCGGTAGCGCTCCGCGAGGCGCGTGGCGTCGGTGAAGCGGGTGATCGATCGCGGGGAGCCCACCCCGAAATCGGTGCCTGCATAGGCGCGCAGCTGGGTGCGGAACTCCTCGAGCGTGGGCGGCACGGAGCGGTCCTCGGCGAGGGAGGCGGCGGGCACGACGGCGCGGTGCAGGCCGCCGCCGGCGGGGCCGATGCCGAATCCGCGGTGCACGCGTCGCACCTCGGCCGCGATGCGGGCGACCTCCTCGGGCGTGACCGAGCCGTCGAGCTCCACCTCGCCGAGCAGCCACTCGGTCGAGGCCGCCTCGCCCGGGAAGCCGATGCCGGCCAGCCGCCGCACCGTGCTGCGCCCGCCGTCGCAGCCGACCAGCCAGCGGGCGCGCAGCCGGGCGCCGCCGTCGAGCACCACGTCGACGCCGTCCGCATCCTGCTCGAAGGCGTCGAGCGAGACCCCGCGACGCAGCTCGGCGCCGAGCTCGGCCGCCCGCTCGGCGAGCAGCCGGTCGGTCGTGGGCTGGGGGATGCCGAGCACGTAGTCGTGGTCGGAGTCGAGTTCGACGGCCGGGCCCTCCAGCCCCGCGAAACCGCGACCGGCCGCCGGGTAGCGCTGCCCGTGCTCGAGGAACCGGTCGAGCAGCCCGCGCAGAGCGAGCACCTCGACGCTCCGGGCGTGCAGGCCGAGCGAGCGCACCGCGGGGTTCGGCTGCGCCTCCCGCTCGAGCACCAGAACGTCCACGTCGTGCAGCCGCAGCTCGGCCGCGAGCATCAGGCCCGCCGGGCCCCCTCCGGCGATGATGACGTCGTGCATCCGTCCTCCTTCGTTCGGTGGGCCATTCTGCCCGGCGCCCCGGGCCTTGCGGCAAGCCCCGTGCCCACCCGTATCCTGGAAATGCGAGGTGCGAGGTGCTGGGTCAGCGGGGGGAGTCGGCGCCGAAGGCGACACCCAGGGCGAACAAGGTCGCCACACCGTAGTGGTCCATCGCCGCGGAGATGCGGCGGCGGCCGGTGCGCGGGTTGACGCCGAGCCGGCGTGAGGCCGCCTCGAGCGTGACCCCCTGGCGCATCAGCACGAGCAGGGGCGCCCAGCTGTGCTCGGCCGGCTCGGCGGGGGTCGCCCGCTGCCAGAGGAGCTCGAAGTACTGGGCCGCCAGGGCCGCCAGCGCCGGGTTGCGAACGCCCAGCACGCTCGTGGGCCGCCCCTCGCCCCACTCGAACGGCAGCGCGAGCTGATCGCCGTCGACCCAGAACCAGCTCGGCGGCGAGTCGAGCAGCCGGAAATCGACACCGACCTCCTCGTTTCCGTAGGCGGCGATCCGCTTCTGCGCGAGCGGGTCGTCGCCGGCCCAGGTGGGCAGGATCACCCGCACCCGGTCCTTCCCGGCCATCGCCCGGCCGAAGCGGGCCGCGCGCTCCGGCTCGGGCTCGAGGAAGCGGTCGACCTCGGGCAGCAGGGCGTCGAGGGAGCCCGAGTCGTGCGCCGCCGTGTCGTACCAGAGGTCCTCCGAGGCGTGCCGCCCGTGCCGGATGGCGACCGGCACGGGGTCTCCCGACGCCTCGCCGACCGCCCAGTGCCTGAGGAGGCCGGGCAGTTCCGCGACGAGCGACTCCATGTCGGACAGCGCGGTCGCGGCCCGCTGACGCAGCTCGGCCGACCGCTCGGCCACCGTCTCCGCCGCCCACGACGCCGGATTGACGTAGAGCAGCTCGTCGTCCCGCCCCCCGATCAGACCGCGCTCGCGCAGGCGACCCGTGCGGGCCCGGGCCTCGTCGGCCGGCAGGTTCGCGAGGGTGGCTACCTCCTCGACCGTGGCCGGGCGGCCTCGCAGGATCACGGCCAGCAGTGTGTCGTCGTCCATGCGTCCCCCGTGGCTCCGCTGCCCGTCCGGTATGCCCGGCTCGGGTGCCGTGTCGGCTCATGCTGGCTTCAAAGGGACAGCCGCGCAACTCGCTCGGCATCCGATGCCCTTTTCCGGACAGCGCGGGATTCCCAGCACGCTGTCATGCATTGCCGCATATCGTGTGATGCATGACAAGTGACGTGGGTGCCCAGCTGCGCAAGGGGGTCGTCGAGTACTGCGTGCTCGGACTCCTGCAGCAGGCGCCCGCTTACGGCTGGAAGATCTCCGAGCGGCTCATCTCGCTCGGGCTGATCGGCAGCATCGGCACCCTCTACCCGTTGCTCGCCCGGCTCCGCGCCCAGGGTCTCATCGTCGATCATGCCGATTCGCCCGACTCCGCCCGGCCGCGCAAGTACTACACCCTCACCGCGACGGGGACGGCCCAGCTCGAGCTGTTCCGTCTGCAGTGGCAGCCCTTCGCCGCCGCTGTGGATGCGGTGACGGCCCCCCATCCACCCCACACCGAAGGACGACCATGATGAGCACCACCGAACCCCTGAGCGCGGCCGCCCGGCGCTACCTGCGCGAGCTCGAGACGGCGCTGGCCTCCGCGCCCGCCGCCCTCCGAGCTGAGATCGTCGACGACGTGAGCGGTGAGCTGAGCGGGCTCGACGACGCCCGAACGGCCGAGCGCCTGGCCGCCCTCGGCGACCCGCGGGCGATCGCGGCCGACGCCCTCGCCGAGAACCGTGACGCGAGCGACACCCTGCCGGTCTCGAAGACCTACCCGACGCTCACCGCGGTGGTGCTGACGGCCGGCTGGTTCGTCGTGCCCGTGGCCGGCTGGATCGCCGGCCTCGTGATGATCGGCATCGGCGACCGCTGGTCGGCTGCGACGAGGCGGAACGCGATCCTCGCCTCGATCGGCGGCGCGGTCGTCGGCGCGCTGGCGCTGATGCTGCTGAGGGTCACCGACCTCGGACTGGTCGGGCTGGCGCTGTTCGCCGTCGTGCCGCTCCTCGTGAACATCTTCGTCAGCTCGGCACTGCGCAGCCACTGGGGCGAGGTCGCGCGGCGCCCGTGACCGGGGTGCCGATGGCAGTGCCGGCCGGAGGGCGGACGAGCGGGTGCGGAATGCGCATCCGCTCGTCGCTGTTGTACCCCGCGTGACCGCAACGAACCGCAAGAGCATCGGCTTCCTCTCCTTCGGGCACTGGACGCCGTCCCCCCAGTCGAAGACCCGCACCGCCGCCGACACGCTGCTGCAGTCGATCGACCTCGCGGTCGCGGCCGAGGAGCTCGGTGCCGACGGCGCCTACTTCCGGGTGCACCACTTCGCACGCCAGCTCGCCTCGCCCTTCCCGCTGCTCGCGGCCGTCGGTGCCCGCACCTCGACCATCGAGATCGGCACCGGCGTGATCGACATGCGCTACGAGAACCCCTTCTACATGGCGGAGGACGCCGGCTCGGCCGACCTCATCTCGGGCGGGCGACTGCAGCTCGGCATCAGCCGGGGGTCACCCGAGCAGGTCATCGAGGGCTGGCGCCACTTCGGCTACCGCCCGGTCGAGGGGGAGGACGACGCCGACCTCGCCCGTCGCCACACCGAGGTGCTGCTCGAGGTGCTGAAGGGGGAGGGCTTCGCCCAGCCGAACCCGCGGCCGATGTTCCCGAACCCGCCCGGGCTGCTGCGCATCGAGCCCTACTCCGAGGGGCTACGGAAGCGCATCTGGTGGGGTGCGGCCTCGAACGCGACCGCGCGCTGGGCCGCCGGGCTCGGGATGAACCTGCAGTCATCGACCCTCAAGGTCGACGAGACCGGACAGCCGTTCCACGTGCAGCAGGCCGAGCAGATCCGCGAGTTCCGGGCCGCGTGGGACGAGGCGGGGCACGGCTTCCAGCCGCGCGTGTCGGTGAGCCGAAGCATCTTCGCGATCACGAACGACCTCGACCGCGCATACTTCGGCGGCAGCGGCGACAGCGAGGACCAGATCGGCAACATCGACGCCAGCATGCGGGCGATCTTCGGTCGCAGCTACGCGGCCGAGCCCGAGCGCCTGGTGAAGCAGCTGGCCGAGGACGAGGCGATCGCCGAGGCCGACACCCTGCTGCTCACGGTGCCGAACCAACTCGGCGTCGAGTACAACGCCCACGTGATCGAGTCGGTCCTCACGGAGGTGGCGCCGGCACTCGGCTGGCGCTGACGGGTCACTTCGCGGCGGTGTACCCGCCGTCGGCGAGGATCGTCTGCGCGGTGATCGCCCGCGACTCCGGCGACGAGAGGAACACCACGACCTCGGCGATGTCGGACGGCTCCATCAGCCGGCGCTGCGGGGTCTGGGCGATCCAGGCGTCCATGGTCGCGGGGTCGGCCGAGCCGACGTCCTTCAGCAGCTCGGTGTTGGTGTAGCCCGGCGCCACGGCGTTGACGCGCACGCCGTGGGGTGCCCACTCGACCGCGAGCGTGCGGGTCAGGGCGGCGATGGCCGCCTTGGTCGCGTCGTAGCCGACGTGCACCTCGGGCCGCGTCGCCGAAAAGGCCGCGATCGACGAGATGTTCACGATCGTGCCCTCCGTCTCGATCAGCGACGGCGCGAAGCCGCGGCAGACGTAGAAGGTGCCCGAGAGGTTCAGGTCGAGCACCTTCGTCCAGGCCTCGTCGCTGTGCTCGATGCTGGGGCCGTTCAGCGACATGCCCGCGCAGTTCACGAGGTGGTCGATCCGCGAGAACCGGGCGACGGATGCTCGCACGAGCTCTCCCACGGAGGCGGAGTCCGTGACGTCCGCGGCCACGCCGAGGGTCTCGGCGCCGGTCTCCTCGGCGATCTCGCGTGCGGTGCGCTCCGCGGCGTCGGGCCGGATGTCGGCGACCACCACCGAGACGCCCCGCCGGGCGAAGGCGACGGCGATGGCCCGCCCGATCCCGCCGGCGGCGCCCGTGACGACGGCAGTGCGTGTGGCTTCAGTCATGTGGCCTCCTCGACCGTGATGGCGACGACGGATGCCCGACGACATCGTCCCTCTTTCCAGCATGACACACTGCGTCAAGTGGCGATGAACGTTCGAACTCAGGGTTGACTTCGCCGCCGTCTTTGTGTTCAGTGAGACTGTTCATGTTCATCCATACGGGACAGCTACCCGGGGGAAGCAGAGGCGATGGAGCCGACAGACCTACTCGTGATGCGCGGCATCACGAAGGACTTCCAGGGCATCAAGGCGCTCGACGGCGTGACGATCGACCTCCGCCGCGACGAGGTGCTGGCGGTCTGCGGCGAGAACGGTGCGGGCAAGTCGACGCTGATGAAGGTGCTCAGCGGCGTCTATCCCCACGGCAGCTTCAGCGGTGAGATCCTGCTCGACGGCGAGGTCGTCGAGATGTCCGGGATCGCGCAGAGCGAGGACCGCGGCATCGTGATCATCCACCAGGAGCTCGCGCTGACGTCCACGATGTCGATCGCCGAGAACATCCACCTCGGCAACGAGGTGCGCGGCCGGCTCGGGCTGATCGACTGGGAGGAGACGCGCCGCCGGGCAGCGGCGCTCCTCGCCATGGTCGGCCTGCACGAGAATCCGTCGACCCTCGTCGGCGACCTGAGCGTCGGCAAGCAGCAGCTGGTCGAGATCGCCAAGGCTTTCAGCAAGGACGTGCGCATCCTGATCCTGGACGAGCCGACCTCGGCGCTGACCGACGAGGAGTCGGAGCACCTGCTGGGGCTGATCGCCGACCTCAAGCAGCGCGGCATCGCCTCCATCATCATCAGCCACAAGCTCAACGAGATCGAACGGATCGCCGACCGGGTCACGGTGATCAGGGACGGAGCCGTGGTCGAGACGCTGCCGAAGTCCGAGATCACCCAGGCGCGGATCATCCGCGGCATGGTCGGGCGCGACATCAACCACCTCTTCCCCGAGCGGCTGCCGAAGACCGTCGGCGACGAGGTGCTCCGCGTCGAGGCGTGGTCGGTTCAGGATGCGGCCGACCCCTCGAGGCGGCGGGTGCGCGACGCCCATCTGGTCGCGCGCGCCGGCGAGATCGTCGGTATCTGCGGGCTGATGGGAGCCGGGCGCACGGAGCTCGCGCTCAGCGTGTTCGGCCGCTCCTACGGCTCGGGGTTCTCGGGTGACGTGTTCGTCGACGGGGTGAAGCGGGACGTCTCGACCGTCAGCAAGGCGATCGACGCCGGCATCGCGTACGTGACCGAGGACCGCAAGACGCTCGGTCTGCACCTGGACGACGACGTCGTGCAGAACATCGCACTGCCGAGCCTGCCGCGGCTGCGTCGTCGGGGATTCGTCGACGAGGACGCGGAGATCGGCGCCGCGAACGCCTTCAAGGGGTCGATGCGCATCAAGACGCCCTCCATCTTCGCCCCCGTCGGTCAGCTCTCGGGCGGCAACCAGCAGAAGGTCGTGCTGAGCCGGTGGATCTTCACCGACCCCCGGGTTCTCATCCTCGACGAGCCGACCCGCGGCATCGACGTGGGCGCCAAATTCGAGATCTACACGATCATCCAAGAGCTCGCCGCCAGCGGGAAGTCGGTGGTCTTCATCTCGTCGGAGCTGCCCGAACTGCTCGGTGTGTGCGACCGCATCGTCGCCATGCGCGAGGGCGAGATCACCGGGGAGCTCCCGATCGACCAGGCCACGCCCGAGAAGCTCATGGAGCTGATGACCCTCGAGAGGACACGCGATGACGACTAGCGGAACGACGACGAGGCCGACGACGGCCCAGCCGGGGGAGACGCTGTTCGCCCGGGGTGCGCGGTTCCTCAACCGTTACAGCATGGCGGTGGCGCTCGTGCTGGTGGTGGTGGTGTTCGCGTTCACCACGAAGGGCATCCTGCTCCGCGACCAGAACATCTCCAACCTGGTCGTGCAGAACGGCTACATCCTGATCCTCGCCATCGGCATGGTGATGGTGATCATCGGCGGGCACATCGACCTGTCGGTCGGCTCCATCGCGGGCTTCGCGGGAGCCGCCGCGGCGATCCTGATGGTGCAGTACGAGGTCCCCTGGTGGATCGCGCTCATCCTGAGCCTCGTGGTCGGTGGGCTGGCGGGGGCCTTCCAGGGCTTCTGGGTGGCCTACGCGAAGGTGCCGTCGTTCATCGTCACCCTCGCCGGCATGCTCATCTTCCGCGGGCTCACCATCGCCCTGATCGGGGCACGGAACATCGGCAACCTGCCCGAGCCGTTCGTCTTCCTGGGGGCGGGGTACGTCAGCACGGGTGCCGAGTCGGGGCCCGACCTGCTCACCCTGGCCATCGGCGTGCTGATCGTGGCGGGCATCGTCGGCTGGCAGATCGTCTCGCGTCGCCGCCGCACGCGGCACGGCGAGAAGCCGGGCAACCCGGTGTACTTCATCGCGGGACTGGTCGTGGTCTCGGCCGCGATCCTCTGGCTGAGCTACTCGCTGGCCAGCTTCCGCGGGCTGCCGGTCGTGCTGATCATCCTCGTGGTGCTCGGGGTCGGCTACACGGTGCTGATGACCCGCACCGTGATCGGCCGGCACATCTACGCCGTCGGCAGCAACCGGCAGACCGCCCAGTTGTCGGGCGTGAAGGACCGTCGGATCGACTTCTTCCTGTTCGTCAACATGGGCGTGCTCGCCGCCCTCGCCGGCGTGATCATCACGGCGCGACTGAACCTCGCCACCTCGGGCGGCGGCACCGGGCTCGAGCTCGAGGCGATCGCCGCGGCGTTCGTGGGCGGCGCCGCCGTCGCGGGCGGCACGGGGTCGATCGCCGGTGCGCTCGTCGGTGGACTCACCATCGGCATCATCAACAACGGCATGTCGATCATGGGCCTCGGCACCCAGTGGCAGCAGACGGTGCTCGGCGTCGTCGTGCTGCTGTTCGTGGCCTTCGACATCTGGAACAAGGGCCGGCGCATCCGCCGCTGAGGCGACGACGAGCCCCGACCTCCGAGAACTCCGGACAACCAAGAGAAATGAGGACAGCACCATGGCACTCACATCAGGTGGACGACGATCCACGATCAGGACGCTCCTGGGGCTGGCCGTGGCGACCGCCACGCTCGCCGTGGGGCTCACCGGCTGCAGCGCCGACGACGGAGCGGGCGCCTCGGGCGGCACCGTGGGCATCCTGATGCCCGGCGTGCAGAGCGTGCGCTGGCAGATCGAGGCCGACACGATGACGAAGGGCTTCGAGGAGCGCGGCTACGACACCGCGGTTCAGTTCGCCAACGACGACGCGCCTACCCAGGTGCAGCAGATGGAGGACATGATCACCCAGGGCGTGAACGCCCTCATCGTCGTGGCGGTCGACGTGCAGTCTCTCGGCGGTCCGCTCGCCGACGCCAAGGCGGCCGACATCCCGATCCTGTCGTACACGCGGCTGCTCTCCGACACCGACGCCGTCGACTACTACACGACGTTCGACTACAAGGCGTACGGTGCGGCGAGCGGCCACTCGATCCTCTCGGCCCTCGGTGTGGAGGACGCCGACGGGAACCCCACCGGAGAGAAGGGACCGTTCTCGATCGAGATCGTCAACGGCAGCCCCACCGACTCGGTGGCCTACGACATGTGGGCCGGCTACGAGGAGACCCTCCAGCCCTACGTGGACGAGGGCGTGCTCACCATCCCCTCGGGGCAGAGCACCTTCGACCAGTCCTCGACGCTGAACTGGACCGGCGAGGGCGCCCAGAGCCGGATGGAGAACATCATCACCTCGACGTACTCCGACGGCACGAAGCTCGACGCGGTGTGGGTGCCGTTCGACGGCATGACCCGCGGGGTCATCGCGGCGCTGAAGTCCTCGGGCATCCAGCCGGGCACCGATGCCTGGCCGGTGCTGCCCGGTGGCGACGGCGAGCTCGACTCGATCAAGTCGATCCTGGCGGGGGAGCAGTACAGCTCGGCCTGGATCGACGTCATCACCCTGGCGAACGGCGCGGTGACGATCGTCTCCGACGTGCTCGACGGCGGCGACTGGCCGGAGCCCGACACCACGACCGACAACAACGCGATCGAGGTGCCGACGACACTCTCGCCGGTGGTGAACGTCACGAAGGACAACGTGCAGGAGGTGCTGGTCGACAGCGGCTTCTACACGGCGCAGGAGCTCGGGCTGTAGGCCGCCGCTCTCTCCGGATCCCGCTCGTCGCGCCCCCGGGTCTTCCCCCGGGGGCGCGGGCGCGATACGACGGGACGATGACGGATGCGATCTCTCCGCGCGAGTTTCGCCGGTCCGCCGGCACCGAGGACTGGCGGGTGGTCGGCGACGGCGCCCGCGCGGTCTTTCGCACCGGGTCGTTCGGGCGGGGCGCGGCTCTCGTCGCCGCGATCGCCGACGAGGCCGACCCGCAGGAGCCGTCGTGACGCGGGAGCGCTAGACGCCGACGCGGCGGAAGGCGTCGAGGCTGATGCCCGCGTCGAGCACGACCTTCGCCCACTCCCGCGCGGTGTGCAGCGAGTGGTCGCGGTAGTTGCCGCACTCCAGTGCCGAGACGGCCGGCACGTCGGACTCGACGGCCTCGTCGGCGATGAACCGCAGGCTCGAGGTCAGCGCCGCGACCACGTCGGCCACCTCGGGCTCGCCCCACATCAGCAGGTGGAACCCGGTGCGGCAGCCGAACGGCGAGATGTCGATAACGCCGTCGATGCGGTCGCGCAGCAGCCCGGCGAGCATGTGCTCGAGGGTGTGGATGCCCGCGGTCGGGATCTCCTGCACGTTCGGCTGGGTCAGCCGAACGTCGAAGTTGGTGATGGTGCCGCCGCCCGGCCCGTGCTCGACCCCGATGCGGCGCACGTAGGGTGCCAGCACGGCGGTGTGGTCCAGGGTGAAGCTCTCGATCTCGGCCATCAGGTCCTCCTCGTGAACGCGTCGAGGCGTTCGATCAGTTCGTTCAGGGTGGCCTCGTCGCTGACGAGACCGATGCGGATGTGCCCGGCCCCGCGGGGCCCGAAGCCCTCGCCGGGCGCCACGGCCACCCGCGCGTCGGAGCGCAGCCGCGCGGCGAACTCCATCGCGTCCTGGTGCTCGCCGGGCAGACGCACCCACACGAAGAACGTACCCTCCGGCGCCGACACCGCCCACCCGATGCGCCGCAGTCCGGCCACCACGAGGTCACGGCGGCGCTGGTACACCTGCACCAGCTCCCGGGCTGCCTCCTGGGAGCCGTCGAGCGCGACCGCGGCCGCCTCCTGCGAGGCGCCGAACATGGTGCTGAAGGCCTGCGCCAGGTACGACTTCATCGCCGTGATCAGCGAGGTGTTGCCCACGGCGAAGCCGATCCGCCAGCCCGCCATGCTGTAGGTCTTCGACAGCGTCCGCGCCTCGACTGTCACCTCGAGCGTGCGGTCGACCGCCAAGGCCGAGAGCGGCGCACGCCCGTCGAAGCCGAGCGAGCTGTAGGCGAAGTCGTGCACGAACGCCGCCCCCGTGCGGTGCGCGAACTCGATCGCCCCGGCGAAGGCCGCGGGGGTCGCGAGCGCGCCGGTGGGGTTGTTCGGGTAGTTCAGCAGCAGAAGGGATGCCCGGGTCAGCGACGAGAGGGCCGCGAAGTCGGGCTGGTACCCGGGTTCGAGGAGCGGCAGCGGCGTGATCCGCCCGCCGGCAAGATCGGTGGCCGAGGTGTACATCGGATAGCCCGGATCGGGCAGCACGACGGTCTCGCCCGGATCGACGTGCGAGAGCACCGCGGCCATGATGGCCTCGTGCGATCCGTGGAAGACCGCGACCTGCGCATCCGGATCGATCTCGACGCCGTGGTCGTCGCGATACCGCTTCGCCACGGCGTGCCGGAACGCCGCCCGCCCCACGTAGGCCGGGTAGCGGTGGTTGGCCGGCTCGGCGACCTCGCGCTGCATCGCCGCCACGATGTGCTCGGGCGTGGGCAGGTCGGGGTTGCCCTTCGAGACGTCGATCATGCGCGGGCCCGGCTCGGCCGAGAGTCGCAGGATCTCGCGATCCATCACGCCCCAGAAGTTCGGCGGCAGCGCCTGCACCCGCGCGGCGGGGGTGAAGTCGACCACGGTCAGCGCCTCCGGTAGCGGCGCGCGACGACCGTGCCGAGCAACTGGATGCCCTGCACCAGCACGATCAGGGTCACGACGGTGATCGCCATGGCGAAGCCGTCGTAGCGCTGGTAGCCGTAGGAGAGCGCGAGGTCGCCGATGCCGCCCGCACCGACGGTGCCCGCCATCGCGGTCGCGTCGAGCAGGCCGACCGAGGCGATCGTGACCGCGAGGATGAGCGATCCGCGCGCCTCGGGCAGCATGAAGCGCCAGAACACCTGCAGCGGCGAGGCGCCCATCGATCGCGCCGCCTCGATCACTCCACGGGGCACCTCGAGCAGCGAGTTCTCCACAAGTCGGCCGATGTAGGGCGCGATCATCACGGTGAGCGGCACGATGGCAGCCCAGACGCCGATGCTGGTGCCCACCAGCAGGCGCGTGAACGGGAGGATGGCGACGAGCAGGATGATGAACGGAAGCGAGCGCACGAGGTTCACCACCACGGCGAGCCCGAGACTGATCGGCCGGTTCTCGAGCACCCCGCCGGCGCGGGTGAGAGCGAGCACCGCGCCGATCACGACGCCGAGCACCGAACCGAGCACGAGCGAGACGCCGAGCATCTGCAGGGTCTCGCCGAGCGCTTTCAGGAAGAGCTCGGGGGTGATCAGGGTCCACTTCCCGTCGGTCACGACTGCACCTCCTCGAGCTGCACGACCCGCTCGGTCAGGAAGGCCCGGGCGGCCGCGACCCGCTCGGCGGGGCCGGTCACCTTGACGATCAGCTGTCCGATGGTGTGCTCCTGGATGGAGGTCATGTCGGCGTGCAGCATGTTGACCGAGACGCCGTAGGTGGTGATGAGGTCCGAGAGCAGGGGCTGGGTCACCTCGTCGTCGACGAGGAGCATCCGCCACAGACCCTCGGAGCCGAGGTGCTCCACGACGCGCGGCGGCAGACCCTGCGGCACCACGGTGGTCACGAAGTCCCGGGTGATCGGAGACCGGGGGTGCACGAACACGTCGAGCACCGGGCCCTCCTCTACGATGCCGCCGTCGGCCATCACGGCGACGCGGTCGGCGAGATCCTTGATGACGTCCATCTCATGGGTCACCACGAGCACGGTCGTGCCGTACTCGCGGTTGATGCTGCGCAAGAGGTCGATGATCTGCGCGGTCGTCGTCGGGTCCAGCGCGCTGGTCGCCTCGTCGGAGAGCAGGATGCGGGGGTTCCGAACCAGGGCCCTCGCGATGCCGACCCGCTGCTTCTGGCCGCCCGACAGGTCTCCCGCGAAGCTGCCCGCCTTGCCCGAGAGTCCGACGAAGTCGAGCACCTCGTCGGCGCGGGCCCTGGCCGCCTCGGCGCCGACCCCGTCGAGGCGCAGCGGCATGGCCACGTTGTCGCGCACGCGCACGGTGTCGAGCAGGTTGAACTGCTGGAAGATCATGCCGGTGCGCTTCTGCGCCGCGCGCAGGTTCTTGCCGCGCAGCGCACCCATGTCGATGCCGTCCACCAGCACCCGGCCCGAGCTCGGCCGCTCGAGGCCGTTGACGAGCCGGATGAGCGTCGACTTCCCGGCGCCGCTGTAGCCGATGACCCCGAACACGCTGCCGGCCGGCACCTCCAGGTGCACGTCCTTCAGCGCGGTCGTCGTCGATCTCCGGTCGGGGGAGAAGGTCTTCGAGACGCCCTCGAAGACGATTCCGCCCTCGGCGGCCGGTGCAGGGCTCAATTGAACCATTCGGGCAGGTTGTACCCGTCGTACTGCGGGTCGGAGGTGATGTAGTCGATGAACTCGGGCGACTCGTAGGCGGCCTTGATGGCCTTGGCCCAGTCGGAGTCGACGTCGGCCTCGCGCACCGTCACCACGTTCGAGAACTCCACGGGCTGGTCCTCCACGGCGAGCGCGTCGTCGTAGTCGAGGCCGCCGGCGACGATGAAGTTGCCCTGGATGGTGGCGTAGTCGACGTCCTGCAGCGAGGGCACCTGCTGCGCGTTCTCGATCGGGGTGATCTGCAGCTCGTGCGGGTTGTCAGTGATGATCGACAGGTCGGCGGTGTTGGGGTCCTCGACGTCGTCGAAGTCGATCAGTCCGGCGTCGCGCAGGATGAGCAGTCCCCGGTACAGGTTCGACGGGGCGTTCGGCACGGTGACGGTCGCCCCCTGCTTCACGTCGTCGAGGGAGGTCGACTTGCCGCCGAACAGCCCCATCCGGGGCGTCGGCACCTGCACGAGCGCCACGTTGTTCAGGCCCTCCTGCCCGTTCACGAAGTTCATGTACACCGGGTGCTGGATGATGTTGGCGTCGATCTCGCCCTGGTCGACCGCGACGTTCGTCACGATGCCGTCGGTGAAGTCCTGCTCCTGGACGGTGTAGCCCTCCACCTCGAGGATCGGCAGGATGCCGCCGTCGAACATCTCCTTGTACGGGCCGGGGTTGAAGCCGATCGAGATGTCCGTCTTCCCGGCTGCGTCGGTGCTGCCGGACGGCTCGCTCCCGCTCGAGCCGGCGCTGCACGCGGTCGTGCCGATCAGCAGTGCGGCGGTGGCCGCCCCCAGCAGGGCGATTCGAACGGCTCTCATGATGACCTCTTCTGCGGCGTACGGCAGCCGCGGAGCCAGGCTAGCCAGCCGGTAAGCGCCTGCCGAAGTCGGCGGGTCACATATCGCAACAGTCGGCCCCGACACGTGCTCCGCGACACGCCGACGGGTCGGGGCGGGCGGCGTTTAGACTTGGAACCCACGCCGAGACAGCCGGAGAATCAGTGCCCTCGAACGACTCCTTCGTGCACCTGCACGTCCACAGCGAATACTCGATGCTGGATGGCGCGGCCCGCGTGAAACCCCTGATCGAGGCGGCGAAAGAGCAGGGCATGCCCGCCGTCGCGGTCACCGACCACGGCAACGTCTTCGGCGCCTACGACTTCTGGAAGACCGCCACCGAGGCCGGCATCAAGCCGATCATCGGCACCGAGGCCTACCTCACGCCCGGCACCCACCGCACCGACAAGACGCGCATCCGCTGGGGCAACGGCGGGGGAGACGACGTGTCGGGCGCGGGCGCCTACACCCACATGACGCTGCTCAGCGAGTCGACCGAGGGCATGCACAACCTGTTCCGGCTCTCGTCGAAGGCGAGCATTGAGGGCTACTACTTCAAGCCCCGCATGGACCGGGAGCTCCTCAGCCAGTACGGCAAGGGCCTGATCGCGACGACCGGATGCCCGTCCGGCGAGATCCAGACGAGACTGCGACTCGGCCAGTACGACGAGGCCGTCAAGGCGGCGAGCGACTTCCGCGACATCTTCGGCCGCGAGAACTTCTTCGCCGAGATCATGGACCACGGACTCGACATCGAGCGCCGCATCATGCCCGACCTGCTGCGGCTGGCGAAGCAGCTCGACCTCAAGCTCGTCGCCACGAACGACCTGCACTACACCCACGCCCACGACGCCACGAGCCACGCGGCGCTGCTCTGCGTGCAGTCGGGCTCGACCCTGTCCGACCCGAACCGGTTCAAGTTCGACGCCGACGAGTTCTACCTGAAGTCGGCCGCCGAGATGCGGCAGCTCTTCCGCGACTACCCCGACGCCTGCGACAACACGCTGCTCATCGCCGAGCGGTGCGAGGTGGCCTTCGACACGAACGCCAACTACATGCCGCGCTATCCGGTGCCCGAGGGCGAGACCGAGGCGACCTGGTTCGAGAAGGAGGTCGAGGCCGGCCTCAAGGAGCGGTACCCGAACGGCATCTCGCAGGAGGTGCGCGAGCGCGCCGACTACGAGGTCGGCGTCATCAAGGGCATGGGGTTCCCCGGCTACTTCCTCGTCGTCGCCGACTTCATCAACTGGTCCAAGCGCAACGGCATCCGCGTCGGCCCGGGTCGTGGCTCCGGTGCCGGCTCGATGGCGGCCTACGCCATGAAGATCACCGACCTCGACCCCTTGGTGCACGGGCTGATCTTCGAGCGATTCCTCAACCCCGACCGCGTCTCCATGCCCGACTTCGACGTCGACTTCGACGACCGGCGCCGCGGCGAGGTCATCAAGTACGTCACCGAGAAGTACGGCGACGAGCGCGTTGCGCAGATCGTCACCTACGGCACGATCAAGGCGAAGCAAGCCCTCAAAGACTCCGGTCGGGTGCTCGGCTTCCCCTTCAGCATGGGGGAGAAGCTCACCAAGGCGATGCCCCCGCCCATCATGGGCAAGGACATCCCGCTCAGCGGCATCTTCGACAAGGCGCACCCGCGCTACAAGGAGGCCGTCGACATCCGCACGGTGATCGAGATGGACCCGGAGGCCCGCACGGTCTTCGACACGGCCCTCGGCATCGAGAATCTCAAGCGCCAATGGGGCGTTCACGCGGCCGGCGTCATCATGTCGAGCGACCCGCTGATCGACATCATCCCGATCATGAAGCGGGAGCAGGACGGTCAGATCGTCACGCAGTTCGACTACCCGGCCGCCGAGTCGCTCGGCCTGATCAAGATGGACTTCCTGGGGCTCAGAAACCTCACCATCATCGACGACGCGCTCGACAACATCCGCGCGAACCGGGGCGAGGACCTCGTGCTCGAAGACCTGTCGCTCGACGACAAGCCGTCCTACGAACTGCTCGCCCGCGGCGATACGCTCGGCGTCTTCCAGCTCGACGGCGGGCCCATGCGAGGGCTTCTCCGGCTGATGAAGCCCGACAACTTCGAAGACATCTCGGCGGTGCTCGCCCTCTACCGCCCGGGCCCGATGGGCGCCGATTCGCACACGAACTACGCGCTCCGCAAGAACGGCATCCAGCCGATCACCCCGATCCACCCCGAGCTCGAGGAGCCCCTGCGCGAGGTGCTCGGCGGCACCTACGGCCTGATCGTCTACCAGGAGCAGGTGATGTCGATCGCGCAGAAGCTGGCCGGCTTCACGCTCGCCCAGGCCGACCTGCTGCGCCGCGCGATGGGCAAGAAGAAGAAGAGCGAGCTCGACAAGCAGTACGAGGGCTTCTCCAAGGGGATGCACGACAACGGTTACTCCGAGGCCGCCGTCAAGACGCTGTGGGACATCCTGCTGCCCTTCTCCGACTACGCCTTCAACAAGGCGCACTCGGCCGCCTACGGTGTCATCTCGTACTGGACCGCCTATCTCAAGATCCACTACCCCGCCGAGTACATGGCCGCCCTCCTCACGAGCGTCGGCGACTCGAAGGACAAGATGGCGGTGTACCTCTCCGAGTGCCGCCGCATGGGCATCAAGGTGCTGCCGCCCGACGTCAACGAGTCGATCGGCTTCTTCACCGCCGTCGGCACCGACATCCGCTTCGGCATGGGTGCGGTGCGGAACGTGGGCATGAACGTCGTCGAGCTGATCAAGCAGGCCCGCGAGGAGAAGGGGGCCTTCACCTCCTTCGGCGACTTCCTGAAGAAGATCCCGCTGGGCGCGACGAACAAGCGCACGATCGAGTCGCTGATCAAGGCGGGTGCGTTCGACTCCCTCGGCAACACCCGGCGCTCGCTGATCGAGGTGCACGAGGGCCTGATCGACAACGCCGTGTCGCAGAAGCGCAACGAGGCCAACGGCCAGGTGGGCTTCGACTTCGACTCGCTGTGGGACGCGCCGGAGGAGGTCCACGACATCCCGGTGCGCCCCGAGTGGGCGAAGCGCGACAAGCTCGCGTTCGAGCGCGACATGCTCGGCCTCTACGTCAGCGACCACCCGTTGGCCGGCCTCGAGGCCGAGCTGGCGAAGCACGCGTCCACGGGCATCCTGGACCTGCTCGAGTCGGACCACGTGAACGACGGCGACCAGGTCACGGTGGCCGGGCTCATCACGAGTGTTCAGCACCGCGTGGCCAAGCAGTCGGGCAACCAGTACGGCATGATCACGGTCGAGGACTTCGGCGGCGAGATCACCGCGATGTTCATGGGCAAGACCTACCAGGAGTTCGGGCCGGCGCTCACCAACGACGCCATCGTGGTGGTGCGCGGCCGGGTCTCGATGCGCGACGACGGCATGAACCTGCACGCCTACAGCCTGTTCCAGCCGGCGCTGTCGCAGGTGGGCGGCTCGGGGCCGCTGCACATCTCGCTCGCCGAGACGCGGGCCACCACCGACACGGTGCAGGCGCTGAACGACGTGCTCATCCGGCACGCCGGCGACACCGAGGTGCGCCTCAGGCTGATGAAGAGCGACAACGTGCGGGTGTTCGAGGTGCCCTACCAGGTGCGCGTCACGGCCGATCTGTACGGCGAGCTGAAGTCGCTGCTCGGGCCGAACTGTCTCGTGTAGCGGCCCGGGCCGTTCCGGGTCGTCCGCTCGCCGGTAGGCTGGCAGGGCCATGATCCGAACGATTGACCTCCGCGGCCAGACCCCCACCCGATCCGAGTTCGTGCAGCTCGTTCCGCGCGCCGACACCGACGTCTCGGTGGCCCACGAGGCCGCCGCGGCCCTCGTCGAGGCCGTGCGGAACGACGGTCTCGTCGCCCTCCGCGACCAGGCCCGCCGCTTCGACGGCGTCGAACCCGAGCACGTGCGGGTGCCGCAGCAGCACATCGACGAAGCGGTCGCCGGGCTCGACCCCGCCGTGCGCGCCGCCCTCGACGAGGCGATCGTGCGGGTGCGCCAGGCCACCGCGGCCCAGATCCCGGATGCCCGGACCACCGAGCTGGCCGACGGCGCCCTCGTGCAGCAGCGCTGGCAGCCGGTCGACCGCGTGGGGCTCTACGTGCCGGGCGGCAAGGCCGTCTACCCCTCGAGCGTCGTGATGAACACCGTGCCGGCCCAGCTCGCCGGCGTCGGATCGATCGCCATCGCCTCCCCGCCGCAGCGCGAGTTCGGTGGGCGCGTGCACCCGACGATCCTCGCCGCGGCCGGGCTGCTCGGCGTCACCGAGGTCTACGCCATCGGGGGAGCGGGTGCGATCGGCGCCCTCGCCCACGGCGTCGACGAGATCGGGCTCGACCCGGTGCAGGTCATCACCGGCCCGGGCAACGTCTACGTCGCGGCCGCGAAGCGGGTGGTGCGCGGCGTGGTCGGCATCGACTCGGAGGCGGGTCCCACCGAGATCCTGATCGTCGCCGACGGCACCGCCGACCCGGCCTTCGTCGCCGCCGACCTGGTGAGCCAGGCCGAGCACGACGAGCTCGCCGCGGCGGTGCTCGTCACCGATTCGCCGGCGTTGGCCGACGCCGTGCTCGCGCAGCTGGACGCCGTGGCCGCGTCGACGAAGCACGCCGAGCGCGTGGCCGTCGCCCTCGACGGACCGCAGTCCGCCGTGGTGCTGGTCGACTCGATCGAGCTGGCCGCGTCCTTCAGCAACGCCTACGGCCCCGAGCACCTCGAGGTGCAGGTGGCCGATCCGGATGCGGTGCTCGCCCTCCTGACGAACGCCGGCGCCATCTTCGTGGGCGCCTACTCCCCGGTGAGCCTCGGCGACTACCTCGCTGGGTCGAACCACGTGCTGCCGACGGGCGGGCAGTCGCGGTTCTCGTCGGGGCTCGGGGCGTACACCTTCCTCCGGCCGCAGCAGGTCATCCGCTACTCGTCGACCGCGCTGCGCGAGGTCGCCGATCGCATCGTCGCCCTGGCCGAGGCCGAGAACCTGCCGGCTCACGGCGAGGCCGTCACGGCGCGGTTCACCCGGTCGGAGTAACCACTCCTGCACCGCGCCGGGGGCGGGCGATGTTCTCCCCAGGCGTGCGCGGTGACGGCCGGATGCCCGTGCGAGCCGGTACCCTGGAGGGGCCATGTACTGCCCTTACTGCCGCTACCCCGACTCCCGCGTGGTCGACTCGCGCACGACCGACGACGGCCTCGCCATCCGCCGCCGCCGTCAGTGCCCCGACTGCGGCCGACGCTTCAGCACCACCGAGACCGCCTCTCTCAGCGTGATCAAGCGCTCGGGCGTGGTCGAGCCGTTCAGCCGCGAGAAGATCGTGAGCGGTGTGCGCAAGGCCTGCCAGGGCCGCCCGGTCACCGACAGCGACCTCGCGGTGCTCGCGCAGCGCGTCGAGGAGACGGTGCGGCTGAGCGGCGCCGCGCAGATCGAGGCGAACGACATCGGTCTGGCCATCCTGCAGCCGCTGCGCGAGCTCGACGAGGTGGCCTACCTGCGCTTCGCCAGCGTCTACCAGGGCTTCGACTCCCTCGACGACTTCGAGGCGGCCATCACCCTGCTCCGGGTGGAGCACGAGCAGGCCGCCGCGGCCGGGGGCGACGTCGCTCGCACGGGCGAGTGAGCGCTTACGGCCTGCTCTTCCGGCACGTGCTGTCGAAGCTCGATCCGGAGACCGCCCACCACCTCGCGTTCTCGGTCATCGAGGCCATCCCGCGGGTGGGGCTCGAGAAGCTCGTGGGCCGGTTCACCCGGCCGGCCTCCGACATCTCGGTCGAGGCCCTGGGCCTGCGCTTCCCCACGCCGTTCGGCCTCGCGGCCGGCTTCGACAAAGACGCGAAGGGCATCCGGGGCTTCGGCGCCCTGGGCTTCGGCCACGTCGAGGTCGGTACCATCACGTCCAGGGCCCAGCCGGGCAATCCCCGGCCGCGGCTGTTCCGGCTGATCGCCGACCGGGCCGTGATCAACCGCATGGGCTTCAACAACCACGGGGCGGCTGCGGCGGCGCTGCGGCTGGCGCGGGTGCGCTCCGCCGAGCATCCGCGGCCCGTCATCGGGGTCAACATCGGCAAGAGCCGGGTCGTCGACGTCGACGACGCGGTCGACGACTACCTCGAGAGCACGCGGGCGCTTGCGCCCATGGCCGACTACCTGGTCGTGAACGTGAGCTCGCCCAACACGCCCGGTCTCCGCGGCCTGCAGGAGCTCGACCGGCTGCGACCGCTGCTCTCGGCCGTGAAGGGCGAGGCGAGTTCGACCCCGCTGCTCGTCAAGATCGCGCCCGACCTCACCGACGACGAGGTGGCGAAGATCGCCTCGCTCGCCGTGGAGCTGGGGCTCGACGGCATCATCGCCACCAACACCACCATCTCGCGGTCGGGCCTTCGCACCCCATCGGCCGTGGTCGAGGCCGCGGGGGCCGGCGGGCTGTCGGGGGCGCCGCTGGCGGCGCGCTCGCTCGAGGTGCTGCGGAGCATCCGCTCGGTCGTGCCGGCGACGATGTGCGTCATCTCGGTCGGGGGAGTGGAGACCGCGGCCGACGTGCGGGCCCGGCTCGACGCCGGGGCGACGCTCGTGCAGGGGTACACCGCGTTCCTGTACCGCGGGCCGCTCTGGGCGCGCGAGATCAATCGCGGCCTGTCGCGGGCCTGAGCCCGTCGCGCCGGCCCGGGTCGTGCCGGGTGCGCCCTACTTGGGGAACTCGCCGCGCTTGACCTGCGGCTTCGGCAGACGCAGGCGACGGAACTGCAGGGCGCGCATCGTGGCGTACCAGCGCAGGCCGCGCTCGACGTTCTCGGGGCCGAACTTGGCGCGGAGCTTCTTCATCAGCCGGAAGTTCACGAACACGCAGTCGGCGATGACGATCAGCACGAAGGCGTAGAGGCCGAGCATCACGCCGGCCTGCAGCTCGGGGGCGGGCACGAGGGTCAGCAGGATGACCACGAACATCGCCGGGATGATGAACTCGCCGAGGTTGAACCGGGCGTCGATGTAGTCGCGCACGTACCGGCGCTGCGGGCCCTTGTCGCGCAGCGGCAGGTACTTCTCGTCGCCGTTCGCCATGCCGACGCGGGCGCGCTCGCGCAGCTCCTGCTGGCGGCGGCGGGCGTCTTTCGTCGCTTCTTTGCGGTCGTTCGGAACCAGCGGTCGCTTGTTGGCCGCTTCGCGCTCCTTGCGGGTCGGCGTCGCGTGCCCCTTGCCCGATCCGGTCTGCTCCTCCACAGGAGCCTCGATCACGGGTTCTGCTGCACTGCTTTTTCTGGCCACGGTGTCCTCGTTCGTCGGTCTCTTAAGATTACCTTCATGACAGACGCTCCAGACTCCTCATTGCCTCAGAATGCCCGGCCCGCCGAACTCACCGACCGCGAGGCCGCCGTCGTCGAGGCGGTGCGGCTCGCGCTCCCCGCGAGCATCGCCGAACTGAGTGCGCTGGTGCGCATCCCGTCCGTCTCCTGGTCGGCGTTCGACCCGGCCCACGTGGCCGCCAGCGCCGAGGCCGTCGCGGGGCACGCGCGGGCCACGGGCGTGTTCGAGTCGGTCGAGATCCTCCGCGCGCCGATGGCGGGCGGCGACGGGCAGCCGGGCGAGCTCGGCCAGCCGGCCGTGCTGGCCACCAGGGCCGCCCGCAACGGCCGGCCCACCGTGCTGCTCTACGCGCACCACGACGTGCAACCCCCCGGGCGCGACGAGGAGTGGGAGTCGCCGCCGTTCGAGCCCACCGTGCGGGGCGACCGCCTCTACGGGCGCGGCGCGGCAGATGACAAGGCGGGGGTCGAGTCGCACCTGTCGGCCATCCGCGCCCTCACCGAGGTCGCCGGCCCCGACTTCGACCTCGGCCTCGTGCTCTTCATCGAGGGGGAGGAGGAGTTCGGCTCCCGCTCCTTCGCGAACTTCCTCGAGGCGCACCGCGAGAAGCTCGCGGCCGACGTCATCGTGGTGGCCGACTCCGACAACTGGGATGCGGAGACGCCCTCCCTCACCGTGAGCCTGCGCGGCAACGTGACCTTCCGGCTCACGGTGTCGACGCTGGCGCACGCCTCGCACTCCGGCATGTTCGGCGGGGCGGCACCCGACGCGATGATCGCCGCGGTGCGCCTGCTCGCGTCCTTCCACGACGACTCGGGCGCGGTCGCGGTCGAGGGGCTCGAAGGCCGCGAGATCGACGCTCCCGCCTACAGCGAGGAGACGCTGCGCGACGACGCGGGGCTGCTCGAGGGCGTCACGCCGCTCGGCAGCGGCTCGGTGCTGTCGCGCCTCTGGGCGAAGCCGACCGTCACGGTCACGGGCATCGACGCGCCCTCGGTCGCCAACGCGTCCAACACGCTCATCCCGAGCGTGTCGGTGCGCATCAGCGCCCGCATCGCGCCGGGCCAGCCCGCCCAGCAGGCCTTCGAGGCCATCGAGCGCCACATCCACGCTCACGTGCCGTTCGGTGCGCACATCGCCATCGACGACGTCGACACGGGCGACCCGTTCCTCGTTGACACCTCGGGCTGGGCCGTCACCGCCGCGAAAGACGCGATGCGCGACGCCTGGGGTGCCGAGCCCGTCGAGGCCGGCATCGGCGGGTCGATCCCGTTCATCTCCGACCTCGCCCGGGTGTTCCCCTCCGCCCAGATCCTGGTCACCGGGGTCGAAGACCCGAACACGCGGGCGCACAGCCCGAACGAGTCGCTGCATCTCGGCGTGTTCAAGCGGGCCATCCAGACCGAGGCGCTGCTGCTGCTGAGGCTCGACGGGCGCGGCGGGAATTCCTGAGCCGCCCCTCGGGTTTCCGCAGTTAGACTTTCCCCATACTTCCGATCACTAAGGAGTGCACATGAGCGACACGATCCTGACGACTGACGTCGAGGCGCCGGCGCACAAGGTCGGTCTCACCGACACCGCCGCCACCAAGGTCAAGAACCTGCTCGAGCAAGAGGGTCGTGACGACCTGCGCCTGCGCGTGGCCGTGCAGCCCGGCGGCTGCTCGGGGCTGATCTACCAGCTGTACTTCGACGAGCGCATGCTCGACGGCGACGCGGCGGTCGACTTCGACGGCGTCGAGGTCATCGTCGACAAGATGAGCGTCCCCTACCTCGAGGGCGCCACCATCGACTTCGAAGACACCATCCAGAAGCAGGGCTTCACCATCGACAACCCGAACGCCTCGGGCAGCTGCGCCTGCGGAGACTCGTTCCACTAGTCGCCACGCCGGGCGCACAGATCCACGCGCATCCGAGAAGGGGCCGTTCCATACCGGGACGGCCCCTTTTTCGCGCCCTAGCACCCCTCGGTGCGGGGTGGCTGTGGCTCCGACCGGTAAATCGACACAGTAGGCTAGGAGAAGGTCAAATACACTGATGGTGTAGCTTCCCGAAAGGTCTCTGGTGCGCTCTAACCGACGTCTCCGATGGGCCGCGATCCCTATCGCGGCGCTAATGTCCGTTGTTCTCGCCGGCTGCACGCAGGACCAGCTCCAAGGCTGGCTTCCCACCGAGCCCGGCACCACGAACAACGTCGACCGCGTCATCGGCCTCTGGGTCACGTCGTGGATCGTGCTCCTCATCGTGGGTGTGCTCACCTGGGGTCTCACGATCTGGGCGATCGTCGTCTACCGTCGCCGCAAGGGCCAGACCGGTCTGCCCGCGCAGCTGCGCTACAACATGCCGATCGAGATCTTCTACACGGTCGTGCCGCTCATCCTGGTGCTCGGCTTCTTCGCCTTCACCGCCCGCGATCAGAGCGCGATCGAGCAGGCCTACGAGAAGCCCGACTACACCATCCAGGTGTTCGGCAAGCAGTGGGCGTGGGACTTCAACTACACCAACGACGACGTCTACTACGCCGGTGTCCAGGGTCAGGACGACCCTGACGACGACAACGGCAACCTCGTCGAGTCCGAGATCCCGACCCTCTACCTGCCCGTGGGCAAGCAGATCGAGATCCAGCTCGAGTCGCGCGACGTCATCCACTCCTTCTGGGTCATCGACTTCCTCTACAAGAAGGACATGCTGCCCGGCAAGACGAACTACATGTACGTCACCCCCGAGAAGGAGGGCACGTACACCGGCAAATGCGCCGAGCTGTGCGGCGAGTACCACTCGATGATGCTCTTCAACGTCAAGGTCGTCTCGCAGCAGGAGTACGACAGCTACATCGAGTCCCTCCGTGCCGCCGGCAACGAGGGCCAGCTCGGTCACGAGTACGACCGCAACCAGAACCTCCCGGGCATCGGCGAGCCCGCGCACGAAGAAGAGTAGGAACGCGTCATGACTGCAACCATCGACGTTGCGCCCGCAGGCGGCGCCGGTCTCCCGGCGCCCACCCCGACGCCGTCCAAGACGGTCGGGCGCAAGGGCAACATCCTGGTCAAGTGGATCACCTCCACCGACCACAAGACCATCGGGTACATGTACCTGATCGCGTCGTTCCTTTTCTTCTGCCTGGGTGGCGTGATGGCCCTGGTCATCCGCGCCCAGCTGTTCGAGCCCGGTCTCGAGCTGCTGCAGACGAAAGACCAGTACAACCAGCTCTTCACCATGCACGGCACGATCATGCTGCTCATGTTCGCGACGCCGCTGTTCGCGGGCTTCGCCAACGTGATCATGCCGCTGCAGATCGGCGCGCCCGACGTGGCGTTCCCGCGGCTGAACGCCTTCGCGTTCTGGCTGTTCCTGTTCGGCTCGCTGATCGCGGTCTCCGGCTTCCTCACCCCGCAGGGCGCCGCCTCGTTCGGCTGGTTCGCCTACGCGCCGCTGTCGTCGACGACGTTCACACCGGGTGACGGCGGAAACCTCTGGGTCTTCGGCCTCGGCCTGTCGGGCTTCGGCACCATCCTCGGTGGCGTGAACTTCATCACCACGATCATCACGATGCGCGCCCCCGGCATGACCATGTTCCGCATGCCGATCTTCACCTGGAACATCCTGGTGACGTCGATCCTCGTGCTGATGGCCTTCCCGGTGCTCGCCGCCGCGCTCTTCGCCCTCGGCGCCGACCGCGTCTTCGGGGCCCACATCTACGACGCGGCCAACGGCGGCGTGCTGCTCTGGCAGCACCTGTTCTGGTTCTTCGGTCACCCCGAGGTGTACATCATCGCGCTGCCGTTCTTCGGCATCGTGTCCGAGGTCTTCCCGGTGTTCAGCCGTAAGCCGATCTTCGGCTACAAGACCCTGATCTACGCGACGATCTCGATCGCCGCCCTGTCGGTCACGGTCTGGGCGCACCACATGTACGTCACCGGCTCGGTGCTGCTGCCGTTCTTCGCCCTGATGACGATGCTCATCGCGGTGCCGACGGGTGTGAAGATCTTCAACTGGGTCGGCACCATGTGGCGCGGCTCGGTGACGTTCGAGACCCCGATGGTCTGGGCGATCGGCTTCCTGATCACCTTCACCTTCGGTGGCCTCACGGGTGTCATCCTCGCCTCCCCGCCGCTCGACTTCCACGTCTCCGACACCTACTTCGTGGTGGCGCACTTCCACTACGTGGTGTTCGGCACCGTGGTGTTCGCGATGTTCTCAGGCTTCTACTTCTGGTGGCCCAAGTGGACGGGCAAGATGCTCAACGAGCGTCTCGGCCACTGGCACTTCTGGCTGCTGTTCATCGGCTTCCACACGACGTTCCTCATCCAGCACTGGCTGGGCGTCATGGGTATGCCGCGACGGTACGCGACCTACCAGCCCGAAGACGGCTTCACCTGGATGAACCAGCTCTCCACCATCGGATCGTTCATCCTCGCCGCCTCGCTCATCCCGTTCTTCCTGAACGTGTACATCACGGCCCGCAAGGCGCCGAAGGTCACGGTGAACGACCCCTGGGGCTACGGCCGCTCACTCGAGTGGGCGACGTCGTGCCCGCCCCCGCGGCACAACTTCACCTCGATCCCGCGCATCCGTTCGGAGTCGCCGGCGTTCGACCTCAACCACCCCGAGGCCGGCATCCCGGTCGGTGTGGGCCCGGCGAAAGACGCCCCCGACGCCCCCACGTACGACATCGTGAACGACAAGGTGAAGTAGACCCATGAGAGCCAATACCAACCTCTTCTGGATCCTGACCGTCTTCATGGTGCTGGCCGCCACGGCCTACACCGTGTGGTCACTGATCTGGTACGACGGCCAGCTCGAGTGGGTCGGCACCGTGGCGATCAGCCTCACGGCCGTGCTGTCGGCGTTCCTCGCCTTCTACCTGAGCCGCGTGCACAAGGCCCAGGGCGCGGAGCTCCCGGAAGACCGCCTCGACGCCAACATCGACGACGGCGACCCCGAGATCGGCTTCTACAGCCCCTGGAGCTGGTGGCCCATCATCCTCGCGGGTGGCGGCGCCCTCCTGATGCTCGGCCTCGCGGTCGGCTTCTGGATCTGCTTCCTGGCCGGCGCCCTCGTGCTCGTGGCCGTCGTCGGCTGGACCTACGAGTACTACCGCGGCTACTTCGCCCGCTGACGTCCCACCCACGCTACGAAGGCCCGCCCCTCCGGGGGCGGGCCTTCTGCGTGCCAGGGAGGGCATTCGCCATCTGGCGTCCACGGCCGATGCGTGGTGCTTTGGAACGGCGGTGAGTCCCAGGTTGTCCAGCGGTACGACGGCCGCCTGCTTCCGCCTCACGGGGGTGGCGGCCGCACAGCAAAGAGCCTGCTCGGCCATCGAGGGGCGAGCAGGCTCTTCGTCTGGTGGTCTTATCAGCTGCAGACCGGCAGGTTCTCCAGCGTCGCGTCGAGGACGTTCTGGCCACCGAGGAGCACGATCCGCTTCGGCGTGAGTGCCCGTACTTCGTCGGCCACTTCGGAGGCCATGCACGTTCTGCGCGTCAGGAGGATCGGCGCTTTCTCGATGGCAGCGAGAACGCCGCCGGAGAGTGCGTCGGGGAAGTTCTCACCCGTTGCAAGGTACACAGTGTCGATGTGACCTGGATAGGCGGACTTCGCGACGTTCGCCGAGGTGACGAACCGGTCGCTGCCGTCGATGCGGTTCACGGTCGCGGCGATCTTCTTGATGTCATTCGCGATGCCCGTGGAGACGGTGTCTTCTCCGCCGAACAGCGTCGCGGACGTCACCTCTCTGGTCGTCAGCAGGGATTTCTCGTTCGCCGTCAGCGAGCTGGCGTCACCGTTGACCAGGAGGACCGGGATGGTGTCGCGGCCCGACGGAGGAGTCGCGCTGAGCGCGTCAGGGAAGCGATTTCCAGTGACCACGGAGACGGCCGCGGACGGCTTGGCGCCGAAAGTCGGATGGGTGATGAGGTTGCGGGACACCTCGAAGCGATCCGCTCCGCCGATGCGCGTGATGCTCGAGACGCTCGGGATCGCCCGCAGGAGTGTCTCCACACTCGTGGAAACGGCGTTGGTGCCTCCTACCACGACAATGTCTCTCGGCGCGTACTTGTAGATGGCGCCGTAGACGGATTCAGGGATACTCGAACGCGGGGTCAGAATGAGCGGAGCGCCGCGCTGTGCGGCGATCGCGGCCGCGCTCAGGGCGTCGGGGTAGTTCTCGCCGCTTGCGACGTAGACGAGCGGAGCGGTGTCGGGATCGACTCTGCCGGCGACGGCGAGGCCGGTGGCATACCGGTCGTCGCCGGCGATGCGCTCGACCTTGGAGCCGACCGGGACGACGTCGACGGCGCACGTGCGGTCGCCCGAGTGAATCCCGTTGGTGAAGTGCATGGTGTACCGGAACGCGCCGAGCTTTGCAGCCGTACCGGAGATGCGATACGCGAGACCAGTGACGGGTCGGATCGTGAGCCCGTCGGGCAGCGAACCCTCACTGATGGTCACAGTGAAGCCGCTCGTCTGCTCGGAATCGGAGGCGTCGAAGTCGACTGCGCTGCCGAGCTCGACGATCGCTGGTGCGCAGTAGGTCAGGCCCACGTCAGGTGTGCCGGCCGGAACCGGCGTGGTGGCCGGAGTGGCCGAGGCCGTGAGCGGTGTCGCGAACACGCTGCCGATCGCTATCGCCGCCACTGTCATCAGCGCGACAAGCGGCGCGCGCCGTGTTGCGGGGCTGGGAGATATCTGAATCATGTCGAGTGCCTTCTGTAGAGAGTTATGACGCTAGCGTCACCCACCACAGGCGCGGAGTGGTACGAGCAATCGATACTCACTCGGTCTTCCGGGTGAGCAGCACGAGCGCCGGTGCACACCGCGCAATGGTCACGGCAACGCGAAGCGCCCGCCCCTGGGGAGGGACGGGCGCTGGGCGGTGCGGCGGCGCGGGCGGGAGCCAGCGGGCAGCGGGCGTCAGTGGTGCGTGTTGCCGCCGGTCGGGTCTTCGAGCTGGCCGCGGGCCGGGGTGCCGGAGGTGACGGCGTCGGCGTGGCCGTGGCCGTGGGCCGCCTCGAGCTCGGTGCGGGAGGCCGGGGCGATGCGGTCCTCGAAGAACCAGTTCGACATGGCCGAGCGCAGGCGCATCGTCGGGGTGATCTTGCCGCGCGAGTTGGGGCGCAGCATGATCGGCTCGAACGACTCGTAGTCGACCAGCTTCCAGCGCTCGTAGTCGTCGAGCTGCTCGTGCACCTCGATGTATTCGCCGCCCGGGAGGCGGACGATGCGGCCCGACTCGTAGCCGTGCAGCACGATCTCGCGGTCCTTCTTCATCAGGCCGATGCACACGCGCTTCGTGATGAAGTACGCGATGAACGGGCCGAGCACCGCCCACGCCTGGACGACGTGGATGACACCCTCGATGGAGAGCTGGAAGTGCGTCGCCATGAGGTCGGAGGAGGCCGCCGCCCAGAGCGCCGCGTAGAAGGTGACGCCGGCCGCGCCGATGGCGGTGCGGGTGGGGGCGTTGCGCGGGCGGTCGAGGATGTGGTGCTCGCGCTTGTCGCCCGTGACCCAGCCCTCGACGAAGGGGTAGATGAAGACGAACAAGAGCAGCAGCACCAGCGCGATCACGGGGATGATGATGTTGAACGACCAGGTGTGGTTGAGCCACACGAACTCCAGTCCCGGCGGGATGAGCCGCAGGGCGCCGTCGGCGAAGCCGATGTACCAGTCGGGCTGGGTACCGGCCGACACGGGGGAGGGGTCGTACGGTCCGTAGTTCCAGATCGGGTTGATCGTGAAGAACGACGCCATCAGCGCGATGACACCGAACACCAGGAAGAAGAAGCCACCGGCCTTCGCCGCGTAGACGGGGAGGATCGGGTAGCCGATCACGTTCTTCTCGGTGCGGCCGGGGCCGGCGAACTGGGTGTGCTTGTGTACCACGACGAACACCAGGTGCAGCGCCAGGAATGCGACCAGGATGGCCGGCAGCAGCAGGATGTGCAGCGTGTAGAGGCGGCCCACGATCGAGGTGCCCGGGAACTCGCCGCCGAACAGCAGGAACGACGTCCAGGTGCCGATGACCGGCATGCCCTTGATCAGGCCGTCGATGATGCGGAGGCCGTTGCCCGAGAGCAGGTCGTCGGGGAGCGAGTACCCGGTGAAGCCCTCGGCCATCGCCAGCACGAACAGCACGAAGCCGATCATCCAGTTCAGCTCACGCGGCTTGCGGAACGCGCCCGTGAAGAACACGCGCAGCATGTGCAGGCCGATGGACGCGATGAACAGCAGCGCCGCCCAGTGGTGGATCTGACGGACCAGGAGGCCACCGCGCACGTCGAACGAGATGTGCAGCGCCGAGTCCATGGCGGCCGACATCTCGACGCCCTTGAGCGGCACGAAGGCGCCCTCGTAGTGCGTCTCGACCATCGAGGCCTGGAAGAAGAACGTCAGGAAGGTGCCCGAGAGGATGATGACGACGAAGCTGTAGAGCGCCACCTCGCCGAGCATGAACGACCAGTGGTCGGGGAAGATCTTGCGACCGAACTCCTTGACGACCGCCGAGATGCTGGTGCGCTCGTCGAGGTAGTTCGCGGCGGCGCCGGTGATGCCGCCGCCCTTCTTCGGAGTGGCCGGGGCCTCAGCCTCTGGCCTCTCGATGATGCTGGTCATGAACGCTCCCAGAAACTAGGTCCGACGGGCTCGTGGAAGTCGCTCTGAGCCACGAGGTAGCCCTCCGAGTCGACCTCGATGGGCAGCTGGGGCAGCGGCCGCTTGGCCGGGCCGAAGATCACCTTGGCCTCGTTCACCACGTCGAAGGTCGACTGGTGGCAGGGGCAGAGGAGGTGATGGGTCTGCTGCTCGTAGAGTGCCACCGGGCATCCGACGTGCGTGCAGATCTTGGAGTACGCGACGATGCCGTCGTACGACCAGCCCTCGCGCTCCGGGCTGATATTGAGGTCGGAGGGGTCGAGGCGCATGAGCAGCACCGCGGCCTTCGCCTTCTGCTCGAGCAGGTCTTCGCGCTCGTTCAGGCCCTCGGGGATGATGTGGAACACCGATCCGATCGTGATGTCGGACGCCTTGACCGGGATGCCGCTCGGGTCGAGCGTGAGCCGCGAGCCCTTCTTCCACATGGTGTGGCTGAGCAGTTCGACGGGGTCTTGGTTCTGCGGGCCGAGGCCGCGGAAGAGCACGAGGCCGGGCAGCGGGAAGGCGATGATGGCGCCGATCAGGCTGTTCCGGATGAGGGTGCGTCGACCGAAGCCCGACTCCTTGTCGGCCTGGTCGAAGATCTCGACCGCTCGGGCACGCGTCTCGTCGGTGCCCCGAACGGGGTGACGGATGTCGATGCCCTCCTTGTCGACCATCAGCGCCTTGCCCCAGTGCACGGCCGCGAGGCCGATGCCGAAGAGCGCGAGGGCCGAACCGAGGCCGATGAAGAGGGTGTTCAGCCGCAGCGCGACGGGGTCGCCGTCTTCGATCGGGAAGGCCATGTAGGCCGCGAGGGCGAAGATGCTGCCCGCGATCGAGAGGTAGAACAGCGTGTAGACCGTGCGGTCGGCGTGCTTGGCCTTCGCCGGGTCGAGATCGGTGACGCGCGCGCGGTGCGGCGGCTCGCCGGGGTTCTCCACGTCGGAGCCAATGACCGCTGTACCCGCCGGAGTGCGATGACTCGTCTCGACGGCCGACGAATCGGAGGCGGCTGAGTCGATGCCGCTCACCTCGTCATGTGCCATTGTGTATCCCTTTCGAGCTGCTGCTGGTGATTGCTGTGGTCACGCGGATCAGTTGGACTTGGCGGTGAGCCAGACCATGAGACCGATGATCGCGCCGAGGCCGAAGATCCAGGCGAAGAGGCCCTCCGCGACCGGACCGAGGTTGCCGAGCTCGAAGCCGCCGGGCGACGGGTTGTTCTCGACGTACTTCAGGTAGGTGATGATGTCGCGCTTGTCTTCGGGCGTCAGGTTGTCGTCGTTGAAGACGGGCATGTTCTGCGGGCCGGTGAGCATGGCCTCGTAGATGTGCGAGGCGAGCACCCCGGTGAGCTCGGGAGCGTACTTGCCCTCGGTGAGCGCACCGCCGGCGCCGGCGACGTTGTGGCACATGGCGCAGTTGATGCGGAACAGCTCGCCGCCGTTCGCGGCGTCGCCGTCGGCCTGCAGAAGGCTCTCGTCGGGCACGGCCGGGCCGGGGGAGATGGAGGCGACGTAGGCGGCCATGGCGGCGGTCTGCTCGTCGGTGAACTGCACGGGTTTCTGCATGGCCTGCGGGCCCTGCATGGCGAGCGGCATGCGGCCGGTGCCGACCTGGAAGTCGACCGAGGCCGCGCCGACGCCGATCAGGCTCGGGCCGTCGTCGGTGCCCTGCAGGCTCATGCCGTGGCAGGTGGCGCAGTTGGAGGCGAACAGCTTCTCGCCCTCGTCGATGACCTGCTGGCTCGACGTGTCGGTCTCGGCGGTGGCAGCGGTGGTGCTGCTGAACGCGGCGTAGCCGCCGCCCGTGACGACGAGGCCGATAGCGATCAGCAGAACGGTCGCCAGGGGGTGGCGCCTGTTTGCTTTCCTGCTCCTGCGGGCCATTCTCTCAACTCTCTTTCGGTACTGCGGGTGCTGCATCGGGTCGATCTGGGTGGAGCGCTACTTCAGCACGTAGATGACGAAGAAGAGGCCGATCCAGACCACGTCGACGAAGTGCCAGTAGTACGAGACGACGATGATCGACGTCGCCTCCTTGTGACCGAAGTTCTTGACGGCGAACACGCGACCGAGCATGAGCAGCATGGCGATGAGGCCGCCCGTGACGTGCAGGGCGTGGAAGCCGGTGGTGAGGTAGAAGGCCGAGCCGTAGGCGTTGCCGTCGATCGTGATGCCCTCGGAGACGAGGGTGGCGTACTCGAGCACCTGGCCGCTGACGAAGACGGCGCCGAAGGCGTAGGTGAGGAAGAGCCACTCGGTGAGGCCCCAGTCTTTGGGGGCCCAGCTGGTGCGCTTGACCTGGCCGCGCTCGGCGGCCCAGACGGCGAACTGGCACCAGAACGACGAGATCACCAGGATGATCGTGTTGACGGCCGCGAACGGGACGTTCAGCACGCCGGCCTGCTCGGCCCAGGCGCCCGGGTTCGTGGAGCGCAGCGTGAAGTAGATGGCGAAGAGGCCCGCGAAGAACATGACCTCGCTGCCGAGCCACACGATGGTGCCGACCGCCACGGTGTTGGGGCGCTGCACCACGGGGGCACTCTGAGAATGGGTCAATGAGCTGCTCGTCACTGTTCCATTATGTCCGATATCGGGGCGCGGTTTTGCATTTGGCGCACCATCCGGCCCCTCCACCGGCGTGTCCCGTTCGGAGCGGCCCGTAGGATCGCTCCCATGGCTGAAACGCTCACCTGGCCCTCGACCATCGCACGCCTGCTGACCGGGCAGGATCTCTCGATCTCGCAGGCCACCTGGTCGATGGACAGGATCATGCTAGGAGAGGTGACTGAGGCCCAGCTGGCAGGATTCCTGGTCGCGCTGAGAGCCAAGGGGGAGACGGTCGACGAGATCGTCGGCTTCCGCGACGCGATCCTCGACCACGCGCTGCCACTGGAGGTCGACCCGTTCGCGCTCGACATCGTGGGCACCGGAGGCGACAGCTACGGCACCGTGAACGTCTCGACCATGGCGTCGATCGTCGCGGCGGCGAGCGGTGTCCCTGTCATCAAGCACGGCAACAAGGCGGCGAGTTCGCTGAGCGGCTCCTCCGACGTGCTGCGCGCCCTCGGCATCGATCTCGAGCTCGAGCCGGAGCGGGTGGCCGCCGTGCTGATGGAGACCGGCATCTCCTTCGCCTACGCCGCGAAGTTCCACCCCGGGTTCAAGAACGCCGGAGCGGTGCGCGCCGAACTCGGCGTTCCCACGGTCTTCAACTTCCTCGGCCCGCTCTGCAACCCCGCCCGCGCCGAGGCGTCGGCCGTGGGTGTCGCCCACCTCGACCGCGTACCGCTGATCACCGGAGTCTTCCAGACCCGGGGCGCCACGGCGCTGGTCTTCCGGGGCGACGACGGTCTCGACGAGCTGACCACGACGGGCCACAGCCACATCTGGGAGGTCTCGCGCGGGTCGGTGAAGGAGCACGACCTCAATCCGAGGGATCTGGGCATCCGCACCTCGACCATCGACGAGCTGCGCGGGGGCGACGCCGCGCACAACGCCGAGATCGTGCGGCGCACGCTCGCCGGCGACGGCGGGCCGGTACGCGACACGGTGCTGCTGAACGCCGCGGCCGGTCTCGTGGCGTTCGAGCTGGCCACCGATCCGGCCGAGGTTGACCGGGGGATGGTGGAGCGGCTGGCCGAGAAGATGACCATCGCCGCCGCCGCCATCGACACGGGGGCCGCGACCCAGAAGCTCGACGACTGGATCGCGGCCACCCGCGCCTGAACGGCAGGCCTGGCAGGGGGAGCCCTACACGGCCGAGGGCAGAGCCCTTACTGCACGTCCTCGTCCACCCAGTCCATCGTCTTGGTGACGGCCTTCTTCCAGTTGCGGTACTGCCGGTCGCGCTCGGCCGAGTCGAGGTCGGGCGTCCAGCGCGAGTCCTCCTGCCAGTTGGCGCGCAGCTCGTCGAGGTCGGCCCAGTAGCCCACGGCGAGCCCGGCCGCGTACGCCGCACCGAGCGCCGTCGTCTCGGCCACGACCGGACGCACGACGGGCACGTCGAGGATGTCGGCCTGGAACTGCATCAGCAGGTTGTTGGCGATCATGCCTCCGTCGACCTTCAGCTCCGTCAGCGGCACCCCCGAGTCGGCGTTGACCGCGTCGAGCACCTCCTTGGTCTGGAAGGCGGTCGCCTCGAGTGCCGCACGGGCGATGTGGCCCTTGTTGACGTAGCGGGTCAGACCCACGAGGGCACCCCGGGCATCCGATCGCCAGTAGGGAGCGAACAGGCCGGAGAACGCCGGCACGAAGTAGGCGCCGCCGTTGTCCTCGACCGTCTTGGCGAGCTCCTCGATCTCGGGGGCGGACTTGATCAGGCCGAGGTTGTCGCGCAGCCACTGCACGAGCGAGCCGGTGACCGCGATCGAGCCCTCGAGCGCGTAGTGCGGTTCGGCGTCGCCCAGCTTGTAACCGAGGGTCGTGAGCAGCCCGTTCTTCGACTTCACGATCTCGGTGCCCGTGTTGAAGATGAGGAAGTTGCCGGTGCCGTAGGTGTTCTTGGCCTCGCCGGCGTCGAACGCGGCCTGGCCGAAGGTGGCGGCCTGCTGGTCGCCCAGGATGCCCGCGACCGGCACCTCGCGCAGCAGCGAGGAGGTGTGCACGGTCCCGTAGATCTCCGAGGAGCTCTTGATCGCCGGGAGCATCGACTTCGGCACCCCGAACACGTCGAGGATGTCGTCGCGCCACTCCAGGGTCTCGAGGTCCATGAAGAGCGTGCGGGAGGCGTTGGTGACGTCGGTCGCGTGCACGCCGCCGTCGACGCCGCCGGTGAGGTTCCAGAGCACCCAGGTGTCGGTGGTGCCGAAGAGCAGGTCGCCGGACTTGGCGCGCTCGCGGGCGCCCTCGACGTTCTCGAGGATCCAGACGATCTTGGTGCCGGCGAAGTACGTCGACAGGGGCAGGCCGACCGTGTCCTTGAAGCGCTCGGCCCCGCCGTCCTCCGAGAGGCGGTCGACGATGGCCTGGGTGCGGGTGTCCTGCCAGACGATCGCGTTGTAGACGGGCTCGCCGGTGTTCTTGTCCCACACCACCGCGGTCTCGCGCTGGTTGGTGATGCCGACAGCTTTGACGTTGTGGCGGGTGATGTTGGCCTTCGAGAGGGCCTGACCGATCACCTCGCGGGTGTTGTCCCAGATCTGCTTCGGGTCGTGCTCGACCCAGCCGGCCTTGGGGAAGATCTGGTCGTGCTCGAGCTGGCCCGTGGAGACGATCGAGCCCGAGTGGTCGAAGACGATCGCCCGGGTGCTCGTGGTTCCCTGGTCGATCGCGATGATGTAGTCCGTCATAACAACTCCTTTGTGTGAGACGACTGGTGCTGGAAAGAGACAGCGGGCCGGTCCACGTCATCGTGGCCCGGCCCGCTGGGTGCTACGTGAGGATCGGCAGGAGGGGGATCGCGAGGAGGCCGGCGAGGATACCGCCGATGATCGGTCCGACGATCGGCACCCAGGAGTAGGACCAGTCGGAGGTTCCCTTGCCCTTGATCGGGAGGATCGCGTGCGCGATGCGCGGGCCGAGGTCACGCGCGGGGTTGATGGCGTAGCCGGTCGGGCCACCGAGCGAGGCGCCGATGCCGATCACGAGCAGCGCGACCGGAAGGGCTCCGAGTGCCGCCAAACCGCCGTCGCCCTGTCGTCCGCCGCCGAAGCCGATCACGACGAACACCAGCACGAAGGTGCCGACGATCTCGGTGACGAGGTTCCAGCCATACGAGCGGATGGCCGGGCCGGTCGAGAACACGCCGAGCTTGTTCGCCGGCTCGGGCTCCTCGTCGAAGTGCTGCTTGTACGCCAGCCACACGAACACCGCACCGATGATCGCACCGATCAGCTGCGCACCGATGTACGCGATCACCGACAGGAAGTTGACGTCGACCGGGGTCGCCGCCGAGCCGAACGACGTCGCGCCATTGGCCACGAGCCCGAGGGTGACGGCCGGGTTCAGGTGTGCTCCGGAGGCGTACGACACGATCACACCGGCGAAGACCGCGAGGCCCCAGCCGATGTTCACCATCAGGAACCCGCCGTTGAAGCCTTTGGTGCGCACCAGGGCGACGTTCGCCACGACGCCGCAGCCGAGGAGCACGAGCATCGCCGTGCCCACCAGCTCCGACAAGAAATCGATACCGAGATTGTCCACGATGACCTTCCTTCGCACTGAGCGGCCGCCCACTGCGGCCTCCGGGGTGAACGGATTGAGCCAACAGTATCCCCAGGAAGTTGCCAGGTACATGCCGGAGTGTCCCGTGTCGCCCACGGTCACCGTGCGCCCTGCACCTACCGGAGCCCGGCGCCGACGGCGTAGATTCGTCTCGGGCAGCCAGGCGCTGGCTCCCGTCGCACCGATGCACGGTGACCGGAGGGAATTTCAATGAAGAAGCTCATCAACGATCCGAAGAACGTCGTCGACGAGGCCGTCGTCGGTTTCGAGGCCGCGCACGGCGACATCGTCACCGTGTCGCACGACCCCATCTACATCGCCCGCAAAGACGCCCCGGTGGCCGGCAAGGTCGGCCTGGTGTCGGGCGGCGGCAGCGGGCACGAGCCCCTGCACGGCGGCTTCGTGGGCTTCGGGATGCTCGACGCCGCCGTACCCGGCCCGGTCTTCACCTCCCCGACGCCCGACCCGATCCTCGCGGCGACGAAGGCCGTCGACGCGGGCAAGGGTGTGCTGCACATCGTGAAGAACTACACCGGAGACGTGCTGAACTTCGAGACCGCCGCCGACCTCGCCTCGGCCGAGGACATCGAGGTGCGCACCGTGATCGTCGACGACGACGTCGCGGTCAAGGACTCGCTCTACACCGCCGGCCGTCGCGGCGTCGCCGGCACCGTGCTGGTGGAGAAGATCGCCGGAGCCGCCGCCGAGCGCGGCGACGACCTCGACGCCGTGGCCGCCGTCGCCACCAAGGTCAACAGCCAGGTACGCACCATGGGTGTCGCCCTCACACCGTGCGTCGTGCCGCACGCCGGCGAGCCGAGCTTCGTGCTCGCCGACGACGAGATCGAGATCGGCATCGGCATCCACGGGGAGCCGGGCCGGGAGCGCATCAAGCTGGAGCCGGCCGACGCGATCGTCGACCGCCTGCTCGGGCCCATCCTGGAGGACCTGCCCTTCGCCTCGGGCGACGAGGTGCTGCTGCTCGTGAACGGCATGGGCGGCACCCCGCAGGTCGAGCTCTACATCGTGTTCAAGCACGCCGCGGAGGTGTTGGCTGAGAAGGGCATCACGGTGACCCGCTCGCTGGTGGGCAACTTCGTGACGTCGCTCGAGATGCAGGGCGTGTCGATCAGCGTGCTGAAGCTCGACGAGGAACTGACCGGACTGTGGGACGCACCGGTGCAGACGGCTGCTCTGCGCTGGGGAAGGTAGAGGGCATGGCTGACGCTCTGGGCATCGACTGGACGACGGACTGGATCCGGCGGACCGCACAGGTGGTGCACGACCACCGGGTGGAGCTCGTCACGCTCGACCGCGAGATCGGCGACGGCGACCACGGGGAGAACCTCGACCGCGGCTTCACGGCCGTGATCGCGAAGCTCGACTCGCTGCCGGCCGACGCGGTTCCGGGTGACGCCCTGAAGCTCGTCGCCACCACGCTCATCTCGACCGTCGGCGGAGCCTCCGGCCCGCTGCTCGGCACCGCCTATCTCAAGGGGGCCGGCGTGGTCGGCAAGGACGAGCAGCTCGACGGGGCCGCGCTGGTGGCGTTCCTGACCGCGGCGCGCGACGGCGTGGTGCTGCGCGGCAAGGCCGAGCCGGGCGACAAGACGATGATCGACGCGTGGACGCCCGCCGTCGACGCCGCCGTGGCCGCTCAGGCCGAGGGGCGCACGCCGGCCGAGATCCTGGCGGCGGCGGCCGACGCCGCCGAGAAGGGTGCCGAGGCGACCGAGCCGCTGGTGGCCCGGAAGGGTCGGGCGAGCTACCTCGGCGAGCGGGCGATCGGGCACCGCGACCCGGGGGCGCAGTCGTCGTCGCTGATCCTGCGCGCGGCGGCGGATGCCGCGGCCGGTGCCGGCGGCACGGGCACCGGCACCGGCACCGACGGCGCCGGCGGCACCGGCACCGACGGCACCACCGGGGGAGCCGCCTGATGGCCGGCACCCCGGGCAAGGTCGGCCTCGTCTTCGTCTCGCACAGCACGAAGATCGCCGAGGGTCTCGTCGAGCTCGCCGGTCAGATGGCGGGCTCCACCACGCTGGTCGCCGCGGGCGGCACCGACGACGGCGGCATCGGCACCAGCTTCGACAAGGTCAGCGCCGCCGTCTCCGAGGCCGACTCCGGCCACGGTGTCGCCGTGCTCTGCGATCTGGGCTCCGCCATCCTGACGGCCGAGACCGCGCTCGACTTCCTCGACGAGGAGGTGCAGTCGCGCGTGCGCATCGTCGACGCCCCTCTCGTCGAGGGCGGGGTCGCCGCCGCCGTCGCGGCCGAGTCGGGTGCGACGCTCGACGAGGTCGTGACCGCCGCCCGCTCGGCCGCCGGCGAGCTCGCCGAGCCCGCGCAGGAGTCGGACGCCGGAGCCGGGGCGAACGCGGCGGTGCCGGTCTTCGAGGAGCCGGCCACCGCATCCGGAACCCCGTCGCGCACCGTGACCATCGTCAACCGCGACGGGTTGCACGCGCGCCCGGCCGCCGAGTTCGTGAAGCTCGCCAGCACCTTCGGCCAGAAGGTCACGGTGAACGGCAAGGACGCGAAGAGCCTGCTCGGCATCATGTCGATGGGCCTCGTCAAGGGCGCGACCGTCGAGATCGCGAGCACCGACCCGGCGGCGGGTGACGCGGTGGACGCGCTGGCCGACCTCGTCGAGTCGGGATTCGGCGAGGAGTAGCAGCCGCGTCGGCGAGGAGCAGCCGCGTCGCCGAGGAGTAGCGCCTACTCCGCGTCGAACCGGCTCAGCACGAAGACCGGGATCTCGCGGTCGGTCTTCGTCTGGTAGTCGGCGTAGTCGGGGTAGGCCTCGACCGCCCGGCGCCACCAGAGCGCCTTCTCCTCGCCGGTGACCTCGCGGGCGAGGTAGTCGTGCTTCTCGGTGCGGTCCTGCAGCTCGACGTGCGGCTGCGCGACGATGTTGAAGTACCAGACCGGATGCTTCGGTGCGCCGCCGAGGGAGGCGACCACCGCGTACTCGCCGTCGTGCTCGACGCGCATCAGGGGCGTCTTGCGGAGCTTGCCGGACTTGGCCCCGACGGTGGTGAGGATGATGACGGGCATGCCCCGGAGGGTCGTCCCCTCCGTGCCGCCCGAGCCCTCGTAGGTCTCGAGCTGTCGACGCGCCCAGTCGCTGGTTCCCGGTTCGTATTCTCCGATGAGAGGCATGTGTCGATCGTACGTCCGTCGGGGTGGTCGAGGGCCCGGGGGTGATCGACGGCCCGTTCCGTGCGACCATAGAAGAAGGGGCACGCGGGGGTCACCATGAACGTTCGAGAGGATCTGATCAACTGATGGCAAGCGGTGCGACAGCGAAATGCCCGGTCTGCGGTAAATCTGTGGCGGTGGGTTTCGTGTCGCAGACCCTGATCCAGCACGAGAACAAGCTGCACGAGCGGTGCCGCGGCACGGGCGCGACCCCGACGACCCCGGTGCGTGGCGGCTCGTCCACAGGCGGGTCGAGCACCCGTCCGTCCGCCAAGACGGCGAAGACCAGCCCGGCGTCGAAGGGCGGCGTCACCGTGCGCAAGCTCGACGTCGACCCCGAGGTGCTGAAGGAGCGGCGTGAGCGCTCCGAGCGCCTCCGCGAAGAGCGCGCCGAGGCGGCACGCGAGCGCAACGCCATCGGTTTCTCCTACTTCGACGAGCCGCGCCGCTGATCCGACGGCCGCCGGCGCCGTTCCTCGAGGGCGGCTCGGCGCGGCGCCTGGCGGGCTTCGCGCTGCCGCTCGTGCCGCCGTCGCTCGACGGTTACGCCGAGCCGTTCCTCGACGGCGGCGCCACGGCGATCGCCGTGCTGGCCGAGCATCCTGAGGTCACGGCGACCCTGGTCGGGCAGAACCCGGCCGTCGTCGAGGTCTGGCGGGTGGTGCAGAGCGATGTCGAATCCCTGATCCGTTCACTGCGCTGGGTCGCCGAGCGGCATTCGCCCGCGTTCTTCGCGGGGGTGCGCGATCGCGACCTCGAGCCGGTCGCGGCCGCGGCGCTGTCGCCGGCCGAGCGCGCGGCACGCTACGTGTACCTGCGGGGCACGGCCAGGCCGGATGCCCGGGGCGACCAGCCCCGCGTCGTCACGTCGGCCGTGGCCGGGGTCGACGGCGCCGGCGACCCCGTGGTCGAGTACGGCCGCGACACCGTCCCCGTCGACGAGGCGGGGCTGCGGATGCTCGCCCGGCTGCTCGGCGAGCGCGACGTGACGATCGTGGCCAAGCCGCCGTTCGAGCTGCTCGGGGACCTTCGGGAGGACGATCTGCTGTGGGTGGACGCCGCGCAGGCGCAGGCGCAGGCCTCGGCCGCCGCCGGGGCGGACGGGCGGCTGGGCCGGGAGCTGCGGAGCCTCGTCGGCTCGGCAGTGGCGAGGGGGGCCGCGGTGCTGGCGCCCGCGCATCCGCTCGTCGAGGCGTCAGGCGAGCTCGCCGTGGTCGCGCAGCCCGCCGACGACGTCACGCTGCTCGGCAGCGCCGCCCTCAGACGGGCTCTGCAGCGCTGAGTTCGGGACCGCGGAATGTTTTTCGCGCGGGTTGTCGATTTCGTCGCGCGCCGTTCGACGCGATAGTAGGAGGTGCACCGATGTGCCTCGCGACGACAGCCCACCGAAGGAGACACCCATGAAGTACATGCTCATCATGCGCACCACCGCCGAGGCCCTCGAGGCCTCGAAAAGTCTCTATTTCGAGGCGATCATCAACGCCATGGGCGCCTACAACGAATCCATGATCACCGCGGGGGTGCTGATCGGCGGCGACGGGCTGTCGGATGCGAAGGAGGGCTTCGTCGTCGACTTCTCGGGCGACGCTCCGACCGTGACCGACGGCCCCTACGGCGAGGTGCACGAACTGTTCAACGGCTTCTGGATCGTGCAGGTCGCCTCGAAGGAGGAGGCGCTGGAGTGGGCGAAGCGGGCCCCGCTCGGTGCCGGGTCGAAGCTCGAGGTGCGGCGGATCACCGACGAGAGCGACTTCGCGGACTTCTCGGACAACGGGTTCATCCAGAAGGAGAAGGAGTGGCGTGGCTGATGCCGGGGGTGGCGGCGACGCCTTGGGCGGTGGGGCCGCGGGGGCCGGTGCCGCGGGTGGTGGCACAGGTGGCGGCGGCTCGGATGCCGGCGTCGCTGGCGCGCGGCGGGCCGTCGAGGCCGTGTGGCGCATCGAGGGGGCGCGCATCACCGCCGGGCTCGCCCGTGCTTTCGGCGACTTCGGTCTCGCCGAGGACGCCGCCCAGGAGGCCCTCGCCCAGGCGCTCGTGCAGTGGCCGGCCGAGGGGTCGCCGCGAAACCCCGGGGCGTGGCTGACGGCGGTGGCCAAACGGCGGGCGATCGATGCCCTCCGGCGGGAGAGCGGCCGCGAGGAGCGCTACGCGGCACTGGCCCAGGGGCTGGCGCAGGGGCCGGGATCGTCGGCGGGGTCGGGGTCGGCGGCTTCGGCGGGGCCTGGGGGCTTCTCGGGGTCGGGCTCGTCGGGTCCGGCCGTCTCGAGGGCACCGGTCGCCGGGCATGTCGGGTCGTCGGATGCCCGCCCCGACGATCTCGTCGGGGACGAGGTGCTCGGGCTCGTCTTCATCGCGTGCCATCCGGTGCTGGGGCGGGACGCCCAGGTGGCGCTGACCCTGCGGGTCGTCGCGGGACTGACGAGCGAGGAGATCGCGCGGCTGTACCTCGTGCCCGTGGCCACCGTTCAGCAGCGGATCGTGCGCGCCAAGAAGACGCTCGCCGCCGCGAAGGTGCCGTTCGAGGCGCCCGACCCGACGGAGTGGCGCGAGCGGCTCTCGGCCGTGCTCGCCGTGTTGTACCTGATCTTCACCGAGGGGTACTCGGCCACGAGCGGCGACCGGTGGATGCGGCCCGAGCTCGCCGACGAGGCGGTGCGCCTCGGCCGGGTGCTGGCCGGGCTGCTGCCCCGCGAGCCGGAGGTGCACGCATTGCTCGCCCTCATGGAGCTGCAGGCGGTGCGCTTTCCGGCCCGCGCCGCGGCCGACGGATCCGCGGTGCTGCTCGCGGACCAGGACCGGCGGCGCTGGGACCGGGGCGGGACCGCACGCGGCCGGGCGGCGCTCGCCCGCTCGGACGAGCTCGCCCGGCGGCGCGGCCGGGGACGTGGGCCGTACGCCATCCAGGCCGCGATCGCGGAATGTCATGCGGTCGCTCCCGACGTCGCCGCGACCGATTGGGAGCGGATCGTGCTGCTGTACGAGGCGCTCGGAGCGCTGACGCCGAACCCCGTGGTCGAGCTGAACAAGGCGGTGGCGGTGTCGATGGCCGTGGGTCCGGCCTCGGCGCTCCGGCTCGTGGACGAGCTCGCCGCCACGGGGGCGCTGACCGGATCCCACCTGCTGCCGAGCGTGCGCGGCGAACTGCTGACGCAGCTCGGCCGGGTGCAGGAAGCGAGGTCGGAACTCGTCACGGCGGCAGGGCTGACGCACAACGAGCAGGCGCGCGCGGTGCTGCTCGCCAAGGTGGCCGCGCTGCCCTCAGGCTGAGACGAGCGCTTCGCGACCAGGTCTTGCCCGAGCGCACCAGCGATGGCACCCTGACGGCATGACGATCGAGGTGCGACCGGCGACCGACTTCGACGACGTCGCGACGATGGTGGGGCCGAAGCGGCCTGACGCGACGGTGTGCTGGTGCCTCAGCTACCGCATCCCGTCCGCTCAGAACGCCGCGCTGCGCGGACCGGCGAGGGGTGAGCTCGTGCGCGAGCTCGTCGGCCAGGACGTGCCGCCCGGGGTGCTCGCCTATGAGGACGGCGAGGTCGTGGGATGGGCGGCCGTGCATCCGCGAACCGACACGAGCTTCGCGCGCAACCGCCGCATACCGCACGTCGACGAGCTGCCCGTCTGGTCGCTCTGGTGCGTGCGGGTGCGGCCGGGACACCGCGGGCAGGGTCTCGCCCACCACCTCGTCACCGGCGCCGTCGAGTTCGCCCGGGGCAACGGGGCGCCGATGATCGAGGCCTACCCCGTGGACAACCGGGGCGCGAAGGTCGACCTGACCATGGCGTACGTGGGCACCCGGTCGCTGTTCGAGCGGGCGGGCTTCGTGCAGGCGGCGGAGACGACGTCGGTGCTGAACGGGTTCCCGCGGGTGCTCATGCGGCTCGATCTGCGCGGGTGACCACCGCACGGGCGTGCGGCGGATGCTCTCAGTGGTCGTCGAGGGAGTAGGTGGGGGACGAGACCCGGGCGAAGACCGTGAGGAGCGCACCTGCTGCGGCGAAGGCGAAGGCGGCGAGCGCCAGCCAGTAGACCGGGATGAGCGCGGGGGAGTCGTCGGGTACGTCGAACGAGATGCTGAAGCCGCCCTCCGCGTCGTTCGTCACCGTCGTCACGGCGGCCGAGAAGGCGACGACCACCGCCAGCACGAAGGCTCCGGCGCAGGCCCCGTAGGCCACGCGCAGGGCGATCAGGAGCGAGCGGGTCCGGTGGGTCACGACACGATGCTACGGCCTGCGCTTCCGGCTGCCTACTCCGCGCGCCTACCCTGGGGCATGGACTTCGAGGGTGTGGTGGGGCGGGCCGGTGTCGACCAGGCGGGGGTCGTGGCGCGGCTGCTGCACGACTTCAACGCCGAGTTCGACGTGCCGACCCCGGGCGTCGCCGTGCTCGAGGAGCGGTTGCGCATCCTGCTCGCTGTGGGCCCGGCAGTCGGGGGGACGACCGCGTATCTCGCCGAGGGCCCCGACGGGTCGGCAGTCGGGGTGGCGCTCGTGACCTGGCACTCGAACGTCTGGTACGACGGGGCGGTCGGGCTCCTCGACGAGTTGTACGTGGTGCCCGCTCGGCGCGGCGGGGGTGTCGGGTCGGCGCTGCTCGCGCAGGTGCTTCAGGATGCGCGGCATCTCGGTGCCGGATCCGTCGAGCTGGCGGCCGACGAGCCGGACGCCGACGCCCTGCGGTTCTACCGTCGGCACGGCTTCGTCGGCGCGTTCGAGCGCGACGAGCGCACGTTCTTCCTCCAGCGCGAACTCTGACGGGCGCGCCCGCACCGCCGGCATCTGTGCGATGGGCGCTCGGGGATTCGCGAAGGGGGGAGGCGGTGCGGGAGGATGGGGGCGATGATCCGACGTCGACTGGGGCTGTTCGCCCGTGCTGTGCTCATGGACCTCGGTTCCCGCGGGCTGGTGCCGGCGCGCCGGATCGTCGGGACGCCTGCGCCCGACGCGGTTCCCGTGGTGATGTGCCTGTGGAACCGGCCCGACCGCCTCGAGCGTGTGCTCGACGGCCTCGCCGCCCAGCGGAGCGACCGGCCGGTGCGCCTGATGCTCTGGAACAACCAGCGTCGCGACCGGTCCCGCTACGCCGAGGTGCTCCGGCGCCGCTCGCCCGAGGGCGCCCTGGCGAGCGTCGAACTCGTGCAGAGCCCGATCAACGTCGGCGGCCTGGCCCGCTTCTATCTGCTCGCCCGGCTTCGGCGCACGGGCTTCGGAGGGCCGGTCATCCTGCTCGACGACGACCAGGACATCGCGGACGACTTCGTGTCGACGCTGCTCGACGCCGCCACCCCGACGAGCGTGCGGGGCGTCTGGGCCTGGGCGCAGGGCACCGGCTACTGGGACCGCACCCCGGCCACCGGGGACGACGCCACCTACGTGGGCACCGGCGGCTGCGTGCTCGACGCCTCGATCGTCGACGACCGGCGCTTCTTCACCGCGCTGCCCCTCCAGTACCTCTTCCTCGAGGACATCTGGATGAACGCGGTCGCCCGCCGCCACGGCTGGACCCTGTCCCACGTGGACGCCGGCTACACCTTCGTCGACGAGGAGGTCGGCCAGCACCACACCCTGGCCGACGCGAAGGCCGCCTTCTTCGACTACCTCCGCTCGCCCGAGAGCGACCGCGCCTGGGCATCGGCCCGCCGCTGACCTCGGCCGACCGGCGTGGTCCCGCGCCGGCCCAAGGAGTGCGGCCCGCCAATGTGGTCACTCGTCGAACCGCACCCAGAAGTACTGGTGCTGGGCGAACAGGTCGGATTGATTGTCCCGTGCGACGCGGTAGTAGTCGGGCCACAGCCAGCCGTAGTTCCTGACGTGCGCGCCGAGCCGCTCACCTCCCCGCCCGATGCGGAACGCCGTGTCGACGGCGGTGTCGCTCACGGTCGCGGCGATCGTTCGGTGCGGGTCGCCGGCGCAGGTCGCAGCGGCCTGCAGCCCGGCGTGGAAGTCGACGTCCCACAGCGCGCGGTGCAGCGCGAGGTGGTCGGGGTGCGTGTACGGGTAGCACGACCCGCCGGCGGCGGCCTCCGGTTCCGCGGCGTACGCGCCGATCAGAGCGACGACCGGCAGGGTCGTGTCGAGACCCAGTGCGCCGCGCTGATCGAGTGTGGTGCGGATACCCCAGGCCGCTTCGTCCTCCGTGAGGTCCCCGTCGCCCAGATCGAAGAGCACGACCGCGCCACGAACCTGCCGGTCGATCCACACCTCGGCCGTGGAGTCCTCGGACGTGCAGCGGTCGGCGCCGTCGATGCGGCACGTCTCGCCGGGCGCGGCCGGGAGCGGTGGCGTGCGCACCGGTGGCGCGAAGTCTCCGGGGATGCGTGCATCCGTCACCGACATCTCGCCGAGGTAGCTCAGCAGCGAGTTCCGCCGGGCATCGACGCACTCCGGCGACCAGCGACCTGCCGGAACCGGATCCGCGGGCGGCTCGAGGCCCGGCTGCACCGACCTCGCCTACTCGGCAGGGTCGCAGTACTGAGTCTGCTCACCCCGGGTGAGCACGACGAAGACTGTGTACCCGTCGAGCAGCGACCAGGCCTGGAACTCGTCGTCGGGATGCGGCACCACGACGACGACCGTTCCCCTGGGCGGATCGGACGCACTCGGTGCGAGCGCCAGGCCACCCAGCACCGCCGAGACCGTCGCGGCGCCGGTGACGAGCCACCCGAGGAGGCGGCCGAGGAGGGTGGGGGAGGCTGAGGCGGAGAGGGCGTGTCGCGTCACGGGCGGAGGTAGAGGCGGTGGCGGTGGAGGAGGCTCGTCAGCAGCACCCAGAACAGCAAGAGAACGGCGGTGTAGCTGAGCTGGACGTGTCCGGCCACCGCGACGGTCGACGCGATGATCTGGCCGGGGCTCGGCCCGTCGGGCAGGGGACGGTTCAGCACGCTCATCAGCACGTGCGAACCGAAGTAGACGAGCAGACTGTTGCGCCCGAGCGCGAGCAGCGGATAGGTGACGCCGCGGAGCACCCGACCGGTGGCCGGGCGGTCGACGAGCAGGTGGCCGAGCAGCAGGGCGATCGTGGTGGCGGAGGCCAGGGTGAGCGCGAACGGAGACGTCCAGAGGCGCTTCATCATCGGCACCGGCTGGGCGCCGATGAGTGTCGGCGCCCAGGTGAGCGCCACTGCTGCGGCGAGGAAGGCCGCAGCGACGGCGACGAGCGGGATCACCGCTGCCGTGACCCCGGCCGGGCGCTCGACGAAGACTCCGGCCGGGCGCTCAACGGCGACACCGGACGCGGGCGCCGCCGTGACATCGGACGGGCGCGCCGCCGTGACACCCGACGGGCGCGCCGCCGTGACACCCGACGGGCGCGCCGCCGTGGCGCCGGGCGGGCGCTCGCGCGGGGTGCGGCGCGCCGCCAGGAGCAGGTGCCCGACGGTCACCCCTGCCGAGGCGCTGACGAGCGCGCCCAGTACCGCGACGAGGCCCTCCGGGTCGTGGCCGGCGCCGCCGTGCTGGTAGATGTGCGCGGCGGAGAACACGAGGGTGTCGATCGCCCCCGACGGGTTGCACTCGCGGGTGAGCACACCGCCCACGCAGCGCTCCGCCCACCCCGAGAGCAGCACCGTGTCGGCGACGGCGAACAGCGCCGTCACCACCGCCCACCCCCACCAGCTCCGCGTCACCAGGTGCAGCAGTCCGAGCACGACGACGACCGCGGCGTAGATCTGCAGCACACCGGTCACGCGCCAGGTGGCCACGTCCCACGACCAGGAGACGACGGCGCTGTAGAGCAGCCCGGCCGCCAGCAGCACCAGCGTCCGCCGCAGGAGCACCCCGAACCGCACTCCGCGCCGGAGGGCGAACGCGAGGCCGCAGCCGCTCAGCGTCACGAACACGGGGAAGAGCACGTCGGCCGGATGCACGGACGCCCAGACGGCGTGATCCACCCACTCGGGTGCCGCCAGCAGACTTCCGAGCAGCACCGTGGCGACGAGCATCAGCCCCCGCACGAGGTCGAGGCTCGCGAATCGCGGCCGCGGCCCGCGCCGGGCAGCCGGAGGCTCGGCGAGCGCAGGCCGCGGTTCCGAAAGGGCTCCCGCGGTGCGGGTGTGGTCGTCGGTCACTTAGGCAACCTACCGCGTTAATGAGGTTCTGTCGACTTGTCTGAGCGGTCGGTTAGGATTACGACGTGACCCGCGCCGCCGTGACCGACCCCGGCGAGGGGAGCGCCCCCAGAATTCTCGGCCGGCCCGGCGTGCGGCTCGGCGCGGTGGCCGTGGTCTTCGGCTGGGCCGTGTTCCAGGCCTTCTGGAACCTCGGCGCCGCCAACTACAACTCCGACGAGCCCATCTACGTCGACGCCGGCTGGTCGTACGTGCACGGCGACTTCTCGGCCAACCGCGAGCATCCGCCGACCGCGAAGCTGCTGATCGGCCTGGCGCAGCTCGTGCTCGGCCAGGGGGCTCTCGCCGGGCGCATCGCCGTGGCCCTCACCGTGCTGGCCGCCGGAGTCATCATCTACCTGTGGCTGAAGCGCGAGATCGGCTGGGCCGGCGCCCTGTTCGCCGCCGGTGCGTGGATGCTGATGCCGCACGGCGTGACCAGCGGTCCGAGGCTCGACCGCTTCGCCGTGCTCGAGCCGTTCATGGCGTTCTTCGCGATCTGCGCGTTCGCGGCGGCCTGGCAGTGGTTCCGGCTGCGGGCGAGGGCGGAACGCGCATCCGGGAGCCGCCCCTGGCTGCCCTGGCTGTGGCTCGTCGTGTCGGCGGTAGCGATGGCCCTCTCGGTGACGTCGAAGGTGTCGACGGCCGTGATGATCCCCGCGATCCTGCTGCTGCCCCTGCTCGCCCGACGGGTGGTGGATGCGCTGCTCGGCTCGCTCGTGTTCCTCGCCGTGTTCGGGGTGGTCGCCGCTCTGCTCTACCTGCCGATGGGCATCCGCTCGGCCGTCTCGTACATGCTGCAGATGCAATCGGAGCACAACGCCGCCGGGCACCTGGTGGTCGTGGCGGGCGTCGCGACAACCAGGCCGCCGTGGTGGACGAACCTCTTGTATTCCGTCGACGGCATGGGAATCGCCGCGACCGTGGTGCTCGTCGTCGGGCTGCTCGCCGCGTTCTGGCTGCGGCCACCGGCCCTCACGCTCTATGTCGCTGCGGGCATGGTGCTGCTGCTGGCGTTCCACCTGTTCGCGTCGCGGGTGATGCTCTCGCACTACTACTACGCCTGGGTGTGGCCGGCGTGCGTGCTGGCAGGTATCGGGGTCTCGGTGCTGCTCGCGTCCCGGGTGAGGCTGCTCCGCTTGCTGGCCGCCGCGCTCGTCGTGCTCGCGATCGGCTCGGCGCTCTGGGTCTCGGTGGTCATCGCGAACGAGCGCGCCACGGGCATGGCGCTCGTGCTGCCGGCGCTCGAGGCCGAGGGGGTACCCGACGGCGACGTGCTGGTCGGGGGGATGGCGCCGTGGGAGTACACCACCTATCTCGACGGCCACTGGACGACCGACCCGAATGACCCCGACATCGTGGCGGTCGCGACCCGCGAGTCGGAGCGGTTCCCGGTCGATCCGGGAGTCGAAGCGGTGATCGGGGCCGATGCCGATGACGACGAGGTGCTCGAGCTCGACGACGTGACGCTCTATATCCTCGATGAGGCCCCCGCGAGGTAGCGAGCATGGCCGTGCACAGAACTTGTGCACACTTCCTCTGCATGACAGGATCGAGCCATGAGCGACCCTGTAGGCGACCCCACCGGCATCCGGCTCGACGATCGGGCCGTGCGGGTGCTGGCCCATCCACTGCGCTCGCGACTGCTGTCGAGCCTCCGGGTCGACGGCCCCTCCACGGCGACCGAACTCGCAGGCCGGCTGCAGACGAACACCGGCGCGACCAGCTACCACCTTCGCGCCCTCGAGTCGGTCGGCCTCGTCGCCGACACGGGGGAGGGGGTCGGCAAGCGCCGGCTCTGGCGTGCCGCTACCGACTCCCACTCCTGGGCTGAGTCCGACTTCGCCGATGATCCCGACGCCCGTGCGGCCCTCGATTGGCTGCAGCGCGACTACCTCCGCCAGTTCGCCGCCCGAGCCGAGCGCTGGCACGGCGAGGCGGCGGCGTGGCCCGCCGAGTGGGTCGACGTGCTGGGGCAGAGCGACGCCGTGGTCACGGTCACCCCGGCCCAGGCCGCGGCGCTGCGCGACGAGCTGTCCGCCGTTCTCGCGCGGTACCGGTCGCTCGGCGACGGGGACCCGGACGCGCGTCGCATCCTCGTCTTCCGCCACGCCAGCCCGCTCGACACCGAGCGCTGAGGTCGACATGACCAGCCGTCTGCCCCTCACAGTCGCGGCCGCCGAACGCCGGCTCGTGCTGCTCACCGTGACGCGGTGGCTGCCCGTCGGCCTCGTGTTCGGGCTGACCGTGCTGCTCCCGCTCGAACGCGGACTCGGTCTCGCCGAGGTCGGCACGCTCCTCGCCGTGCAGGGATTCGTCGTGCTGGCGCTCGAGCTGCCGACCGGCGGGCTGGCCGACACCCTCGGTCGCCGCCCCCTCCTCATCGTCGCGGGGGTGCTGGCCGTCGCGTCGTCGCTGCTCTTCGTCACCGCGACGGGCTTCTGGATGTTCGCCGCCGCCCTCGTGCTGCAGGGGGTGTTCCGCGCGCTCGACTCGGGCCCGCTCGAGGCCTGGTTCGTCGACACCGCCCACGCCGCCGACTCGACGGCGCCCATCGAGCGCGGACTGAGTCGCGCCGCCACCGCCCTCGGCGTCGCCATCGCGGGGGGAGCCCTCGCGGGTGGCGCCCTGATCGCCTGGCACCCCGTGACCGGCTGGTCGGCGCTCGTGCTCCCGTTCGTGGTCGCGACCGTGGCCATGGTCGGGCACACCGTGCTGGTGGCCGCCCTCGTGCGCGAGCCGGCGAGACCGGGCCGCCCGGTCGAGGGGCGCCGGCACGGGGTCACCGACGCCGTCCGGGTGGTCGGCCAGGGGTTCAGGATGCTCCGCACGGCACCCGTGCTGCGGTCGCTGGTGCTCGTCGAGGTGTTCTGGAGCGTCGCGATGATCGCGTTCGAGGCGCTGACGCCGGTGCGGCTCTCCGCCCTGCTCGGAGGCGAGGATGAGGCCGGTGCCCTGTTCGGGCCGGCGGCGGCCGCGGCGTGGGCGCTGTTCGCCGTGGGTTCCGCGGCCGCGGGGCTGGTCAGCCGGCGCATCGGCGTCTCGGCCACGGCGATCGCGGCGCGCATCCTGAACGGACTGATGGTGGTGACGATGGGGCTGGTGGCCGGACCGCTCGGGCTGGTCGCCGCGTTCTGGCTCGCCTACCTGACTCACGGAGCCGGCGGGCCGATGCACGCGGCGCTGCTGCATCGGCAGGCGACGGGCGCGAACCGGGCGGTCGTGCTGTCGATGAACTCGATGGTCGCCGGCGGCAGCTACAGTCTGGGGCTGCTGCTGCTCACCCCGTTCGCCGAGGCGTTCGGCACCGGGACGGCCTTCGTGGTCGCCGGGGCCTCCAGTGTGATCGGAGCGGTGCTGTACCTGCCCGCCCGGCGGCAGGAGCGGTCGAGCCGGTGATGTGAACGGTGTTCACATACTGCTAGCGTGACCGTATGGTCAGGCTCAGGGTGCACAACTTCGCGGTGTCGATCGACGGGTTCGCCACGGGGGAGGGGCAGTCGTTCGAAACGCCGTTCGGTCACGCCGGGCACCGCTTGATGCAGTGGTTCCTGCCCACGAATGCCTTCGTGAAGATGACCGGGCACGAGTCGGAGGCCGTCGGCGGGGGCACCCACGGCGTCGACGACGCCTTCGCGGCCGCCACGAACGTCGGGATCGGCGCGGAGATCATGGGCCGGCGGAAGTTCGGGCCGCAGCTCGGCCCGTGGGAGGACGAGTCCTGGCGCGGCTGGTGGGGAGAGGAGCCGCCGTTCCACACGCCGGTCGTGGTGCTGACACACCACGCGCGGCCCGACCTCGTGGTGGGGGAGACGACGTTCCTCTTCCGTGAGCTGCCGCCGGCGGAGGCGCTCGAGCTGGCGGCCTCGGTCGCCGGCGGGCTCGACGTGCGTCTCGGCGGCGGGCCGACGATCGTGCGGAACTTCCTGGCGGCCGACCTCGTCGATCACCTGCACATCGTGGTGGTGCCGATCGTTCTGGGCCGTGGGGTGCGGGTCTGGGACGGGCTCGAGGGGCTGGAGGAGCGCTTCGAGGTCGAGGTGACTGCGTCGCCGTCGGGGGCCGTGCACTACGTCTTCACGCGGAGGCCACGGACCGGGAGCTGACGGATGGGAATACTGCGCGACTCTTGTCGTTGAGATACACAATGCAATATATTGCAGACATCTCACCGACAGGGAGTCATCATGTCCGCCATCCCCACGCCCGACGCCTTCACCCCGTCGGATGACAAGCCCACTGTCGTGCTCGTGCACGGGGCATTCGCCGAGTCCGCCAGCTGGAACGGCGTTATCAGCCGTCTGCAGGCCGAGGGTCTCCCGGTCGTCGCCGTCGCCAACCCGCTCCGCGGACTCGCCGACGACGCGCAGTACCTCCGCACCGTGATCGACGGCATCGACGGCCCGGTCGTCGTCGCGGGCCACTCCTACGGAGGATCCGTGGCGAGCGAGGCGACCGAGGGTGCCCCGAACGTGCGGGCGCTCGTCTACGTCGCGAGCTTCATCCTGGAGCCGGGGGAGAGCACCGGGGAGCTCGCCGGGAAGTTCCCCGGGGGAGAGCTCGGTCCGGCTCTGACGCCGATCCCGTTCGTGGCGGGAGCGGTGAGCGGCGACGACCTCTACATCCAGCAGCACCGCTTCCGCGAGGTGTTCGCCGCCGATGTGCCCGAGGCTGAGACGGCCCTGATGGCGGCCACGCAGCGCCCCATCGCGGCCGCCGCGCTGGAGGACGCCGCGAGTCGGGCAGGCTGGAAGACCATTCCGTCGTGGACGCTCGTGACGAGGCAGGATCTCGCCGTGCCGGCCGAGTCGCAGCGCTACATGGCCGAGCGCGCCTCGTCGCACGCCGTCGAGATCGACGCCTCGCACGCGGTGACGGTGTCGCAGCCCGGAGCGGTCGCCGAGCTCATCCTGGAAGCGGTGCGCGAGACGGCCCGGTGACGGTGTCGGCCGCGCGCCGGGCTGCGACCGGCACCGCCGTCTTTGTCGCTGCCCCGGCAGATTCGTGACCGGCGAATCCTGTCGGTCTCAGTGGTGCTGGCCTTCGTCTTCGTCGTCATCGAGAAGCATTCCGACCGAGGTGGCGCATCGCACTATTTCGAGGGTGGTGGGCTGGCCGTCGATTTCTACCGACTCAATGGGCAGGGACTCACCGGCGCGGACGGGAACTCGCTGCGACTCATCAGCGCCCTCGACCCCGTCATGCCCGACGGCGCCCGCGTCGGCCAAGTCGAATGCCGCGTCGAAGCCGGAACCACGATGGCCACGACGCACTTCACGCAGTTCGACGACACCTGCACACACCTCCACATCGACGTTGGTTTCACCGACGGCACCCTCACCACTAACTAATTGACACCTACGCGTCAACCAACTCGAGCAGAAAGAACCCCATGATCTCCAGCCCCTGGCCCGGCATCCTCACCAGCCTGCACATCTACCTCGTGCTCGCAGCCATCCTGCTCCTCGCCCTCCACTGGGTCATCTGATCCGCCGTGCAAAGCGCACTCCGCCGGCACCAGCTCTGGCTCGAAGCACGCGACCGCGACAACGCCGCGGACCAACCGGCGCGGTCGGAAACGACCCCACCAACTAGCCCAGATCATCGAGGGCAAGCGCACCGCGCGCGGCAGCTCTTGAAGAGATTGAGACGTCCCGACGTCAGAGCTGCAGCAGGCGTCGCAGTGCCTCCACCGCCGACTCCGGTGTTGCGAATTCGCCCAACGCAAACCCTCGAGCTGTCTCGCGGCTATCATCCGCGTGACTCAGGCGGTAACTACCTGCCTCCCGCTCGACCCGCCATGGCGTCTCCACCAGGGCGCCATCGAGCTCCTGAACGACCCAATAATGGTCATCCTCGATGCCACGGGCTATATAGGACACACCCCGAGAGTACGAGAGAACCAGTAGGCAGATGCTCGCGCGGGCGGTCGAAGCTGGACCTGTACGAAGTGTGAGGTGCCGGTCGATAATGGGTCAGACGGGGTCCGCCCAGAGCGACAGTTTCTGGGGGTTGAGCACCATTCTGACATTGGCGATAAGTCCACCAATGACCTCGAGGGTGACGACGCCGGCGATGTGTCCTTCTTCCCAGATCGCGAAGCCCAAACCGTCTGGAGTTTCCTGCTCGAGGACTTCCGTCCGGTCGTTCTTCTGCTGCACGCCGAGAAGAAAGCGCGCCACTCGATCTGCACCGAATATCGGGTTTCGGGCGGCCGTGACGATTCCTCCGCCGTCCGATCGCAGAACGACGTCCGGGTCGAGAATCTTGACTAACGCATTCAAGTCACCACCACGGCTCGCCGCTGCGAAAGCGCGAACGACAGCGTCGTGCTCTGTCCGGGGCACCTGCCGTGCCCGGCTTTGGTCGACGCGTCGACGGGCCGCCGTCGCGAGTTGACGGCACGCTGCTGGGGTCCGGCCGACGATCCCCCCGATGTCGCTGAAGGGGAGAGCGAACACGTCGTGAAGCACGAACACCACGCGCTCTGCCGGGGTCATCGACTCCAGCACCACTAGCAGGGCGGTACTGATGGATTCATCGAGAGTGACGTGCTCGAGCGGGTCACCTTCGGTCGTGCCAAAGGCGGTCGATGGCACCGGTTCCGGCAGCCAGGGCCCCACATATTGCTCGCGCCGGACACGTGCGGACGACAGGACGTCGAGACACACTCTGCTGGCTACACGTGTCAGCCATCCGCGTGGAACGTTGATCGCGTCGCGCTCGGTCTGACTCATCCGGTACCACCGGGTGTAGGTCTCTTGCACCGCGTCCTCAGCCTCGGCGATCGTGCCAAGCATCCGGTACGCCAACGAGACGAGGTGCCGGCGCTCTCCAATCACTTCGTCATCTACCGTGGACCTTTTCTCATCTGGCACGAGGACCTCCTTCCATTAGAGACGATGCGCAAGGCCGGAATGTGAGCACCCGCCTCACACTTACAGGTGCTGGGTCGTCCTGATAGGTGTGAACACTCCATTTCGCCGGGTTCTGCTGGCACTCACCGTCCTCATCGGCCTCTACGTCGGCATCTGGGCGCAGTTCTTCCCGACCGAGTTCTATGACTCGTTCCCGGGTTTCGGACTGCATTGGATCGACGTCGACGGACCGTACAACGAGCACCTCATCCGCGATGTCGGAAGCTTCTACCTCGCGCTCTCCGCGGCCAGCCTGATCGCTGCGATACACCGCAGTGCCCTGCCCGGACGGATCGCCGGCGTGGGATGGGCGGTATTCGGTGTGCTCCACTACGGCTACCACCTGATGCACCTGGAAGGCTCGGCCGTCGACATCATCGGCAACGTCGTCAGCCTCGGCCTCAGTGCCGCCCTCGGCATCCTCCTCGCCCTGCCCCCGCGACACCGCAACACACCCGGAAAGGACCAAGCCCGATGAAAATTGCAATCGCCGGTGGAACCGGCACCGTTGGAAAACACGTCGTCGTCGCCACCACCACGGCCGGGCACGAAACCGTCATTCTCACACGCGCCACCGGCACCGACCTCATCACCGGCACCGGCCTCACGGCCGCGTTGCAAGGCGTCGACGTCGTCATTGACGTCTCAGCGACCAGCAGCCTTGCGACAAGAGAATCCGTGCACTTCTTCGGCACTGTGACTAGTAACCTCCTCAGAGCCGAACGCGCTGTCGGCGTCAAGCATCACATCGCCCTCTCGATCGTCGGCGCTGCCAAGGTGAACGCCAACTACTACGCCGGCAAAGCCGTGCAAGAGAAGATGCTTCATGCAGAGAGCGGTGGTTGGTCACTCCTTCGCACCACCCAATTCCACGAGTTCACCCAACAGCTCGTTCAGCACGGCAAAGTCGGACCCTTCCAGGTCGTCCCCACCATTCGATCGCAGCCCATAGCTGCAGCAGAGGTCGCTGACGAGCTCGTCTCAATCGCCGCAGGCGACCCTCGCGGGCTCGAGCCCGATCTGGCCGGTCCGCAGGAAGAACGTATGGCTGACCTCGTGAAACGCCTTCTCCGAGCGGAAGGAAACCGTAAACCGGTGATTCAGATACCTCTTCCCGGCCGGTGGGGGCGAGGAATGCGAGACGGGTCGCTTCTACCAGCACCCGGCACTCGCCGAGGCCGCGAGACATTCGCGCAATGGTTGGAGAGCCGGGACTGCTGATCAGCTGACCAGCCAGTCTTCGAAGCGGGTGGTGAAGCGGTGGGCGGTTGGGGCGGGAAGGAGCTCGTCCCGCGCCAGGGTGTTCCCGAAATAGCGGGCGAGCGGATCGGCCACCACCTCACGGGGGTCGCGACGGGCACGCAGTTCGAGTTTCACCAGGTCCGCCATCGCGAAGACTTCGGGTCCTGTGAATTCTGTCGTCGTGTTCGTGGGTGCGCCGAGAGCGGTCTGGGTCACCGCGGTGGCGACGTCGTCTCCAGCGATCGGTTGCACGAGCGCCTCCGCGAGGCGCACGCTGTTGCCGTGGGATGCGGAGTCGCCGATGCTGCGGACGAATTCGAAGAACTGGGTCGCGTGCACGAGGGAGTACGGCGACGACGAGCGTCGGATCAGTGTCTCCTGGGCGTCTTTGGCGAAGAAATAGCCGCGCTCGGTCTGGGCGAGCCGGTCGGTGCCCACGACGGAGAGGGCGACGTGGTGCTGTACTCCGGCGGCTTGGCCGTAGGTGAGGAGATTCAGGGTGGAGGCGTAGAAGAAGTCGAGCGCGCCTGCTTGATCGGTGTTCGACGAGTTCGACAGGTCGACGACGGTCTCGGCGCCCTCGAGGGCGTCTTCCAGCCCTTGAGCGGTATAGGAATTGATGCCGGTGGCCCGCGAAGCGGCGAGCACGTCGTGTCCCGCGGCGGCGAGCTGCGCGACGACTTTCGAGCCGATGAGACCTGTTCCTCCGACGACGACGATTCTCATGACGACCCTCTCTTGTGCGCTGCCGGTCGGCGGCGTCTGATCAGCTATGACCGCATCCACCACGTATTTGTGACAACCGGTCACAGATCATCCGGCCGCGTGGTCGTAGTTAGCAGAGGGCCGAACTGATCGTCCCGGTTGCTGAGAGGAACAGCTATGTCGCACGTCACCGTCGGTACGGAGAACACCGCGTCGATCAATCTCTACTACGAGGATCACGGGTCGGGGCAGCCGGTCGTATTGATCCACGGGTTCCCCCTGGACGGGCACTCTTGGGAGAAGCAGACCGCTGTGCTGCTCGAAGCTGGCTACCGGGTGATTACCTACGACCGGCGTGGATTCGGCCAGTCGAGCCAGCCCACCGAAGGATTCGACTACGACACGTTCGCGGCCGATCTCGACACAGTCCTCACGACGCTGGATGTCAGCGACGCAGTTCTGATCGGGTTCTCTATGGGAACCGGTGAGGTCGCCCGGTACCTGAAGAACTTCGGGTCGGCTCGAGTCAGCAAAGTCGCTTTCCTCGCGTCGTTGGAGCCGTTCCTTCTGAAGACCGAGGACAACCCGGGAGGCGCAGCACCGATCGAGTTCTTCGAAGGCATCGTCGACAGCGTTAAAACGGATCGATACGCTTACTTCACCGAGTTCTACAAGAACTTCTACAACCTCGACGAGAACCTCGGCAGCCGCATCAGCGAGGAGGCCGTGCGGCACAGCTGGGACGTCGCGGCGCAGAGCGGCGCGGTGGCGTCCGCAGCAGCACCTCTGACGTGGTTCACTGACTTCCGTGACGACATCCCGGCGATCACCGTCCCGACGCTGATCGTCCATGGGACGGCGGACAACATCCTGCCGATCGACTCGACGGGCAGACTCTTCGCCAAGCTCCTTCCCCAGGCCCGCTACATCGAGATCGAGGGGGCACCGCACGGTCTACTCTGGACTCACGCGACCGAGATCAACTCGGTACTACTCGACTTCCTCGCAAACTGAGGCTCACCGATGACGACTGAATCGACGACCGAGCTCGAGGATGCGGCCTCGATCTTCGCGTCGGTGCGCCGCCGACTGTTCGGCATCGCCTACCGCATGCTCGGCACTTCCTCGGATGCGGAGGACATCGTGCAGGATGTCTGGGTACGCTGGCAGACCTGCGATCGCAGCGTCGTGCTGGACCCGACAGCGTTCCTGGCGACCGCGACGACCCGCCTGTCGATCAACGTGCTGCAGTCGGCGCGCGCCCGCCGCGAGACCTACATCGGTCCATGGCTGCCGGAGCCGGTTAACACCAGCGACGACCCAGAGCTCGGCGCCGAGCGCGGCGAAGCCCTCGGCTTCGCCATGCTCCTGCTGCTGGAAAAGCTCACCCCCACCGAGCGCGCCGCCTACATCCTGCGCGAAGCCTTTGACTACCCCTACCCGCAGATTGCGCACATCGTACAGTTGAAGGAGCCTGCCACCCGGCAGCTGGTGAGCCGAGCACGCAAACGGCTGGCGGGGGAACGGCGGGTGCCCGTGGAGTCGAGCGAGCAACGCCGCCTCCTGGCTGCGTTCCTGCAGGCGGCACAGCGCGGCGATGTGACGGCGCTGGAGGAACTGTTCGCCTCCGATGTCGTCAGCTACTCCGACGGCAATGGTGTGAAGCTCGCTGCCCGCATCCCGATCATCGGCCGCGGCCGGGTGGCGAAGTTCGTTGCCGCGTTCTCGTCCCATTTCTGGGAGGGCAAGGAGATCGGTTGGGTGGAGCTCAACGGCCAGCCCGCCGTGACCCTGACCGAGAACGGTGCCATCACCACCGCTCTGACCGTGACCGTCGGGGCCGACAGCATCCACCAGGTGCTGTGGATCATGAACCCGGACAAGCTCGCCCACGTTGCGTCTCCGATCGCGTGAACGCTCCGGTTCCAAGCGATGACGATCTAGCCGGCGAGCGATCGAGGCTTCTCGACATCGCGTTCCGCATGCTCGGTTCCTCAGCCGAGGCCGAGAACGTCGTCGACGCGACCATGACCCTCTGGGCGGCCGTGTCCGGCGGCGAACGCGCTCGGATCGAGTCCCGACGAGAATGGCTGACCGAGATCCTCGCCCGAACCTGCTTCGACCACCTCAGACAGGCTCGAACGGAACGTGAGCACTACGTCGGGGAGTGGCTACCCGAACCGATCCCACATCCCCACAGTGAGGGCGGGCTCGACGGCGAACCGGATGCAGATGGTCGGCTCGACCGAGTGTCTCTCGACGAGTCATTGAATATGCTGCTGCTGGTCGTCCTCGAAACGCTCGCGCCGGAGCAGCGCGTCGCGTTCATCCTGCATGACGTTTTCGGTGTTCCCTTCGACGGAATCGCTGACGTCGTCGGACGAACACCGGACAGCACCAGACAACTCGCCCACGCCGCGCGGCACCTAATCCAGCAACGCAAGGCCGACAGGGTGCCGCGGAATCGGCATCGCGCGATCGTACTCGAGCTGCTCGCCGGTTGCGAGACTGGCGACGAGGAACGCATCAAGGCGGTGCTGCACCCCGAGATCACGATCGTCATCGACGGTGGGGGAAAAGTTGACGCAGCAGAAACGCCTGTGCAGGGAATCGATCAAGTCGCACGCCTTCTCACCCAGCACTTCACCGGTGCCTGCGAGACGACAGCGAGTGAGAGATCCGTCAACGGTCATGCGGGCCTGGTTTTCCGCCAGGCCGAACGGGTGGTCGCTGTTTTGAGCGCGAACCTGAAATCAGGGCAGATTGTCGATCTCTGGGTCGTCGTCAATCCCGACAAGCTACGCCACTGGAACCCGGCATAACCTACATGGCGCCTCGAGCTGTCCCGGCCCATCAGCCGAGACAGCTCAGAGCAATCAGCAGATCACTGCTGCTGATCGGTCGGGCGGATGAGAATCTCGTTTACCGACACGTGCTCGGGCTGTGAGACTGCGTAGAGGACGGCCGCTGCAATGTCGTCGGGCTGCAGTGTGCGCATCATCGTCTTCAGTTGGGCGGCCATGTCGCGCGAGACAGGGTCGGAGATATGGCTGGCGAGATCGGTATCCGTGAATCCCGGGGCGACGACCACCACCCTGACTCCCTGCGCCGTGACCTCCTGACGAAGCGCCTCAGAGAAGGCGGTGACGCCGAACTTGGAGGCCGCGTTTACGGCGCCGCCGGCGGAGGCGATCCGCCCCGACGTCGACGACGTCTGCACCACTGTCCCGCGACTGGAAAGTAGATGTGGGAGTGCTGCGTGAGTGACATACATCGTGCCCAGCAGGTTGGTGCGGATCATTGCGTCCCACTCGGCCGTGTCTGCTCCGTCAACAATCCCGGTTAGCATGATCCCCGCGTTGTTGACGAGGATGTCGAGTCGACCGAACCTTTGGATCGTTGCGGCTATCGCTGCGCGGACGGAATCTTGGTCACCGACGTCGAGTTGCACGGGCAGCACCTCCCCGGGGGCTCGATCAGCGAGGTCCTTCAGGAGGTCGAACCGTCGAGCCCCCACAGCCACCAGCGCTCCAGCTCCAGACAGGGACAGCGCGATCGCCTCGCCGATACCAGACGAGGCGCCCGTCACAAGTGCGACCTTGCCGGTCAAAGATCCCGATCCGTTGGCTCGTTCTGTCATTTGATTCATCTCCTGATGTCTCCGCTGCGCCCTAAACGGACCATGCGGTCAGGTTAAACGTACCTTAAACGGACCGAATGGTCAGGTTAGGATTGAGTCATGAGTGAAATTGCAGTTGGTCCGCCCGATGCGCTGCGAAGCGATGCCCGACGGAACCGAGAGCGGCTGGTTGAAGCGGCGGGGGAGTTGCTCGCTCTGGGCGGTATCGACGTGTCCGTCGCCGAGATCGCGGCCCGCGCTGGTGTGGGAAAGGGAACCGTATTCAGGCACTACGCGGCGAAAGACGACTTGGTCGCCGATGTCGTCTGCGCGGTGCTCGAGCGGTTGCTCGCTCAAGGCCGCGAATTGCAGATGTCCCTTACCGGCACAGATGCTCTGCGTGAGTTCGTGGCCGAAGCCATTCAGTTGCAGGCCAACGATCGAGCTTTCTGCGAGGTCGTTGCCGGTGCGTCGGTAGACAATGTACGAGTGAGTCGCGCAATCGAGGATTTCAATGTGCTGGTCCGTGACCTCACCAACACTGCGGTGAAGGCTGGAGACATTCGCCCTGATGTGACGGGCGCTGATATTTCCCTCTTGATCAGTGGCATCTACCAGACTGCCGCGCCTCGCGCGGCCACGCAGCCAGAGCTTTGGCGCCGCTATTTCGTGCTCTTCTGGGATGGGCTGCTGCCTGTGCACGCCTCACCGCTACCTGTACCTCCCGCGGTTGGTGTGGACCAGTTCTGAGGTCGGGCGGGCCGTTCGTGGAAGCGTTCGAGTTCGTCGGGCGCGGCGCGGGTGCGGGATCTGATGAGGGCGTCGATCTCGGGGATGCGGTCCCAGCTGTTGACCGCCATCCCGGCGCGTACGCGTCCCTGGGAGGTCCAGAACGCGACGAACTCGCGTGATTGGAGTGAGCCGCTGATCACGACGTCGTCGTAGTCGCCCGGTCCGGCGGTGAAGCCGGTGTATTCCATGCCGACGTCGTACTGGTCGCTGTAGAAGTAGGGGAGGTGATCGTAGAGCGTATCCGAGCCGATCATTGCTGCCCCGGCGTGGGGGCCGGAGCGGAGGGCGGTGTCCCAGTGCTCGACCCGGAGTGGTCTGTCGTAGACGATCGAGGGGATGCTCGCGACGTCTCCGGCGGCGTACACGTCGGGTGCGCTGGTGGTCAGGCATCCGTTCACGGCGATGCCGCCGCCGAGCTCGCGGGCGCGCACGGCGATGCCGGCCGAGACGGCAAGGCCAGTGTTCGGGGCAGCTCCGACGGCGACGAGGACCACATCCGCGGCGATGACGCTGCCGTCACCCAGGGTGACGCCGTGGACTCGTCCGTCGATTCCGTCGATCGACGCCACGACCACTTGACGGCGGAAAATGACACCGTGTGCGGTGTGCACGTCGGCGTAGAACGCGCCCATCGTCTCGCCGAGTACTTTGCCGAGGGGCTGGCTTCCGTGTCCGAGTACGGTCACCTCCAGGCCCATCGTGCGAGCGGAGGCGGCGACTTCCAGTCCGATCCACCCGTCACCGATCACGACGAGTCGGCCGCCGCCGTCGCGGACCGCCTCCTGCAGGGTCGCGTGCAACAGGTCCGAGTTCTCCAGTGTTCGCAGCGAGAGCACCCCGAGGAGGTCTTCACCGGGCAGCCCGGCGGAGCGTGGTGAGGAGCCGGTCGCCAGTAGCAGTTTCGAGTACTTCAGGTCCTGGCCATCGGCCACGGTCAGGCGGTGGCTGTGGACATCGAGTGCGACCACGGTCGATGCTGTTCGCACGTCGACGTGGTTCTCGGCATACCAGCCGGGGGCGAGGGTGAAGACGCTGGAGCGGGTCGCCTCGCGTCGCAGGTAGTCCCTCGACAGTGGTGGCCGTTCGTAGGGGTGGTGCGGTTCGGTACTGATGACGACGATGTCGCCGTCGTGTCCGCCGTCTCGGATGGCGCGCACGGCGCCGCCCGAGGCCAGGCCACCGCCGATGATGACGAGGGGTTCGGTCATGATCTGTTCTCTCTCCGGTGCATCGAGTGGTGGCGACGGTGGCCTGGCTGGGGGTCGGTCAGGGTGAGACGTCGTAGTGGCTGGTGATAGCGATGCGGTTGAAGGCGTTGATCACGATGGTGAGCCAGCGCACTGCGGCCAGCTGCTCAGGTGTCAATGGTTCCGGCGCGTCGGAGTCAGTGTCATCGCTGGTGGCCGGGCGGCGGTCGTTCTGCACGTCTGCGATGAGGGTGATCTCCTCGGCCACTGCGAGGGCCGCGCGCTCGGTGGGGGAGAAGTAGCCGCTGTCCCGCCAGGCGGGCAGCACCGCGAGTCGGTCGGCGGTCTCCCCGTGGGCGATCGAGTCGCGGGTGTGCATCCTGAGGCAGAACGCGCACCCGTTCAGCTGAGAGGAGCGAATCCTCACGAGTTCGATGAGCAGCATGTCGAGGCCGGAGTCGAGGGCGGCGAAGCCCGCCGCCTTACCGGCCGCCAGAAGCGACTGGTAGGCGGCGGGGACCGCCGAATCGAGGTGCCCGAGGTGGGTCATCGCTGGTGCTACTTCGCGGCCGGCGCCGGGTTGGCGGGCAGCCAGTCGGCGAAGCGGGTGGTAAAGACGGTCGCGTCGGGTCCGGGGAGGAGCATCCGTTCTGTGAGCTTCTCGCCGAAGTAGGTGGCCTCGGGGTCGGCGACCACGATGCGGGGGTCGCCACGGAACGCGAGGCCAGTGCGGATGAGGTCGTCCAGGCCCAGCTCTTCGGGGCCAGCGACCTCGATGGTGGCGTTCAGGGGTGCGCCGGCGGTGGTGCGGGCGACAGCGGTGGCGACGTCCTCGGCGGCCATGGGCTGGATGAGAGCATGCGAGAGGTGCACCTCGTCGCCGACGGTGGCGCTGCCGGCGATGGCGGTGACGAACTCGAAGAACTGGGTGGCATGCACGAGCGAGTAGGGGATGCCGCTGGCCTTGATGAGGTTCTCCTGCGCGACTTTGGCGCGCATGTAGCCGCTGTCGACCATCCGGTCGGCGCCGACGACAGAGAGCGCGACGTAGTGGTTGAGGCCGGCGGTCTTCGCGGCGGCGAGGGTGTTCGTGGTGGCGGTGGTGAAGAAGTTCATCACGTCGTCGTCAGCGAACGAGGGCGAGTTCGAGACGTCGAGCACGGTGTCGGCGCCGGCGAGCACATCGGCGAGGCCTTCGCCGGAGAGGGTGTTCACTCCCGAGTTGGGCGACGCGGAGACGGCGGTGTGGCCGTGCTCGGTGAGCTTGGTGACGACTTTGGAGCCGATGAGGCCGGTGCCTCCGATGACGACGATCCTGGACATGAGTGCTTCTTCCGCTCGGCGCGGCCCGCGGTGTGTTCCGCGGCCGTCACAAGCTATGACCGGGCTTCTGGCTGGTCTGTGACACGTGTCGCGAGAGTTCGTTTCTGCCATGGCCAGGAACCGGTGACTTCCAGCTCCAGCGAGAAGCTGAGGAACGTGGGGATGATGACGATGATGCCCAGCACGATGACACTCCGGAGCGTCGGGGCGACGGCCACGGTGCGGATGATGTCGGCTGCGACCAGGAGTTCGAGTCCGAGAAGGATGGAACGGCCGAGCCGGCGGCGAAAACGGTGGTAGAGATCCGGGCGTTTGTGCGCCGCATCCGCGGCAGCGCGGATTGCCGCAAGAGCGGAGCCGACGGCGATGACGACGACTCCGCTCGCGTCCAGCACGAGGCCTGTGCCCGCGATGATCTGTGAGAACTCCATCAGGACACGGTGATCCGGTGGTAGCTCAGTTGCGCCAGTAGTTGTTTGCGGCGGCCACCGTCTGGAACTCGATGGCGATGACCTGACTGACGGCGATCAGGCTGTCGGGGGTGGTCGAGTAGTTCGGGCGGCCGCCCTTCAGCACGTCGAGGTCGGGCTGGATGTTGTGGATGCTGTGCCGGGCCATGGTGATGGAAAGGGCTCGCCCTTCCTCGGGGGTCGGGGTGATCAGGGTTCCGCCCGGCACGAGGACGAGTTCGGATTCAGGGACGCGGTTCATGGCTGCTCCGTTCATCGGCCCGGAAGGTCCGAGCGTTCCCCAGCTAAGACCGACCTGCACCAGGCCCTGTGACGTGATTCCGGTTGATCAGCGATCGACGCCGACCTCGTGGTGCACGTAGTCGCGAGTACCCACGATCTCGTCGTCGGGCAGAGCCTCGGCCAGGCGGGCGAGGTCGGATGCGTCCAGTCGCACCCCAGCAGCGGCGGTGTTCTCGTCGAGCCTGGTGCGGCGGCGGGTGCCCGGGATGGGTACCACACCCTGGGCGAGCAGCCAGGCGAGAGCGATCTGCGCATTCGTGGCGCCCTTCTCGGCCGCGATCGCGTTCACCCGGTCGACGAGTGCCAGGTTCGCGGCGATCGCCTGCGGCTGGAAACGGGGCAGCCCCAACCGGGCATCCTCGGGGTCAAGATCGTCGACCGAACGGATGTCACCGGTGAGGAATCCACGGCCAAGCGGTGAAAATGCGACCAGCCCGATGCCGAGCTCATCCAGCGTCGCCTTTTCCTCGTTGTGCAGCACGTCGCGGGCGAACAGCGAGAACTCCGACTGCACAGCGGCGAGCGGATGAACGGCGTGCGCCCGCCGGATGGTGGCGGCTGAGGCTTCGGAGAGTCCGATGTGGCGCACCTTGCCCTCGGCGACGAGCTCGGACATCGCGCCGACGCTCTCCTCGATCGGCACCTGGGGGTCGACACGGTGCAGGTAGTAGAGGTCGATCACGTCGGTGCCGAGGTGGCGGAGCGAGCGTTCGGCAGCCTTGCGGATGTAGGCGGGCGTGCCGTTGCGGCCATGGATCGTGCCGTCGTCATCCGTCTCGGCGGAGGCCTTCGTGGCGAGGGTGACCTCGTCGCGGCGGCCTCCGAGGGCGCGGGCAATGAGTTTCTCGTTCTCGAACGGCCCGTATGCCTCGGCGGTATCGATGAAGGTGACGCCAATGTCGACGGCGTGCCGGAGCGTCGCGATCGACTCCTGTTCGTCGCTGGCGCCGTAATAGGCACTCATGCCCATGGCGCCGAGGCCGATCGCGGAGACGGTGAAGCCGTCGCCGAGGCGGGCGGTCGGCAGCGGAGTGGGGGAGGTCATGGTTGTCCTTTTCGGGGTTCAGGATGCGGGATCGTCGTCATGGTCGGCGGTAAGGGCGATCACGGCGGTGTACGCGGAAATCTTCTTCTCTAGTGCCGTGAGGTGGGCCCGGGTGTGTTCCAGCTCGGCGAGCACACGCTCCCGGTGCGCTTCAAGCACGACGAGGCGTTCAGCTTCCGTGTCGGGCACGCGGCTGAGTTCGGCCATGCGCCGCACGTCGGCGATGCTCATGCCGGTCTCGCGGAGCATGATCAGGCCGGCGATCCAGTCGAGGTCGTCGTGACCGTAGCGGCGCCGGCCGCCCGGGTCGCGCGGCGCCGGGTCCAGGAGCAGCCCCGCCTTCTCGTAATAGCGGAGCGTATCGATCGAGAGACCGGTCGCCTCGGAGACGGCGCCGATCGAGAGGCCACCGGCGGGTACCTCGGCGTCGATCGTGGGTAAGATCACGGCTGCCATGAACTCATCGTGCAACCTGGAGTGCGCTCCAGGTCAAGCCCGACGAACACCCAAAACACGGAACGCACCATTACTCCGTGTCGGAGAAAGATGGGCCCCACCGACGATGACCACCGCCGGCATTAGCGGCGTCCATTCGAGGTGTCGAGCCATTGGCCGAGCGTGGTGGGGGCGATCATCCTGTCTGAACCAGCAGGGACGAGAAGGCGCCCCCCGACGTTGAACCCATGGGGAAGGGCGCTGGCATCCTGCACGACGTACCGGGTGTCGTGGTCTTTCAGCAGCACTTGACGCACGAAGCCGTCCAAGGACATGCGTTCTGGGCCGGCGATGTCGACGACGGTGTTGCGCGCGGCCGAGGAGGCGACCTCCACCAGGGCGGCGACGACGTCGTGCACGGCGATGGGCTCAACCTCGGTGCCGGGCAGACGCACGGTGTCTTCGTGGGTGTTCCAAGCCGCAATCGTGCGCGCAAACTCGAAGAACTGCGTCGCGCGCAAAATCGAGAACGGGATGCTGCCTGCTTCGACCATCGACTCCTGGGCGGCCTTCGCGGAGAAGTAACCGTCGTTGGCCGACGAGTCCGCGCCCACCAGGGAGAGCACGACGTGGTGCTTCACCCCGACCTCCCGCTCGGCCTTGAGCAGTCGTCTGGTCGACGCCTGGAAGAACTCCCGCGCCGCGACCGCGTCGGTGCTCGTCGGGTTCGTGACGTCGATCACGACATCCGCCCTTTCCAGCGCACGATCAATGCCCCGGCCCGTAACCGTGTTGACACCATTGCTCGGCGAGGCCGACACCACGGCGTGCCCGAGATGCTGCACCGCCTCGACAACTCGCCTTCCCACGTAGCCGGTTCCCCCGACGACAACTACTCGCATGACGTTCTCCCTGGTTCCCTAGGTGGTCTCTTAACCAGTACTGACCGGGCGAGCAGCCAAATCGTGACAACGATCTCAAACCACGGCAGCGCGATGCCTCAACGGCGCATATTCGGCGATCCGTCACAGAAAGGCCTGCCGGCCGGTCATAGCGATCAGACGGGTGAGGAAGCGCCCCACCGCAGTATCGAAAGGATCGCCCCATGAGCAGAATCGTTGTCATCGGAGGCACCGGCCTCATCGGCTCCAAGGTCATCCAGCGGCTCGCAACGCACGGCCACGATGCAGTGGCGGCGGCCCCTCGCTTGGGAGTGAACACTCTCACCGGTGAAGGCCTCGCCGAGGTGCTCGCGGGCGCCAACACCGTGCTCGACGTCTCGAACTCGCCGTCATTCGCCGATGACGACGTAATGAATTTTTTTACCATGAGCACGACGAACATCGTCGAGGCCGCAAAGGCCGCGAGCCTTAACCACTACGTCGCCGTCTCCGTGGTGGGCTCAGACCGGATGGTCGATAGCGGCTATCAGCGCGCCAAGGTTGCGCAGGAGCGCATCCTCAAAGCCAGCGGCATCCCCTACTCCCTCGTGCACGCCACCCAGTTCTTCGAGTTCGTCACGGGGATCGCTGGCGCCGGCACGGTCGGTGATGAGGTCCATCTGTCGCACGCACTCATCCGCCCTCTGGCCGCGGATGACGTTGCGACGGCTGTGGCCCAAGTCACCGTGGGTGAGCCCCTGAACGGCACCATCGAGATCGCGGGACCCGAAGAATTCGGTATCGACGATTTCGTGCGACGTGGCCTTGCCGCTCTCGCCGATCACCGCACGATCGTGACCGATCCCGAAGCCACCTACTTCGGGCAACGACTCACCGACCGTATGCTCCTCCCCGGCCCCGACGCCACCATCTTCGACACCCGCTTCGAGGACTGGATCGCCGCTTCGGCTCGGTGACGCGTCGAATGAGAGACACCTGAACTGCAATTGATCGGGGGCCGGGACTCACATAGATGCGTGATGCACTGCCCGGCCGACGCGGCGCTGGCCCGCCGCGTCGGCCGCGTCGATGCTGGGATGCCCGTTTACCCCGCCCGACTTAGTTGCCTGCAGAGGTGCCTTATCTGCAACACCCTTTTGCAACCGTCTCGATAAGGGATCGCTCACCGAACGCGTCGCCCGAACGCGGGACGCGCCGAACCGCGCGTCCCAAATGCCAAATCCGAATAGAGTCCGGTAACCGGGAGCTAACAGAGACGTCGGTTTGGGGCAGTTCGCATTACCCTCGCTGGGGTCAGGCGACTTCTGACTCCTCCTCCGGTGAAGTGCCATTTTCCGAATCGAGAGCCGCCTGGGGTAGGTACTCGCTATATTTATCCCGCATGCTGACCAGGCCTTGATCCCGGTCTGACTCGTATTTCAAGGACTCCTGCACAAATTTCAAACGGTGTTCAGCGTCTCCGATGATCTCCGCCCAAGTGCGGACAGTGATGGTGTATTTTTTGCTGTTTTGTACGACGCCCGGTGGGAGGTTGGCCTGGTTACGGGCTTCCTCCACGGTGTCCTTCATCTCGTTACCAATCAGCCAGAAATCCCAGTGCGAGTTCGGCTGATCGAAGCGCTCGTCGTTCGTGATGGCGCTGGCATAGCTCCGGATCTGGGTCACATCATCATCGGTGAGGCGATGGTTTGGACGCTTTAGTTCGATGACGAGGTGTGAGAAGAAGTTCTCGCGCGTTTCCAACTGCCGACCGAGGACTAAGTCAGGAATGGCGTCCGAACCATCCTCGCGAAGAAGAGGCGGCCCGTTCGCAAGCTCAACGTCGAGCCCGAGCTTGTCGAGGTACTTCTTTAAGACTTCGGTGAGTCGCTCGTCATCACCCGTGATCGCCCAACCCTCGCCAAAGAGCCATGTTTCATGGGCGAGAATACGATGCAACTGCCGGCGCTCGAGCATGCGACGCTTGATCTGCTTGTCGAAGAGGAGCGCATTCAGTCCGGACAAGAAGTCAACGCGGCTGCCCACTTCGTGTCCAAGAGAAATCAATTGTGAAAGCGTCGTATGTTCCAGCACCTCTTTCAGCTCATCAATGCGCGACTGAGGCAGCTGCGAGAACTTTCGCAGGATGGGCAGCAACGCTTCTGGGTCAGTCTCGAACGTCTCCTTTAGCAGACTTAGCGCCAGAGCCTTCGACTTGAGCGCCTTCGATTCATCCACGGTTCGTGCTGCGGCCATTGCGACAAATTTGAACGTGTCCTGGGTGGCGCGCTCCTGTTCGTTCGCTGGCGCGCTCTTGTACGGGTAAACGCCTTCGGAGCGCCACCGCTCGATCGTTTCTGCTTCGCGTTTGCGGCCGGCGTCGGACAAATGTTCACGTAGAGCGTTCTTTGCCGCCTCAATGACTTTCGAGGCGGGGGATTCGTCGTCTAAATCGACCATGATTCCCGAGTCGGCACGGAACCCATGCCAGCTCACATAGGCCGTGAACTCTGCACCCACGGCCTGCACGCGCGGCGGCATCTCGTCGATAATGGCTCCGTCTTCAGAACAGAGATAGAGGCGACGCTCTACGTTTGTAAGTTTCCAATCGATGATCGTGAGATTCGCTTCACCTGCGATCTCATCAGGGACCGGGAGGAGCACCTCTGTGCGCTTGTCGATCACCTCCGACGGTTTGATCTCCTCACCTAGGAAGTAGATGTGGAAGTCTGGGTGCCGCTCGAGCTGCAACGCGAATTCGAACAAGATCTGTTCACGCAGGGCATTGGCTTCGTCAAACTCACGCGCTGCGGCCAGGGGGACGCCGACGATCCGGACCGTCGTGCCTGTTTCCTCAGCCGACGCATCAAGTTGCTCGATATCGAACTTATCTAACGCGCCCCGTGAACCCGAGATCGAGATACTCGCGAGAGTGCTTTCGACAGATTCGCTGGTGGACTTCCACTCCACGCTGGAGCCAAGGGAGAAAGCTGCATAGCGCCCACGGCCGAGCTTGCCGTGCACCGCACGCCCATCTTCGGTTTGAGTGCCCGGCATGCGCTTCCAGCTGTCGCCGACTCGGGAGAACGCGAGGTTTGCCCGTTCCGCTGTCATTCCGCGCCCATCATCCTTGATGAAGATTTGCTCGACTGCTCCGAGTTCGCTGCGCTCAACGTTGATATGAACGTTCCGAGCATCTTCATCGAAGGCGTTCCAGACGAGCTCGCAGACCCCTACACCGGGTGTCTTCGTGTAGGACTCGAGAAGCGGCTGACCCGCGGAGACGTGAACTTCAGGCACGGCTCATCCTCACACGCGCGCCGCTACACGCGACAGGTGCTCTCTGTATTGTGATGGCCTCGGCCCCAGCAACAAGTGGTTGGTTCATGCGTCCAGACCAAAGGCTTCTGACACCTGGTCGATGGTGAACTGGTTCCGCATCTTTGCTGCGGTGTTCTGATTCGCGAACATCCCTGGCTTCCAGAAGCCCTTTTCGCGAGGAACGGTGTGTGTCCATTCGACTGGGACGGCCCACTCAGCAATGTCGTCGTCCTCGTCACCATCGCGCCGATAGTTGCCTTGCAATGGAAGACCGATCAGTGAGGTCTCAGCCCCCGCATTGAGAACCGTGGTCTGATCAAATCGCTTGGCCTCGCCCAGAACGGTTCCCACGCCCACGTATCCGACCTTGGGAATGCACGCAAAGACGCGCGACCCGGGGGTGAGGTTCTTGAGCGTTCTGGAAAACCACTTGTCACCGCCGCCCGAAACGAATCCGTAGGTGGCGCCATCGTGCCATTGGCGACCATCGGAAGATTCTCCGAACGAGACGTACCAGTCCTGTCCGTTCCAGGGTTCCCGGGACTTCGCCCTCCGTGAGTGCGTGACGGCGGTCGATGTCTGTGGGTCGTGTTCGACGAGCCACGTCCGGGCCAAATAGGAGGAGCCGTTATCGTGGAAGTGGCGGAAGAAGACGACGTTGATGGGCACGCCGAAGTCTTCGTTGAGGAAGCGGACGATGCGTTCGGTTGCGGCGTCTACTGACGCTGCAACGATCGTCAGCACCTGGGTGGCGTTGACGTCTTCCGGCAGTGTGCCGCCGAACTGGGCGTCGAAGGCTTCTTCCAGCGCGACGCCGGGCTGGTAGTTCGCAAATATGTTGAGGATGTCGGCGCGGCCGAGTGTGGCGACCCATGAGCCGTAGTCGAGCGCCTGGGCAGTCACATCCCGGGGGGTCTTGTCGCGCTTGAGTTCGATCACATGGGCTGCGGCGGTCTCATCGATCGCGAGGAGGTCGATGTAGCCGCCATGCGCGGTGGGTACCTGGCGTCCGATGACGAGCATCGCCTCGCCCAGGATCATTGGGTCCGATTCGATGTAGGACTCTAGTTGTGCTTCCAAGCCCACCGCTGTGGGCACGATGCGAGTTAGAGCGTCGCCGTCTGCTCGCCACAGCCCCATTTCGATGCCCATTAGACGAGCTCGGTTGTGTCGACGTCGGCAAGCGTGGTGCTTCGCAATTCGATCATGGGGTCAGCCTCTTTGGATATGCGTTTTGGGTACCGAGCTAGCGAGATGGCGCGGCCGACGATGTGGTCAGAGGCGTGCGAGCAGTTCTGCCTTTTTCGCCGTGAACTCCTCATCTGTGAGGATTCCGGCGTCGCGGAGAGAAGCGAGCTTAGTGAGTTGCTCTGTGACGTCGAGCTGCACCTGTGGCGTCGGCTTGGCGGACACGAGCGATTGGGCAGGACGCGCAGGAAAGCGGTCCCGAACGATGCCGGACACAAGAGAGAATGCTTGCTCGGTAACCGTGAGCTTCTCAACAGCCGGCGGTGCGACGTCAGTGCCCGGCGCCGGCTCGACGGGCTCAGCTCGCTGAGATCGAAGCACGAGCTCCAGGTGCTTGAACATTGCATCCGGCAATTTGATGAGCGACCGTTTGCCGTCGGACCAGCTGATGTCCACAACGTGCGTGGGGCCGATGGAATCGATCGTGGCGCCGAATGCGGCAGAAGCGGCCTTTCCGAGCTTGCCTGGGATTACGGCGCCTGCGACAGCCTTCCCAACGGCACTAACCACGTTGCCTTTTCCATCGGGCACGACCTCGTCCCATTCCGCAACGTTCTCAGGAACGAGCTTGCGGAATTTAAAGCCTGCTTGCACAACTACCGTGCTCCCAATCGGAGTCGACACCGCCGCGTTCAGGTAGTCGCCACCCACGACTCGTCCGTATCCCACCATGGCGCAACTCTATCTATGCGCACCGACACCTGTGGAGGAGTAGCCAACTCTGCCCGCGATTGACCCTCAGTCGTTTGTGCGCATGCTGCGAATTCTTAGCGTCTCATCGTTTCGCAACCCTGCGGATACGAGACGCTCTGGTTGCGCGACAGTTCTGAGCTGCGGCGCGAGAAATTCGTTGCGCGGCGGGAGCTTTTTGCGCAACGAATCAATGTCGTTCTCCGTTGCCACTTTCGTGCCTCCGAAAGATATCTGCGGTGCCGCGGCAGCGTGAGGGCTAATCAGCGTGGAAAAGTGGTGTCATGATCCCACCCGGCCGATTCTCACGCCTCGACAAAACTCGCCATCTGCGCGACGCCCTTCGTTCTGAGGTGCTGAGCGGCGCATTTCGCGACGGTCGATTGCCCAGCGAGACTGAGCTCATGACGCACTACAGCAGTCCCCGACAGACGGTGAGGGATGCGCTCGGGCTGCTGCGGGACGAGGGGCTGATCGACCGACTGCAGGGCACTGGCACCTTTGTCGTCATTCGCCGAGAGGCGATGCCGCTCCTTGAGGCTCAGGGCGTCAACGGAAACCTCCATCGTCTCGTCGTGCGAGAGCTGCGCCGCGAAGTGGTGCCGTTGCCACCCCCTGTCGCGCGAAAGCTCGAGCAGGAGCCGGGCGCGCCCGGATTGCTCGTCGACTACCTCATCTTCGGTGAAGGGCAACCGTGGTCGCTGGGGACCAACTACGTCCGGTTTCCTCAAGCGGAGGCCCTCCGCGACATACCGTTGCACTGGCATTGGTATGAGTTGCTGGAGCGAGCCGGGCTCACAATCGGATCGTCGAGTTTCCTTATAGAGGCAATGGTTGCCGACGAGTCCGTTGCGATGCACCTCGAGTGCAGCCCAGGCTCGCCGGTGCTTGCCTTCGAGCAGGTCATCCGCGACGAAGAGGGTATTCCGTTCGACGTCGCGTTCGGGCGCAGCCGGGGTGACCGTTTCGCGCTCTTCAGTGAAGCATCGCGAGGAAGTGGTTTTGGGGCCAGACTGCCCTAGTCCGCCGGTCCGAGGGTCGGCGTTTCGTGTGCATGTCGACCGGTGAAACCGGCGGATCGCTGCTTTTCGTTCCGGAGAGCCGCGCGAATTAGCCGACTGGTCCCTGGTGCGGCGGCGTAATTGCGGCGTAACGGTGACGACCGTCGCTCGAAATGTGTCTGACCATAACCTTCCGGCATGCCCAACTACCGGGCTTGCAGATGCCTGAGTTCTTCAGCGGGCGTAACCGGATTATTGAGGACCATTCGCATGAGGCAACGAGCTAACCGACTCTCGTCGAGCAAGAAGCTGCTCACCACCACCGCCGTAGGGGTGGCCGTCGTCCTGGGGCTGTCCGCCTGCGCCCCCGGCTCCGCGGCATCGACTTCGGGAGGGCAGACCCTCGTCATCGGGATGGAGTCCGAGGCGGGCGCACTCGATCCGCAGTCCCCGGCCGGCTGGGTGACCTGGCGCGTCGACTACCAGATCTACGACACCCTCGTGACCGAAGACCTGAGCAAGTCATCGGAAGAAGCTCCGGTGACCGAACTCAAGCCCGGTCTTGCGAGTTCGTGGACGGTGTCACCTGACGGACTCGTCTACACCTTCACGATCCGCGACGCGAACTTCACCGACGGTACGCCCGTGGATGCGGCCGCCGTCGAGTACAACGTGCGTCGCATGTGGGACCCGGCTTCACCCCAGTACTCTCCGCAGGCGGCCGGCAGCTCGGTCTACCTGTGGCAGAACCTCGCCGACGTGTCATCCGACGGCCAGACGCTGACGCTGACGATGGCCCAGCCCTTCTCGCCGTTCCTTCGACTGCTGGCTGGTATCGGTGGTGGTGGCATCATCAGCCCCGCCGCGCTGGAGAAGTACGGCGACGAGGGCATCGGGGACAACCCGGTGGGAAGCGGACCGTTCAAGTTCGTCGACCGTGTGCGAGGCGAACGCATCACGCTGGAACGCAACGACGATTATTGGGGCGACGTTCCTGAGCTCGACAGAGTGGTCTTCCGACCCTTGCCTGACGCTTCGGCCCGGGTGGCCGCCCTTCGAAGCGGGGATGTCGACATCATCGCTGTTCCGAGCCCGGACAGCGTCGCCGGTCTCGTCGACGAGGGCTACCAGCTCTCCGAGGGGACCCCGCCGCACGTCTGGTTCCTGCGGTTCAACTTCGACAACGAGTACACGAAGAACAAGCTCGTTCGGCAGGCGATCAATCTCGCGATCGACCGCGAGGGCATGGCGGAGGATCTGCTGCAAGGCACCGCGAACCCGGCCTACGACATCCAGGCACCGGCCAACGACGCCTATGTCGAACGCACCGATGCCTACACCCGCAACCTCGAGGAAGCGAAAGCGCTTCTCGCTGAAGCGGGATATCCAGACGGCTTCACGACCACCCTCACCACCTCCACCGATGGCTCGGGACAGATCGTCCCGGTACCGATGGCGGAGTACATCCAGCAGAACCTCGCCGAGGTGGGTATCGACGTGAAGATCGATGCCACGGAGTGGACCTCGTACCTGGGCACCTACTTCCAGGGCACACCCGATGACGTGGGGCTCGCACAGCTGTCCTGGGGGATGACGTCGCCCTACTGGCTCTACACGCAGACCTCGTCTTCGCTCATCGCTCCGAACGGGCCGAACGTCGGCTATTACTCCAATCCCGAGCTCGACGCGGTGATGGGCCAGGCGATCTCGGCGACGGATGACGCGGCGGCGACGGAGCTGTGGAAGCAGGCCAACGAGATCGCTACCGAGGACGCGGTGTTCGCACCGATCGTGAACGACAAGGCTCCCTACATCCTGGCGCCGAACGTGCGCGGCTTCGTCTCGGCGAGCGAGGAGTGGTACGACCTCACGAACGTGAGCCTCGACTGATGACCGCTCTCATCACCAGGAGGGTCGTCTCGACCCTCCTGGTGCTCCTCGGGGTGAGTGTGGTGGTGTTCCTCTTGGTCCAACTCGTGCCGGGAGACCCGGCGCGGGTCATCCTCGGGCAGAACGCCACACCGGCGGCGATCGCCGAGGTGCGCCAGGCGCTGGGTCTCGACAAACCGATCGTGGTGCAGTTCATGGACTACCTCGGCGGGCTGCTGCGAGGCGACCTGGGCACATCGCTCATCGTCAACTCACCTGTGATCGACATCGTCCTCCCGCGGTTCATGAACACACTCATCCTCGCCGGCGCGGCTCTCATCATCTGCGTGGGTGTGGGAGTGCCGCTGGGACTGCTCGCCGCGAAGAAGCAGTACAGCGTCTTCGACCGGGCCTCGATGTTCATCTCGATGACGGGCGCGAGCGTTCCGGTCTACTGGATGGCTCTTCTGCTGATCGGCTTCTTCGGGTTGACGCTTGGCTGGTTCCCGACCTCGGGGATGTACGACTCGCGGGAGCCCGGCGGTCTCCCCGACCTCCTGCTCCATCTCGTCCTGCCCGCGGTGGCCGCAGCACTCGTCCCCCTCGCCGTCATCGCGCGGATGACGCGCAGCGTGACCCTCGAAGTCCTCGAGCAGGACTACGTACGCACCCTCCGGGCATCCGGGCTTCCGGAAAGCACCATCCTCTGGCGGCACGCGCTCCGCAACGCCCTGCCTCAGATCGTCACGGTCATCGGCCTGCAGGTGGGCTACCTCCTCGGCGGAGTCATCTTCGTCGAGGTGGTGTTCGGCTGGCCGGGATTGGGGGGTCAGCTCTACACCTCGATCTCGCAGCGTGACATGCCGACGATTCAAGCCGGTGTCCTCTTCATCGCCGTGGTGTTCGTGGCGGTGAACCTCCTTGCCGACATCTCGGTCGGAGTCCTGGACCCCCGATCCCGAAAGCAGGCAGTAGCGTGACCGCCACACTTCAGAAGGCGCGCCGCGTCGAGATGCCGCCCGTGTCCGGCGGCATGGAGCACGAAGGTCCGAGCAGGTTCCGCCTCGCCGTGCGTGCTTACGTGCGCGACAAGGCGGCCGTCGTCGCCCTCATCGTGCTCGTGCTCGTGGTTCTGGCGGCCATGCTGGCTCCCTTCCTGACGCCGTACAGCCCCACCGAGGGGAGCGCTAGCGAACGGCTCCAGGGAATCGGCACCCCGGGCCACCCACTCGGTCTCGACGGGCAGGGGCGAGACGTGCTCTCCCGCATCCTCTACGGCGGCCGCAACTCGCTGGTGGCGGGGGTGGTCCCGGTGGTCGTGGTGTTCCCGATCGCACTCACGATCGGTCTTCTCGCCGGATACGCGAAAGGACGGGTGGGCGAGGTGCTGATGCGCATCCTCGACGTGATCTTCGCCTTTCCGCTCGTACTCCTCGCCATCGCCATCGCTGCGGTCTTCGGCGCCGGCCTCGGCAACGTCATGATCGCGGTCGGCATCACGCTCGTGCCCTATCTGGCTCGGGTGGCCTACACCGCCACCGTGCAGGAGACCGGCAAGGACTACGTGGAGGCGGCGCGGGCCGCCGGGGCGACCGTTCCGCAGATCCTCTGGCGCGAGCTGCTTCCGAACGTGGTCTCGCCTCTCGTCGTCTACGCCACCACGCTCTGCGGGCTCACGATCGTTGTGACTGCCGGGCTCAGCTTCCTCGGCATCGGCGTCGTCCCCCCGACACCCGACTGGGGAATCATGACCTCCGACGGCGGCAAAGTGCTCCTCGAGGGCTATGTGTACCTGGCCGCGATTCCCGGGACGGTCATCCTCATCGTCTCGCTCGCGTTCAACCTCATTGGCGACGGCCTCCGAGATGCTCTCGATCCTCGCAAGCAAACGAGTTAGGCGACCAGCATGACCACCCCCACACCTCCCGCGAAGACCGGATCGCCGGCTACCGCACCCGTGCTCGAGATCCGCGACCTGAGTGTCGAGTTCGCGACCGACAGCGGAACCGTCCGCGCCGTCGACCACGTCGACCTGACTGTCGAGAAAGGCGGCATACTCGGCCTCGTCGGTGAATCCGGTTCAGGGAAAAGCGTCACAGCCCTCTGCATCCTCGGACTCATCGGGAGCCGCCGCGCCAAGATCACCTCCGGAGAAGTTCGCTTCCAGGGCGAGGATCTGTTGACCAAGACCGAGCGCCAGATGCGGGATGTGCGAGGCGGAAGAATCGGACTCGTCTCGCAGAACGCCCTCAGCGCCCTCGACCCATCCTTCCGGATCGGCGACCAGCTGATCGAGGTCATCCGTCTGCATCAACACGTGGACAAGGCGACGGCTGCGCGAATCGCACTCGACTCTCTCGATATCGTCGCCCTCCCGGATGCGGCCAGGCGGATGCGTTCCTACCCTCATGAGCTGAGCGGCGGTCAACGCCAGCGCGTGGTCATCGCGATCGCGCTCGCCTGCCGGCCCCAGCTGCTGATCGCCGACGAGCCCACCACAGCCCTCGACGCCACCGTGCAGCAGCAGATCCTGGATCTGCTTCTCGACATCAATAAGAACCTCGGCACCTCGATGCTCATGGTGACGCATGACTTCGGTGTCGTGGCCCACATGTGCACCACCGTGGCCGTGATGCGCAAGGGACGGATCGTGGAGCAGGGGGAGGCCGGAGAGATCATCTCGTTCCCCCGGCAGCCGTACACGCAGGGGCTCATGAATGCCGTCCCACGGTTGCGTCTGTCCGAGACGGAACGCGCAGTGCCGCGTTCGCAGAGGCGGCTTCCGGTCTTCGTCGAGGAGTCGGCGTTCGCAGAGAGGGCCGATTATGCAACCGTCTGACACCTTCCTGGAGGTTCGCGACCTCCACAAGTCGTATCCCGCGAAGAAGGGCTTGGGTAAGCACGTCGATTTCGTCGCTGTCGACGAGATCAGCTTCGAGATCGAACGCGGTGAGACGTGGGGGCTGATTGGTGAATCCGGCTCGGGCAAGACGACAACCGGCCGGATGGTCATGGCGCTCGAGAAGCCGACCGGTGGCGTGGTCACCCTCGGCGGGGTGGATGTCACCCGCATGGCGGGCACCGAGCTCAGACGTTTCCGCAAGCGGATGCAGATCGTGTTCCAGGACTCCGGATCCACTTTCAACCCACGCCGGTCCGTCGGCGACCAGATCGCGTTCTCTATCGTCCGCCACGGTGTCGTCGAGTCCGATCGCACCCGGAGCCGGGTAGTCGAACTGCTCGAACGCGTCGGGCTCACCGAGGCTCACTACGACCGTTACATCCACGAGCTGTCCGGCGGTCAACGTCAGCGGCTCGGCATCTGCCGGGCACTCGCGACCGAACCGGATTTCCTCCTCCTCGATGAACCGACAGCAGCTCTCGACGTCTCCGTGCAGGCGCAGATCCTGAACCTGCTCAAGGATCTCCAGGCCGAACGCGGACTGACGATGCTCCTCATCACCCACGACCTCTCTCTCGTGGAATACATGTGCAACCGCGCGGGGGTGCTCGACAAGGGAAAGCTCGTCGAGCAGGGCGATGTCGACGACCTCTTCACCCACCCGCGCAGCGCCGTGACCCGCACGCTCTTGGACGCCGTTCTGGATCCGACCCTTCCTGCCCCTGACCCCACCATCGATCGGAGCACGCAATGAAACACGGAACATCTGACTCGAGCGTCGGACCCGAGGCCGGATCAGCAGTCGCGAACGCCGAGCCGTTCATTGATCCGGAGAGCGCCGTGCGCACGATGCTCGCACTTGCACGCATCTCACCCTCAGAGGAGGAGATCTCCGGCCTGATCGCCGGGTTCGCCCCGGCGCGTGCCGCCGTGCGGATGCTCTATGCCGTCCCAGAAGCACGCTACGCCGAGCCGGCGCTGGTGTTCCGTGCTCGTCCCTAACACTGGAGAAATCGTGACCACACCTCTCACCCTGTCCGCCGCTGCTGCAGCGCTGCGAGACGGCTCGACCACCAGCGTCGAACTGGTCGAGCACGCGATCGCCGAAGCTGACCTTTATGACGCCGATCTCGGAACCTTCCTCGCGCGGTATTCCGAGACGGCACTAGAGGCTGCCGAAGTCGCCGACGAGCTGCTCGCGGCCGGGGCAGACGTCGGCCCCCTGCACGGAATCCCTCTCGGGATCAAGGACATCCTGACGACGGTCGAAGGACCGACGACGGCTCAGAGCGTCGTCCACGATCCGGAGTGGAACGGTCGCGCCGATGCCTCCGCCGTGGCGCGACTTCGAGCCGCTGGCGGAATCGTCATGGGCAAGACCACGACGTGGGAGTTCGCTGTCGGGCTGCCCGACCTCACGAAACCATTTCCCCTCCCGCGCAACCCGTGGAACACGGAGAGGTACACCGGTGGATCGAGCTCGGGAAGCGGCAACGGCGTGATGGCCGGTATGTTCCTCGCCGCCATCGGAACCGACACGGGGGGAAGCATCCGTATTCCGGCGGCATTCTGTGGCATCACGGGACTCGTGCCGACCTTCGGTCGAGTGTCGAAGGCCGGCTGCGTGCCCGCGGTCTGGTCCCTCGACCACATCGGGCCGATGGCTCGGAGCGCGGAGGACTGCGCACACCTCCTGCAAGCGCTTGCAGGTTTCGACCCCGCAGACGTGAACTCGGTCTCCGAGCGTGTCGAACCGGTGCCGGACTACGCGGCGGCGCTCACGGGCGACCTCGCCGGTGTGCGGGTCGGCGTCGACTTGCTCACGGCCTGGACTGACCAGGATCCGACTGTGCCGATCGCTCTGGCGGTGGCGGTCGAGCATCTGCGTGCCCTCGGTGCGACCGTGGTGGACGTGTCGCTGCCGTTGTACGAGGAGACGCTCGCTGCGTTGTACGTCACCACAGGCGGGGAGCTTCTGGGATACCACGCACCCGACGCGGAACGAGCATGGGGCGACTACTTCGCCGCCACTCGCGACATGATCGCACGAAGCATCTATTACACGGCCGCGGACTACGTCCAGGCACAGCGGGTTCGCCGGGTGTCGCAGCAGAAGCTCGCTCGCGTGTTCGAGGATGTCGACCTCGTGATCACGCCGACGAACAACGTCGGCGCGACCGGTCTGGACGAACTCCACGACCTCCCGAGTTTCGTGGCAGCAGTCAACACGTCCTACTGGGATGTCGTCGGCAACCCCGTGATGACCGTACCCAATGGGTTCACCGCCGCGGGACTGCCCCTGGGAATGCAGATCGCAGGACGACCATTCGAGGAGGCACTCGTGCTGCGTGCCGGAGACGCGTTCCAACGTGTCACCGACTGGCACCTCCGGACCGCACCCCTGTCATCAGTCGTTTCCGCATAGCGCTTCTGCGGGGCCTGTGCCGAGGCAGGGCTCACGATCTCGATCAGAGGACGGCGTAGTAGCGCGTGGCAGTGCGGCGTCTCTCAACTCTAGGGATGCGAGGCGTCTCGTGAATGTTTTGGCGGGCAGCGTCTGAATGGCTTCAGTGCGCGACGGCGGTGTCTCGCAGCTATGTCTTCAAAGCTGTCGCGGTGGTTCACGTGCTCGAGCAGTCTTGTGAGACACGGGTCGCCGCGGTCAGCGTGATTGCGCGCTTTGGTTGCGGTAGAGAGTAGCCCGGCTCCAACCGACTAGTTCCGCTGCCTCGGCCGCGGTCTTGCCTGCGGATCGAGCCTGGGCGACGATCGCGAGCTTTTCGCCGACGACACCGGGGTCGGACTTCGGGCGTCCGAATTGGGTGCCGGCTTCTCGAGCAACGGCGATGCCGGCGTTGACGCGTTCGACGATGAGCTCTCGCTCGTACTCGGCCAAAGTGGCGAGCATGTTGAGCATCAGCCGGCCCGTCGAAGTCGCCGGATCGATGCCGTCCGAGATGGATCGCACGTTGATGCCCGCGTCGCGGAGCCCGTTCACGGTATTCAGCACATCGATCAGGGACCGACCGAGTCGGTCGACGCGCCAGACGACGACGGTATCGCCGGCCTCGGCGTACTCGAGGAGGCGCTGCATCCCCGGTCGTGATGTGGCGGTCTTGCTTCCGGATGTGACGTCGGCGAAGATGTCCCGTTTCTGTACGCCGATAGAGAGGAGTGAATCGATCTGGAGCTGCGGGTCCTGGCCGGCGGTGCTCACACGTGTGTAGCCAAGAAGCCTCATGCAGCAATCATGTCTCGTAAAGCCTCTTGATCAGCCCTAAGACGCGCAGGCACATGAGATGACTTTGTGAGACACCGAGCGGTGCCGAGATTCCGCGGTAGGGGAGTAGTTGGCCGGGCCCACCCCGGGTGTCTCAGAATCCTTTAGCTTCGAGACGTATCTGCGGCGACGGAGGCTATCGAGACTTTGATTCACACGTGAGATCGCATTCTGCTCAAACTCAAGTTGAACACCTTCAGTAACTTCGCGCATACGCGCTGGCTCATCGCCTAAACGCCAGGGGTCTAAGCCAATCTGCCTAATCCGTATTTGAATTGGCTGGTTAATCGGTTTGATGTTTGACAGTAAGGAATGTTGGTTGTCACCATTGCGGAGACCTCACAAGACGCAATGGAGCAACGAACGGAGCCCAGGTCAATGGCCAGATCAGCAACCCCCGGAGGCACACGGGCCCGCGAGAGCTTCCCCAGCGGAGGCGGCGGCTTCGGCTTCGCGAAGGTGCGGCAGCGCCTCGCCAGCCTCGCCATCCTCGCCATCTTCGTTCTGCTGGTGATCGTGCTGCTGGCCACGACTCCGGCGTTCGGCAATTGGGGCAACATCGCCAACGTGCTGCAGCAGAACTCGATCATCGGCATCGTGGCGTGCGGCATGCTGCTCATGATCATCGTGGGCGGCTTCGACCTCTCGGTCGGCGCGGTCGGGGCGATGTCCTCGGTGGTCGCGGCCGTGCTCATCGTCAACACGAACCCCGCGCTCGGAATCCTGGTCGCTCTCGCCGTCGGCGCGGTGGTGGGCCTGCTCAACGGGTTCTGCATCGCCGTGATCGGCATGAACCCGTTCGTCGTGACCCTCGGCACCCAGGTGCTCGTGACCGGGCTTCTCTTCGTGGCCACCGAGGCTCAGCCGGTCTACGGAGTGCCCGAGTCGTTCACCCAGATCGGCCTCGGCCGGATCGGCCCGCTGCCGATCGCCACTGCAATCTTCATCGTCGTCGCCCTCCTCGTCTTCGCGCTGCTGACGTTCACGAAGTTCGGGCAGTACATCTACGCGGTGGGCGGCAACAAGGACGCGGCGCGGCTCGCGGGCGTCAACGTCACGCTCGTCATCATCGTCACCTACGTGATCGGCGCCGTTCTCGCGGCCGTCGCCGGCATCGTGCTTCTCGGTCAGACCGGTATCGGCCAGCCGAACAGCGCGACCGGATGGCCCCTCTCCTCCATCGCGGCCGTGGTCGTCGGCGGCGTGCCGCTCGCCGGCGGGGTCGGCAAGGTCAGTTCCGCCGTGCTCGGCACCCTGCTGCTCGGCGTGGTCGCGAACGCCCTGAACCTCAACGGCGTCTCGCCCTACTGGCAGCCGGCCGTCACCGGCATCGTGATCCTGCTCGCCGTCGGCGTCGATAGTTACCAGCGCAAGCGACGCCAACTGCGATAGTTCCCCGCTCCACACACCCCTGAACCCATGTCGAAGTGGACATGACACACAAGAAAGAGGCACTCATGCACAAGAAAGCACGCGCGGTCGCAGCGGTCATCGCCACGACCCTCGCCGCAGCATCCCTCGCCGCCTGCTCCTCGGGCAGCACCGACTCCGGATCCGCCGACGGCGGGATGAAGATCGGCTACATGATCTGGGACACCTCCGTTCCCTTCTACTCGAACCTCATCTCGAACGCCGAAGCCACCGCTGATGAACTGGGAGCCGATCTGGACATCCGCAGTGGCAACGGCGACCTCGCCACCCAGGTGTCGGTGGTGCAGGACTTCGTGACGGCTCAGGTCGACATGATCCTGATCAGCCCGAGCGATCCCCAGGGCATCGTGCCCGCCATCCGCCAGGCCAACAGCGCCGGCATCCCGGTGATGGCGGTCAACACCATGGCCGACACGTCGACCGGCGCCGAGGTCATCACCTACGTCGGCGTCGACGACGTGGAGTTCGGCCGCCACCAGGCCGAGCTGCTGGTCGAGGCCGTGGGCGAGAACGCCAAGGTCGGCTACGTGATGGGAGCGCTCGGCACCTCGGCGCAGATCCAGCGCAAGCAGGGTCTCGAGGAGGGTCTCGCCGACTACCCGGGCATCGAGATCGTCGCCGAGCAGACCGCGAACTGGGACAACGCCGAGGCCCTCGGCGTGATCCAGGACATGCTGAGCAAGTACCCCTCCGGCCAGCTCGACGCGATCGTCAGCCAGGGTCCGGAGAGCGTCAGCGGCGCGAAGAACGCGGCGGAGAGCGGCCGCACCGATGTGACGTTCGTGCTCGGCGATTACCCGGCCGACGTCAAGAAGGCCATCCAGGACGGCTTCGTGTTCGGCACCGTCGACCAGGACCCGGCGCCCCAGGGCAAGCAGGCCATCCAGTACGCGGTCGATTGGCTGAACGGCGACGAGGATGCGGTTCCGCAGCCCCAGGCCTTCATCGACATGCCCGTCATCACCTCTGCGAACGTCGACGACATCGCGGCCGCCTGGGGCGAGTGACGGCCGTCGCCCCAGGCGACGCCACGAAAGATCATCAGTGACTACGGGAAGCAGTGACACGTGCTGAAGATGACGGGAATCCGAAAGTCGTTCGGGCCGGTGGAGGTGCTGCACGGCGTCGACTTCGCGGTCGAGCCGGGCACCGTGCACGCCCTGATCGGCCACAACGGAGCCGGCAAGAGCACCCTCATGAAGGTGCTCGGAGGGGTCTTCCCCGACTACGGGGGCGACGTCGAGATCGACGGCGCCGCCGTGCCGCTCTCGAGCCCGGGCACGGCGCTCGAGAGCGGCGTCGCCGTGATCTATCAGGACTTCGCGCTCATCCCCGAGCTCGACGTCGCCCATAACATCGCGCTCGGGCGGGAGCCGAAGGCCCAGTTCGGTCTGCTGCCGCACCGCAAGCTGCGCAAGCGCTCGGCCGAGGAGGCGGAACGCTTCGGCATCTCCCTCCCGCTCGACCGGCCGGTCAGCTCACTCGGGGTGGCCGACCAGCAGCTCACCGAGATCGTGCGCGCCCTGGCCCGCAACGCGCGCTACCTCGTGATGGACGAGCCGACGGCCCGATTGGCCCCGGATGAGAGGGCGCACCTCTTCGCGATCATGCGGTCGCTCACGGCCAAGGGTGTGGGCATCGTCTACATCAGCCACTTCCTCGACGAGGTCATCGATGTCGCCGATGTGGTCACCGTGATGCGCGACGGCGAGGTGATCTCCTCGCTCGATGTCGCGGAGTGCACGACGGACTCGCTGGCGCGGCTCCTGGTCGACGACAGCGAGGGCTCGATCGCCGAGCGGGCCGAGAGCGATCAGGGCACCCGCATCCGGCCGCAGAAAGCGCTGGTGGTGGATGCGCTGGGCGTCTCCGGCCGCCCGCCGGTGTCGTTCAACATCAACAAGGGCGAGATCGTGGCGCTCGCCGGGCTCGTGGGTTCGGGTCGAACCCGGCTGGCGCGCGCCATCGTCGGCGACGTGAAGTCGAGCGGGCAGGTCAGCGTGGCCGAGAGGTCGCTGCCACGGCGGTCGCCCGGGTCGTCGGCCGCCGCGGGACTGCTCATGCTGCCGGAAGACCGCAAGCAGAACGGGCTCGTGCTGAGCTCAAGCATCCGTTCCAATCTGCAGCTCACCGCGCTCGACCGCTCGCTGACGACCGCCGGCTTCGTGCGTCGCCGGCGTCGCGACCGCCTGGTCGACGGCCTGATGAAGAAGTTCCAGATCAAGCCCAACCGCCCCGGCACCATCGTCGGCAACCTGAGCGGCGGCAACGCCCAGAAGGTGCTGCTCGCCCGCACCGTGGCGGCCAACCCCACGGTGCTGCTGCTCGACCAGCCGACCGCCGGCGTCGACATCGGCGCCAAGGCCGAACTGCATCGCCAGATCCTCGACCTCGCGGTCGACGGATGCGGCATCCTCCTCATCTCGGACGACCTCGACGAGATGCTCGAACTCGCCGACCGCGTGCTCGTGCTCGTCGGCGGGTCGCTCGTTCGCGAGATCGGCGCGGACGAGATCGATCGCGCCACGCTGCTCACCGTCATCAGCACCGGAAAGGTGCCCACGTCGTGACCGACAGTCCCATCATCGGGGTCAAGTGCTATGGATTCGAGTGGAACACCCGATATGGACTGAGCGAGGTGCAGGCCGCCGATCGCCTGAGGTCGCACGGTGTCGACTGGGTGATCCTGCAGAACCGGCGCGATCCGGTGCCGACGAGCGATGTCGAGCAGGTGCTGCCGTCGGCGGACGCTTACGACGACCACCGGTTCCGCGATGCGCTGCGGGAGCGCGGCATCCGCACCTTCGAGACGAGTGCCGTCTACTTCCGGCCGTCGGAGAACGCGGCCCACCCCGATCTCAACCCCCGGGATGCCGACGACGAGCCGATGGTGCCTTACGATTGGTACCTCGGTGTGAGTCCGCACAGCCAGGACTACCTCGAGCGCCGAATCGCCGTGATGAGTGAGGTGGTCGGCGACCTCCAGCCCGACGGTCTGTTCCTCAACTTCATCCGCTTTCCGGGTTTCTGGGAGAGCTGGACGCGGGTCGTGGAGCGGTCGGAGATTCCCGAGTACTCGTTCGCTCCGGATGCGGTGCGGCGGTTCGAGGCGGAGACCGGCCACGATCTCGGCGAGGGTCCGGCCGCGCGGCGCAACCGCACGCTGCAGCACGAGCTCCGAGCCGAGTGGACCGCCTGGAAGTGCTCGGTCGTCGAGCGCAACGTGCAGGCGATCAAGGATGCGGCGGAGCGGGTGCGTCCCGGAACCGAGATCTTGATCAACGGCCTCGCGTTCCCGCTCGCCGACCGCGGCGACGTGGCCCGGGAGATCTGTGGGCAGGATCTGGGCGCCCTCTCCGGCATCGCCGAGCACATAGAGACGATGGTCTACCACCAGATCCTCGGGTACGAGCCCGACCCATGGGTCGAACGGGTGCTCGCCGACCTGCGGCCCCGTGTGCAGGGCACGTTGCTGGCGTCGCTGCAGACCACGGCCACCTATACCGCGCCGCCGCACCTCGGGCTGGGGCGACGCAGCGACCTGCCGCCGACCGAGGTGCGCGACGCGCTCGCGGCGGTGGCCCGCTCCGGTGCCGATGGGGTCTCGATGTACCACTGGGTCGACATCCTGGCTGATGAGCTGATGGCGGACGGCGTGATGGCGCGGGCGCTGCGCGACTACAAGGCGGGTGAGCTGCGATGACGGATGCGGGCGGGCCGGATGCCCCTCACGTGACGGTCGTGTCGACGGGATTCACCTACCCCGAAGGGCCGTGCTTCGACGCGGCCGGAGTGCTCTACACGGTGGAGCTTGCGGGAGGCGTGGTCTCCCGCACCATCGACGGTGAGCGCGAGGTCTGGGTGCGGCCGGGTGGTTCGCCCAACGGCGCGGCATTCGGCGCTGACGGCACCCTCTACTTCTGCAACAACGGCGGGAACTGGGGGCCGAACGCCTCGACCGGGATGATCGCCGGGCTGGGCGGTCAGCCGGCCCTCATCCAGTCGGTCGACCCGGCCGGGGTCGTCTCTACCGTGGCCGACAGCTGTGACGGACAGCCCTTGAACGGGCCCAACGATCTCGTGCTGGATGGCTTCGGCGGGATTTGGTTCACCGATCCGGCCTGGGCCCCGCGCGACGCCGCCGGCTCGGCGCCCGCCTCCGCGTCGCCGCCCGGTGCCGTTCGATACGTCGGAGCCGACGGTGTCGTGACCATCGTGCGGGACGACCTTGTCTTTCCCAACGGGATCGCGATCACGCCCGAGGGCGATCGACTGGTGGTCGGGGAGACGGGCACGGGGGACATCCTCGTGGCCGACCTGATCGCGCCCGGACGCGTCGGCGACTGGTCGATCTACGCCCGCCTCGGCGAGCAGTCGTTCCCGGACGGGATGTGTTTCGACGCCCGTGGCCGGCTGATCGTCGCGGGGACCGGGTCGGGGCGGCTGTTCGTGGTCGGTGCTCTCGGCAGCGTCGAGCGGGAGATCCCGATGGACGACCGCGACCTGACGAACGTCTGTTTCGGCGGGCCCGACTTCAGCACGCTGTTCGTGACCCAGGCGGAGACCGGCCGGGTCGTGAGCCTCGCGTGGGACTTCCCCGGCAGCCCGCTGGCGGTGCAGCCGCTGCGCTGAGCCGGCGGGTGCCGCGCCCTAGGTGTACTGCCCAGGCAGATTGTTGAGTCTGCTGGTGGGTGGGGCTCCGATTGCGGAGTGGAATCTGTGTTGATTGTAGAAGTGCAGCCAGCCCGGGAGTGCTTGTCGGCGTTCGGTTTCTGAACCATAGAAGCGGGCGTAGGCCCAACCGTCGGCCAGGGTGCGGTGGAAGCGTTCGATCTTGCCGTTGGTCTGAGGTTGGTAGGGGCGGGTGCGTTTCGGGGTGATTCCGAGGTCTGCGCAGGCGTCTCGCCAGGCGAAGGAACGGTAGGCGGAGCCGTTTTCGGAGAGGACCCGTTCGACGGTCACGCCGCGGTCGGCGAACCAGGTGAATGCTCGTCGGAGCACGCCGACTGCGGTGGTAGCGGTCTCGTCGGAACAGATCTCGACATAGGCGACGCGAGAGTGGTCGTCGATCACGGTGTGCAGGAACGACTTCCCGGTGCGGGGCTTGTAGTCCTTGCCGCGAGGCAGTCCGGCCGTGGCGATCTGGTTCTGGTAGCCCTGCTGACGGCCGACGAACCGGTGTCCGCCGCCGTCGGGGATGTTGCCGAACTTGGTGACATCGACGTGGATCATCGCGCCCGGATAGGGGTGCTCGTAGCGGCGCACGGGTTCCCCGACGAGCTCGTCGATGCGGGAGAGACGATTGGTCCGGCAGCGGACGAGGACCGCGTGAACGGTCGAGGCGGGAACGCCCAACTGCCCGCTGATCTGGACCGGGCCGAGTCGGTGCCGCCACCGCAGCCGGACGATGCTCTTCACCAGCTCCGGTGGGGTCTTGGCCGGCATCGAGTGCGGCCGACTCGACCGATCCACCATCCCCCCAGCGCCCTCGGCACGATAGCGAGCAGCCCATTTGCGGGCTGCACGATAGCGAGCAGCCCATTTGCGGGCGGTCACCGTCGAGACCATGAACATCTTCGCCGCGACCGTCGGAGGCCAACCGGAATCGACAATCAGGATTGCGAGTTTCAGACGAGCACGCGGCGTTAAAGCCGCATTAGCGTGGGACACGAAGGCCTCCTGGTCAGTGAAGCGGTTCCTTGAACAGCTCCACTTCACAACCGGAGGCCTTCGCCCGTTCGCACATCCACGACGTGTCACGAAACAACGTCCCTGGACATCACACCTAGGTGATCGGCGCGATGCCGACCGCCATGGCGACGGCGCCCATCAACTCGCCCCGGTTCGACAGAGCGGACTTCTGAATCGACAGCGAGTCGGCGATCTGAGGCTCTGCGTAGCGCCCGATCCCCTGCGCGATGCCGTCGTGCATCCACGGCCCGCTCTCGGCGAGGATGCCGCCCACCACGATCATGCGCGGGTTCAGCGCGTTCGCCAGGTTCGCGAGCGAGTGCCCCACCTCGAACCCGGCATCCTGGAGGATACGACGGGCCCCCGGATCGGATCGACGCCCCATCAGAGACACCTCGGCGAGCCCCAACTCGGGATTGCGGGTGACCGGCTGTAGGTGGTGCGAGAGGAACTGGCCGGTGACGAGCGTGTAGAGGCATCCGCGATTGCCGCAGACGCAGGCCAAGCCGTCGTCGCGCACCTGCGTGTGGCCGATCTCGCCCGCCAGGCCGTTCGCGCCTCGCACCAGGTGACCGTTGAGCACGAGCCCCATGCCGATGCCGTGGGCGATCTTCACGTAGAAGAGGTCTTCGACGCCGGCCCCCACACCGAACACCATCTCCCCGATGACGGCCAGATTCGCGTCGTTCTCGACCCAGACGTCGTTGCCGAGCGCCTCGCCGAGCAGAACCCTCGGGTTCGTGCCCCGCCACCGGGTGTCCTGCCGGGCCCGCGCGACGTCGCCGTTGCGGTCGAGCGGCTCGGGGATGCTGACGACCGTGCCGAGGCACGCCGCCAGGTCGAGCCCGTCTCGTTTGAGCAGCGATGCGGTCAGGGCACGGGTCGCCCGCACGGCGTCGGCCGAATCGTCGGAGGGGGCGAGGTGCGCGGACTCGTGGGAGACGACGTGCCCGTCGGCGCGCGCGTGGACGACCTGGATGCGCTCGTGACCGATCTCGATCGCCAGACCGAAGCCCGCCTCCCGCACCAGGCCCACGAACTGCGGCCGCCGGCCCGCGCCTGATGTCGTGCCGGCGCCGCCGGCGAAGGCGACGGACTGGATGGTGCCGTCGCGGATGAGCTCAGCGATGATCGACGTGACGGTGGCACGCGAGAGTCCGGTGACGGAGGCCAGCTCGGTGCGCGTAGCGGCGGCCGAGCGCTCGAGATAGGCGAGGATGCGGCCCCGGTTGTAGTCGCGGATGTCTGTACCCCATCGTTCAGACATCGACATCCCTCGCCCACCGCATCATCGATCAGACCGCGATCGAGTTTAGCGTCCGTGACGACGGATGCCCCGAGATCCCGAGCGATCCGGATATGTCGACTTCGATCCTTTGCGGGGGAAGGAGCACTTCCGAGCGTATGGCTATGTGATTGCCCAAAATCGCATCAATTTCGACCCGGTATCGATCTTGACCGCTTCGACGGTGTCAGGGATGATCGCTCGCTGCCGGCCCACTCGATTGGCGCGGCACGAACGCTCGACCGATGGCCTCACCGACACCTCGAGGCACGTCGGGGGAGATCAGAGAAAGTAGGCGGTCGATGGCAAGGCGCCCGGAAGCGGAGAAGTCGATCCGGATCGTCGTAAGCGGCGGGTTCGTGTAGGCCGCTAGTCGGATGTCGTCGAACCCCACGATGCTGATGTCGGATGGGACCCGGAAACCGCGTGCCGCCAACGAGGAGATCGCTCCGATGGCCATCTCGTCGTTGGCCGCGATGACGGCCGTTGCGTCTCGGAGATCGCCGGCGGCGATCTCCGATCCCGACCGTGCCGACCAGTCGCCGAACTCTTCGCCCACGATCTCCAGACCGAGGTTCTTCGCCGCGCGGCGGGCTCCCTCGCGCCGTCTCTGGGCGGAGTACCACTGTTCCGGACCGTTGATGAGAAACAATCGGCGGTGTCCGAGATGGTGGAGATGCGCGACAAGCAGGTCCATCGCCGGCTCGACGTCGTCGTGGAGCGTGTCGGCATCGAAGCCGTTTCCGTTTCTCTCCACGAGGACGGGCGCCGTGAATCGGATCAGTGAGAACAACTCTTCCAGCGCGGGCGTCGGAGCGAAAGCCAGGACGCCGGCGGTATATGCCTGGTCGACGGTATCGACGATGGATCTGATTGCGGCGGCGTCGGTGGACTCCAGAGGGATGACTTCGACGATGAAACCGAACTCGCGGGCTCTCGTGGTCGCGGCGAGGGCGATACTGCTCGGCCCGGCCTCGCTGATCTCGTGGAGGAACAGGAGTATTCGATTGCCCGTATTTGTTCGTAGGGCACGGGCGATCGGGTTAGGGCGGTAGTCCAGTTGTTCGAGGGCCTGCCGAACCTTCTCGCGCGTTGCGGGGCGGATCCCCTCGAAATTCCGCAGATAGCGCACGACCGTTTGCGTCGATACACCGGCGTGAGTGGCCACTGATCGTATGGTTGCAGGCCCGGTGGGCGGGTGGCTGCGCCCTGCGGAACGTGTTTGCATGCACCCATCATTGCCGATGAGATCGCGGATCAGGCTTTCAGCGTGCCCCGAACTGCACGGTGAGCGTGCTCCACGAGACGGGGGCCAGTGTGACCGCCAGTTGTCCGTGCGTGGGGCGAAGCGGGCTGACGCGCGGCCTGGGATCGAGCTCGCCTCCCGCGCCCTTGCGGCGCGGCTCATCACTCGCGAGCACGGCCATCTCGCCTTCGAAGACCTGACCGAACGAGCTTAGGTCGGCGGCGAACTCCGCAGGTTCGTGAGAACGGTTCACCACGAAGATCCTGAGCACGCCCGCATCGTCATCGAATGTGGCGACCGCATCGACCGCGGGGACCTCTCCGAATCGATCCGCCGTCATCGGCGTGCTCGTGACCAGGGTCTGAAGCACCATGTCGCCGATCGACGCACTCGCTTGCGCGAAGGGATGGAAGATCGTCTGCTTCCACGCTTCGCCTCCATCGACCGTCATGATCGGGGCGATCACGTTGACCAGCTGAGCGATGCTGGCAGAACGTACTCGATCGACGTGTTTGAGAAGGGTGATCAGCATCGACCCGTAGACGACAGCATCTGCCGTGGAGTAGAAGTCTTCGAGACGGTGTCCTCCGACCGGCCAGAGTCCCGCCGGCACCTCGTCCACATGGTCGGGCTGATACCAGACCCCCCATTCGTCGACGGACACGTTCACGATCCGACTGCTGCGCTTCACGCTCCTGACGTGGTCGATGGTGGCGATGACGCTTCGGATGTAGGCGTCGAAGTCGGTCGATGAGGCGAGGTAGCTGGCGAGATCGCCATCGCGCTCGTAGTAGTACTGGTGCGCGGAGATGAAGTCGACATCGTCGTAGCTCGCCTCGAGCACGGTTCGCTCCCAGCTGCCGTAGGTGGCCATCTCCGTGCCCGAGCTCCCGGCGACCACGAGTTCGAGTGTCGGGTCGAACATCCGCATGGCGCTGGCCGTCTGACGTGCGATCAGACCGTAGTGTGCCGCGTCGGTGTGGCCGAGTTGCCAGTGGCCGTCGGGCTCGTTTCCGAGGCACCACATCCTCACGTCGAAGGGCTTCTCGAAGCCGTTGGCCCTCCGTCGGTCGGCTTGGAACGTGCCGCCGGCTCCGTTGCAGTACTCGAGCATGTCGAGGGCTTCGAGTACTCCCCGGGTGCCCAGATTCAGGGCGAGCATGGGTTCGACTCCCGCCTCGCTGCTCCAGGTGATGAACTCGTCGAGACCGAAGGTGTTCGGTTCTGTCGCATGCCAGGCAAGGTCGAGCCGGGACGGACGCAGATCCACGGGCCCCGTGCCGTCCTCCCAGCGATGCCCGCTGACGTAATTTCCGCCGGGATAGCGAACCGTCGTGACTCCGAGCTCGCGGATGAGTTCGATCACGTCGCGACGGAATCCGTGAGAGTCAGCCAGGGGATGTTCCGGTTCGAAGAGGCCGTGGTAGACGCCACGACCCGCCTGCTCGATGAAACCTCCGAAGAGGCGTCGAGGCACGGTGCCCGACGTGAAACGGCGGTCGACGACGATGGATGCGGTGAGCATGCGGAAAGAAGTGTCCTTAATGCGTGACGTGACTACTTGACGGCACCGGCGGCGATGCCGTCGACGATCTGCCGTTGCAGGATGAAGAAGACGATGATGAGTGGCGCCACACCCAGGAGGGCCGCCGGGAACAGAGTGGTCGGGTCGGCCTTACGGGGGTCGATCAGGGCGAAAGCGTTCGACATCACGGTTCTGTTGTCGGTGCCCTGCATGAAGATCAGCGGCACGATGAGGTCGTTCCAGAGGCTCAGCACGAGAGTCACGGCGAGCGTTGCGACGATCGGTCTCATCAAAGGGAAGACGATCGTGAAGAACGTTCGGTACGGCCCCGAACCATCGAGGGCGGCAGCCTCTTCCAACTCGACCGGAACACTTCGCATGAAGCTGGAGAAGAAGAACACGGCGATCGGAAGGTTCATCGCCGAATAGATCAAGATCGTGCCGATGTGCGTGTTCAGAAGGTGCAGATCGCGGAACAGCAGATAGAGCGGTGCCAGGAGCACGAAGATCGGGATGGTCAGGCCGAGAATGAAATACCGATACAGCGAGTTGGTCCATCCGCGTGCGAGTCGTGCGATGGGATAACTGACCATCGCTCCGACGATCACAATCACGATCGAGGAACCCACCGTGAAGATCGTCGAGTTAAGAAGACTCCGGCCGTAGTTCAGTTGTTGAGCGGTTCGGAAGAAGTTGTCCAGAGTGAGCGTCGTCGGAAAACCCAGGGGGTCGGCGGCGACATCCGCAGCCGGCCGGAGTGCGATCACGAGGGCGATTATGAACGGGATGACCAGTGCGGCGATTCCCACGATGAGCCCGAGGTCACCCAGCCTCCGCAGAACGAGATGGGACACCCGTGGGGCGCGGGCGGCTTCAGCGTGTGATTTCAAAACATTCTCCGTTCGCGAGCGCGAAGCAGGGTCGTCATCGTCACTGCGACGACGACGACGAGAAGGAGGAAGAACACGGCGAGGGCGGTCGCATAGGCGAACCCACCTGCTGAACCGAAGAGATTGCGGTAGATCAGCATGGTGATCGTCGTAGTCGAATTGGCGGGCCCTCCGTTCGTCATGACGAGCGGGAGCTCGAACACTCGAAGCGCACCGATGACGTTGAGGGCGAGGTTGACCGTCAGAGCCGGGGTGATGAGGGGCCACTCGATGTAGCGGAACCTGCTGAACCCGCTGGCGCCGTCGATGGCCGCCGCATTGAGGACATCTTTGTCGATCGCGCTGTAGCCGGCGAGATAGATGATGCCGGAGTAGCCGGCGAACCCCCAGATGTTCACGGCAGCCACCGCGAACAGGGCTGTTGAGGGGTCGCCCAGCCACACGCGCTGTAGGGAGTCGAGGCCGATCGCTCCGAGGAAGGAATTGAGGGCTCCCTCCGGCGCGAAGATGTAGGAGAAGATGAACGCTGCCATGACGGGCGCGACCAGGCTCGGAAGCAACACGAAGGCGGTTACTATCTTTCGCGCACGAGGACGGTTGTAGAGCCCGCGTGCGAGGAGGAGTCCGAACAGATTCTGGAACACCACGACGACGACGGCGTAGAGCAGGGTCACGCGAAGGGCGTCCCAGACATCTCCGTCACCGAAGAGGCGCACGTAGTTGTCGAGACCGACGAAGTCGGCCTTGGGTCCGCCGCTGCTGTCGGTGAGACTCAGATACGCACCGCTGAACAGTGGGTAGATGACGATCACGGAGTACAACAGCAGCGCGGGGAGCGCGAAGGACAGCGCGACGAGTGGGCGGCGAGTCAGCATTGATTACCTCACTTGTGCGGTCCCCGGCCCGAGGACCGGGGACCGCATCGGGGAAAGGGAGACGTTCTTACTTCTCGCGGAACGAGTCCCACTTCGAGAGGAGATCATCGGTGGTGGTCTGGCCGAGGAAGAGGCTCTGGAGGTCCTGACCGAACTCGTCCTCGTTCGTCTGGGGGAACCACGTCGTCGCGGCGAGCAGCCGGTAGTCACCGGCGCCGACGGCGTCGGCGATCAGAGTGGTCGCGTCGTTCGTGGGCGACGTGCCGCCATCGAACGGAGAGTACGACGCCTCTGCCTCGAGGAACTCCTGATCGTTCTCCGAGTCCGCCCAGAAGGCCAGGTACTTCTTCGCCAGCTCCTGCTTGTCGCTTGCGGCGTTGACGGCCCAGTTCACCCCGGCGAACATGGTGGCCCACTGCGGACCTTCGTTCGAAGCGGGCCACGGTCCGAACTGAACCGAAGGGATGGCCGTCTGGAAGTCGGCCAGGTTCCATCCACCCTGGTAGAGGAAGGCGGACTTGCCGGCCTTGAAGTCCTGCAGGCCCTGTCCCCATTCGTCGACGCCGAGCGAGGACTTCCAGTCGACGAGGCCGTCGTCGCCCAGTGCCACGAGCTGATCGACGGAGGGCTTCCAGTCGCTGAAGTCCGTCGAGCCGCTCATGAAGTTGGCGTCCCACTGCGGGTTATCGCGGTAGACGAGAGTGCTGGCGATGCCGTTCAGGAGGGCATCGGCCGTGTAGGCGCCCTTGTTGGGCACGGACAGCCCCGTGATCCCGGCCGCTTTCAGTGTTTCCAGGTCGCCGATCAGCTCGGAGTACGTGGTGGGGAACGTCGTGATGCCGGCCTGTCCCAACACATCCATGTTGGCCCACAGGCCGATGGGGATGATTCCGAGCGGTACCGCGTAGGTCGCGCCGTCGGCCTCGACGAAGGGCTTGACCTGGTCGGAGATCGTCGAAACCCAGGGCTCGTCGCTCAGGTCTGTCAGGTACCCGTTGCCCTGGTACTGCGTGATCTCCGAGCTGGTGACCATGAACACGTCGGGACCGGTTCCGGCCAACAACTCCGGCTGGAGTCGCTGGGCTATCGTGGCACCGGCATCGATGAACTCGTAGTTCACCGTGACTCCCGGGTTGGCTGCCTCGAAGGCGGCATTGATCTCGGGCACGCCTGCCGGCTGGGCCTCGTTTCCTTTCCATCCGTAGATGGTCAGGGTCTGGTCAGAACCGGTGGAGCCGGTGCTGCTGGAGCACGCGGACAAGCTCACGCCGATTGCCGCCGCGATCGCAATCGATGCGATACGGATCGTCCTCTTCTTCATTGAAGACCTCTCTTGGTCGAGTGTTTTCCTCACAGATGGAGTCGTCGATCGGTGGGTGCGATGAACCTACGAGAGCCTCAGGGTCATTCTCAGCCTCACGACGGGTCGAGTATATGCATTGCGTGAGCGCTCACGCAACCGCAAGAATTACCCAGCTCAGATCCGGATCGGAGGCTCAGGCGGATTCGCGCCAGAGAGGTGCCGGTATGGCCCGCCGGTGCTGCTCGCCGACCGCGCCGGGTTGTAAGGCGGCGCGCACGACCTCGGCGACTTGTTCGATGATCGGACTCCCCACGATCGCAAGGCTGGTGAGCGCCGGACTGGTGACCGCGCCGAGCGACAGCCCGTCGATGCCGACGACTTTCAGCCGGCTCGGAATATCGATACCCCTGCTGTGAGCGGCCCGCAGGGCTCCCATGGCCATCAGATCGCTGAATGCGATGACGGTGTCCGTGTCAGGGTAGCGATCGAGCAGAGCGTGCATTCCGGCTTCGCCGGCATCGACCGACTGCATCTCGGCCTCGCACACGATGACAGCGCTCGATGACGGATGCTCGGTCGAGCGCTCGTAGGCCAGCCGCCGGGAACTGGGTGCGTACTCTGTGCCGTGGATGTGGCTTTCCAGCATTCCGAAACGGGCTGCGCCTCGCCGTCTCAGCTCGTCGATGAGTGCGACGAATCCGGAATCGAAGTCGATGTCGACCGAGTGCAACCCGGGTACGGTGGCCGTGCGGCCGAGCAGCACGACCGGCACGCCCCGAGCTGCGGCGAGGAGTTCTTCTTCGTTGTCTTCGCCGAAGTAGCCCACGACGGCGTCGACCTCGCCGGCCAGCCGTGCGACCATCGGCAGAACCGGTTCGTTCTCGTGCGAGGAGATCGTGAGCTGCCAGCCGTTGAGTGAGGCGGCATCCAGCAGCTCGGCGGCGAGCTCGGAGTAGTACGGGTTACGAAGTGAGTCGACCACCAGCCCGACCGTCTTGGCTTTGGCGACGCGAGCCAGGTTGGATGCGAAGCGACTCGGGCGGTAGCCCAAGCGTTCGCTCACCTCGAGCACTCGGGCCCGGGTCTTCTCGCTGATTCGCGGCATGCCGTTCATGGCCCGGCTGACGGTTTGCCTCGAGACGCCGGCTTCCGCGGCGATGTCCTCGATGGTCACATTGTGGGGCATGGAGTTCATTATCGCGGACGCGCGTCGCCAGCCCAGCGGACGAGGTTCAACTGGCGCGGAGATGCATCGCAGAACTACGATGTCTATCGATAACATTCAATAACCGGCGCGAGGCCGCGAAGGGACGACATGTATTTCGGTGGAGACTACAACCCCGAACAGTGGCCCGATTCGGTGTGGGACGAGGACGTCTCGCTCATGGCACAGGCGGGTGTGAACCTCGTCAGCGTGGGCATCTTCTCCTGGGCCCGACTCCAGCCGGCCGAAGGGGTCTTCGACTTCGAGTGGCTTGATCGCATTCTCGACAAGCTGCACGCGAACGGGATCGCGGTCGACCTCGCGACCGCGACCGCGTCGCCCCCGCCGTGGCTGGTGCGTGCATACCCCGACGTTTTGCCGGTCACCGACTCGGGAGAGGTGCTCGGGCTGGGGAGTCGCCAGCACTACGCTCCGACATCGCCTGATTACCGCCGACTCGCGGGCGAGCTGGTCACCGAGATCGCCCGGCGTTACGCGAATCATCCGGCGGTCGTCATGTGGCACGTGAACAACGAGTACGCCTGCCACGTCCGCGCCGATTACTCGATGCACGCGGCCTCGGCGTTCCGTGTCTGGCTCGAGGCCCGCTACGTCGACATCGAGCAGCTCAACACCGCCTGGGGAACGAGCTTCTGGTCTCAGAGCTACGGTTCGTTCGCCGAAGTCGACCCGCCCCGAAAAGCGCCCACCACTCAGAATCCCTGTGCTGTGCTAGATTTCCGTCGCTTCACATCGGATTCGATCCTGTCGCTGTACACCATGGAGCGCGACATCATCCGCGCGGCGGGGGCATCACAGCCCATCACCACCAATTTCATGGGGCCGTTTCCAGATCTCAACTACTGGGACTGGGCAGATGAAGTCGACTTCGTCTCAGACGACAACTACCCCGATCCTCGAGATCTTGAAGCATTCCGGCACGCGGCCTTCGCGCGTGACCTGATGCGGTCTCTGAAACCGGGGGTGCCGTGGCTGTTGATGGAACAGGCCCCGAACTCCGTGCAATGGAGGTCGAACAACGCCGCGAAGAAGCCGGGCCAGATGGCTGCGTGGAGCGAGCAGGCGATCGCCCGCGGGTCTGACGGTGTGCTCTTCTTCCAGTGGCGACAGTCGCGTGCCGGCCAAGAGAAGTTCCACTCCGCCATGGTCCCGCACTCCGGCGTGCGCTCGCGGACGTGGCGCGAGGTGGTGGAGTTGGGATGCTCTCTCGAGAACAGAGTCTGGTCGGATCCTCCGCGCGGCGACGTCGCGATCGTGTTCGACTGGGAGAACTGGTGGGCGCTGCGCCAGCCCGATCTGCCTGCCGACATCGACTACTACTCGGTGGTCTTCGCCTGGTACAAAGCGCTCCACGACCAGAACGTCCAGGTCAGTTTCGTTCGCCCGACCGATGACCTCTCCACCTTCGCGATGGTCGTCGCGCCCGCACTCTATCTCCTGGGCGAGGCGGGAGCTCGCTCGCTCGAGACGTTCGTCGATGGTGGGGGCGTGCTCCTCACCACCGCCTTTGTCGACGTTGTCGACACGAGGGATCACTTCCGCGCGGGAGGCTACAGCGTGCAGCTCGCCGGTGTTCTGGGGGGAGAGCCGATCGACTTCTCCGGTATCGAGCCGACGGATGGACGCACGGTGCACACGAGTGACGGGTCTATTCTCGAGCCGACGATCCTGATCGAGGACTTCGTCGTCGCGGACGGCGAGATCCTGGCTCTCCTCGACACCGGAGCGCCGGCGGTCGTGGTCAACCGATTCGGTCTGGGCGTCTCATTCCATCTCACGACGTTCTTCGACGCCGAGGGCATCGAATGGACTCTCCGCCGCGCCCTGGAGGTTGCACGCGTCGAGTCCGTGCTGGCCGGCGCCGCCCCGATCATCGAGGCAGTGCGTACGGCGCAGGGCATCACCGTGATCAACCAGGGGGAGGGGTCGGTGGAGATCGCCCTCCCCGTGGGCCCGGTCACACTCGGCCCCTTCGAAGTCGTGCACCTTCGGGGCGCCGAGATGTGACGAGGCGCTCGATCGACGCTGATCGCCCGCTGTCCTCCCTTCTGCACGAGCTGCGCCCTTTTCGCACCCGACTGGTGATCGCGATCGCCGTCTTCATCGTTAAGGACTCGCCGCTGTGGCTGCTGCCGGTGATCACTGCGGCGATGATCGATGTCGTCGTGGACGGGCGCTCGGCAACCGAGATCGGCTGGCTCGCTCTTGCGGGAGCGGCGTTGGTGCTGCAGAACTACCCCACCCATCTGGCTTTCACCCGGCTCTACATGAGTTCGGTTCGAGGAATGGCCGCGAACCTCCGCAACGCGCTCGCCGACCGGCTTCAGACGCTCTCGATCGGCTTTCACGCGCGATCGAGCGCGTCGGTCATCCAGAGCAAAGTGGTTCGTGATGTCGAGAACCTCGAGCTGATGTTCCTGCAGGCGGGAAATCCCGGGCTCTCGGCGGTGTTCGTGTTCATCGGTGCCGTCACCATGACCGCCGTCACCGTTCCCCAGTTCTTGCCCGTGTTCGCTCTGTCGGTTCCTGCCGGGGTGGGGGTGTGGTGGGCCATGCGGCGGAGGTCTTCCCTCCGAAACCAGGAGTTCCGGGTGGAGATGGAACGCTTCTCCTCTCGAATCGGTGAAATGGCGACGCTCCTGCCGATCACGCGGGCACACGGTCTCGAGCACATCGCTCGAGACCGTGTCTCGGAAGTCGCCGAGGGGGTGAGGGTTCAGGGCCTCCGGCTGGACATGCTCAACGGTGGCTTCGGAGCCATCAGCTGGGTGGCGCTACAGTTGCTCTCGCTCGGCTGCCTCTGTCTGGCTGGGCTCGTCGCCGTGATGGGTTGGGCGACGATCACGCCGGGACAGGTCGTGCTCCTGAGCACCTACTTCGCCATGCTGACCGGCACCGTGACCTCGGTGTTGAACCTCTACCCCCTCCTTGCGCGGGGCACCGAATCGGTGAAGTCTCTCGCTGAGATCATGCAGGAGCCCGATCTCGAATTCAACGAGGGAAAGCACGTCGTCGCATCCGTCACCGGCCGGATCGAGCTGCGGAACGTCAGCGTGAGATACGGCGACGAGCCGCCGGCGGTCAAAGCCATCGATCTGGTGATCTCGCCCGGCGAGACGGTTGCTCTCGTGGGACGTTCCGGTTCGGGAAAGTCGACGCTGATGAACACCGTCCTGGGGTTCGTGCGCCCGTCGTCCGGCCAGGTGCTGCTCGATGGCAGAGACATGCAGGAGCTCGATCTCCGCACCGTGCGACGTGACGTATCCGTCGTGCCCCAAGAGTCCGTCATGTTCGAGGGATCGATCAGGGACAATGTCACCTACGGACTCGACAGTGTCGACGACAGCGCAGTGATCCAGGCGCTCCGCGACGCTAACGCACTGGAGATCGTCGATCAACTTCCCCGAGGCCTGGACACCATGGTGGGCGAGCGCGGCGCTCGGCTCTCCGGAGGGCAGCGGCAGCGGTTATCGATCGCTCGCGCTCTCATCCGGAACCCCCTGATCCTGCTCTTGGATGAGGCGACGAGCGCGCTCGACTCCGAATCCGAGGCCAAGGTGCAGACCGCTCTCGACACGCTGATGCAGAACAGGACGACCCTCGTCGTCGCCCACCGCTTGTCGACCGTCCGCCGCGCAGACACCATCGTGGTGCTGGACCGCGGGACGATCGTCGAACGTGGCACTCACGACCAGTTGGTCTCCGCCGGATGCCAATACGCGCGTCTTTGGGCGCTCCAGACCGGCACGTCGCCCTGAATCCCCTCGCCACGACAACGACCTCAGCCGAAAAGGAGCCCGATGATGACCGTTCCCAGCCCCCTGTGCCGCGACCCACTTCTCGACGGCGCCGCCGATCCCACGGTGATCTGGAATCGAGTGCGGCGGGAGTGGTGGATGTTCTACACCAATCGGCGCGCGTGGTCTCCGCCGATCGGGGGCTTCGGCTGGGTGCACGGCACCGACATCGGAATCGCGACGAGTGTCGACGGCGGAGTGACCTGGCTCCATCGCGGGATCGCGGAGGGTCTGTGCACCGAACCCGGTCGCCACACCTTCTGGGCCCCGGAGGTCGTCGACGACGGTGATCTCTTCCACATGTTCGTGACGGTCATCGACGGTGTGCCGACCGCCTGGTCCGACAAACCACGCGCCATACGTCACTACACCAGCGCCGACCTGCACACCCGGAGCTTTCGGTCGACCCTGTGTCTGAGTTCCGATCGGGTCATCGATGCCGGCATCATCCGCGCCGAGGATGGTCGATACCTCATGTGGTACAAGGATGAAGCGGACGGATCCCATACCTATCGGGCCTCCAGCGACGATCTCCGCACCTGGGCCGTCGACGGACCGACCATCGAGACGTGCCCTCATGAAGGGCCGAACGTCTTCCGACTCGGCGGGTACTACTGGATGCTCACGGATGAGTGGCGGGGCCTTCGGGTGTTCCGCTCGACTGATCTCGTGACCTGGGCTCAACACGATCGCATCCTCGATGAACCAGGAGCACGTACCGACGACGGTGGCGTGGGTTACCACGCCGATGTGGTGGTCGACGGTCAGTCCGGTTACGTGTTCTACTTCACCCATCCCGGTCGGGAACCAGGGATGCCGGTCGATGACAGGCTGTACGAGCATCGGCGATCGTCGATCCAAGTCGCCCGCCTGCGAGTGGAAGAAGGCCGGCTGACCTGCGATCGCGATGAGCTGATCGCGGGGCCGTTCTTGACCGCGCCCGATCAGCTCGGGCGGCTCGGCGATGAATGAGTACGGATACCTCTTCGTGCATTTTCGGGACGAACCCGGGGGAGAGAAGATCTACTTCTCCCTGAGCGACGGCGACGACCCTCTTCGCTGGCGCCCTCTGCGCGGCGGGGAACCAGTTCTGGCCAGTGACGTCGGCACCCGGGGGGTACGCGACCCCGTGCTGGTTCGCGACGCCATGGGCGGATTCCATATTCTGGCCACAGATCTGAACGTCGAATCCGGCGAGGGTGACTGGGGGACCTGGGTTCGATCGGGCAGTCGCTCGCTGGTGCTGTGGGATTCCGCCGACCTCGTCACGTGGTCCGGCCCGCGACTCGTGGAGATCGCACCGCCGGAAGCCGGGATGGCGTGGGCCCCGGAGTCCATCCTCGACCCCGAGACGGGAGAGCACCTCGTGTTCTGGTCGTCGAAGCTCTACTCGAGCCAGGATCCGTCCCATCAGGGTGAGGCGTACAGCCGGATTCTCTCTGCTCGCACCCGTGACTTCGTGACCTTCTCGCCCGCGGAGATCTTCATCGATTCGGGACGTGACGTGATCGATACGACGATCCTGATCGAGGGCGGCCGGGTCCATCGTTTCGGAAAGGCCGAAGAGATCGGTTCCTCGTCGCCGGGTGTCTACCACGAGGTCGGTTCCACGCTGTTCTCGAACGACTTCCGCACGCTCGCGTCGAGAATCGCCGCCGAGACCTACGATCGCGTGGAGGCACCCATCATCGTTCGCGATCATCGGGTCGCTCGGTGGTATCTCTACCTCGACCAATACGCCGAATCCCCGCAGGGCTACTTCGCACTCGAGACGGATGATCTCCTCACGGGCGACTGGCGTTCTGTCGACCCTGCCCGCGTCGTGATCCGGCCCGGCACGAAGCACGGCGGCATTCTGCACCTCGCCCGAGCGGAGTGGGAACACGTGGCGAACTCACTTGTAATGTGGACACAGGCGACGCCGGTGAAGACGCCCGCCATCGGATGCGACGGAGGAGCTCGAGCGTGACGAAGACGAGGGCGCACCGTGAGCGAGCCTGAGGATCTCGCGATCGTCGGTCGAGGGCTTTCGGACGGGGCTCGTGAACTGGCCGTCACCATCATCGCCCTGCAACGCTCCATCGTCCGGAGCGCCCGCACGATGGCGAGTCTTCCTCCCCTGCCCACCGCGCAGGCGGAGGTAATCGGCAAGCTGGTGGCCAAGGGCCCGCTCACCTTCGTGGCCCTCGCGTCAGAGCTGGGCCTTGCCCGGCCGACGATCAGCAACCTCGTCAAGGTGATGGTCGCCGAGGGGCTCCTCACACGGCGTCCGAGCGAGTCCGATGGCCGTGCGGTCATCCTGGACGCCACCCCCGCCGCAGTCGAGATGACCACGACATTCCTCAGGCAGAGGGACGACCTGGTGGCTGTGGCTCTCGAGGGGTTGAGTGAACCGGATCGCCGCTGGGCGCTCGCCGTGCTTCCCTCGCTGCGCCAGCTCACCGAGAAGCTCGAGCAGGTGACGGTGAGTCAGCAGAGCCCTGCGGCCTACCTCACAGAAGTCGAGGAGTAGTCCCGGGTGTCCGTCGTGAGCCACGAGTGGGCATCCGCATAGAACTTCTCGAGCAGGTCGAGCCGATCGTCCCCGGGCAGGTCGTCCGGCACGGTGTACCCCGCGCGGAGATTCAGATAGCGCAGGTGCCGATAGGACGCCCGTCCGCTCGCCAGCGTCTCCTGGTCGAGATCGAGCTGAACACCGGGGCTGACCGTATCGATCCTGTCCTTGCAGTAGATGGAGTCGAAGGAGCCCATCCGCCAGTGGCCGTCGCGGCGCTCGAACCGGGAGAAGAAGCGGCACCAGCTGGTGACGTCGCACTGGATGCCGTCGATGGTGGGCCGGATGAGGATCTGACCCGCGCTCTCGACGGTTGCTCGATCGCCGGAGGCGTTGACGCGGACCGGCGTGATGGCATGGATTCCGCGTCCACGCCCCCGCTGCTCCTGATCGCGGGAGATGTCGACGAACTCCTCGATGGTGCCATCGAACCAGGTCACCCGAACCGCGGCGCCCGGCCAGTACAGTGTCGACAATTCATCCCAAGCGGCGGTATCGCGGGCCATCCGCTCTCGTTTGACGAGGGCCGACAGTTCTTGATGTGTCACTGACGAAGGCGCCAGTGAGAGGGGGTTGGACAAGGGACTCCTTAGGCCGATTCGGCGGATTCTTGATCGGACTCTGCGTGCTCGTGATCGATGAGTTCGAGTTCTTCGAGCAGATTCTCCAGGGCGGGCAACGCACCCTCGATGATCTCGCGATCTTTTCTCGACAATCGCCCGAGGGCGTCGTTGAGAATCACCAGTCGATCGCGCCGGAACTCATTGAGCACCGATCGCCCGCGTTCGGTGGAGACAACCAGGATGGAGCGCGCATCCTCGAGGGAGCGTGCTCTGACGACCAGGCCGTCCTTCTCCAACCGTTTGAGCAGGTTGCTGACCGTGGGCCGGGCCAGCCGCAACTCATCCGCGAGTTGAGCGGGTGTGGACTCCCCGAGGGCCACGAGGCGGCGCAGGATGGTCACCTGCGATTCGACGGACGGCATCGACTCGGCGGCTCGGGAGGCGCGGGTCACGGTGCGCCAGACTGCGGGGAACAGGTGCGAGAGCCGAGCCGCAGTCGTGCCGTTCCCCGCGGAGACGACCTCAGGGACTGGCTTCCGTCGAGTGGCCGCGGAACCCTCGGGATCGTCCGGGAGGCCATCCTGATTCGGGCGATCTGCGTCGAGTCCGCTCATCCGGTCGTCCCCCCCTCGGTCAGGCCGGACAGCACGCGGCGCTGAAGGACGACGTAGGCGATGAACAGCGGGATGCTGGTCATCACGACACTCGCGAAGACGAGGTTCCAGCGCACGGCACCCGTTGGCGCGAGGGCGAATGAGTAGAGGGTCAGTGGCAGGGTGGCATTCGCCTTGCCGGCAAGCAGGAACAGCGCGAACAGGAAGTCGTTCCAGACTCCGATGACCAGCATGACCGCCCCGGTGAACAGCACGGGGCGCATGAGAGGAAGAATCACGTGCCAGTAGGTGCGGAGCCGTCCGGCGCCGTCCAACTGCGCGGCCTCCTCGTAATCGGTCGGAAGCGTGCGGACGAACCCGACGGCGAGGAAGATGATGACACCGACCTTAGTGGCGGTGAGCACGAGCATGTATCCCCAGGTCGTTCCCTGCAGCCCGATCTTCGTGAGAATGAAGATCGTCGGGATGATGGCCGGCGGCAGCATGATCGACATGGCCGAGATGAAGAATGTGACACGGAGGCCCATGGCATTCGACCGTGCGTAGGCCCAGGCGGCCATCGACCCGAGAATGAGCACGACGACCACGACCGGAATGGCGATCAGAAGACTGTTCCCGAGTCCGACGAAGTAGTTGCCCTCGGTGAAGACCTTGGTGTAGTTCTCGACGGCTGCCCATTCGGTGGGCAGAGCGAGTGACAGTACCGACGATTCGCCCTCCGTCTTGAAGGAGTTCACGAGGAGCATCCAGAGGGGGACGGCCACCCACGGAACCGCGAAGATCCCGAGGAAGATGTACTTGAGTGTCTGCTGCAGGCGGGATGCCTGCATGGGTGACGTGGTGCTCACAGTCGTACCTCCCGGCGACGAAGTGCGGAGATCAGCGGGATGGCGATGACGACACCGATGACCGCGATGACGAGGCTGAGGGCGCTGGCTGTTCCGAACAGGCCCTGACCGTACTGGCGGTAGGACGCCACTTGCAGGACGGTGGTCGCGTCTCCGGGGCCGCCGCCAGTGGCCGCGAAGATGATGTCGAGAGAGCTCAGTGCCCCCACGATGCCGATCACGACGTTGAAGGAGAAGGCCGGTGCAAGCAGAGGCACCTTCACCTTCCAGAAACGTCGCCAGGGACCGGCGCCATCGAGCGCTGCAGCTTCGAAGAGCTGCTTGGGGATGGCGTTCAGGCCCGCGATGTAGACGGTCATGGCCAACCCCACCCATTTCCACGCATCGACGAACGCGACGGCGACGAGGGCGCTGACGGGGTTCCCCAGCCAGGAGTACACGAAGCCGCCGGGCAGGATTGCGGAGAGGAACTGGTTGAGGGGGCCTTGCGCGGCGAGAAGAGCCGCCCAGATGTAGCCGGCGGCGAGACCTGAGACGAGAACCGGGATGAAGAAGACCGCTCGGAAGACGTTGTTCACCCGGGTGGGCTCCTGCAAGGCGTTTGCGAGGAAGAGACCCCCGACGTTCTGAACGAGCATCGAAACCGCCGCGTAGACGAGCGTGATGAGCACGGCGTGCCCGAGAACCCCCAGGTCGGCGAGCGTTCGGAAGTTCTCGAAGCCGTTCCAGGTGATGTCGCTGCTGTAGGCCGTCCACTGAGTGAATGCGAAGCCGGCATTCGCCAGGAACGGGACCAGGAAGAACGCCAGCACGAGGATGATCGCCGGGAGTGCGAACCAGAAGTGCCAGGTGGGATGGAAGCGGCGGGGTCGCCGCGGAGCGTTGAACGCGCCGCGGCGACCCTGTCGGGTTGTGCTAGTCATTGTGGATGTCTACCTAGGTCACTCGCCGATTGCGGCTTTGGCCTGCTCGTACAGCGTCTGCACGGAGTCGGCTGCCTGCTGAGGGGTGGACTGGCCGGCGAGAAGCTTCTGCACCTCGCCACTGAGGCCACCACCGAAGCCCGGGAGGCCGACCCAGTACGTCGCCGTGCCGTCGGTTGAGGCCTTGTCGATGTCCTGCATGAGGCCCTGGAGCTCCGGGGTGGTGACCCCACTGAAGGTGGGGATGATCTTCGCGGCATCGAGGTAGTCCTGGTAGGCAGGCCCGGTGACGAAGTTGATGAAGTCGCGCGCGGCTGCCTCTTTGGCGCTGTCGCCGGTCTTCGGCAGGTACAGCGTGCCCGACGGGTTGCCGTGGCTGTTGGCGACGGGTGAGGTTGCGGAAACCGCGACGAAACCGACTGTCGCATCCACCGTGGCTGCATCGGCAAGCGCGTCGAGCCGGCTGACGGCGTTCGTGTCGCTGGCGAACATCGCCACGGAACCGTCCATCAGACCCTTGGCCTGCGCTTCCTCCGTGCCGGTCGTGGCGTCGTCGTTGAAGCAGCCCTGATCGCGCAGCCCGGCGTAGGCCTCGAACCCCTTGACGATCGGACCGTCGGGGTCGTTGATCTTCTCGCTACCGTCGGCGATGGCGTCGGAGAAAGCGGAGTCGACGTTGCTCTCGGCGATGTAGTTGCTCGAGGCGAGATTCATGACCGCCCCTGTGGTGCCGGCTTCATAGATCGGAGTGACGCCGGGGGTGGAGCCGAGGAGCGTCGAGCAGATGGACGCGAGATCGTCATAGCTCTGGGGCGCTTCGAGCCCGGCGTCGGCGAACACCTTCTTGTTGTAGTACACGCCGGTGACGGCCAGAGGGCCGAGCTGAGCCGAGTAGACCTTATCGTCGAAGGTTCCACCGTTCAACGCGACGGCATCGGCGGTCTTGACGAACGTCATGTCGCTGAGGTCTTGGAGGTTCTGAAGCGGGTTGAGTGCAAGCATCGGAGCCGGGTCGCCGAGCCAACCGAGGATGTCCGGCTTCTCGCCGGCCGCCCACTTCGTCTGGATGACATTCATGAGCTCGGGCGGAGGAACGTCGAAGATGTCGAGCTTGTTGCCCGACTCCTCTTCCCAGGCGTGATAGAGATCGAGAAGTTCGGGGGAGTCGAACGCCGGGTGCCAGAGCGTGAGGGTCAGTCCCGTGGGCGGGTCGCCGGAGTCTGTTCCCTCGCTCGAGCCCGCGGAGCATGCCGTGAGGCTCACTCCTAAAGCGAGGATGGTGAGGGCTGCGACCCCACCGGTTCGGATACGCATCATCGTGCAACCAATCTGTCTTCGTTGAGCAGGGGTTAGGTAACGACGATCGATTGCTTCGATCTTCACTCAGTATCGTGCAGCATTCGATGTCGTGAACAGAAGGTCCCATAGGTTTGTCAAGAAATCAATACCTGTCCGACGAGAAACTACCTCCCGCATCGACTCCTCGCCGCTTCGATCAGCCGACTTGTCAGTAAATCCGGACGATAAGCGAGATCGAGGTGACGATTTGGTCACGGCTTCTCGCGACTCAATGGCACATTCAGAAGTCAACACCAGTAGGTGACAAAACTAATTGTCCCGGCTATGCTCATCGAAACGCCGCGAGTTCTTCAGAAACCGCCGGCACACGAGGCAAGGAGGCCCCATGGGCGTCAACGAGCGAGCCGACCGCACGGCCAACGCGACCGAGGTGGTGTTGTCCGACGGTTTCGTCGTCGATTCCGTCGGGCTCGGTACCGCACCGATGGGTGTCGATGAGACGGCACAGGCCGTAGCCAGCGCAGTCGCGTGCGGGTACAGACTCATCGACACCGGGTCGGCGTACGGAAACGAAGTCGGCGTCGGAGACGGTCTCCGGCACGCAGGCCTTCCGCGCGCTGACGTGAAGGTGATCACGAAGCTGCGTGGCGCCGATCAGGGTGGGCGCGACACCGAGCGCGCGGTGCACGAGTCGCTGGAGCGATTGGGGCTCGACTACGTCGACCTTTATCTGATCCATTGGCCGCTCCCGGCGGTCGGCAAGTACGCCGATTCCTTCAGCACGATGATCCGGCTGCGTGATCAGGGGTTGATCAGGAGCATCGGGACCTCGAATTTCCTCCCGGAGCATCTCGAGCGTCTCGAGCTCGAGACGGGTGAACTCCCCACGGTCAACCAGATCGAGGTGCATCCGGGTTTCAGCCAGGACGCGATCAGGGAGTGGCATCGAGCTCACGGCATTCGAACCATGGCGTACAGCCCGTTGGGCCGAGGTACCGGGGTTCTCTCATCACCGGTGCTGAGCGAGCTGGCCCGGCGTCATGGAGTGACACCGGCACAGATCGTGCTCCGTTGGCACCTCGAACAAGCGGTCATCCCCCTTCCCCGTTCAGCCTCTCCCGAACGCCAGCGGGAGAACCGCGACGTGTTCGGTTTCGCGCTCACCGCTGCCGAAGTGGCGGAGATCACGTCGGCATTCCCGCAGATGCGGGTCGGACACGACCCGCGGACTCACGAAGAGTTCTGAGCGCCCTGCAGAAGGCACCCGCCGGTGCGCTCCGAACCCCGTCATCCACACCGCCCCTAGAACACCAGTCAGGAGAACCCATGTCTCTCACCACCGAAGAAGCCGAACAGATCCTCGCCGCCTGCGCCGCCGCTGCGCGGGAGCACGGCTACGAGGTCGGGATCGCTGTCGCCGACGAGCATGGTGATGCACTCGTGGCGCGCCGCAGCGAGGAGAAGACCGGCCTCACGCTCCGGCTCTCGCTCGCGAAGGCGTACACGGCCGCCATCATGCGGAAGCCCTCCCGAACCCTCGACGACTGGCAGCAGACGCGCCCGATCGTGTTGTCCGCACTGTCCCAGCTCGGTCAGTATCCCATCGTGCCCGGCGACGGGGGCATGCCCATTCTCCGCGAGGGCAAGGTCATCGGCGGTGTCGGCATGTCCGGCGCTCCAGAGCTGGAGGACACCATCATCCAGGGTGTTCTGCGCACTCTGGGCTTCGACGACATCTCCGCCTGACAGGACGCACGCATCATGACCAGATTGAACACTCCCGTCACGACCGAATCCGGCCCCGTTCTGGGAGTACCCGCGCGTCTCCCCGGTGTTGCGGTCTACAAGGGGATCCCATTCGGGGCGTCGACCGCAGGCGAAGCGCGCTGGCGCCCAGCCGGGCCGGTCACGCCCTGGACCGAGGTGCGCACCGCCGATACGTTCGGCCCTGTTCCCCCGCAGGAGGAAGAGGCGGCCGGGCTCGCTCAAGACGAAGACTGTCTCCACGTGAACGTCTGGACGAGCGTCGAGCCCAGCGACGCCCCGCGCCCCGTGCTGGTGTGGATCTACGGCGGCCGGTTCGCTTTCGGACACGGCTCCGACCCGTATTTCGACGGCTCGACGCTCGCCTCCAAGGGCGTCACCGTCGTCACGTTCAACTACCGCACCGGCGCCTTCGGATTTCTCGCCCACCCCGAGCTCAGTGACGAGAGCGGCCATGGTGCATCCGGGAACTACGGCCTTCTCGACCAGATCTCTGCACTCCGCTGGGTGCAACGCAACATCGGGCAGTTCGGTGGCGACCCCGATCGGGTCACCGTCGCGGGTCAATCCGGTGGGGGCGCATCGACGCTGATGCTGACGTATTCACCGCTCGCCCGTGGCCTGTTCCATCAGGTCATCGTCGAGAGCGCCGCACTCTTTCCTCGAGACCCGGCGATCGCAACGCTCAGTCCCTCACATCGCGAACTCGCACAGGCGGAGAACGATGGTGCGGCCTTCGCCGCGTCCCTCGGCGCAGAGACGGTGGCACAGCTGCGGGCACTCCCCACCGATCGGCTGAGGACTCCGACCATGCTCACTGACCCGAGCGTTCCCGGCACCCCCGGGCCGCCGCTGTTTCGCCCGACGGTCGATGGCTGGGTGCTGCCGAGCTCGTACTGGGACGTGGTGGCGTCGGGTACACAGAATCCTGTTCGGGTACTGTGCGGCAACAATCTCGACGAGTCGGGTGCGAAACCGCGCCCGACGATCACGCTCGCGGAATATCTCGCGTATGCGTCGGCTCGCTATGGCGACCAGGTGGACGAGTTTCTGGCCCTCTACCCGGCCGATGACGACGAGACGGCGCGCGCGTCGCACAACCGGGCCTTGCAGGAGGGCACCCGGATCTCGACCTGGCTCTTGGCCCAGGAGTGGCAACGCACAGTGAGGGCCCCGTTCTACACCTACTACTGGACGCACCGTCCGCCGAGCGATGCCGGTGCCGAGCGGGGCGCGTACCACGGGTCGGAGATGCCTTACTTCCTCGGGAATCTGCAGGTCGAGAACCTTGACTATCAGACCGTCGACCGGGAGATCTCGTCGATCATGGTCGACTACCTCGTCGACTTCATCGCCTCGGGAGACCCCAACGGTGTCGGCCTGCCAGTCTGGCCTCCCGTCGGTGACGCACCGGTGACGTTCGAGCTCGGCCCGGTCTGGTCACCGATGCTCATTGCTCCGAGCGACCACGTCGATTTCTTCCGCCGCTTCTTCGCCACCCAGCGCTCATGGTGAACACGCAGGATGCGGAGGATCTGCGGGATTCGTCTTCCTTGAGGGTCGGCGGAGGTCGATCTGTCGTCAATCTCGAGGGCATTCTGCCCCACGACGGCTTCACGACGATCCTCGATCCTCTCGTCGCTCGCGTGGTGCTCTTCGATGGTGGACATGGCCGCACGGTGCTCACGACACTCGACGTCACCTCCGTGCCCGATCGCACCCTAGAGCGGGCGAAGCAGGCGGTCAGCGCTGAGACGGGTGCTCCGCACGATCAGGTCATCGTGGTCGCCAGCCACACGTTCAGTGCTCCGCATGTGCACCCGGCCAGCACGTCCACCGAGAGGTCAGCCGAGCTCCGCAACGACGCGTTCGAGGATCGTCTGGTCGCCGCGTGCGCCGATGCCGCCCGCATCGCCGTCGTGCAGCTGAGAGCCGCTCGAGTCGAGACCGCGCGGGGCGATTGCCCGGTTGGGGTCAACCGCGATGTGGAGACGTCCGACGGATGGGGTCTGGGCATGAATGAGTCGAGCCCGACCGATCCCCGACTGGATGTCCTGACCCTCCGCGGATTCGACGGCACGCCGATCGCCGTGCTCGTCAATGTCGCGGTGCAGCCATCCGTGATGAATGGTGCACGCGGCGACGACGGCGGACTTCTCGTCAGCGGCGACCTCGCTGGTGTCTTCTGCGCACTGATCGAAGACGAGTTCCCGGGGAGCACGGCCTTCTTCCTCCCGGGCGCCGCCGGCGATCAAGCCCCGCGTGTCGACCCGTCTGCTGTGCGGAGTGATCCGTACAGCGAGGTGCGCCGCATCGCCCACCTCATGCGGGCGGAGGTGGCGCGCTGCATGACGGAGGGCCGCGTCGCTCGACGTTCGCTCCCCACCGTGGTGGATCGCGCGGTCGTCACCGTTCCCGGACAGCAAGCTCTGCCTCGCGAGAAGATCGCACCCACGCGGACTCACCGTTTCACCCCGGACGAGCCGCGCGACGTGCCCCTGGCCGTTCTGCGGATAGGCGGGGTGCGTCTGCTCTGCGTGCAACCCGAGCTGTCCGTCCGAACCGGGCAGACGATTCGATCAGCGGTCACCGGCGAGCCGATACTGGTCGTCACGATGGCTGACGGCGCCGCGAAGTACCTCCCCGAAGCGGCCGCCTACCAGCGGATCACCTACGAGGCGCTGTCGTCTTCGTATGCCCAGGGGGCGGCCGAGACGGTGGCTTCGGCCGCGGTGCACCTGCTCAAGGGAAACCCCGGGGCTCAGTTCATGCCGGTCGGGCCTCCTCCAGGCGGTTCCCCGTCTGCGTGGGCTCATCCCGAATTCGATGAAGAGGCCTTCGCCGCATCCCGGGCAGGCAAGAATCTCGTGCGCATGCAGGAGATCTACGACCGGTACCCCGACGATGAGCTCGGCGCTGATGTCATCGCTCACTGGGCGGCCCGTGGCGTGCGCAAAGAAGCCTTCGAGATCGGCACCGATCGGGCTTACGCGGTCTTCACCCCCACCGATCTGGACTCCACCCAACGCTACGCACTCGTGTACGTGTCGCATGGTGGGAGGGAACCCATCAATCGCACGGAGACGCGCGGATTCCCGGCACTCGCCGGCATCCAGAAGTTCATCGCAGTGCTGCCGTGGAACGGTGGACCGTCCAACGAGGACGTCGAGCAGGAGTTCCCGCGCATCCTCGACGACCTCCTGCGCCGCGGATATCCGGTGGACCTCGGCCGCGTGTACGCCGTGGGCTATTCCGCCGGCTCCGACGCGACGGGCGTGCTCGCATGCGTGTACCCGGACGTTCTCGCCGCCGTCTCTCCGAGCCCGAGCGGCAACCTCTTCGCCAAAGGTCGCTGGTATCAGGATCCCGCGTCGTACGCACGCAACACGGACCACGGACTTCCGTTCATCGCGGTCGGCGGCACGCTCGACGGCGGAGACCGATTTCCCTTGGCGGCCGCGGACCACCTGCGGAACTTCGACATCTGGATGGAGCACATCGTCAAGCTGCCCGCCTACCGCGCCATCAGCCTTGCTCAGACTCGCGCCATCGCAGAGTCGTCACCTGACCCGGTGAAGCGCGCTTTCGGTATCGACTTCGATCGCACGTTCACCGCCGACTTCGAAGACCTCGACTGGCTCTTCGGAGACTTTCTCGACCACGATGGAGTAGCGCGTGCGCGTTTCGCGGCCGGCGTAGGGCTGCCGCACGCGCAGACCGCGTCTCACGTGCCCATCATCTGGGACTTCCTGCGACACTTCAGCAAGAACGAATCGACCGGCGCGAGCGTTCACAGCCCGGTCGTTCTCGACGGCATCCGTCGCGCGCCGAGGGCATCGTGATGCCGGTAGAACTCACCCGGCAGCACGACAGGGCGAGCGACGGGCAGCGATACCAGGTGGTGATCGCGGCTTTCGACGGCCCGGCGGCGCTCGTTCCCGCGTCGGGGGGCGACCCGCAATTCGTGCCGGCCAAGAACGCGCTGGGCCCCGGGATGTCTGCCGCGGCACTCGCGGCGGGAACCGCCCTGTGGGTGTTTCCCCCGGCCTCGACCGACGACCACGAAGCCGCTGCCGTGCTCGCCGAGAGGACGGTCGACAGAATCGGCTCGGTCACCACCGATTTCGCGCTCCTGAACCTCGACGCCGAGATCCTCGCCGGACACCGCCGGGTGCTCACGGCCACCCTGTGGCCGTTGTTCTCCCTCGCCGAGAACGAGGCCGCCGCTTCTGTCGTCACACCGAGCACAGCCGATTGGTCGGCGTTCTGCGCCGTCAACGAGGCGTTCGCCCGCTATGTCGACGACCATGCGGCATCCGGGGCGCGGGTGATGGTGCGTGAACTGGCGCTCCTTCTCGTGCCCGGTCTTCTCCGGCGCTCGCGCCCCGATCTCTCCGTCGCGTTCTTCACCTTCGCGCCGTGGGGCACCTCGGAAGCGCTCCGCCGACTCCCGCGCTGGCTCGACGACGTGATCGTGGATGCGCTGTCGGCTCCCGCCGACGTGGGCTTCCTGTCCTCGGGCAGCGTTCGGCGATTCTACGACGCGATGCGCGACCGGTGCTCCGGCACGGTTCCGCGAAGTGCGGCCTACCGGCTTCCCATCGACAGCGCAGAGATCGCCGGAAAAGCCCTTGCGCCCGCAACGGAGACCCTCGTCGACGAGCTCGCGCGCGATAGCGCGTCGCTGCGGATCATCGCTCGGGCGGAGCGGGCCGAGCGGCCGGCGAACCTCCTGGGCGGGTTGGCGGCCTACCGGGAGATGCTCTCGCTTTACCCGCAATGGCGGGAGCGGGTCGTGCACCTCAACGCCGTGTTTCCCGGGGGAGAGGACATCGCGGGCGGTTCAGTACTCGCCGCGGCCAAACACCTGGCCGATCTGATCAACGCGGAGTTCGGCACATCCGATTGGCTGCCCGTCGACTTCGCTTCAGGGGTCGACTACGCGCGCTCGCTCGCGCTCATGCGCATCGCCGACGTGTTCGTCGCGACCCCCACTGTCGAATCCATGAGCATCACCACCTGGGAGGCGATCGAGCTCAACGAGCGTTCTGCCGCGTTCGTCTTCTCTCGAACCAGTGGCGTCGCGGAGCTCTTCCCCCACGATGCAGCGGTCGTCGATGCGCTCGATGTCACAGCGACGGCCCGGGCGATGCACGAGGCACTCCTCGTGCCGAAAGACGCCCGGCAGGAACGTCTCGGGCGCATGCGTCACGGTGTGCGCACCTGGTCTCCGGCAGAGTGGTTCGCGGCGCAACTGGATGGCGTCGCCGGAGCGGAAGCCGACGAGGGAGCGCGGGCGAACTAGCCGGTCACGACCGTTCAGCGGCCGCCAGTTCCGACTTCCATGCCCGGAAGCCCTCCTCGGTGCGGCCTTCTCTCCAGTACCCGGAGATCGACAACCGCTCCCGCGGGAGGCCCCGCTCATTCTTCAGATAAGGGCGGATGCGGTGCATCACCTCATCCGCTTCGCCGTGCACGAACGCCTGCACGATGCCGTCACGCCACGGCACCGCGCGCACGGCGGCCTCGAGGGCGCCGGGCCCGGGTGTGGTGCTCCGGTGCACGAAACGCACATCCACGTTCCGGCGTCGAGCGATAGCGGGCTCGTGTTCCGGCGACTCCACCAGGGCGACGAGCGAGACGGCGGCGTCGGTGTCGAGGGCGTCCAACGCCGCGAGCACGGCGGGGAGCGCCGACTCGTCGCCGACCAGCAGATGCCAATCCGCATCGGGGTCGGGTCGGTAGGCTCCGCCGGGTCCGCTGACCATGAGGCCGTCGCCTTCTCGGGCGCGGGCGGCCCATCTCCCGGCGACCCCCTCGTCGCCATGCACCACGAAGTCGATCGCCATGGTTCCGGCGTCGACGTCGGGGCTCAGCGCGGTGTAGGTGCGCACCTCCGGCAGCTGTTCCGGAGGCATGGTGCCCCGGAGTGCTCGCACGTCGATCGGGTCGGGGTAGTTCACCCCGGGCCGCGGAAAGATCAGTTTCACGTAGCGGTCTGTGAAGACCGACTCGGCGAATGCCGACAGATCGGCGGAGTGCAGGTGGACGCGGCGGATGGTCGGTGTGACCCAGGTCGTTCCCGTCACGGTGAGCGTCGTGGTCATAGCGTTCCTCTCGATCGGCCGGGACCCCGACCTCGTGCTTCAGTTCGGGATGAGCGTGTACTTCGTCGACAGGTACTCGTGAATCCCCTCAGCCCCGCCCTCGCGGCCGATCCCCGACTGCTTGACGCCGCCGAACGGTGCGGCGGCGTTCGAGAGCACTCCCACGTTTAGGCCCATCATCCCGGTGTCGAGTCGGTCGATCATCCGCTGGCCGCGCGCGAGGTTCTCGGTGAACACGTACGACACCAGCCCGTACTCGGTGTCATTGGCGAGGCGCACGGCCTCGGCCTCTTCGGTGAACTCCACGATCGACACCACCGGCCCGAAGATCTCATCGCGCAGGATGTCGCTGCCGAGCGGCACCCCGGTGACAACGGTCGGCGCGTAGAAGCTACCCGGCCCGTCGATCCTGTGACCGCCGGCGATGACCGTGGCGCCGCGGGACACCGCATCCTGCACCAGCTCGTCGGCCTTGTCGACCGCCTTGTCGTTGATGAGCGGGCCGACGGCGACACCCTCCTCGGTGCCGCGGCCGATCCGCATCGCGGTCACCGCGGCCGCCAATCGCGTGGCGAACTCGCCGCCCACGGAGGAGTGCACGATGAAGCGGTTCGCCGCGGTGCAGGCCTGCCCCGTGTTGCGGAACTTGGCGGCGAGGGCCCCCGCGACGGCCTTGTCGAGGTCGGCGTCGTCGAACACGACGAAAGGCGCATTTCCCCCGAGCTCCATCGAGGTGCGCAGCACGTTCTCGGCGGCCTGTGTGATGAGAGCCCGGCCGACCGGGGTCGACCCGGTGAAGGAGAGCTTACGCAGGCGCGGGTCGGAGATGATCGGAGCGGAGACCTCGGCCGACGCCGAGGTGGTGATCACGTTGAGTACCCCGGCGGGCAGCCCGGCCCGCTCGAAGAGGGTGGCGAGCAGGAGCGTTGTGAGCGGTGTGAGCTCGGCGGGCTTGATCACCACGGTGCAGCCCGCGGCCAGGGCGGGCGCGATCTTGCGGGTCGCCATCGCGAGCGGAAAATTCCAGGGGGTGATGAGGTAACAGGGCCCGACGGGTCGCTGCGACACCACCATCTGCCCCGTGCCCTCGGGGTTGGAGCCGTATCGGCCGCCGATCCGCACCGCCTCTTCGCTGAACCAGCGCAGAAACTCGCCGCCGGACGAGACCTCGCCGAGCGCCTCCGCGAACGGCTTGCCCATCTCCAGGGTCATGAGCAGGGCCACGTCGTCGCGGTGCTCCTGCAGCAGGTCGAAGGTGCGCCGGAGGATCTCGGCGCGCACCCGCGGCGCGGTGGCGGCCCAGGCATCCTGAGCCGCCACCGCCGCGTCGAGGGCCCGGAGGCCGTCGGCGGGCGAGGCGTCAGCGATGGATGCCAGCACCTCACCGGTCGCCGGGTCGAGCACGTCGAGGGTGCCGCCGGTCGACGCCTCGACCCACGAACCATCGATCAGCAGACGGTTCGGGATGCGGGCGAGCAGTTCGCGTTCGTCGGTTGCGGTCATGACGGGTCTTTCCGGGTTCAGGTTCAGGAATCGAGCACGGCCACCAGATCGCACTGGATGAGCGACCCGCCGTCGAGCTGCGCGGCCATCGCCTGGCGCGCGGGGCGGCTCGCGGCATCCGGGAACAGAGCGAGCCACTCCCGGTTGAGGGCTGCTCGGTCGCGGTAGTCGGCGAGCCAGAAGGTGAGCTTCACGATGTCGTCGGGGGAGCCACCCGCCGCCGACATCAAGGCGCGCACGTGGTGGAACACGTTGACGCATTGCTCGTCGAGCGTCTCGGGCAACTCACGGGTCGACGGATCGCGGCCGGTCAGCACGCCGGAGAAGAGGAACGGGCTGATGCGCGACGCCGCCGGGATCGGGTTGGCGTGCCCGAAGCCGGGCAGCTCGATGCTCTCGCGGGGAGGCACCGCTCAGCCCTCCGCGACGACGCGGTTCTCGATCGCGCCGAGCCCCTCGATCTCGGCTCGCACCACATCGCCGACCTTCAAGAAGTTGCCCGTCGGCGCTCCGATGCCGGCCGGGGTGCCGGTGGCGAGGATGTCGCCCGGCATGAGCGTCATCACCTGCGTGAGGTAGGCGATCTGCTCGTAGATGTCGTAGATCATGTCGTCGGTGACCCAGTTCTGCCGCTCCTCGCCGTTCACGCTGAGGCGCATGCGCAGGGCGAGCGGATCGGCGATCTCGTCATCCGTCGTCAGCCACGGCCCGATCGGCCCGTGTGTGTCGAACGACTTGCCGAGCGTGAACGTGGGGGAGCGCTTCTGCAGCCAGTCGCGCACCGAGACGTCGTTCGCCACGAGGTAGCCGGCGATCACCGAGCGCGCATCCTCCACCGCGACGTGCTTGCACCTCCGGGCGATCACCACGGCGAGCTCCACCTCGTAGTCGAGGGCGTCGGAGATGTCGGGCTTCACGATCTCGCTGCTCGGTGCGCCGATGCAAGAGACCTGCTTGTTGAACCAGAGCTGGCTGGTGGGGGTGGGGATGCCGGCGGCCCGCGCCTCCTCCGCGTGCTCCTTGTAGTTCATGCCGATGCCGAGATACTTCTGCGGGTCGTCGATCGGTGCCTCGAGCACCACGTCGCTGAGCGGGAGCACCGCTCCGTCGGAGGCGAGGATGGCGTCGCGGAGCGAGTCGAGTTCGGGCAGGATGGCGCGGAGCGAGGTGCCGACGCCCGCGACATCCGAGATGTCGGTGATCTGGTCGCCGTCGACCCGGCCGAGCCGGATCGGGCCGTCGGCGGTGCGGTAGCGGGCGAGCTTCATGCTTTCTGCCCCTCTGCGGGCTCGGGGGTTCTCTGCTCGGAGGGCAGGGCGCCCCAGGCCTGCTCCGCGATGGGGGTCATCTGAAAGCTCACGAACCGCCAATCGGCTCCGTTTCGTCGGAGCACCTGCGTGACGACCCCGTCCACCGTGCGCTCGCCGCCCTCGGCGGTGCGGAGCCGGTTGAGCATCGGCCCCGTCACGACGGCCACGTCTCCGAAGACCCGAACGGTCAGCTCGCCCCGGGTGATGTCGAGATACGCCCGGCGCACGGCCACGTGCTCGAGCAGCTGAATCTTGTTCTGTACGAGTCCGGGGGCGTGGATGTGCACGAGGCTGTCGTCGTAGAGCTCGTCGAGAGCCGCCACGTCGCCGTCGATCAGGGCCCGGATGCGACGCGCCTCCGTCTCGAGCACCGCCGCGACATCCGCGTCGCTCATCGGGTTCCCGCCTCGCTCTCCGCGAGATCCCAGGTGCGGAAGCCGGTGGCCTCGCCGGCGTCGCGGCCCGGCCGCTCCTGGCCCACGAGCTTGTGGTACTTGCTGAAGATCTCGTCGGCCTCGGCCAGCGGCAGCACGTCTTCGATGTCGCCGATGCGCTCGCCGCCGGTGCGCTCCTCGACCATGCGGCGTATGACCTCGTAACCCTCGCCGCGGTGCGCCATCACGATGCCGTTGACGGCCTTGAGCCGCTGGTCCTGGAACGCCTGCAGTGCCTCGTCCACGTCGTCGATGGTGGCGAGCTTCTCGGCCAGGGCGCCGCCGTCGACGATCGCCTGGCACGCACCGTTCCCGCCGCGCGGGTACATGGCGTGGGCGGCGTCGCCGATCATCACGACCCGGCCGTCGATCCAGCTGTCGAGCGGGTCGTGCCGGATGAGCGGGAAGAGGTAGACCTCCCGTGCGTCGCGCAGCATCTGCTGCAAGTCGAGGAACTCGATGTGGGTGTCGTCGTAGTAGTGGATGATCTCGTCGACGCTGCCGAGCTGGTTCCAGTCCTCGACGGACTGGTCGCGGGTCGCCTCGACCACCCAGTTCACCAGGGTGAGACCCGAGCCCTCAAAGTCGTCGGCGATCGGGTACACGATCATGCTGGAGATCTGCGGCGCCCCGATGTGCAGGATGGTGCCGCCGGTCTTGAACGGCTTCATGAGGGTGGTTCCCCGCCACATGGTGATGCCCGAGTAGACGGGCTCCGAGCTCTCGGGGTGCATCTGGCGACGGGTGGTGGAGTTGATGCCGTCGGCGGCGATCACGAGGTCGGCGCGGGCCGTGCTCGAGCTGCCGTCGCGGTTCTGCAGGTCGAGGGTCACGCCGTCGGCATCCTGCGTGTACCCCAGAAAGCGCTGCCCCTTGATGACGGCGTCGTCGCCGAGTCGCTCGAGAACGGTGCGGTAGAGCAGCATCTGCAGGTAGCCGCGGTGCACGAAGCGCTGCTCGTAGAGGTAGCCCATGTGCACGCCGCAGAGCTCGGCGTAGATCTCCTGGCCGTACTTGTTGAAGAAGATCGACTCCTGGGCGTCGACGGAGATCGCCCGGAACTCCTCGAGCAGGCCGAGCTCGTCGAGCTCCTTCGAGCCGTAGACCTTCACGTCGATGCCGACGCCGAGTGGCTTGAGCTCTTCGACCGACTCGTAGATCTTCGGGCGGAATCCCCTCTGGTGCAGCCGCAGGGCGGCGGCGAGGCCAGCCGGCCCTGCTCCGATGATGGCGACGTCGATGTCGGTGTCAGGCATGGTTCTTCTCCTTGATTTCGGGAAACAGTTCGCCGAGGAGGCGGGTGGTCGACTCCCAGGCGCGCGCGGCGCTCCGGGGGTTGTAGGCCACGACGTGGGGCATGGGCGAGTGGCTGGATGAGGGGTTCGTGAAGGCGTGCTTCGTGTCGCTGTAGAGGTCGGTCTCCCAGTCGAGGCCCGCCCCGGTCATCGCGGTCTCGAGTGCGGCACGTTGCTCGCGGGTGGCCATTGGGTCGTCGGCGCCCGTGCACACGAGCACGCGCGCATCGGTCCGCGCACCGCTCCAGTCGGGTGCCAGCAGGTCGAGTCCGCCGTGGATGCTGACGACGCCCCGTGTGCGCCCGCCGGTGCGCAGGTATTCGAGCGCCGACGATCCGCCGAAGCAGTACCCGATGGTGACGAGAGCGGATGCGTCGACCTCCGGTTGCGCGGCCGCGGCCTCGTGCGCGGCTGCGATCCTGCTTATCCAGCGTGCGCGGTCACCGACCATGCCGCCGATCAGGGGGCCGATCTCGGACTCCGCCTGGGGCGTGAGACGGTCGCCCCAGACATCGGCGGCGAAGACCGTGAAGCCCAGGGCCGCGTAGCGCTCGGCCGTCTCGAGCGTGTGGCCGTTCAGACCGAATGCATCGTGCACCAGCACGATCGTCGGGGAGCCGCTCACCCCAGGGGTGGAGAAAAGGAGTCCGCGCATACGGGTGCCGTCATGGGCGTACTGCACGTCGCGGGGCATGGGGTGATCGTATGGAAAATCACACACGATCACAAGCTGAATCCCGAAATTCGGTAAGTCCGTGTAGGAAGCTCGAAATGAGTCTGATCGTCCGATACTGGCCTTGACCATTAGTTTTGCAGGCCGCAAATGTTGCCTACAAAACTTCTTTTGGTGATCGAAGTTGCTTCCACATAGGATTTCGTACACGATAATATTTTGCGCTACGTACCAAGAAGCGGGAGTTTAACACCATGACGAAGACGAGCCGCACTGATACAGGAGCCGATCCTTGCACCGGCGGCGTAGGCATGTGTGCCGAGCCTCGGACGCGGTTAGGCACGTCGTTTGGCTGGCGCCTCGACCTGCCCATCTGACTATGGCCGACGACACCGAGATCGACGACTACTTCTCCACCGCCCGGGTCACCGGTCAGGCCGGGCCCGTCGAGCTGCCGCAGGAGAGTTACCTCGGCTATCTCTACGACCATGACGACCCGGTGCTCGCCGGTGGCCGAGGCATGGACTACGAGGAGTTCACGGCGGACAAGCAGTCCGCCCCGTTCCTCCGTGACCTGCTCGACTACTGGGACGGCCTGTACCGCGAGCCCTTCGTCGGAGTCACGAGCGACGGGGTGGTGCGAGACGGGCTGTACAGCCTGCCGGCCGCGCCGCTCTCGCCCGAGGGTGCGGTGCTCGAGGCCGCCCGACGGCTCCTCGCCGAACTCGACCCCGAGGAGGGAGACCAGATCGGCTACCCCGTCGATGCGCCGGAGTGGCGCGCCTGGAGCAATCCGGAGTTCGTGGTCTACCGGGTGGGTCTCCGACTTGAGAACCTCGAGCCGCAGAAGGTGGATGCGGTGTTCGAGCTTCTGCGCGCATCCCTCAGCCCCGAGGGCTTCGAGCGAGTGCGGGAGGCCATGGCCCTCAACGGCTTTCTCGGCGACCTCGTCGATCTGCCCGCCATCCTGAACGAGCGGAGCTACTGGTTCTCCATCTTCGGCACGCCCTCCGAGGGGAGTGCGTGGGGGTGGCAGCTCTTCGGGCACCACGTGGCCGTGCATTTCATCACGGTGGCGGGGCGGCACGTCGTCGCGCCCGTGTTCCTCGGTGCGGAGCCCGCGCTGTCGGAGGGGGTGCGCCCGCCGCTGTTCGAGGGGCGTGAGAGACTCGCGATCGAGCTGGCCGAGTCGTTCGACGACGGTCAGCGGGCTCACGCGGTCGTCTACGGGTCGGTACTCGATGAGGCGATGCCCGAGGGGCGGCTGCATCCGGCCGACGAACGGCACGTGGTGGGGGCGTTCCGCGACAACCGCGTGGTGCCCTATGAGGGCATCCGTGTGACCGAGCTCTCCGCGCACCAGCAGGGGTTGCTCCGGCGGATCGTCGACGACTTCCTACTGCTGCTCGTCGAACCACAGCGGGCGGCGACGCTCGGCGACTACGACGCGCACCTCGACGAGACCTGGTTCGCCTGGTACGGCGCCACCGACGGCTCGCAGCCGTTCTACCTGCGCATTCAGAGCCCGGTGATCATCGCCGAGCTCGACCACCACGCCGGGGTCTGGCTGAGCAACCGGCTGCCGGCCCGTTTCCACGTGCACACCACGCTGCGCCTGCCGAATGGCAACGACTACGGGCGCGCCTATCTGGCCCAGGCTGCAGCCGCGACCGGTGCTCAGTCGAAGGAGCGGGTCTCTGCCGGCGAACCGGACGCGGACAGCTCCGCGTCGTAGCTGGTCACCGCTTCAAGGGTGTTGATGTCGTGCCGGCGCGACGCCGTCTCGATCATCTCGGCGCCGGCGCCACCCTCGATGAGATCCAGGATGGCGTCGTGCTCGGCGAGCGAGGCGAGTGCGCGGCCCGGTGCGTACCAGAAGGCCGAGCGGCGCACCAGCTCGAGTCGGGCCCACTCGGTGTTCACCATGTCGTTGAGCCGCTCGTCGTCGCAGCGCGAGCAGAGCAGGCCGTGGAACTCGCGGTTGAGCGCGCCGAAGCGGCGGGGGTCGAAGTTGGCGAGCGCGTCACCCATCTCGCGGTTGAGCGACCGGGCCGCGGCGATGTCGTCGGGTGTGAGGTTCTCCGCCGACAGTGCGGTGGCGAGGGCGTTCAGGCGGGCGAGCAGGCGCATGGTGCGCTGCCAGGAACCGGTGTCGAAGCTCTTCACCACGGCGCCGGCGTTCTGCACGAAGTCGACCCAGCCCTCGGCTTCGAGACGGCGGAGCGATTCGCGCCAGGGCACCGAGCTGATGTTGTACTCGCGGCCCAGTTGGTCGATCACGAGCCGGTTGCCGGGTCCGTAGGTGCCGTCCATTATGCGCTGCTTCAGGATCTGATAGGCCTGGTCGGCTTTGCTGACGGCCACGATCTGCCCCTTTCGACGAGCTGCGACGATGCGACTTCGATCCTATACGTTATCGCACAGGATTCGGCGGCGGCGCGGAAAGTCGATCGATCAGACGCGCGACGACGACGTTCTGCCCGGCGTCAGCGCGGGCGAGCAGAAGAGCCCGGAGCGGATCCGGCGCTGGTTGGAGCCGGCGAACCACCAGGTCGAATCGCGCGAGGCTCGCGCTATCCGGATCGGGGAGGATCGCCCGCGCGATGCCGGCTTCGATTAGCGGGATGCAGCTCTGGATGGTCTCGACGGTGCGGATCGATGAGGGCACGACACCGTGCGCGCGGAAGGCCTTCTCGATCGCCTCTGGCAGGCTCGGCACTGCGGCCGTGCGGCGGGGGAGCAACACCACCTCGCCGTCGAAGGCGCGTAGCGGCAGCGGGTCGGGCGCGTCGGAGTGCTCGGGAGGGAGCGCCGCGACCAGCGGGATGTCGCCCCAGTCCATGATCTGCAATGAGCCGCGGTGCCGGTCGGCGAAACGCTCGGCGTCAGAGACCATGACGGCGGCGAGGTCGGCGGTGCGCTGCTCGAGCATGTCGATCGCCGCCCAGGGCGGGGGATCGACGAGGCGGATCTCCACCTCGGGCGCCTCTGCGGCATATGCCCGCAGCACGACGGGCATCCGGTGCCAGGTCAGGGCGGGCACGGCCGCCATCGTGAGTGAACCGGCCGTGCCCGCGCCGAAACGGCCGAGGGCCGACACGATGTCGTCGACCTCGCCCAGCACCCGGGATGACGCATCGAGCAGATAGCGCCCTGCGCTCGTCGGCTCCACCCCGCGGGGGGTGCGAACGAGCAGGGTCACGCCGAGTTCGGCCTCGAGTTTCGCGATCGCCACGCTCAGGGGGGGCTGCGAGATGTGCAGGCGGGCGGCCGCTGCCGTGAGGGAGCCGGCTTCGACGACGGCGGTGAAGTAGCGCAGGTGTCGGAGCTCCATAGAGTTGACTCTAGTTCTGCGAGCCAGGTATAGCTTCAGGCTATGGAATGGAAGCAAATCGGTAGTTCTGCTCGCGACTTGCGGCTGGCAACCTGACAGGGCAGTCCCGAACAGTCTGGAGCCGCCGATGCTGCCGATCACCAACTACGACCCGCCCTTCGCGCTGACCCGCGCGAGTCACGTCTCGCTCGCCGTGACCGATCTGGAGGCGAGCCGCGACTTCTACCGCGATGTGGTCGGGCTCGTCGTCACGGAGCAGACGGATGACGCGGTCTACCTCCGAGGGCTGGAGGAGTCGGCTCACCACAGTCTCGTGCTCGAGCGCGCCGACGAGGCCAAGGCGCTTCGAGTCGGCCTGCGTGTGCGCGCCGACGCCGACATCGTGGCCGCGGAGAAGTACTTCGCCTCAATCGGCATCGACCACCAGCGCGTCGAGAAACCCCATCAGGGCCCGACCCTCCAGTTCACCGACCCGGTCGGCACGCACCTGGAGCTCACCTCGTCGATGGACCTCGTCGAACGCAGGATGCAGAACTTCGACCAGTTCGTCTCGGGCGCCCCGCAGCGCATCGACCACTTCCAGGTGGTGACCTACGACGTGCAGTCCGCCACCGGTTTCTGGACCGGGCTCGGGATGCGCATGTCGGAGTACACGGCGGAAGACGGCACCGACGAGCTCTGGGGAACCTGGATGGAGGTGAAGGGCAACACCCACGACCTTGTGTTCACCAACGGCCACGGTCCGCGCCTGCACCACTTCGCCTACACGGTGCCGGATGCCTCAGCGCTCTTGCACGCGGCGGATGTCGCGGGGGCACTCGGTTTCGGTGAGGAGATCGACCGGGGTCCCGGCCGGCACGGCATCAGCAACGCGCTGTTCCTCTATCTGCGCGACCCCGACCAGCACCGCGTCGAGCTGTTCACCACCCACTACCAGTTCATCGACCTGGAGGAGGTGCCGATCCGGTGGGACGTGAGCAACCCGCGGCGGGCGCAGCTCTGGGGCATGCCGGCCTCGCGGCGCTGGTTCTTCGAGGCCAGCGAATTCCCCGGTGAGGTGTTGCGCGAGCCGCTGCTGCACGCGAACCCGGCGACGCTGGAGGAGTACCTCGGTGTCCACTGATCGCACATCCACGGGCCCCATCGAGGGCGGTGTCGTCGGCGGCCTGAGCGCCGAGCTGCGCGCCAAGCTCGAGGCCGTGCCCGTGGCGGGGCTGTCCGCCCAGCTGCGCAAGCGAGGCCTCAATCTCGTCACCATCGACGGGGTGCGGCCGCTACATCCGGAGCGGAAGCTCGTCGGCACCGCGAAGACGCTGCGGTTCGTGCCCGGGCGGGAAGACCTGTTCCAGAGCCACGGCGGCGGCTACAACGCGCAGAAGCGTGCCTTCGACGAGGTCGGTCCGGGCGAGGTGATCGTGATCGAGGCGCGGGGTGAGGCCGGGTCGGGCACGCTCGGCGATATCCTCGCTCTCCGTGCAGCGGCCCGCGGTGCCGCCGGGATCGTGACGGACGGTGGCATCCGCGACCGTGATGCGGTCGCCGCCGTCGGTCTCCCGCTCTATTCGAACGGCGCGCATCCGGCCGTGCTCGGGCGCAAGCACGTGCCGTGGGATCTCGACGTGACGATCGCCTGCGGGGGCACCACGGTGGAGCCCGGCGACATCCTGGTGGGCGACGCCGACGGGGTAATCGTGATTCCGCCGGCGCTCGCCGACGAGGTCGCGGATGCCGCGCTGGCGCAGGAGCACGAAGACGCCTGGGTCGCCGCCCGCATCGAGGAGGGGGCCGCGCTCGAGGGCCTCTTTCCGATGAACGCGGAATGGCGCTCCCACTTCGAGCGAGAGCGGGAGGAGTGACCGTGGGTGCTCTGCCTGCCGAGACCATCACTGCCATCGCTGACGAGCTCGCCGCCGCCGAGCGCGACCGCACGACCGTGCCGCTGCTCACAGCGCGGCACCCGGGCATGACCATCGACGACTCCTACGCGGTGCAGAATGAGTGGCGCCGACGCGGCGTCGCTGCTGGCCGCCGACTGGTGGGGCGCAAGATCGGCCTGACGTCGAAGGTGATGCAGGCGGCCACCGACATCACCGAGCCCGATTACGGGGCGATCTTCGCCGACGCCGTGTTCGAGAACGGCAGCCTGATCGAACACTCCCGGTTCTCGAACGTGCGTATCGAGGTGGAGTTGGCGTTCGTGCTGGGGTCCCCCCTTACGGGGCCGGATGTCACGGTCTTCGACGTGCTGCGGGCCACCGACTACGTGGTGCCGGCGCTCGAGATCCTGTCGTCGCGCATCGAGATGCCGGGCCGCACGATCGTGGACACGATCAGTGACAACGCGGCGTTCGGTGGGCTGGTCTACGGCGGCAACCCGGTCGCGGTCGATGCGGTCGACCTCCGCTGGGTGTCGGCCCTGCTCTACCGCAACGAGACGATCGAGGAGTCGGGCGTCGCGGCGGCGGTGCTCAATCATCCGGCTACCGGAGTGGCGTGGCTCGCGAACAAGCTCGCTCAGCACGGCGATCGGCTCGAAGCGGGGGAGATCGTGCTCGGCGGGTCGTTCACGCGGCCGATGTGGGTGGAAAAGGGCGATACCGTGCTCGCCGATTACCGCGAACTGGGGACGATCTCGTGTCGCTTCGTCTGAAACCGACGCTCCGGGATGCGCTCGCCGCGACATCCGCTCCGCTTGCTGGCATCTGGGTGTGCTCGGGCAGCTCGCTCGTGGCGGAGATCGTCGCCGGCTCGGGCATCGACTGGCTGCTGATCGATCAGGAGCACGGGCCGAACGACCTCGCGTCGACGCTCGCCCAGCTGCAGGCGGTGGCCGCCTACCCGGTGACGCCCGTGGTGCGAGTGCCCTCCGCCGATGCCGTCGTAATCAAGCAGGTGCTCGACCTCGGTGCCCAGAACCTCCTGGTACCGATGATCTCCTCGGCCGCCGAGGCCGAGGCGGTGGTGCGGGCCGTGCGCTACCCGCCCCGTGGCGTGCGGGGCGTCGGGTCGGCGCTGGCACGGTCGGCGCGGTGGAACCGGGTCGACGAGTACCTGCTCGAGGCCGACCGGCACGTGGCTCTGTTCGTGCAGATCGAGACCGCGGCCGGCGTCGCCGAGGCGGCGGCGATCGCCGCGGTCGACGGGGTCGACGGGGTGTTCGTTGGGCCGTCTGACCTTGCCGCGTCGATGGGACTGCTGGGGAACCAGACCCATCCAGACGTCGTGGACGCTGTGAAACGAACCTTCGAAGCAACAAGACGAATGGGCAAGCCCGTAGGTGTGAACGCATTCGATATCGCGGTGGCAGAGGCTTACCTCAACGCCGGGGCCACGTTCATTCTTGTAGGGGCCGATGTCGCGCTTCTGGCTAGAAGCACTGAAACGCTTGTGGGCCAATACGCAATCCACACCCCGAGTAATGAACGCGAATCGTACTAAGGATGCGTCAGGCCGCGCTACGTCGCTGAAGTCGGCGGAGGTCGAGGATGATGATCTCGACGGCGCTTCGCGTGTTCGTAAACTTCAGATTGAGCGCCCGATGGAGGCCGCAGCGCGTTAGCGACGCACTGATTCGATCCCGCCGGTGGTTCGCGCGACGTCAATCAAGGAGTCAACCAACGGAATCGATCAACCAGCTCCGTTGAGACCCGCTACACGAACCACCACACGAAAGCCGGAAAGTTTTTCGTTAGTGAGAGTGTCGTTTTCCCTGATGCGAGTTGCTAATTTCTCATTGCCGGACCTGACTCGAGGCCCGCAACAGTTCAGTGCATCACCGACGAGGCACGTGATGAGAGGCGTTCAATGATGAACCGAAGGAAAACTTTTCTGCGCACCAGTGGGGTGGCCGCCGTTGCTGCGGTGGCTCTACTGACCAGCGCCTGCAGCGGCGGGTCCGGCGGAGGCGCTAACGAATCCCGTCCAGACAATGAGCTGCACATCGCCGTCTACGGCGATGCGGCGGCCTCGGCCGAGCAGGCGGCCGCTGATCGTTTCAACGAGACATCCGACGTCAAGGTCGTCGTGGACAGCCTCCCCGGCGACGACACCTACCCGACCGCCGTGCGCACGTCGCTGGGGACAGCCAACGCTCCTGACATCTTCATGAGCTGGGGGGCCGCCGACATCCAGCAGCTCGTCGATGCCGGGGCGATTCTCCCTCTTGACGATTTCATCGCGCAGGTGCCCGAGCTGAAGAGCTCCTTTCTCCCGTCGGTGTTCGACGGCGAGGTGATCGACGGTGTGTCCTACGGCATCCCCATGCGCGGGGTCGCGCCGACGTTCTTGTTCTACAACAAGTCGGTGCTGGCCGACGCGGGCCTGGAGCCCGCAGCCAGCTGGGACGACCTGGTCTCCCAATCGGCCACGCTCGCCGACTCGGGGGTCATTCCCGTCGCCCTGGCCGGTGCTGACAAGTGGCCCACCCAGATGTGGTTCCAGTACGCGTTCGCCCGGCAGATCGGCAACGAGCAGGTCGCGAAGGGCTTGGCGGGCGATGCCGAGGTGTGGGCCAGCGACGGCAGCAAGAAGGCGCTCGACGACCTTTCCGGCCTCATCGGCGACGGGGCGTTCGGCGCGACCTTCGACTCGGTCGGGTACTCGAACCAGGGCACGACCGCCCTGCTCAGCCAAGGGAAGGCTGCCTACGAGCTGATGGGCACCTGGAACTACGCCACGCTCGCCGCCGCCGACCCCACCTTCGCGGCCGAAGATCTCGGATGGATCGCCTTCCCCAGCCTCGACGGCGGCGAGGGCAAGGCCGGCGAGATCGCCGGAAACCTGAGCAACTACTACAACGTGGCTGCCGACACGCGCTACCCCGAGGTGGCGCGCGACTTCCTGAAAGAGCTCTACAGCGACGACTTCGTGAAGGACGAACTCGCCCTGGGCAATCTTCCGCCGACCGTCAGTGCAGGCGACTTCATCGCCGCCGACACCACGATCGACGCTCAGAAGAAGGAGTACCTCACCTTCGTCTTCGATCTCGTGCAGAACGCTCCCTCCTTCCAGCTCTCGTGGGACCAGACCGTTCCGACGGCGAGCAAGACCGGCTTGCAGGATGCGGTGGCCGGTTATTTCAACGGATCGCTGGACTCCGCTGCGTGGATCACCCAGATGCAGGCGCTCACGGCGCCTGCGGGCCAGTAGTCGCGGAAGCATCCGTCTCCCGCATCCTCGAAAGGCATCAAGATGAGCCGAGTCGTGACTCGTGAACATGTTCAGACGCGCAGCGCGGCGTCTTTTGAGGAGCGCGGAGACATCAGGAGAACGGGCGGCCCGCGTCTGACGGGCCGCCCCGGCTTCTTATGGTCGGTCCCCGCCGTGTTGTACTTCAGCGTCTTCGCACTGCTGCCGCTGGTGTTCGCCGTCTATCTGTCGTTCACGAAGTACAACGGCATCCGAGTCGCGCCGCCGGTGTTCGTTGGCACCGCCAACTGGGAACGATTGTTCTCCGATCCGGGCATCGCTCAGAGCATCGGCGTTACTCTGGCGCTCGTCGTGCTGGCAGTGGTCACGCAGATCCCTCTCGGTGTGCTGACCGGCGTGTGGGCGGCAGGACGGCAGCGCTGGAGAGCAGTCGTCGTGGCTCTGTACTTCATTCCGCTGCTGATGTCGACGGCGGCGGTCAGCGTGCTCTGGGGTTCGCTGCTCGACCCGAACTTCGGACTGCCGGCCGCTCTTCCGTGGCTCTTCGGCGACGGAAACCTGCTGGGTCGGCAATGGTCGGCAATCGCGGTGATCGTCTTCATCTATCTCTGGGGTGCATCGCCGCTTTACACGCTCATCTTCCAGGGCGCGGCGCGAGGCATTCCGGCAGTGCTCTATCAGGCGGCACAGATCGACGGTGCCGGACGGGCTCGCCAGTTCTTCTCGATCACGCTTCCCCAGCTGCGCAACACGATCGTCACGACGACCATCCTGATCGTGGTGGGAACTTTCACAGCGTTCGACATCATCCTCATACTCACCCGGGGCGGTCCCAGCAACGGCACGGCCATCCTGCCGTTCTACATGTATCAACAAGCCTTCATTTCGTTCGACCTCGGTTACGGCAGCGTCATCGCCCTCGTGCTCGTCGTACTCTGCGCGATCGTGTCGCTCGTGATGGTGCGTCTCACCGGCTACGACAAGATGGACAGCTCGCAGGAGGGCATCTGATGGCGACCCGCACTCTCGCACGCCCGAACTGGATCGGCGGAAGCTTCGCCGTCGCGTGGCTGCTGATCATCCTGCTCCCCGTCTATCTGATGGTGCGCGCCGCTCTGGAGAGCCGCGCCGCGTACACGAGCGGGGGGCCGCTGGCCCCACCCACTGAGTTCACGCTGGAGAACTTCGGTTTGTCGTTCGAACTAGGGTTCGGGCACTACCTGCTCAATGCGGCGATCATAACGGTCGGCACGGTGGCCATCGTGCTTGTTCTGGTGCCGCCGCTGGCATATGCCATCGTGAGGAGCCGCAGTCGAGGGGTCAAGACGGTCTTCCGCCTTCTCCTCATCGGGCTGGCCATCCCCGCTCAGGTCGTCGTCATCCCGCTGTATTACCTGATCAACTCGATCGGCTTGTATGACTCGTTGCTCGGCGTGATCCTGCCCACCGCCGCCTTCGTCATACCACTGACAACCCTGATTCTCACCGGGAGCATGCGGGAGATCAACAACGAACTCTACGAGGCGATCTCGATGGACGGCGCCGGCCCCATCCGCACATTCTTCACGCTCGTGGTGCCACTGTCGCGGGGTGGCATCGCGACCATCATCGTGTACTCGGCTCTCAACGCCTGGAACGGATTCCTCCTGCCGCTCATCCTCACCCGCTCGCCCGAGGTGATGGTGGCGACGGTCGGCCTCAGCAGCTTCCGTCAGCAGTACAGCGTGAACATCCCGGGGCTGATGTCGGCGGTCATTCTGACAATCATCCCGATCTTCGTCGTGTACTTGTTTGCCAGGCGATCTCTCGTCGCCGGGTTGATGGGCGTGGGGGGGAAGTGAACGCATGAGTGACGATGACGTTCTTGGCACCTACCCCATGGATCCGGCGAGCCGCCGCGTAACCATCGACGACGTCGCGCGTACGGCGAACGTGTCGATCGGAACTGTCTCGAAGGTGATCAACGGCCGGCGCGGCATCGGTGAGGACACTCGAGCTCGAGTGGAAGCGGTCGCAGACTCGCTCGGCTACGTCAGCGTGTTCGAACGGAGAGGGTCGCTCCGTTCGGTCGGCGAGCCGACGATCGAGGTTCTCGTCGAACCAGCAGATGTCGCGAACCCTTACCTCTCCTTGTTCATGGGCGGAGCGATGGAGATTGCCGGCAGTCTCGGTGCCGGGCTCCTCATGAGGTCGATCGAGAGCATTCAGAACCTTCCGCGTGCCGCGTGGGCACAGTCGCTCGTGAGGGCGGGCCGCGTCGGTGTGATCGAAGTCACCAGCGCGTTCTCGGCGGACCGAGAGAACGCTCTCCGCGCCGTGGGCCTCCCGATGGTGCTGGTCGACCCCATCGACCGCCCGCGGAAGTCGACCCCCAGTATCGGTGCGACTAACTGGGCCGGTGCATACGAGGCCACGCAGTACCTCATCTCGCTCGGTCACAACCGGGTGGCCTATGTCGGCGGACCACCGCGGGCCACCTGCGATGTGATCCGCGCCCACGGCTGGGCGGCCGCGATGACCGATGCCGGACTGCCGGCCGATCTCGATGCGGTGCTGCGGCACTCGTACACGTTCGAGCACGGGCGTGATGCCGCCGAGCGGTTGCTCGGAGCGGAACTGCCGCCGACCGCGATCTTCGCCGGAAGCGACATCTCCGCGATGGGGGTGCTTGAGGCCGCCCGTCGCTGCGGGTTGCAGGTGCCGCGCGACCTGAGCGTCGTGGGGTTCGACGACACCTATCTCGCACGAACGTCGACTCCGCCGTTGACCACAGTGCACCAGCCGATAGCCGACATCGGCCGCAATGCGGTCTCCTCCGTGATGCGGCTCGCCGGGGGAGATCCGCTCCCCGCCAAGCGGATCGAGCTGGCCACCCACCTCGTGGTCCGCGACTCGACCGCACCACCGCGCCCTTGACGTTTCCACACTCCCCACGATCGGACTTTCAGATGACTGACACCGCAGCGCGCCCTGCCATCGCCTGGCGCGACCCAGGACTCGCCCCCTTGGAAAGAGCTCGGATCCTCGCCGCGCAAATGACCCTGCAGGAGAAACTCCAGCAGCTCGGATCGACCTGGCCGGACGCCGCGAACGCCAGTGGCGACGTCGCCCCGATGCAGGAGACGCAATTGCAGGCTGAGCCCTTCGATACGGCGATCGAGAGCGGTATCGGACAGCTCACGCGGCCGTTCGGAACCGCCCCGGTCGAACCGGCCGAGGGGATGCGCCGCCTGGCTGCACTGCAGCGCCAGGTGGTGTCAGCGAACCGCTTCGGTATTCCTGCCGTCGCTCACGAGGAGTGCCTCACCGGCTTCACGGCCTGGAAGGCGACCGTCTACCCGACGTCGATCGCCTGGGCGGCGACCTTCAATCCGACGCTGGTGCGAGAGATGGCGGCTGCCATCGGCCGTGACCTGGCCTCCGTCGGCATTCATCAGGGTCTTTCGCCCGTGCTCGACGTGGTTCGCGACTATCGATGGGGGCGGGTCGAGGAGACCCTGGGCGAGGACCCGTACCTCGTCGGTGAACTCGCCGCCGCGTACGTGCAAGGACTGCAGTCGCAGGGCGTCGTCGCCACCTTGAAGCACTTCGCCGGCTACTCCGCCTCCCGCGGGGCGCGGAACCACGCGCCCGTGTCGATCGGGCCGCGCGAGCTCGCCGATGTCACTCTCGTGCCCTTCGAAAAAGCGGTCGTGAAAGCAGGAGCCCGATCGGTGATGAACTCGTACACGGAGCTCGACGGCGTTCCCTCCGCGGTCGACCGTGACCTGTTGACGACCCTGCTGCGGGAGACCTGGGGGTTCACCGGAACGGTCGTGTCGGACTACTGGTCGATTCCGTTCGTGGCGACGATGCACCGCACCGCGTCGGGCAACGTCGATGCCGGCGAGCAGACGCTCCGAGCCGGCATCGACGTGGAACTACCGCACACGCTCGGATACACGGCAGAGCTGATCGACGCCGTTGCTGATTCCGGCGAGCTCATCGACCGGGCCGTGCACCGCGTGCTCGCCCAGAAGGCCGAGCTCGGGCTGCTCGACGAGGGGTGGCTGCCGTCCGATCCCGAAGGGCCCATCGACCTCGACTCTCCGGGCAACCGGCACATCGCCCGGCAGATGGCCGAACAGTCGCTCGTGCTCCTCAGCAATACCCGGTCCGGACTCCCGCTGCGCCACGCACCTACCCGGATAGCGGTGGTCGGGCCGGGTGCCGATGACCCGGGGTGCTTCTTCGGTTGCTACTCCTTTCCGAATCACGTCATGCCCAACCACCCCGACCTCGGGATCGGTGTGGTCGCGCCCACAATCCTCGATGCGGTGCGCTCGGAGTTCCCCGGCTCCCAGGTGCGGCACGCCGGTGGGGTCGGCATCACGGGGGGGTCGGCCGAGGGTATCTCCGAGGCGGTCAGCCTGGCCGAATGGGCGGAGTTCACCGTGTTGGTCGTCGGCGACCGGTCCGGGATGTTCGGTCACGGTACGTCCGGGGAGGGCTGTGACGCTCTCGATCTCACGCTGCCCGGTCTGCAGCAGGAGTTCGCGCAGTCGGTGCTCGCCGCAGCAGGCGAACGGACGGCCCTGATCGTGCTCTCCGGACGGCCGTACGCGATCGGCGGTCATTCGGCGAACGCGATGGCCGCAGTGCAGGCGTTCTTCCCGGGGGAGGAGGCCGGCGGTGCGATCGCCGGTGTGCTGAGTGGCCGGGTAAACCCTTCGGGTCGCCTGCCCGTGCAGATACCAGGAGCGGCCTCGAGCCAGCCGGGCACCTACCTGGCTCCACCGCTCGCCCTCCGGAGCGAGGGCGTGAGCAACCTCGACCCCACCCCTGCCTTCGCGTTCGGCCACGGACTCGGCTACAGCGAGTTCCGGACGGCCGTCGAGAGCACGTCCTCCGTGCTGCCGAGCGTGGACGGCTCGCTCGACGTCACGGTGAGGGTGACGAACGCAGGGGACCGGGACGGGGCCACCGTCGTGCAGTTGTACCTGTCGGACCCCGTTGCGACCGTCACTCGACCCGTGCGTCAGCTCATCGGATTCGCCCGGGTCGAGCTCGCGGCGCGCGAGTCGGCGAACGCGGTCTTCACTGTCCACGCCGATCTCACGAGCTTCACCGGACGCGACCTGCGCCGGCGGATCGAACCCGGCGCGATCGTTCTGACCGTCGCCGACAACGCGCTCGAACCCGGCATCGAGCTCGACGTCGAGGTCGTCGGACCGGTTCGGCATGTCGACCACAACCGGGTGATGACCGCGCCCGTCGTCATCACGAAGTCGTCGCTGTGACCGGACCGCGGCAGGGCTTCGTGAGCACGAGCACGGCCGAGACCTGGCAAGACGGAGTGGTGGCCGGAACAGGCTCGCTCGGGGTCGTCGTTCACGGAACGCCTCGCCGGCATCAGCTGACCGTGGCCCACGAGGAGTTCTTCCTCCCGCTGCTGGACCCCGTGCCCCGGGGTCCACGGCTGGCCGACCTCATGCCGACGCTACGGTCTCTCGTCCTCGCCGGCGATGAGGTCACCGCCTCCGCTCTCGTCGAGGAGCGCGCCCGTGCTACCGGCGTCTTTCGAGACATCATGCCACTGGACCCGTTCGTGCCGGTCGCAGCTCTCCTGGTCGAACAGGCCGACGTCGGAGCTCCCGGCACCTACCGTCGCTCGGGCGACTTCTCGAGCGGCTCGATCGCTCTCGGGTGGGTCGCAGAACGCGGAGCATCCGCGATCACGTGTCTTCCCGATCGGTGCCACGACACGATCACGGTCACCATCACCTCGGAGTCCCCCACGCAGTGGACTCTTCAGGCCGGTCAGAGCGACGATCGCTCCACGGAGGTCGGGAACGTCGACGTCATCGATTTCCGTGACGATGTCGATGCCCAGGTCGACGTGACACCGACGGCTCTGACCGTTCGAGTCACCCCGCGGACCCCGCCGGTCGACGGCTCACGTCCGGTCGGTGTGGTCACCACCTTCGCTCTGATGGATGCGGTCGCCGAGGTGACCGACGGTGAGCGGTTGCGGGTGCACACCGATCGGGAGCATCCTGTGACGATCGTCATCTCCGCAGTGGTGGCCCGGAGTTCCCCACTGCCCGACCTTCCGATGACGCTGAGACGCAGCCGGAACAGCCACTCGGAGCTCTTCGGAGCGTGCGCCCTCGACCTGCACAGCGGCATCGACGACGAGGTCGGCATCGAGGGTCTCGTCGAGTCGGCACGCGCCGGCGATGCGGCCGCTGAGCGCGGCGTCGTCGAGTTCGCGTTCGCCGCGGGTCGCAGCGCCGTTATCAGCTCATCCGGTGAGCTGCCACCCAATCTCGTCGGCGTCTGGCAGGGCTCGTGGGCACCGGCGTGGTCGGGTGCCTACACACTCAACGGCAACGTCCAGCTCGGCTCGATGGCCGGTTTGTACAACACCGGTACCCCGGAACTGCTTCTCGGCCTGTTCCGGCTCCATCACCGCTTCCTCGCCCAGTACCGCGACAACGCGGCGCGCGTCTTCGACTGTCCCGGGTACTTCCTTCCCACACACATATCCGGTCACGGTTTCGCGAACCACCACAGCACCGAGTACCCCCACTGGTTCTGGTACGGCAGCGGAGCCTGGGCGCTGCGTTCCGCTTACGACTACTACAGCGCGACCGGCGACACCCAGTTCGTGCGCGACTTCGCCTGGCCGTTCGCCGCGGGAGTGCTCGAATTCCTGGACGCCATCACCGTCGACATCGACGGGGTGGCTCACTTCGTGCCGTCCTTCTCCCCGGAGAACACCCCCGGTGGCGCCACGACCCCGCTCTCCGTCGACGCGACGATGGACATCGCGCTCCTGCGTGACGCTGTGCGGATCGCGGACGAATTCGCCCACGTGGCCGGAGAACCGGAGACGCTCGAGAGATGGGCGGCGCTAGCGGGACGGCTGGCTCCGTACAGGGTCGCGTCAGACGGCGCGCTCGCCGAGTGGGCCGCCGCGGATGTGCCCGACCGCATCGCGCATCGGCATGTGTCGCACCTCTACCCGTTCTGGTACTCCGACGGCGATTCCGCAACAGGCATCCGGATCGAGGATGCGGCTCGAACCACGATCGCCCAGAAGGCGGACTGGCGCGCCGCGGCGCCGTCAGGTCCGCCCGGCAATCAGGAGATGGCCTTCGGACTCAGTTCGATCGGCATCGCGGCTGCGCGGCTAGGCGACACGGAGAACGCCTACCGATGCGCGCTGTGGCTGGCGCGGGATCACTTCGAACCGAACGCGATCTCCCGACACGATCAGGGCTCGATCTTCAACATCGATGCGTGTGGCGGGCTCCCGGCCCTCGTCGCCGAGATGCTCCTGTCGACGTCTCGGGAGTCGGTCAGGCTCCTCCCCGCGCTCCCGGAGCAGTGGCCGACCGGTTCGGTGAGAGGCCTCACCGGACGAGGTGGCATCGTGATCACCGAGATGACCTGGACTCTCGAGCACATCACCGCGACGATCAGTGTGCGTGGCGGAGGCAACGATCGTGTCGTTCCGCAGATCGAGTTTCCGCGCGACGTGATCGTCGACGGGATTCCCGTTCGCGTCCTCCCGGCACAGACAGTCGAACACGATCTTCGGTTCGACTACCGCTTCGCGCCCGCCTGACCCATCCGCTCTTGCCGGGCACCGCCAGGGTGAGCCGGGTCGCCGCGAACGGGGTCGACCCAGGATGTCGACGACGCGGGCGACTCGAAGACCTGGGAGCCGCCCTCTCCACCAAGAGGACGACTCCCAGGGGTGCATCCCCTTAGGCGCAGGGAGTGAGATTCTCCACCGCCGGACTGAGTGCGGCCGGCCCGCCCAACAGGGTTATCGACGAGGCGCCGAGTGCGGCGATCTGCGACAACGTCGCCGACGGGATGCACGTACTCGGCACAGTGAACAGCGGGGCATCCACGGTCGGCGCGAATGCTGAACCGGACAGAGCATCCGGGAACTTCTCGCCGGTCGCGAGGACGACACGATCGGCCTTCTGGATGAAGTAGGCGTTGATCTGACGTGCCGTGTCGTACCGGTCGGCCCCGCCCAGACGGACGGTCGTCGCCATCTCCGCTGCGTCCGACTCGATTCCTGGCGAGACCGACGACGGTCCGCCGGCGATCACGACCGACGAGATTCCGAGTCTCGTCAGGAGCGCACGCGTGGCCTCGTCGAGTCCGCTCTTCGAGCCGTCGACGAGGATGACGGGCCCGCGACCCGAAACGGCCGACCCAGCCGAAAGCGCGTCAGGGAACGACGCGCCCGTCGAGATCACGGCAACGTCCGCGCCCTCGGCGAAGGTCGAGTCTGCGACGTTCCTCGACGTCTCGAAACGATCAGCTCCGCCGATCCGGGAGACTGGCGCTATTTCCGCCAGGGTGTCCTGCACGGCTGTGCTGACGGAATCCGATCCTCCGACGATCACGATGGCGTCAGGTGCCAGGCGGGCGACCTCGTCACGCACGGCGGCGGGCAGATTCCGACCCGTAGTCAACAGGATCGGGCCCCCGGCCAGGGTCGCCGCCGGAGCTGCCGACAGCGCGTCGGGGAAGCCCTCGCCGGAGGCCACGTAGACCGTGCTGGCCCCGTCGGGGAATCCGGCCTTCGCGGTGTTGACCGACACCTCGTACCGGTCGGCGCCGGCGATACGGTCGACGAGTGGAGCGGCGGGCGCCACCAGGGTGTCCCACACCAGGGGGCCGGAGTCGAAGACGACAGCGATCCGGCTTCCAGCGGGTACATCTGCAGGATCCACCGTCAGCGAGGATCGCTGATCGGCGTCGAATGAAGCAGTACCCAGGTTTCTCACTGAACCGTCGGCCTGGTAGGCGTAGACGTGCCCGGACACAATCGCGTGCAGCGGTGTCCCGGCGGGGTCGCTCGCCGGGGCGCTGAGCTGCAGGGTTTCTGCGGTCAGCGTCGCGAGTCCGGGTGCCCGGTAGAGGTCGACGAGATCGGCGGCGGCGGGTGCCTCCTGGATGAGCTGCCAGTCCTGAGAGAGGTCTCCTTGAGCTGCCGCCTGCTGAACCGTGATGCGCCCGTCCGCGTCTGATCCGGTCATGTACAGCGACTCGTTCTTCGACGACTGGAAACGGTAGAAGCCGTCGTCGGTCGGAACCAGGGTCCAGACTTTGTCGCTGCCTCCGTCATCCACCCATTGGCTGAGCGATGCGCCGGCAGAAGCGGAGCCCTGCCAGAGTCCGGCAGCCCGGCCGCCGCCCTTGTTGAGCAAGGTCACGTTCGTACCCTTGGCGGTGAGGTGCCAGCGCTGGGTGTCGTTTCCGGGAACATCGGGCCGGGAGACGATGTCAGGGGTGTCACCCGTGTAGATCGGATCCTGGGTCTTGTTGAACTCCGTGCTGAGCACCTGTCCTGTCTTGCGGTTGACCACGGAGTAGTACGCGCCCTGAGAATGACCGAGGTCGACCTCGGAGTAAGAGATCGGCGAGCCGCCCCAGCCTCCACGAAGCACGACCACCCGGCCGGTCTGCGGAACGAACGTCAAGTTCCGGCTGTAGCCCGCCGGAAGAGAGGTCTGGTAGGGCAGCCACTGCCCGTCGCTCCGGCCCGACTCGTTCACGAGGATGTTGGACCCGGTGTCGCCGTCGTTGAAGATCAAGCTCCACTTCGTCGGGTCGGTCGGGTTCGGCACCTTCACGAGGACCGGGTTGTTCGACGCTCGGGCTCCGTTGAGCTGGAAGTAGGGCGCATCCCAGAATCGCAGGGGGTCATCGCTGATCTTGGTGACGCCGAACTCGGCGGTCAGCAGCCACTTGCCGTCGGTCGTCGGAACGACGTTGGTCATTCCGGGACGACCGCCTCCGAGGATCGTGGTGCCCGTCTTGTCGACCGTCGGGGATCCCACCTCGTCGGCGATCGGCTCACTCCAGGTTCCACTCGCTGTTCCGTCCCACAGTCGATGTGCGAGGATCTGGTTGACGGTGTCGGGGTGGGTCTGCCAGTTCGGATCGCGCTGGAGCACACCGGTCTCCGGGTCGAATCCCGTGTAGTCGACCTCATCGGTGTAATACGCGACGAGCTGACCTTCGTACTCCATCAGGTACGGCTCCCACACGGGATCGTTCTGCTGGTACACGTTCTCCGTCGCCATGTTCTCGAGCGTCCCGTAGGAACCGGTCCAACCGCCCTCGGCGATGATGTTGAGGAACTGCCACTGCTCGCCGTTTCCGTCAGTGCTCGCATACAGGGCGATCGCGGCGTTCTCCCGGTCGCCGTCGCGCACCGGGGTCCAGTCGGGATTCAGGGCCTTCTGCTCGGCGTAGTACTGGTCTGCACCGGAGACCAGGCTCGCCAGGAGCAGCGTTCCCGCCTTGAGATCGCCCACGTCGGTCGGGAGCGTGTACAGGTAGGGGTTGGTCCAGTTGCTGGTGTATTTCGCGAAGCTGGCTTCCCGGTCAGTTCCCTCGGTCATGGCGGCGGGGGACGCCAGATCGGAGAGCTTCTGCCACGACGAGCCGTAGTCGTCGCTCGAGTAGAGCGGCATGGTCTGTCCGACCGGATTGCCCAGACTGCGTTCGAAGGCCGCGATCAGGCGGCCGTTGGGCAGCTGCGCCGCCTTGGGATACAGCACCGAGTTCGTCTTGTTCTGCGTGGCGAGCTCTGCTGGGCTCGGTGCATAGAGTGTGCCGTCGCCTGGGTTGTAGGCGTGTGCCGCCACTGGTACCGTCAGCAAGGCGACAAATGTCGCCGAGCCGAAAAGTAGAGCCGCAGCTCTCTGGATTTTCTTGTGCACCGTTGCACCCCTTGAGTGTGTGAATGGGAATCGGGATCGAGCCGGGATCACGCGGATCTGCTGTTCCTCGCCAGGAGAATCGGGGGATTCCCCGCTCACCGACTTGTTGTTCTAACGTCTCACGGCAATTGAGGCCTGAACGAAGTTGGAAAGATTTTCACCATTCGCCGTCGTCTCCTCCGCTAACGGCATCCACAATCAACCCCAACGCGGGGCTTTCGGATATCTCGCACCAGCATTTCGAGCTCCTCTTCGAGGATCACGGGTCCTGGACGTGCGGGATCGACTACGGAGAATACATTCGGGCCGGTCACGGTCAGATGAATGATGCAGAAATCTAAGGGACGGTTTCGTCGAGAAAGAGGTCGAGGCCGACTAGGGCCGGTCTCTAGCCGTCAACTACCTGCGCGTTGCGGCCACTGTCTGCTGAGGGGTCCTTCTGCGATTGCATGGCTGAATCCCTTGCAGTGATCGCGGCAGCGACAGTCGAGCAGTTGAACTAACGCCCACACAGAAAATCGTGTCCACGGTCAAGGGAACCGGCCAGTTCGCATCCGATGCGAAGAGGCCGCTTTGTTATTGACATAATGTGCATTATCAGCGCCTCTTCAACCACTGGAAATCGCATCAAGAATTAGATAAGCTGAGGAACCGTCATTGCCAAGAAGGGGAAGGTTAGGTGCGCCCGTGACAGAACCTCACCAGCCCTTCCGAGTGTGGCGACCGAATCCTCACCCGCGATATTGCACGCTCCTCACCCGTTTCCCGAGCGCTCCGAACAGCGTGTGGGAAAGCATCGCAGAAGCCGTCCCATTTCCCGCGCACAGCGACAGGGTGGAGTTCCACATGGACCCGCGTTATCCCCACCGACGCCGACTCGCGGACTACTGCTACAGCGTCAATCAATTCGTTGTGATCAGTGGTCGATTGCGCAATTTTCTCGACGCGCATGCCGTGCAAGCAGAGTACCTGCCTGCCCGAATTTACGACGGTCGCGGACGTCTCGCCTCCTACGACTACATGGTGGCAAATGTCCAGACCGTCCTGGACGTCATAGACCAGGAAAAGTCGATCATTGAATTCAATCCGCATGCGCCGCGCATCCAGCGTGCCGATCGTCTCGTCATCGACAGCGATGCGATAGCCGTCGACATCATGGCTTTCAGGCCCCGCTACCTTCCCGAAGTGCTGATCGTGCGCGAATCGTTCGCCAATAAGCTGGAGAGTGCGCGTTTCACCGGACTCGACCTCGACACACTCACGCAGTTCGTCGAGTGATCGGCTTGAGCGTCAGGTCGCGGTCGTCCGCAGCGCCTCCGCCGGCTCGATGCGCGCCGCCCGGTGCGACGGAAGCAGCCCGGCCAGCAGTCCCACGAGACCGCCGACACCGACCGCCCCGAACGCCAACGCCAGATCGAGCACCGGCGTCCAGCCCTGCGCCGCCGACACGCCGACGACCACGAACACGCCGGCCGCCGAACCCATCAGCCCGCCCAGCACGCCGACGGCCGCCGACTCGGCCACGAACTGCCCGGCGATCTCGCCGCGGGTCGCGCCGAGCGCCCGCCGCAGCCCGATCTCGCCGGTGCGCTCGGTGACGCCGCCGAGGGTCGTGCCGGCGATGCCCAGGGCGCCCGCGAGCAGCGTGATCAACCCGATCGCCAGGAAGACCAGGTCGAGGTCGCCCTGCAGCCCGGTCTGGAACGTCGACGGCTCCCCCGGCGCTGAAACCGAGTATACCTCAGGCAACGACGGAGCGAGCGCGATCGGCGCCTGATGCGCCACGAGCGCTCCCGCCCCGAGCTCCACCCCCAGCGCGAGCGTCGACGCCGTCACGCCCGGGAACTCGGCCCGGGCGGTGGCGAGCGGCAGGATCACGGACGACTCCAGCGACCTCCGGGTCTCGCTCGCGGCGAGGATGCCGATCACCGCATAGGCGTGCCCGCCGATGAACAGGGTCGGGCGCGCGTCGATCGACGTCACGCCCAGCGACTCGGCCGCGGCGGCTCCGAGCACCACCACGCGATCGTGGCGCTGCTCGTGACCGCTGTCGAACATCCGCCCCCGCTGCAGCCGCCCGCCCACCGCCCCGAGCAGGTCACCGGATGCGGCCACCACGGCCGGTGGCGTCGACGGCGGCCGGGACGGGTCGACGAGGGGGACCGTCGCGATCGTGCGCCCGTCGAGGTCGATCGGTGCGAGCAGGGCGGCGGCGGTGACCCCGGCCAGGCCGCTGACCCGCGCGAGCGAATCGTCGGGCAGCGTGGCGACGGCCCGCTCGGTGCCGTCGGCGCCGCTCGCCGTCGCGGGTTCGACCTCGGCGTGCGTGGCGGCGACCTCGTCGAAGCGCGAGGCGAGCTGCCCCGACGCGGTCTGACCGAGCCCCGTCGTCATCACCAGGGCGCCGATGCCGACCAGGGTGCCGAGAATTCCGAGCAGCAGCCGCCCGGGGCGGGCGCCGACGCTGGCGAGCGCCTCTCCCCCGATGTCGCGCAGCAGCCCGAGCCTCACCCGAGCCGCCCGGCCTCGAGCACCTGATGGCGGTGCGCCCGCCCGGCGACGGTGTCGTCGTGCGTGATCACGACGACCGTCAGCCCGTCGGCGTTCAGCTCGTCGATGAGCGCCAGCACCCCGTCGGAGTTCTGCCGGTCGAGGTTGCCGGTGGGTTCGTCGGCGAGCAGCAGTCTCGGACGGGTGCAGATCGCCCGCGCGATCGCGACCCGCTGCCGTTCCCCGCCCGACAGGGTTCCCGGATGCGCGTGCAGCCGTGACCCGAGCCCCACCCGCCGCAGCGCCTCCTCGGCGCGGGCGCGACGCTCACCCGCCGGCAGCGGCCGCTCCCCCGTCTCGCCGTAGACGAAGGCGAGCAGCACGTTCTCGAGCACGGTGCGGGCGGAGAGCAGATGGAACGACTGGAAGACGAATCCCACGCCGCCCCCGCGCACCCCCGACCGCTCGCGATCGTCGAGCCCCGCGGTCGGTCGGCCGTCGAAGAGGTACTCCCCCGCCGTCGGCCGGTCGAGCAGCCCCAGGATGTTCAGCATCGTCGACTTCCCGGCCCCCGACGACCCCGTGATCGCCACGAAGTCTCCTCGGGCGACCGTGAGGTCGACACCCCGCAGCACCTCGAGGGTGCGCCCGCCCGTGCTGAAGCTGCGGGTCACGCCCCGGAGCTCGATCAACGCGTCGGTGCCGGTCATCGCCCGACCACCACGCGGGCGCCCGCGACCAGGCGGTCGTCGGTGCTCCGCACCTCGGCGTAGCCGCCGGCCGACAGCCCGGTGGTGACCGTCACGAGCTCGGTGGCGAGTGGGGCATCCGGATGCTCGACCTCGAGCTCGACCCGGCTCTCGCCGCCCGGCCCTGCGCTGAGCGCCGCCACCGGAACGGCCAGCACCGCCCCGGCGGTCGCCTCGACCGGGACGTCGACCCGCACGTTGGCGCCCCGCAGCCGTTCGGCGACGTCGGGCTCCAACTCGCCCGGGTCGAGCGTCATCGTGAACGCCTTCACCGCCTTCTCCCCCGCGGCCGGTGCCTTGGCGGTGACGGACGTCACGGTGGCCGGCCGAGTCGTGCCGTCGGCCGCGCTGTAGGTGGCCGCCATGCCTGGCTTCACCAGCGCGGCGTCCTGCTCGGTCAGCGTGCCGACGAGATGGAGGACCGCTCCGGAGACGCTCATGGTCGAGCCCGAGACCGGCGACCCACGCTCGGCACGGACACTGTCGACCCGGCGCGGCAGCGTGGGCAGGAAAACGACCTCGGCGGCCGGGAGGGCGGTCAGAGCATCCGTCTCGGCGTCGACGCGATCGCGCTGGGCCTGGTCGAGCTGGGCGAGGGCGACGTCGACGGCCGCGCTCGCGGCGGAGGTGTCGCCGGGAGCGGCCGCGGCGTCGCGGCGCGCGATCGCGAGGGCCAGTTCGTCGCGGTGGCGCTCGATCACGCCGGTGGGCTCGGCGTCGGCCACGGCCTCGTCGAGGGTGCGCTGGGCTTCGCGCACCGCGTTCTCGGCCTCCAGCTGCGCCGCGGCCGGCGCCGGAGCCGCCGCGCGCCCGAGGGCGGCGCGGGCCTCGACGACCGCGGATTCGGCCGCGCGCTCGGCGGACCGGGCGGCCCGCAGCGTCGCCGCCGCATCCGGTGCCGGTGACGGCGGTGCGTAGCCCGCCCGGCGGTAGAGCTCGGAGACGCCTGCGGAGGTCGCGGCGTCGTAGTCGGACGAGGTGGTGTCGCCCGCGTCGATGCCGAGCCCGGCCAGCGCGGCCTTGAGCTGCAGCACGTCGGGGCCGGAGAGACCGGCGCGGAGCGTGCGATAGGCCGGCAGCGCACCGGGCAGGGCGAGCACCGGGCGCCCGGCGACCTCGAGCGCCACTCCGCCGGCGGTGAGCTGCGCGCCGGCCTCGGGCACGTGACCGGTGACCACGGCCGGACCGCCGAGACCGGAGGTGTCGATCGTCACGTCGACGGCGTCCGCGAATCCGACGTCGGCCCGCGCGGTGACCCGGTTCTCGATCACCCGCTCCTCGACGGGCGCGAAGATCGGACCGGCCTCGGGCGCGGTGGCCCGCGCGGCGAGCTCGGCCGGCGAGACGACGAACCGGGCCGCTCCGACGCCGGCGATCAAGGAGAGAAGGGCGACGGCGGCCAGCGCGACCACGAGTCGCGGGCCACGCAGCACGATCCGCGCTCGGCGTCCCGGAGGGGCGACGTCAGTTTCGCCCATGCTTCGCCACCAGTGCGTCGAGGGCGGCCCGGTTGCGGTCGACGAACGCCTGCTCGACGCGGTGCTGCTCGGCGGCGAGCAACTCGTCGTGGCGGGACGACTGCGCGCAGTCGAAGTCGGCGACCGCTGTCGCGATCTCCTCGTCCTGCAGCGCGTCGAGGGCGCTCTGGTCGACGTCGGGGTGGTCGCCTCCGGTCGCCTGGTCTCCGGCCGCCTGGTCTCCGGGATCGTCGGGCCGGGTGAGGGCGGAGAAGCGCTCGGAGAAGTCGGCCGAGGGGTCAGCCCGGTGCTCGTACCCCGGATGCCCGGCGGAAGCGAGGCAGTCGCTCCAGGCGCGCTCGGCCGTCACCACCGCATCCACCGAGGCCGCCTCGTCGGACAGCCCGTTCAGCTCGTCGACGAGGCCCTGGAACTCGGGGTCGCCCACGGCGGCGCCGGACGCGAGGTCCGCCTCGTGGAAGGCCTTACCCATGCACCCGGCGGTGGTCCAGTCCCAAACGGGCACCGCCCCGCTCGCCGGTTCGACGGGCTGCCCGTACAGCGCCTGCTCCCAGGCCGCCCGCTCCCCTTCGCTGAGGGTCGCCAGGTACCCCGCATTCGGATCGACCCACTCCTCGTCGCCCGTGGTCGGCGCGTACGGGCTGCTCACGACGCCGTAGCCGTACTGCTCGGCGAACTCCCGAGAGCCCCAGTCCGCCCCGCCCGACGGTGCGTCCTGCACCGAGATGCCGGAGCCGGGGTCGGGCTCGTACGGGAACCCCTGCTCCTTCATGCATGCGGCGGCGGTCGTCTGCACCGTGTCGTTGCGCTGCTGCAGCTCCTCCTCGGAGCTGTTCCCGTAGAGCGCGTCGTAGTACGGCGTCAGCGGCGACTCGGCCGAGGTCGGCCCGACGGTGCCGGGCGGCCCGCCTGCGCAGCCCGCGAGCCCCGCGGCGAGAGCCCCGAGGAGCGCCGTCACGAGCACGGGCGAGAGAGTGCGGCGGGCAGATGCTCGGTCCATGGCGTCTCCTAAGCTGATGAATCCTCAGAGACAAGCTAGGGCATCGGCGCGGGGCGCGCGGTCGCTCTCGGGTTTCTCCCACCCCGCGCCAAGGGTCCGCTAGATTTACCGCAGGCGCGCCGGCAGTGCGCGCACCGACCAGGGGGAATCCATGACCGCACCGACCACCGCCGGGCCCAGCGCCGGCTTCCTGCTCTTCCCGGGCGACATCGGCGGCAGCGTCGCGAAGTGGCTGAAGGCCGGCCTCTGGGTCCGTGCCGTGCTCTCGATCCTGCTCGGCGTCGTCGTGCTGGTGCTGGCGTTCAACAACCCCGACGCCATCGTCTACACCATCGCCCTGCTGTTCGCGATCTACTTCTGGATCATCGGCCTCATGCGCATCGTGCAGGGCATCGTCAGCCGCGATCTCACCGGCGGCATCCGGGCGCTCGGCATCATCCTCGGTGTGCTGCTGATCGTCGCGGGGGTCGTCGCCATCCGCAACCCGGTGGTCTCGCTCGTCGCGCTGGCCTTCGTGATCGGCTTCTCGTGGATCATCGAGGGCGTCCTGGCCGTCATGGAGACCGCGAGGGACTCCTCGCAGTGGTTCGGCACGATCCTCGGTGTCGTCTCGGTGGTCGCCGGGATCGTCGTCATCTTCCTGCCGCTCGAGTCGATCGGCATCCTGGTGCTGTTCACCGGCATCAGCCTGATCATCACCGGCGTCTTCGCGGCGATCACCGCGATCACGCTCGGCAAGGCCCCCAGGACGACGGTGTGAGAACCGCCCGCCGGGTTAGCTGAGTCGCTCGACCAGCGCCGCCAGCCCGGCGGGCTCCAGCGCATCCGTCGTCGCGGCCAGCTCGGCCGGCGCGAACCAGCGCCACTCCTCCACGTCGACGCGCTCGTCATCGGTCCAGTTCGTGTCGACCGGGTCGAACCGCTCGGTGCGCAGGCGGTACCACTCCTCGTGATAGGGGCGACGGATGCCCGTGGCCGGCTCCGCCTCGAAGTCGTGCGCCCACACGGGGTCGCCCAGCTCCGCCTCGGTGACGACCAGTCCCGTCTCCTCGAAGAGCTCGCGCACGGCGGCCTCGGCGTGGGTCTCCCCCGGTTCGAGATGGCCGCCCGGGGTGAGCCAGCGGGTGGGGTTCGCGGGAGCATCCGCCCTCGTGAAGAACAGCAGGGCTGCACCCGAACTATCGGTCACGAGCACCCGCGACTTCAGGATGACCGTGCCCTCCGGCACCGCGGCATCCGCTGCCCCACCCACGGCTCAGACGCCGTTCTGCTCGAAGTCGCTCACGTCGCCGACGAGCCGGGTGTGGTCGGCCGGGATCGGGTCGACCGCGGCGGCGGCGACCTCGGCGGCGAACTCGCTCACGTTGTAGAGGCGGCCGGCGGCCTCCTTGCGCGCGCCGATCGCGCCGGGGTTCATGCGCTCGAGCAGGGTGGCGGTGATGGTGCCCTCGATCATGTCACCCGAGACGACCACGAACTCGACGCCGGCCTCGTCGAGGCGCGGGATGAGGTCGCGCAGGGCGTCCTCGCCCGCACGCTTGGAGAGGGCGACCTGCTCGTACTCGGGCATGGTCGGCGTGGTGCGGATGAAGTGCGCCTGGTGGCTCGTGACGAACACGACGCGCGACCCGGGGGCGAGCAGCGGCAGCGCCGAGGTCAGCACGCTGACCTGCGCGTCGCGGTTGAGGCTCATGGCGTAGTCTTCGGCCATGCCGCTCTCCATGCCGCCCGAGGCGTTCAGCACCAGCACGTCGAGCCCGCCGAGCTCGGCCTGCACCTGGTCGAACAGGGCGGCGACCGAGTCAGGGTCGGTGAGGTCGGCGCCGGCGACGATCGCGGTGCCGCCGTTCTCGCGGATGGAGTTCGCGAGCTTCACCGCGCGCGCCTCCTTGTTGCGGTAGTTGATGACGACCGAGGCGCCCGCCTCGGCGAAGTAGCCGATGGTGTCGGCGCCGATGCCGCGGGACGAGCCGGTGACGAGAACGCGCTTGCCGTCGAGCGATCCGGGGGCGAGGGGGTTGGACACGGGGGCTCCTTGGTACGAGGGGTGGCGAACCCGTCGAGACTACCAACTCACCGGGCGTCCGACCGGTTGTCGCCCGTGCCTGATAGCGTCGGAGACACCGATCGAGACCGCACAGGTCGCAAACGGGAGGAGACCGCAGATGCTCGAATTCCTCGACAGCTACGCCTGGATCGTCTGGCTGGGCCTCATCCTGCTGTTCATCGTGATCGAGATGTTCACGCTCGAGTTCACCTTCCTCATGATCGCCATCGGCAGTCTCGGAGGCCTCGTGGCCGGTGTGGTCGGAGCGCCGTGGTGGGCTCAGATCGTGGTGGCGGCGGCGGTCTCGCTGCTGCTCCTGCTGCTGCTGCGGCCGCCGCTGCTGAAGCGGCTGAAGCGCGGCGGCGATCCGGCGAAGAGCAACGTCGACGCCCTGCTCGGTCTCGAGGGCCACGTGCTCGACCGACTGACTCCGACGGCCGGCCATGTGAAGCTCTCCAATGGCGACACCTGGACGGCGCGGGTTTCGCCCCTCGTCGAGCAGCGGGAGCTCGAGCGCGGCGAGCGTGTGCTCGTCACCTCCATCGACGGTGCCACCGCCGTCGTCGTACCGGCCTCGGCCAGTGCACCCCTCACTCCCCCCGACGGGCTCGCGCCCGGCAACCGGAAGGAAGCGACACCGTGAACGACTCCGTGGGTCAGATCGTGCTGTTCGTCGTCATCGCGATCGTCGTCCTGTTCGCGCTGGTGGTGCTGGCGCGCTCCGTGCGCATCATCCCCCAGGCGCGGGCCGGCGTGGTGGAGCGGCTGGGCCGCTACCACAAGACGCTCATGCCCGGGCTGAACATCCTGGTGCCCTTCATCGACCGGCTGCGGCCGCTGATCGATCTGCGCGAGCAGGTCGTCTCCTTCCCGCCCCAGCCGGTGATCACCGAAGACAACCTGGTCGTCTCGATCGACACGGTCGTCTTCTTCCAGGTGACGGATGCTCGGGCCGCGACCTACGAGATCGCGAACTACCTCGGCGCCGTCGAGCAGCTCGCCACCACGACCCTCCGCAACGTGGTCGGTGGACTGAACCTCGAGGAGGCTCTCACCAGCCGCGACGAGATCAACGGTCAGCTGCGCATCGTGCTCGACGAGGCGACCGGCAAGTGGGGCATCCGGGTGTCGAGGGTCGAGCTGAAGGCGATCGACCCGCCCGCCTCGATCCAGGACTCGATGGAGAAGCAGATGCGCGCCGAGCGGGAGCGTCGCGCGGTCATCCTCACCGCCGAGGGAACCAAGCAGTCCTCCATCCTCGAGGCGGAGGGTGCGCGGCAGTCGCAGATCCTGCGGGCCGAGGGTGACGCCAAGGCGCAGGTGCTGCGGGCGCAGGGTGAGGCGGAGGCGATCACCACGGTGTTCGGCGCCATCCACCGGGGCGAGCCCGACAACATGCTGCTGGCCTACCAGTACCTGCAGACGCTGCCGAAGCTGGCCGAGGGCAGCGCGAACAAGCTGTGGGTCATCCCGAGCGAGCTGACCGAGGCGCTGAAGGGCATCGGGCAGGCCTTCGGAGACAAGGGCGGGTCGGTCGCGGCCTCGCTCGCCGGCGGGCCGCGCCCCGGCCCCAGCGAGGCGGCGAAGAGCGGTGGGCTGATCGGCGGCGACGCGGCCGGGGGCACGGCGTCGTCGGCGCTTGCCGACGCCCAGGCCGCCGTGCGCGACGCGACGGCGGCGGCCCGCAACGCGGCCGACGCCAGCGCCGCGGGCCGCCCGGCCGGCGCGGGCATCGGCGACGGCTCACCGTCGGCGCCGACTCCGCCCGTCTCCCCCTCCCCTGCCGCCCCGTCTCCGGGCGAGACGTCCGGGGACGGGGCCGGCCCTGCCGCTCTCTGACGCCCCGGCGAGCACAGACCGCACCCGCCCGTGATCCACGACGTCGACACTCTTCCGAGCCCCCGCTGATGGCTCGACGGCGCGCATCGAGAAGCGAGTACTTCTCCGGGGCATTCCCCCGGGTGCTCGCCCACCGCGGGCTGGCGGTCGACGTGCCCGAGAACACCTTGGCCGCCTTCGAGGCCGCGGTCGGGGCCGGGGCCGAATACCTCGAGACCGACGTGCACGCCACCGCCGACGGCATCGCGGTGGCCGCGCACGACCCCACCCTCGACCGCGTCGCCGGCCGCGACGAAGACGTGTCCGCCCTCACGCTCGAGCAGCTCGTCGCCATCGACCTCGGCGCCGGGCAGCGCCTCTCGACGCTGGCCGAGCTGTTGGTCGCGCTGCCGACGAGCCGCTTCAACATCGACGTCAAGGCCGAGGCGGCCGCGGCTCCGGCGGCGGCCGCGATCGAGGCGGCGGGTGCGCGGGAGCGCGTGCTGCTGACGTCGTTCTCGAGCGCCCGGCGGAGGTCGGCGACCGTCCTGCTGCCGGGGGTCGCAGCGTCGGCCTCGGCGCAGGAGTTCGTGCCCGCCCTCATCGCGGCGAAACTGGGGCTCACTCCCCTGGCGCGGTGGTTCCTGCGCCGGGTCGACGCCGTGCAGATCCCCCGACGGGTCGGGCGCTTCGAGACCGTGACGGCGCGCACCGTCCGGCGGCTGCACGCGGCCGGGGTCGAGGTGCACGTCTGGACGATCAACGACGTCGACGAGGCCCGGCTGCTGCTGGAGCGCGGCGTCGACGGCATCGTCACCGACCGCGTCGACCTCATGCTGCCGCTGGCGGCCGAGTTCCGCCGGCACGGGGGCGGTGCCGGGCCGCGTCGGTAGAGCATCCGGTGCTCGACACGCCCGGAAGGCGATGACCCCCGAAAGGGGAATGGCGGAGTTGACTGGGAGACCTCTGGCAATACCCGCCCACGGAAAGGATTCCGCCTCGCACGCCGTTATAACGAATAAGCACCGCGAGAGGAGACCACACAATGGCAGATCGCAGTTTGCGCGGAATGCGTCTGGGCGCACAAAGCCTGCAGAGCGAAGAGGGCGTCGTTTTCTCGCCCCGAGCGACGTACACGTACCGTTGCGCGACATGTGGCCGTGACACCGACATGGTGTTCTCGGCCGAGGCGGAGGCCCCCGAGGCCTGGGAATGCAAGTTCTGCAGCCACGAAGCCACGCTGATGGTGGGCTCTGAGCCCGTCGTCATCGACCACAGCGACGCCAAGACGCCGCGTTCGCACTGGGACATGCTGCTCGAACGGCGCACCCGCGCCGAGCTCGAGGAGCTGCTCGAGGAGCGCCTGCAGTACCTGCGCGCCCGTCGCGGCACGCAGAAGATCGGCGCCTAGCACCGCCACCCCGCGGGCCCCGCGCCCGCACGCACGAACGCCGCTCGGCATCCGCCCGGGCGGCGTTTCTGTACCCGCCCGACCTCCCGGCGAGGCGTCAGGCGCGGCGGCGGCCTGCCCACAGCGCGACCGCGAGGCCGGCGAGGCCGAGGCCGCCGACGAGCCACTCGAGCTGGAAGCCCAGGAGCGCGGCCGGCGTCTGCGTCGTCGCGAGGGGGACGTCGGCGATCATGGCGCCGGGCTGGTAGGCCGGGATCGTCGTGATGTTCTGCCCGTCGGGCCCGATGATCGCCGAGGTGCCCACGGTCGAGATGTTGACGACGCTGCGCCCGAACTCGACGGCGCGCAGGCGGGCGATGGCGAGCTGCTGGAGGTTCTCGTCGGTCTGTCCGAAGTCGGCGTTGTTGGTCTGCGCCAGCACGACCTGCGCGCCCTCGGCCGACATCGCCCGCATCACGGCATCGTCGGTGATGTCGAAGCAGATCGAGATGCCCGCGCGCAGCCCGTCGATGTCGAAGGTGAGGTCGGTGGTGCCGAACTCGTAGTCGCGGGTGACGAGGTCGACGAGGTCGGGCGCGAGGCTGCGGAAGAAGGCGCGGTTGGGCATCCACTCGGCGAAGGGCACGGGGTGCCGCTTGTCGTAGTGGTCGGTCGCCTGTCCGTTCTGCCAGAGCAGCGAGGTGTTGTAGACCTTGTCGCCGCGCACCTGGATGGTGCCCACCACGAGGGGCACGTCGCCGAGCTCCCGGCTCACGGCGTCGAGGGTGCCGGCGGCGAGGGAGTTCGTGGTCGGGTCGATGTCGGAGCCGTTCTCGGGCCAGACGACGATGTCGGGGTCCTGCCCCTCGAGGAAGCGCGACGCCGAGACGTGGTCGTTCAAGATGTCGCCGCGCTCGTGCACCGCGAAGAGTCCGGCGTCGGAGTCGCCCTGCACTCCGCCGATGCGCGAGGTGCCCGAGGTGGGGGCGGCCCACGCCGGCACCGCGAGGAGGGCAACGGTGGCCGTCACGACGGCGAGCACGCGCGCGGGGCGGCTCAGGGCATCCGCCGCCCACCGGCCCTCGCGGCAGAGCTGCACGGTGAAGGCGACGAGCCAGACCAGCAGGAAACTGAGGCCGGCCATGCCGACCCAGGCGATCAGCGAGGTGAACGGGCTGTCGCTCTGCGACATCGCCACGCGGGCCCAGGAGAAGCCGCCGTAGGGGAAGATCGCGTTGATGCCCTCGCGGAGGGTCCAGAGGCCGGCGATCACGATGGGCACGAGCCCGAGGCGACCCCAGCGGCTCGGCCAGACGCGGTCGGCCCGGCGGTAGACCAGGGCGATCGCGATGGCGCCGAGGGCGAAGTACCCCGCCTCGAACAGGGTCAGCCCGAGCCACGGGATGGGGCCCAGGTAGAGCGTCAGCCAGATGATGTGCGCGCCCCAGAACGCCGAGCCGCCGACGATTCCGACGAGCAGGGCCCCGCTCCAGCGACGGCCGATCAGGGCGGCGAGCATGACGCCGGTGCCGACGAGGGTGAGCGGCCAGAGGTTCTGGTCGGGGAAGCCGGCGTCCATGGTGAAGCCCGCGCCGATGGCGGCGACGACGGCGAGCCAGAGCGGGAGGAGAGGCCGCGCGGGCGGCACCACGAGCACGGCAGGCAGGCGGGACGAGCGGGAAATCTCCAGAGCGCTCGGGCGGGGCGACGGGCTCGCGCCGGGCGCGCCACCCCCCGCGCCGGGCACACCCCTGCCCGCAGGCGGCACAGGATCGATCGTTCGCGTCACGGCCGCCCTCACGCCACCGACGAGTAGGCGACGATGCCCCGGCGCACCGCGTCGATGGCCGAGCGTGCGAGGGTCGCGAGCCGCGCATCCGCCGTGCCCTGCAGCTGGTCGAGCAGGTCGATAGTCTGCTTCGACCAGCGCACGAAGTCGCCGGCGGCCAGGTCGGCCTCGAACAGCACGTCGTCGAGCGAGGCGCCCCGGGCCCAGCGGTGCATGGCGGCCGAGAGCCCCGTCGAAACGGGCTTGCTGCCCGGCAGCCGGTGCTCGCGCTCGACGTCGTCGATCTGGGCCCACAGGGTCTGCGTCTTGTCGAGCGCCTCGCGGAAGGCGCCCCGGGGCAGGTTGCGGTCGTTGCCTTCAGCCTCCTCGCGGCGCGGCTCGAACACCAGCGCGCAGGCCATGGCGGCCAGCGCCGCGTGGTCGAGGTCGTGCCACACCCGACGCCGGATACACTCGGCCACCAGCAGGTCGCGCTCCCCGTAGATGCGCTTCAGCGTCTTGCCGTGATCGGTGAGCAGAGTGGCACCGTGCTCGTCCCGCCGCAGGTAGCCCATTCCGAGCAGCACGTCGGTGACCCGGTCGAAGACCTTGGCGATGACGTTCGTGCGCGTCTGGATCTGCTGCGTCAGCTTGTCGGTGTCGCGCTTCAGGGTGAACCAGCGCTCGGCCCAGCGGGCGTGCGACTCCCGGTCTTTGCAGCCGTGCACCGGATGCGCGCGCAGCTGCCGCCGCAAGGAGGCGATGTGGCGCTGCCGCTTCTCCCGGTCGCCGCGGGAGAGCGTGTCGGCCTTCCCGGCACCCGAGCGCTCGAGGTCGGTGAGCTCGCGGCGGATCTTGGCGTACTCGCGGAAGTCCCCGAGATGGCAGGTCATCGCCTCCTCGTAGCCCTTCAGCGACTCCTCCTGCTGGCGCACCTTGCGCGCGAGGTCGACGACGGCGCGGTCGGCCTGGAACTGCGCGAACGACGACTCGAGGATCTCGCGGGTGCGGGGCCGCCCGAACTGGTCGATCAGGTTGACCGCCATGTTGTAGGTGGGCCGGAAGCTGGAGTTCAGCGGGTACGTGCGCCGCGAGGCGAGCGAGGCCACCTCCTGCGGGTCGAGGCCGTCGCGCCACTGGATGACCGAGTGGCCCTCGACGTCGATGCCGCGCCGCCCCGCGCGCCCGGTGAGCTGGGTGTACTCCCCCGCCGTGATCGGCACGCGGGCCTCGCCGTTGAACTTCTCGAGCTTCTCGAGCACGACCGTGCGCGCGGGCATGTTGATGCCGAGCGCCAGTGTCTCGGTGGCGAAGACGACCTTGACCAGCTTCTTCTGGTACAGCTCCTCGACCACCTCCTTGAAGGCGGGCAGCATTCCGGCGTGGTGCGCGGCGACACCGCGCTGCAGCCCCTCGGTCCACTCCCAGTAGCCGAGCACCGCGAGGTCCTCGTCGAGCAGGGTGCGGCAGCGCTCGTCGACGATCTGGCGGATCTCGTCGCGCTCGTCGGCCGTCGTCAGCCGCACGCCCGCGCGCAGCACCTGCTTCACGGCCTGGTCGCAGCCGAGCCGGCTGAACACGAAGAAGATCGCCGGCAGCAGCCGGTGCTCGTCGAGCAGAGCGATCACCTCGGGCCGGTCCATGCGCTCGAGGCCGTGCGAGGGCCCGTTGAAGCGCCCGCCGCGCCCACCGCGCCCGCGACCGCCACCCCCTCCGCCGCCCCCGCGGTAGGCCCCGGGCCCGCTCCTCCGGTCGTTGCCGTACGACGCTCCCCCGCGCACGAGCTGCGCCAGCTCGGGGTTCACCCGGTTCGTCGCGGCGCGCCCGCTGGAGTCGAACAGGTCGATCAGCTTCGTCTTCACCAGCGCGTGCTGATCCAGCGGCACCGGCCGCTCCTCCGACACGATCACCTCGGTGTCGCCGCGCACGGCCTGCAGCCAGTCGCCGAACTCCTCGGCGTTCGAGACGGTCGCCGACAGCGACACCAGCTTCACGCTCTGCGGCAGGTGGATGATGACCTCCTCCCACACCGCCCCGCGGAACCGGTCGGCGAGGTAGTGCACCTCGTCCATCACGACGAAGCGCAGGTTCGTCAGCAGCGCCGAGTCGGCGTAGAGCATGTTCCGCAGCACCTCGGTCGTCATGACGACGATCCGGGCATCCGCGTTGATGTTGGTGTCGCCGGTGAGCAGGCCCACCTCGTCGGGCCCGTACTCGGCGACGAACTCGTTGAACTTCTGGTTCGACAGCGCCTTCATGGGGGCGGTGTAGAAGATCTTGTCGCGCACCGACTGCATCGCCACGTACGCCGCGAACTCGGCGACCACGGTCTTGCCGGCGCCGGTGGGGGCGGCGACCAGCACGCTCCGCCCGTCTTCGAGCGCACCGGCGGCCTCGATCTGGAAGGGGTCGAGATCGAAGCCGAGCCCCGCCCTGAACTGGTCGACGAGCGGATGCCCGGCCCGCCGGCGGCTCGCGGCGAAGCGCTCCGACGGGCTCGGCCCGCCCGCGTCGGCCGTCGCCGTGGCCCGGGTGTTCTGCTTGCCTGCCATCAGACCGCCCATTCCACATCGTAGCTCTGCTGCGCCCGGCGCACGCGCCGGTCGTGCAACCAGGCTATGCCCGCTGCGGTGAAGTAGAGCAGCACCATCGGCACGGCGAGCAGGAACATCGACATCACGTCGGCCGCCGGGGTCGCGATCGCGGTGAACACCGTGATGGCGAGGATGGCGATGCGCCAGGACTTGAGGATCGCGACCGCCGAGAGCACCCCGGCGACGTTCAGCAGCACGAGGAACACGGGCAGCACGAAGGCCACCCCGATCACCAGCACGAGCTTCAGCACGAAGTCGAAGTACGACCGCGCCGTGAGCAGCGCGGTCGTGCCCTCGGGAGCGAAGCCCGTGAGCAGCACCACCATGTGCGGCAGCACGTACCAGCCGGCCGCGCACCCGGCGAGGAACAGCGGCACCGCCGAGGCGAGGAAGCCGATCGCGTAGCGCTTCTCGCTCTTCTTCAGCCCCGGCATCACGAACGCCCAGAGCTGATAGAGCCAGACCGGTGAGGAGATGACGACGCCGACGGTGAAGGCGATCTGGATGCGCAGGTCGAACGCGGAGGAGATGTCGGTGAAGTTCAGCGAGGCGTCGCGCCCCTGCTCGGCCGCGATCTCGGTGATCGGGTGGATGAGCGCCTGGAGGACGACGTCGGAGACGATCCAGCCGACGACCATGCCGATCACCAGCCCGAGGGCGGCGAGGAACAGCCGCTTGCGCAGCTCGATCAGGTGGGCGCCGAGAGACATCCGCCCGTCACGGGAGCGCGTCGGCCGCGGAGATGCTGCGGCCACGGCTCCTACGACTTCGGAGGCTCAGTGGTGCTCGTCGTTCCCGCCTGGTAGCCGGGGTCGGCGGGGTTCGAGGTGGCGGACTTCTCGGCCGCGTTCTCGTCTTTCATGGCCCGCGTCTCGTTCTTGAAGATGCGCATCGACTGGCCGAGGCTCTTCGAGAGGGCGGGGAGGCGGGTCGCACCGAACAGCAGCAGGATGACGACCAGGATGGCGATGAGGTGCCATCCGGTGAATGCGTTTCCGAGCATCGGTCTTACTTCCTTAGGGTCGGTACGGTGTCGGGCCTGATGAGCAGTTTACCTCGGGCCAGTCGGGCCGCTCGGCGGTCCTCACGGTATTCGGAGCGACGGTCGCGCCGGATGTCGTGACGCCGGGCGATCTCGGCGTAGCCGGTCAGGATGGCGCGCTCCGTCGGCTGCTCGGGCTGCAGCTGCTCGACGTTCTCGGCCAGCCGAGCGACCTTCTCGGTCAGCTCCTCGAGCGCCGCGAGGGTCGCGCGGGACTTCCGCCACAGCCGCAGGCCGACCAGGGCGAGCATGCCGAACAGACCGAGCACCAGCACGGTCCAGATGATCAGCCACGCCCACCACGCCATGTCGTAAGCCTAGGCCGTCCGGTACCGGTCGAGCGCGGCGCCCGCCCAGTCGACGACCGCGGCCCTGGCCTCGGGCGGGTCGACGATCGTGACCGCCGACGGCATCGCGGTGACGAGACGCTTCAGGCTGTGCACGTGGGCGACGCGGATGCGCGTGCGCACCCGCCCGGGAGCGGGCTGCCGAGCATCCGCCCCGCCCGCGTCATCGCTCTCGCCGACGCCCCCGTCGGCCGGCGCGGTCTCGTCGACGCTCGAGACGAACTCGCCGAGGAGCGCCATGGCCGAGGGGTCGAGCTCGATGGTCACCAGGAGGTCGTCGTCGCCGCCGACGAACAGGCGGTCGCCGAGCGGCACGTCGTCGTGACTGCCCGAGACGGGGATGTCGGTGACGGTGATGCCCGTCATGCGGTCGAGCCGGAAGGTGCGCACGGCGCTGCGGGCGTGGTCCCAGGCGCGGAGGTACCAGTTCTCGTCGTCGGAGTCGATGCGCAGCGGATCGACGGTGCGCCGCTCGCGCGAGCCACGGGCCGAGAGATAGTCGAAGGAGATCTGCAGCCGGCGGGCGACCGCGTCACGCACCTCGGCGAGCGACGCGGTGGTGTCGGAGCCGGCGATCGCCACCTGGCTCGGACGCTCGGAGGCGCCGCGGGCGAGCTTGTCCATCAGCGACGAGTAGACGCCGCTGTCGACGTTCTCGGGAAGCGACTGGAGGTACTGCAGCCCGGCGATCAGCGCGGCGGCCTCGCGGGCCGAGAAGCGGGGCGAGTCGTCGAGGGCGACCATGTGGGTGATCACGATCTCGTCGCGCTCGTCGAAGTCGTCCCAGGAGATGTCGAAGAGGTCGCCGTGCTGGTACTGGGTGGTCTCGCCGGGCACGCCGGAGACCGCGATGAGAGTGACCGCGTCGCGGATCTGCTTCTCGCTGACCTGGAAGTGCGCGGCCGCCTCGGCGACGGAGACCCGGCCGAGGTCGATCAGATAGGGCACGAGGGACAGCAGGAAGGTCAGCTTGTCCTGCGCGAAGGCGAAGGGCTGGGCGTCGCGCGCCATCAGACGGCCTCCTCGTGGGTGCGGACCGCTTGCTCGAGCCGCTCGACGACCGCGTGGCGCAGATGCTCCGGGCCGATCACGAGCACCTCGGGGCCGAAGCCGGCGAGCTCGTCGGCGAGCAGGTTGAGGTCGGTGAAGTGCAGCAGCAGGCGGCCCTCCCCCGGGCTCGTCGCCCCACGCCTGCGGCCGAGGCGCACCTGGGCGTCGCTGCCCGCGACGACCTCGAGCTCGGCCACGTTGGCCTCCCAGATGGCGTCGAGCTCGGCGAGGGCGATCGCCGCGTAGTCCCCGGGCGGCACGTCGACCGGGGTGCGGCCGAGCTTGACGGGGCCGGTGATGCGCGACAGCAGGAAGGTGCGGGGCTCGCCGACACCGGTGTCGATCGCCTTGAGGTGCCAGCGGCCCTGGTGCTGCACGAGGGCTAGCGGGGTGACGGTGCGCAGGCGCGCCGCCGCGTCACCGGGCTTGAGGTAGGCGAACGACGCGCCCACCCCGCGCGAGAGGGCGTCGTTGAGGGGCTCGAAGGCGGCGTCGCGGGTGCGGATGCGCGGGGCGTAGCCGAGCACGGGATCGCTCGTCTCGACGCCGATCGAGCGCAGCTTCAGCAGCGCCCGGCGGGACTCCCGCGACAGCGACCCCTCCCGCCACGCCATGGCGGCGAGGTTCAGCAGGGTGGTCTCGGCGTCGGAGAAGCTGATGTCGGCCGGCAGCTCGTAGGCCGTGCGCGGGATGCGGTAGCGCAGCGACTGGTTGTTGCCCGGCTCGCCCGGGGTGTCGATCGCCTCGAGCGGCACGCCGAGCTCGCGGATGTCGTCCTTGTCGCGCTCGAACTGGCGCTCCAGGCTCGCGTTGTCGCCGTTCGCCGAGTACCGCTGACGGTAGCCCTGCACCGTGGACAGGATCTCGCCCTTGGTCAGGCCGGCCTCGGTCGCGAGGAGCGCGAGCACGAGGCTGAACAGGCGCTCCTCGACCGGCACCGAAGGCGGGGTCTTGCTACGCGAGGGCACCCGTCCAGTCTAGGCCGTGCGGGCCGATCAGCCCGCGGCGGGCGGGACGACGCCGAGGACGTCGACGACCCACGCGGTGGCCGAGCTGCCGTCGTCGGTCGGCAGCACCACGAGCACCTGAGACCCGACCGGCTGGCCGATCAGGAACTGCCCGATGCCGGCGGGCTGCTTCGATCCGGTGGTCTTCGTGGTGTCGTCGGAGGCCAGCCAGAGCTGAGGCGAGCCCTCCTCCCAGGTGTTCACCGAGGCGCGGCGCGGCTCGGCGTAGCTGACCGAGGTGACCTGCACGAGCAGGGCGTCGCCCTCGGCCACGGTGTCGCCGTCGCCCTTGATGAGGAGGGCGGACTCCGCGGCATCCGGAGCCTCGGTGGAGGTGACCGTGATGCCCGGGCGGCCGGTCTCGTCGCGCACGACGGCCGGGAAGCCCGACTGCGCCGGCTGCGGGGTGCCGCTCGCGCTGTGCGGGTAGGTGCGCTCGACGTCGAACACCATGACGACCGAGCCGGGTGCGCCCTGGACGATTGTCGCTGCGTCTTCGTTCGGGAGCACCAGGGCGACCCGCTCGCCGGCCGAGGCGCAGGCCAGGGCGTCCTGGAGACCCTGCGGGAGGGTGTCGGAGACGGCGATCAGGCCGGTCGAGGGCGAGCCCACGGCGGCGCCGGTCTGGCCGTCGTAGATGGAGTAGCTGGTGTTGACGATGCCGCCGAAGCCGGCGACGGCCGCGTCGGGGTCGTCGTTCGAGACGACGGTCGACAGCTCTGCCGAGTCGGCGACGAGCGGCGAGGGGAACGAGACCGTCTGGGTGCCGCCGACGTCGCCGGTGACGGAGACGGACTCGCTGGCCTGGCCGGGCGCGGTAATGTCGGAGCAGCCGTCGGCGGCGTTCGCGCCGGTCGAGCACGCGGCGAGCGAGAGCAGGAGACCTGCCGACAGAATGAGCGCGGGGAGCTTGCGCACGGATCCTCTTTCCTGCGTTCGACGAGCCGACGGCCCGGTGAGCGAGATCATCCTATTTCATCCTGCGGAGCGCTCTCGGCCGCACCCTTGGCGGCACCTGCGGCCGCGCCGTCGGTGCGGCCCGGGGCCGTGCCCTCGCGGGCCTCGCGCGCCAGCGCCGCATCCGCCGTGGCCGTGGCGGCCCGCACCCGCTTCCGCAGGCTCTTCGGGCTGATCCCCCGCTCGCCGAGGGCGCCCGGGGTCCAGGCGTCCATGTCCTCGTCGGAGAAGTCGGTCTTCGAGGGGCGGCGCTTCAGCTCGGGCAGCACCGCGCCCGGGGCGAGCCGTCGGGCGCTGACCAGGAAACCGGTGTGCCCGATCATCCGGTGGTCGGGCCTGACGGCGAGACCCTCGACGTGCCAGCCGCGGATCATCGTCTCGTTCGGCACCGGGTTCGTGAACAGGCCGGTGTCGCGCAGCGCCTCGACCGTGCGGGAGAGCTGCGTGACCGTGGCGACGTAGCAGAGCACGACCCCGCCGGGCTTCAGGGCGTCGGCGACGACGTCGACGCCCTCCCACGGGGCGAGCATGTCGAGCACGACCCGGTCGACCGAGTGCTCCGGATGCGCGGCCGGCAGCGCCTCGACGAGATCGCCGACCGTCACCGTCCACTCCTCGGGGTCGCGGCCGAAGTACGCCGCGACGTTGCCCCGGGCGACGTCGGCGAACTCCTCGCGCCGTTCGAAGCTCGACAGCCGGCCGCCGGGCCCGATGGCGCGCAGCAGCCAGAGCGAGAGCGCGCCGGAGCCGACCCCCGCCTCGACCACCGTGGCGCCGGGGAAGACGTCGGCCTGCCCGAGGATCTGGGCGGCGTCCTTCGGGTAGATGATGGCGGCGCCGCGCGGCATCGACATCACGAAGTCGGTGAGCAGCGGGCGGAGCGCGAGGTGCTCGACGCCGACGGAGTTCTCGACGACCGAGCCGTCGGGCAGGCCGATCAGGGCGTCGTGGTCGATGTAGCCACGGTGCGAGTGGAACACCTTGCCCGATTCGAGCGTGATCGAGTTCAGCTTGTTCTTGGGCCCGGTGAGCTGCACCCGGTCGCCCTCGCGGAACGGCCCGCTGTACTGGGCGCTCACGCGGCGGCCGCCTCGAGCTGGGCGGAGACGTCGTCGAGGCCACGGCCGGCGAGCGACGGCCAGACCACGTGGGCGTCGGTGCCCTCGAGTGGCAGCAGGTGCTCGACGCCGATCACGGTGGCCCCGGAGGCGACGGCCGAGGCCACCCCGGTGGGCGAGTCCTCGATCGCGACGGCGCCGGCGATGTCGACACCGAGGCGCTCGGCGGCGGTGAGGTAGGCCTCGGGGTGCGGCTTCGACATCGTCACGACGTCGGCCGAGACCACGGTGGAGAACGCGGGGAACGGGATGTGGTCGGCGACGTGCTGCGCCATCCGCCCTATCGACATCGTGACGAGGGCCATCGGCACGCCTGCCTCGTGCGCCTCGGTGAGCAGCTCCAGGGCACCGGGTCGCCAGGGCATCCGCTCGCTGATCTGCTCCATCACGCGGGTGGAGAGCAGCTCGATGATCGGCTGAGACTCCATCTCGACGCCGTGCTCCTGCAGGATGCGGGCGGTGCGGTCGAGGCCCGAGCCCACGAGCGTCATGGCGGCCTCGTGCGTCCAGCTTCCGCCGAAGGAGGAGACGAGCTCCTCCTGGGCGCGCATCCAGTACGGCTCGGTGTCGACGATCGTGCCGTCCATGTCCCAGAGGAGGGCCGTGGGGCGGGGCCGGGTGGCGGAGGTGGATTCAGTCACGGGCGAACAGTCTACGGGCCCCGCCTCGGGAATCCCGGCGACCGCCTATCCTTGATGCACGGCACCCGCACCGTGCGGAGGTCCGGAAGGCAGTGAGGTACCCATCACGGTGACAGACAACGGATTCCAGCGTGGACGACTTCTCCTGGTCGCGTTCGAAGGATGGAACGACGCCGGAGAGGCCGCGACCGGAGCCCTGAACGTGCTGAAGGAGCAGCTCGACGTCGTGCAGATCGCCGACGTCGACGCCGAGGAGTACTTCGACTTCCAGTTCAACCGGCCGAACGTCACGGTCGACGACGACGGCAAGCGCGTGCTCGTCTGGCCGGGCGCCTCGATCTTCGGGCCGACCGACTCGACGGCGCCGGCCGAGGGGCCGCAGCTCTACCTGCTGCTCGGCACCGAGCCCTCGCGCAACTGGCGGCGCTTCGTCGCCGAGGTGATGTCGACGGCGATCGCGGAAGACATCACGGGTGTCATCCTGCTCGGGGCGATGCTCGCCGACGTGCCGCACACCCGCCCCATCTCGGTGTTCTCCACGAGCGAGAACCCCGTCGTCCGCAGCGAGCTCGACGTCGAGCGCTCCAGCTACGAGGGGCCGGTGGGCATCCTCAGCGCCATCGCCGAGGCCACCGAGAACGCGGGCATCCCCACGGTGTCGGTGTGGGCGTCGGTGCCGCACTACGTGCACAACGCGCCGTCGCCGAAGGCCACGCTCGCCCTGATCGAGAAGATCGAGGAGCTCATCGGCGTCTCGGTCAACCGCGGCGAGCTGGTCGACGAGTCGAGCGCCTGGGAGACGGGCATCGACGCCCTCGCGGGTGAGGACGAGGACATGGCGGCCTACATCCAGCAGCTCGAGCAGGCGCGCGACACCGTCGACTCGCCCGAGGCGAGCGGCGAGGCGATCGCGCAGGAGTTCGAGCGCTACCTGCGCAAGCGCGGTGACGGCCGCGCGGGCGGCGACTCCCGACCCGACGAGCCCTGGCGCCGCGACTGACCCTGCTCCGGGGCCTGGAGCACTGAGGCCCAGAGCTCCGAGGCCTAGAGGCGGATGCCCAGCAGGGCGTCGAGGGTGTCGGCCGCGAGGGCGGTGGCCGCCGCCGGGTGCGGCTCGTCGAACCAGGTGTCGAACGCCTCCAGGGCGCCGGGGGTGTCGAGGTCGTCGTGCAGGCGCGCCCGCACGCGCTCGAGCAGCGGCAGCGCCTCGTCGGCGTCGCCCCCGGGGGCCTCGTCGGCATCGCGCGCGGCGGCCGCCCGCCAGCCGGCCAGGCGCTCCGCGGCGAGCAGCTCGTCGCCGCGGTGCCACTCCCAGTCGTCGCGGTACGGATGCGCGAGCACCGCCAGCCGCACTGCGGCCGGCTCCACGCCCGCCGCACGAAGCTCCGACACCAGCACGAGGTTGCCGAGCGACTTCGACATCTTCTCGCCGTCGAACGCCACCAGCCCGCCGTGCGCGTTGACCCGTGCGAAGCGCTCGTCGGTGAGCGCCGTGGCGTGCGCCGCGCTGAACTCGTGGTGCGGGAAGACGAGGTCGCCGCCGCCGCCCTGCACGCAGATCGTGTCGCCGAGGGTCTCGCGCGCGATCACCGAGCACTCGATGTGCCATCCGGGTCGCCCACGGCCGACCAGCTCGAAGGGGGTGTCCCACGCGGGCTCGCCCGCCCGCTCCACCCGCCAGAGCAGCGGGTCGAGCGGATCGCGCTTCCCGGGCCGGTCGGGGTCTCCCCCGCGCTCGGCGAACAGCCGGCTCATGGTCGCCCGGTCGAGCCCGCTCTCCGAGCCGAGCACCCAGGGCGTGGCCCGCTCGGCGGCGGCGATGTCGAAGTACCAGTCCGTGGCCCCGGGCGAGAGGGCGTCGGGCGTCGGCACCGCGTACGCGATGCCGCGGGAGCGCAGCTCGTCGACGGCGCGCGCGATGCTCTCGATCGTCTCGGTGACCCCGACGTAGTCGTCGGGCGGCACGACGCCGAGGGCGGCCATGTCGGTGCGGAACAGCTCGATCTGGCTCGCCGCCAGCTCACGCCAGTCGACCCCGGTGGCGGCGGCCCGCTCGAGCAACGGGTCGTCGACGTCGGTGATGTTCTGCGTGTAGGCCGTCTCGAGCCCCGCGTCGAGCCAGCTGCGCAGCAGCGTGTCGAAGGCCAGGTAGGTGGCCGCGTGACCGATGTGCGTGGCGTCGTAGGGCGTGATGCCGCAGACGTAGAGCGTCGCCCGGGCCTCGGGGTCGGCGCTGTCGAGGAACCGTCCGCTCGCGTCGTCGTGCAGTCGCGGCGGGGTGCCGCGGCCGGGCAGGGCGGGGATGACGGGTCGGGTCCAGGAACGCACCGATCCAGCCTAGGTGGTCCGGGACGGGCATCCGTCGCCCGTCACCCGCCGCGGGGCGGTCAGGCCGCGATGAGGCCCGCCGAGAGCAGCACGATCAGCACGAGGCCGAGGGCGATGCGGTAGATCACGAAGGGCAGGAAGCTGCGCTTGGAGATGTAGCTCATGAAGAACGCGATCACGACGAGGCCCACCACGAACGCGATCACGGTGGCCACGAGGGTCTCGACCGGCCCGTACACGCTCGGCTCGCCGATCGACTTGTAGACCTGGTAGAGCCCGCTGCCGAACACCGCCGGGATGGCGAGCAGGAACGAGTAGCGTGCGGCCGCCCGGCGCTCGTAGCCCATGAAGAGCCCGGCCGTGATGGTGCCGCCCGAGCGCGAGACGCCGGGGATCAAGGCGAGCGCCTGGGCGAAGCCGAAGATCACGCCGTGCGGCACGGTGAGGTCTTTCAGGCGCCGGCGCTTGGCCCCCACGTAGTCGGCGACGCCGAGCAGGATGCCGAAGACGATGAGCATCACGGCGACGATCCAGAGCGAGCGCAGCGTGGTCTCGATGGCGTCCTGGAAGAGCAGGCCGAGCACGATGATCGGCAGCGAGCCGATGATGATCAGCCAGCCCATCCGCGCGTCGGGGTCGTTGCGCGGCACGCGCCCCACGAGCGACTTGGCCCAGCGCGAGACGATGCGCGTGATGTCGCGCCAGAAGAACACCAGCACGGCGGTCTCGGTGCCGAGCTGCGTGATGGCGGTGAACGCCGCTCCCGGGTCCTTCGCCCCGGGCAGGAACTCCCCCAGGATGCGCAGGTGGGCGCTCGAGGAGATGGGGAGGAATTCGGTCAGCCCCTGCACGAAGCCGAGGATGACGGCGTTGAGAAAGTCCATGTCTCCCTTTGAGGTGGTGTGGTCTCGCGGATCAGTACCGCAGCAAGAGATCGGTCAGAACGTCTGCGCCAAACCCTAGCGCGTCGAGCGGCACCCGCTCGTCCACCCCGTGGAACATCGCCGGGAAGTCGAGGCTCGCGGGCAGCTGCAGCGGCGCGAAGCCGAAGCCGCGGATGCCGAGCAGGCTCAGCGCCTTGTTGTCGGTGCCGCCCGAGAGCAGGTACGGCAGCACCTCGGCCCCGGGGTCGTGCCGCTGCAGCGAGCCGACCATGGCGTCGACGAGCTCGCCGTCGAAGCTCGTCTCGAGCCCGATGTCGCGGTGCGAGATGAGGATCTCGATGTCGGGCCCGACCAGCTCCTGGATCTCGGCCAGCACGGCGTCCTCCTCACCGGGCAGCACGCGCACGTCGATCATCGCCTCGGCCCGGTCGGGGATGACATTGTGCTTGTAGCCCGCGGTCAGCCCCGTCGGATTCGCCGTGGTGCGCAGCGTCGCCGAGATGAACCGCGAGGCCGTGCCGGTGGCGATGGCGATCTCGTCGGGGCTGAGGTTCTGCGCCCGGCTGCCGAGCAGCTCGGCCACGCGATCGAGCAGCTGCCGGGTGGTCGCGGTCAGGTGCAGCGGCCACTCGCGTCCGCCGATCGCCGCGACGGCGCGGGCGAGGCGCGTCACGGCGTTCTCGCCGTTCACCTGCGAGCCGTGGCCGGCGGTGCCGCGGGCGACGAGCGTCATCCAGATCAGGGCCTTCTCGCCCGTCTGCACGAGGTAGGCACGCTTGCCGTCGAGGTCGATCGAGTAGCCGCCGACCTCGCTGATGGCCTCGGTCGCGCCGGCGAAGAGCTCCGGATGCTCGCGCACCAGGTAGCCCGACCCGAGCACTCCCCCGGCCTCCTCGTCGGCGAAGAACGCCACCACGAGGTCGCGCTCGGGCTGTCGCCCCGAACCCAGGATGCGATCCAGCGCCGTCACGATCATCGCGTCCATGTTCTTCATGTCGACGGCTCCGCGGCCCCACAGCATCCCGTCCTTCACGACCCCGCCGAACGGGTCGACCGACCAGTCGGCGGCGATCGCCGGCACGACGTCGGTGTGGCCGTGCACCACGAGCGCGGGCTTGGACCGGTCCCGCCCCTCGACCCGCGTGACGATGCTCGTGCGGCGGGGCGCGGCGTCGAAGGACTGCACCGTGAGCCCCAGCCGTTCGAGATGGGCCGCCAGGTACTCGGCCGCCTCCGTCTCGCCGTGGGACCGACCCTCGCCGAAGTTCGAGGTGTCGAATCGGATCAGGTCGCGGGCGATGGTCGTCGTCAGATCGAGCATGGTCAAACGCTACCGGCATCCGTGCTAATGTCTTTCCTTGGCGCCGGAGAGATCCGGAAAGCCACCACCTGTCCGGGTGGCGGAAATGGCAGACGCGCTAGCTTGAGGTGCTAGTGCCCGTATAGGGCGTGGGGGTTCAAGTCCCCCCTCGGACACCGTGTAAAACACAGAACTGGTTGAGACAGTACTGAAGGCCCGGTCGAAAGACCGGGCCTTCTCTCGTCAACGCACATCCGTTCACGATATGTCGGAGTCGCGCGAGCGCTGAGCCCCTAGGCTCGTAGCCAGCAGACGAGAGGAGCCACCATGGGCATCATCACGCCGGGATTCTTCGGCAAGCAGCGGGAGGCCGACCCCAAGCTGCCGCCCGGGCAGTACGAGACGAAGGACTTCCCCGTCCTGTCCGCGGGACCCACCCCGAACATCCACCAGGGCGAGTGGTCGTTCACGATCACGAACGAGTCGGGCGAGAAGACCAGCTGGACCTGGGACGAGTTCATGACGTTGCCGACCGAGACGGTCGACACCGACATCCACTGCGTCACGCGCTGGTCGAAGTTCGACACCACCTGGCGCGGCGTCTCGCTCGACACGCTGTTCGAGAACGTCGAGACGAGCGCCGGGTACACCATGGCGCACTCCTTCGGCGGCTACACCACGAACGTGCCCCTGGAGGACCTCCTCGACGGCAAGGCCTGGGTGGCGTTCGAGTTCGGCGGCGAGCCCCTCGACCCCGAGCACGGCGGGCCGGCCCGGCTGCTGGTGCCGCACCTCTACTTCTGGAAGAGCGCGAAGTGGGTCAACGGCATCACCCTGCACGACACCGAAGAGCTCGGCTTCTGGGAGGTCAACGGCTACCACGCCTACGGCGACCCCTGGAAGGAAGAGCGCTACTACTACGATTCCTAGGGTGAACTGGGCCGTAGCCGACGTCGTCGGAATCCGAGAAGAGACCCCGACCGCGCGCACGCTGATGCTGCGCGTGCCCGACTGGAAGGGCGCCCTGGCGGGGCAGCACATCGACATCCGCCTCACGGCCCCCGACGGCTACCAGGCCGCCCGCTCGTACTCGCTGTCGTCGGCGGCCGGTGATCCGGTCGTCGCCGTCAGCGTCGAGCTGATGCCCGACGGCGAGGTCTCGCCCTACCTCGTGCGCGGGGTGTCCGTCGGCGACCAGCTCGAGGTCATCGGCCCGCTCGGCGGCTGGTTCGTCTGGCGTACCGAGCAGACCGAACCGATCCGGATGATCGGCGGAGGCTCGGGCGTCGCTCCCCTCGTCTCGATCCTGCGCACCCACATCGCGTCGGGCAACACCGCCCCGGTGAAGCTGCTCTACTCGGTGCGGAGCCCGGAGTTCGTCTACTTCCGCGACGAGCTGGCCGAGCTCACGGAGGCCGCGAAGGCTGAGGTGACGCTCCAGTACACGCGGCACGCCCCCCAGGGCTGGACGGGCACGCTCGGCCGCATCGACGCCGCCCGCATCACCGCCTGGGCCGCGGGCGACGCGCCAGACACCTCGACGTACATCTGCGGCCCCACGCGCTTCGTGGAGCTGGCCTCCGACGCCCTGGTGGCCACGGGCGTCGACCCCATGACGATCCGCACCGAACGCTTCGGCGGCGCCTGAGCCGGCAGCCGGGTCCCGGCAGCCGAGTCCCGACAGCCGCCTACCCGCTCCGCGGCGTCAGCGCACGCCGACCATGAGCTTCCGCACCCACGGCGTGGCGACCACGAGCAGCACACCCACGACGATGGCGACGAGGCCCGAGATGCCGAAGTAGGGCAGCTCGTCGTTCTCGTCGTACAGCTTCGCCAGGATGCCCGACAGCGCCGTGCCGAGCGCGATCGACAGGAAGAACAGCGCCACCATCTGCGTGCGGAACACCTTCGGCGCGAGCCGCGTCGACAGGGCCAGCCCCACGGGTGAGAGCAGCAGCTCGGCGACGGTGAAGACGAACAGGATGCCGACGAGGGCGATCAGCGGCGTGCCGTGCGCGCCGGTGCCCGAGAACGGGATGAACAGCAGGAACGCGAGGCCCATCACGATCGCCGCCGCCGCGAACTTGATGGGCGTCGGGGGCTGCTTCGAACCGAGCTTCGTCCAGATCGCGGCGAACACGCCCGACAGCACGATGATGAAGATCGGGTTGATCGACTGCACCCAGGCCACCGGCATCGACCAGCCGAACAGGTTCAGGTCGAGACGGTCGTTGGCGTAGATCGTGACGACGGTGAACTGCTGCTGGTACAGCGCCCAGAACGCCACACTGGTGACGAACATCGGGATGAACGACACCACGCGCTCGCGCTCGGTGCCGCTGATGCGCGAGCTCGACAGGATGACCACGAAGTAGGCGATCGAGGCCGCGAGGGTGACGAGCGCGACCGCGGTGGCGAGGTTGTCGGCGGTGAGCAGGCCCACCAGCACCAGCACGACGACGAGCACGATCGCAGCCACCGCGATCAGCGCCATGCGCACCCGGGTCGCCGTGGGCAGCGGGTTCGGCACCTCCTTGGCCTCGGCCGGCAGCGAGCGGCGGCCGAAGGCGTACTGGGTCAGCCCGATCGCCATGCCCATGGCGGCGAGTCCGAAGCCCCAGTGGAAGCCCACGGTGCTCTGCAGGAGTCCCGTCAGCAGCGGGCCGAAGAACGCGCCGAGGTTGATGCCGAGGTAGAAGATCGAGAAGCCGGCGTCCCGGCGCGGGTCCTCCTCCGAGTAGAGCGTGCCCACCACCGAGGTGGCGTTCGCCTTCACTCCCCCCGAGCCCAGGGCGATCAGGATGAGCCCGGAGCCGAGCCCGATGACCCCCGGCAGCAGCGAGAGCGCGATGTGCCCCGCCATCACGACGATGGCGCTGAAGAACAGCGTGCGCTCCGAGCCGAGCAGCCGGTCGGCCACCCACGCGCCGAGGATCGTGGCGAGGTAGACCGACCCGCCGTAGGCGCCGATGATGCCCACGGCGACGGTCTTGGGGATGTCGAGGCCGCCTTCGGCGACCGTGTAGAACATGTACAGCAGCAGGATGCCCTGCATGCCGTAGAACGAGAACCGCTCCCACATCTCGACGCCGAAGACGTGCACGAGCGAGAAGGGCTGGCCGAAGAAGGTGCGCTCCTTCGAGGGGACGGTCTCTGTCATCCCGCCATAGTGGCACGCCGAGCGCCGGGCGGCGACGCGCCGGGTACCCCACGTTCGGGCGCGCCCAGACCGCTCAGTGGTTGGCGGCGCCCATCCACTTGCGCACCGTGACGATGCGGGCCTGCAGCTGGGTCACGCTCGCCTGGGCCACCGCCGGGCCGCCGCAGATGCGGCGGAGCTCCGCGTGGATCAGGCCGTGCGGCTCGTTCGATTGCTTGGCCCAGATGCCGACGAGCGAGTTCAGCAGGCTCCGCTGCTCCTTGAGCGTGCGGTACAGGGGTGCGGGCACACCCCCTTGATCGGGCGTGTCGGCCTTGGGCTGCCCGGTCTTGGCGTGTTTCTGCTGGCGCGCCTGGCGGTGCTGCAGCAGATCGCGCACCTGCTCGGGCTCGAGGAGGCCGGGGAGCCCGAGGAAGTCGAGCTCCTCCTCGCTGCCGACCACGGCTTCGAAGCCGAACTCGCCCCCGTCGTAGACCACCCGGTCGAAGGTCGCCCCCGAGCTGATGGCCTGGAAGCTGTACTCCTCGAGCAGTCCCTCCGACGCCTTCTCGCTGCGGTTGGCCTCGGCCACCATGGCGTCTTCGGGGTTATAGAAGTCGCCCTCGGGGTTCTCGCCGTCGTCGCGCTTGTCGAGCGCGTGGTCGCGCTCGAGCTCGAGCTTCTCGGCCAGAGCCATCAGCGACGGCACGTTCGGCAGGAAGATCGACGCCGTCTCGCCGCGCCGGCGGGCCCGCACGAAGCGACCGACAGCCTGGGCGAAGAACAACGGGGTCGAGGCGCTCGTGGCGTAGACGCCCACGGCGAGCCGCGGCACGTCGACACCCTCGGACACCATGCGGACCGCCACCATCCACCGCCGGTCACTCTTCGAGAACTGCTCGATGCGGTCGGAGGCCTCCTTCTCGTCGGAGAGCACCACGGTGACCGGCTGCCCCGAGATCTGCTCGAGGATCGCGGCGTAGGCCCGCGCCACCGTCTGGTCGGTCGCGATCACGAGGCCGCCCGCATCCGGAATGCCCTGGCGCACCTCGGTCAGCCGCTTGTCGGCGGCCCCCAGCACCTGCGGGATCCACTCCCCGTTCGGATCGAGCGCCGTGCGCCAGGCCTGGGAGGTGATGTCTTTGGTGTTGCCCTCGCCGAGCCGCGCCTCCATCTCGTCGCCGGCCTTGGTGCGCCAGCGCATGTGGCCCGCGTAGACCATGAAGAGCACCGGGCGCACGACCCCGTCTTTCAGGGCGCGCCCGTAGCCGTAGCTGTAGTCGCTGCGCGAGAGGCGGATGCCGTGCTCGTCGGGCAGATACTCCACGAACGGGATGGGGGCCGTGTCGGAGCGGAAGGGTGTTCCCGTGAGGGCGAGCCGCCGCGTCGCCGGCGCGAACGCCTCGCGCACCGCGTCGCCCCAGCTGAGCGCGTCGCCGCCGTGATGCACCTCGTCGAGGATGACGAGCGTGTTCGCGCCCTCGGTGAGCTCGCGGTGCAGGGCCGGACGCGCGGCGACCTGGGCGTAGGTGAGGGCGACGCCGTGGAAGTGCCGGCCGAAGCGCGATTCGCTGTTGCGGAAGCCGGGGTTCAGGCGCACGCCGGCCCGATCGGCGGCGTCGGCCCACTGGCGCTTCAGGTGCTCGGTGGGGGCGACCACGATCACGCGGTCGACGGTGCGGCGGTGCAGCAGCTCACTGGCGAGGCGCAGCGCGAACGTCGTCTTGCCGGCGCCGGGGGTCGCCGCGGCGAGGAAGTCGCGCGGCTCCTTCTCGAAGTAGAGCGTCAGCGCCTCCTCCTGCCAGGCGCGCAGGCGGCCCGCGGTGCCCCACGGGGCGCGGGCCGGGAACGACGGCGAGAGATGACCGGCTGCGCTCGTTCCGGGGGCCGGTTCGAAGAGGGGCAGATTGGTCACGATGTTCGACTTTACCCTCCTCCACCGACACCGGACGGGGGTCTAGAGTGTCTACGTCGTTGCGGCGACACCTGTTGTGAGGAGGCCCATCCGATGCCCGAGAACCACCCCTGGCGGCGTTACGTCGCCCTCGGCGACTCCTTCACGGAAGGCATCGGCGACCCCGAGCCGGCGAGCCCCGGGGGCTACCGCGGCTGGGCCGACCGGGTCGCCGAGACCCTGGCCGACACAGCCGACGGCGACTTCGCCTACGCGAACCTCGCCATCCGCGGCCGCCTGTTGAACCAGATCCTCGCCGAGCAGCTCGAACCGGCGCTCGAGCTGAAGCCCGACCTGATCACCATCTCGGCCGGTGGAAACGACGTGCTGCGCCCGCGCACCGATCCCGACGACATCGCCGCCCGCTTCGAGGAGGGCATCCGCCGGCTCCGCACGAGCGACGCCACCGTGGTGATCTTCACCGGCGTCGACACCCGCTTCTCCCCCGTGCTCCGCGGCATCCGGGGCAAGGTCGCGATCTACAACGAGAACCTGCGGGTGATCGCCGACCGCTACGACCTGCTCGTCGCCGATCAGTGGGGCCTGAAGGAGATCCAGGACACCCGGCTCTGGTCGCCCGACCGCCTGCACCTGAACCCGATGGGCCATCACGAGGTGGCCCGCATGGTGCTCCGCACGCTCAACGTCGAGAACGGTCTGCAGGCCGGCGAACCGGAACCCCTGGTCGGACGCAGCTGGCGGGAGGCCCGGAGCGAGGACCTGGTCTGGGCGCGGGTGCACTTCGTGCCCTGGGTCATCCGGCGCATCACCCATCGCTCGAGCGGTGACGACATCACCGCGAAGCGGCCGATCCCCTCGCCGGTGTACGCCGAGCCCACCGAGCCGATCGAGCCCACCGAACCGATCGAGCCCGCCGAACCGGTGGAGCCGACCGAACCGACCGACGACGCCCCCGCTCGCTAGCGGAACGGGTTCGCCAGCTTCCACCCCACGTCGGGCCCGTCGAGCTCGCCCGCGAGCCCGAGCGGCACGGTGTACTCCCCGCTGCCGAGCGTGACGCCCTCGACGGTGTACCGCGCGGTGCCCACCTCGGTTCCGGATGCGCCCGAGCCGATCTCCCCCGCCTCGGCGCTGCGGGTCACGGTCGCCGACGACCACACGGTCGCGCTCACCGACTCCTCCGCCACGATGTCGGCGCTCGCCCCCCACGGCGTGGAGTACGAACCCACCACGTCGCCCGCCGTCACGAGCGGCACGGTCTGGAAGCCCGCCTCGGCGCTCTGCAGCAGCGCCAGCACCGAGGCGTGCAGCGTGTCCTCGTCGGGCGCGCCGAGCACGACGCCGACGATCTGCACGGTCGTCTCCCCCACCGTGTAATCGGCCGAGAAGAGCAGGCAGAACCCGGCCTCGTCGGTGGTGCCGGTCTTCACTCCGTCGATGCCGTTCAGGCCCAGCAGGTCGTTGGTGTTCTCGACCGTGCCGAGCTGGGGCAGCTCGAGCGAGGCGGTGCCCACGATGCTCGACAGCACGGGATCGGCCAGCACCAGGCGCGCGAGCGTGAGCAGATCGGCGGTCGTGCTGCGGGAGCCGGGGTTCAGCCCTGAGGTGTCGACGACGGCCGTCCCGCCGAGACCGTGCTCGGCGAGCCAGGCGGTGGCCGCCGCGAGGTAGGAGGCCGTGTCGCCGAACGCCCAGTTCGTCAGCGTCACGCTGTAGTTGTTGGCCGACTCGAGCAGCATGATCTCGATCACCTCGCGCTCGCTCAGCACCTGGCCGGGGAACACCGAGGCCCACGAGCCGTTCTCGGCCTGGGTGGCCTGCAGGATGGCCAGATCGGCGTCGGTCATCGTGATCGACGGGCCGCCGCTGCCGTCATCGAGCGGCTTCGCGTCGAGCACGACGAGGGCCGTGATGGTCTTGGTGATGCTGGCGATGGGGAGGGAGTCGGTGGATCCGCTGCCGCCGAGGGTCTGAGCCTGCCCGTCGGTGACGAGACCGATGGCGCTCGTGCCCGCACCGGGCGTCGTGAGGGCGGTGGCCGGGGTGACGGTCGGCGGAGCATCCTGAACCGAGGCCGCGGCCTGCGGGACGGGCCCGAGCAGCGCGACCGGAAAGTAGGTGGCGAGCAGGGCGAGCAGCACGAGACCCACCGCCACGACGATTCGTCGGCGTCGGTAGACGGCGGGGCTGGCGGGACTCACCCGGTCATCCTAGCCAGCGCGCCGATGGGCGCCGCCCAGCCTCCGGTCGCAGGCCGAGCGGCCGGGCTACATCAACCCGCCGTCGACCGAGCGCGGCACGAGCTGCTCGCTGTCGGGCACGAGCACCTCGGTCTGACGGTTGAGGCTCCGGCCTGCGAAGAAGTCCTTCGACCGGGGGAAGAACGCCCACACGACCATGAGCACCACGCCCAGGGCGAGCGAACCGATGCCCACCACGAACACGCCGCCGATGTCGAAGATGACCGTGTAGCCGTAGTCGGGGTCGTACATGTCGATGGCCGACTGGATGAACGCGGCCGTCAGCATCAGCCCGCCGATCAGCGGGAACAGCCCCTTGAACAGGAAGTTGCGTGCTGAGGTGAAGATCTCGGTGCGGAAGTACCAGATGCAGGCGTAGCTCGTCAGCGCGTAGTAGAACGCGATGGCCAGCCCGATCGAGAGGATCGTGTCGGCGAGGATGTTCTCGCTCACGAGGGTCATGCCCACGTAGAACGTCACGGCGACCACGCTCATGAAGATCGTGGCGAAGCGGGGGGTCTGGAACTTCGGCGAGATGCGCCCGAACGCGGCCGGCAGCGCCTTGTAGGTGGCCATCGCCAGGGTGCCGCGGGCGGTCGGCAGGATGGTCGTCTGCGTCGAGGAGATCGCCGAGACGCACACCGCGATCACGAGCAGCCACGCCCAGGGGCCGAAGACGGCGTCCTTCAGGGCGAGGAAGACGTCCTCCGAGTTGCCCTCGTTGCCGAGGCCGATGCCCGAGGTGCCGAGACCCGCGAAGGCCATGGCCGCGACGGTGACCGAGACGTAGGTGACGAGCAGGATGACCGTCGAGAGCACTGCGGCCCGGCCGGGGATGCGCGCCGGGTCCTTGGTCTCCTCGTTCAGGGCGAGGCAGGTGTCCCACCCCCAGTAGATGAAGAGGCAGAGCAGGATGGCCTCGGTGAAGCCCGAGAGCGAGGTGAACGCGAAGGGGTTGAACCAGTCGAGCTGAGGGGTGGTCGACCCGGCGGGCGCGGTGCCGGTGAACACGGCCCAGAGGGCGAGCACCACGAACAGCGCGAGGGCGATGTACTGCACGGCGAGCAGGATGTTCTGCAGCCGCTCCCCGATCTCGAGACCGCGCACGCTGACGAACGTCATCACGCCGATGAAGACCACGCCGGTGGCCGTCACGAGCGGCACGTTCTCGTAGAGGTCGGGGTTGTCGGTGAGCAGCCAGAGGTACTTGCTGCCGATCTGGGCGAGATTCGCCAGCACGATGATGCCGGCGACCGCGACACCCCAGCCGGCGAGCCAGCCCGTCCACGGGCCGAAGGCCTTGGTGACCCAGGTGAACGCGGTGCCGCAGTCGGGCACCGCGCGGTTGAGCTCCCGGTAGGCGTAGGCGGTGAGGAACATCGGGATGAACGCGAGGATCATCGCGATCGGCGCCTGGGCGCCGACGGCGAGCACCACGAAGCCGATGGTGGCGGCGAGGGAGTAGACCGGGGCCGTGGAGGCCAGGCCGATCACGGTGGAGCCGACGAGTCCGAGCTTGCCGACGGCGAGACCCTTGCCCCCCGACGGCGTCGGGGCCTCGGTCGAAACGGCGCTGTTGTCTGCCACGACGGGCCTCCTTCGGTACGTTGTGCGAAAGACTAGTGCTTCGCAGCCGACACCGCGTACAAGGCCACCGCGCTCGCGGCGGCGACGTTCAGTGAGTCGACACCGTGCAGCATCGGGATCTCGACCTTCACGTCGGCGGCGGCCAGGGCGCGTCGGCTCAGACCGTCGCCCTCGGTGCCCAGCACGATCGCCACCCGCTCGGGCAGCTCGCGGGTGAACTCCGGCAGCGGAATCGAGTCGTCGCCGAGGGCGAGCGCGGCGATGGTGAAGCCGGCGTCGTGCAGCAGCGGGGCGGCCTCGCTCCACTCCCCGATGCGGGTCCAGGGCACCTGCAGCACGGTGCCCATGCTCACCCGCACGCTCCGGCGGTAGAGCGGGTCGGCGCAGCGCGGGGTGATCAGCACGGCGTCCGCGCCGAGCCCGGCGGCCGAGCGGAAGGCGGCGCCGACGTTGGTGTGGTCGACGATGTCCTCGAGCACGACGACGGTGCGGGCATCCTGGAGCAGGGTGCGCGGGTCGGGCAGCACGGGGCGGTGCATGGCCGCGAGGGCGCCGCGGTGCATGGCGAAACCGGTCAGCTGCTCGAGCAGGGCGTCGTCGGCCACGAACACGGGCACCTCGGGGAAGCGCTCGACGATCCACTCGAGGTCGGCGAGCCACTTCTGCTGCAGCAGCACCGAGCGGGGTCGGTGACCGGCCGCGACGGCCCGCTCGATCACCTTGCCCGACTCGGCGAGGTAGAGGCCGCCGGCGGGTTCGAGCAGGCGGCGCATCGCCACGTCGGTGAGCCCCCGGTAGTCGGCGAGCTCGGGTCGGTCGAGCGACTCGATCGGGATGACGGGCACGGGTGCCCTTTCTGTCGGCGGAACCATCGGTCGGCTGAGCCGATTCCCATCCACTCTGCCAGTCGCGGAAACATTCCCGAAAACTCCGTTGTTTAGACTGCAGAGGCCGGAGTCCGTCGCCGGCGTGGAGGTTCCATGGTTCCGCTGGTGTCGTCTCCGCCCGGTCGCCCGACCCCGGAGGCCGTCGAGGCCGCCGTCGCCGAGGCCGCCGAGGTGCTGCGCGGCCGCCGTTTCGCCGTGCTCACCGGGGCCGGGGTGAGCACCGACTCGGGCATCCCCGACTACCGCGGCGAGGGTGCGCCGCAGCGGAACCCGATGACTTTCGACCAGTTCCTCGGCAGCGCCTCGTTCCGCAAGCGGTACTGGGCGGGCAGCCACCTCGGCTGGCGCATGTTCGACGCCGCGCGGCCGAACGAGGGCCACCGGGCGCTCGCGCGGCTGGAGGAGAACGGCCACGCCACCGGGGTCGTGACGCAGAACGTCGACGGTCTGCACGCTCGCGCGGGCACGCAGCGGCTGGTCGACCTGCACGGCTCGATGGACCGCGTGAACTGCCTGCGTTGCGGTCAGACCTTCGCCCGCGCGAGCGTGTCGGAGCGCATCGCGGCGGCGAACCCGCAGCTGACCGAACCCGAGCTCATCCGGATCGCTCCCGACGGCGACGCCGACGTGGCCGAGTACGAGGCCTTCGTCGTGCCCTCGTGCACCGTCTGCGGCGGGGTGCTGAAACCCGACGTGGTGTTCTTCGGCGAGTTCGTGCCCACCGAGAAGTTCGCCGAGGCGAGCGCCATCGTCGCCGCCTCCGAGGCGCTGGTGATCGCGGGTTCGTCGCTCGTGGTGAACTCCGGCATCCGCCTGCTCGAGCAGGCCAGGCGGCGCCGGCTGCCGATCGTGATCGTCAACCGGGGAGTGACGAAGGGCGACAACCGAGCCACGGTGAAGGTCGACGCGGGCGCCTCCGAGACGCTGGTCGCGCTCGAGGGGTTGCTCGCCGCGTCGTGAGGCGGGCATCCGACCGGAGTCGACCCGCCTGAGGGCCGGAACGCCGGAAGGCCATCGGCCGGGATGGCAGACTGGTGCCGATGACTACCTTCACCTTCGTGCGCCACGGGCAGACCGACTGGAACCTCGAGCGCCGCATCCAGGGCGCCACCGACGTCCCCCTCAACGACACCGGGCGGGAGCAGGCCCGCGAGACCGGGCGGGTGCTCGCCGAGCGGCACTGGGACGGCATCGTCGCGAGCCCCCTCAGCCGGGCCCGCGAGACGGCCGAGATCATCGGGTCGTTCGTCGGCATCCCCGACATCGAGCTGGTCGACGCCCTGGTCGAACGCCGCTACGGCGAGGTCGAGGGGCTGAACGCGTCGGAGATCGAGGCCCGGTTCCCCGATCGCGAGGCGCCGGTGCCCGGTCGGGAGAAGCGCTCGGCCGTCGTCGCCCGCGTGCTTCCGGCGCTGCAGGCGCTGGCCGACGAGCATCCGGACGCCTCTCTGATCGTGGTCTCGCACGGCGGTGTGATCGGGTCGCTGGTGCGCTACATCACCGAGAAGCAGCTGCCCGCGCAGGGGCAGCTGATCGCCAACGGCTCGGCGCACGACTTCGTGATCGAGAACGGCGAGGTGTCGATGGCGACGTTCAACGGCGCCGAGCTCGACCCGTCCATCCGGTCGCGAGCTCCGCTAGAGCTCGCGCTGACGCTTCCCAGCTGAACGTCTCGGCCTGGGCGCGGGACGCGATCGAGCGCTCGCGCCACCGCTCGGCGTCTTCGAGGCTCGTGATCGCGGCGGCGAAGGCCTGAGCGTCCTCGGCCGGGGCGAACAGTGCGGCCTCTCCCCCGATCTCGCGGAAGACCGCGATGTCGCTGACGACCACCGGGGTGCCATGTCCCATCGCCTCGACGAGCGGGATGCCGAAACCCTCGTCGAGCGAGGCGGTCACCAGCGCGGTCGAGCGCTGCAGCAGGGCGTGGTACTCCTCGTCGGTGACACCGCCGTGGAACTCGAGCCGGGCCGCGGGCGCGATCGCGCGTAGGCGCTCCTCGTCGGCGGGCGTCGAGCGACTGAGCAGGTGCAGGGTGTACCCGGGCAGCAGCGCCGCGGCCCGCACCAGCGTCTCGACGTTCTTGTAGGGCATGAACGAGCCCATGTAGACCAACGACTTCGTGGCCGAGCGCGCCTCGGCGTCGTCGGCGGACCGGCCGGCGAGGGATGCGCGGGGCAGGTCGGCCGCGTTCCGCGCCACCACGACGGGCTTCGTCGTGAGCTCGTGCCGCGCGATCAGGGCGCGGGTGGTCTCGCTCACGGTGACCACCGCATCCGCCCGGTTCAGCAGCAGCCGCTGCGGCCACCAAGCCTTGTGGTAGAGGCGCCAGAGCACCCGCACGAAGCCCGGCAGGTCGTGGGGCGGCTCGGGATTGGAGTAGTAGATCAGGTCGTGCACGGTGAGCGCCAGGCGGTAGCGGCGGCCGAGCGTTCCCATGGTCTGCATGGGGCTGATCACGGCGTCGGGGCGCAGGCGGTTCACCTGCAGGGCGACGAGCGGCTCGAGCACGCTGGTGGGGCCGGAGACCTTCGCCCAGGGCAGTTCGGGGAGCATCTCGAGCTGGCGCTCGTCGCTGACGATCATCGCGAGCTGCACGCCGTCGAGGGCCGGGTCTCCGGCGTCTTTCAGGGCCTTCAGGGCGGTGACGACGCCGGCGGTGTAGCGGCTGATGCCGTCGTGGCGGCCGATGCGGGTGTAGCGGCAGTCGATCGCGAGCCTCATGCGCCGCGCCCGTCGTCGCTGCGCCCATCGTCGGCTCCGTCGGTGTCGCCGCGCCTGTCGACGCTGCGGTCGAGGAACGCCACGATCGCCTCGCCGGCCTCCACCGGGCGCTCGTAGTGGATGAGGTGCCCCACCCCCTCGAGCACCACCAGCCGCGCATCCGGAATCAGCTCGGCCAGGCGGTGCTGGGCGGCGAGCGGCGTGATGTCGTCCTGATCGGCGGCGATCAGCAGGGTCGGCGCCGTGATGCGGGAGGCGTACTCGCTGATGTCGTGGCTGACCGAGGCGCGGAAGGCGTCGAGCACGACCGTGCGATTGGCGAAGGCGCTGAAGTAGCGGTCGTGCTGGTCGTGGATCCAGCGCCGGAGCGCGCGGTCTTTCGTCTTGGCCATGGTGACGCTGATCACCCGCACCATCACCGGGCTCGACAGGATGACGTGGCCCAGCCGCTCGGGCACGGCGGCGCCCAGCCGGTAGTAGCCGATCGCGACCCGCGTCATCACCCCGCGGGGGCCCGTCAGAGCCGGCGCCGCGATCGGGTTGATCAGCACGGCGTCGTCGACCGCCAGCCCGCCGGCGAGGGCGGCGGAGACCAGGATGGAGCCGAAGGAGTGCCCGATGATCACGACGCGGGCCGAGGGCGACTCGGCGCGCACGGCCGCGGCGAACTCCTGCAGCCAGGCCTCGTAGCCGTCGAGGTCGTGCGTGGCCGCCATCGGCGTCGACACCCCGAATCCCGGCAGGTCGGGAGCGACGATCCGGTAGCCGGGCCGGTCGAGCTGCGCGATCACGGGTTCGAGGCCGTGGTGGTCGCCGCGGTAGCCGTGCACCACGATCACCAGGGTCGGTGCGTCACGTCGGTCGTCGGGGTCGTCCGCGCCCGTCCCGTACTCCCAGAACCGGGTCACCCCGCCGGCGAGAGGCAGGCTGCGCTCGGCGACGGGCAGGTGGGCGAGCTGTTCGGCGAAGGGCGAGGCGACGGTCATCCGGACCAGCATAGACGCGGGCCCGACCGCGACCCTGGCACCTCGCCCCGACCTCGCCCTTTCGGTCGCGGAGCTTTGGACTAACGTCAGTACGGAGCACGACCGGCCGCGCCGGCCACCCCCTGCCGAAAGGACGCCCGTGAGCTTCACCGCCCCGATCCAGATGCCCGGACTGGCCCTCGACCCCGAGTGGTACAAGCGATCGGTCTTCTACGAGGTGATGATCCGCTCGTTCGTCGACTCCAACGGCGACGGCTTCGGCGACATCGCGGGCCTGATCTCGAAGCTCGACTACCTGCAGTGGCTCGGCATCGACGCGCTCTGGCTGCCGCCGTTCTTCCAGTCGCCGCTGCGCGACGGTGGCTACGACGTCTCCGACTTCAAGGCCGTGCTGCCCGACTACGGCACCGTGGAGGAGTTCCGCGAGCTCGTCACCAAGGCGCACGAGCGCAACATGCGCATCATCATGGACTTCCCGCTGAACCACACCAGCGACCAGCACGAGTGGTTCCAGCAGTCCCGGGAGGACCCGGAGGGCCCGTTCGGCGACTTCTACGTCTGGAGCGACACCGACGAGAAGTACGAGAACATCCGCATCATCTTCGTCGACACCGAGACCTCGAACTGGACCTTCGACCCCGTGCGCCGGCAGTTCTTCTGGCACCGCTTCTTCTCGCACCAGCCCGACCTCAACTTCGAGAACCCGGCCGTGCAAGAGGCCGTCTTCGACATCTGCCGGTTCTGGCTCGACATGGGCGTCGACGGCCTGCGCCTCGACGCCATCCCCTACCTCTTCGAGTCGGAGGAGGGCAACGGCGAGGGCGAGCCCAAGACGCACGAGTACATCGCCCGTCTGCGCGAGATGATGGAGAACGAGTACCCGGGCCGCATGCTCGTGGCCGAGGCCAACCAGTGGCCGCGCGAGGTCGCCGCGTTCTTCGGCACCGACGAGGAGCCCGAATGCCACATGGCCTTCGACTTCCCCGTGATGCCCCGCATCTACTACTCGCTGCGGTCACAGAAGGCCGACGAGCTGATCCGCGTGCTCAGCGAGACGACCGACATCCCCGACGGCGCCGCCTGGGGTGTGTTCCTGCGCAACCACGACGAGCTCACCCTCGAGATGGTGTCGGAGGAGTACCGGCAGGCGATGTACGGCTGGTACGCCTACGACCCGCGCATGCGCTCGAACATCGGCATCCGGCGCCGGCTCGCTCCCCTGCTCGACAACTCGCGGGCCGAGCTCGAGCTGGCCCACGCTCTGCTGTTCGCCCTGCCGGGTTCGCCGTTCCTCTACTACGGCGACGAGATCGGCATGGGCGACAACATCTGGCTGCCCGACCGCGACTCCTCCCGCACGCCGATGCAGTGGACGCCCGACCGCAACGCGGGCTTCTCCACCGCCGACCCCGGCAAGCTCTACCTGCCGGTCGTGCAGTCGCTCGTGTACAACTACACGCTCGTCAACGTCGAGTCGCAGCTGGCACAGTCGCGCTCGCTGCTGCACTGGGTGCGCAACGTCATCCACGTGCGGAAGGCGCACCCCACCTTCGGCCTCGGCACGATGGAGGTCGTCGAGAGCGACCACGAGTCGGTGCTCGCGTTCGTGCGCTCCTACTCCGGCTCGAACGACTACTTCGGCGACGGGCCCGAAGACGTGCTCTGCGTCTTCAGCTTCTCGCACAACCCGGTCTCGGCGACGATCACGGTGCCGCAGTTCGCGGGCCGGCGGCTGTTCGACCTGTTCGGGCGCGCCGAGTTCCCGGCCTTCGACGAGAACGGCACGGTGACGCTCACGTTCGGCACGCAGGCGTTCTACTGGCTGCACGTGCGGCAGGCGCCGGAGCAGCAGGAGCTGCGCTAGCAACTCGCGCCTCGCGGGTGTCGGTCACCCGGGGTGTCGGTGGTGGCGTGCAGACTGACTGCATGACCATCGTCGAGGTGCCCCTGTTCGAGATCGACACCCTGGTCGATCCGGTCGTTCCGGTCGAAGCGGATGCGCGGCTCACCCCGCTCCTGCCCGCCTGGGCTTCCCGGCTCGCCGTCTTCGACCTCGAGACCACCGGCATCGACGTCGACACCAGCCGCGTGGTCACCGCGAACGTCACCCTGCTCGACGACTCGGGCGCCCCGGCGCTCCGCCGCGACTGGCTGGCCGACCCCGGGGTCGAGATCCCCGAGCAGGCCACGGCCGTGCACGGCGTCACCACCCAGCGCGCCCGCGCCGAGGGCCGCCCGGCGGCCGAGGTCGTCGGCGAGATCGTCGCGGCACTGCGAGCCGCGTTCGACGACGGCTACTCGCTCGTCGTCTACAACGCCCCCTACGATCTGACGCTGCTGCACCGCGAGTCGCTCCGGCACGGCGTCGCCCCGCTCGAGGGCCCGCTGCCCGTCGTCGACCCGCTGGTGGTCGACAAGCAGATCGACCGCTATCGCAAGGGCAAGCGCACGCTCACCGCGGCGGCCGAGCACTACGGCGTGTCCCTCGTCGACGCCCACGACGCCGGAGCCGACGCCATCGCGGCCGGCCTCGTGGCCCGGGCGATCGGCGAGCGCTACGCGGCCGAGCTCGACCTCTCCCCGCACGAGCTGCACGAGCAGCAGATCGCCTGGCACGACGCCCAGTGCGACTCTTTCGAGGACTACATGCGCCGCACCCGCGACCCGTCCTACACCGCGCGCCGCGGCTGGCCCGAGGTGCCGCTCAAGCCCTGAGCGCGCCGCCGGGCATCCGGAGCCCCACAGGGCCACGCACCCGCTCGCTGCACGAAGAACCCCCGCCGACCGGAGTCGACGGGGGTTCTGACGTTCTGGGAGCTGCAGCCTACTTGCTGCCGCCGCCGAAGCCCTTGTAGCGGTTGTTGAACTTCTCGACACGGCCGGCCGAGTCCATGATGCGCTGCTTACCCGTGTAGAACGGGTGCGACTCCGACGAGATCTCGACGTCGATGACGGGGTAGGTGTTGCCGTCCTCCCACTCGATCGTCTTCGACGACGACACGGTCGAGCGGGTGAGGAAGGTCGCACCGGAGGCGAGGTCGCGGAAGACCACTGCTTCGTACGTGGGGTGGGTGTCAGTCTTCATGATTCTGTCCTTGGTTACGGCGATGGGTGAGAGTGAAGTCAGAGGCCGCGAGGGCCAGCTAGACAGTTTAGCAGAAAGCTCCGGATGCGCGGTGCAGCCGATCAGGCCGCGCGAGCGCTGTAGCGCCCGTCGGTCTCGGTCAGCTCGATCGGCAGCCCGAAGGCAGAACCCAGGTTCTCGGCGGTGAGCACCTCGCCGAGCGGGCCGGTCGCGACGATGCCGTCACGGCCGAGCAGCAGGGCGTGGGTGAAGCCGCGCGGGATCTCCTCGACGTGGTGCGTGACCATCACGATGGCTGGCGCCTCGGGGGCGGAGGCGTAGCCGCCGAGCAGCTGCAGCAGCTCCTCGCGGGCGCCGAGATCGAGGCTGGCGGCCGGCTCGTCGAGCAGCAGCAGCTCGGGATCGGTCATCACCGAGCGGGCGATCTGAACGCGCTTCTGCTCGCCGTCGCTGAGCGAGCCGAACAGGCGCTCGGCGAGGTGATCGAGCTTCCATTCGTTCAGCACGCGCTGGGCGCGGCGGAGGTCGATGTCCTCGTAGGACTCGTTCCAGCGGCCCGTGACGGAGTACGCGGCGGTGAGCACCACGTTCAGCACGGTCTCGTTGGCCGGGAAACGACGGGCCATCGCGCTCGACGCGAATCCCACCCGCGGGCGCAGCTCGAACAGGTCGACCTCGCCGAGCGTGCCCTCGAGCACCTGCACGGTGCCCTCGGAGGGGTGGTTCATCGCCGCGGCGATCTGCAGCAGCGTGGTCTTGCCCGCGCCGTTCGGGCCGAGCACCACCCAGCGCTGATCGCCGTCGACTTTCCAGTTCACGCCGCTGAGGATCTGATTCCCATCGCGGACAACCGAAACGTCTTCGAAATCGAGCACATTGGGCATGCTCCAACCCTACCCAGCGACAGCCGTCTAGTTGACCAACGAGCGATAGATGTCGGCGGTCTGGGAGGCGATCGCGCCCCAGCTGAACTCGGCCTCGGCGCGGGCCCGGCCGGCCTCCCCCATCGCCTTGGCGCGGACCGGGTCGGAGACGACCTCGGTGAGCGCCCGGGCGAGGTCGGCGACGAAGCGGTCGGGGTCGGTGGGGGTGCCCGTGCCGTCCTGGGCCTGATCGATCGGCACGAGGATGCCCGTGACCCCGTCGTCGACGACCTCGGGGATGCCGCCGGTGGCGGTGCCCACCACGGGCAGCCCGCAGGCCATCGCCTCGAGGTTCACGATACCGAGCGGTTCGTAGACGCTCGGGCAGACGAAGACGGTCGCCGCGGTGAGGATCGCGGTGAGCGAGGGCTGCGGCAGGATCTCGTCGATCCAAACGATGCCTGAACGCGTCTCCTGCAGGGCTCGCACCGCGCTCGAGACCTCCTCGAGGATGGCCGGGGTGTCGGGTGCGCCGGCGCAGAGCACGACCTGCACCTCGGCCGGCAGCTGCGCGAGGGCGCGGAGGAGGTACGGCAGGCCCTTCTGCCGGGTGATCCGGCCCACGAAGACCACGGTGGGCCGGTCGGGGGCGATGCCGTGCTCGGCGAGCACCGCGGCGTCGTGATTCGGGCGCCAGCGGTCGAGGTCGATGCCGTTGTAGACCGTGACGACCCGGGACTCGTCGATCGCCGGGTAGGAGCGCAGGATGTCGCGGCGCATGCCGTTCGAGACGGCGATCACCGCATCCGCCGACTCGAAGGCCGTCTTCTCGATCAGCGAGGAGATGCGGTAGCCGCCGCCGAGCTGCTCGGCCTTCCAAGGGCGGAGCGGCTCGAGCGAGTGCGCCGTGACGACGTGCGGCACGTCGTGCAGCAGGGCGGCCAGGCGTCCGGCGGCGTTGGCGTACCAGGTGTGCGAGTGCACGAGGCTGGTGCCCGCCACCGCCTCGGCGATCTGCAGGTCTACGCCGAGCGTCGCGAGCGAGCCGTTGGCGTCGGCGAGCTCGGCCGGCACCCGGTAGGCGTAGACCTCGGGCTCGTCGCGCGGCGCTCCGAAGCACCGCACGGCCACGTCGAGATGGGCCCGCAGGCCCTTCACGAGCTCGGCGACGTGCACGCCGGCCCCTCCGTAGATCTCGGGCGGATACTCCTTGGTGATCACATCGACTCGCATAGTCGAACCGTAGTACGCCTGCGACGAAACCTCAGTAGGGTTTGTCCCATGGCACCATCAAAGAAGATCTTCGGCATCGTCCTCGCCGGTGGCGAGGGCAAGCGTCTCATGCCCCTCACCGCCGACCGGGCCAAGCCCGGCGTGCCCTTCGGCGGCGGCTACCGGTTGATCGACTTCGCCCTGTCGAACCTCGTGAACTCCGGCCTCCGTCAGATCGTCGTGCTGACCCAGTACAAGTCGCACTCGCTCGACCGCCACGTCTCGCAGACCTGGCACCTCGACGGGCTGCTCAACTCGTACATCGCGTCGGTGCCCGCTCAGCAGCGACTCGGCAAGCGCTGGTTCAGCGGATCGGCCGACGCCATCCTGCAGTCGCTGAACCTCATCCGCGACGAGAACCCCGACATCGTCGTCGTGGTCGGCGCCGACCACGTCTACCGCATGGACTTCGGCCAGATGATCCAGGCGCACATCGACTCGGGCGCCGGCGCCACGGTCGCCGCCATCCGCCAGCCGATCGAGCTGGCCGACCAGTTCGGCGTCATCCAGACCGAGCCGTCGAACCCCACCCGCATCGCGGAGTTCCTCGAGAAGCCGAAGAACCCGGTCGGGCTCGACGACGCTCCCCACGAGGTGCTCGCCTCGATGGGCAACTACGTCTTCGACGCCGACCAGCTGATCGACGCCGTCATCCGCGACGGCGAGCGTCCCGAGTCGAGCCACGACATGGGCGGCGACATCATCCCCGACTTCGTGGCGCGCGGGAACGCGGCGGTCTACGACCTCAACCGCAACGAGGTGCCGGGCTCCACCGATCGCGACCGGTACTACTGGCGCGACGTGGGCACGATCGAGTCGTTCTACGACGCCCACCAAGACCTCATCTCGGCCCTGCCGGTGTTCAACCTCTACAACGAGCGCTGGCCGATCTTCACCCAGCAGCTCAACTCGCCGCCGGCGAAGTTCGTGCGCGACTCCAAGGGCAACCCCGGGGTCACGGTCGAGTCGATCGTCTCGCTCGGCTGCCTCATCTCGGGCGCCCGCGTCGAGGGCAGCGTCGTCGGGCCGTGGGCCACGGTCGACTCCGGAGCCCTCGTGCAGCAGTCGGTGCTGTTCGACCGGGTGCACGTCGAGCCCGATGCCGTGGTGCGGCGCGCGATCCTCGACAAGAACGTGGTGGTCACCGCCGGGGCACAGATCGGTGTCGACCCCGAGCGCGACCGCGAGCGGGGCTTCACGGTCACCGACTCGGGCATCACCGTGGTTGGCAAGGGCGAGCGGGTTCTGCCCTAGCCGCGCAGGCCGAGGAGCGGGAGCAGCTGCGACAGGTCTCGGCGGTCCATGATCAGGTCGGCCTCCGCCCGCACGACGGGCTTGGCGTCGAACGCCACCGAGAGGCCGGCGATCTCCATCATGCGGAGGTCGTTGGCCCCGTCGCCCACGGCGACCGTGCGGTCCAGCGGGATGCCGCGGGCCTCGGCCCACTCGGTGAGCGCATCCGCCTTGCTCTGCGGGTCGACGATCGGGCCGCTGACGGCACCCGTGAGCCGGCCGTCGGCCGAATGCAGGCGGTTCGCCCGCCAATGGTCGAGCCCCAGGCCGTCGGCCAGCGGGTCGAGCAGCTCGTGGAAGCCGCCGGAGACGACGCCCACCAGGCTGCCCTGCGCGTGCAGCCCGGCGATCATCGTCGGCACGCCCTCCGTGACGACGATCTGCTCGCCGATCTCGCGATAGCAGTCGGTGCTCAGGCCCTCGAGCAGTGCCACCCGGGCGCGCAGGCTCTCGGCGAAGTCGAGCTCCCCGTGCATGGCGCGCTCGGTGATGAGCGCCACCTCGGCGTGCTTGCCGGCGCAGTCGGCCAGCATCTCAATGACCTCGTTCTCGATCAGCGTGGAGTCGACGTCGAGCACCACGAGGTGCGGCGTCATGTCAGTGCCCCATGCCGAGACCGCCATCGACCGGCACGACGGCGCCGGTGATGTAGGCGGCGTCGTCGGAGGAGATCCAGGCGACGACCTTCGCGACCTCGGCCGCCGAGCCGTAGCGGCCCGCGGGGATCGACTTCTTGTACTCGGCCTGCTGCGCCTCGGGCAGCTCGGCGGTCATGTCGGTCTCGATGAAGCCGGGGGCGACGACGTTCGCGGTGATGCCGCGGGCGCCGAGTTCGCGCGAGATCGAGCGGGCGAAACCGACGAGCGCGGCCTTCGACGCGCTGTAGTTCGCCTGGCCGGGGCCGCCGTAGAGGCCGACCACGCTCGAGATCAGCACGATGCGGCCGAAGCGCGCCTTGAGCATCCCCTTCGACGCCCGCTTGACGACGCGGAACGCGCCCGTGAGGTTCGTGTCGACGACGCTCGTGAAGTCGTCCTCGCCCATGCGCATGAGCAGCATGTCGCGGGTGATGCCGGCGTTGGCGACGACCACCTCGACGGGGCCGAGCTCGTTCTCGACCTCGGTGAAGGCGGCGTCGATCGACGCGGTGTCGGTGACGTCGCCCTTCACGGTCAGGGCTCCGGCCGGGCCGCCCTCACCGGTGCGCGAGGTCACGGCGACGCGGTGGCCCTGGGCCACGAACTCCTCGGCGATGGCATAGCCGATGCCGCGGTTGCCTCCGGTGACGAGGACGGTACGGGGGGTGCTGGCGGAAGTCACGGAGAGCTGGTCCTCACGGGATGGGGCGGGGCGGGAGACGATCGGCGAACCCGACGGGGCAATCGGCCGGATACCAGCTTAGAAGCAGTTGGGGAAGCGTAGGCTGAGGTGACCATGAAGAGCAGCCAGCAGTCCCTCACGAGCCTGCCGCCGTCACCCGATGCCGAGCGGCACGCCCGCATGGTCAAATACCTGATCACCATGTCGATCCGCGTGATCTGCCTCGTGCTCATGCTGTTCGTGCACGGGTGGTGGCTGGCCGTCTGCGCGGCCGGTGCCATCCTCCTCCCCTACTTCGCGGTCGTGCTCGGCAACGTCGGCACCTCGAGCATCCAGCGTCACGAGCAGCCCACGGCGATCGAGGTGTACCGCCCGGTTCCCGGAGACGGGCCCCGGTCGTGATCTCGCTCGGCCTCGAGCCCTCCCCCGAGGAGTGCTCGCGGGCGGGCTGCCGCGCTCGGGCGTCGCATCGCATCGAATGGCGCAACCCGCGCATCCACTCGGAGGATCGGCGGAAGGTCTGGCTCGCCTGCGACGAGCACGAGGAGTTCCTCCGCGAGTTCCTGGCGGCGCGGGACTTCCCGCTCGAGGTGGTTCCCGTATGACCGGGTGGCGCTTCCTGCTCTCGCGGCGCTGGGCGGGCTATCTCGCGCTCACCGTCGTGTTCGCCCTGGTCTGCGTGATGCTGGCGATGTGGCAGCTCGCGCGCCGCGACGAGGCGGTGGCCGAGATCAACCGGGTCGAGACGAACTTCGACGCCTCCCCCACGCCGCTCACCGAGGTGCTGCCGGCGCTCGACTCCTACGACGCCTCCCAGGAGTGGCTGACCGTGTCGATGACCGGCGAGTACCTCGTCGACGACCAGCTCCTGGTGCGCAACCGCCCCCTTGGCGGTGACGTCGGATTCGACGTGCTCGTGCCGCTGCGGCTCGCGAACGGCGAGGTCTTCGTCGTCGACCGCGGCTGGGTGCCGACCGGGCAGACGCAGGACGTGCCCGACGTCGTGCCAGCCGCGCCCACGGGCACCGTCACCGTGGTGGCCCGTCTGAAGGCCGGGGAGCCCGAGCTCGCGGGCCGGGGCGCCGTGGCCGGGCAGATCGCCACGATCGAGCTGCCGCGCATCGCCGATCAGCTCGGCCTGCCGACCTACACGGGCGCCTACGGTCTGATGGCGTCGGAAGACCCCGCGCCGGCCACCCGCCCGCAGGCCATGCCGAAGCCGACGCCCGACGAGGGCGCCCACCTGTCGTACACGTTCCAGTGGTTCTGCTTCGGGCTGCTCGGCTTCGTGGGGCTCGGCTACATCGTCCGGCAGGAGTTCCGTCGACTGAACGAGGACGACCCCGAGGAGCAGGAGCGCGCGGCCGAGCGGGAGCGTCGCCGCGCGGCGAAGCGCTCCGACGCCGACGTCGAGGACGAGATCCTCGATTCTGAGTCGCGCGCCCGCTGAGCGGCGGGCGGCCTGGCTACGCCAGGCTGATCAGGTCGGCGTAGTCCTTGTTCCAGTGGTCCTCGACCCCGTCGGGCAGGATGAGCACGCGCTCGGGGTTCAGCGCCTCGACGGCGCCCTCGTCGTGGCTGACCAATACGACCGCTCCCTCGTAGTGCGCGAGGGCATCCAGGATCTCTTCGCGGCTCGCCGGGTCGAGGTTGTTGGTGGGCTCGTCGAGCAGCAGCACGTTGGCGCCGCTCACCACGATCATGGCGAGGGCCAGCCGGGTCTTCTCGCCGCCCGAGAGCACCCCAGCGAGCTTGTGCCCGTCGTCACCGGTGAACAGGAACGAGCCGAGCACGCGGCGCGCCTCGGTCTCGGTGAGGTTCGGCGAGGCCGAGACCATGTTCTGCAGCACGGTGCGGTTGACGTCGATGGTCTCGTGCTCCTGGGCGTAGTAGCCCACGCGCAGGCCGTGACCGGGCTCCAGCTGACCGGTGTCGGGCTGATCGACCCCGCCCAGGATGCGCAGCAGCGTCGTCTTGCCTGCACCGTTCAGCCCCAGGATGACGACCTTCGACCCGCGGTCGATCGCCAGGTCGACGGCCGTGAAGATCTCGAGCGAGCCGTAGCTCTTCGAGAGGTTCGAGGCCATCAGCGGCGTGCGGCCGCACGGGGCGGGGGTCGGGAAGCGCAGCTTCGCCACCCGGTCGGCCTCGCGCACCTCCTCGAGCCCGGAGAGCATCTTCTCGGCGCGGGCCACCATCTGATGCGCGGCGGCCGCCTTCGAGGCCTTCGCACCGAAGCGGGCGGCCTGCATCTGCAGCTGCCCGGCCTTCTTCTCGACGTTGACGCGCTCCTTCTTGCGGCGCTCCTCGTCGGCGGCGCGCTGCTTGAGGTAGTTGCGCCAGTTCATGTTGTAGACGTCGATCACCTGGCGGTTGCCGTCGAGGTAGAACACCCGGTTCACGGTCTCGCCGACGAGCTCGATGTCGTGGCTGATCACGATGAAGCCGCCGTTGTAGCTCTTCAGGAACTCGCGGAGCCACACGACGCTGTCGGCGTCGAGGTGGTTCGTCGGCTCGTCGAGGATGAGCGTCTCGGCGTCGGAGAACAGGATGCGCGCGAGCTCGATGCGGCGCCGCTGACCACCCGAGAGCGTCTTCAGCGGCTGGTCGAGGATGCGGTCGGGCAGGCTGAGGTTCGACGCGATCGAGGCGGCCTCGGCCTCGGCGGCGTACCCGCCCAGCGCGTCGAAGCGCTCGGTGAGGTTGCCGTACTTCTTCATGGCCGCCGCGCTGACCTTCGGGTCGTCGCTCGCCATGGCCAGCGACGATTCGGTCATGCCCTCCAGCAGCGAGCCGAGGCCGCGGGCGTTCAGGATGCGCGTGCGGGCCAGTTCCTCGGGGTCGCCGGAGCGCGGGTCCTGCGGCAGGTAGCCGAGTTCACCGGAGCGCTGCACGGCTCCGGCCGAGGGCTGCAGGTCGCCTGCGAGCACCTTCGTCAGAGTGGTCTTGCCCGCTCCGTTGCGGCCCACCAGTCCGACCTTGTCGCCGGATCCGACTCGGAACGACACGTCCTCCATGAGGGTTCGTGCGCCGACCCGGATCGCGAGGTCAGTAACGCTGAGCACAGAGATATCCAATTCTTTCGTTGCGTCGCCACAACGCGGGGGGAGGGGGAATCTCTCTAGTATATTTCCATGTCCTCCCTCACTGCGGCCGTGCGCCGCCCCACGCTCGCCGACCGCCTGGTCAGCCGCAGCATCCTGACCGATGTCATGCTCGTCGCCGGCGGAGCGGCCTTCACCGGCCTGCTCGCCCAGATCGCCGTGCCGCTCTGGCCCGTGCCGATCACCGGCCAGACCCTCGCGGTGCTGCTCGTCGGCTCGACGCTCGGAGCCCTGCGCGGCATGGTCTCGCTCGCGGTCTACGCGGTGCTCGGCATCGCGGGGGTGCCGTGGTTCAGCGAGGCGACCTCGGGCTGGCACGTCGTCGCCGGCCCCACGGGCGGCTACATCATCGGCTTCATCGTCGCGGCGGGCCTCACCGGCTGGCTGGCGCAGCGCAGCATCGACCGCCGCGTGCTCGGCGCCGTCGCCTCCTTCGCCGCCGGCACGCTCATCACCTTCGCGATCGGTCTCCCCTGGCTCGCGGCCTCGCTCGGTCTGACGCTGTCGCAGACCCTCGAGGCGGGCCTCTACCCCTTCATCGTCGGCGGCATCGTCAAGACGCTGCTCGCCGCGGGCATCATCCCCCTGGCCTGGAAGCTCACCTCCCGCAAGTAACCGCTTCACTCCTGTCGAGCCGTCAAAAAACGCCCTCTGACCGACGGTCAAGGGCGTTTTTTGACGGCTCGCTGCGAGTTAGACGCGAGGGGGCGAGCCGGGCAGGGTCAGATCGAGAAGCCGAGGGCGCGCATCATGTCGCGGCCGTCGTCGGTGATCTTGTCGGGGCCCCACGGCGGCATCCACACCCAGTTGATGCGGAACTGCTCCACGACGCCGTCGAGCGCCTCGGCGGTCTGCTCCTCGAGCACGTCGGTCAACGGGCATCCGGCGCTCGTGAGCGTCATCGAGATGACGAGCGCGTTCTGCTCGTCGTCCCAGTTGAGGTCGTAGATGAGGCCGAGGTCGACGATGTTGACGCCGAGCTCAGGGTCCATCACGTCTTTGAGAGCTTCTTCGACCTGGTCGAAGAGCTTCGGTTCGAGTGTCGTGACCATACCGTTATCCTACGTTCGCGCCCTGGAGAAAGCGATCGTAGCCCTCGTTCTCGAGGCGCACGGCGAGCTCGGGGCCGCCCTGCTCGGCGACCTTGCCCGCGACGAACACGTGCACGAAGTCGGGCTTCACGTAGCGCAGAATGCGGTTGTAGTGCGTGATCAGCAGGATGCCGAGGCCGGTGTTCTCCTTGGCCCGGTTCACACCTTCCGACACGATCTTGAGCGCGTCGACGTCGAGACCCGAGTCGGTCTCGTCGAGCACCGCGAACTTGGGCTTCAGCAGCTCGAGCTGCAGGATCTCGTTGCGCTTCTTCTCGCCGCCCGAAAAGCCCTCGTTGACGTTGCGCTCGCGGAACGACTTGTCCATCCGCAGCGCAGTCATCGAGGAGTCGAGGTCCTTGATCCAGCCGCGGATGGCCGGCGCCTGGCCGTCGATCGCGGTCTTCGCGGTGCGCAGGAAGTTCGACACCGACACACCCGGGATCTCGACCGGGTACTGCATCGCGAGGAACAGCCCCGCGCGAGCGCGCTCGTCGACCGACTTGTCGAGCATCTCCTCGCCGTCGAGCGTGACCGAGCCGCCCTCGACGTGGTACTTCGGATGCCCGGCGATCGCATAGGCGAGCGTCGACTTGCCCGACCCGTTCGGGCCCATGATGGCGTGGGTCTCGCCCTCGCCGACCGCAAGGTCGACGCCGCGGAGGATCTGCTTGGTCCCCTGCTCGGTCTCGACGCTCACGTGGAGGTCTTCGATCTTCAGAACCGACATGCTAATCAATCACTTTCGTCACGGTTGGGTCGATGTAGATGTCCCCGTCGACGACCTCGATCGCGAAGACGGGAACGGGCTCGTAGGCGGGCAGCGTCAGCGGCTTCCCGGTCTCGAGCGAGAACTTGGAGCCGTGGGCCCAGCATTCGAGTGTGTCGTCCTCAACGAAGCCCTCGGCCAGCGAGATGTCGCCGTGCGTGCAGGTGTCGCCGATGGCGTGGCACTCCCCCGCCGAGTCCTTCACCAGGGCGATCGCGACGCCGCCCACCACGACGCGGAGGGCCTGGTTCACGGGCACCTCGTCGAGGGCGCAGACCTTCTCGGAGCTCATGCGGCACCACCGTCGAGCGTCGGGGCGGCGGCCGCGGCCCGCACGACCTCGGCCTCGACGAGCTCGGCCTCGACCGCGGCGGTCAGCCGCTCCTCGAGGGCCGGCGAGCCGATCTGCGTGATGATCTCGGCGAGGAAACCGCGCACGACGAGGCGACGCGCCTCCTCCTCGGAGATGCCGCGCGACTGCAGGTAGAACAGCTGCTCGTCGTCGAAGCGCCCGGTCGAGGAGGCGTGGCCGGCCCCGACGATGTTGCCGGTCTCGATCTCGAGGTTCGGGATGCTGTCGGCGCGCGTGCCGTCGCTCAGCACCAGGTTGCGGTTCTGCTCGTAGCTGTCGGTGCCGTCGGCGTGGGGGCCGATCAGCACGTCGCCCACCCAGACGGTGTGGGCCTTCGCGCCCTGCAGCGCGCCCTTGTAGTTGACCCGGCTGCGCGTGTTGGCGGCCTGGTGGTCGATGTACGGGCGCTGCTCGAGGTACTGGCCGGCGTCGGCGAAGTAGAGGCCGAACGCGTCGGTCGACGAGCCCTGGCCCGCGAGGTGGATCGACGGGTTCACCCGCACGACACCGCCGCCGAGCGACACGATCACGTGCCGCAGGTTGGCGTCGCGGCCGACGGTGGCGAAGTGGCTCGAGAGGTGCACGGCCGAGTCGGCCCACTCCTGCACGGTCACGACGGTGAGCTGGGCGCCCTCCCCCACGACGATCTCGACGTTCTCGCTCAGCTCGGCGTCACCGCGGTGCTCCAGGATGACCGTTCCGCTGCTGTTCGGCAGGGCCTCGATCACGACGTGCGCCGCCCGCGGCGAGCGGTCGAAGTGCTCCCGGCGCACCAGCAGCTCCTCGGCCTCCTCGGACGAGACGGTGATCGTCAGCACCTTCTCCACGGCGCCCCAGGCGTTCGCCGAGGCGCGGTCCTCCGGAGTGCCGGCCACGCCGACCACGGCGGTCGCGCGGTCGACCCACTCGACGGAGGTGCCCGCCGACTCGGAGTACTGGAAGGCGACCGGGCCGCCGTCGAGGGCTCCCTCGGTCAGGTGCCGGATGCGGTCGAGGGGCGCGAACTTCCACTCGAACTCCCGGCCGGTGACGGCGGGGAAATCGGACACGTCGGTCGACGACGGGCGCTCCGATCGCGTCTGGACGGGAACGAGGGACGGTGAAGCGAGGGCCATCTAGCCTGCGTTTCCTTTCGGCGGGGTCGACCCGGTGGTCGGGTGGGCGAGGGTGCCCGGGTGAGCGAGGGGTGGCACGGTCATCCGACCGAGCCCTCCATGCCCATCTCGATCAGCTTGTTCAGCTCGAGGGCGTACTCCATGGGCAGCTCGCGGGCGATCGGCTCGATGAAGCCGCGCACGATCATGGCCATGGCCTCGTCTTCGGGCAGGCCGCGCGACATCAGGTAGAACAGCTGCTCCTCGGAGACCTTCGAGACCGTGGCCTCGTGCCCGAGCTGCACGTCGTCGACGCGGATGTCGATGGCCGGGTAGGTGTCGGAGCGGGAGATGGTGTCGACCAGCAGCGCGTCGCAGCGCACGGTGTTGGCCGAGTGGTGGGCGTTCTCGTCGACCCGCACCTCACCGCGGTAGCCGGCGCGGCCACCGCCCCGCGCGATCGACTTCGAGACGATCGACGACTGGGTGTACGGCGCCATGTGGATCATCTTCGCGCCGGCGTCCTGGTGCTGGCCGGGGCCCGCGAAGGCCACCGAGAGCGTCTCGCCCTTGGCGCGCTCGCCCGCGAGGTAGATGGACGGGTACTTCATCGTCACCTTGGAGCCGATGTTGCCGTCGATCCACTCCATCGTCGCGCCCTCGTGGGCGATCGCCCGCTTGGTGACGAGGTTGTAGACGTTGTTCGACCAGTTCTGGATGGTCGTGTAGCGCACGCGGGCGTTCTTCTTCACGATGATCTCGACGACCGCCGAGTGCAGCGAGTCGCTCTTGTAGATCGGCGCCGTGCAGCCCTCGATGTAGTGCACGTAGGAGCCTTCGTCGGCGATGATCAGCGTGCGCTCGAACTGGCCCATGTTCTCGGTGTTGATGCGGAAGTAGGCCTGCAGCGGGATCTCGACGTGCACACCCTTCGGCACGTAGACGAACGAGCCGCCCGACCAGACGGCCGTGTTCAGCGCGGCGAACTTGTTGTCGCCCGAGGGGATGACCGAGCCGAAGTACTCGTCGAAGAACTCGGGGTGCTCACGCAGCGCCGTGTCGGTGTCCATGAAGATGACGCCCTGGGCCTCGAGGTCTTCGCGGATCTGGTGGTAGACCACCTCGGACTCGTACTGCGCGGCCACGCCGGAGACGAGGCGCTGACGCTCCGCCTCGGGGATGCCGAGCTTCTCGTAGGTGTTCTTGATGTCGTCGGGCAGGTCGTCCCACGTGGTGGCCTGCTTCTCGGTGGAGCGCACGAAGTACTTGATGTTGTCGAAGTCGATGCCCGAGAGGTCGGCGCCCCAGGTGGGCATGGGCTTGCGGCCGAAGATCTGCAACGCCTTGAGGCGCGTCTTGAGCATCCATTCGGGCTCGTTCTTCAGGGCCGAGATGTTCTCGACCACCGCTTCGTTGATCCCGCGGGTCGCCGTGGCTCCGGCGGTGTCGGAATCCGACCAGCCGAATTCGTACACGCCGAGGTTCTCGAGTTCTGGCCGGTCGATCAATACGTCTGACATGGCTGACTCCATTCCTTGCAGCTGGCAACCTCTACCGTTAGGGACAACTGGACAGAGGTCTTCGACATTCCATCGTCACACCGAAATGCCCGTCGATTCGCGGACTCGGAGCAGATTGTGTGTCGGGAGCGGAACCTAGGCCTTGAGGGCCGGTTCCTGATCTTTCATTGTATACGTGCTGGGTGCGGGTGGGGCCCAGAGCTGCGGATGCACGTCCAGCAGCACGCGCAGCGCACCGACCCACACCAGGGCCGAGCCGAGCAGGTGCAGCACGACCATCCACTCGGGCAGCCCGAGCAGTGCCTGCGCGACGCCGAGCACGGCCTGGAGCAGCACCACGACGACGAAGGTGGCCGCGCGGCGGCGGGCGAGCGTGGCGCCCGGAACCCGGGAGACCAGCACCAGCACGGCCACGCCGAGCACGAGCGACAGCGTGCCCAGGATGCCGTGGGCGACGGTCACGTGCTCCCAGACGAAGGGCATGCGCGGCACGTCGGCCGAGTCTCCGGCGTGCGGGCCGGTTCCGGTGACGAGGGTGCCCACGACGATCAGCACGGCCGTGACGGCGACCAGCACCCAGGCCAGCGGGCCGACGGTGCGGGGGAAGTCGACGGCGGCCGACTGGCCGCGATGCGCACGGTGCCACGTCAGCGTGGTCGTGGTGAGCAGCGCCATGGCCATCACGAAGTGCATCGCGACGACCCAGGGGTTGAGGTCGGTGCGCACGGTGACGCCGCCGGCGATGGCGTTGGCGACCACGAGCCAGAACTGCGACCAGGCCAGCCGGGTCATGCTGCGCACGCGGGGCTTCTGCAGCCGCGCCGCGACGATCGCCCAGCCGACGGCCACGATCAGAACGCCCGTGAGGGCCCGGTTGGCGAACTCGATGAACCCGTGGATGCCCAGCTCGGGAGTCGTGGCGATCGACGAGCCGTCGCACGTGGGCCAAGTGGGGCAGCCGAGGCCCGAGCCGGTGACGCGCACGACCCCGCCGGTGACGATGATGAGGATGCTCACGACGAGTGCCGCGGTCGTGCCCCAGCGCAGGGCGCGGGGGGTGAGCGTCACGCGGGCGGCGAGCCAGCTGAACGGGGTGGACATCAGAACGGCAGCAGCGGGTCGATCGCGACGGCGAGGAAGACCAGCGTGAGGTAGGTGATCGAGCCGTGGAACACGCGCATCGGCTTGATGCTGAGATCGCGGATGGAGCGGCTGTACAGCCGGTGCGACTCGTAGAGGAACCAGGCTCCCGCGAGGACGGCGGTGGCGGTGTAGACGAGCCCCATGTGGCCGACCGGGATGAGCAGCAGCGAGCACGCCACCATCGCCCAGGCGTAGAGCACGATCTGCAGGCCCACGACGACCCGGCCGCGCACCACGGCGAGCATGGGCACGCCGGCGGTCTTGTAGTCGTCGCGGTACTTCATCGACAGCGGCCAGTAGTGCGGCGGCGTCCAGAGGAAGATGATGCCGAACAGGATGAGCGCCTCCCAGGAGAGGGAGTTCGTGACGGCGGCCCAGCCGATGAGCACCGGCATGCAGCCGGCGGTGCCGCCCCAGACGATGTTCTGCGGGGTGCGGCGCTTCAGCACCAGCGTGTAGAGCAGCACGTAGATGAGGATGGCGACCAGCGCCAGCGCGGCGGCGAGGTAGTTCGTGGTGAGCGCGAGCCAGACGATCGAGACGACGCCGGTGGCCCAGGCGAAGACGAGGGCTTCACGGTCGGAGAGCACTCCGGTGACCAGCGGCCGTTGCGAGGTGCGATCCATCAGCCGGTCGATGTCGCGGTCGATGTAGCAGTTGAACGCCGAGGCGCTGCCGGCCGACAGTGCGCCGCCGACCAGCGTGGCGAGCACCAGCCAGAGATTCGGGATGCCCCCCTGCGCCAGGATCATCACGGGGAAGGTCGTGACGAGCAGCAGTTCCATCACACGCGGCTTGGTGAGGGAGATGTAGCCCCGCACCTTGTCCATCGCGCTGACCTGCCGTTCGGCCACCCGGCCGTCTACCGCTACGTCCATTACTCCTCGTCACGTGACCATCGCTGTCCCCGATGTCAAGTGTATTGGATCGAACGGCTGCGCCCGTCCGCCTCGATATGATTGGAGAACCCGGGCCTTGAACTGGTCCGCACACTCGAGAAGGGGTCGAATTTCCTCGTGGCTACACTCCAATGGGAACCCATTGACGACAAAGCAGTTACCACCGCCAAGATCCTCGCGGCCGACGCCGTGGAGAAGGTCGGCAACGGGCACCCGGGCACGGCGATCAGCCTCGCTCCTGCCGCGTACCTGCTGTTCCAGAAGGTCATGCGCAAAGACCCCGCCGATCAGGACTGGCTCGGTCGCGACCGCTTCATCCTCTCCGTGGGCCACTCCTCGCTCACCCAGTACATCCAGCTCTACCTGGGCGGCTACGGCCTCGAGCTCGACGACCTGAAGGCGCTCCGCACCTGGGGTTCGCTCACCCCCGGCCACCCCGAATACGGCCACACCAAGGGCGTCGAGATCACCACCGGCCCGCTCGGCCAGGGCCTCGCCTCCTCGGTCGGCTTCGCCTACGCCCAGCGCTTCGAGCGCGGTCTGTTCGACCCCGAGGCCGAACCCGGCACCAGCCCGTTCGACCACTTCACCTACGTGATCGCCGGCGACGGCGACATGGAGGAGGGTGTCACCAGCGAGGCGTCCTCGCTCGCCGGCCACCAGCAGCTCGGCAACCTGATCGCGATCTACGACTCGAACCAGATCTCGATCGAGGACGACACGAACATCGCCTTCACCGAAGACGTCAAGGCCCGCTACGAGGCCTATCACTGGCACGTGCAGGTGGTCGACTGGAAGAAGACGGGCGAGTACGTCGAAGACGTGCAGGCCCTCTTCGACGCGATCGAGGAGGCGAAGGCCGAGACCTCGAAGCCCTCGCTGATCATCCTGAAGACCATCATCGGGTGGCCGTCGCCGAAGAAGCAGAACACCGGCAAGATCCACGGCTCGGCGCTCGGCGCCGACGAGCTGAAGGGCCTCAAGGAGATCGTCGGCTTCGACCCGGAGCAGCACTTCCAGGTCGACGACGACGTCATCGAGCACACCCGCAAGGCGCTCCAGCGCGGCTCCGAGGAGCGCGCGGAGTGGCAGAAGGGCTTCGACGCCTGGGCCGCCGCCAACCCCGAGAAGAAGGAGCTGCTCGACCGTCTCGAGGCCGGCGAGCTCCCCGAGGGCCTCGAGGATGCGCTCCCCGTGTTCGAGGCGGGCAAGGACGTCTCGACCCGTGCCGCGTCGGGCAAGGTCATCAACGCCCTCGCTCCCGTGCTGCCCGAGTTCTGGGGCGGTTCGGCCGACCTCGCCGAGTCGAACAACACCACCATCGAGTCGGCCGCGTCGTTCGTGCCGTCGGAGCACTCCACCCACGAGTGGTCGGGCAACCCCTACGGCCGCGTGCTGCACTTCGGCATCCGCGAGCACGCGATGGGCTCGATCCTGAACGGCATCGTGCTGCACGGCAAGACCCGCCCGTTCGGCGGCACCTTCCTCATCTTCAGCGACTACATGCGCCCCGCGGTGCGTCTGGCCGCCCTGATGAAGGTGCCCTCGATCTTCGTCTGGACCCACGACTCCGTGGCCCTCGGCGAAGACGGCCCGACCCACCAGCCGGTCGAGCAGCTCACCGTGCTGCGGGCCATCCCCGGGCTCGACGTCGTGCGCCCCGCCGACGCCAACGAGGTCGGCCACGCCTGGCTGACCATCCTCGGCCGCAAGCACAACCCGGCCGGCATCGCGCTCACCCGCCAGAACATCCCGGTGTTCGAACGCGGCGACGGCGACGCCTCCGGTGAGGTCTTCGCCTCGGCGAAGAACGTCTCGAAGGGCGCGTACGTGCTCGCCGAGGCGCCGAACGGAACCCCCGACGTGATCTTCATCGCCACGGGCTCCGAGGTGCAGCTGGCCGTCGAGGCCCGTTCGATCCTCGCCGGCGAGGGCATCAACGCCCGCGTCGTCTCCGCGCCCTCCCTCGAATGGTTCGAGGAGCAGAGCGAGGAGTACAAGGAGTCCGTGCTCCCCGCCGCCGTCAAGGCCCGCGTCTCGGTCGAGGCCGGCATCGACATGGGCTGGCGCACGTACATCGGCGACGCCGGCCGCAGCGTGTCGATCGAGCACTTCGGTGCCTCGGCCGACTACAAGACGCTGTTCCGCGAGTTCGGCATCACCGCCGAAGCGGCGGTCGAAGCCGCCAAGTCGTCACTCGCCGCGCTCTGAGTCCGCTCAGACGGCCGAGAAATCAAGAGAGAAGAAGAAATGACTGAGAACACTCAGAAGCTGTCCGACGTCGGGGTCTCGATCTGGCTCGACGACCTGTCGCGCGAGCGCATCTCCTCCGGCGGGCTGCAGAAGCTCATCGACGAGAAGAACGTCGTGGGCGTCACCACCAACCCGACGATCTTCGCGGCCGCGCTCGCCAACGGCGAGTCGTACAGCGAGCAGGTCGCCGCGCTGGCCGCCACGAACACCGACGTCACCGACGCCGTGTTCGAGATCACCACCGACGACGTCGCCGCGGCCAGCGACATCTTCAAGCCGATCTACGACGCCACCAAGGGCTTCGACGGCCGCGTCTCGATCGAGGTCGAGCCGGGTCTCGCGCACGACGCCCAGGGCACCATCGCCCAGGCGAAGGCGCTGTCGGCCAAGGTCGACCGCGAGAACGTGCTGATCAAGATCCCCGCGACCGTCGAGGGCCTCGAGGCGATCACCGAGACCATCGCCGCCGGCATCTCGGTGAACGTCACGCTGATCTTCTCGCTCGAGCGCTACCGCGACGTCATCAACGCCTACCTCTCCGGCCTCGAGAAGGCCAAGGAGGCGGGCCACGACCTGTCGAAGATCCACTCGGTCGCCTCGTTCTTCGTGTCGCGCGTCGACACCGAGATCGACAAGCGCCTCACCGCCATCGGCACCGACGAGGCGCTCGCGCTGAAGAGCAAGGCCGGCATCGCCAACGCCCAGCTCGCCTACGAGGTCTGGACCCAGGCCTTCGCCACCGAGCGCGCCCTGCTGCTGCTCGAGGGCGGCGCGAACACCCAGCGTCCGCTCTGGGCGTCGACCGGTGTGAAGGACCCGAGCGTTCCCGACACCGCCTACGTCGTCGAGCTGGCCGCCCCGTCGGTCGTCAACACGATGCCCGAGAAGACCCTCGAGGCCCTCTCCGACCACGGCGAGGTGCGCGGTGACACCATCGCCCACTCCTACGCCGAGGCCAACAAGGTGCTCGACGCCATCGGCGCCCTGGGCATCTCGTACGCCGAGGTCACCGAGCTGCTCGAGAAGGAGGGCGTCGAGAAGTTCATCGTGTCCTGGAACGAGCTGCTCGACACCGTCACCGCCGCCCTGAAGGCTGCTGAATGACGATCGCCATCCATGTGTCGGGCGACGCGCGAGCGGCCGTCCAGGCACAGGTCCCGGTGCTGGTGGGCGACCTCGTCGCCTCCGGCATCACCGCGCTGAACCCCACGCTGTGGGGTTCAGCCGCGGAGGCGGAGGCCTCCAAGCGGCTCGGCTGGGTCGAGGCAGTCTCCGTCTCGCGTCCGCTCGTCGCCGAGATCGAGGCGCTGCGCGCCGAGTTCCTCTCCGCCGGGATCGACCACTTCGTGCTCGCGGGCATGGGCGGCTCCTCGCTCGCCCCCGAGGTCATCACGAAGACACTGGGTGTCGAGCTCACCATCCTCGACTCGACCGCGCCGGAGCAGATCCGGGCCGCGCTCGATGACCGTCTGGCCTCGACGGTGCTGATCGCCTCGTCGAAGTCGGGCGGAACGCTCGAGACGGACAGCCAGCGCCGGGCCTACGAGGCGGCGTTCCGCGCCGCGGGCATCGACCCGGCCGAGCGCATCGTGATCGTCACCGATCCCGGTTCGCCGCTCGAGGCCGAGGCCCGGGCGGCCGGCTACCGCGTGTTCCTGGCCGACCCCGACGTGGGCGGGCGCTACTCGGCGCTCACCGCCTTCGGGCTCGTGCCCTCGGGGCTCGCCGGTGCGGCGATCGACGAGCTGCTCGACGAGGCCGAGGCGATCTCGCTGAACCTCGCGGAGGACGGCGACGAGAACTTCGGCCTCATCCTCGGGGCCGCGATCGCCGGAGCCACCCCGCTCCGCGACAAGACCGGCATCGTCTCCGACGGAACCCACATCGTGGGCTTCGCCGACTGGGCCGAGCAGCTGATCGCCGAGTCGACGGGCAAAGACGGCAAGGGTCTCCTGCCCGTCGTGCTCGACGTCGACTCCCCCGAGCTGTCCGAGCACCTGCCCGATCTGCAGATCGTGCGGCTGGTCGCCGACGCGAACGAGTTCCACCTGCGCGAGCGTCACCCCGGCGAGGTGCTGATCAGCGGTTCCCTGGGGGCCATGCTGCTCACCTGGGAGTACGCGGTCGCCGTCGCCGGGCGCCTGCTCGGCATCGACCCGTTCGACCAGCCCGACGTGGAGTCGGCGAAGCAGGCCGCCCGCGGTCTGCTCGACTCCCGCCCCGAACCCGAGGCGCCCGCGTTCGTCGACGACGGCATCGAGGTGCGCGGCACGGCCGGCGTGATCTCGGGAGCGACGTCGGTGCGCGCATCCGTCGACGCCCTGATCGGCTCGCTGCCGGCGAACGGCTACCTCGCGGTCATGGCGTACGTCGACCGCACGGCGCTGCCGCAGCTCGCCGAGCTGCGCGACCTGCTCGCCGCCCGCTCCGGGCGTCCCGTCACCTTCGGCTGGGGCCCCCGGTTCCTGCACTCGACGGGGCAGTACCACAAGGGCGGCCCGGCCACCGGCGTGTTCCTGCAGATCACCGCCGACACCGGCGCCGACCTCGCCATCCCCGACCGCCCGTTCAGCTTCGGCCAGCTCATCCAGGCCCAGGCCGCGGGTGATGCCGCCGTCCTCGAGCAGCACGGCCGGCCCGTGCTGCGACTGAACCTCACTGACGCGTCCCTCGATTCCGCGACCCTCCTCAGCGTCCTGCGCTGAGGAGGTCCGGCCCCGAACCTAGGAGATCAATGCCTCCCGTTGAGATCACCCCGGAGTACAACCCGCTCCGGCTTCCCACAGATCGCCGTCTGAACCGCATCGCGGGCCCCTCCGGCCTCGTGATCTTCGGTGTCACCGGCGACCTCTCGCGCAAGAAGCTGATGCCGGCGGTCTACGACCTCGCCAGCCGCGGCCTCCTGCCGCCCGGCTTCTCCCTCGTCGGCTTCGCCCGGCGCGACTGGGAGGACCAGGACTTCGAGCGCGTCGTGCACGACGCCGTCAAGGAGCACTCCCGCACCCCGTTCGACGAGGACGTGTGGCGTCAGCTGTCCGAGGGCATCCGCTTCGTCTCGGGCGAGTTCGACGACGACGCGGCCTTCGAGCAGCTGAAGGAGACGATCGACGAGCTCGACCGCGACCGCGGCACGATGGGCAACTACGCCTTCTACCTGTCGATCCCGCCGAAGGCGTTCCCGCTCGTCACCGAACAGCTGCGCCGCTCCGGGCTGGCCGACCAGCAGGAGGGCCGCTGGCGCCGCGTCGTCATCGAGAAGCCCTTCGGCAGCGACCTGAAGACCGCCCGCGAGCTGAACGACGTCGTCGAGTCGGTCTTCCCGGCCGACTCGGTGTTCCGCATCGACCACTACCTCGGCAAGGAGACCGTCCAGAACATCCTGGCGCTCCGCTTCGCGAACCAGCTCTACGAGCCCATCTGGAACGCGAACTACGTCGACCACGTGCAGATCACCATGGCCGAGGACATCGGGGTGGGCGGCCGTGCCGGCTACTACGACGGCATCGGTGCGGCGCGCGACGTCATCCAGAACCACCTGCTCCAGCTGATGGCCCTCACGGCCATGGAGGAGCCGATCTCGTTCGACGCCGCCGACCTGCGCGCCGAGAAGGAGAAGGTGCTCGCCGCGGTGAAGCTGCCCGACGACCTCAGCACGGTGACCGCCCGCGGGCAGTACTCCGGCGGCTGGCAGGGCGGCGAGAAGGTGCTCGGCTTCCTCGAGGAAGACGGCATGAACCCGCAGTCCACCACCGAGACCTACGCCGCGGTCAAGCTCGACGTGGGAACGCGCCGCTGGGCCGGGGTGCCGTTCTACCTCCGCGCCGGCAAGCGCCTCGGCCGTCGCGTCACCGAGATCGCGGTCGTGTTCAAGCGCGCCCCGCAGTACCTCTTCGCCGAGAGTCAGACCTCGGAGCTGGGGCAGAACGCCCTGGTGATCCGGGTTCAGCCCGACGAGGGAGTGACCATCCGCTTCGGCTCGAAGGTGCCGGGCGCCGGCGTGCAGGTGCGCGACGTCACCATGGACTTCGGCTACGGCCACGCCTTCACCGAGGCGAGCCCCGAGGCCTACGAGCGGCTCATCCTCGACGTGCTGCTCGGCGACCCGCCCCTGTTCCCGCGTCAGCGCGAGGTGGAGCTGTCGTGGATGATCCTCGACCCCATCGAAGAGTACTGGAGCACCCAGGGCCAGCCCGAGCAGTACCGTCCCGGAACCTGGGGCCCCGCTTCGGCCGACGAACTGCTGGCCCGCGACGGAAGAGTTTGGAGACGCCCGTGATCGTCGATCTGCCCGACACCACCACCAGCAAGATCTCGAAGTCCCTGGTGAAGATCCGCGAGGAGGGCGGCGCCGTCGCCCTGGGCCGGGTGCTCACCCTCGTGATCGTCACCTCGCTCGGCGAGGAGGAGGACGCCATCGAGGCGGCCAACGACGCCTCCCGTGAGCACCCGATGCGCGTCATCGTGGTCTCCACCGACACCGCGAACGACGGCATGAACACCGGCCGGGGTGCGCGTCTCGACGCGCAGATCCGCGTCGGCGGCGACGCCGGGGCGAGCGAGGTCGTCGTGCTGCGCGCCTACGGCGCCGCGGCGAGCGACCAGGAGGGGCTCGTGACCGGGCTGCTCCTCTCCGACGCCCCCGTGGTCGTCTGGTGGCCCGGCGCGGCACCCGACGACGTGTCGACGTCCGACCTCGGCCGCATCGCGACCCGCCGCATCACCGACTCGTCGAACCAGCCGAACCCCTACGAGGCGCTGCTGCGCCGGGCCGAGAGCTACGCCCCGGGCGACACCGACTTCGCCTGGACGCGCCTCACCCTGTGGCGCGCCCAGCTCGCCGCGGTGCTCGACCAGCCGCCCTACGAGCCGGTCACGGCCATCGAGGTCTCCGGCGCGTCCGACTCCCCCTCGACCCTGCTGCTCGCCGCCTGGCTGCGGCACCAGCTGCAGGTGCCCGTGAAGTACGGTCTGCTGTCGCGGTCGAACGGGTCGAGCGGTATCCACGGCGTGATCCTCACGCGGGAGAGCGGCGACATCGAACTGGTGCGCGACGTGCCCAACGTGGCCCGTCTCAGCCAGCCCAACCAGCCCACCCACGACCTGTCGCTGCCGCGCCGCAATCTGCGCGACTGCCTGGCCGAGGAGCTGCGACGGCTCGATCCGGACGACCTGTATGGTGAAGTGATCTCCCAGGGGCTGTCCGAGCTGCTGGAGTCGAAAGACGCCGGCGTCCGCGACGCGGTCTGACAGGGTAGGGACGATATTCGATGACCACTGACCGCCGAGTCCTCGTGCACCCCGACAAGGAGTCCCTCGCGGGCTCGGTGGCCGCACGGTTCATCACCAAGATGATCGACATCCTCGACGAGTTCGACGAGGCGAACGTCGTGCTCACCGGAGGCACGATGGGCGAGAAGGTGCTGGAGGCCATCCGCACCTCCCCCGCCTCGCACTCGATCGACTGGTCGCGCATCACCTTCTGGTGGGGTGACGAGCGCTTCGTGGCCCGCGACGATGCCGACCGGAACGAGCTGCAGGCGCGCCGCGCGCTCCTCGACCACGTTCCGGTCGACGAGTCGAAGGTGCATGCGTTCCCCTCGTCCGACGACGGCATCGACCTCGACGAGGCGGCCCGGGTCTACGCCCGGGAGCTCGCCGAGGCCGCGCCGGAGGGCAAGGAGTTCCCGCGCTTCGACATCATGTTCCTCGGTGTCGGGCCCGACGGGCACATCGCCTCGCTCTTCCCCGGGCACGACGAGATCCGCATCACCGACGCCACGGTGGTGCCGGTGCGCAACTCGCCCAAGCCTCCGCCCGAGCGCCTGAGCCTCACCCTTCCGGTGCTCCAGTCGGCCGACCGCATCTGGATGGTGCTCGCCGGTGCCGACAAGGCCTCGGCTATCGGCTTGGCCCTGGCGGGCGCGAGCGTCGACGAGGTTCCGGTCGCCGGCGCCCAGGGGCGCAAGCGCACCGTGTTCTTCGTCGACCAGGAGGCTGCGGCCGAGGTTCCCGAGGCGCTGATCGCTCCCAGCTACTGAGGTTCATCCCGGCGGCGCCGGGTACGCGAAAGGGAGGCTCTCGAATCGAGAGCCTCCCTTTTCCGTGCTGACGTGCCGACGTGCTGCTGTGCTTCGGTCCGAGCTACTTGGCGACCGTGCCGCGACGCTCGCGCAGCTGGGTCAGAGCGTCTTCGAGCAGCTGCTCGGCCTCCTGCTCGGTGCGGCGCTCCTTCACGTAGGCGAGGTGCGTCTTGTAGGGCTCGAGCTTGGCGACCGACGGCGGGTTGGCCTTGTCGCGACCGGCGGGCAGACCCGAGGTCGGGCAGTCGATGACCTCGGGGATCTCCTCGTCGGGCAGGTTCGCCGCGAAGTAGCGCACCGTCTCGTTGCCGAGGGCGTCCCAGTACGAGACCTGGATGCGCTCCGCGTGGAAACCGCGGTCCTGCTCCCCCATCGGACCGGCGCCGACGCGCGATCCGCGGATCGCACTTCCTCCTGAAGCCATTCGTATTCCCCCTACAGTCCCGTGTCGAACTTGGTGATCAGCCCGAGCACGATGATGCTGGCGACCCAGACGAGCCCCAGGATGACGGTGATGCGGTTCAGGTTGCGCTCGGCGACGCCGGACGCTCCCAGGTTGGACGTGACGCCGCCGCCGAACATGTCGGACAGACCGCCACCGCGCCCCTTGTGGAGCAGGATGAGGAGTGTCAGAAGCAGGCTCGTGATGGCGAGAACCACCTGGAGGATGACCTGAAGGATTTGCACTGCTTGCCTTTCACATACGTCGGTAGCGGGGTTGCTTCCCCCGAAGACCAGAGGTCAGTCTACACTCCAACGTGCTTCTGGTAGCGGACGATGGCGGCGAACTCCGTCACGTCGAGGCTCGCGCCGCCGACGAGGGCTCCGTCGACGTTCGGCTCACGCATGAAGCCGGCGATGTTGCCCGACTTCACCGAGCCGCCGTAGAGGATGCGGGTCGCCGCGGCCGTGTCGTCACCGAGCTTCTCGGCGAGCACGGCGCGCAGCGCGGCGCCCACCGTCTCGGCCTGCTCGGGCGTGGCGGCCTGACCCGAGCCGATGGCCCAGACCGGCTCGTAGGCGACGACGATGTCGACGCCGGCCTTGAGGCCCTCGATCGCCGCGGTCAGCTGCGCCACGGGCACGGCGCTCTGGCCGTGCTTCTCGAGGTCGTCGGCGGTCTCGCCGACGCAGATGATCGGCACGATGCCGTGCTTCACGGCCGCCTTGGTCTTGGCCGCGACGATCTCGTCGGTCTCGCCGTGCAGCGTGCGCCGCTCGGAGTGGCCGATGATGACGAACTTCGTGTCGAGCTGGGCGAGGAACTGCCCCGAGATCTCGCCGGTGTAGGCACCGGACTCGTGCTCGGAGATGTCCTGCCCGCCGTAGGCCAGCGACAGCTTGTCGGCCGCCACCAGGGTCTGCACCGACCGCAGGTCGGTGAACGGGGGGAACACCGCGACCTCGACGTCGTCGAAGCTGTGCTTCGCGTCGTCGAGCGACCAGGCGAGCTTCTGCACGAAGGCGATCGCCTGCAGGTGGTCGAGGTTCATCTTCCAGTTGCCCGCGATCAGGGGCGTGCGCTTCAGGACCATCCGAGGACCTCCAGGCCGGGGAGACGCTTGCCCTCGAGGAATTCGAGACTGGCACCGCCTCCGGTTGAAATGTGACCGAACTGGTCGTCAGTGAAGCCGAGGGCGCGAACGGCCGCGGCCGAGTCACCGCCTCCGACCACACCGAGGCCGTCGACCTCGGTGAGGGCCTGCGCCACGGCTTTGGTGCCGGCCGCGAAGGGCTCGAGCTCGAATACGCCCATGGGCCCGTTCCAGAACACGGTCTTCGAGTCGGCGATGATCTCCGCGAACGCGGCGGCGGTGTCGGGGCCGATGTCGAGCCCGAGACCGGATGCACCGAACGGCGTCTCCTCGATGGAGTCGGCCGAGGTGACCGCGGTGTCGGCGTCGGCGCCGAATTTCGAGGCCACGACGATGTCGGTCGGCAGCACGATGCGCACGCCCAGCTCGTCGGCCTTCGAGAGGTAGCCGCGCACGGTGTCGAGCTGGTCCTCCTCGAGGAGGCTCGAGCCCACGGCGTGACCCTGGGCCTTCAGGAAGGTGAAGAGCATCCCGCCGCCGATGAGGAGCGTGTTCACCTTGGGAAGCAGGTGGCCGATCACCCCGAGCTTGTCGGAGACCTTCGAGCCGCCGAGCACCACGGTGTAAGGACGCTCCGGGTTCGCGGTGAGACGGTCGAGCACCTCGAGCTCGGTCTGGATGAGGAGACCCGCGGCGCTCGGCAGCAGCTCGGCGAGGTCGTAGACGCTCGCCTGCTTGCGGTGCACCACGCCGAAGCCGTCGGACACGAAGGCGTCGCCGTAGGCGGCCAGCTTCTCGGCGAACGCGCGGCGCTCCCCCTCGTCCTTGCTGGTCTCGCCGGGGTTGAAGCGCAGGTTCTCGAGCACGACGATCTGACCGTCCTCTAGGGCGGCCACCGCATCCGTCGCCTCGTCACCGACGGTGTCGTGGGCGAACGCGACGGGGGCGTCGAGCAGCTCGCCGAGGCGCTTCGCGACGGGCTCGAGTGAGTACTTGGCCTCGGGAGCGCCGTCGGGGCGGCCGAGGTGGCTGACGACCACGACGCGGGCGCCCTGCTCGAGCAGCGCGGTGAGGGTGGGGAGGCTCGCGCGCACGCGGCCGTCGTCGGTGATGACCCCGTCCTTCACAGGAACGTTGAGGTCGCAGCGGACGACGACACGCTTGCCGGCGAGCGATCCGAGGGAGTCGAGGGTGCGGAGCGTCACGGGATCGCTTTCAGTCAGGAGCCGGTGGTGCCCGGACGCGCAGAGCGAGGGGGCACCACCGGCTGAGGGGTTGCTACAGCTTGGCGGCGACGAACTCGGCGATGTCGACGAGTCGGTTCGAGTAGCCCCACTCGTTGTCGTACCAGGAGGCGACCTTGACCTGGTTGCCGATCACCTTGGTGAGGCCGGCGTCGAAGATCGACGAGTGCGGGTCGGAGACGATGTCGCTCGACACGATCGGGTCTTCGGTGTAGCTCAGGATGCCCTTGAGGTCGCCCTGGGCGGCGTTCTTGTACGCCTCATTGATCTGCTCGACCGTGGCCGGGTTGGTCAGCTCGACGGTGAGGTCGGTGATCGAACCGGTCGGAACCGGCACGCGCAGCGCGTAGCCGTCGAGCTTGCCCACGAGCTCGGGGATGACGAGGCCGAGGGCCTTCGCCGCACCGGTCGAGGTGGGGATGATGTTCAGCGCGGCGGCGCGGGCACGACGGAGGTCGCTGTGCGGGCCGTCCTGCAGGTTCTGGTCGGCGGTGTACGCGTGCACCGTCGTCATCAGGCCGCGCTCGATGCCGAAGTTGTCGAGCAGCACCTTGGCGAGCGGCGCGAGGCAGTTCGTGGTGCAGGAGGCGTTCGAGATGATGTCGTGCACCTGCGGGTCGTAGGTGCCCTCGTTCACGCCGAGCACCAGGGTCGCGACGTCGTCGCCGGTGGCGGGAGCCGAGACGATGACCTTCTTCGCGCCGGCGGTGATGTGCTTGCGCGCGTCGTCGCTCTTGGTGAAGCGGCCGGTCGACTCGATGACGATGTCGACGCCCAGCTCGCCCCAGGGGAGGTCGGCGGGATCGCGCTCGGCGAGCACGATGATCGGCTTGCCGTTGACGACGATCTTGTCGCCGTCGAGCGTCACGTCGGCGTCGAGGCGGCCGGTGATGGAGTCGTACTTGAGAAGGTGCGCGAGCGCCTTGTTGTCGGTCAGGTCGTTGACGGCGACGATCTCGATGTCGCTGCCCTTGGCGAGGGCGGCGCGGAAGAAGTTACGGCCGATACGGCCGAAGCCGTTGATGCCGATCTTTACGGACACAGATTGCTCCTGTTGCTGGGGCCCTGTCGGGCATGTGGTGGTGGGTAGCCGTGGAGAAGGATGCCGGGGCGACCGGCGTGGTCGGCCCCGGCATCCGGCGTCGCTATGACAGTACCAGCAGGCCTTCGGTCTTCGTGCGGGCCGCCTCGAGGCGGGCGGCGACGTTCGACCAGTTGGCGATGTTCCACACCGCCTTGATGTAGTCGGCGCGCACGTTGAGGTAGTCGAGGTAGTAGGCGTGCTCCCAGACGTCGAGCATGAACAGCGGCACGACGCCGAACGGCACGTTGCCCTGCTGGTCGAACAGCTGGAACACGGTGAGCTGCCGGCCGATGACGTCCCAGCCGAGCACGGCCCAGCCCGAGCCCTGCACGCCGAGCGCGACGGCGGTGAAGTGGGCCTGGAACTTCTCGAACGAACCGAAGGCGTCGTCGATGGCCGCGGCCAGCTCGCCCTCGGGGGTCTGGGTGTCGGGGGTCAGGTTCGTCCAGAACACCGAGTGGTTGACGTGCCCGCCCAGGTTGAAGGCGAGGTCCTTCTCCAGTTTGTTGACGTTCGCCAGGTTGTCGGATGCGCGGGCCTCGGCCAGTGCGGCGAGGGCCGTATTGGCGCCGGCCACGTACGTCGCGTGGTGCTTGTCGTGGTGGAGCTGCATGATCTTGCCGCTGATGTGGGGCTCGAGCGCAGCGTAGTCGTACGGCAGCTCAGGCAGAGTGTACTCAGCCATTGATGATCTCCTCGTTCTAGAGGCCGCCGGCCGGATGAGCGGCGGCTGTGAGTGACCTGATCAGTCTATTCCCGCTGGGGCGGGATCAGTCGTCGAGGTCGGGCGGAAGGTTGGCCTCCGTACCGGGGATTCCCAGGTCGACGGCCTGCTTGTCGGCCATCGCGAGCAGGCGGCGGATGCGGCCGGCGATCGCGTCCTTCGTCATGGGCGGGTCGGCGTGGTGGCCGAGCTCGTCGAGGCTCGACTCCCGGTGCGCCAGTCGCAGCTCGCCGGCGTACTTGAGGTGGTCGGGGATCTCGGGGCCGAGGATCTCCATGGCACGCTCGACGCGGGCGCAGGCGGCGACGGCGGCTTGCGCCGAGCGGCGGAGGTTCGCGTCGTCGAAGTTCACCAGGCGGTTCGCCGTGGCGCGCACCTCGCGGCGCTGGCGCATCTCCTCCCAGGTGGTCACCGTCTTGGCGGCGCCCATCACGGAGAGCATCGCGGCGATGGCCTCGCCGTCGCGGATGACGACACGGTGCACGCCGCGCACCTCGCGGGCCTTGGTGGCGATGCCGAGCCGGGAGGCCGCGCCGACGAGCGCCATGGCCGCCTCGTTGCCGGGGCAGGTGACCTCGAGGGCCGCCGAGCGTCCGGGGTCGGTGAGCGAGCCGGCGGCGAGGAACGCGCCGCGCCAGACGGCCGCCAGGTCGTCTCGGCCGCCCGTGGTCAGCCGGTTGGGGAGGCCGCGGATGGGGCGCCGCCGCGCATCCAGCAGCCCGGTCTGACGGGCCAGGGTCTCGCCGCCCTCGATGACGCGCACGAGGAAGAAGCCCTCGCGTCGGACGCCCGAGGGCGCGACCTTCGAGACGTCGCCCTTCACGCCGTAGAGCTCGGCCAGGTCGCGCAGCACGCGCTTGACGATGTCGGCGGTGTCGAGCTCGGCCTCGATGGCGATGCGGGACGAGATGAGGTGCAGCCCGCCGGCGAAGCGGAGGACGGTCGCGAGCTCGGCCGCGCGGACCGTCGTCTTGGTGACGACGACCCGGGCGAGCTCGTCTTTCACATCGGCTGTGAGAGCCACTATTCAGAACCTTCTTCTGTTGCTGGTCACTCGCGACCGAGGTCGCGGTGCTTGACGTTGACCACCACGCCGGGGAAGGCGCCGATCAGCTCGGAGAGCTCGCGGGCGATGGCGACGGAGCGGTGCTTGCCGCCCGTGCAGCCGATCGCGATGGTCGCGTGGCGCTTGTTCTCGCGCTGGTAGCCGGCGAGCACCGGCTCGAGGGCCTTGGCGTAGGCCTCGACGAACTCGCGCGCGCCCGACTGCCCGAGCACGTACTCGCTCACCTCGGGGTCGAGCCCCGTGTGGGCCCGCAGTTCGGGCACCCAGAACGGGTTGGGCAGGAAACGGGCGTCGGCGATGCCGTCGGCATCGGTGGGCGCACCGTACTTGAAGCCGAAGCTCATCACCGTGACCTGCACGCCGGCCGTGTCGGCGTGCGAGAACTTCTCCTGCACGACCGTGGCGAGCTGGTGGATGTTCAGGTCGGAGGTGTCGATGATGATGTCGCTCGACTCCCGGATGGGGCTGAGGCGCGAACGCTCGGCCCCGATGCCGTCGAGCAGGGTGCCGTTGCCCTGCAGCGGATGCGGTCGCCGCACCTGCTCGAACCGCCGCACCAGCGCCTGGTCGGTGGCCTCGAGGAACACCACGCGCAGCTGGGTGCCGCTGCGGAGCGCCTGGATCATGTCTTGCAGGTCGGCGAAGAAGTCGCGCCCGCGCACGTCGACCACCGCGGCGATGCGCGGCAGGGTCGACCCGGCGTGCTCGGCGAGATCGACGAGCGGCCTGAGCATCTGCGGCGGGAGGTTGTCGACGACGTACCAGCCCAGGTCTTCGAGGGCGTTGGCCACGGTGGACCGGCCCGCCCCCGACATGCCCGTGACGATCAGCACTTCCTGCTGCTGAGGTGAGTCGGACATCACACGCTTTCGCTCTGGGGATCGGGACGGGATGCTGTCAAGCCTACCGGTGCAGGGTGGTGCGGATCTGCTCGGCGAGAAGCGGACCGATGCCCTTGACCTCGGAGATCGCCGCGACATCGGCCTTCTTCAGCTCGGCGACCGAGCCGAAGTGCCGCAGCAGTTCACGCACCCGTGAGGGGCCGAGGCCGGGCACCTCGGTGAGCACGCTGGCGATGTCGCGCTTGCGCCTCGAACGCTGATGCGTGATGGCGAAGCGGTGCGCCTCGTCGCGGATGCGCTGGATCATGAACAGCGCCTCGCTGCCGCGGGGCAGGATGACCGGGTAGTCGCTCTCGGGCAGCCAGATCTCCTCGAGCCGCTTGGCGATGCCCGCGAGGAAGATGCCCTGCACGCCCGACTCCTCGAGGGCCCTGGCCGCCGCGTTGACCTGCGGCTGGCCGCCGTCGACGATGAGCAGGTTCGGCGGATAGGCGAATTTCTTCTTGCGCTCGGGCTCGACCGGCCCCTCCCCCTCGGCGAAGACCTGCGTCTGCGCCTCGAGGGCGGCCTTGGCCTCGGCGGCCACCGCTTCGGGGCTCTCGTCGGTCTTCAGGTAGGCGAGCCGCCGGGTGATGACCTGGTAGATCGACTCGGTGTCATCTGTCGAATCGGCGATCGAGAAGCGGCGGTACTGGTCTTTCCGGGCCAGGCCGTCTTCGAAGACGACCATCGAGGCCACGATGTTCGTGCCCTGCAGGTGCGAGACGTCGTAACACTCCATGCGCAGCGGGGCGTCGGTCATGCCGAGCGCCTCCTGGATGTCGGTGAGCGCCTGCGAGCGGGCGACGAAGTCGGAGGAGCGCCGGGTCTTGTAGAGCATCAGGTTGTTCTTGGCGTTCATCGTGGCGGTCGACATGAGCGCCGCCTTCTCGCCGCGCTGCGCCGTGCGCAGATGCACCTGGCCGCGGCCGCGCCGCTCGCCGAGCCAGGCCTCGAGCTCGTCGGTGTCGTCGGGCAGCGCCGGCACGATGATCTCCTTCGGCGGCACCTCGCCCTCGTAGGCCTGGAGGAGGATCGTGTCGACGAGCTCGCCCGTGTCGATGTCGATCTCCTTGTCGACCGTCCACGAGCGCTCGCCCCGGATGCGCCCGCCGCGCACGATGAACTGCTGCACACTGGCGGCCAGTTCGTCGTGCTCGATGCCGAAGAGGTCGGCGTCGACCTTGTCGCGGAGCACCACGGCGCTCTTCGCGAGCACGGCCTCGAGGGCCTGCAGCTGGTCGCGGTACTTCGCGGCCGCCTCGTAGTCCTGACGTTCGGCCGCGGCCTTCATGTTCTTGGTCGCCGCCGTGACGAAGCGCTTGTCGCCGCCCGCCATGAAGGCCACGAAGTCGTCGACCACCTTCCGGTGCTCCTCGATCGTGACCTTGCCGGAGCAGGGGCCGCCGCAGCGGCCGATCTGACCCGGGAAGCAGGGGCGGCCGGTCTGCATCGCGTGCTTGTAGCTCGAGTCGGAGCAGGTGCGGATGGGGAAGGCCTTGATCATCAGGTCGATGGTGTCGCGCACCGCCCAGATCTTCGGGTAGGGCCCGAAGTACTTGGCGCCCTTGATGCGGTGGTTGCGGGTCACCATCACCCGGGGCGCCTCGTCGCCGAGCGTCACCGCCATGAAGGGGTAGGTCTTGTCGTCCCGGAACTTGACGTTGAACGGCGGGTCGAACTCCTTGATCCAGGTGTACTCGAGCTGCAGCGACTCGATGTCGGTCGCCACCACCGTCCACTCCACGCCGGAGGCGCTCAGCACCATGCGGCGGGTGCGCTCGTGCAGGCTGCGGAGCGGCGCGAAGTAGTTGCTCAGGCGGGCGCGGAGGTTCTTCGCCTTGCCGACGTAGAGCACGCGGCCCTTCGCGTCCTTGAAGCGGTAGACGCCGGGCTGGGTGGGGATCTCCCCCGCCTTGGGGCGGTAGGAGACGGTGTCTGCCATGGGCCGTCGCTACTTCGTCAGGGCGGGCTGCTTCTCCGCCTTGTCGGCCGCGGTCTTGCGCGGTCGTCGGGTCGGAGCCTTGTCGGCGCCCGAGCGGGGAGCCGGCAGCACCTCGGCCAGGAAGTGCCCGGTGTGGCTCGCCTCGACCTTGGCCAGCGCCTCGGGGGTGCCCGAGGCGATGATCGTACCGCCTCCCGAGCCGCCCTCGGGCCCGAGGTCGATCAGCCAGTCGGCCGACTTGATCACGTCGAGGTTGTGCTCGATGACGATCACCGAGTTGCCCTTGTCGACCAGGCCGTTCAGCACCATGAGGAGCTTGCGCACGTCTTCGAAGTGCAGACCGGTGGTGGGCTCGTCGAGCACGTAGATGCTGCGGCCGTTGGAGCGCCGCTGCAGCTCGGTGGCGAGCTTGACGCGCTGCGCCTCGCCGCCCGAGAGCGTCGTGGCGCTCTGGCCGAGCCGCACGTAGCCCAGGCCGACCTCGACCAGGGTGTTGAGGAAGCGGTGGATGGCCGAAATGGGCTCGAAGAACTCGGCCGCCTCGCTGATCGGCATGTCGAGCACCTCGGCGATGTTCTTGCCCTTGTAGTGCACGCTCAGGGTGTCGCGGTTGTAGCGCGCTCCCCCGCAGACCTCGCACGCGACGTAGACGTCGGGCAGGAAGTTCATCTCGATCTTGATCGTGCCGTCACCCGCACAGGCCTCGCAGCGGCCTCCCTTGACGTTGAAGCTGAAGCGACCGGGCAGGTAGCCCCGCGCCTTCGCCTCGGCGGTCTCGGAGAAGAGGGTGCGGATGCGGTCGAACACACCCGTGTAGGTCGCCGGGTTCGACCGCGGCGTGCGGCCGATGGGCGCCTGGTCGACGTGCACCACCTTGTCGAGGTTCTCGAGCCCGGTGACGCGCTTGTGCTTGCCGGGGAGCTTGCGCGCGCCGTTGAGCTTGTTGGCGAGCACCCGGTAGAGGATGTCGTTCACGAGGCTCGACTTGCCCGACCCGCTCACGCCGGTGACGGCGGTGAGCGTTCCGAGCGGGAACTCGGCCGTGACGTTCTTGAGGTTGTTCGCCTCGGCGCCGACCACCGTGATGACGCGCTTCTTGTCGATCGGCCGGCGCTTCGTGGGCACCTCGATCGCCTTGCGCCCCGACAGGTAGTCGCCCGTGAGCGACTCCGTGTTGGCCAGCAGCTCGTCGTAGTGGCCCGAGTGCACGACGGTGCCGCCGTTCACGCCGGCGCCCGGCCCGATGTCGACGATCCAGTCGGCGGTGCGGATGGTGTCTTCGTCGTGCTCGACGACGATCAGCGTGTTGCCGAGGTTCTTCAGCTTCACGATGGTGTCGATGAGGCGGCGGTTGTCGCGCTGGTGCAGACCGATCGACGGCTCATCGAGCACGTAGAGCACGCCGGTGAGGCCCGACCCGATCTGGGTGGCCAGACGGATGCGCTGGGCCTCGCCGCCCGAGAGGGACCCCGCGGCGCGGGCCAGGTCGAGGTAGCTCAGGCCGACCTCGATCAGGAAGTCGAGCCGGGCGCGGATCTCGCGCAGCACCTGCGCACCGATCATCGCCTCGCGGTCGGTGAGAGTGAGCGTGCCCATGAACTGCTGCGCGTCGCTGAGGCTGAGCTCGGCGACGTCGGCGATGCTGTGCTCGTTGACCGTCACGGCGAGCACCTCGGGCTTCAGCCGCTTGCCGTTGCAGACGGGGCAGGGCACCTCGCGGAGGTACTCCCCCCAGCGCTGGCGCTGCGAGTCGCTCTCGGCCTGCAGGAACTGGCGCTCGATGTAGGGCATGACCCCCTCGAAGCCCGAGGTGTAGCTCATCTCACGGCCGTAGCGGTTCTTCCACTTGACCTTGACCTCGAAGTTGTCTCCGCGCAGGATCGCCTCGCGCACCTCGGGGGTGAGCTTCTTCCACGGGGTGTTCAGCGAGAACTTCAGGTCGCGGGCGAGGCCGTCGAGCAGCTTCTCGTAGTACTGGAACAGGCCCTTGCCCTGCGTCGTCCACGGGATGATGACGCCGTCGTTGATGCTGAGGTCTTCGTCGCCGAGCAGCAGATCTTGGTCGACCGACATGCGGGTGCCGAGGCCCGAGCACTCGGGGCAGGCGCCGAAGGGGGCGTTGAACGAGAAGGTGCGCGGCTCGATCTCGGAGAGCTGGATGGGGTGCTGGTTCGGGCAGCTGAGCTTCTCGGAGAAGGTCGCCCAGGCCTCAGGCCCGTTCTCGTCGACGTAGTTGATCTGCACGAGGCCGTCAGTGAGCCGCAGCGCGGTCTCGAGCGAGTCGGTGAGCCGCCCGAGGATATCGGGCCCGGCGACCAGGCGGTCGACGACGACCGAGATGTCGTGCTTGAACTGCTTCTTGAGCTTGGGGGCGTCGGAGAGCTGGATCATCTCGCCGTCGACGATGGCCCGGGAGTACCCGCTCGCGCTCAGCTCCTTGAAGAGGTCGACGAACTCGCCCTTCTTCTGCGAGACGACGGGGCTGAGCACCTGGTAGCGAATGCCCGGCTCGAGCTCCATCAGCTGATCGGCGATCTGCTGCACGGTCTGCGCCGAGATGCGCTCCCCGCAGATGGGGCAGTGGGCGATGCCGATGCGCGCCCAGAGCAGGCGCATGTAGTCGTAGATCTCGGTGATCGTGCCGACGGTGGAGCGCGGGTTGCGGTTCGTCGACTTCTGGTCGATCGACACCGCGGGGCTCAGCCCCTCGATGAAGTCGACGTCGGGTCGGTCGACCTGACCGAGGAACTGGCGCGCGTAGGCGCTGAGGCTCTCGACGTAGCGGCGCTGACCCTCGGCGAAGATGGTGTCGAACGCGAGGCTCGACTTGCCCGAGCCCGACAGGCCCGTGAACACCACGAGCGAGTCGCGCGGGATCTCGATGTCGACGTCGCGCAGGTTGTGCACCCGGGCGCCTTTGACCGTCAGCTTCCCGAGGGAATTGAAGGGCTTGACGGCAAGGGAATCAACGTTCTCTACGTTCGAAATCGACACCCCTCAACTGTACGTGGACCCACCGACACTGACGTCCCCGTTCGCTCGGAGCGACACCGCCGGTGGGTCGTCTCACCGATCAGTCGAAGCAGGTCACGCTCATATCCCAGACCGTGCAACTGGTGAATGTGTTGGAGGTCGACAGGATGCGGGAGGCATCTTCAGCCCGAGGGGCCGCGCCGTCGAAACGACGGAACTCCCAGATCCCCTCGTACCGGATCGTCCCGTCGGAGTACGCGAAGAACTCGGAGAACACGTCGCCGGTGGTCGACCAGGAGCCGCCACCGCCGTTGCCGAGCGGTCCGTCCTGGCAGCCACCGTACGGGCTCTCGACGCACGCCGGCGGGTTGGTCAGCTCGGCGTGTGCGGCCAGCGGGGCGGCGACCACGGCGGTCGTGGCCAGGACGCCGCCGAGGACGGCGGACAGGAGTGTGCGATTGATTCGGATCATTCCAGAAAGCTACGTCGGCCGAACCTTCTGGCGTGATGGTCAGTTTCTACTCAATCTGCTCCGGTGTCACTCCGCCGTCCAGGTCAGGCGATGTGGCCCGCCTTCTCCATCTGGCGGAGTTCGCGCTTGAGTTCCGAGACCTCGTCGCGGAGGCGGCCCGCCAGCTCGAACTTGAGCTCGGCCGCCGCCTCGAGCATCTGGCCGTTCAGGTCGGCGATGATCGACTCGAGGTCGTTCGCGCCCTGTGCGGCGATGCCCTCGCGGCGCAGGTTCGGCGTGGGGCTCTTCTTGCCGCGGCCGGCGCGCTCCTTGAGCAGGTCGGCGGTGTCGGCGCCCTCGCGGGCCAGGGCCTCGGTGATGTCGGCGATCTTCTTGCGCAGCGGCTGCGGGTCGATGCCGTGCAGCGTGTTGTACGCGACCTGCTTCTCGCGCCGCCGGTCGGTCTCGTCGATGGCGAGCCGCATCGAGTCGGTCATCTTGTCGGCGTAGAGGTGCACCTCGCCCGAGACGTTGCGCGCCGCGCGACCGATCGTCTGGATGAGCGACGTCGACGACCGCAGGAAGCCCTCCTTGTCGGCGTCGAGGATCGCCACGAGCGACACCTCGGGCAGGTCGAGACCTTCACGCAGCAGGTTGATGCCGACGAGCACGTCGTAGACACCCTGCCGGAGCTCGGTCAGGAGCTCGACCCGGCGCAGCGTGTCGACATCCGAGTGCAGATACCGCACCCGCACCCCCGCCTCAGTGAGGAAGTCGGTGAGCTCCTCGGCCATCTTCTTCGTGAGGGTGGTGACGAGCACACGCTCGTCGCGCGCCGAGCGCAGCCGGATCTCCTCGAGCAGATCGTCGATCTGCCCCTTCGAGGGCTTCACGATGAGGGTCGGGTCGATCAGGCCGGTGGGGCGGATGATCTGCTCCACCACCCCGTCGGCGATGCCCATCTCGTAGCGCCCCGGCGTCGCGGAGAGGTAGACGGTCTGGCCGACGCGCTCCTTGAACTCGTTCCACTTCAGCGGACGGTTGTCGAGCGCACTCGGCAGCCGGAAGCCGTGGTCGACCAGAGTGCGCTTGCGCGAGGAGTCGCCCTCGTACATCGCGCCGATCTGCGGCACCGTCACGTGCGACTCGTCAATGACGACCAGGAAGTCGTCGGGGAAGTAGTCGATCAGGCAGTGCGGCGCCTCGCCCGGGTTGCGCCCGTCGATGTGGCGGGAGTAGTTCTCGATGCCGGAGCAGAAGCCGATCTGCTGCATCATCTCGAGGTCGAAGGTCGTGCGCATCCGCAGCCTCTGGGCTTCGAGCAGCTTGCCCTCGCGCTCGAGCTGGGCCAGCCGGTCGTGCAGTTCGGTCTGGATGGTCTCGATGGCGCGGTGCATGACGTTCGTGTCGGCCACGTAGTGCGAGCCGGGGAAGACGGAGACGCTCTCGAGTTTCTGCACGATGTCGCCGGTCAGCGGGTGCAGGCTGTAGAGCCCCTCGATCTCGTCGCCGAACATCTCGATGCGGATGGCCAGTTCTTCGTACATCGGGATGATCTCGATGGTGTCGCCCCGAACCCGGAAGTTGCCGCGCGAGAAGTCGATGTCGTTGCGCTGGTACTGCATCGAGACGAAGCGACGGATGAGGTGGTCGCGGTCGATACGCTGCCCCACCTGCAGGGCCATCATCGCGTTCAGGTACTGCTCCGGCTTGCCGAGGCCGTAGATGCACGACACGGTCGAGACCACCACGACGTCGCGGCGCGACAGCAGCGAGTTGGTGGTGGAGTGACGCAGCCGCTCGACCTCGGCGTTGACCGAGCTGTCTTTCTCGATGAAGGTGTCGGTCTGCGGCACGTACGCCTCGGGCTGGTAGTAGTCGTAGTACGACACGAAGTACTCGACCGCGTTGTTCGGCATGAGCTCGCGGAACTCGTTCGCCAGCTGCGCCGCCAGGGTCTTGTTGTGCGCGAGCACGAGGGTCGGGCGCTGCACCTGCTCGATCAGCCAGGCCGTGGTGGCCGACTTGCCCGTGCCGGTGGCGCCGAGCAGCACGATGTCGGTCTCGCCCGCGTTGATGCGCCCGGCGAGCTCGGCGATGGCCGCCGGCTGGTCTCCGCTCGGCGTGTATTCAGAGATGACTTCAAAGGGGTGCACGGAGCGGGTGGGTTCCATGCGTTAAGTTTAGGGAGAGCCACCGACATCAGCGTCGGTGCTCGCTCAGAGCGTCATGCCGAGCGTTACCTCACCACCACCACCACGAGGCAGACATCACCATGCGAATCGGAATCCTCACCAGCGGCGGCGACTGCCCCGGTCTGAACGCCGTCATCCGCGGCGCCGTGCTCAAGGGCACGGAGATCAACGACCAGGAGTTCGTCGGCTTCAAGGACGGCTGGCGCGGCGTCGTGGCGGGCGACATCCGCCCGCTCGAGCGCAGCGACGTGCGCGGCATCGCCAAGCAGGGCGGCACTATCCTCGGCACCTCGCGCACGAACCCCTTCGAGGGCAACGGCGGCCCCGAGCGCATCCAGGAGACCCTCGACCGTCTCGGCATCGACGCCATCATCGCCATCGGCGGCGAGGGCACCCTCGCGGCGGCCAAGCGGCTGACGGATGCGGGACTGAAGATCGTGGGTGTGCCGAAGACCGTCGACAACGACCTCGACGCGACCGACTACACCTTCGGCTTCGACACCGCCGTCGAGATCGCAACCGAGGCCATGGATCGCCTGCGCACCACCGGCGACTCGCACAGCCGCTGCATGGTGGCCGAGGTGATGGGCCGGCACGTCGGCTGGATCGCCCTGCACTCCGGCATGGCCGCAGGCGCCCACGCGATCCTCATCCCCGAGCAGAAGACCAGCATGGAGCAGGTCGCCGAGTGGGTGCGCAGCGCCGCCGACCGCGGTCGCGCGCCGCTCGTCGTCGTCGCCGAGGGCTTCACGCCCGACCACGCCGACGACGCCCACTCCGAGCGCGGCCTCGACGCCTTCGGCCGCCCGCGCCTCGGCGGAATCGGCGAGCGGCTCGCCCCCATGATCGAGGAGATCACCGGCATCGAGACCCGGGCCACCACGCTCGGCCACATCCAGCGCGGCGGTGTACCGACGGCCTACGACCGGGTGCTCGCCACCCGCCTCGGCATGGCCGCGAGCGACATCGTGCAGGAGGGCGCCTGGGGCCGTATGGTGGCGCTCCGCGGCACCGAGATCGAGACGGTCGGCTTCGAGGAGGCGCTCGGCAAGCTCAAGACCGTGCCGCAGCACCGCTACGACGAAGCGGCGATGCTTTTCGGCTGATCCCGGCGGGCTTCGCGCTCGGATGCGGGCCGCCGACGCTCCAGGGTGTTCGGCAGCCCGCATTCGTGCGTCTAGCCCCGCACCGCGGCGAAGAGCACGACGTCGCCGGGCCGCAGCTGCGCCGCGAGGTCGACGGCGGCGGCCGTGAGCACCGCGATCACGGGGTAGCCCCCGGTCACCGGATGGTCGCGGAGGAACACCACCGGCTCGCCGTTCGGCGGCAGCTGCACCGCGCCGACGACCATCCCCTCGCTGGGCAGGGTGCTCGCGGGTGCGGTGTCCAGAGGTGCGGCGCTGCCCGGCGCGCTGAGGAGCCGCACCCCGACGCGGTTCGACGAGGGCGAGACCGTCCACGCCGACGCGAGCAGCCGCGGCCAGCCGGCGGCGCCCGCCAGGTCGGCGCGGGGCCCGGGCATCACCGCGAGCATCCGCTCGTCACCGCGCCGACCGGAGGCGACCTGCCGGCCCACGACGGCAGGCAGCAGCGTCGCCTCGGGCCAGTCACCCGGATGCTCGCCCACCGTCAGCACGTCACCCACCCGCACCGGCGCCGGCCCGAGACCGCTCAGCACGTCGCTCGACCGGCTGCCGAGCGTCGTCGGCACGGCGAATCCGCCGCGCACGGCGAGCATCGTGCGCAGTCCCGCCGTCGGCATCCCCACCGTCACGACGTCTCCGTCGCCGAGGGTGAACGAACAGCCCATCGGATGCTCGACCGCCGCCCGCCCGTCGCCCCGCTCCACCACGACCGACGCGCTCGCCCCCGTGACCGCCACGAGCAGCGCCCCCCGCGCACGCAGGGCGACGCCGCCGAGCACGGACTCCAGCACCGCCTCCCCCGGAGTGTTGCCGACGAGCCGGTTGGCGGCCCGATACGCGCCCTGGTCGGCGGCGCCCGACCCGGTGACGCCGAGGTGCGCGAAGCCCGGCCGGCCCGCATCCTGCAGCAGGGTCAGCGGCCCGGTCGCCCGCACCTCGACGGCGTGCTCAGCCGGCATCGACGAAGCCCACGACGGTTCCGGGGGCGAGCAGGGCCGGCTCGCTGCGCGCGCTGTCCCACAACACGGCGTCGGTGCGGCCGATCAGGTGCCAGCCGCCGGGCGACTCGCGTGGGTAGATCCCGCAGTAGCCCGCCGCCAGCGCGACCGATCCCGAGGGCACGACCGCCCGCGGGCTCGACCGTCGGGGCAGGGTGAGCCGTCCGGCGTCGTCGCCCATCAGGTAGGCGAAGCCCGGGGCGAAGCCGATGAAGGCGGCAGTCCAGCGGGTGGAAGTGTGCAGCGCGATCAGCTCGGCGACGGTGAGACCCAGTGTGGTCGCCACCTCGTCGAGATCGGCGCCGTCGTAGGTCACCGCGATCTCGACCCGCGGTGCCTGCACAGCGGTCGGCTCGGGCGAGTGCGGAGCGGTCGCCGCCTCCTGCAGCCAGTGGTGCACGCGCGCTGACGTCAGCCGGTCGGCGTCGAAGGTGACGAGCACCGTGCGCTCGGCGGGCACGACGTCGATCACGCCGTCGAGCGACGGCTGTGCCGACGGATGCGCCCGGAGTGCGGAGTACAGGGCGAGGGCGGAACGGGCATCCGGAACCTCGGCCAGCAGCGCCGCCTCGCCCGCCGGCCGCACGACGAGGCCCGCGAGTGGCTCGCCACGTGACGGCCGGCCCACCGGCGGCCCGCCCGCCACCGGACCAGGCGGCATCATCGCACCGCGAAGGCCGCGACCGTCAGCCCCGAAGACTCCAGGGCGTCGCGCACGGCTCGGGCGATGCGCACGGCGCCGGGGGTGTCGCCGTGCACGCAGATGGTCTCGGCCGAGAGGGCCAGGTCGCTGCCGTCGATCGCGATGACGACGCCCTCGGCGGCCAGGCGGAGCATCCGTTCGGCGATCTCGTCGGGATCGTGCAGCACGGCGCCGGGCTCGCTGCGCGGCACCAGCGTGCCGTCGGGACGGTAATTGCGGTCGGCGAACGCCTCGGGCACGAAGCGCAGACCCTCGGCCTCGGCCAGCCGGCCGATCTCAGAGTCGGGCAGCCCGACGACGGGCAGCGTCGCGTCGACGGCGAGCACCGCCTCGATCACGGCCGCCGCCTGCAGCTCGTCGTGCACGACCCGGTTGTAGAGGGCGCCGTGGGGCTTGAGGTAGGCGACGCGGGTGCCGGATGCGGTGGCCAGCCCCTGCAGAGCCCCCAGCTGGTAGACGACGTCGGCCATCAGGTCGGCGGGCGGGAGGTCGAGGTCACGGCGGCCGAAGCCGCGGAGGTCGGGGTAGGACACCTGGGCGCCGATGCTCACGCGGTGCGCGGCGGCCTGGCGCACCGTCGCGAGCAGGCCGGACGGATCGCCGGCGTGGAAACCGCACGCGACGTTCGCGCTGGTGACGAGCTCGAGCATCGAGCGGTCGTCGCCGAGAGTCCAGGCGCCGTACGACTCGCCGAGGTCGGCGTTGAGGTCGATGGTGGTCACGGTGTCGTCGCTCTTGGTGTCACTCTTGGTGGGTTCAGCTCTGCCAGGCCGGTCGGTCGGCAGCGGATGCTCGGGCGGCCGCCTCGCGGATGGAGAGCCACGCGGCGTCGGTCTGCTGCACCGTCTCGTCGAGGGTGCCGCCCGTGGTGATGACGACATCGGCGAGGGCGCGGCGCTCGTCGTCGGAAGCCTGGGACGCCACCCGCCGCTCGGCCTCGTCGGCCGCCATTCCGCGGAGTTCGATCAGGCGCCTCACCCGAGTATCGGCCGGCGCCTCGACCACGACGACATAGCGGAACAGGCCGTCGCGGCGCCCGCCTGACTCGGCGAGGAGCGGCACGTCGTAGACCACGATCGCGTCGGGGTCGGCGGCGGTCGACTCGGCGAGGCGATGCTTCAGCAGCTCGGCGACGGCCGGGTGGGTGATGCCGTTGAGATCGAGGCGGGCCGCGTCGTCGGCGAAGACGACGGCACCCAGGGCGGGGCGGTCGAGACGGCCCTCAGAGTCGATGACCCCGGGGCCGAAGCGCTCGGCGATGGCGGCGAGGCCGGGGGTGCCCGGCTCGACGGCCTCACGGGCCAGCCGGTCGGCGTCGATCACGACCGCACCGTGCTCGGCGAAGCGGCGGGCCACAGTGGATTTGCCGGCGGCGATGCCTCCGGTGAGAGCTGTCACGAACACGTGCCCATGCTAGCGGGAGCCTCCGACGCCGGCCGGAAACGGCGGATGGCCGCCCCTGGAGAGGGACGGCCATCCGGTGCAGCGGTGTTCTGCTGCGGGGTGTTCGACTACTAGCTGTTCGAGCTGAGCTTCTCGCGCAGAGCGGCGAGGGTCTCGTCGTCGGCGAGGGTGCCGGCGCCGGTCGACTCGCTCGAGAACGAGTTCGAGCCCGAGGGGATGTCGCTGTTGAGCGCCTCGGCGTTCGACGTGGCGACCTGCTTCTTGTGGGCCTCCCAGCGAGCCTGGGCCTCAGCGTACTGCTGCTCCCATGCCTCGCGCTGGGTGTCGAAGCCTTCCTTCCACTCGTTGGTCTCGGGGTCGAAGCCCTCGGGGTACTTGTAGTTCCCCTGGTCGTCGTACTCCGTGAGCATGCCGTAGAGCGCCGGGTCGAACTCGGTGCCCTCGGGGTCGACTCCGTCGTTCGCCTGCTTCAGCGAGAGGCTGATGCGGCGACGCTCGAGGTCGATGTCGATGACCTTGACGAAGACCTCGTCGCCGACCGACACGACCTGCTCGGCGAGCTCGACGTGCTTGCCGGAGAGCTCGGAGATGTGCACCAGACCCTCGATGCCCTCGGCGACACGGACGAACGCACCGAACGGCACCAGCTTGGTGACCTTTCCGGGCGCGACCTGGCCGATGGCGTGGGTACGGGCGAACACCTGCCACGGGTCTTCCTGCGTCGCCTTGAGCGACAGGGAGACGCGCTCGCGGTCGAGGTCGACCTCGAGGATCTCGACGGTGACCTCCTGGCCCACCTCGACGACCTCGGAGGCGTGCTCGATGTGCTTCCAGGAGAGCTCGGAGACGTGCACCAGACCGTCGACGCCGCCCAGGTCGACGAACGCACCGAAGTTGACGATCGACGAGACGACGCCCTTGCGGACCTGCCCCTTCTGGAGGTTGTTGAGGAAGGTGGTGCGGCTCTCGGACTGCGTCTGCTCGAGCAGGGCGCGGCGCGACAGCACGACGTTGTTGCGGTTCTTGTCGAGCTCGAGGATCTTCGCCTCGATCTCCTGGCCCAGGTAGGGGGTCAGGTCGCGAACGCGGCGGAGCTCGATCAGCGAGGCGGGGAGGAAGCCGCGCAGGCCGATGTCGACGATCAGACCGCCCTTGACGACCTCGATGACCGAACCGGTCACCACGCCGTCGGCGTCCTTGATCTTCTCGACGTCGCCCCAGGCGCGCTCGTACTGGGCGCGCTTCTTCGACAGGATCAGACGGCCTTCCTTGTCCTCCTTCTGGAGGACGAGGGCCTCGACCAGGTCACCGACCTGAACGACCTCGGTCGGGTCGACGTCGTGCTTGATCGAGAGTTCACGCGAAGGGATGACGCCCTCCGTCTTGTAACCGACGTCGAGGAGGACCTCGTCGCGGTCGATCTTCACGACGGTGCCCTCGATGAGGTCTCCGTCGTTGAAGAATTTCAGAGTCTTTTCGACCGCGGCGAGGAAGTCTTCAGCAGATCCGATGTCATTGATGGCGACCTGCTTGGTTGCCTTTTCGGTCGTTGCGATTGTCATGTAGTGGTTGCTCCGTTATGGACATGATTCAGGCCGGTCGCGCGGGATCCCGGTTGAGGATCGAGGTTTTCCGCGACTGGCAGGCGGATAGAAGTCACAGAAGTGACGCTCTAGTCTAGCTATGCGGGAAGGGGCGCGGCAAGCGCAGATTCAGGCACTCTCTGATCAACGCCGGGGTGGCGCCGGGCATTCCTTCAGGGACGCGGCGCGCGAGGCGCACCGCGGGGCCCGCGACTGCTCGCGCCGCGGGCGGCGACGATCGCGGCGAGGGCCGCGTCGTGGTCGCGGTAGCGGAAGGGGTAGCCCGCCGCCTCCAGCCGCTCGGGCAGCACCCACCGGCTCTTCAGCGCCAGCTCGGTCTCGGTGCGGATGGCGATCGACCCGAGCTCGAGCATCCACCGCCACGTGGGGATGCCGATGCGCGCCCCGACGGCTCGACGCACCGACGCCATGAAGGTGCGGTTGTCGGTGGGGTTCGGCGCCGAGACGTTCACGACGCCCTCGAGCTCAGGGTGGTCGTCGACGAAGCGCACGATGCCCACCACGTCGTCGAGATGGATCCAGCTGAACCGCTGCCGGCCGTGCCGAGAGTTCGGGCGGTAGCGGTGGTACGTACCCGCGGCGATCCCGGCGCGGGTGGCGGGCCAGCGCCCGTCGAACTGCGGGCCGCCGAGACCGAGGCGCGCGAGCATCATGATGGGCGCGAGCGCGCTGCCGTCGCCCAGCACGATCGCGGTGCGCAGGGCCACCCGGCGGGTCGACGGCAGCCCGCCGCGGAAGAACTCGGCCTCCCAGCTCGTCGCGACGTTGACCGAGAAGCCCTCGCCGATCTCCCCGGTCGACTCGGTCATGGGCCGGTCGTCGGCGTGGCGGTAGATGGTGGCCGTCGACGAGTTGATCCACAGGCGGGGCGGATGCGCGGCGGCGGTCACGGCATCGTGCAGCGCTCGCGTGGTCTCCAGCCGCGACCGGAAGATCTCGGCACGGTTCGCCGCGTCGTAGCGGCAGTTCACGCTCTTGCCGGCCATGTTGATCACCAGGTCGGCGCCGTCGACGGCGGCGAGGATCGCGGCGGAGTCGTTCCACCGCGCATCCGGCCCCCGACGCCCGATGAGCAGCACCTCGGCGCCCTCGTCGCGGAAGGACTGCGCGAGCGCGGTGCCGATGAAGCCGGATGCTCCGGCGAGTACGACCCGCCGCGGCGCGGTCATTCGGGGCGACCGGGACGGGTGGACGGGGCGGGCGCCGCCGATTCGGTGCGCTCAGACGGCTCGGTGCCTGAGAGTGACGGCTCGGCCCTCACGGGCTCGGCCCGGACCTCGTACCCGAACGTTCCCGTGTACTCGTACACCCGCCCCACGAGTGGCGCCTCGACGACGGCGGTCACCCGCTGCGCCCCCTCGCCCGCGTTCGCGGCGTCGTCGAAGCGTTCGACGACGGTGACCCGCGGTGTCACCGCACGCGGCAGCGGAACGAAGTGCCGGCCCACGCGCAGCTCGACCGCGGTGGAGACGAGGTGCAGCTCACCTCGCACCACCCGGGTGGAGAGCCGCACCCGGAAGCGCCGGTCGACGCCGAGATGGTCGACGAGCCCGTCGGGGCCGGGGTTCTCGGCGGTGATCACGTCGACCATCGTCTGGGCGCCGGTGAGGAAGTGGAAGCGACGCACCGCCACGACTCCCGTGCGCCCGTCGCGGTCGACGAGCGGCGCGTTGATGACGCTGAACGGCACGTTGTGCTCCCACGCCGGGAACAGGATGCCCTGCGGGCCGAGCATCCGGAGCAGAGGCCAGAGCCAGCGCCGGGGTGTGCCGATCTGCTCGAACACACCGCTGCCGTAGCCGCGGAAGCCGGGGCGGATGCCGCCGACGTAGCGGCGCACCACCGGATGCAGGTCGTCGAGCGACGACCCGGAGGTCAGCTCGTACGGGGAACGCGCGCGGGCGACCACGATCAGCCCAGGAGCGTCGAGCGCAGGGTGTCGAGGCCCACGCCGCCGAGGTCGAGGGCGCGACGGTGGAACTCCTTCGACGAGAAGGCCTCCTTCTCGCGGGCGCGCAGGGTGTCGCGCACCTCCTCCCAGATGCGCTGGCCCACCTTGTAGGAGGGGGCCTGCCCGGGCCAGCCGAGGTAGCGGTTCACCTCGAAGCGGATGAACGCGTCGTCCATGTTCACGTTCCGGCGCATGAACTCGAGGGCGTACCCCGCATCCCACACACCCTGACCGTCGAGCCGCGGCTTCTGCAGGTGAACGCCGATGTCGAGCACCACGCGGGCCGCGCGCATCCGCTGCCCGTCGAGCATGCCGAGGCGGTCGGCCGGGTCGTCGAGGTAGCCGAGCTCCTCCATCAGCCGCTCGGCGTAGAGCGCCCAGCCCTCGGCATGGCCGCTCGTGCCGGCGAGCTGACGGCGCCAGGTGTTGAGCTTGGCGCGGTTGACGACGGCCTGGCCGATCTGCAGGTGGTGACCCGGAACGCCCTCGTGGTAGACGGTGGTGAGCTCGCGCCAGGTGTCGAACTCGGTGACGCCCTCGGGCACCGACCACCACATGCGGCCGGGGCGCGAGAAGTCGTCGGTGGGGCCCGTGTAATAGATGCCGCCCTCGTGGGTGGGCGCGATCATGCACTCGATCGTTCGCACCTCCTCGGGGATGTCGAAGTGGGTCGCGCCGAGCTCCGCCACCGCGCGGTCGCTGGTCTCCTGCATCCAGACCCGCAGCGCCTCGGTGCCGTGGAGCTTGCGGCTCGGGTCTTCGTCGAGGTGGGCGATGGCTTCGAGAACGGATGCGCCGGGCGTGATCTCCTCGGCGATGGCCTCCTGTTCGCGGACCATGCGCGCCAGCTCCTCGATACCCCATTCATAGGTCTCGTCGAGGTCGATCGTCGCGCCGAGGAAGCGACGGGACTGCAGGGCGTAGATCTCGCGACCCACCGCATCCTGCTCACCGGCGACCGGCGCCAGCTCGTTCTCGAGGAACTGCGCGAGCTTCGTGTAGGCCTCGGAGGCCGTCTCGGCGGCGCGGCCGAGGTCGCGGTGCAGAGCCTCGCCCGTGCGGGCGGTGGCCTCGGCGCTCGTGGCGAAGGTGGTGAAGAAGCTGTCGGGGCCGGAGTTGGTGCGCGCCTGGGCGAGCACCTCGAGCACCTGCCGGCGTGCGGGCACGACACCCTGCCGCATGCCTTCGCGCAGGGTGACGATGTAGCCGTTCACGGCCTCCTCGACGGCCGAGAGGCGCTTCGAGACGACGGCCCAGTCGTCTTCGGTCTCGGTGGGCATGAGGTCGAAGACCTCGCGGATGTGCTGGCTGGGCGAGTCGATCACGTTCAGGTCGCGCAGCTGCAGACCGGCCTCGCTGCTCGCCAGGCTCAGCCGCAGCTCGTTCGACAGGTCGGTCTTGGTGACCTGGTCGACCTCGTCGACCGGCGTGGCCTTGTCGAGCTCGGCGAGCACGGAGGTCACCGCGGCCACGTAGCGCTCGTGCCCGGCCGGCGAGAGATCGCCGAACCGGTCGTTCACCTCGGTGCGGCCGATGTAGGTGCCGATCACGGGCTCGAGTTCCACCACGGTGTCGACCCAGCGCTCCGCGATGCGGTCGATGTCGGTTGTCGGACGTACTGTCGAACTGGTCATGGAACGACCCTAGGGCACCCCACCGACACCGGCGTCGAGGGTTCCTCACAGGCTCAGGATGCTCTGCACAGCCTCATCCACCCGATTGACTTCTTCGAACATATGTTCGAACATGGGGCCATGACCGATGCCGCACTCGACGTCTCCTCCCCCGCTTCCGCGGGCGAGGATATCCGGGCGCTCCAGTCGCGCATCGCCCAGATGCAGGCCACCAAGCTCGACACCCGGGCGGTGCGCACGCATCCGGCGATCGCGCCGCTGCTGCCCGGGGGGTCGCTGCGTGCCGGGGCCGCCTACTCGGTCGAGAGCTCGACCGCGCTCGTCATGGCGCTGATGGCGGGGCCCTCGGCCGACGGCATCTGGTGCGGGGTCGTTGGCCTGCCCGACTTCGGGGTCGAGGCGGCCGCCCGGTTCGGAGTCGACCTGGAGCGGCTGGCGCTGGTGCCGCATCCGGGAGACGAGTGGCTCACCGTCACCGCGGCGATGGCCGACGTGGTGGGGGTCGTCGTGACCCGCGTGCCGGGTCGGGTGTCCGACGGCGCTCTGGCGCGGCTGCAGGCGCGCATCCGGCAGCGTGAGGCGACGCTCATCGTGCTCGGCGACTGGCCGCAGAGCGAGGCGACCCTGCGCATCACCGAGAGCACCTGGACGGGCATCGGCGCGGGGCACGGCTATCTCGCCGGGCGGCAGGCGATGGTGTCGGTCACCGCGCGCACCGGCAACGGGCGGCCACGGCGGGGGCGGCTGTGGCTGCCCGACGGCGACGAGCTGTTCCGGCCGGTGATCGAGTTGCCGGGGATGGCGGGGCGGGGTGAGGGTGCTGCCGCTGTTGCTGCCTCTGCTGCTGCCTTTGCCCCTGCTGCTGCTCCTGCCTTCGCCCCGATGCGACTGCTGCGCGAGGTGAACGGGTGAGCGCCGGCGCGGCGGCCGGAGCCGTGCGCACCATGGTGCTGTGGTGCCCCGACTGGCCCGTGGCGGCCACGGCCGAGGCCGAGGGGCTGACACTCGACGACCCGATCGCGGTGATCGAGAAGGGGCTGGTCTACGCCTGCTCCGAGGGGGCGCGCTCCGACGGGGTGCGGCGCGGGCTCCGTCTCCGGGAAGCGCAGGCGCGCAGTCCCCGGCTCCGCGACTTCCCCTACGACCCGGTGCGGGTCAACCGTGCCTTCGAGCCGCTCATCGGCGCGCTGGAGGAGATGAGCCCGAATGTCCAGGTCATGCGCGCCGGCAGCTGCGCCCTGCGCGCCCGCGGTCCGAAGCGGTTCTACGGCACCGAGCACGTGGCGGCCCTCGCCTTCCTCGAGCGCTTCGCCGAGCTCGGGGTCACGGAGGCGCGGGTCGGTGTGGCCGACGGCCTGTTCGCCGCCGAGCAGGCGGCGCGGCTGCCGGGGGTCGACCTCATCCGCATCGTGCCCGAGGGCGCCTCCCCCGAGTTCCTCGCCCGGCTCCCGCTGCAGCTGCTGGGCGAGGAGGAGCTGTGCGCCCTGCTCTGGCGTCTGGGCATCCGCACCCTGGGCGACTTCGCGGCACTGCCGGCCGAAGACGTGCGTTCCCGCTTCGGTGAGCCGGGGGCGCGGGCGCACGAGCGTGCCAGCGGCACCGACCCGCGGCGGGTCGTCCCGCGCATCCCGCCCGAGGTGCGGGAGAGCGTCAACGCCTTCGAGCCGCCGCTCGAGCGCATCGACCAGATCACGTTCAGCATCCGGGCCGAGGCCGATCGCTTCGTGGGCGAGCTCGCGGCCGCCCGCCTGGTCTGCACCGAGCTGCGCGTCGAGATCGCCACCGAGCGGGGCGAGGTGCGGGAGCGCACCTGGCTGCACCCGCGCTGGTTCGGGGCGAACGACGTGGTCGATCGGGTGCGCTGGCAGCTGCAGGGCGGCAGCACCATCGAGAGCACCCTCTCGGCGCCGGTCGTGCGTGTGCGGCTCACCGCCGAGACGGTCGACGACAGCGCCCGCCACGAGACCGGCCTCTGGGGCACGGGCTCCGAGGAGCGCATCCACCACGGCCTCTCGCGGGTGCAGAGCATCGTGGGCCACGAGGGTGTGCTCACCGCCTCCATCGGTGGCGGCCGCTCGCCGCGGGAACGGCAGCTGCTGGTCCCCTGGGGCGACCGCCCCCCGACACCCGCGGCGGCGCCCGGCCGCGCGGCACCCGCCGGCTTGCCCGGCCGTGCGGCATCCACTGCATCGGCTAGCGGCGCTCTGGCTCGCATCGCCCCCACCTCCGCGTCGCCGAATGGCGGCGCCCGACTGACGCTGGCCGGCACCGAAGACATGATCGGTCCCTCCTCCACCTCCTCCTCCTCCGCCACCCCTACCTCCGTCATCCCCACCTCCGCCACCCCCTCCATCACCGCTGCGTCGACCGCGCCCGGCACCACCGCCGCGACGCCGCGACCGGCGTCTGCCGGCGCCCGGCGCCGCGGGCCGAAGAGTTCGGCCCGGGCCGAGGTGGCGCCGTGGCCGGGCAGCCTGCCGCCGCCGCTGCCCACCACGGTGTTCGAGCAGCGCCGGCAGGTGCTGCTCCTGACGAGCCGCAACGAACTGGTCGACGTCGACGACTCCGGCGAGCTCATCGGCGAGCCCGCACGCTTCTCCCCCGACGTCTCCAGTCGCTCGCTCCGTCCGGTGCAGGCCTGGGCCGGCCCCTGGCCGGTGTCCGAACGCTGGTGGGACAGCCGCAAGGCCCGCCGCCTCGATCGCCTCCAACTCATCGACGCCGACGGCACCGCCTGGCTCCTCGCCCTCGACCGCCACCTCTGGTGGGCGGAGGCCCGCTATGACTGACCGCCTCGCCCCGCACCGCCCTGTCACCACGTCCACCCACCACGCGCGACCGAAGGAGAGCTGATGGGCTTCAACAACCCCGCGATCCCCTGGTCGGAACTCGAGCGCACCCTGTCCGACCGCACGAGACCGGGCCCACCCCCGGGCGACGGCGTGACCGAGTCGGCCAAGCGAGCGCCCTACGATCCCGAGGCCGCCGAGAACCTTCAGCCGGAGACGCCCACAGAACCCGCCGAACCGGTGGTTCCCTATGCCGAACTGCACGCGCACTCCAACTTCAGCTTCCTCGACGGCGCGTCCTCGCCCGAGATGCTGATCGAGGAGGCCGCCCGCCTGCGCCTGAACGCCCTCGCCCTCTCCGACCACGACGGCTTCTACGGCATCGTGCGCTTCGCCGAGGCCGCCGAGAAGCATGGCATGGCCACGATCTTCGGTGCCGAGCTCTCGCTCGACCTCAGTAAGCCGCAGAACGGTGTCGCCGACCCCGAGGGCTCCCACCTGCTCGTGCTCGCCCGCAAGAAGGAGGGCTACCACCGCCTGGCCGGCGCCATCACCTCCGCCCAGCTCGCCCCGAGCGCCGAGAAGGGTCGCCCGCTCTACGATCTCGACGACCTCGCCGCCCAGGCCCAGGGCGACTGGATGGTGCTCACCGGCTGCCGCAAGGGTCCGGTGCGCCAGGCGCTCGAGTTCGAGGGGGTCGACGGAGCCGCCCGGGAGGTCGACCGGCTCGTCGCCCTCTTCGGCCGCGAGAACGTGCTGGTCGAGCTCACCGACCGGGGCGACCCGCTCGACAGCACCCGCAACGACGCCCTGGCCGGCATCGCCCAGCAGCGGCGCCTCGGTACGGTCGCCACCGGCAACGTGCACTACGCCACCACCAAGCAGCACCGGCTCTCGCAGGCGCTGGCCGCGGTACGCGCCCGCCGCAGTCTCGACGAGCTCGACGGCTGGCTGCCCGCTGCCCCGACGGCGCACCTGCGCTCCGGCGCGGAGATGGCGCGGCGTTTCGCCCGCTACCCCGGCGCCGTCGAGCGCACCGTCGAGGTGGCGGCCGACCTCTCCTTCCAGCTCCGCATGGCGAAGCCCCGGCTCCCCCGGCAGAAGGTGCCCGAGGGCCATACCCCCATGTCGTGGCTGCGTCAGCTCGTGCTCGATGCGATCCCGCGCAAGTACCCGCGGGCGAGCGCCGACGACCTGGCGCGCATCGACCGCGAGCTCGACGTGATCGAGATGAAGGACTTCCCGGGCTACTTCCTGATCGTCTACGACATCGTGCGCGAGGCCCGCAGCCGCGGCATCCTCTGCCAGGGCCGGGGTTCGGCCGCGAACTCGGCCGTCTGCTACCTGCTCGACATCACCGCGGTCGACGCGATCGCCCGCGAGCTGCCCTTCGAGCGCTTCCTGTCGAGCATGCGCGACGAGGAGCCCGACATCGACGTCGACTTCGACTCCGAGCGTCGCGAGGAGGTCATCCAGTACGTCTACGAGAAGTACGGCCGCCGCAACGCCGCCCAGGTGGCGAACGTCATCCAGTACCGCCCGAAGTTCGCGGTGCGCGACATGGCCAAGGCCCTCGGCCACAGCCCGGGCCAGCAGGACGCCTGGTCGAAACAGATCGAGCGCTGGGGCCCGGCGGTCGAGAGCGACGACCACGACATCCCCGACGAGGTGATCGCCCTCGCCACCGAGGTGCTGAAGTTCCCGCGCCATCTCGGCATCCACTCCGGCGGCATGGTGCTCACCGACCGACCCGTCGGCGAGGTCTGCCCGATCGAGAACGGTCGCATGGCCGACCGCACGGTGCTGCAGTGGGACAAAGACGACTGCGCCTGGATGGGCCTCGTGAAGTTCGACCTGCTCGGCCTCGGCATGCTCTCCGCGCTGCAGTCCTGCTTCGACCTCGTGCACGAGTCGACCGGCCGGCGCTGGACCCTCGACACCCTCCCCAAGGAGGAGGAGGCCGTCTACGACATGCTCTGCCGCGCCGACTCCATCGGCGTCTTCCAGGTGGAGAGCCGGGCGCAGATGGGCACGCTCCCCCGCCTGCAGCCCCGCGCCTTCTACGATCTCGTGGTCGAGATCGCGCTGATCCGTCCCGGTCCGATCCAGGGTGGTGCCGTACATCCGTACATCAGGCGCAAACTCGGGCAGGAGCCGGTGACCTACCTGCACCCGAAGCTGAAGCCGGTGCTGGAGCGCACCCTCGGCGTGCCGCTGTTCCAGGAGCAGCTGATGCAGATGGCGATGGCCGTCGGCGACTGCTCGGCCGAGGACGCCGATTTGCTCCGCCGGGCGATGGGCTCCAAACGCGGGCTCGAGAAGATCTCGAGCCTGCGCGAGAAGCTCTACGAAGGCATGGCGAACAACGGCATCAACGCCGCCGATTCCGACATCATCTACACGAAGATCGAGGCGTTCGCGAACTTCGGCTTCGCCGAGAGCCACTCCACGAGCTTCGCCCTGCTGGTCTACGCCAGCTCCTGGATCAAACTGCACTACCCCGCCGCCTTCCTCGCCGGTCTGCTCCGGGCGCAGCCGATGGGCTTCTACTCACCCCAGACTCTGACGGCGGATGCTCGGCGGCACGGTGTCGAGGTGCGACGCCCTGACATCCAGTGCTCGGGCGTGCAGGCCGGCCTCGAGCCCCTCCGTCTCTCCGCCGCCCACTCCGGCCCTGTCGCCACGCACGACTCCGGGCACAGCATCGTTGCCGAGACGGGGCTCGACGCGTGCCTGCACGAGCCGCCCCCGGTGCCGAAGGTGTTCGACCGCTCGAAGCCCGATCGCACGCTCGAGCACCGGCGCGACGGCGACGTCGCGGTGCGGCTGGGGCTCGATGAGGTGACCTCGATCGGCACCGCGCTGGCCGAGAAGATCGTGGCCGAGCGCGACGAGAACGGGCTCTACCTGAGCATGGCCGATCTGGCTCGGCGGGTGGGGCTCACGACCCCGCAGCTCGAGGCGCTCGCGACCGCCGGCGCGTTCGAGAGTCTGGGGCTGACGAAGCGGGAGGCGCTGTGGGAGGCGGGTAACGCCGCGCAGGAGAAGGCGGAGTACCTGCCGGGCACCTTCGTGTCGGTGCAGCCTCCGCTGCTGCCGATGCTCTCGGCCGAGGAGCAGGTGGTCTACGACCTGTGGGCGACGGGGATCTCGCCCGATGACCATCCGCTGGCGCACGCGCGAGCCGAGCTGCGGCGGCGCGGGGCGCTGTCGGTGGGTGACCTCGCGACGGCCGAGAACGGGCGGCGCATCGAGGTGGGCGGCGTGGTGACGCACCGGCAGCGTCCGGCGACGGCGAGCGGCATCACGTTCATGAACATCGAGGACGAGACGGGGATCCTGAACGTGATCTGCGGGGTCGGCGTGTGGAAGCGCTACCGCCGCATCGCGCGGGACTCACCGGCGCTCGTGGTGCGCGGCATCCTCGAGCGCACCGACGAGGGCATCACCAACCTCGTGGCCGACCAGCTCGAGCCCCTCTCCCTCGCGGCCAAGACCTCGTCCCGCGACTTCCGCTGACCCCCGACCCGCCCCATCTCGACCCGACGCCCGGCGACTGGTCACTTTCGGCGCCAAAGCGTCGAGCTTGGCGCCGAAAGTGACCACTCGCCAAGAAGGTCGCGCCCCCGCGCCCCCGCGGGGCCCGCCCGCGGGGCCCGCACGCGCTAGTGTGCCGCCTCGTTCCAGTTCTCGCCGCGGCCGATCTGCACCTCGAGGGGCACCGAGAGGTCGGCGGCCGACGACATGCGGGCCGTGACGAGCGCCGACAGCGCGTCCCACTCGCCCGGGGCGACATCGAAGACGAGTTCGTCGTGCACCTGGAGGAGCAGCTTGGAGGCGAGACCCTGGGCGGCGAGGTCGGCCGCGATGTCGATCATCGCGATCTTGATGATGTCGGCGGCGGTGCCCTGGATGGGGGCGTTCAGGGCGGCGCGCTCGTCGTTGTCGCGGAGCACGCGGTTGGCGCTGGTGAGGTTCGCGAAGGGGCGGCGGCGGCCGAAGATTGTCTCGGTGTAGCCGTCGACCTTGGCCTGCACGACGACGTTGCGGAGGTAGTCGCGCACGCCGCCGAAGCGCTCGAAGTAGTCGCTCATGAGCTGCTTCGCCTCGGCGGTCTCGATGCGCAGCTGCTTCGACAGGCCGAAGGCCGAGAGGCCGTAGGCCAGGCCGTACGACATGGCCTTGACCTTCGAGCGCATGTTCGGCGTGACGTCGGCCGGGTCGACCGAGAAGATGCGCGAGCCGACGAAGCGGTGCAGGTCTTCGCCCGAGTGGAACGCGTCGATCAGGCCCTGGTCGCCGGAGAGGTGCGCCATGATGCGCATCTCGATCTGCGAGTAGTCGGCGGTGAGCAGGCACTCGTAGCCCTCGCCGACGCGGAAGGCATGCCGGATGCGCCGGCCCTCCTCCGTGCGCACCGGGATGTTCTGCAGGTTGGGGTCGGTGGACGAGATGCGGCCGGTCGACGAGCCGGTCTGAACGTAGGTGGTGTGCACCCGGCCGTCGGTCGCGATGGCCTTGTCGACGCCCTCGATGATCTGCCGGAGCTTCGTGGCGTCGCGGTGCGCGAGCAGGAGCCCCAGGAACGGGTGCGGGTTGGAGGCCTGCAGATCGGCGAGAGCTCCCGCATCCGTCGAATAGCCCGTCTTGGTGGCACGCGTCTTCGGCATGTCGAGCTGGTCGAAGAGCACCTCCTGGATCTGCTTCGGCGAACCGAGGTTGACCTCGCGCCCGATGATGCCGAAGGCCTCGGTGGCGATCTCGGTGGCCGAGCTGCCCAGCTCGTCGGAGAGCGCGACGAGCTCGGGGTGGCTCACCGTGACGCCGGTGAGCTCCATCTCGGCCAGCACCATGAGGGTCGGCAGCTCGATCTCGGTGAGCACGCGCAGGGTGCGCTCGTCGAGCTGGGCGGTGAGGGCGCGGGCGACGCGCAGGGCGTACCAGGCCTCGCCGGCCGGCCCGACGACGGTGTCGTCTTCGGGCACCAGCTGGTTCGGGTCGGACTTCGGCAGGATCTCGAGCAGGTGGCGGTCGACGAGCTTCTCGAGCGAGCGGTCGGCGCTGGAGTCGGGCTTCAGCAGCCAGGCCGCGATCACCGGATCGAACGCGAGGCCCGAGACGGCGAGCCCGGCCGTGCGGAGCGCCTTGATCTGGCGCTTCGCGTCGAAGAAGGTCTTGGGGGCGTCGCTCGCGAGCCACGCCTCGAAGGGCGCGTAGTCGCGGCTGCCCTGAGTCCACGGCAGGAAGACCGTCTCGTGCAGCGTGGCGAGCCCGACCGCCACCGGGTAGCCGTCGATGGTCTCGACCTGCACCGAGACGGCCTTGGTGATGTCGGCCGCCGCCTCGGCCGCGGTGGCCGTGTGGCGGGCGAGCCAGCCCGCGAGCTCCTCGTCGAGCAGGGTGACCGGCACCGGCGCGTTCTCGGCCTTCGCCGCGGCCTCGGCGGCGGCAGCCTGACCGACCTCGGAGTCACCCGAGATGCCCTCGAGCTTCAGCACCCGGTCGAGCAGGGTGCGGAACTCCAGTCGCGCGAACACGTCGCGCACCTGCTGCTCGTCGGCTGGAGCCCGCAGCAGGTCGGAGGGGCCGACCGGCAGGTCGACGTCGGTGAGCAGACGGTTGAGCTTGCGGTTGCGCACCACGTTGTCGACGTGCTCGCGCAGGTTGTTGCCGACCACGCCCGGGATCTCGTCGCGGTGCTCGAGGATGGCGTCGAGCGTGCCGAACTGGTTCAACCACTTCACCGCCGTCTTCTCGCCCACCTTGGGCACACCGGGGAGGTTGTCGCTCGTCTCGCCGACGAGGGCCGCGATGTCGGGGTACTGCTCGGGGCGGATGCCGTAGCGCTCCTGCACCTTCGCCTCGTCGTAGCGGGTGAGGTCGGACACGCCCTGACGGGACGGGTAGAGCAGCGTCACCTTGTCGTTGACGAGCTGGATCGCATCCCGGTCACCGGAGACGACGTAGACCTTGAAGCCCTCGTCGACACCTTGGCGGGCCAGCGTGGCGAGGATGTCGTCGGCTTCGAAGTCTTCTTTCTCGATGGTGGTGATGCCGAGCGCGTGCAGGCACTCCTGCAGCAGCGGCACCTGCCCGATGAACTCCGACGGCGTCTCGCCGCGGGTGCCCTTGTAGTCGGGGTACTCGCGGGTGCGGAACGAGTGCCGCGAGATGTCGAAGGCCACGGCGAGGTGGGTGGGGTTCTCGGCCTTCAGCAGGTTGATGAGCATCGCGAGGAAGCCGTGGATGGCGTTCGTGTGCTGCCCGTTGCGGGTCTGGAAACTGTCGACCGGAAGGGCGTAGAACGCCCGGAACGCGAGCGAATGACCGTCGATGACGAGGAGGGTAGGCTGTTCTTTGTCCGGCACACGGCCAGCCTACACAGGGCCTCCGACAGTCATTCGAGACAGGATTCCACACCGATGACGCAGCCAGAATCCCTCGAGGAACCACGCCCCGACACGGCCCCCGCGAGCACCGCCGAGGCCCTCCCGATCGACGTGATGTCGGTGTTCGGCTACCGCGGCATCGGCACGCTGGCCGAGAAGATGGGCATCGAGTTCCTCGAGCTCAGTGCCGAGCGGTCGGTGGCGCGGATGCCCGTCGAGGGCAACACGCAACCGCTCGGTCTCGTGCACGGCGGGGCCTACGTCGTCTTGGCCGAGAGCCTCGGATCGACCGCCGCGAACCTGCACGCGGGCCCCACCAAGGTGGCCATGGGCATCGAGATCAACGCCAGCCACTCCGGTTCGGCGACCGAGGGCTGGGTGATCGGCACCTGCACGGCCATCCACCTCGGCAGGAGCCTCGCGACGCATCAGATCGAGATCGACGACGAGAAGGGCCGCCGCCTCTCGACGGTGCGCATCACGAACATCATCAAGGAGCGACGGCCCCAGCAGGTCTTCGAGCAGAAGTAGCCGAAGACCGGCGTACTAGCCGACGAGAAGGGTGAGAGCCCTACTTCTTCGGCGACAGCTGCTCGATGATGGCCTGCGCCACGTCGTGCATGGTGAGCCGGCGGTCCATCGACGCCTTCTGGATCCACCGGAAGGCCTCGGGCTCGGTGAGCCCCATCTTCTCGTTCAGCAGGCCCTTGGCCCGGTCGACGAGCTTGCGGGTCTCGAAGCGCTCGACGAGGTCGGCGACCTCGGACTCGAGCGTGATGATCTGGGCGTAGCGCGAGAGGGCGATCTCGATCGCGGGCAGCAGGTCGTTGGGCGTGAAGGGCTTCACGACGTAGGCCAGGGCGCCGGCCTCGGTGGCCCGCTCGACGAGCTCCTTCTGGCTGAACGCGGTGAGCAGAACGACGGGCGCGATGTGGTCTTTCGAGAGGCGCTCGGCCGCCGAGATGCCATCGAGCTGGGGCATCTTCACGTCCATGATGACCAGGTCGGGACGCAGCTCGGTGGCCAGGGCCACCGCGGTCTCACCGTCGCCGGCCTCGCCCACGACGTCGAACCCGTTGTCACGCAGGATCTCGACGATGTCGAGGCGGATCAGGGACTCGTCTTCGGCCACCACTACGCGGCGGGGCACTGCTGTCGTCGGCTCTTGGTCAGTCACGTTTCAACCCTACGGTATTCTTGAGCTCGCTCGTAGCAGGCCGGTGTGGCGGAATGGCAGACGCTGCGCACTCAAAATGCGCTGTCCGAAAGGGCGTGTGGGTTCGAGTCCCACCACCGGTACGGCGCTCGAGCGGGCGTCCTCGAGATCCGCGATCTGTCGCATCCCGAGTCGACAGTCGTCCGTACCGCGTCGGCCCCCACCCGTCCTACTGTGTCCCCACCGGAGTCGGAGGGATCGGGATGACGACAGCACCCAGTGCACGGCTGCACCTCGCGCTCGTCATGCTGTCGTTCGCAGCGGGGGCGGCGGATGCGTTCGCCTTCCTGGCCCTCAGCGGCACCTTCACCGCGAACATGACGGGCAACCTCGTGCTCGCCGCGATGTTCACCCGCCCGGGCTGGCTGCGGACGGCCCTCTGCGCGCTGGTCGCCGTCGCCTCGTTCGCCGTCGTGCTCTACCTGGGCTTCCGGCACAGCCGCGGCCAGGTGCTCGCCGGCGACCACCGACGGCTGGTGCGGCGCCTGCTCGTGCCGTCCTCGGCCGCGCAGGGTGTGGTCGTCGTGGTCTGGCTGGCGACCGGGGCGGCTCCCGACGTGGCGGTGCAGTGCGCGGTGATCGCCCTGTCGGCGGGCGCCCTCGCGCTGCAGACCGTGGCCGCGAAGCGTCTGAGCGACATCGACGGCATCACCACGACCTACGTCACCGGCTCGCTCACCACCACCATGCAGGACCTCGCCGAACGTCACGACGCCGGCCAGCTCTTCCGGCTGCTGTCGATCGCCGCGGTCCCGGCGGGAGCGGTCGTCGCCACCGCGGTCCTGCACCTGGCGCTGGGTGCCGGCCCCCTGGTCGCGTTCGTCGTCGCGACGGCAGCAGCCCTCGTCGCCCTGCCGCGCATCCGCCGCACCACCTGAGAGGAGAGGGCACAGATGAATGCGGACCCGGTGACCTCGATCGTGCACTCCATCAGCGCGCTGGAGCTCGAGCTGCTCGCGCGGGACGCCCTCCAGCTGATCCACTTCCCCGACGCCACGAGGTTCGAGGCTCTTTTCGTGACGGATGCGCGGCTGCGCTGCATCTCCGGGGCCGCGTTCGACGGCCGCGCGGCGGTGGCCCGGGTGCTTCGGCGCGGATCGGTGTTCCGGCGTCGCTCCGTGGATCTCCGGCGGGTGGTCGTGCTCGAACCGTTCGTGCTGCTGCACAGCGGAGGCGACGAGCCGGATCAGGGCGCGCCGTTCGCGGCGCTGGAGGTGCGCGACGGCCTGATCGGCTCGTGGGTCGAGGACCGGGCCTAGCCGACACCGACAGCCGACATCGGCACCGACATCGACATCGGCACCGGCACCGACATCGGCATCGACAACCAACAGCCGGCACGCTTTCGACAACTGCCGCAACAGGATGAGTCACGAGTCCCTTCAGCTCGCCCGGTGCCGGTGATGGCATGGGGAGGATCAGACCGTTCGAGACAGGGAGAACCGACATGGCAGACGACACGGCATCGGCGCCGCACCACGAGACCCCGAGCCTGGGAGACCCCGACCTTCCCCAGGAGGGCGAGTCGAACGTGGTCGACGACCCGGCGAGCCTGGTGATGACGGGCCCGCAGAACACGGCGCTCGAGAGTCAGTTCCCGAATCAGATGGATGCTCCGGGCACCGACATCAGCACCCAGGCCTTCTTCTGGAGCAGCTTCAACATCTCGCCCCGCCGGGTGCAGCGCGGCGGCTGGGCGCGCGAGGTCACCCAGCAGGACTTCGCGATCTCGGACGAGATCTCGGGGGTCAACATGTACCTCGAAGCCGGCGGCATCCGCGAGCTGCACTGGCACCAGACGGCGGAGTGGGCGATCATGACCCGCGGACGCTGCCGGGTCACCACGCTCAGCCGGGAGGGCCTGCCGAGCGTCGAGGACGTCGAGGAGGGCGACCTCTGGTACTTCCCGGCCGGCCTCCCGCACTCCCTGCAGGGGCTCGGACCGGACGGGGCGGAGTTCGTGCTCGCCTTCGACGACGGAGCTCAGTCGGAGAGCAACACGCTGCTGATCACCGACTGGTTCGCGCACACACCCCCCGAGGTGCTCGCGAAGAACTTCGGCGTGGCCCAGGAGGTGTTCAAGGACATCCCGTTGCACAACCTGTGGATCTTCCCCGGCGACGTGCCGGGCGAGCTCGAGAAGGACCAGGCGGCCGCGGGCGTCACCTGGGGCGCGACCGAACCCGTGATCTACCGGCTCGGCCGCTCGGAGCCCGTGCACAGCAACAGCGGCGGGAGCATCCGGATCGCGGACAGCACCAACTTCCCCGCCGCCACCACCGTGGCCGCCGCCCTCGTGACCCTGGAACCGGGCGCGATGCGCGAGCTGCACTGGCACCCCAACGCCGACGAATGGCAGTACTACCTGCGCGGCCAGGGGCGGATGACCGTGTTCAACACCGGCCCGCACGCCAACACCACCGACTTCAAGGCGGGCGACGTGGGGGTGGTGCGCCGCAACTTCGGCCACTACGTCGAGAACACGGGCGACGAGCAGCTCGTCTTCCTCGAGACGTTCAAGAGCGACCACTACGAGGAGGTGTCGCTGGCGAACTGGCTGAGCCACCTGCCGCCGGCCCTCGTGGCGGCGCACCTGAACATCCCCGAGGACGTGATCGCCACGTTCCCGCGGGGTGCCCAGGGCATCACGCCGAAGCGTTAGAGGCCGGGATGCGACACGAGCTGCTGGTCGAGGCCGACGCGATCGTCGGCGCCCTGTCCCCCGCCCGTCGCGAGGCCGTGCGCGAGCTCGTCATCAACGTGACGCGCCGCGGTGTGCTGGACGACCGGGCCCGGTCCTTCCTCGACCGGGCGTCGGGCACCACGCTGCTCGGCGAGGTGCTGGCCCAGGCGCTGATCGAGACGGTCGGGCGATCCGCGGCCCTCGAAGGGCCCGCGACGGTCGGGCGGCCGGCGATAGAAGGGCTCGCCTAGCCCGCGGGGATCGGCGTCGGCGTCGCGGTGGGGGTCGGCACGGCCTTCGCCGCCACGGCGTCGGCCTCGGAGAAGATCGCCACCGGCACGTACTGGTGCACGACCTGCGTCATGTAGGTGTTCGCGAGGGGCGCCGTCTCGTACGAGACCTGGAACGCGAAGTCGAGCATCATGCCGAGCGTGTCGTCGGCGACGACGCCGATCTGCTGCGACTCCAGCTGGAAGCCGCCCTTCGGCGAGGTGATCAGCAGCCCGAGCCCCTGCTCCGAGCGCAGCGCCTCGGGGTCGAGGGTGATCTTCAGCGGGTCGTTGTTGAGGGTGTACGCGGTCTCGACGGCGCCCGAGACGGTGGTGGTCTTGGCCGTCACCGTGATGTTCGACATGTAGACGCGACGCTTCTGGTCGAAGGGGGCCTCGGCCGGCACCTTGTTGTCGTAGACGCCGATCACGAACGAGAACCGCTTGTCGGCCATGGGCGTCCAGTCGTGCGTCTTCTGCTCGGTCCAGACGTCGAGCTTCAGCTGCAGCTGGTCGGCGATGTCGACCGTGGGGTGCACCGAGCCCATGTCGGTGAAGACCGAGGCGAACTGCAGCGCGCCGTCGGTGGTGCTGGCTCCGAGGTCGGCGGTCGTCGAATCCTTGGCCCCGGTGGCGCCCGCTCCCGCTCCGGCGGCTCCGGCCGAACCGGCGGCGCCGGGCGCGGTCGGCTGCACGCCGAAGAAGGGCATGATCGTGGAGCAGCCCGAGAGGGCGACGACGGTCGCGAGGGCCGCGGCGATGCCCGCGGTGCGGAGGACGAGGGTCTGACGAGGCATGAGGTGATCTTTCGGTCGCGGTGTCGCACGGTCGACGGATGCCCGGCCGAACCGCTCGGGAGAGCGGAGGTGCGGGGACTGCCACGGGTGCAAGGGTGCAGCCCCCGCACGAGTGCTGCAGGGCATCCGAAATCTATCGCCCCGCCTGCACCCGGAAACAGCGAACGGCCAGGAATCGATCGAACACTGATCGAATCCTGGCCGAATCCTGAGGTATGACCTCGGGTGCCGTGTCGCGTGCTAGTTGTCGAACTTCTCGGGCACCAGCGGGTTGTGCGCCGAGCCGATGACGTGCACGCGCATGTCATTGGTGGTGCCGGCCACTCCGGGAGGGGACCCGGAGATGACGATGACCTTGTCGCCGATCTGCGCGCGGCCGAGGCCGAGCAGCACGTCGTCGACCTGGCCCATCAGCTCGTCGGTGTGCGTCACGCGGTCGACGAGGTACGACTGCACGCCCCAGCTCAGCGCCATGCGGTCCCGGATGCCCGGCTCCGGCGTGAAGCCGAGGATGGGGATGCTCGACCGCAGCCGCGTCATGCGCCGCACCGAGTCGCCCGACTCGGTGAACACGCAGAGGAACTTCGCGCCCACGAAGTCGCCGACCTCGGCGGCGGCGAGGGTGACCGCGCCGCCCTGGGTGCGGGGCTTCGTGCCGAGCGCGGGGATGCGCTCGAGGCCGTGGTCTTCCGTGGACTCGATGATGCGCGCCATCGTCTGCACGGTGATGACGGGGAACTCGCCGACGCTGGTCTCGCCCGAGAGCATGACCGCGTCGGTGCCGTCGAGCACCGCGTTGGCGCAGTCGGAGGCTTCGGCGCGGGTGGGGCGCGGGGAGGAGATCATCGACTCGAGCACCTGGGTGGCGACGATGACGGGCTTCGCCATGCGGCGGGACAGCTCGACGGCGCGCTTCTGCACGATCGGCACGGCCTCGAGCGGCAGCTCGACACCGAGGTCACCGCGGGCGACCATGATGCCGTCGAAGGCGTCGATGATCTCCTCGAGGTTGTCGACGGCCTGCGGCTTCTCGATCTTGGCGATGACGGGGACGCGGCGGCCCTCCTCCTCCATGATGCGGTGCACCTCGACCACGTCGGCGGCGTCGCGCACGAAGGACAGCGCGATGTAGTCGGCGCCGAGCTTCAGGCCCCAGCGCAGGTCGGCGATGTCCTTCTCGCTCATGGCGGGAACGTTCACCGCGACACCGGGCAGGTTGATGCCCTTGTTGTTCGACACGGCGCCCGGGACCTCGACGACCGTGGTGACCACGGTGCCGTCGGTCTCCAGCACGCGGAGCGTGACCTTGCCGTCGTCGATCAGCAGCGGGTCGCCCGGCTTGACGTCCTGGGGCAGACCCTTGAAGGTCGTGGAGGAGATCTCGCGGTTGCCGATGATGTCCTCGACGGTGATCTTGAAGATGTCACCCTCGGCGAGGTCGTACGGGCCGTTCTCGAACTTGCCCAGACGGATCTTCGGACCCTGCAGGTCGACGAGCACCGCGACGGCGCGGCCGGAGTCGGCTGCGGCCTGGCGCACGTTCTTGTAGACGGATTCGTGCACGTCGTAGCTGCCGTGGCTGAGGTTCATGCGGGCCATGTCGACGCCCGCGTCGATGATGGCCCTGATGGTTTCGTAGGTCGACGTCGCCGGCCCGAGGGTGGCGACGATCTTGGCGCGTCTCATCTGTGTCAACTGCTCCGTGTTCTGCGCCGGGAGGCGCATGTGGTGGTGGTGGAGGTGGAGGTCGTGGGGAACCTGGAGGAAGTCCCGGTGGAGGCTATCAGACCGCGATGGCGCGGTCGGTCGGCTTGACGGGGAAGGGCAGCTCGGTGTCGCCCTCCAGGTAGCGGTCGACGGCGGAGGCGGCGGCGCGCCCCTCGGCGATCGCCCAGACGATCAGCGACTGGCCGCGGCCGGCGTCGCCGGCGACGAACACACCCGGGTGGGTGCTCTGGTAGTCGCCCGCTCGCTCGATATTGCCGCGGCCGTCGAAGCGCGTGCCGAGCTGGCCGTCGAGGTGCTCGTTCTCGGCTCCGGTGAAGCCCAGGGCGAGCAGCACCAGGTCGGCCGGGATCTCGTGCTCGGTGCCCGCCTTGGGCACGCGGCGGCCGTCGACGAACTCGGTCTCGGCGACGCGGATGGCGCGCACCTCGCCCGAGTCGTTCGCGAGGAACTCGACGGTGGAGGCCAGGAAGCGGCGCTCCCCGCCCTCCTCGTGGGCGCTCGCGACCTCGAACAGCTGCGGCGACATCGGCCAGGGCTGGTTCTCGGGACGCTCGGCCGGCGGCTGCTTGCCGATGGCGAGGTTCGTCACCGACAGAGCGCCCTGACGGTGCGCGGTGCCGATGCAGTCGGCTCCGGTGTCTCCACCGCCCAGCACGACCACGTGCTTGCCCTCGGCGTCGATCTGGCCGAGGATGTCGTCGCCCGCGCCGACCTTGTTCTGCTGGACGAGGTACTCCATGGCGAAGTGCACGCCGTCGAGGTCACGGCCCGGGACGGGAAGGTCGCGCGGCACGGTGGCGCCGGTGCAGACGATCACGGCGTCGTAACGCGCACGGAGGTCGGCCCAGGACAGGTCTTTGCCGATCTCGATGCCGGCGCGGAAGCGGGTGCCCTCGGCCATCATCTGGGTCAATCGCGCCTCGAGGTGCTTCTTCTCCATCTTGAAGTCGGGGATGCCGTACCGCAGCAGCCCGCCGATGCGGTCGTCGCGCTCGTAGACCGCGACGGTGTGGCCGGCGCGGGTGAGCTGCTGGGCGGCGGCGAGTCCCGCGGGGCCGGAGCCGACGACGGCGACCGTCTTGCCCGTCAGCCGCTCGGGCGGGTGCGGCTGCACCCAGCCGTTCGCGAAGGCCTGATCGATGATCGACACCTCGACCTGCTTGATCGTGACCGGCGGCTGGTTGATGCCGAGCACGCACGCCGACTCGCACGGGGCCGGGCAGAGCCGGCCCGTGAACTCGGGGAAGTTGTTCGTGGCGTGCAGGCGCTCGATGGCCGCACGGCCTTCGTCGCGCCAGGTGAGGTCGTTCCACTCCGGGATCAGGTTGCCGAGCGGGCAGCCGTGGTGGCAGAACGGGATGCCGCAGTCCATGCAGCGACCCGCCTGGCGGCGCGTGGTCGCGGCGTCGCCCTGCTCGTAGACCTCTTTCCAGTCCATCAGCCGCACCGAGACCGGGCGGCGCTTGGGGAGCTCGCGCTCCGGCGTCTTCAGGAAGCCCTTGGGATCAGCCACCTGTCACCTCCAAAATCCGGCCCCAGACGACGTCTCCGTCGGGGTCAAGTCCTTCTTCGACCGCCGTCTGCCGGGTGGCGAGCACGGCGGCGTAGTCACGGGGAAGCACCTTCACGAACTTCGCGACGGTGCCGTCGAAGTCGGCCAGAAGGCGTGCGGCGAGCGGAGACCCGGTCTCGGCTTCGTGGCGCTCGAGCAGGTCGCGCACGATCTCGATGTCGGCGCCGCCGAGCGGCAGCAGCTGCAGCTCACCGGAGGACAGCGAGTCGGCGTTCACCCGCTCGGGGTTCAGCTCGTAGACGTACGCGGTTCCGCCCGACATGCCGGCGCCGAGGTTGCGCCCGGTGGAGCCGAGGATCACCGCGAGCCCGCCGGTCATGTACTCCAGTGCGTGGTCGCCCACGCCCTCGACGACCGCGGTCGCGCCCGAGTTGCGCACCAGGAACCGCTCGCCCACGATGCCGCGCAGGAACATGCTGCCCTGGGTGGCGCCGTAGCCGATCACGTTGCCCGCGATCACGTTGCGCTCGGCGGGGAACACCGACCTGCGGTCGGGGCGCAGGATGATCTGCCCGCCCGAGAGACCCTTGCCGACGTAGTCGTTCGAGTCGCCCTCGAGCCGCAGCGTGATGCCCGAAGGCAGGAACGCTCCCAGCGACTGACCGGCCGAGCCGAGCAGCGTGATCTGGATCGTGCCGTCGGGCAGACCCTGCTCGCCGTGCCGCTTCGTGACCTCATGGCCGAGCATGGTGCCGACGGCGCGCTCGGTGTTGCGGATGGGGAGGGTGATCGCGATCGGCTCGCCGTGCTCGAGCGCCGCGGCGGCCTCGTGGATGAGGCGGTTGTCGAAGTGCTTCTCGAGCTCGTGCTCCTGCTTCCGGTGGTTGCTGCGGGGCTCGTCGGGCGCGAAGGCCGGGCCGACCAGCACGGGGCTGAGGTCGAGGCCGTCGGTCTTCCAGTGCTCGATCGCCGCGTTGACGTCGAGCAGCTCGTGGTGGCCCACGGCCTCCTCGAGCGAGCGGAAGCCGAGCTCGGCGAGGTACTCCCGCACCTCCTGGGCGAGGAACTCGAAGAAGTTCACGACGAACTCGGGCTTGCCCGAGAAGCGGGCCCTGAGCTCGGGGTTCTGCGTCGCCACACCCACCGGGCAGGTGTCGAGGTGGCAGACCCGCATCAGGATGCAGCCCTCGACCACCAGGGGCGCGGTCGCGAAACCGAATTCCTCGGCCCCGAGCAGCGCGCCCACGATCACGTCGCGGCCGGTCTTCATCTGGCCGTCGACCTGCACCACCACGCGGTCGCGCATTCCGTTCAGCATCAGCGTCTGCTGGGTCTCGGCGAGGCCGATCTCCCACGGGGTGCCGGCGTGCTTCAGCGAGTTCAGCGGGCTCGCACCCGTTCCGCCGTCGTGGCCCGAGACGAGCACCACGTCGGCCAGGGCCTTCGTGACGCCGGCCGCGACCGCGCCGATGCCGTTCTGCGAGACGAGCTTGACGTGCACGCGGGCCTCGGGGTTGGCGCGCTTGACATCGAAGATCAGCTGCTTGAGGTCTTCGATCGAATAGATGTCGTGGTGCGGCGGCGGCGAGATGAGGCCGACGCCCGCGGTGGCGTGCCGAGTGCGCGCGACCCAGGGGTAGACCTTGGTCGGGGGCAGCTGGCCGCCCTCACCGGGCTTCGCGCCCTGCGCCATCTTGATCTGGATGTCGGTGGCGTGCGTGAGGTACATGCTCGTCACACCGAACCGGCCCGAGGCCACCTGCTTGATGGCGCTGCGGCGCTCGGGGTCGAGCAGCCGGTCGACGTCCTCTCCGCCCTCGCCGGTGTTCGACTTGCCGCCGAGGCGGTTCATGGCGATCGCGAGCGTCTCGTGCGCCTCCTGGGAGATGGAGCCGTAGCTCATCGCCCCGGTGGAGAAGCGCTTGACGATCGACTCGACCGATTCGACCTCGTCGATCGGCACCGACGGCCGCGCATCCGTTCGCAGTTTGAACAGGCCGCGGAGCGTCATGAGGTTCTCGGCCTGGTCGTCGACGAGCTTGGTGTACTCGCGGAAGATGTCGTACCGGCGCGCGCGCGTGGCGTGCTGCAGGCGGAACACCGTGTCGGGGTTGAACAGGTGGGGCGGGCCCTCGCGGCGCCACTGGTACTCGCCGCCGACGGCCAGGGGCTCGTGCGCCACGATGGCCACGTCCTCCGGGTAGGCCTGGCGGTGGCGCGCCGCGCTCTCGGCCGCGATGACGTCGATGCCGACGCCGCCGAGCTTCGTGGCGGTGCCGGTGAAGTACTCTGCGACGAACTCGGGAGCGAGCCCGACGGCCTCGAAGGTCTGGGCGCCCGCGTACGACGACACGGTGGAGATGCCCATCTTCGACATGATCTTGAGCACACCCTTGCCGAGCGCCTTGATCACGTTCTTGACGGCCTTCTCGGGGGTGATGCCCGTGAGGCTGCCGGAGCGCACCAGGTTCTCGCAGGTCTCCATGGCGAGGTAGGGGTTCACGGCCGAGGCGCCGAAGCCGATCAGCAGCGCGACGTGGTGCACCTCGCGCACGTCGCCGGCCTCGACGATCAGGCCGACCTTCATACGGGTCTGCTTGCGGATGAGGTGGTGGTGCACGCCGGCGAGCATGAGCAGCGACGGCACGGGCGCGAAGTCCTTGTTCGAGTCGCGGTCGCTCAGCACGAGGAACTGCGCGCCGTTCTCGATGGCCTCGTCGGCCTCGGCGCACATCGCCGCGATGCGGTTCTGCATGGCCTTCGGGCCCTCGTCGACGCGGAACAGGCCGTGCAGCGTCGTCGTCAGACGGCTGCCCGACGACGGGTCGATGTGCTGGATCTTCGCGAGCTCGTCGTTGTCGAGCACCGGGAAGTCGAGCACGACCTGGCGGGTGTGCTCCGGCGTGGCGTCGAGCAGGTTGCGCTCGGGGCCGAGACCGAGGCGGAGGCTCGTGACGACCTCTTCGCGGATGGAGTCGAGCGGCGGGTTCGTGACCTGCGCGAACTGCTGCGTGAAGTAGTCGAAGAGCAGGCGCGGGCGGTCGCTGAGCACCGCGATGGGGGTGTCGGAGCCCATCGCACCGAGGGGCTCGGCCGCGTTCTTCGCCATCGGGGCGAGCAGGATGCGCACCTCCTCCTGCGTGTAGCCGAAGATGCGCTGGCGACGCGTGACGGAGGCGGGCGTGTGCACGATGTGCTCCCGCTCCGGCAGGTCGCGGAGGTTGATACGGCCCTCGTCGAGCCACTCGCCGTAGGGCTCGGCGGTGGCGAGTCCCGACTTGATCTCGTCGTCCTCGATGATGCGGCCGGCGGCCGTGTCGACGAGGAACATCTTGCCGGGGCGCAGGCGCCCCTTGCGCACCACGCGCGAGGGGTCGACGTCGGGGAAGACGCCGATCTCGCTGGCGAGCACGACGAGCCCGTCGTCGGTGATGAGGTACCGGCCGGGGCGCAGCCCGTTGCGGTCGAGCGTGGCGCCCGCGAGCGTGCCGTCGGTGAAGATGAGAGCGGCCGGGCCGTCCCACGGCTCCATGAGCATGGAATGGTACTCGTAGAAGGCGCGGCGGGCGTCTTCGAAGTCGGCCTGGTTCTCCCATGCCTCGGGCACCATCATCATGATCGCGTGCGGCAGCGAGCGGCCGGCGAGGGTGAGCAGCTCCACGACCTCGTCGAACGATCCGGAGTCGGACAGGCCCGGCGTGACGATCGGGTAGAGCGGCGACAGGTCGCCGAGCAGCTCGGACTCGAGCTGGGACTGCCGGGCGCGCATCCAGTTGCGGTTGCCCTGCACCGTGTTGATCTCGCCGTTGTGCGCCATCATGCGCAGCGGCTGCGCGAGCGGCCACGACGGGAAGGTGTTGGTGGAGTACCGCGAGTGCACGAGGGCGAGCTTCGAGGCGAAGCGCTCGTCGGAGAGGTCGGGGTAGAACGGCTCGAGCTGGAGCGTGGTCACCATGCCCTTGTAGGTGATGGTGCGGCTGGACAGCGACATGAAGTAGACCTCGTGCTGCAGCTCGATGCGCTTGCGCAGCCGGAAGGTCTGCCGGTCGAGCGCGATGCCCGAGAGGGTCGCCCCCGACTCGGTGGTGCGGGTCGACTGCAGGTAGAGCTGCCAGATCGAGGGCATGGCCTCGCGGGCGAGCCGGCCGAGCTCGTCGGGCCGCACGGGCACCTCGCGCCAGCCGAGCACCGCGAGGTCCTCCTCGGCGGCGAGCTCGCGGATGCGGTCCATGATCTCCTGGCGCTCGCGGGCGTGCAGGGGCAGGAAGGCGTTGCCGACCGCGTAGCGGCCGACGGGGGGCAGCTCGACGGGGGCGACGGCGCGCAGGAACTCGTCGGGGATCTGGGTCAGGATGCCCGCGCCGTCGCCGGTGCCGGCGTCGGAGCCCACGGCACCGCGGTGCTCGAGGTTGCGGAGCGCGTCGAGCGCCGTGTCGATGATGTCGTGACCCGGCGTGCCGCGGAGCGTGGCGACCATCGCGAGGCCGCACGCGTCTTTCTCGTCGGCGGGGTCGTACAGACCCTGGGCCATCGGGAGCGCGCTGAAGGGCACCGCGTGGGAGCGGGACTGGGATGCGGGCTGATCGGCCATAGAGAACCGTCCTCTACGTCATTCTTAGGGAACTGGGACGCCTATGGCCCATGGATATCAGGGATTCCTCGTCGCGTTCAAGCCTGCGAGGTGTCGGCCTCCCGCGCCTGGTGCTGTGGTGGTTGCGCGGGTCGGCTTCGCTCCGATTTCACTTGTGGCGCTCGGGTCGACTGCCTCGATCTCGGGGAGCCCGGAGGCTTCCTCGCCCCTCGGCCCGTGTCCCGATCACGTGTCGGCTCGATTCTAACCCAGGCTGGGGTGAAGACCGGTCATCGGCTCAGCGGCGGGTGCCCTCGGCCAGTTCGGCCGCGAGCCGAGCGACCGCCGGCACTCCCCCGTCGGACAGCGCCTTGACGAGGGCCGAGCCGACGATGGCGCCGTCGGCGTAGCTCAGGATCTCGGCGATCTGGTCGGCCGTCGAGACACCGATGCCGACCGCGAGGCTGTCGGCGCCCTGCTCGCGGAGACGTGCCACCAGGGCGCGGGCCGCGGTGCCGAGGTCGGCGCGGGCGCCCGTGATGCCCATGGTCGAGACCGTGTAGACGAAGCCGCGGCTGGAGTCGACGGCGAGGCGCAGGCGCTCGTCGGTCGAGGTCGGTGCGGCGAGGAAGACGCGATCGAGACCGGTGCGGTCGCTCGTCGCGAGCCAGTCGGCACCCGAGTCGACGGTGAGGTCGGGGGTGATCAGCCCGGCGCCGCCCGCCGAGACGAGGTCGTCGGCGAAACGGTCGACGCCGTACTGCAGCACCGGGTTCCAGTAGGTCATGACGAGCACCGGGGCGTCGACACGCGAGCGGATGCGCTCCACGGCGGTGAAGGCGTCGCGGAGGCGAACCCCTGCCTCGAGGGCGGCGACGGTGGCGGCCTGGATGACCGGGCCGTCCATCACCGGGTCGGAGTAGGGCAGCCCGAGCTCGAGCACGTCGACCCCGTTCTCGACCAGGGCGACGGCCGCGTCGACGCTCGCGTCGAGGCTGGGGAAGCCGACCGGCAGGTAGCCGACGAGGGCCCCCGCCCGCTCGGCCTTGGCCGCCGCGATCGTCGAGGCGACCGGGCTCACGGTGGTGTCGCTCATACCCGCGCGTTCCCGTTCTCGTCGAGCACGTCGAAGTAGCGGCCCGCGGTCTCGACGTCCTTATCGCCGCGCCCGGAGAGCGAGACGAGGATGGTGGCGTCGGGGCCGAGCTCACGGCCGAGCTCGATCGTGCCCGCCAGGGCGTGGGCCGACTCGATGGCGGGGATGATGCCCTCGGTCGTGCAGAGCAGCCGGAAGGCCTCCATGGCTGCCGTGTCGGTGACCGGGAGGTAGTTCGCCCGCCCGATCGACGACAGCCAGGCGTGCTCGGGGCCGACGCCCGGATAGTCGAGCCCGGCCGAGATCGAATGCGAGTCGAGCGTCTGGCCGTCCTCGTCCTGCAGCATGTAGCTGCGCGAGCCGTGCAGCACGCCGGGGCGGCCCTTGGTGATCGTCGCGGCGTGGCGCAGGGTGTCGACGCCGTCGCCGGCGGCCTCGTAACCGTAGAGGCCCACCGAGGTGTCGTCGAGGAAGGCGTGGAAGATGCCGATGGCGTTCGAGCCGCCGCCGACGCAGGCCGTGACCGCGTCGGGCAGCGCGCCGGTGAGGTCGAGCATCTGCTGACGCGCCTCCTCGCCGATGACCTTGACGAAGTCGCGCACCATCGCCGGGAACGGGTGCGGGCCGGCGACCGTGCCGAGCAGGTAGTGCGTCGACTCGACGTTCGCGACCCAGTCGCGGAACGCCTCGTTCAGCGCATCTTTCAGGGTGCGGGTTCCGCTCTTCACCGGGATGACCTCGGCGCCGAGCAGGCGCATGCGGGCGACGTTGAGCGCCTGGCGCTCGGTGTCGACCTCGCCCATGTAGACGACGCACTCCATGCCGAACAGGGCGGCGGCGGTCGCGGTGGCGACACCGTGCTGACCGGCACCGGTCTCGGCGATCAGGCGGTGCTTGCCGATGCGCTTGGCGAGCAGGGCCTGGCCGAGCACGTTGTTGATCTTGTGCGAGCCCGTGTGGTTGAGGTCTTCGCGCTTCAGGATGATGCGCGCGCCGCCGGCGTGTTTCGCGAACCGCGGCACCTCGGTGAGGATCGACGGCCGGCCCGTGTAGCTGCGGCCGAGCTCGGCGAGCTCGCGGTGGAACTCGGGGTCGAGCTTGGCGAGCTGGTAGGCCTCGTCGAGCTCGTCGAGCGCCGCGATCAGCGACTCGGGCATGAATCGGCCGCCGAACTCCCCGAAGAAGGGGCCGGTCTCGGCGCGGAGGGAGGTGCGTGTGTCGGTCATACGGAGAGGAACTCCTTCAGTGTCGCCACAGGATCGGGCCCCGTGACGAGGGCTTCGCCGACCAGCACCACGTCGGCGCCGGCCGAGCGGTAGTGGGCGACGTCGGCGACACCGAGCACGGCGGATTCGGCCACCGTGATCGTGCCGGCAGGGATGCGCTCGACGAGGCGGCCGAACAGGTCGCGGTCGAGCTCGAAGGTGGTGAGGTCACGGGCGTTCACGCCGACCAGGCGGGCGCCCAGGTCGACGGCCCGCGAGACCTCGACGGCGTCGTGCGTCTCGACCAGCGGGGTCATGCCGAGCTCGAGCACGAAGTCGTGCAGGTGCTGCAGGGCGGGCTGGTCGAGGGCGGCCACGATGAGCAGCACGAGGTCGGCTCCGGCGGCGCGCGCCTCGAGCACCTGGTACTCGGTCGCGATGAAGTCCTTGCGGAGCACCGGTACGTCGACGCGGGCACGCACGGCCTCGAGGTCGGCGAGCGACCCCTTGAACTTGCGGCCCTCGGTGAGCACGCTGATGGCGCTCGCCCCGCCCTCGGCGTAGGACGCCGCGAGGAGCGCGGGGTCGGGGATCGACGCCAGGGCACCGCGCGAGGGGCTCGCGCGCTTGACCTCGGCGATCACCTTGACCCGCTCGGCCGGCTTCAGGAAGGCGAGTGCGTCGAGCGCCGCCGTCCGGGCCGTGGCCGCCGCTTCCACCTCGGCGAGGCTCCGCGTGCGGCGGCGCTCCTCGGCGTCCTCGAGCGCTCCGGCTACGAGATCGGCGAGCACCGGGTCAGTGCTCCTTCTGGAGCGTCTTGGCTCCGCGCACGCCGTAGCCCAGGCGCGACAGGATGAACCCGGCCAGGAAGCCGATGAGCGTGACGCCGGCGGCGGCCCAGACGAGCCACTGCACGTCGAAGAAGAAGGCGACCGTGCCGATGGCGATGCCGACGAGCGCGATGATCACGCCGGTCCAGGCGGCGAGCGAGTGGCCTTCGCCCATTTCGTCTTCTTCGTGGCTCATCGATCCTCTTCCTGTCTCAATCGATCGGGTCGTGTCGAGTCTACCCGGTCGGTCCGGGCCGCCTGGTCGGGCGGATGCCCGGCTAGCGGGTGGGGTCGGTGCCGCGGCTGAGGTCGTCCCAGCTGTCGACGGCGGCGTCGCGGGCGTTCTCGGCGGGGCGGCGGGCGGGACGCGCATCCGTCACCGGCCGGGCGGAGACCTCGGCGGAGTCGTCGTCGAACAGCTCGGCCGGGTTCGAGCTCTGGCGCCCGTCGGCCGACTCGAAGGTGACGGCCTGGTACTTGCGGCTCGAGGCCGGCCAGCGGCGCACGGTGACGATCACGGCGAGCCCGGCGAGCACCATCAGGATGCCCAGCGCCACGGCGACCGCGGGCCACGGGCTGCTGCTGCCGACCGTGACGAGCTCGCGGATCGACGACGTGCCGGCGACCCCCGTGCTCGTGGTGACGACCGAGGCTCCGGCGGCGACCGGATCGGTGAGCGCGAGCACTCCCGACCAGACGACGCTCGCACCGAGCAGGATCTCGAGGGCGCCGAGCACGAGTCGCACGATCGGCCCGGCGATCGCGAGCGCCCCCGCGAGGGCGATGCCGGCGAGACCGAGCGCCGAGAGCGCGGGCGCGGCGACCGAGCCGGGCACGTCGAGCGTGCCCTCGGTGACCGTACCGCCGACGAGCTCGAGGGTGCCCCACGACTGCGACCAGGCGAGGAAGGTGAGCGCACTGAGGGCGAGCACCAGGAGGATGGTGCCCGACTTCAGGCGCCTGCCCGAGCGGCCCGGGGCGTCGGCCGACGGCTCGCCCGGGGCGGCGGCGTCGCTCATCAGCGCACCCGGGTCATGGCGTTCGCGATCGCGACCGCGCGAAGCGGCGCCGCCGCCTTGTTCTGCGACTCCTGGAATTCGCTCGCCGGGTCGGAGTCGGCGACGAGCCCGCCACCCGCCTGCACCCGCGCCACGCCGTCGACGATGGTCGCCGTGCGGATGGCGATGGCGAGGTCGGCGTCGCCGCCGAAGCCGAAGTAGCCGACGACGCCGCCGTAGAGTCCGCGCTGGGCGGGCTCCAGCTCGTCGATGATCTCGAGTGCCCGCGGCTTGGGCGCACCCGACAGCGTGCCGGCCGGGAAGGTCGCCTTGAACACGTCGATGGCGTCGACCCCGTCGCGCAGCTGCCCCTCGACCGAGGAGACGATGTGCATGATGTGGCTGAACCGCTCCACCCGCATGAACTCGGTGACCTCGACGCTCGAGGCCTCGCAGACCTTGAGCAGGTCGTTCCGGGCGAGGTCGACGAGCATCAGGTGCTCCGCGCGCTCCTTGTCGTCGCCGAGCAGCTCCTGCTCGAGCTCGAGGTCGTGGTGCGGCGTGGCTCCGCGGGGCTTCGAGCCGGCGATCGGGTGCGTGTGCGCCCGGCCCTTCTCGACCTTGACCAGCGCCTCGGGGCTCGAGCCGACGATCTGGTAGGGCTCGCCGTCGGCGTCGACGAGCGTCAGCAGGTACATGTAGGGGCTCGGGTTCAGCGTGCGCAGCACCCGGTACACGTCGAGCGGATGCGCGGGGCAGTCCAGCTCGAAGCGCTGCGAGATGACGACCTGGAAGATGTCACCCTCGCGGATGTGCTCCTTCGCCACCTCGATCGCGCCGAGGAAGTCGTCGCGCTCGGTGCGATGCCGCGGCTCCCCCGCGATGCCGAAGTCGGCCTGCGCGAGCCAGGCCTCCGACGGGCCGCCGAGGCCACGCTGCAGCTCGTCGAGGCGCGCCTGCGCGTCGGCCCAGAGCCCGTCGGCGGGCGTGTCGCCGTCGGTGAGCACGGCGACCAGCAGCTGCACCGTTCCCTGCAGGTGGTCGACGACCACCATCTCCGAGACGAACGACAGGCCCTGGCTCGGCATGCGGTACTCGCGCGGCGGCCGGTTCGGCAGGCGCTCCAGCTGGCGCACGGTCTCCCAGCCGATGAAGCCGACGAGGCCTCCGGTGAGGGGCGGATGCTCGGGCACGGCCGGGGTCTTCCAGTGCTCGTACAGCGCCGAGACGGCGTCGAGCGGCCCGTCGGGAAGGCCCGCCGGGAAGACGCGGTCGGCCGGGAGGCCGAGGTCGAGCCAGACGGCACGGTCATCCGCCTCGGTGAGCAGACCGAAGCTCGAGACGCCGATGAACGAGAAGCGCGACCAGATGCCGCCCTGCTCGGCCGATTCGAGCAGGAAGGTGCCGGGGCGGCCGTCGGCGAGCTTGCGGTAGATGCCCACCGGGGTCTCGCCGTCGGCGAAGAGCTCGCGGATCACCGGCAGCACGCGGTGCGAGCCGCTCAGCGCGTCGAACTCGGCGCGGGAGGTGGTGGCCGTGGTCGTCATGATCTCTCGAGCACCTCGGGGTTCAGCGGGTCGACGTCGAAGCAGCGGCGGGCACCGGTGTGGCAGGCCGCACCGATCTGGTCGACCTCGACGAGCAGGGTGTCGGCGTCGCAGTCGAGCGCCGCCGACTTGACGTACTGCACGTGGCCGGAGGTGTCGCCCTTCCGCCAATACTCCTGCCGGGAGCGCGACCAGAAGGTGACGCGGCCCTCGGTGAGGGTGCGGCGCAGCGCCTCGGCGTCCATGTAGCCGAGCATCAGCACGTCTTTCGAGTCGTGCTGCTGGATGATCGCCGGCAGCAGGCCCTTGTCGTCGAAGTGCACCCGGCTGAGGATCTCGTCGGTCTCGGTGACGGTGCTCATCGCACGTCCACCCCTTCTCGTCGCAGTTCGTCCTTCACGTCGCCCACCGTCATCTCGCGGAGGTGGAAGACACTGGCGGCCAGCACGGCGTCGGCGCCGGCCGCGATGGCCTGACCGAAGTGCTCGACCTTCCCCGCGCCGCCCGATGCGATCACGGGAACCGTGCTGAGCTCGCGCATCAGCCCCACGAGCTCGAGGTCGAAGCCGTCCTTCGTGCCGTCGGCGTCGATGGAGTTGACGAGCAGCTCGCCGGCACCGCGCTCGATCGCCTCGCGCGCCCAGTCGAGGGCGTCGAGCTCGGTCTCGCGGCGGCCGCCGTGCGTGGTCACTACGAAGCCGGACGGCGTGCGGCCGGGCACCGCGGTGCGCTTGACGTCGAGCGAGAGCACGAGCACCTGGGCGCCGAAGCGGTCGGCGATCTCGTTCAGCAGCGGCGGGCGGGCGATGGCGGCGCTGTTCACGCCCACCTTGTCGGCACCGGACGCGAGCAGCTTCGCCACGTCATCGGCGGAGCGCACTCCCCCGCCCACGGTGAGCGGGATGAAGACCTGCTCGGCGGTCTTCTGCACCATCTCGTAGACCGTGGCGCGGTCGTCGACGGTGGCCGTGACGTCGAGGAAGGTGAGCTCGTCCGCACCCTGCGCGGCGTACAGCGCCGCGAGCTCGACGGGGTCGCCCGCGTCGCGCAGGTTCTCGAAGTTGACACCCTTCACCACGCGGCCCGCGGCCACGTCGAGGCAGGGGATGACGCGGACGGCGAGCGACATCAGATGCGCGCCGCGTGGATCGGACTGACGAGGATGGCGCGGGCGCCGACGGCGTACAGGTCGTCCATCACCTGGTTGGTGTCGCGGCGGGGCACCATGCTGCGCACGGCGACCCACTCGGGGTCGTGCAGCGGCGAGATGGTCGGCGACTCGATGCCGGGGGTGAGCGCGCAGGCGTCGTCGAGCTGGGTGACCGGCACGTCGTAGTCCATCAGCACGTACTGGCGGGCCACGAGCACCCCCTGCAGGCGGCGCAGCAGCGTCTCGGCTCCGCGGTGGGTGGTGCCCGAGCTGATCAGCACGGCGGTCGACTCGAGGATGACCGGGCCGAAGATCTCGAGGCCGGCCTTGCGCAGGGTCCCACCCGTCGAGACGACGTCGGCCACCGCATCCGCCACCCCGAGTCGCACGGCGGATTCGACCGCGCCGTCGAGGCGGATGAGCTGGGCCGTGATGCCGTGGGTCGCGAGGAACGCGCCGACGAGACCCGGGTAGCTGGTGGCGACGCGGGCGCCGTTCAGGTCGGCGAGCTCGATCGCCGTGCCCTCGGGGCGGGCGAAGCGGAAGGTGGACTCGCCGAAGTCGAGCGAGGCCGTCTCGGTAGCGGGCGACTCGGAGTCGAGCAGCAGGTCGCGGCCGGTGATGCCGACGTCGAGCGCGCCCGAGCCGACGTAGGTCGCGATGTCGCGGGGGCGGAGGTAGAAGAACTCGACGTCGTTGCGCGGGTCGGCGACGACGAGCTCACGGGAGTCGCGCCGGCCGTGGTAGCCCGCCTCGGCGAGCATCTGGGCGGCGGTTTCGGAGAGGGAGCCCTTGTTGGGCACCGCGATCTTGAGCATGGGGGTGAGGGGTGCTTTCGGTGGGAGGTGGTCTGGGCGGTCGCCGTGCTCAGATCACAGATGTCGGTAGACGTCGGCCGGGGTGAGGCCCTTGGCGAGCATCAGCACCTGCAGGTGGTAGAGCAGCTGCGAGATCTCCTCGGCGGTGTTCTCGTCGGACTCGTACTCCGCCGCCATCCACACCTCGGCGGCCTCCTCGACGATCTTCTTGCCGATCTGGTGCACGCCGGCGTCGAGCTCGCGCACGGTGCCGGAGCCCTCAGGCCGCTCGGTGGCCTTGGCGCTGAGCTCGAGGAACAGCTCGTCGAAAGTCTTCACGGATCAAGGCTACCGGTGTCCGTGGACGTGTCCGGCCGCGAGCTCGCGCAGATGGTCGACCTGGGCGCCGGCGTTCTCGGCACCGAACACGCTCGAGCCGGCCACGAACACGGTGGCCCCGGCCTCCGCGGCGATGCCGATGGTGTCGTCGTTGATGCCGCCGTCGACCTGCAGCCAGACGTCGAGGCCCGAGTCGCGCACGGCTTGCGAGAGGGTGCGGAGCTTCGGCATGGTCTCGGGCATGAACGACTGGCCGCCGAAGCCGGGCTCGACGGTCATCACGAGCACCATGTCGAACTCGGGCAGCAGCTCGAGGAACGGCTCGGCGTCGGTGCCGGGCCTGAGCGCGAGGCCCGCGCGGGCGCCCCGCTCACGGAGGCTGCGGGCGACGGAGACCGGGTCGGATTCCCGGCCGACGGCCTCGGCGTGGAAGGTGACCGAGTAGGCGCCGAGCTCGGCGTACTGCGGCGCCCAGCGCTCGGGCGCGTCGATCATCAGGTGGATGTCGAGCGGGATCGGCGAGACCTCCTGCAGCCGCTCGACCACCGGGAATCCCAGCGTGAGGTTCGGCACGAAGTGGTTGTCCATCACGTCGACGTGCGCGAGGTCGGCGTTCGCGATGCGACCGAGCTCGCTCTGCAGGTTCGCGAAGTCGGAGGCGAGGATGCTGGGGTTGATGCGAAGGGCCACGATGCGACTTTACCCGGGCGGTGACGCCTCTGCGGGTGCCGGTGCGGTTGCCGGTGCCGATGACGCCGGTGTCGCGCCATCGGCCGGCAGCCGTCCGTAGACGGCGAGGTCGTGCCGCGTGGCGCCGACCGGCAGCGCCTCGCGCAGCACACCCTCGAGGCGGAAGCCGAGACGCTCGGCCACGGCCCGGCTGCGGGTGTTGCCTGCTGCCGCGCGGATCTCGAGCCGCTCCAGCCCCCGCGCGAAGCCCGCGTCGCAGAGCGCGGCGGCTGCCAGGGTCACGACCCCTTGCCTCTCGTGGGCGGCATCGATCCAGTAGCCCAGCTCCCCGATCGCGGTGGCGGGGTCGATCTTCAGCGAGATGCTGCCGATCGGATGCCCGTCCCGCACGATCAGCGCCGGCACGGTCTTGCCCTGCTCGTGCAGCGCCAGCACGAAGTCGGTGAAGGCGCGGGTGGCGGCGAGACTCTGGGCGGGCTGGGCCCAGGGCTCCCACTGCCGGAGCCGGTCGAGGTTGCGCATCGTGAGCTCGTGCGCCGCTGCCGCGCCGTCCCGGGTGCGTAACTCGAGGGTCAGCCCGCCGCCCAGATCGAGCGGCAGGAGGTCGCGGAAGGGGTGGTCGGGCACCGCTCGACCTCGGCTAGCGCTTCTCGAACAGGGCGATGAACATGGCGTCGGTGGTGTTGCGATGCGGCCACAGCTGCACGGCCGCATCGGCGCCGCCGAGCTGCACGGCGCCGCCGGTGATCTCCCGGAGCACCTCCTGCGCGTCGAGCTGCACCAGGGTGTCGGGCCAGCGCCGCAGCGCGCCCTGCACCTGGCCGCGCGTCTCGGCGACGTGGGGCGAGCAGGTGACGTAGGCGAGCAGGCCACCGGGCTTCAGGGCGGCCACGGCCGAGTCGACCAGCCGCTGCTGCAGCGCCACGAGGTCGGCGACGTCGGCGGGGGTCTTGCGCCAGCGCGCCTCGGGGCGCCGGCGCAGGGCGCCGAGCCCGGTGCAGGGCGCGTCGACCAGGATGCGGTCGAAGCCCTCGTCGGTCGAGCGACCCAGCCGGGTCCCGTCGCGCTCCCAGACCTCGGGCGGCTCGGGCAGCGCGGCCACGGCGCGACGCACGAGGCCGGCGCGGGCCGCGATCGGCTCGTTCGCGATCACCGTGGCGCCCGCGAGACCCGCCTCGGCGGCGAGCACGGCGGTCTTGCCGCCGGGGCCGGCGCAGAGGTCGAGCCAGCGCTCGCCGGCTGTGACGGGCCGGCTGCGGGTGAGGGCGAGGGCGGCGAGCTGCGAGCCCTCGTCCTGCACCCGCACCGTGCCCGCGCGCACGGCGGGGATGGCCGCCGGGTCGCCGGTAGGGGCGACGAGGCCGATCGGCGAGAGCGGGGCCGGCTCGAAGGCGGTCGGCACGCGGCGGGCCGTGTCGCCGACGGCGGTGCCCGAGGCGGCGGGGGCGGCGTCGAAGCCGCTGCCGTCGTCGTCGGCCGGGTCGGTGGCCGCCGCCAGGGCGAGCTCGAGCTCCTCGGGGTCGGCGCCCGGCTCGGGGGCGGTGGCGCCCGGCTCGGTGACTGCGTCGGTCGCGGGTGCCGCGGCCGTCGCATCGCGCTGGAGGGCCGCGCGGTCGGCGAGGCCGGGCAGGGCGACGAGGCTGAGCCGCGCCGGGGTGTTGTCGGCCTCGAGCAGGGCGTCGAGTTCGGCATCGACCTCGCTCTCGGGCACGCCGTCGGCGACAAGAGCGCGGCGGAAGGCGCGCACGATCCAGGCGGGGTGCGAGGAGGTCAGCGCAAGGCGATCGTCGTCGGACTCCGCCGACTCGGTGACGCGCCCGAGCCACTCCTCGGCCGGGGTGCGGGTGATGGCGCGCAGCACACCGTTGACGAAGCCGGTCGCCGAGCGGGAGGCGACCGCTCGGGCGAGCTCCACCGACTCGTTCACGGCGGCGTGCTGGGCGACGCGCATCGACAGCAGCTGGTGGGCGCCGAGCTCGAGCACGTCGCGCACGGCACCGTCGATCTCGTCGATCGGCCGGCCGGAGGCGAGCTCGATCACCCGGTCGTAGTAGCCGCGCCGGCGCAGGGTGCCGTAGGTGAGCTCGGTCGCGAGGCCCGCGTCGGCGGGCGAGAGCCGGGCGTCGGCGATGCGCACCGGCAGCAGCAGGTTCGCGTAGGCGTCGTCGGAGCGCACGGCGGCGATCACCTCGAGCGCCACCCGCCGGGCGGCCTGCACCACGCCGGGCTTCGACGGCGCGGGTGTCGCCGGCTTCCGCCGCTCGGGCCCGCGCCGCCCGCCCACGCCGCCGCCCGCACCGCCACCGGTGCGCCGGCCGTCGTGCCCCCGCCGCCCCGACCCGCCGGACGCACCGCCGCGCTCGCCGCCCTGTCCGTACCCGCCGGACCCGGCACCGCCGCGCCCGGAACCCGACCCGCCGGACGCCCCGCCGCGGCTCCCGCCGCCCTGTCGCCTGTCGTCGCTCATCGTGCCACCAGTCCTTCCGCGCCCGCGCCGCGCCACCAGTCGGCGGCCGCCATGGGCTTCTTCCCCGCCGGCTGCACCGTCAGGAGTTCCAGGGGCGCCGTCGCGGTGCCCACGTGCAGGGTGCGTCCGGATCCGTCGAGGGCGCCGGGCGCGAGTCGGGGGCGGTCACGCGCCGGCGAGGCCTCGAGCACCTTCACGCGCAGGCCGTCGAGCTCGAACCACGCGCCGGGCTCGGGCGTGACACCACGCAGCCGGGCGTAGACCGTCTCGAGGTCGCCGGTGAAGTCGAGCCGCGCATCCGCTAGACCCAGCTTGGGAGCGAGCGTCACCTCGCCCGTCTGCTCGACGGCGGTGAGACTGCCGTCAGCGATGCCGTCGACCGTGTCAGCGAGCTGCTCGGCGCCCGAGTCGGCCAGCCGGGCGAGCAGCCCGCCCGAGGTCTCGTGCGCGGCGATCGGGGTCGAGCGCATCGAGAACACCGGCCCGGCGTCGAGCCCCGGCACCAGCTGGAACACCGTCGCCCCCGAGACGGTGTCGCCCGCGATGACGCTCCACTGCACGGGAGCCGCCCCGCGCCAGCGCGGCAGCAGCGAGAAGTGCAGGTTGATCCAGCCACGCGGGGGTGTGCTGAGCAGCGGCTCGCGCACGAGCCCGCCGTAGGCCACGATCACGCCGAGTTCGGCGCCAACGGCCGCGATCCGGGCGGTCGCCTCGTCGTCGAGCCGGTTCGCCTTGATCACCTCGATACCGAGCTCCTCGGCGGCCGCGGCGACGGGCGAGGGGGTGAGCACCCGCTTGCGTCCGAGCGGCGCGTCGAGCCGCGTCACGACGGCGGCCACCTCGTGCCGGGCCGCCAGGGCACGCAGGGCGGGCACGGCCACGGCGGGGGTGCCCGCGAAGACGAGTCTCATTCCATGATCTCCGAATCGTCGAGTCGAACCCGCAGCGTCGGCGGCGGCCGGAAGCCCGAGCCGCTGCCCGTCTTGCCTCGCCGGGTGGTGGCGTTCTTCACCACGAGCGCCCGCAGGTGACGGGCGACCGAGGCCCCGATCGCGTAGTCGAAGCGCACGATGGCGCGCACCATGCCGTCGCCCGTGGGCACCGGGCCCAGGGTATCCATCTTCGCCCATTCGGCCTCGGTCACGAGCTTCTGCAGCTCGGCAAGCGCGCCGGCCACGGTGTCGGCCGCCCCGGTGACGGTCGCCAGCCGCACGGCCGGGGGGAAGCGCAGCGCCCGGCGGTCGGCGAGCTCGGCCGAGGCCACCGTCTCCTGCTGCCAGGTGACGAGGGCCTTCGCGAGCTCTCCGCCGACCCCCACGAGCACGTTCGGAGCCCGCGGGGCCGACAGCGCGATGGCGTTCGACCACCACCGCAGGCAGTCCTCGGCGACGCGCAGCGACTCCCGGGCGAGCATCCGCGGGCCGTCGAGCAGCAGCACGGCTCGGTAGCCGCCCTCGGCCACCGGTTCGGCGCCGCGGGTGGCGACCACGAGCGCCGGCTTGGCGTCGACCGTGAGCACCGGGCGCTCGCCGTCGCTGACGATCACCCGGGTGCCGGGGAACGCCCGGCCCAGCTCGTCGGCGGTGCGGCCGGCCCCGACCGAGGCGAAGCGGAACGTCGTGCCGTGGCAGTGCGAGCACGACCAGTTCGCCGCGATCGCCCCGCAGAGCGTGCACGAGGGCCGCTCCCCCGCCCGGTGCACGTGCAGCGGCCCTCCGCAGACGGTGCAGGCAGCAGGATGCCCGCAGCTCTGACACGCGAGTACCGGAGCGTAGCCCGGCCGGGCCACCAGCACGAGCACCGGCCCCTGCTCGAGGGCGCGACGGGCGGCCTGCCACGCGGCCGTGGGGATGCGGGCGGCGTTCTGAGGGGCGTCCGCGTCGTCCTGCTCGGCGGTCGGCAGCACGCGCGGCAGGTGGCGCGGGGTGGGGAACACCGGGTGCAGGAAACCGAGCTCGACCAGCCGTTCGATGTCGGTGCTGCGGGAGTGCGAGACGAAGGCCAGCCGACAGCCCGACTGCTCCTGGCGCACCAGGGCGGCGTCGCGCACGTGCACGTAGGGGGCGTGCGGCTCGGACTGCAGGGAGTCCCCCTCGTCCCAGACGATGATCTGCCCGAGACGTGACACCGGCGCGTAGACCGTGGAGCGGTTGCCCACGACGATGTGCGGCGAGCCGTCGAGCGCCGTGAGGAAGTTCGCGTACCGCTCGCCGCGCGCCTGCCGGGCGTCGAGCCGCACGATCGTGTCGCCCGCCCCGAGGCTCTCGAGCGCCTGCTCGACCTGCAGCTGGTCGCGGTAGTCGGGCACGGCGACGATCACCGACTCCCCCGCCCGGTGCACCCCCACGGCGAGCTCGGCGATGGTGAGGGCCCAGTGGCCGACGGTGTGCATCTGGTCTCCGGATGCGCGCACCGCCGTGACCGTGGCGACGGCGTCGATGGCGCTGCGGGCTCCGGGTTCGGCGAGGTGCGCACCGTCGGAGGCCGAGTAGCCCGTCAGCGCGAACGCCCCGGGCGCGTGACGGGGTCGCGCCGCGTTGGAGTCGGAGTCGGCACCTGCGGCTGTGGCTGCCGCGGCGGCCTGCCTCGCCACGAACGCCTTCTCCACCCGCACGAAGCGCGGCGGGATGGCCAGCCGCACGATGTCGCACGCGCTCCCGGCGGCGCGGTCGGCGAGTCGTCGGGCGAGCACCCACACCTCCGGGGTCAGCACGGGCAGCGACGACACGACCTCGTCGAGCTCGCTCAGCGCGCGCTCCCCGGGCACGTGGGCGGCGAGCTCGATGATGTAGCCCCGCGCCGTGCGACCGGCGGAGCGCAAGGGCACCTTCACCCGCACGCCGGGACGGGCATCCGGAACCAGCGCCGGCGGCACGAGGTAGTCGAACAGCCGATCGAGCTGCGGCAGCGGCGACTCGAGCATCACCCGCGCGACGACCCCCGACGACATGGTCTCGACCGGCACCGCCAGCGCACCCGGCACCGCCAGCGCACCCGGCACCGCCGGCGTGCCCGGCACCGGTGCGACTGCCTCACCCGCGGGCGCCCCTGCACCCGCCACGGTCAGAGCCCCGCGGCGGCCCGGATCTCGTCGACCCGGTCGAGTCGCTCCCAGGTGAAGTCGGGGAGCTCGCGGCCGAAGTGCCCGTAGGCGGCCGTCTGGGCGTAGATGGGGCGCAGCAGGTCGAGGTCGCGGATGATGGCGGCCGGACGCAGGTCGAACACCGACTGCAGCGCCGCCGTGATGACCTCGTCGCTGACGACCCCGGTGCCGAAGGTCTCGACGTAGAAGCCCACCGGCGCCGCCTTGCCGATGGCGTACGCGATCTGCACCTCCAGGCGCGAGGCGAGCCCCGCGGCCACGGCGTTCTTCGCGACCCAGCGCATGGCGTAGGCGGCCGAGCGGTCGACCTTCGACGGGTCTTTTCCGCTGAAGGCGCCGCCGCCGTGCCGCGCGGCCCCGCCGTAGGTGTCGACGATGATCTTGCGCCCGGTGAGCCCGGCGTCGCCCTGCGGCCCGCCGATCTCGAACCGGCCGGTCGGGTTGATCAGGATGCGTGCATCGGTCGACGACAGCGACACCCCGTCGACCTCGGCCTGCGCGAGCACCGGGCGGATCACCGTCTCCTCGACCTCGCGGCGCAGCTCGTCGAGCCCCACCGACGGCGAGTGCTGGGTCGACAGCACGACCGTGTCGACGCTCTTCGGCACCACGCCGTCGTACCCGACCGTGACCTGGGTCTTGCCGTCGGGCCGGAGGTAGTCGAGCACACCCTCCTTGCGCACGGCGGCGAGGCGGGCCGAGAGCCGATGGGCCAGCCAGATCGGCAGCGGCATGAGCTGCGGCGTCTCGGTGGTGGCGTAGCCGAACATGATGCCCTGGTCGCCCGCGCCCTGCCGGTCTGCCTCGTCGGTGGAGGAGCCCTCGCGGGTCTCGAAGGCGTTGTCGACGCCCTGCGCGATGTCGGGCGACTGACCGCCGATCGACACCGACACGCCGCACGAGCGCCCGTCGAACCAGACGTCGCTCGAGGTGTAGCCGATCGACGAGATCTTCTCGCGCACGAGCGCCGGGATCTCGACGTACCCGCTCGTGGTGACCTCGCCCGCGACGTGCACGAGCCCGGTGGTGACGAGGGTCTCGACGGCGACACGCGCGTGCGGGTCGACCGTCAGCAGCGCGTCGAGGATGGTGTCGGAGACCTGGTCGCAGATCTTGTCGGGGTGGCCCTCGGTGACGGATTCGGAGGTGAAGAGGCGAAGGGAGGTCATGGTGCTCCTGATAGGGCGGCGGCGAACACTCCGAGAATGCCATCAGCCACCGACGTCTTGCTGCCGGATGCCTCGACGACTATAGCCCCGGCGGCATCGAGCACCAGCACGGTGTTGCTCTCCGTGGCGAAACCGGTGGTCCAGCCCACGGCGTTCACCACGAGGAAGTCGCAGCCCTTGCGGGCGATCTTGGCGCGCCCGAGCTCGAGAAGCTCCTCGCGCGTGGCGGCGGTCTCGGCCGCGAAGCCGACCACGAGGCGCCCGTCGCGAGGGCCGGCCGAGATCGTGGCGAGGATGTCGGGGTTCTGCACGAGATCCAGCGTGAGCCGCTCCCCGGTGGCGGTCTTCTTGATCTTCGACTCGCTCACCGACACGGGCCGGTAGTCGCTGACGGCGGCCGCCATCACGGTGAGGTCGTTCTCGGGCGCTGCCGTGGTGGTGGCGGCGAGCAGCTCGGCCGCCGTCTCGACCCGCACGACGTCGACGCCCTCGGGCAGCTCGACCTCGACGTGCGCGGCGATCAGCGTCACGTGGGCCCCGCGGTCGCGGGCGGCAGTAGCGATGGCCACACCCTGCTTGCCGCTCGAGCGGTTGCCGATATACCGAACCGGGTCGAGGGGTTCCCGCGTTCCACCGGCGGTCACCAGCACCCGCCGGCCCTCCAGGTCACGGATGCTCGCCGAGCCGTCGCCCGCCCGAGAACCCCCGGGCACCGCGAACGTGGCAGCCCCCGCCGCGACCTCGAGTGCACGGGCCACGATCTCGTCGGGCTCCGCCATGCGCCCCACCCCGGAGTCGGACCCGGTGAGCTGCCCGCTGGCCGGCCCCACGAGGTGCACGCCGCGCGAGCGCAGCGTGGCGACGTTCGCGACGGTGGCCGGGTTCTGCCACATCTCGGTGTGCATCGCGGGCGCGATGACGAGCGGCGCCCGGCTGGCGAGCACCGTGTTGCCGAGCAGGTCGTCGGCGAGCCCGGCGGCGAGCTTCGCGATGGTGTTCGCGGTCGCGGGGGCGATGACGACGAGGTCGGCGGCCTGGCCGATGGCCACGTGCCGCACCTGGGCGACGCCGTCGTAGAGGTCGGTCGAGACCAGGTTGCGCGAGATGGCCTCGAGCGTCGGACGCCCGACGAACTTCAGGGCGTGCTCGGTGGCGACGACGTGCACGTCATGGCCCGCCAGAACGAGACCACGGATGACGTTCACGGCCTTGTAGGCCGCGATGCCACCCGTGATCCCGACGACGATGTTCAATTGCGCTCCCATGAGGAGGACGGACGAGAAGCTACTCGATGGGCGCCGCGGGGCGGACCGTCAGCTTGTCCTCGTTGATCTCGTGCATGGCGACCGAGAGGGGCTTGTCGTCGATGGTCGAGTCGACCAGCGGGCCGACGTTGTCGAACAGGCTGCCCTCGTGCAGGTCGGCGTAGTAGTCGTTGATCTGGCGGGCCCGCTTGGACGCGAAGATCACCAGGGCGTACTTCGAGTCGACCTTCGAGAGCAGCTCGTCGATGGGCGGGTCGATGATGCCGAGTTTGTTGGTGGGCACGGTGTTCACTCCTTGCTGGGAAGGTCAGTCGCCTTCTGAATCTGCATCAATTCTACGACCTCCGCCGCCGCGGCCTGCACATCGCTGTTCACGACGCGGAAGTCGAACTCCGATTGGGCCGCCAGTTCCACCTTCGCGGTGGTCAGTCGGCGCTCCTGCTCCTCGGGTGTCTCGGTGCCGCGGCCGATCAGCCGGCGCACCAGTTCGTCCCAGGTCGGGGGCAGCAGGAACACGAGCGTGGCGCTCGGCTCGGCCGCCTTGACCTGGCGCGCGCCCTGGATGTCGATCTCGAGCAGCACGCTCGTCCCCGCCGCCAGGGCGCGGTCGATCGGGGTTCGCGGCGTGCCGTAGCGCGACTTGTTGTGCACCACGGCCCACTCGAGGAACTCCCCCGCCTCGATCATCCGGTCGAACTCCTCGTCGGAGACGAAGTAGTAGCTGACGCCCTCGACCTCGCCCGGGCGCGGCGCCCGCGTGGTGGCCGAGACCGAGAGGTGCACCTCGGGGAAGTTCTCGCGGATGTAGGTGGAGACGGTGCCCTTGCCCACGGCGGTCGGCCCGGCCAGCACCACGAGGCGGCTGTCGCCCGTGGCCGCGACCTTCGGCGCCCGGCGCTGCAGGTACTCCCGCAGTCGCACCTGCTGGTGCACGCCGAGCCCCGAGAGCCGCTTCGTGGCGGCGATGCCGAGGGTGCCCATCACGCGGTCGATGCGCACCGGGCCGAGACCCGGGATGGCCATCAGCAGGTCGCGCACCCGCATGGTGGCCTCGATGCTCTCGGTGCTGCCGAGGGCGGTCTCGAGCACCGCGACGGCGCTCAGCCGGCGCTCGGTGACGGCGCGCTTGACGGCTGCCCGGGCCTGGCGGGCGGCGACGGCGGCCCGGGAGGCGGCGACGCGGTCGACCTCGGGCGGGTTCATCGGAGCACCTCCCCGAGGGCGGCGCTCTCGCGCTCGATCGCCTCGGCGAGCCCGGCGGCCCCGGCGTCGGACGCCGACCCGAGCGCGAGCACCGAGCGGGACACGCTGACGACGACGTTCGGCGCGAGCTGGCCGAACACCGCGGGGATCGACTCGAAGGCCGCCCCCTGGAAGCCGAAGCCCGGAGCGAGCACCGGGGTGGTGGACAGCGCGCGGGCGGCGTCGTTCGTGAAGCCGTACTCGTCGAGCTTCCGGGTGGCTCCGAGCACGAGGCCGTGGTCGCCGAGTCGGGTGCGGTCGGTGTTGCGGGCGGCGACCCCGTCGGCGACGAGCCGGGCGACCGTCTCACCGGCATCCGTCGTCGCCGTCTGCAGGCCGCGCGCCTCGGGGTTGGAGGTCGCGCTCAGCACGAAGACGCCCTTGCCGGTCGCGTCGGCGGTGTCGATGAGGCCCGCGAGGGCACCGACGCCGGTGTAGGCGGTGACGGTCAGCGCGTCGACCTCGAGCGGCGATCCTTCGGCCAGCCAGGCGGCCGCGTAGCCGTCGTTGGTCGAACCGATGTCGCCGCGCTTGGCGTCGCCGATCACGAGGAGTCCCGCCGCACGGGCGGCGGCGAGCACGTGCTCGAGGGCGGCGAAGCCCGCCGAGCCGAACGACTCGAAGAACGCCACCTGCGGCTTGACGATGCCGACCCGCCCCGCGGCGGCGTCGACGACCCGCAGGCCGAAGTCGCGCGCGCCCTCGGCGTCCCGCCCGAGCCCCCACTCCTGGAGGAGATAGGGGTGCGGGTCGATGCCGACGCACAGGTGCCCGTGCGCCGCGAACGCGCCGTCGAGCCGGGCGCCGAAGGGAGCGCCGCTCATCGGCGCGCGTTCCGGGCGATGGCGTACTCCTGCAGCGAGGTGACCTCGAAACCGTCCTTCAGGGCGTCGAAGGAGGCCACGGCAGCACCCAGCTGGGCGATGGTCGTGAACAGCGGCTTGTCGGCCGCGACGGCCGCCGCGCGGATCTCGTAGCCGTCGACCCGGGCCGAGCGGCCCGAGGGCGTGTTGATGACGATGTCGACCTTGTTCGCGTTGATCAGGTCGACGATCGTCTCGACGGGCTCGGCGCCGTCGGCGCCATCGGTTCCGACGTTCTCGGAGTACTTGCCCACGATGCCGGCGTGGATGCCGTTGCGGTTCAGCACCTCGGCCGTGCCGCTCGTGGCCAGGATCTCGAAGCCGAGCTGCTGCAGCCGCAGCACCGGGAGCACGATCGCGCGCTTGTCGCGGTCGGAGACCGAGACGAAGACGGTGCCCGACAGCGGCATACCGCCGTAGGCGGCCTCCTGGCTCTTGGCGAAGGCGCGGGGGAAGTCGCGGTCGATGCCCATGACCTCACCGGTCGAGCGCATCTCCGGGCCGAGCACAGAGTCGACGATCAGGCCCTCCTTGGTGCGGAAGCGCTTGAACGGCAGCACGGCCTCCTTCACGGCGACCGGCGAGTCGAGCGGCACGCGCGAGCCGTCCTGCTCGGGCAGCATGCCCTCCGCCTTCAGCTCGGCGATGGTGACGCCGACCATGAGGCGCGAAGCCGCCTTCGCGAGCGGGATGCCCAGGGCCTTCGACACGAACGGCACGGTGCGCGAGGCGCGGGGGTTGGCCTCGAGCACGTAGAGGATGCCGGCGCCGATCGCGAACTGCACGTTCAGCAGGCCCTGCACGCCGATGCCCTGCGCGATGGCGAGGGTGGCGTCGCGCACGGCGTCGATCTGCGAGTGGCCGAGGGTCACGGGGGGCAGGGAGCAGCTCGAGTCGCCGGAGTGCACCCCGGCCTCCTCGAGGTGCTCCATGATGCCGCCGATGTACAGCTCGTGGCCGTCGTAGAGCGCGTCGACGTCGATCTCGATGGCGTCGTCGAGGAAGCGGTCGACGAGCAGCGGATTGGCCGTGCCGACCATGCCCTGGCCCGCGATGCGCTCGAAGTAGTCGGCGAGCGACGGGGTGTCGTAGACGATCTCCATGCCGCGGCCGCCGAGCACGTAGCTCGGGCGCACCAGCACGGGGAAGCCGATCTCCTCGGCGACCGCCACGGCCGACTCGTAGTCGACGGCGGTGCCGTTCTTCGGCGCCAGGATGCCCGCGGCATCGAGGATGCCCGAGAACAGCCCGCGCTCCTCGGCGAGGTCGATGGCCTCGGGGGTGGTGCCGAGGATCGGCACGCCGGCCTCCTTCAGCCCCTTCGCGAGGCCGAGGGCGGTCTGGCCGCCGAGCTGCACGACGACACCCACGAGCTCGCCCGCCTGCGACTCGGCGTGGATGACCTCCAGCACGTCCTCGAGCGTGAGCGGCTCGAAGTACAGCCGGTCGCTGGTGTCGTAGTCGGTCGAGACCGTCTCGGGGTTGCAGTTGATCATGATCGTCTCGTACCCGGCGTCGTGCAGGGCGAACGAGGCGTGCACGCAGGAGTAGTCGAACTCGACGCCCTGCCCGATGCGGTTCGGGCCGGAGCCGAGGATGACGACCTTGCGGGCGTCCGACGGCTCGACCTCGGTCTCGAGGTCGTAGCTCGAGTAGTGGTAGGGCGTCAGCGCCGGGAACTCGCCCGCGCAGGTGTCGACCGTCTTGTAGACCGGGCGGATGCCGAGGATGTGGCGCACCTCGCGCACGTCCTTCTCGCCGAAGCCGCGCAGGGACGCGATCTGGGCATCCGAGAAGCCGTGCTCCTTGGCGAGCGTGAACATGGCGTGGTCGGCGTTCTCGGAGGCGCGGATCGCCTCGGCGACCTCGTTGATCAGCACGATCTGGTCGAGGAACCAGGGGTCGATCTTGGTGGCCTCGAAGGCCTCCTCGATCGTCGCGCCGGCGCGGAGCGCCTGCTGCACCGTGACGATGCGGCCGTCGGTGGGCACCTTGGCGATCGCGAGCAGCTCGTCCTTGTCGCCGGGCTCGCCGTCCCAGTGGAAGGACGAGCCGCGCTTCTCGAGCGAGCGCAGCGACTTCTGCAGCGCCTGGGTGAAGTTGCGACCGATGGCCATCGCCTCGCCCACCGACTTCATGGTGGTGGTGAGGGTCTGGTCGGCGGCCGGGAACTTCTCGAACGCGAAGCGGGGCACCTTCACCACGACGTAGTCGAGCGTCGGCTCGAAGGAGGCCGGGGTCACCTTGGTGATGTCGTTCGGGATCTCGTCGAGCCGGTAGCCGATCGCGAGCTTCGCGGCGATCTTCGCGATCGGGAAGCCCGTGGCCTTGGAGGCCAGGGCGCTCGAGCGCGACACCCGCGGATTCATCTCGATCACGATGATGCGGCCGTTGGACGGGTCGACCGCGAACTGGATGTTGCAGCCGCCGGTGTCGACGCCGACGGCGCGGATGATGTCGATGCCGATGTCGCGGAGCTTCTGGTACTCGCGGTCGGTCAGCGTGAGCGCGGGCGCCACGGTGATCGAGTCGCCGGTGTGCACGCCCACGGGGTCGACGTTCTCGATGGAGCAGACGACCACCGTGTTGTCGGCGGTGTCGCGCATGAGCTCGAGCTCGTACTCCTTCCAGCCGAGGATCGACTCCTCCAGGAGCACCTCGGTGGTGGGGCTCTGGTGCAGGCCGTCGCCGACGATGCGGCGCAGCTCCTCCTCGTCGTAGGCGAAGCCCGAGCCGAGGCCGCCCATCGTGAACGAGGGGCGCACCACGAGCGGGTAGCCCAGGTCTTCGGCGTAACCGACGGCCTCCTCGACGGTGTGCGCGATGTACGAGCGCGCGACGTCGGCGCCGCACTCGAGCACGAGCTCCTTGAAGATCTGGCGGTCCTCGCCCTTGTTGATGGCCTCGAAGTTCGCGCCGATCAGCTCGACGTCGTACTTCTCGAGGATGCCGTGCTCGTGCAGCTGGATGGCCGCGTTCAGCGCGGTCTGGCCACCCAGGGTCGGCAGGATCGCATCCGGCTTCTCCTTGGCGATGATGGTCTCGATGACCTGCCAGGTGATGGGCTCGACGTAGGTGGCGTCGGCGAAGTCGGGGTCGGTCATGATGGTCGCCGGGTTGGAGTTCACCAGGATGACGCGAACGCCCTCCTCGCGCAGCACACGGCAGGCCTGCGTTCCCGAGTAGTCGAACTCGACGGCCTGACCGATGACGATCGGGCCGGAGCCGATGACCAGAACGCTCTGGATGTCGTCTCTCTTGGGCATTACTCGTCGTCTCCTTCAGAGAGCACAGGGGTCGTCTTCGCGAGGATCATCTCGCGGAACCGGTCGAACAGGTACATGGAGTCGTGGGGGCCGGCGGCCGCCTCGGGGTGGTACTGCACCGAGAAGGCGTCGATGTCGAGGCAGCGGATGCCCTCGACCACGTCGTCGTTGAGGCTGACGTGGCTCACCTCGACCCGGCCGAAACCGGCCGGCGAGTCGACGACGCCCTCGCGGGGCGCGTCGACGGCGAAACCGTGGTTCTGACTGGTGATCTCGACCCGGCCGGTGAGCTTGTCGAGCACCGGCTGGTTGATGCCGCGGTGGCCGAAGGGCAGCTTGTAGGTGCCGAAACCGAGGGCCCGTCCCAGCAATTGGTTGCCGAAGCAGATGCCGAAGTACGGCACGCCGCTCTTCAGCACGCCGCGGAGCAGCTCGACATGACCTTCGGAGGCCTCGGGGTCGCCCGGGCCGTTGCTGTAGAACAGGGCATCCGGAGCGAGCTCGAGCACCTCGTCGACCGTGACCGACTCGGGCAGCACCTCGACGTCGAGCCCGCGCTCGGCGAGGTAGTTCAGCGTGGAGGTCTTGACGCCCAGGTCGAGCACGGCGACCGAGCCGATGCGGTCGCCGACGGCGGGCACCTGGTAGCGCTCCGGGGTCGACACGATGCTCGAGAGGTTCTGGCCCGCCATCTCGGTGCCGCCGCGCACGGCGCCGAGCTGCTCAGTGGCCGACAGCTCGTAGTCGGAGCCCGAGAAGATGCCGGCGCGCATGGCGCCGAAGTTGCGGATGTGCCGCGTGACGGCTCGGGTGTCGATGCCCGAGATTCCCACGACCCCGTCGGTCTGCAGGTCGTCGTCGAGCGAGCGCTGGGCGCGGAAGTTCGACACCACCCGGGAGGGATCGCGCACGACGTAGCCGGCGACCCAGATCTTCGACGACTCCTTGTCGGTGTCGTTGACACCGGTGTTGCCGATGTGGGGTGCGGTCTGCAGCACGATCTGGCCGGCGTACGAGGGGTCGGTCAGCGTCTCCTGGTAGCCGGTCATGCCGGTGGCGAAGACGGCCTCGCCGAGGGTGCGACCGCGCGCACCGTACGCACGGCCCTCGTAGCGCCGACCGTCTTCCAGCACGAGCACGGCGGGTTCGGTTGTGATCACGACGAGGTTCCTCCCTGAGGGGTGTTGTTCGGGATGATGGCCGAGGCGGCGTCGATCAGCCGCGCGGCGTCACCAAGGCCGGTGGCGCGCACGAAGCTCTCGACCTCGGCCGGGCCGGTGGTGGAGTCGTAGGTCCAGTCGATGCGCACGAGCCCGCCGGGCTCGACGACACGATCGATGGTCCAGGTGGAGGTGCCCACGGAGCGCAGGCGCTCGCGGGTGATGAAGGTCTCGGGCTCTCCGGGCACGACGAGCGAGAGGCCGGTCTCGGTCACCGTCAGCACTCCACGGCCGCGGAAGGCGAGCCCCGGGATGGTCAGGCGGTTCAACGGGTCGCCCGCGGCCGTGGTGGCGACGTAGAGAACGGATGCGCGGGCGAGCTCGCGGCCGCGCGCGGCCTCGGCGGGAGCATCCGTCGCCCGGCCGAACGCCGATTGGCGGCGGCGCCTGGCCCGCCAGGCCCACACCATGGCGCCCAGCACGAGCAGGGCGAACAGCGTGACGAGCACACCGGGGACGAGCCGCTCCATCAGCGCACCGCCGCTTCGGCGACGGGGGCGAGCACGCCGTCGCGCAGCGTGGCGAAGCCCTCGTGGAAGGTCCAGCGCACGCTGCCCGAGAGGGTGGCACCGAGGTAGGGCGAGTTCTGGCTGCGGCCGTGCAGGCGCTCGAGGTCGAAGACGCTCGAGGCCGCCGGGTCGACGAGCACGACGTTCGCGGCCGAACCGGGCTCGAACGCGTGCGTGTGACCGTCGAGCCGGCCGATCGCGGCGGGCGCCTGCGAGAGCACCCGGGCGACCCCGGCCCAGTCGAGCAGGCCGGTGTCGACGAGCGCCGTCTGCACCACGGGCAGGGCCGACTCGAGGCCGACCATGCCGAAGGCCGCCGCGTCCCACTCGCACTCCTTCGCCTCGCGCGGGTGCGGTGCGTGGTCGGTGGCGATGATATCGATCGTGCCGTCGGCGACGGCCTCGCGGAGCGCTTGCACGTCCTCGTCGCGGCGGAGCGGCGGGTTCACCTTGTAGCGGGCGTCGTAGCTGCGGATGAGCTCCTCGGTGAGGAGCAGATGGTGCGGCGTCGCCTCGGCCGTGACCTGGATGCCCCGCGCCTTCGCCCAGCGGATCACGTCGACCGACCCTGCGGTGGAGAGGTGGCAGATGTGCAGGCGTGCACCGACGTGCTCGGCGAGCAGCACGTCGCGGGCGATGATCGACTCCTCGGCGACGGCGGGCCAGCCCTTCAGGCCGAGCTCGCTGCTGAGGGCGCCCTCGTTCATCTGCGCGTTCTCGGTGAGGCGCGGGTCTTGGGCGTGCTGGGCGATCACGCCGTCGAAGGTCTTGACGTACTCGAGCGCCCGGCGCATGAGCAGCGAGTCGTGCACGCACTTGCCGTCGTCGGAGAACACCCGCACGCCGGCACGCGACTGGGCCATCGCGCCGATCTCGCTGAGGCGCTCGCCGCCGAGCCCGACGGTGACGGCGCCGATCGGGCGCACGGTGGCGTACCCGGCGGCGCGGCCGAGGGCCTGCACCTGCTCGACGACGCCCGCGGTGTCGGCGACCGGAAGGGTGTTGGCCATGGCGAAGACGGCGGTGAAACCGCCCGCCGCGGCGGCCCGGGTGCCGGTGAGCACGGTCTCACTCTGCTCGAAGCCGGGCTCGCGCAGGTGGGTGTGCAGGTCGACGAGGCCGGGCAGGGCCACGAGCCCGTCGGCGTCGACCACGGCGACGTCGGCGCCGTGGCCGGCTCCCGTCTCCGTCGACACGATGCGGCCGCCCTCGATCAGGATGTCGGCACCGGCGCCGCTCGGAAGGGTCGCACCCTTCAGCAGGTAGCTCTGCTCGCTCAACTCAGGGCCTCTCGCTCGCCGGAGAGCAGCAGGTAGAGCACTGCCATCCGGATGGACACCCCGTTCGCGACCTGCTCGAGCACGGTCGACTGCGCGGAATCGGCCGCGCCCGACGAGATCTCGAGGCCGCGGTTCATCGGTCCGGGGTGCATCACAATCGTATCCGGGCGAAGGGCCGCCATCCGCTCGTCGTCGAGGCCCCACTGCCGCGCGTACTCGCGGGCATTGGGGAAGTAGGCGGCGTGCATCCGTTCGCTCTGGATGCGCAGCATCATCAGCACGTCGGGCCGCACCTCGGCCAGCGCCGCGTCGAGGTCGAAGCCGACCGACGCGGGCCAGGTCTCGGCGCCGACCGGCACGAGGGTGGCCGGGGCGACGAAGGTGAGCTCGGCACCGAGGGTCTCGAGCAGCCACAGGTTCGAGCGGGCCACCCGCGAGTGCAGGATGTCGCCGACGATGACGACCCGCACGCCGTCGAGCGCCCTGCCCCGGCTCGCGGTGCCGTGCAGGCGGCGGCGCATCGTGAAGGCGTCGAGCAGGGCCTGGGTCGGATGCTCGTGGGTGCCGTCGCCCGCGTTCACGACGCCCGCGTCGATCCAGTCGCTCTGCGCGAGCACCTGGGGCGCCCCGGAGGCGTGGTGGCGGATGACGACGCCGTCGGCGCCCATCGCGGCGAGGGTCTGCGCCGTGTCTTTCAGGCTCTCGCCCTTAGAGACGCTGGAGCCCTTGGCCGAGAAGTTGATGACGTCGGCCGAGAGGCGTTTCGCGGCGGCCTCGAACGAGATGCGGGTGCGGGTGGAGTCCTCGAAGAAGAGGTTCACGACCGTCTTGCCGCGGAGGGTCGGCAGCTTCTTGACCTCGCGGTTCTGCACGTCGGCCATGTCTTCGGCGATGTCGAGGATGCGGACGGCCTCGTCGCGCCTGAGGTCCCGGGTGGACAGGAGGTGTCTCATCCTTCGATCGTCACCTCTTCGGTGGCGTCGAGCCCCGACAGGCGCACGTTGATGCGCTCGGCGCGCGAGGTCGGCAGGTTCTTACCCACGAAGTCCGCCCGGATCGGCAGGTCGCGGTGGCCGCGGTCGACGAGCACGGCGAGGCGCACCGCGCGGGGCCGGCCGAGGTCGTTCAGGGCGTCGAGGGCGGCCCGGATGGTGCGGCCGGAGTAGAGCACGTCGTCGACGAGCACCACGGTCTTGCCGTCGATGCCCTGACGGGGCACCTGGGTGGGCTGCGGGGTGCGCGTCGGATGCTTCGCCAGATCGTCGCGGTACATCGTGATGTCGAGGGCGCCGACCATGCCGGCCGGGTCGCTGCCGGGCTCGATGCCGCCGATCAGCTCGCCGATGCGCTCGGCCAGCAGCACTCCTCGTGTCGGGATCCCGAGGATCACCAGATCGTCCGCTCCCCGGTTGGACTCGAGGATCTCGTGCGAGACCCGAGTCAACGCCCGGGCTATGTCAGCCTGCTGCAGCACGGTTCGTGCCATAACGACCGACCTCCTTCCCCGCCTCCCGGACGGCCTTAAAGGATGCCTGTGTACCCCGTCACTCTAGCAGTCCAGATGCTCGAGCTATCCTCAGTATACGGTCTCGGGCGATGGGGTGCGGACCGCTCTGTTCAGGCCGGCGTCACCGGGCGTTCATCCGGATGCGGTCGGGTGGGGGATCCGTACGCCGAGACCCCGCCCGAGGAGCCCCATGCGCCGCCGCACCGCCCGCACCGCCCTGACCACCCGCACCGGCCTGACCGCCACGTCGCTCGCCACCTGCACGATCGTCGCCGGGATCGCCTTCGGGCCCGCCGCCGCTCAGGCCGCGGTCGAGCCAGACCCGGGTGCGTTCTCGCCCGTCGCGTCGTCCGCGCCGGACGCGGCGATCGGGCTGAGCCCGCTCGGCAGCTTCTCGACCGGGGTGTTCGACGAGAGCGCGGCCGAGATCGTGCAGTTCCACGGGGGCTCGAAGCGGGCGTTCGTCGTGAACGCGCAGGCCGGGGTCGCGCAGGTGCTCGACCTCTCCGACCCGACGACGCCCGAGCGGCTGTTCGATCTCGTCACCGCCGGAGTGGTGGCGGCCGACGGCTCCACGATCCCGGCGTCCGCAGTGGCGAACTCGGTCGCCGTGCGCGCCGACGGACTGGTGGCGCTCGCCGTCGAGGCCGACCCGAAGACCGACGCCGGCTGGCTGGTGTTCTTCGACGCCTCCGGCAGCGGAACCGCCCTCGGGGCCGTGCGTGTCGGAGCCCTGCCCGACATGGTGACCTTCTCCCCCGACGGCGCGACCGCACTGGTGGCGAACGAGGGCGAGCCGGCCGAGGACTACAGCAGCGACCCCGAGGGCACCGTGTCGGTCGTCGCGGTGCCGGAGACGATCGACGCGCCTGCCCAGACGGACGTGCGGAGCGCGGACTTCCACGCCTACGAGGCGGGTGGATCGAAAACGCTGCCCGAGGGTGTTCGCGTCTTCGGGGTGCGGGACGGCGCCGTGAACCCCGTGTCGGAGAACCTCGAGCCCGAGTACGTCACCGTCTCGGGCGGCACCGCCTACGTGTCGCTGCAGGAGGCGAACGCCATCGCCGTGCTCGACATCGCCTCGGCGACGGTCACCGACATCCACCCGCTCGGCTACCAGGACTTCTCGGTGACCGGGCTCGACGCCTCGGACCGCGACGGGGCGGTCGACATCTCGACGTGGCCGGTGCGCGGGCTCTTCCAGCCCGACGCGATCGGCAGCTACGTGGTCGACGGGGAGAGCTTCGTCGTCTCAGCCAATGAGGGCGACAGCCGCGACTGGGACGGCTACTCGGAGGAGGCCCGCGTGAAGGATCTCGACGTCTGCGAGCCGCTCGCGGCCTTCACCGCCGACGAGCAGCTCGGCCGCCTCAAGGTGACCACGGCCGACGGTTTCGACGAGGCCGCCGGATGCTACTCGTCGCTGTACGCGTTCGGTGGGCGGTCGTTCTCGATCTGGTCGTCCGACGGGCAGCAGGTCTTCGACTCGGGCTCGGACTTCGAGCGGATCACCGCTGCCGCTCTGCCCGAGGGCGCCTTCAACTCCGATCACGTGGAGGTCGCCTTCGACTCCCGCAGCGACGACAAGGGCCCGGAGCCCGAGGGCCTCGCCCTCGGCCGCGTCGGCGACCGCGATTACGCCTTCATCGGGCTCGAGCGAGTCGGCGGCGTGATGGTCTACGACATCACCGACCCGGCGGGCGCGACCTTCGTCACCTACGTGAACAACCGCGACTTCTCGGTCGCCGACCCGTCGGCCTCGCCCGAGGCGCTCGCGGCGTCGGGCGACCTCGGCCCCGAGGGCCTCGCCTTCGTCCCGGCATCCGACTCCCCCACGGGCGCGCCCCTCCTCCTCGTCGGCAACGAGGTCTCGGGCACGACGACCACCTTCGCGGTCACCTCGACGGCGGCCCCCACGCCCACCCCGACGCCGACGCCCACCACTCCGTCGCCCGCCCCCGCGCCTGGCCCCCAGCCCGGCGCTCCGGCACCCGGCGCGAACCCCGCCCCCGGAGCGGCCCCCGCGGCTCCGGGCGCGGAGCTCGCGGCGACGGGCTCCGACGCGGCCGGCTTCGCCGCCCTCGCGGTCTTCCTCGTCGGCGCGGGAGCCCTCGCGGCCCACCTGACCCGCCGCCTCCGCCGCCGCGCCTGACCCCCTCTCTCGAGTGGTCACTTTCCGCTGCACATACCGCGTCTTGGAGCGGAAAGTGACCACTCGCCAGGTGGAGGGGACGACCTGGGGCGGTCGCGTCGGGCGGCGCGGCTACGGGAGGCGGTGGAACCAGGTGTCGACGCGCACCAGGCCGGCGGGGTAGCGGGCCACCGCCGCGTCGAGGGCGTCGCTCGGGGCGAGGCGGAAGACCCAGAGGGCCGGGTCGGCGGTCGTTCGTCCCGCGGCGTCCGATCCGGTGCGGATGAGCACGGTCTCCGGGCCGAGCAGCGGGTCGTCGAGCGCACGCTGCAGGTCGGCGGCCGAGACCGTCGAGCTCACGATGCACGCCGCGTCGGGGAAGAGCGTCTGCATGCCGGTGCGCACCGCGTCGAGATCGGCCCCGGCCGCGGCGCCGATCAGCGCCACGGAGACACCGTCGGCGACGTACAGCGGCGCCCAGCCCAGGACCTGCCCGGGATACCCCGCCGAGTACGGGCCGATCAGCCCCTCCAGGTCGCCGGCGTCGCGCCAGCCGCCCTCCGGTTCGGCGCAGCCGTACTGCGCCGGATCGGCCTCCGCGAACAGCGCCGCGGCCTTCTCCTCGTCGGTCTCGTACACCGGCTGGGGCTCGGTGCTGACCGGTGGCGCCGAGGCCGCGTCGGTCAGGGCGATCGCTTCGGGAGTGTCGAGCCCGGTCACCCGGAACGCCGAGCCCTCGACGTGTCCGATGAGCGCGTGGACCGACCAGGTCCACCCGTCGTCCGCCTGGGAGCCTGGCGAGAGCTCGGACGCCTCCACGCCGAGGACCTCGGGTCCGTCGTCGCAGACCGTCGGCGGGCCCCAGCCGGAGTCGCCGAACGGCTCCTGGCAGAGCGAGATCGACCCGGACGGAGACACCCAGAGGGCGCCGCTCCCCCACACCTCGGGCCCGACGGAGACCGCGGCGGACGACGGAGCCGCGGCCGGAGCCGCCGCCGTGCATCCGCTCAGCGCGATGGCGACCGCCGCCGCCGAGACGACCGCTCCCCCGCCGACGACCCCGCGCATCCCCACCTCACCCCCCGGTACGGCTCAGGCCGCCTGGGCCACCTTGCCGAGCACGCCGTTCACGAAGCCGCCCGAGTCGTCGGTGGAGAGCGTCTTGGCGAGCTCGACCGCCTCGGCGATCGCGACGCCGGCCGGCACCTCGTCGTTGTACAGGATCTCCCAGACGCCGATACGCAGCAGGGCCCGGTCGATCGTCGGCATGCGCGCGATCGTCCACCCCTGCGCGTAGCTCTCGATCGTCTCGTCGATCTCGTCGAATCGGTCGGCGACACCGTCGACGATGTCGCGGGCGTAGAGCCAGGAGTTCTGCCGGTCGGGCTCGTTGGCCGCCCGACCCGCCTCGGCCGCGAGGGCCTCGGCGATCGGGATCTGCCGCACGTCGGCGGCGTAGAGGATGTCGAGAGCCCGCTTACGGGCCTTCGTGCGTGCGCTCAACGACGGGACCTAGTTGACCCGGCCGAGGTAGTCGCCCGTGCGGGTGTCGACCTTGACCTTGGTGCCGATCTCGAGGAACAGCGGGACGTTGATCTGGTAGCCGGTCTCGACCGTGGCGGGCTTGGTGCCGCCGGTCGATCGGTCGCCCTGCAGGCCCGGCTCGGTGTAGGTGATCTCGAGCACGACCGAGGCGGGGAGCTCGACGTAGAGCGGCTCGCCGTCGGTGAGCGCGATGGTCGCGGTCTGCTGCTCGAGCAGGAAGTTGGCGGCGTCGCCCACGATCGTGCCCGGGATGGTGATCTGGTCGTAGTCGCTGGTGTCCATGAACACGAAGTCCTCGCCGTCGCGGTAGAGGTACTGGAAGTCGCGGCGGTCGACGTTGGCCGTCTCGATCTTCGCCCCGGCGTTGAAGGTGCGGTCGACGAGCTTGCCGGTGCGCACGTTCTTGATCTTGGTGCGCACGAAGGCGCCGCCCTTGCCCGGCTTGACGTGCTGGAACTCGATCACGTTCCAGAGCTGGCCGTCGATGTCCAGCACGGTGCCGTTCTTGATGTCGTTCGTTGAAGCCATGGAGGAGATGTTCCGTTTCGAAGTATCGGTGCGACCGGCGGGCGGTCGCGGAGGTCCTGGACGAGTGTACCGGCTCAGCCTCGAGCGCGCTCAGACGCCCCACAGCAGCGACGCCAGCGCCAGCCGGTACGACCCGAACCCGAACCCGGCGACCACCCCGGTCGCGATCCCCGAGATCACGCTGGTGTGCCGGAACGTCTCCCGCGCGTGCGGGTTCGAGATGTGCACCTCGATCAGCGGCACCCCGGCCTTCGTCACGAGCGCGGCCGCATCCCGCAGGGCGTACGAGTAGTGCGTGAACGCGGCGGGGTTCAGGATGACCGGGGTCGCCGTGTCGACGGCCTCGTACAGCCACGACACCAGCTCGGCCTCGTCGTTCGTCTGCCTGAGATCGATCGAGAGCCGCCCGGCCGCGTCCGTCTCGAGCAGCGCGCGGAGCGACTCCAGGTCTTGCGAGCCGTAGACGTCGGGCTCGCGGCTGCCGAGCCGGCCGAGGTTCGGGCCGTTGAGGACGAGCACGGAGGACACGGGCCCAGTCGCGGGCACAGGAACGGACTCAGACGACATGACGACTCCTACGAGGCGATCTCTTGGTACGCGGCGAACAGCAACGAGGTGTCGGGCCCGGCGAGCACCGACGGCCGCGCCAGGTCGTCGAGCACGATGAACCTCAGCATGCCGCCGCGGGACTTCTTGTCGCGCTGCATCGTGGCGAGAAGCGTCGGCCAGCGACCGGCCGGGTACTCGGTCGGCAGGGTGAGCGAGGTCAGGATGCGCCGGTGCCGGTCGACGACCTCATCCGACAGCGACCCCGCCAGGCGTCCGAGTTCGGCCACGAACATCATTCCGACGGCCACCGCCGCGCCGTGCCGCCACTGGTACCGCTCGGCGTGCTCGATCGCGTGCCCGAGGGTGTGCCCGTAGTTGAGGATCTCGCGGAGCCCCGCCTCCTTGAAGTCCGAGCTGACGACCCGGGCCTTGACCCCCACCGACAGCTCGATCAGCCGCCGCAGCTCGGCGGACGACGGATCGGTCGCCCGGTCGACGTCGGCTTCGATGATGTCGAGGATCTCGGGCTCGGCGATGAAGCCGCACTTCACGATCTCGCCGAAGCCGGCGAGGATCTCGTTCCGCGGCAGCGGCGCCAGCACGTCGAGGTCTTCCACCACGAGCGACGGGGCGTAGAAGGCGCCGACGAGGTTCTTGCCCTCATTGGTGTTGATGCCGGTCTTGCCGCCCACGGCCGCGTCGACCATGCCGAGCAGCGTGGTGGGCACCTGCACCAGCGTGACGCCGCGCAGCCAGGTGGCCGCGACGAAACCCGCGAGGTCGGTGACGGCGCCGCCGCCGAAGCCGACCACCGCGTCGGTGCGGGTGAAGTCGGCCTGGCCGAGAACCTGCCAGCAGAACGAGGCGACCTCGATGCGCTTGCCGGCCTCCGCATCCGGGATCTCGGCCAGCAGCACCTCGTAGCGATCGGTGAGGCCGGCACGCAGCTCGGCGGCTGCCTGGCCGAGGGTCGGCGGATGCACGATCAGCACCTTCTTCACCGCCGGGCCGAAGCCCTCGGCGACCCGCGAGAGGATGCCGCGGCCGACGAGCACGTCGTAGCCGTTCTCCCCGGTGACCGGGATGACGGTGGGCTCGGCGCTCATGGCACGATCTCCTTGTTCTGGGTGGCGGCGCTCTTCCGGGTGGCGGCGCTCTTCTGGCCGGCCGCGCTGCCGAGCCACTCCATGATCTCGGCCGCGACCTTCTCGGTGGGCACCGAGCTGGTGTCGACGGTGTGGTCGGCGAGGCTCTCGTAGAGCGCTCGGCGCCGTTCGTAGACGACCTTCCAGGTCTCGACGTCGGGCACGGTGGGGCGCTTGCCGTTGCCGAGGCGGGTGGCCACGGCATCCGGATGCACGCTCAGCAGCACCACGGGCCATGCCGCCAGATCGCGCTGCGTGTCGGGGTCGAGCACGGCTCCCCCGCCGAAGGCCACCACGCCGTCGGCCTGGAGGGCGGTCACGACGGCGGCCCGCTCCAGGGCACGGAAGTGGGCCTCGCCGTGGCTGGCGAAGAGCTCGGGGAGCGGGCCGTGGGCGGTCACCACGAGGCGGTCGGTGTCGGTGAAGCCGGTGCCGAGCATCCGCGCCAGCTTCTTGCCGATGCGCGACTTGCCCGAGGCCGGCGGCCCGATCAGCACCACCCTCATGCGCGGGTGATGCCGGTGCGCAGCGCCTCGGGGATGGCCGCGAGGTAGCCCTCGAGGTTGCGGCGGGTCTCGCCGACGGAGTCGCCGCCGAACTTCTCGAGCACGGCGTTCGCCAGCACGAGGGCGGTCATGGCCTCGGCCACGACACCTGCGGCGGGAACGGCGCAGACGTCGGAGCGCTGGTGGTGGGCCGCCGCGTCTTCCCCCGTGGCCACGTCGATCGTGTGCAGGGCGTGCGGCACGGTCGCGATCGGCTTCATGCCGGCACGCACCCGCAGCACGGTGCCCGTGGACATGCCGCCCTCGGTGCCGCCCGCGCGGTCGGTCGACCGGGTGATCACGGAGTCGCCGTCGGCGCCCTCGCGGTAGAGCTCGTCGTGCGCGGCCGAGCCGCGGCGCCTCGTGGTCTCGAAGCCGTCGCCGACCTCGACGCCCTTGATGGCCTGGATGCCCATCAGCGCGGCCGCGAGCTGCGAGTCGAGTCGGCGGTCCCAGTGCACGTGCGAGCCGAGGCCCGGGGGAAGCCCGTAGGCGAGCACTTCGACGACGCCGCCGAGGGTGTCGCCCTCCTTGTGGGCGTCGTCGATCTCGGCGACCATGAGCGCGCTCGTCGCGGCGTCGAAGCAGCGCACCGGGTCGGCGTCGAGGGCGTCGACGTCGCCGGGCTTCGGCAGGGCGGCGCCTTCGGGCACGCGCACGGGGCCGATGGAGAGCGTGTGGCTGACGAGGGTGATGCCGAGCTCGCCGAGGAAGGCGCGCGCGATGGCGCCGAGGGCGACGCGGGCGGCCGTCTCGCGGGCGCTCGCGCGCTCGAGGATGGGCCGGGCCTCGTCGAAGTCGTACTTCTGCATGCCCACCAGGTCGGCGTGACCCGGGCGGGGGCGCGTGAGCGGGGCGCTGCGGCCGCGGCCGGGCAGCTCTTCGTCGAGGGGCTCGACACCCATCACCTCGGTCCACTTCGGCCACTCGGTGTTGCCGATGCGCACGGCGACGGGGCTGCCGAGGGTCTTGCCGTGCACGACGCCGCCGGTCATGGCGAGCTCGTCCTGCTCGAACTTCATGCGGGCGCCGCGGCCGTAGCCGAGCTTTCGCCGCGCGAGGTCGGTGCGCAGCTGATCGAGTGTGACCGGGATGCCGGACGGAAGACCCTCGACGATGGCGACGAGTTCTTGACCGTGGGACTCCCCGGCGGTGAGCCAACGAAGCATGGTTACGATCCTCCCACAGACGGAGGACACTCCCGATCAGCCGAGCAGTCGGCCGGCGGTCAGCCGAGCAGTCGGCCCGCCGCGTCGAGTCCCACGGCGTCGAGCATCGCGGCGAGGATGCGCTCCTCGCTGTCGAGGGCCACCAGCGGGTCGCCGTGCACGAACACCCGGATCTGCGCGACGGCCTGGTGCACGAGCATCGCGAGGCCGGGCACGGCCGGGCTGCCGGCCTCCTCCCAGATCGTCGCGAGCTCGCTCGGCCAGGGGTGGTACGCCACGTCCAGGATGCCCGAGCTGCGCGGTGCCGCAGCCTCGGTGAAGTCGACACCCACGCCCACCCCGCCGGGCAGCGTGCTGATCGTCAGGTCGGGCTCGAGCAGGCGCATGCCCGGATCGTGCAGGGCCACCACCTCGCTGGTCAGCCCGGCGCGGCGCGCGGCCTCGACGACCCCGCCCGCCTTGCCCGGGCTCCGCAGCACGATGTCGACGTGCTCGACACCCAGCTGGGCCACGGCGACGGCCGCCGAGCGGGCGGTGGCGCCACCGCCCACGATCATCACGCGGCGCGCCTCGGCGAGCCCGGCGCGCTCCAGCGCCTCTCGGATGCCGTGCACGTCGGTGTTGAAGCCGGTGAGCTCCCGCCGGCCGTCGTGCTCGGCGACGAGAACGGTGTTCACGGCTCCGCTCGCCTCGGCCACCGCGTCGACACCGGTCAGCAGCGGCCGGATCGTCTCCTTCAGCGGCATGGTGAGCGAGAGGCCGCGCCACTCGGCCGTGAGGCCGTCGATGAAGGCCGGCAGAGCATCCGTCGTCACCTCGTGGGCGTCGTAGTGCCAGGGCAGCCCGAGCGCGCGGTACGCGGTGCGGTGTAGCAGCGGCGACTGCGAGTGCGCGATGGGCGACCCGAGCACGCCCAGGAGGCGTTCGCGCGCGAACTCGTCGGCCCCGTCGGCCCCCTCGCTCACGAAGATCTCGGACACGGTGCCGGCTACTGCACGTCGGGGTGGGCGGCCCACCAGGCCTGCAGGCGCTCGACGGCGGCGGCGTGCTCGTCGGCGGTCGTGGAGAAGACCGTCTCGCCGGTGTCGAGGTCGACCGTGACGAAGAACATCCACGGGCCGTCGGCCGGGTGCAGCGCCGCGTTGATCGCGTCGTCGCCCGGATTCGAGATCGGCCCGACCGGGAGGCCCGGGTAGTAGTACGTGTTGTAGATGTTGTTCGGGTCTTCGCGCTCGGCCTGGGTGGTCTCCACGCGACTGTGGCCGGCACCGTAGGCCACCGTGGCGTCGGACTCCATGTTCCAGCCCTGGTCGAGGCGGTTGGTGAAGACGCGGGAGACCTTCGCCATGTCCTCCACGCTGCCGGCCTCCTTCTGGATCAGCGCGGCCAGCGACAGTACCCGGAGGCGGTCGTCGGGGGCGACCCCGGCGGCGTCGAGCGATTGGAAGCTGCGGTTCACCATCGTCGTGATCATGTGGGTAGCGGTCTCGCCCGGCTGGAAGACGTAGGTCGCCGGGAACAGGAAGCCTTCGATGGACGGGGCGTTCGCGGGGACGCCGAGAGCGGCGTAGTTCGCGCCGACGGCCTGGAACTCCTCGATCGGGATGCCCGTGACGTCGGTGAGCTCCTGGTAGATGCCCTTGGCGCTCGAGCCCTCGGGGATCGTGACGGTGAAGTCGATCTTCGAGTCGGGGTTCTGCAGGGCGTCGAGCGCCGCCTGGGCGCTCATCTTCTCGGCCAGCTTGAAGGTGCCGGCCTGGAAGACGGGCGCCGGGTCCTGGTCGAGCAGCAGCTCGTAGAAGGCGCGGGAGCTCGCGATCACACCCTGGGAGGCCAGGTTGTCGCCGATGGTCTCGCCCACGTCGCCGTCGTTGACGACGAAGTCGACCTCACCCGTGCCCGCCCCCTCGTAGTCGTCGGCCGCGGGGCTCCCGGCGATCAGGCTCTGCACCTGCTCGCCGAAGACGTTCCAGACGAAGGCGCCCGCGCCGGCGATCAGGCCGAGGATGACGACGAGCACGATGACGGGGGTCACCCAGCGGCGGCGACGACGCTCGCGCGGCGGTCGGCCGCCACCCGAGGAACGGCGGCCGCCGGAACCGGAGCCGCCCGATCCCGACCCGCCCGAGCCGCCGCCGGAGCGGCCGGAGCGTCCTGAGCCACCGGACCCGCCGAAGCCGCCCGAGCCATACCCGCCCGACCCGCTGCCGTGCTCGGCGTCGTCGCCCAGCCCGAAGTGCTCGATGCCCACGTGCTCGACGTCGTCGTCGGCGGTGCGGGTCGCCGCGCGAGGGGCCGGCGCCGCCGGTTCCGCGGCCTGTCTGGCCGCCCGCCGGGGTGACTCCGCGGGGCTCGGCGGCGCCGCCGGCTCCTGTCGGAAGAACTCGGCGAACGGATGGTCCTGTGCGGGCTGTCGGTCAGTCACTGCCTTTTCCTTGACTCGGGTCGAGGAGGATGCCGGGGGGTCTGTCGGTGGCACGCTCGCTGTCGAGGGCATGTTGAAGGAGTATAACCGCGGCGACCTGATCGATCACGGGGCGGGAGTTCTTGGTGTTCCGGCCGTTCCGGTGCAGGGCGGCCTGGGCGGAGACGGTGCTCAGACGCTCGTCGATCAGGCGCACGGGGCGGCCGGAAGCCGCGCCGAGCCGGGCGGCGAAGGCCCGCGCATCCTCGGTCGACGCCGTCTCGGAGCCGCTCATCGACAGGGGCAGACCGACCACGAACTCGAGCGCGTCGAGCTCGTCGGCGATGTCCAGAATGCGAACGACGTCGGGGCTCGGACCCGTCTCGGGCACCTCGCCCGGGGCCGTGCGCGGCACCGTCTCGACGGGGGTGGCGAGCATGCCGTGCAGGTCGGTGCGGGCGACGCCGATGCGGGCCCTGCCCACGTCGACGCCGACCCGCACTCCGCTGCGCATGCTCAAGCGGCCGTCGCTGCCTGCCCGATGGCCTCGAGCGCCGCGGGGATGGCTCCGACGTCGGTGCCGCCGCCCTGGGCGAGGTCGTCCTTGCCGCCGCCTCCGCCGCCGAGCACACCCGCGGCGATCTTGGCGAGGGCGCCCGCCTTGGCACCGACCGCGCGGGCGCCGTCGGTGGTCGCGACGATGACCACGGGCTTGCCGTTCACGGCGGCCGCGAGGGCGACGACCGCGGCCGCCGAGCCGCCGGAGACGAGCGCCTCGCGCACGCCGGTGGCCAGCTGGCGCACGTCGTCGGGCGAGCGCAGCTCACCGAGGTCGGCGGCCACCAGTGAGACCGCACCGGCCGGGCGCGCGGTGGCGGCGAGGGCCGGGATGCGCGTGGACAGCTGCGACGCCTCGAAGGCGGCGATCTTCTTCTCGGCCGCCTTGAGGTTCGCGGCCAGGTCGGCCACGCGGCTCGCGATCTCGTCGCGCGGTGCCTTCAGCGACGAGGTGAGCTGCGAGACGAGGGCGCGCTCGGCGGCGAACTCGCGGAACGCCTCGAGCCCGACGAGTGCCTCGACCCGGCGATTCGCCGACCCGATCGACGACTCCCCCTGCAGGTTGATCAGGCCGATCTGGGCGCTGGTCGACACGTGGGTGCCCGCGCAGAGCTCACGCGACCACGGACCGCCGATGTCGACCATGCGCACGACCTCGCCGTACTTCTCGCCGAACAGCGCCATGGCCCCCATCGAGCGGGCCTCGTCGAGCGGCAGCTCCCGGGTGACCACCTGCAGGTCGTCGCGGATGGCGTTGTTCGCGATCTCCTCGATCTCGGTGCGGGTGGCGAACGAGAGCGGCTGGTTCCACGAGAAGTCGAGGCGCATGTAGCCGGCCTTGTTGTACGAGCCGGCCTGGTGGGCCTCCTCGCCGAGCGTCTGCCGCAGGGCGGCGTGGATCAGGTGCGTCGCCGAGTGCGCCTGCGTCGCGCCGCGGCGCCACGACGGGTCGACCACGGTGCGCGCGGCGTCGCCGACGGCGACCTGGCCGCTCGTCACCTCGACGCGGTGGCTGATCAGCCCCTTCACCGGCTTCTGCACGTCGAGCACGGTGAGCTCGAAGCCGTTGCCGAGGATCGTGCCGGCGTCGGCCTCCTGCCCGCCCGACTCGGCGTAGAGCGCGGTCTCGGCGAGGATGATCTCGACCTGCTCCCCCGCCACCGCCGACGTCACCGAGACGCCGTCGACGATCAGGCCGAGCACGGGCGACTCCGCCTCGAGCTCGTCGTAGCCGCGGAACACGGTCTCGCCGAGGGCGCGGAACTGGCTGTAGACCGTCAGGTCGGTGATGCCGAGCTTCTTCGCCTTGGCGTCGGCCTTGGCGCGCTGCTTCTGCTCGGCCATCAGCGACTCGAAGGCCACGCGGTCGACCGCGAGGCCCGACTCCTCGGCGATCTCGAGGGTCAGGTCGATCGGGAAGCCGTAGGTGTCGTGCAGCAGGAACGCGGTGTCGCCGGCCAGCACGGGGGCGGGAGCGGTGCCCGAGGCGGCGGCCTGCTGCTTCACGGCGGCGACCGCGGTGTCGAGGATCGTCGTGCCGCCGGAGAGGGTACGGAGGAACGACTCCTCCTCGGCGTAGGCACCGCGCGAGATGCGCGAGAAGTCGGTCTCGACCTCGGGGTAGGCGGCCTTCATGGCGTCGCGCGAGGCGGTCAGAAGTTCGGGCATGGTCGCGGTGTCGACTCCGAGCAGCCGCATCGAGCGCACCGTGCGCCGCAGCAGTCGCCGCAGCACGTAGCCGCGCCCGTCATTGGACGGTGTGACGCCGTCGCTCATCAGCATCAGGGCGGAGCGGACGTGATCGGCGACCACGCGCATCCGCACGTCGTCGTCGTGGTCGGCGCCGTAGCGTCGGCCCGAGAGCTCGGCGGCGCGGTCGAGCACCGGTCGCACCTGGTCGATCTCGTAGAGGTTCTCGACGCCCTGCTTGAGGAACGCGACGCGCTCGAGGCCCATGCCGGTGTCGATGTTCTTGCGCGGCAGCTCGCCGAGGATCTCGAACTCGGTCTTCGACGTGCCCTCGCCGCGGAGGTACTGCATGAAGACGAGGTTCCAGATCTCGATGTAGCGGTTCTCGTCGGCCGCGGGGCCGCCCTCCGCGCCGTAGGCGGGGCCGCGGTCGAAGTAGATCTCCGAGCACGGGCCGGCGGGGCCGGGCTGGCCGGTCGACCAGTAGTTGTCCTCCTTGCCGAGCCGCTGGATGCGCGACGCCGGCACTCCCGCGACCCGCTTCCAGAGGTCGATGGCCTCGTCGTCGTCCTCGTACACGGTCACCCAGAGGTCGCGCTCGGCGAAACCGAGGCCGCCCTCGTTCTCGGGCGTGGTGAGCAGCTCCCAGGCGTACCCGATCGCGCCCTCCTTGAAGTAGTCGCCGAACGAGAAGTTGCCGTTCATCTGGAAGAAAGTGCCGTGCCGGGTCGTCTTGCCGACCTCCTCGATGTCGAGGGTGCGGATGCACTTCTGCACGCTCGTGGCGCGCGGGTACGGTGCGGGCACGAGCCCCGACAGGTAGGGGATGAACGGCACCATGCCGGCGACGGTGAACAGCAGCGACGGGTCGTCGGAGACGAGCGAGGCGGACGGCACGACGGTGTGGCCGCGTTCGCCGAAGAAGTCGAGCCAGCGGTTGCGGATGTCAGCGGTGAGCATGGGTGAAGTGGTGTTCCCGGTTCGGATCGGCGCGGAGTTCGGATCGGCATCGGGGGCCCGGGCTTGCGGCCCGGCCCCGGGCCGGACTACTTGGAGAGCTTGTCCCCGGCGTCGGAGATGGCGTCGCGCAGCTCGGCCTCGCGCTCGCGGTAGCCGTCGACGAGCGAGTCGCCGAACTCCTTGGTCTTGCGGTCGAGCTCGGAGAAGAACTCCTTGCCGCTCTTGGTCTGGTTCACCTGGTGGGCGACGGCGAAACCGACACCGACGCCGATGACGAGCCACAGGATCTTCTTCATTGCGTTCTCCTCGTTCGTGACGGGCGCACGCGGGCGGCCGTCAAGCCTGCATCAAGACTATCGCGTGGACTTCTTGGGCTTCTTCGCGGCGGTCTTCACGGTCTTGCCCGAGCGGCCGGAGCCGCCGGTGCCGTCGGCCTCCTTGGCCGTACGGAGGCTAGACATCCCCGCACGCACGGCGGCGCTGAAGCCCGCGAGGCGGATCAGCGGCCCGCCGACCGACGCCGCGAACAGCGCGACGAGCGACGTGACGTTGCCCGTCACCTCCTCGACGTTGCGGGTGATGACGTCGACCCGGGCGAGCTGCTTGTTCGCCTCCTGCACCGTGACGGTCGACTCGGCGAGGATCGGCGTGATGCCGTCGCTGACGTCCTTGATGGAGTCGCGGGTCTGGTCGAAGACGCCGCCGAGCTTCAGCAGCGGAACCGCGATCAGGCCCACCAGCACGGCGAACACTCCGGCGGCGATCAGGCCTGCGATATCTCCACCGGTCATGGTGACTCCTTCGGAAAAAGCGACCCGGACGACGCCGGATACGACGAGAGCGGGCCACCCCGTGGGCGACCCGCTCTCTAGTATGTCGTGACTCGTTGCTGCTAGCGGCCCGAGTAGTACTCGACGACGAGCTGCACCTCGCAGGTCACGGGGACCTGCGCGCGCTTCGGGCGGGCGACGAGGCGCGCCTGGAGCTTGTCGAGCTCGACCTCGAGGTACGCCGGGGTCTTCGGGAGCAGGTCGATGTGACCGCCGGCCGCGGCGACCTGGAAGGGCTCGGTGCCCTCGGAGCGCTGCTTGACGTGGATCATCTGGCCCGGCTTCACGCGGAAGGAGGGACGGTCGACGAGCTGGCCGTCGACGAGGATGTGGCGGTGCACGACCATCTGACGGGCCTGCGCGGTGGTGCGGGCGAAGCCGGCACGCAGCACGAGGGCGTCGAGACGCATCTCGAGCAGCTCGACCAGGTTCTCACCGGTCAGGCCCTTCGAGCGGCGGGCCTCTTCGAAGGCGATGGTCAGCTGCTTCTCGCGGATGCCGTACTGGGCACGCAGACGCTGCTTCTCGCGCAGACGGACGGCGTAGTCGCTGTCCTGCTTGCGCTTGGTGCGGCCGTGCTCACCGGGAGCGTAGGGGCGCTTCTCGAGGTACTTGGCCGCCTTCGGGGTGAGGGGGATGCCGAGCGCCCGGGAGAGGCGGGTCTTGCTGCGCGTACGCGACTTGGTAGCCACTTACGTCCTTTCGTAGAAGTTCTTACAAGATGGATTGCGCACGCGAGTGCGCGTGACTCCACAGGAGTCCAAGTAAGAGGGTTGTCGCCGGGCGGCTCGGCTAAAGAGCACTGTCCCGTTATCGAACGTCGATCGGCAGCCGCTCCGAAATGACGCTGATTAGGCGTCTACGAGAATAGCACAGCGGATGCCGTCAACCCGGCGTTCCCCGCGTGATGTCGCGGAGTTTCGCGAGCCGCGCCGAGACCTCCCGCTCGTGACCGTGATCGGTGGGGTCGTAGTAGACCTTCCCGGTCAGTTCGTCGGGCAGGTACTGCTGTCGCACCACTCCCACGTCGGTGTCGTGCGGGTACTTGTAGCCCTTGCCGTGGCCCAGCCGCTTCGCCCCCGCATAGTGCGCGTCGCGGAGGTGCTTGGGCACCCGGCCGAAGTTGCCGGCCTTCACGTCGGCGATGGCGGCGTTGATGCCGAGGTAGGCCGCGTTCGACTTCGGCGCGGTCGCCAGGTACACCACGGCCTCGGCGAGCGGCAGCCGCCCCTCGGGCATGCCGATCATCTGCACGGCCTCGGCCGCGGCGACCGCGATCGGCAGGGCCTGCGGGTCGGCGATGCCGATGTCTTCGGCTGCCAGGATGATCACCCGGCGCGCGATGAACCGCGGGTCTTCTCCGGCCTCGAACATGCGCGCGAGGTAGTGCAGCGAGGCGTCGACGTCGCTTCCGCGCACCGACTTGATGAAGGCGCTGATCACGTCGTAGTGCTCGTCGCCGTTGCGGTCGTAGCGCAGCAGGGCCCGGTCGACCGACTGCTCCAGCACCTCGGGGGTGATGACGGGCAGCGGATGCTCGCCGCCCGCTTCCTCGTCGTCCTCGTCGTCCTCGTCACCGTCGTGGCCCCCGGCTCCCGCACCCTCCACGGCCGCCAGCGCCGTGCCGGCCGACGCCTCGAGCGCCGTGAGAGCACGGCGGGCGTCACCCGAGGCCATGCGGATGATGGCGGCCCGCGCCTCGGGGTCGAGCTCCACCGTGCCGGCGAGCCCCCGTGCATCCGTCACCGCACGATCGATGAGCACACCGAGGTCGTCGTCGGTGAGCTGCTCGAGGGTGAGCAGCAGGGAGCGGGAGAGCAGCGGGGAGATGACGGAGAAGGACGGGTTCTCGGTGGTGGCGGCCACCAGGATGACCCAGCCGTTCTCGACCCCCGGCAGCAGCGCGTCTTGCTGCGCCTTGGTGAAGCGGTGGATCTCGTCGAGGAAGAGCACGGTCGACAGGCCGTAGAGGTCGCGGTTGCGGAACGCGTCCTCCATCACCTGCCGCACGTCTTTGACGCCGGCGGTGACGGCGGAGAGCTCGACGAACTTGCGGCCGGAGGAGTGCGCGATGGCCTGGGCGAGCGTGGTCTTGCCGGTGCCGGGCGGCCCCCAGAGGATGACGGACACCGAACCCGCCGCGCCGGTGCGATCGGTGGCGAGGTTGACGAGCGGCGAACCGGGCCGCAGGAGGTGACGCTGACCGGCCACTTCGTCGAGGCTTCTGGGGCGCATCCGCACAGCGAGAGGGACCGCCCCGGAGTGGAGTCCCGGTTGCTGAAGAGCCATGCGTCTAGGGTACTGTGATGGGCCGACAGCGCCCGGCGGATCGATGACACTGGAGGACCTGTGGCACCCAGCAACCAGGAGCGCGCGGCTCGTGAGGCCCGCACCCGTCTGCGCGAGTACCAGGCCCGGCAGCAGGCGCACACCGAGCGCATCCGCCGGCGCACCCGCGACAACGTGATCGCGGCGGTCGTGGTGGTCGTGCTGATCGCCGGCGTCACCGCCGCGCAGCTGTTTTACTTCAGCGGCGGCCCGGGCGCCACCGCGTCGTCGGCGGCTCCCACCGCGACCCCCGCCGCCACCGACTCCCCCACCGACGCGCCCGCGGCGGAAGGCGAGAACACCGGCGACGTTCCGGCGTCGACCATCGCCGAGGGCCGCGACTGGACCGGCACGATGACGATCAACGACGTGCCGCTCGGCATCACGCTCGACGGCGCCGCGGCCCCGCAGGCGGTCTCGGCCTTCATCTCGCAGGCGCAGTCGGGCTTCTTCACCGGCACCTCCTGCCACCGGCTCACCACGAGCGGCATCTTCGTGCTGCAGTGCGGCGACCCGACCGGCACGGGAACCGGCGGCCCGGGCTACAGCTACGGCCCGGTCGAGAACGCCCCCGCCGACGACGTGTACCCGGCGGGCACCCTCGCCATGGCCCGCCAGGGCGGCAACGGCTACAGCATGGGCAGCCAGTTCTTCATCGTCTACGACGACTCGACGATCCCCTCCGACGCCGCGGGCGGCTACACGGTGCTCGGGCAGATCACCTCGGGGCTCGACCAGCTCGACTCCTCGGTGATCGCGGCCGGCACCGCCGACGGCGCGAGCGACGGCAAGCCCGCCGCGTCGGCCGTCATCACCGACGTCACCGTCCAGTGACGCCGCGCGGCCCGTGCGCGGGTCGCGTCGTGCTCTAGGCTTGTGGCCGTACTCCAGACATCGTCGACAGGATGGTTCCGTGACCGATTCAGATCAGCACCCGTGGGGGCGAGTCGACGACGACGGCTCCGTCTACGTCCGTGAGGCCGAGGGCGAGCGTCTCGTCGGTCAGTACCCCGATGGCAGCAAAGACGAGGCCATCGCCTACTTCGAGCGCAAGTTCACCGACCTCGCCGGTCAGGTGACGCTGCTCGAGCAGCGGGCCAAGCGCGGCGCTCCGGCCGCCGACATCGCCAAGACCGTCACCTCGCTCTCGGCCTCCGTGGCGTCGGCGAACGCCGTCGGCGACCTGGCTGCGCTGCAGAAGCGCGTCGAGGCCTTGAAGTCGACGGTCTCCGAGATCACCGAGAAGCAGTCGGCCGAAGACAAGGCGCTCGTCGAGCAGGCCGTCGCCGACCGCACCGCGATCGTGGTCGAGATGGAGACCCTCGCCGGCCACGACCCGGCCAAGGCGCAGTGGAAGACCGTCACCTCGCAGATCGACCAGCTGTTCAGCCGGTGGCAGAAGCACCAGCAGGAGGGCCCCCGGCTCCCCCGCACCGAGGCGGGCGAGCTCTGGAAGCGGTTCCGCGAGGCCCGCACCTCGCTCGAGACCCAGCGCAAGGCGTTCTTCGCCGAGCTCGATCAGGTGCACCGCGACGCGCGCACCCGCAAGCAGGCGCTCGTCGAGCAGGCCGAGGCCCTCGAGGCGCGCGGCTCCGACGGCATCCCCGCCTACCGCGACCTGCTCGCCCAGTGGAAGGCCACGGGGCGCGCCGGCAAGAAATACGACGACGCGCTCTGGGACCGCTTCAAGGCGGCCGGCGACGTGCTGTACTCCGCTCGCAGCGAGGTCGTCGCGCGCGACGAGTCCGAGTTCGGCGAGAACCTCACGGCCAAGCTCGCGCTGCTCGACGAGGCCGAGCCGCTGCTGAAGGAGACCGACCGAACGAAGGCCCGGGAGGCCCTCATCTCGATCCAGCGTCGCTGGGACGAGATCGGCAAGGTCCCGCGCGATCAGGTCAAGCCCGTCGAGGAGCGCCTGCGCCGCGTCGAGGCCGCGGTGCGCAAGCTCGACGAGGAGCACTGGAGCCGCAACAACCCCGAGAAGAAGGCCCGCAGCGAAGGCCTCGCCTCGCAGCTCACCGGCGCGATCGACAAGCTGCAGCGCGAGATCGACGACGCGAAGGCCGCAGGCGACACCAAGAAGGTGGCCGAGCTGCAGGAGGCGCTCGACGCGCGCAAGGTCTGGCTCGACGCCCTGGGCTAGTCCTCTCCTCCACCGGCACGCGGGCCGGGGCGGTCATCCACAGATTCCGGATGCTCGTCCCGGCCTTCGCCGTCTCCTGGCACCATCGGGGCATGCCCCCTTCGCTGCCCTTCCTCCTCGACCGCACCGACCTGCATCTGGCGGAGCTCCACGCGGCTCGGCTCGACGGCGACCTCGTCGGAGTGGGCGACCGCTTCTCCCCCGCCGACATCGCCGGCACCGTCGACCTGCGGGGCGCTCGGGAGCTCCGGGCACTCTCCCTGCTGCCACGACTGCCCGTGGGTCTCGTGGTGGAGCGGCGCACCGCGGCGTGGCTGCACGGCGCGTGGGCCGCGCCGCCGGGGCCGCTCGAGCTGTGCGTACGCAGCGACCACCGCGTGCGGGTGGTGCCCGACGTCGCGTGGAGCGTTAGGCAGGCGGTGCTCCGGCCCGACGAGCTCATCCTGGTGCGGGGCGTGTTGTCGACCACGCCGCTCCGCACGGCGCTCGACCTGCTGCGCCTTCCTCCCGACGACCGCTATGACGGCCGGCACCGCAGCGCGGTGATCACGCTGCTCCTGATGCAGACCTCGGGGCGCGAGCGGGCGGCGGCGGCCCTGCACCGGTCACCGCACCTGCCGCACAAGCAGCGCGCCCTCGACCGCCTGGCCGCGCTCAGCCTCCGCTGACGCGGCAGCAGTGCCGCCGGCCGGGCGCGCTCAGCCTCCGCTGACGCGGTACACGTCGTACACGGCGTCGATGCGCCGCACCGCGTTCAGCACACGATCGAGGTGGGTCGTGTCGCCCATCTCGAACACGAAGCGGCTGATCGCCAGGCGATCGCTCGACGTGCTCACCGAGGCCGAGAGGATGTTCACGTGGTGCTCCGACAGAACGCGCGTGACGTCGGAGAGCAGCCCCGAGCGGTCGAGGGCCTCGACCTGGATCTGCACGAGGAACACGCTCTTCGACGACGGCGCCCACTCGACGTCGATCATGCGCTCGGGCTCGTTCAGTAGCGATGCCACGTTGTGGCAGTCGGACTGGTGCACCGAGACGCCGGAACCCCGCGTCACGAAGCCCACGATCGGGTCGCCGGGCACCGGCGTGCAGCACTTGGCGAGCTTGACCAGGATGTCGGGGGCGCCTCGCACCAGCACACCCGAGTCGCTGTGCGTGACCCGGGGACGGTTGCCCACGAACACGTCGAGATCGGAGTCGTCGCTCTCGACCTCCGTCTGCAGCGACGCGAGCACCTTCTCGATCACCGACTGGGTCGAGATGTGACCCTCGCCGATGGCCGCGTACAGCCCCGAGACGTTGTCGTAGTGCAGCTGCGAGGCCACGTCGGCGATGGAGTCCTGGCTCATCAGCTTCTGCAGCGGAAGGTTCTGCTTGCGCATCGCGCGGGCGATGGCGTCGCGGCCCTGCTCGATGGCCTCGTCGCGCCGCTCCTTGGTGAACCACTGACGGATCTTGTTGCGCGCCCGCGGGCTCTGCACGAAGCTCAGCCAGTCCTGCGACGGGCCGGAATCCGGGTTCTTCGAGGTGAACACCTCGACGACGTCGCCGGAGCCGAGGGTGGAGTCCAGCGGCACCAGCCGCCCGTTGACCTTGGCGCCCATGGTGCGGTGCCCCACCTCGGTGTGCACGGCGTAGGCGAAGTCGACCGGGGTCGCCCCGGCGGGCAAGCCGATCACCTTACCCTTGGGGGTAAAGACGTAGACCTCCTTCGCCCCGATCTCGAAGCGCAGCGAGTCGAGGAACTCCCCGGGGTCGACGGTCTCGGCCTGCCAATCGCTGATGCGGGCGAGCCAGGCCATGTCGGTGTCGGGCATGCCGGCGGGGGCGGTCGACGACGACTTGCCGCCGTTCATCCGCTCCTTGTACTTCCAGTGCGCCGCCACACCGAACTCGGCGCGCTGGTGCATCTCGGTGGTGCGGATCTGGATCTCGACGGGACGGCCACCCGGCCCGATCACCGTGGTGTGCAGCGACTGGTACAGGTTGAACTTCGGCGTCGCGATGTAGTCCTTGAACCGGCCGGGGATCGGGTTCCAGCGCGCGTGGATCGAGCCGAGCACGGCGTAGCAGTCGCGCACGGTGTTCACCAGCACGCGGATGCCCACGAGGTCGTAGATCTCGTCGAACTCGCGGCCGCGCACGATCATCTTCTGGTAGATCGAGTAGTACTGCTTGGGGCGGCCGACCACCTTGCCGCGGATCCGGCCCGACTTGAGGTCGTCGCCGACGGCGTCGATGACCTGCTGCACGTACTCCTCGCGCTGCGGGGTGCGCTGGCGCACGAGGTTCTCGATCTCGACGTAGAGCTTCGGGTACAGCACGGCGAACGAGAGGTCCTCGAGCTCCCACTTGATCGACTGGATGCCCAGGCGGTGCGCCAGCGGCGCATAGATCTCGAGGGTCTCCTTGGCCTTGCGGGCCGCCGACTCGGCGGGCACGAAGCCCCAGGTGCGCGCGTTGTGCAGCCGGTCGCAGAGCTTGATGATCAGCACGCGGATGTCGCGGGACATCGCCACGATCATCTTGCGCACGGTCTCGGCCTGGGCGCTGTCGCCGTACTTCACCTTGTCGAGCTTGGTGACGCCGTCGACGAGCATCGCGACCTCGTCGCCGAAGTCGTGCCGCAGCATGTCGAGCGAGTACTCGGTGTCCTCCACCGTGTCGTGCAGCAGGGCGGCGGCGACGGCCTTCGAGCCGAGCCCGAGCTCGGCGAGGATCTGCGCCACGGCGATCGGGTGCGTGATGTACGGCTCGCCGCTCCGGCGCTTCTGTCCGTCGTGCGCCTTCTCGGCGGTGGCGTAGGCGCGCTCGAGGATGGTGAGGTCGGCTTTCGGGTGGTTCGTGCGCACCGTGCGCAGCAGCTCGTCGACCGCACCGGCCGGCTGGGCGCGGGAGAACAGGCGCGGAACGAGACGTCGCAGCGTCGCGGTCGAGGTGGTGCTCGTCTCGGTCATGTCAGGCCTCCACGTCGATTATCCCCCAGCGCGGAGGCACCGATGCACGCGGCGGCCCGGAAGCACGCCGGGCCCTGCCGCACACCCGGGTTCGGATGCGCGGCAGGGCCCGGACGGACGATCAGGCGGAGGCGACGGCCGTCTTGGCCGCGCGCTCCCGATCGGCTTCGACGCGGGCGTCGTGCTTGCGCATCTTCGCCTCGTTCTGCCGGAACTGCACGTACAGCGGCGCCGCCACGAAGATCGTGGAGTACGTGCCGACGATGATGCCGATCAGCAGCGCGAGCGAGATGTCGCGCAGGGTCGAGGCGCCGAGCACGAACGACCCGATGATGAGGATGGACGCCACCGGCAGGGCGGCCACGATCGAGGTGTTGATCGACCGCACGAGCGTCTGGTTGATCGCGAGGTTCACCATCTCGGGGAACGTCTGCGTGCCGCGCTCAGTCATACCGGCCGTGTTCTCGCGGATCTTGTCGAACACCACCACGGTGTCGTAGAGCGAGTAGCCGAGGATCGTCAGGAACCCGATCACCGCGGCGGGGGTGATCTCCAGCCCGGTCAGACCGTAGACGCCCGCCGTGATCACGAGGTCGTGCAGCAGCGCGATCAGCGCCGCCGCCGCCATCTTCCAGGTGCGGAAGTACAGCGCCATGAACACGGCCACCAGCACGAGGAAGATCACGAGGCCCCGGATGGCCTGGGTCGTGATGTCCTGGCCCCAGGTCGCCCCGATGAAGGAGGTGGTGACGTCGTCGGCCGGCACACCGTAGGCGGTGGCCAGGGCATCCTGAACCGTCGAGGTCTGCGTCTTGTCGAGCTCGTCGGTCTGCACGCGCACCGAGTCGCCACCGAGGGTGCTGACCCGGGGGTTCACGCCGGGGGCCGCCTCGTTCACGGCGTTCGTCGCGAGCGTCTGGTCCATGGTCGAGACCTGGGACACGGTGAACTCCGAGCCACCGCGGAACTCGATGCCAAACTCGTAGCCGCCGCGCAGCCACGGACCGATCAGGGCCACCAGCACGAGCACCGCCGAGATGATGTACCAGATGCGGCGGCGACCGACGAAGTCGATCGAGCGCTTGCCCGAGTAGAGGTCGTTTCCGAATTGGGAGAAGCTGGCCATCAGGAGTTCTTCCCCTCGTCGGTCGTGCGGGTCGAGCCGGTGCCGCTCGCGGAGAGTTCGGCGGCCTTGCGCTCGGCGATGGTCTGGCGCTTCACGGCCTCCCGGCTCGACGAGCCCTTCTTGGCCGCCGTGACGCTCGCGGACGGCGCCCGGAACTGGGCCCGTCCGCGGTAGACCGCGCCGAGGGCGCGCGGGTCGAGACCCGAGAGCTTGTGACCGTCGCGGAAGAACGGCAGCTCGGCGAGCAGCGTCATGAGCGGGTGCGTGAACAGCATCACCACGACGATGTCGACGATGGTCGTGAGACCCAGCGTGAACGCGAAGCCGCGCACGTTGCCGACGGCGAGAACGTAGAGCACGGCGGCGGCAAGGAAGTTCACGGCGTCGGAGGCGGTGATCGTGCGGATCGCGCGCTTCCAGCCGGCCTGCACCGAGGAGTTCAGAGCCCGCCCGTCGCGCAGCTCGTCTCGTATTCGCTCGAAGTAGACGATGAAGGAGTCGGCCGTGATGCCGATCGCGACGATGAGACCCGCGACGCCGGCGAGCGACAGCCGGAAGTCGATGCGCCACGACATCAGCGTCACCAGGAGGTAGGTGAGCGCCGCCGCCACGACGAGCGAGGCGATGGTGACCGTGCCGAGCAGGCGGTACTGCAGCAGCGAGTAGATCACCACGAGGATCAGGCCGATCGCGCCGGCGATGAGGCCGGAAAGCAGCTGCGTCGATCCGAGCGTCGCCGAGATGGCCTCGGAGGACTGCGTGGTGAAGCCGATCGGCAGCGCGCCGAACTTCAGCTGGTCGGCGAGCGTCTGCGCGGAGTCCTGCGTGAACGAGCCCGAGATCTGGGCCTTGCCGTCGGTGAAGGCGCCTCCGGTGGTGGGGGCGGTGATCACCTTGCCGTCGAGCACGATGGCGAACTGGTTCTGCACGCCCTGCAGGCCGAACAGCCGGGTGGTGACGTCGGCGAACTTCTGGGTGCCGGCGTCGTTGAACGAGATGTCGACGACCCACTGGCCGGTGGAGGCGCCCTGCTGCGTGGTGGCGACGCCGGCCGAGGCGTCGGCGATGTCGGCGCCCTCGATCTCGACAGGCCCGAGCAGGTACTTCACGCCGTTGTCGTCACAGGTGACGAGCGGCTGGTCGGCGGGGGCCTGACCGGCGTCCTCCGCGGCCTCGGACGCGCAGTCGAAGCTGTCGAACTGCGCCTGCAGAGCGGGCGTCACGTAGGCCAGGTCGCTGCCGTTGGTGGGCGTCGCGGTGGGAACCGTGGACAGGCTCGGGTCGGGCGACGCGCTCGGCGAGGTGGACGCCGACGGCGTGGCGACGCCGGCCAGCAGCACCGCGCGGAAGTCGAGCTTCGCGGAGGACTCGATGCGGTTCAGCGTGGCGTCGTCGGGCTGACCCGGAATCGACACGACGACGTTGCGGGCACCCTGCGTGGTGACCTCGGCCTCGGAGACACCGCTGGCGTCCACACGCTGCCGGATGATCGACACCGCCTGGTCGAGCTGCTCGGCCGAGACCTCCTGCCCCGACTCGAGCTTCGGGGTCAGGATGATCTGCGTGCCGCCCTCGAGGTCGAGGGCGAGCTTCGGGGTCCACGTGGCGGTGCTGAACAGCACGCCTCCAGCGATCGTGCCGATCAGGACCGCGAAGATCACTCCGAGCCAGATCAGCGTCTTCCACGCCTTCTTCACGGCGGTCGATTGTGCCACCAGTTACTCAGCTTTCTGTTCGCTCGAGCGCCATCGCGACGAGCGTGAGTCAGAGGTCGGACGAGTTGTTACTCGTCGCCCTTCTTGTCGGACTTTGCGGCGGAGTCGGGGGCATCCGTGATTCGGGTGGAGGGACCGTCGAGCAGCGGCGACGCGCTCGAGTCGGTGGGCTCGTCGAGGCGTTCGCCGTAGGCGGGCTCGCCGTCGAGGGCGACCGGCTCGTCGACCGGGGCCAGGGGCGAGGGGGTGACGACGCGGGTGACCGTCTGGCGGTGAACCTTCAGCACGGTGCCGGGGGTGGTCTCGAGGAGGACCTGGTTCTCCTCGTCGTCCATCTCGAGCACGGTGCCGTACACGCCGAAGTTCGTCATGACCTCGGCGCCCACCGCCACCTTGCTCTGCAGCTCCTGGGCCTCGCGCTGGCGCTTGCGGCTGTTGCGGAACATGAAGATCACCAGCACGGCCAGGACGACCAGCATGACGATGGTTAACGGATCGAATGCCATGAAAAACGGCGCCTTCCAGATGGTGGGGGTTGTTGAGCGAGGAACAGCTTAGGGTGCTGAGCCTGAAGACCAGCTTGAATTATAGGTCATCGCCGAAGAGGGCCGCGGAATCGCGCTCCAGGCCGAAGTGCGCCCAGCCCGACTTCGTGGCGATCCGGCCTCGCGGCGTGCGCGAGATCAGGCCGATCCGCACGAGGAACGGCTCGACGACCGCCTCGATGGTCTCGCCCTCCTCGCCGACCGACACGGCCAGGGTGTTGAGCCCCACGGGGCCGCCGTCGAAGCGCTGCAGGATGGTGGTCATCACGGCGCGGTCGAGGCGGTCGAGGCCGAGCTCGTCGACGTCGTAGAGCTCCAGGGCGGCGCGCACGGCGGCGAGGGTCGCCCCGGTGCCGGCCACGAGCGCGAAGTCGCGCACCCGCCGCAGCAGGCGGTTCGCGATGCGGGGCGTGCCCCGGGAGCGCGACGCGATCTCGCGCAGCGACTCCTCCTCGATCTCGACGCCGAGCAGCGCGGCCGCACGGTGCAGCACGCGCACGAGCTCGTCGGTCTCGTAGAACTCCAGGTGGGCCGTGAAGCCGAAGCGGTCTCGCAGGGGGTTCGGCAGAAGCCCGGCCCGGGTGGTCGCGCCGACCAGGGTGAACGGCGCCAGGTCGAGCGGGATGCTCGTCGCCCCCGCCCCCTTGCCCACCATGATGTCGATGCGGAAGTCCTCCATCGCGAGGTAGAGCATCTCCTCGGCCGAGCGGGCCATGCGGTGGATCTCGTCGATGAACAGCACCTCGCCCGGCACGAGCGACGACAGCACGGCCGCGAGGTCGCCGGCGTGCTGGATGGCCGGGCCGCTCGTCATGCGCAGCGGACGCCCGGTCTCGTGCGCCACGATCATGGCGAGTGTGGTCTTGCCGAGGCCGGGAGGGCCGGCGAGCAGGATGTGGTCGGGCGTCCTGTCCTGCATCGCGGCCGCGTCGAGCAGCAGCTGGAGCTGGCCGCGCACCTTGCGCTGCCCCACGAACTCCGCGAGCGACTTGGGGCGCAGGGCTCCCTCGAACGCGATCTCGGCGTCGCCCTCGACCTCGGGATTGACGACCTCGTTCCCGTCGAACCCGGGCGTCATCGCGCTCCCCCGGTGTTCTTCGCCGGGCCGAGCACGGCGAGGGCGAGCCGCAGCAGGGTCTGCACGTTGCCGGCGTCGGCGGCCGAGGCGGCCTCGAGCACCTCGTCGAGAGCGGCGGTGGCGCTCCGCTCGGGGTAGCCGAGGCCCACCAGCGCGCGCTCGACGTTGCCGCGCACGACGGGCGAGGGGCCGGCCGAGGGCTCGGCGGGCGCCTCGACCTGGCGCACGGCGAGCTTGCCGGCCAGCGAGACGATGATGAGCTTGGCGGTCTTCGGGCCGATGCCCGAGACCTTGCGGAAGACGGCGTCGTCCTCCCGGGCGACGGCGGAGGCGACCTCGTTCGGCGTCACCTCGGCGAGCACGCCGAGCGCCGACTTCGGGCCCACCCCGGTGACGCCGACGAGCGCCGAGAAGATGTCGAGCGAGTCCTGGTCGGGGAAGCCGAACAGCGACAGGCTGTCCTCCCGCACGATCAGGGTCGTCAGCACGGTCGTCTCCGAGCCGGTGCGGAGCGAGAGGGCGTGCCGCGGGGTGACGGCCACCGAGAACCCGACACCGCCCACGTCGATGACGGCGGTACCGCCCGAGAGGGAGAGCACGGTGCCGCGCAAGGCTGAGATCATCAGACCAGCCTACGGGCGGCCACCCGCGACTTCGTCCCTTGCTCGGCGGCGCGCCACGCCTGCTGCGCCGGGGTGAGTCCGGATGCTCCGCCGCCGCCCGCGGACGAGGCCGACGCGCCGCCCCCGGACGATCCGGCACCACCGCCCGACGCACCGCCCGAGCTCCCGAGCGGCAGTCGCCAGGCGTGGCAGATCGCGAGGGCCAGAGCATCCGCCGCATCGGCCGGACGCGGGATCTCGTCGAGCTTCAGCACCTTGGCCACCATCGTGCCGACCTGCTTCTTGTCGGCCTGCCCGTACCCGGTGACCGCGGCCTTCACCTCGGACGGCGTGTGCAGCCCGACGGGAAGCGACCGGCGCGCCGCCGCGAGCAGCGCGAGACCGCTCACCTGGGCCGTGCCCATCACGGTGCGCACGTTGTGCTGCGCAAACACCCGCTCCACCGCGAGGTGGTCGGGCCGGTGCTCGTCGAGCACCGCCTCGATGCCGGCGGCGACCGCCAGGAGGCGGAGTTCGAGCGGCATCTCGGGCGGGGTCTGGATGACCGAGACGTGCACGAGCACGGCCGTGCGGGTCGGCGAAACGTCGACCACGCCGACGCCGCAGCGGGTGAGCCCGGGGTCGATGCCGATAACCCTCATGTCGCGCCCTTCCGGCCGCTCGGTGCCAGTCGGCTAGTCGGACTCGTTCTCGAGCTCGGCCTGCACCTCGGCGGTCAGATCCATGTTCGTGTACACGTTCTGCACGTCGTCGGAGTCCTCCAGCCCGTCGATCAGCCGGAACACCTTGCGGGCCGTCTCGGCGTCGGCCTCGACCTGGAGGCTGGCGACGAACTCGACGTCGGCCGAGTCGTAGTCGATGCCGGCCTCCTGCAGCGCGGTGCGCGCGGCGACCATGTGCGACGGGTCGGTGAGCACCTCGAAGGTCTCGCCACGGTCGGTGACCTCTTCCGCCCCGGCGTCGAGCACGGCCATCAGCACGTCGTCCTCGCTGAGCTCACCGGCGTGGGCGACGGTGATGACGCCTTTGCGGCTGAAGTTGTAGGCCACGCTGCCCGGGTCGGCCATGGTGCCGCCGTTGCGGGTCATCGCCGTGCGCACGTCGGCCGCGGCCCGGTTCTTGTTGTCGGTGAGGCACTCGATCAGCAGCGCGACGCCGTTGGGGCCGTAGCCCTCGTACATGATCGTGTGGTAGTCGATGACCTCACCGGTGAGGCCGGCACCGCGCTTGATCGCGCGGTCGATGTTGTCGTTCGGCACCGAGGTCTTCTTGGCCTTCTGCACCGCGTCGACGAGGGTCGGGTTGCCCGACATGTCGGCTCCGCCGATCTTGGCGGCCACCTCGATGTTCTTGATGAGCTTCGCGAACGACTTCGCACGGCGAGCGTCGATGACGGCCTTCTTGTGCTTGGTCGTCGCCCATTTGGAATGTCCGGACACGAGAATCTCCTTCGGAAGTCGGTGGTCAGTCTACTTGAGGCCAGGCCGCCTGGATCGTGGCGCGCACGTCGCCGAGCAGCTGCGGCAGGGCTTTGGTGCGCGCGATGATCGGGAAGAAGTTCGCGTCGGAGGCCCAGCGGGGCACGATGTGCTGGTGCAGGTGACCGGCGACGCCGGCGCCGGCGACCCGGCCCTGGTTCATGCCGATGTTGAAGCCGTCGCAGTTCGACACGGCCGTGAGCACCCGCATGGCCGTCTGCGTGAGGCTCGCGATCTCGGCCACCTCGGCATCCGTCGCCAGGTCGTACGTCGATACGTGCCGGTACGGGCAGACGAGCAGGTGGCCGGAGTTGTACGGGAAGAGGTTGAGCAGCACGTAGGCGTGCTCGCCCCGGGCGACGATCAGCCCCTCCTCGTCGGAGAGCGTGGGGGCACGATCGAACGGGCACTCGTCGATGTGCGGCTGCGGGCCGCCCTCGATGTAGACCATGCGGTGCGGGGTCCACAGGCGCTGGAACTCGTCGGGCACGCCCGCGAAGCCGTCGGAGCCCTCGAGCTCGACGGCCTCCGGCTCGACCCCGTCGACCGGCTCGCGCTCCATCAGAGCTGACCGGCGGAGGTGACCTGCAGGTGCTTCTCGACACTCGCCACGATGCGCTCGATCGCCTCGTCAGCGGCCACGCCGTTCTCCTGCGAACCGTCGCGGAAGCGGAAGCTCACCGAGCCGGCCGCCACGTCCTCGCCTCCGGCGATCAGCAGCACGGGCACCTTGTCCTTGGTGTGGGTGCGGATCTTCTTCTGCATGCGCTCGGCCGAGTCGTCGAGTTGCGCGCGGATGCCGCGCTTCTTCAGCCGGCGGATGACCTCGGCGAGGTAGTCGGCGTGGTCGTCGGCGATCGGGATGCCCACCACCTGCACCGGCGCGAGCCAGACCGGGAACGCCCCGGCGTAGTGCTCGAGCAGGATGGCGAAGAAGCGCTCGATCGAGCCCAGCAGCGCGCGGTGGATCATCACGGGCTGCTGACGAGTGCCGTCGGGCGCCGTGTACTCCAGCTCGAACAGCTCGGGCTGATTGAAGTCGAGCTGGATGGTCGACAGCTGCCAGGTGCGGCCGATGGCGTCGCGCGCCTGCACCGAGATCTTCGGGCCGTAGAACGCCGCTCCCCCGGGATCGGGAACGAGCTCCAGGCCGGAGGCCAGGGCGACCTCGCGGAGGGTCTCGGTCGCGGTCTCCCACATCTCATCGGTGCCGACCGACTTCTCGGGGTCGCGGGTCGACAGCTCGAGGTAGAAGTCGTCGAGGCCGTAGCCGCGGAGCACCTCCAGCATGAAGTCGATCTGGCGGGTGAGCTCCTCGCGCACCTCGCTCTGCGCGACGTAGATGTGGGCGTCGTCCTGCGTCAGGCCGCGCACGCGGGTGAGGCCGGAGAGGGTGCCGCTCTTCTCGTAGCGGTAGACCGTGCCGAACTCCGCCAGGCGCAGGGGCAGCTCGCGGTAGCTGCGGCCGCGCGCCCGGAACACCAGGTTGTGCATCGGGCAGTTCATCGGCTTGAGGTAGTAGTCCTGGCCCTGGCGGGTGATGTTGCCGTCGGCGTCCTGCTCCTCGTCGAGGTGCATCGCGGGGAACATGCCGTCCTTGTACCAGTGCAGGTGCTGGCTGGTCTCGAACAGGTGCGCCTTGGTGATGTGCGGGGTGTTCACCAGCTCGTAGTCGTTGGCCACCAGCTGACGGCGCAGGTAGTCCTCGATCTGCGAGCGGATGATGCCGCCCTTCGGGTGGAAGACCGCGAGGCCCGAGCCGATCTCGTCGGGGAAGGAGAACAGGTCGAGCTCGGCGCCGAGCTTGCGGTGGTCGCGCTTGGCGGCCTCCTCGAGGCGGGTCTGGTAGGCGCGCAGCTCGTCCTTGGTGGGCCAGGCGGTGCCGTAGACGCGCTGCAGCTGCTTGTTCTTCTCGGAGCCGCGCCAGTACGCCGCCGCGAGGCGGGTGAGCGCGAAGCCGTTGCCGATCATCCGCGTGCTCGGCAGGTGCGGGCCGCGGCAGAGGTCCTTCCAGACGGTCTCGCCGGTCTTCGGGTCGACGTTGTCATAGATGGTGAGCTCGGCGCCGCCGACCTCGACCGACTCGTTGTCGCCGTTCAGCTCGGCGTCGTCGGCCGAGCCGCCCTTCAGCCCGATCAGCTCGAGCTTGTAGGGCTCGTCGGCGAGCTCGGCCCGCGCCTCGTCCTCGGTGACGACGCGGCGCACGAAGCGCTGGCCGGCGCGCACGATGCGCTCCATGCCCTTCTCGATGGCCTTCAGGTCTTCGGGGGTGAAGGGCTCGGCGACGTCGAAGTCGTAGTAGAAGCCGTCGGTCACGGGCGGGCCGATGCCGAGCTTCGCCTCGGGGTTGATGGCCTGCACGGCCTGGGCGGCCACGTGGGCGGCCGAGTGGCGCAGGATGGCCAGGCCGTCGGGGCTGTCGATCGTGACGGGCTCGACGGTGTCGTCGTCGGACACGGTCGTGGCGAGGTCTTTCAGCTCTCCGTTGACGCGGAGGGCCACGACGGCCCGGTCGGTGAAGAGGTCGAATCCAGTTGCCACGCTCGCATGCTCCCTAGCTGTCGGTGCAGAACGAACCAACTCTACCGGCGCTGCCGGGAGGTCAGTCCCAGTCGAGGTAGTCCTCGATCGCCCAGGAGGTGGCGCCGACGTGGGTCGCCGGGAAGCGGTGGCCGCCGCCCTCGATGGGAACGACGCTGACGAGGCCGGGGGCCGCGGCGCGGAGGGCCTCGCCGTTGGCCGGCGGGTTCACCTCGTCGGCGTCGCCCTGGATCACGAGCACGGGCATCCCCTCGACCGGCGCAGGAAGGTCGTCGCCGGCCTCGACACCGAACAGCAGCACGCCGTTGACGCGCTCGTGCTGGTCGTGGGCGAGATGGCGGGCGACGGTGCCGCCGAAGCCGTGGCCGCCGACCCAGGCGTCGGCGATGGCGAGGTGGTCGAGCACGGCGGTGACGTTGTCGACGCCCGAACGGGCATCGGAGGCCACCGTGCCGACACGGACGATGCGGAAGTCCTCCTCGACCAACACGTGGGCGAGCGCGTCGAGGTAGTCGACTCCCTCACCCTGCTCGGTGAGGATGACGACGGCCGGGCCGACGCCCTCGTCGACGACGGGGATCGATCGGCCGCCGGCCTCGAGGATCTGGATGTCGGCCATGTCGGGAGTCCTTTCGAGGGGTACCGGCTTGCAGAACCAGAAGAACCCCCGGCCGGCAGGTCGAGGGTTCGTGGTGGTGGGCGATACTGGGATCGAACCAGTGACCTCTTCCGTGTCAGGGAAGCGCGCTACCGCTGCGCCAATCGCCCAGTGGAGACAGGCTCCGCTGGTGGTGGAGTGGAGGTGGCGACGGGATTTGAACCCGTGTGGACGGCTTTGCAGGCCGCTGCCTCGCCTCTCGGCCACGCCACCCAGTTCGTGCACTGTGATGAACCGGGGTTCTCACAACCGAGTAACTTCACTCGAGCGGATGACGAGATTCGAACTCGCGACCCTCACCTTGGCAAGGTGATGCGCTACCACTGCGCCACATCCGCATTTCGTTCAGCATTCCTGCGAACGGATTAGACACTAGCCGACTCTTTCGGCGATTGCCAAATCGACACCGGAACCGCGTGTCGCGCCCCCCTGGTGTTCACGAGCACCCCCTTTCGTCCGCTACTATCGATAACCGCGGGCGATTGGCGCAGTTGGTAGCGCGCTTCCTTCACACGGAAGAGGTCATCGGTTCGAGTCCGGTATCGCCCACCAGAAACTCCCGCGGCAGACGAGTCGGCATCGGCCCCGCATCACCATAGGCTCGCGGCATGATCCGCTCGTTCCTCGAAGGCGTCGGCCTGTTCGGCCGCGGCCTCGGCACCTGGCTCAACCGTCCCGGCCTCATGCTCCTCGGCGCGATCCCCGCCGCCATCGTCGGCGCGGTCTACGTCACCGGCGTCGTGCTGCTCGTGATCAACTCCCCCGCCATCGCCGACTGGGCCACCCCGTTCGCCGACGACTGGGACGAGCCCTGGCGCGAGATCACCCGCGCCGCCGCCTCGCTCGCCCTCGTCGGGCTCGCCGTGCTGCTCGTCGTGCTGACCTTCACCGCCATCACCCTGGCCGTCGGAGACCCCTTCTACGAGCGCATCTGGCGCGCCACCGAGGAGAGCCTGGGAGACGCCCCAGGCGAGCCCGCCGGCGGATTCTGGGAGCAGCTTGCCCGCGGCATCCTGAACGCCTTGCGACTGCTGCTGCTCGCACTCGGCATCGGCGTGATGCTGTTCGCGGTCGGGCTCGTACCCGTGGTGGGCCAGATCGCCGGCCCGGTGCTCGGCGCCCTGTTCGGCGGCTGGGTGCTCGCCCTCGAGCTCACCGGCTTCGCCTTCGACGCGCGCGACGTCCCCCTGAAACAGCGGCGACGGATGCTCGGCCACCGCCGCGCGCGCACCCTCGGCTTCGGCGTCGCCGCCTACCTCGTGTTCCTCATCCCGCTCGGTGCCGTCGTCGCGATGCCCGCGGCCGTCGTGGGGGCGACGCGCCTCGCCCGCGCCGCGAACGACGAAGCGGGGCGCCACCCGCAGGTGACGCCCCGCTATCGGGGAGAGACGGATCAGACGGTCTCGAGCACGTAGCCCTCTTCGCCGTGCACCGTGGTGTCCACGCCGGCGACCTCGTCCTCGTTCTTGATGCGGAAGCCCATCGTCTTCTGGATGATCCAGCCGATGATGAACGCCATCACGAAGGAGTAGACCAGCACGACCGCGGCCGCGCCCGCCTGCTTGCCCAGCTGCTCCAGCGAGCCGGTGTCCAGCAGGCCGATGCCGGCACCGAAGATGCCGATGTAGAGCGTTCCGATGATGCCGCCGACGAGGTGGATGCCCACGACGTCGAGCGAGTCGTCGAAGCCGAGCTTGAACTTCAGCTCGATCGCCAGGGCGCAGACGGCACCGGCGATGACGCCGAGCACGATCGCCCAACCCGGGGTCAGGATGTTGCAGGCCGGGGTGATGGCGACGAGGCCGGCGACGGCACCCGACGCGGCACCGATCGAGGTGGGCTTGCCGTCCTTGATCTTCTCGACGATCAGCCAGCCGATGATGGCGGCGGCCGGGGCGGCGAGGGTGTTGATCCAGGCGATGGCGGCGACGCCGTCGACCGCGGCTTCGGAGCCGGCGTTGAAGCCGAACCAGCCGAACCACAGCAGCGAGGCGCCGAGGAGGGTCAGCGGCACGTTGTGCGGCTTCTGGATGCCCTTCTGGAAGCCGACGCGCTTGCCGAGCACCAGAGCGAGGGCGAGGGCCGCCGCACCGGCGTTGATGTGCACCGCGGTGCCACCGGCGAAGTCGTTGACGCCCCAGACGGGAGCCCAGCCCTCAGCGAGGTTGAACACCCAGAAGGCGACCGGGAAGTAGACGACGGTGACCCAGACACCGGCGAAGACCATCCAGGCGCCGAACTTCGCGCGGTCGGCGATGGCTCCCGAGATCAGCGCGACGGTGATGATCGCGAAGGTCGCCTGGAAGCCGGCGAAGGCCAGGCCGGCGAGGTCGGGGCTCATGGCGCCCGACTCGTCGATGCCGAGGAGGCTGCCGAGGCCGATCGAGCCGTCGAACGGGTTTCCGAGGAGGCCCGGGATCAGCGGGGTGCCGAAGGCCATGCCGTAGCCGTAGAGCACCCAGAGGACGCCCACGAGGCCCATTGCTCCGAAGCTCATCATCATCATCGAGATGACGGACTTCGCCTTGACCATGCCGCCGTAGAAGAACGCGACACCAGGGGTCATGAGGAGCACGAGGGCGGCTGCAACGAGCAACCACAACGAGTTCAGGTTGCCGGTTACTTCTTCCATATGAATGGTTACCTCTCTATAACGTGCTGGGCGGGTACAACTGGAATTGCTGTGATGCCGAGGGCGAGCACGACGCCGGGGGCGCAATTGCAGGCACGTGAAGTCTGTCGACAGCACGTTTCGCGAGGAGACGTGTTCTGTGTACGCCGTGTTACACGGCGGGGCCGAATGTAAATTCGATGTTTCGCGGTGCGCAGAATGTCCCGAGCGGATGCTCGGCGTGCCCCGAAGGGCTAGAGCGAGGCCGAGGCGATCAGACGCGACGTCGCGCGCAGGTACTTCTTGCGGTAGCCGCCGTTCAGCATGTCGCCCGCGAAGACCTCGTCGAGCGGGGTGCCGGAGGCGAGGATGCGGATCTGAGCGTCGTAGACGCGGTCGACGAACGCGACGAGTCGCAGCGCATCCGTCTGATTCAGGAGGGGCGTGACGTCGCTGAGCGCGATCACGTCGACGCCGTCGATCATCTTGATGTAGCGCGAGGGGTGGATGCTGCCGAGGTGCTCGACGAGCTCGCTGAACGGGTCGAGGGTGATCGACTCCCCCGCCGCGGCCCGGCGCTCGACGGCGGAGAGGAGCTCGGCGTCGCTGCCGAACGCGACGGCGTGGCCCTCGATGTCGCGGCGGCGGTAGTCGAGGCCGTCGATGCGCACGATGTCGAAGCGGTCGGCGATGGCCTGGATCTCGCGCAGGAAGTCGGCGGCGGCGAAGCGGCCCTCCCCGAGCGCGTTCGGCGGGGTGTTGGAGGTGGCGGCGAGGCGCGTGCCGCCCGCGACGAGCTCGCCGAGGAAGCGGGTCATCAGCATGGTGTCACCCGGGTCGTCGAGCTCGAACTCGTCGATCGCGATGAAGCGGGCACCGTGGAACAGCTTCACGGCCTCGCTGAAGCCGAGGGCGCCGACGAGGGCCGTGTACTCGATGAAGGTGCCGAAGTACTTCGGGCCGGGAGCGGCGTGCCAGAGGGCGGCGAGCAGGTGGGTCTTGCCCACGCCGAAGCCGCCGTCGAGGTAGATGCCGGGCTTCGCGGCCGGGGCCTTCTTCGCCCGGCTGAAGAACCCGCCCGACTTCGCCGGAGCCCAGCTGCCGGCGAACGCGGTGATCTTCTCGAGCGCCTCGGCCTGCGACGGGTAGTCGGGGTCGGGGCGGTAGCTCTCGAACGAGGCGGTGTCGAACTGGCGGGGCGGCACCAGGGTCGCGGCGAGCTCGGCCGCCGTCATCGAGGGGCTGCGCTCGGTGAGGCGCGGCGCAACGGCCTGCTGCTCGGCTGTCATCGGATCATCCTGTGTCTCGAAGTGTGACCCTGGCGTGCAGAGCCGGCCGCGGAGGACCTAGATTCGTAGGGGGCGTCCCCTACCCTAACTGGAGGTTGTGAAATGACTGTCGAGACCGATTCCGCTCCGAAGTTCGCCGGGTACGCGCATCCGGAGCGCCTCGTGTCGGGCGACTGGCTCGAGGCCCACCTCGGCGACGAGGGGCTCGTGGTGGTGGAGTCCGACGAGGACGTGCTGCTCTACGAGACCGGGCACATCCCCGGCGCCGTCAAGATCGACTGGCACACCGACCTGAACGACCCGGTGCTCCGCGACTACATCGACGGCGAGGCCTTCGCGGCGCTCGTCGGCGGCAAGGGCATCTCGCGCGACTCGACCGTCGTGATCTACGGCGACAAGAACAACTGGTGGGCCGCCTACGCCCTCTGGGTGTTCTCGCTGTTCGGCCACGACGACGTGCGCCTGCTCGACGGCGGCCGCGACAAGTGGATCGCCGAGGGCCGCCCCGTCACCACCGAGCGACCGGCCCCGGAGGCGGTGGAGTACCCGGTCGTCGAGCGGCACGACGCCGAGATCCGCGCCTTCAAGGACGACGTGCTCGCGCACCTCGGGCACCCGCTGATCGACGTGCGCTCCCCCGAGGAGTACAGCGGAGAGCGCACCACCGCCCCGGCCTACCCCGAGGAGGGCGCCCTGCGCGCCGGTCACATCCCGAGTGCCGCGAACGTGCCGTGGGCGAAGGCCGCCGCCGACGACGGCACCTTCAAGCCGGTGGCCGAGCTCGACGCCATCTACCGCGAGGGCGCCGGTCTCACCGAGGGCGAGCCGGTGATCGCGTACTGCCGCATCGGCGAGCGGTCGAGCCACACCTGGTTCGTGCTCACCCACCTCCTCGGCTTCGACGACGTGCGGAACTACGACGGCTCGTGGACCGAGTGGGGCAGCACCGTGCGGGTGCCGATCGTCAAGGGCTCGGAGCCCGGCGAGGTGCCCGCGCGCTGAGGGCGCGCATACTGGAGGGGATGACCGAGAACCAGCTGCCGGCGACGCTCGCCGAGATCCGTGACGACTTCCTCGCCCTCGGGCAGCGCGAGCGGCTCGAGATGCTGCTCGAGTTCGCGAACGAGCTCCCCGAGCTGCCCGCGCGCTACAGCGAGCATCCCGACCTGCTGGAGCGGGTCGAGGAGTGCCAGTCGCCGGTGTACATCTTCGTCGAGGTCGACGACGGAGTCGTGCACCTGTTCGCGACGGCTCCGCGCGAGGCGCCCACCACGCGCGGCTTCGCGTCGATCCTCGTGCAGGGCATCGACGGTCTGACCGTCGACGAGGTGCTCGGCATCCCCGACGACTTCCCGAACACGATCGGGCTCACCGAGGCGGTGTCGCTACTGCGCATCCGCGGCATGACGGCGATGCTCGGGCGCACCAAGCGGCAGCTGCGGGAGCGCGTCGCGGCCTGAGGCGCGTCGGCGTTCGGGTCACAGCCCGTTGGCGGTCAGCCAGTCGCTGATCGCGCGGTTCCACTTCACCCGGTCGTAGTTCCACAGCTTGGTGTGCCGGGCGATCGAGAACGGCACGAAGGTGACGAGGTCGGGCCGCGCCTCGGCGAGCCTCCGTGATGCGCCCGAGGGCACGTAGCCGTCGTCGTCGCTGTGCATGAGCAGCACCGGCACGTCGACCTCGTGCGACCGCTTCACGAAGTCGAGCCGGTCGAGGTCGAGCGGATGCTCCTGGCCGGTCACCAGGCGGCCCGGCGCGTGGGTGATGGTCGCGAAGGCCGCGTCTCCCACCAGCTCGGGCACCCGTCGCGCCCGCCCCTGGTAGCGCAGCACCTCGCGCCAGTCGACCGCCGGCGACTCGAGGGCGATCCCGCGGACGAGCGCGCGGTGCCGGGCGCGACCCATCGCCTGCAGCGCGATCGCGCCGCCCATCGACCAGCCCATCAGCACGACGTCGCGGGCGCCCCGGTCGACCGCCCAGTCGATGGCCGCGTCGAGGTCCTCCCACTCGGTGTCGCCGAGCGCGTAGCGGCCGTCGGCCGAGCGCGGCGCCTCGCCGTCGTTGCGGTAGGAGATGTGCAGCACGTGGTAGCCGTGCTCGTGGAAGACGGGCAGCGCGCGGATGGTCTCGCCGCGGCGCACCCCGCGCCCGTGCACCTGCACGACCCACTTCACAGCGGCGGGATCGGCCGCCGGCACGTACCAGGCCGGCGCCGGGCCCACCGCGGTCGGCACCGACACCTCCTCGACCTCGACACCGAGCTCGCGCGGGTGGATGTAGTACCACCCGCTGATCCGGCCGCTCCTCGCGCGGGAGAGCTCGCCGTAGTCGACAGCGAGCACCGAGCGGCGCACCACGCCGTCGGCGACCGAGAGCACCTCGCCGATGCGGGCGTGGCCGGTGTCGGCCGAGAAGCGCAGGCTGTAGAGGCCCGGCAGGATGGAGTCGGCCGTCACGGCCAGGTCGACCGTGCGGGCGGTCTCGTCGTAGCCCAGGATGCGCACGTCGTCGACCGGGAGCGACGGCGTGACGATCGCGCGGGAGGTCAGGGCGGCCACCACGGCGCCGGCCGCGGTGACGAGCGTGGCCGCGGTTCCGGCGGCCAAGGCGACGACGGCCCACGCGGGCACGTTCGGCCGGGGGGACACGGGGCTCACGCGGGGCTCTCCCTTCGGACGGCACCCGGCGTGCCGTCGCCGGGAGGAACGCAAAGAACTCTAGTCTGCAGACGTGCCCGATTCCCCCTTCAGCCCGGACATCCCGGCGGCCTTCGGTGCGGCGCTCGACTCGCTGCGCCGGGCCGACACGCGCGAGGAGCTCGTCGTGCACGAGATCCCCGCCCCCGGCAACCTGGCCCCGAACGCGGTGGCGCTCGCCGCCGACGTCACCCCCGCCCGGCACGGCGCCGACTCCGAGCTCGGCACCGGACGGTTCATCCTGCTCCACGACGAGGAGCGGCCGGAGGCGTGGGGCGGCGAGTTCCGCGTGGTCTGCTTCGCGCAGGCGCCGCTCGAGACCGAGATCGGGCTCGACCCGTTCCTCGCCGACGTCGCCTGGTCATGGCTCGTCGACGCGCTCGACGCGCGCGGCGCGAACTACCTGAACGCCTCGGGCACCGCCACGAAGATCATCTCGACCGGCTTCGGCGAGCTGCAGGCGCAGGGTGACGGGGCGCAGATCGAGCTCCGGGCATCCTGGACCCCCACCGACCACAACATCCAGGCCCACGTCGAGGGCTGGAGCGAACTGCTGTGCATGCTGGCCGGCCTCCCCCCTGTGGTCGACGGGGTGACGATGCTGCAGACCAGGCGAGCACGACGTGACTGAGGACCCCATCGAAACACCGGCACCATCCCCCATCGCCGTTCCGGCGCGCACCGTCATCTCGACGATCGACGACTTCCACGACGCGGTCGAGGCGCTCGCGGAGGGCCACGGCCCCGTCGCGGTCGACGCCGAGCGCGCGAGCGGCTTCCGCTACTCCCAGCGGGCCTACCTGATCCAGCTCTACCGGCGCGGCTCCGGCACCTTCCTGATCGACCCGCCCGCCATCGAGGAGTTCGCTCCCCTGCAGTCGGTCATCGGAGACGTCGAGTGGGTGCTGCACGCCGCCAGCCAAGACCTGCCGTGCCTGCGCGAGGTCGGTCTCGAGCCGAGCACCGTCTTCGACACCGAGCTCGCGGCCCGGCTGCTGGGCATCCCCCGGGTGGGTCTCGGCACCGTGGTCGAGGAGCTGCTGGGCATCCATCTCGCGAAGGAGCACTCGGCCGCCGACTGGTCGACCCGGCCGCTCCCGGCCTCGTGGCTCGAGTACGCCGCCCTCGACGTCGAGCTGCTGATCGACCTGCGCGACTCGATGGCCGTGCTGCTGAAGGAGCAGGGCAAGCTCGAGATCGCCGCGCAGGAGTTCGCCGCCGTCGTCGCCAAGGAGGACAAGCCGCCGCTCGCCGAGCCCTGGCGCCGCCTCACCGGCATCTCGGCGCTGCGGGCCGACCGCCATCTCGCGGCCGCCCGCGAGCTCTGGCTCGCCCGCGACGAGCTGGCCCGCGCGACCGACACCGCCCCGGGCCGGCTCGTCCCCGACTCCTCTCTCATGGTCGCCGCCCGCGCCCTGCCCACCTCGCGCCGCGAGCTCGCCTCGCTCAAGCAGTTCTCGGGGCGGGCCAGCCGCAGCGAGATCGACCGCTGGTGGGCCGCCATCGAGCGCGCCCTGGCGAGCGACGACATCCCCGTGCAGCGCCGGGCCACCGACACCCTCCCTCCCCCGCGCAGCTGGGCCGACCGCAACCCCGAGGCGGATGCGCGGCTGAAGACCGCGCGCACGGCCCTGACCGAGCTCTCCGTCGAGCGCGCCATCCCGCTCGAGAACCTGCTGACCCCCGATTTCCTGCGCCGCGTCGCGTGGAACCCGCCCGAGCCGCTCACGCTCGAGAGCCTCTCGGAGGACCTCGCCGAGCTCGGCGCGCGGCCGTGGCAGATTGAACTGACTGCACAGCCGATCCTGCAAGCCTTTGTGGAACCCCACCAAAGCGCCGATCCGGCCGAGAAAGCCGATTCGTAGGAAGAATCAAACGATTCCTGGCTGTCGGGGGCCCGCTCTACGATCGAGACGTTCCCAACCAGGAGGCATTGTGGCCGAAAGAACTGAAGTCGTTTTCGTCGATGGAATGCGCACCCCCTTCGGGCGCGCGGGCGAGAAGGGCATGTACTGGCAGACCCGCGCCGACGACCTCGCGGTCAAGGCGATCACGGGCGTGCTGGAGCGCAACCCGCAGCTCCCCAAAGACCGCATCGACGACGTCGCCATCGCGGCGACCACCCAGCAGGGCGACCAGGGGCTCACCCTCGGCCGCACCACCGCCATCCTCGCGGGCCTGCCGCTCTCGGTGCCGGGCTATGCCATCGACCGCATGTGCGCCGGCGCCATGACGAGCGTCACCACGGTGGCGGGGGCGATCGCCTTCGGTGCCTACGACTTCGCCATCGCGGGCGGCGTCGAGCACATGGGTCGCCACCCCATGGGGTTCAACGCCGACCCGAATCCGCGCTTCCTCGCGGAGCGGCTCGTGAGCGGCGAGGCGCTCAACATGGGCAACACGGCCGAGCGCATCCACGACCGTTTTCCGCAGCTCACCAAGGAGCGCTCCGACCGCTACGCGCTGCGCAGCCAGCAGAAGGTCGCCGCCGCCTACGAGGCCGGGCAGATCCAGCCCGACCTGGTGCCGGTCGCCATCCGCAGCGGTGAGGGCTGGGGGCTCGCCACGCGCGACGAGGCACCGCGCCCCGAGACCACGATGGAGGGCCTCGCCGGCCTCCGCACCCCGTTCCGGCCGCACGGTCGGGTCACGGCGGGCAACTCCTCGGGCCTGAACGACGGCGCCACCGCCTCGCTGATCGCCAGCGAGAGCGCGGCCCGCGAGCTCGGCCTGCCCGTGCGCATGCGTCTGGTCTCGTTCGCCTTCGCCGGCGTCGAGCCCGAGATCATGGGCATCGGCCCGGTGCCGTCCACCGAGAAGGCGCTGCGCAAGGCCGGGCTGTCGATCGACGACATCGGCCTGTTCGAGCTGAACGAGGCGTTCGCCGTGCAGGTGCTCTCCTTCCTCGACCATTTCGCGATCGACGACGACGACCCCCGGGTGAACCCCTACGGTGGGGCGATCGCGCTCGGGCATCCGCTCGCCTCGTCGGGCGTGCGACTGATGATCCAGCTCGCGCGACAGTTCGAGGAGCACCCCGAGGTGCGCTACGGTCTCACGGCCATGTGCGTGGGCCTCGGCCAGGGCGGCACCGTCATCTGGGAGAACCCGAATTGGAACAAGAAGGCGAAGGCCGCACGATGACCGACTACGCAAGCATCGACTTCTCCGATCTCGAGGCCTTCTCGGTCGACGAGGTCGTCACCCACTCACTGGTGCGCGACGTACCGCTGCCGAGCGGCAAGACGCTGGCGCTGATCACGCTCGACAACGGGCGCGACCACACCCGGCCGAACACGCTCGGCCCGGTCGGGCTGCTGGAGTACCTGCACACGCTGCTGGGGCTCCGCGCCCGCGCCTCCGCCGGCGAGATCGACGCCGTCGCGGTCACCGGCAAGCCCTACATCCTGGCCGCCGGAGCCGACCTGAGCAAGGTCGGCGAGATCCCGAGCAGAGACGCCGCGCGCAAGATGGCGCAGCTCGGGCACTACGCCTTCGGTGAGATGAAGAAGATCGGCGTGCCGAGCTTCGCGTTCATCAACGGGCTCGCGCTCGGCGGCGGGGTGGAGGTGGCCCTGGCCGCCGACTACCGCACGATCGACTCGTCGACGCCGGCGCTCGCGCTTCCCGAGGTGTTCCTCGGCATCATCCCGGGGTGGGGCGGGGCCTACCTGCTGCCGAACCTGATCGGCATCGAGAACGCCCTCAAGGTCGTGATCGAGAATCCGCTGAAGAACAACCGCACCCTCAAGGGCCAGGAGGCCTTCGACCTCGGCATCGCCGACGCCATCTTCGGGCCGGGCAACTACCTGGAAGACTCGCTGAAGTGGGCCGACGGCGTGCTCACCGGCGCCGTCAAGGTCAAGCGCCCGAACGAGCCGGGCAAGGTCGAGCGCCTGGTGAAGTGGGACGCCGCGGTCGGCATCGCCCGCAAGATGCTCGAGTCGCGCATCGGCACCGTGGCGAAGTCGCCCTATCGGGCCCTCGACCTGCTGAAGGCCGCCAAGTCGGGCACACCCGAGGAGGGCTTCGAGCGCGAGGACGAGGCGCTGGCCGAGCTCATCGCCGGCGACCAGTTCCGTGCGAGCATCTACGCCTTCAACCTGGTGCAGAAGCGGGCCAAGAAGCCGGCCGGCGCCCCCGACAAGGCGCTGGCGCGCCCGGTCACCAAGGTGGGTGTGATCGGGGCCGGGCTGATGGCTTCGCAGTTCGCGCTGCTGTTCGTGCGCCGTCTGCAGGTACCCGTGGTCATCACCGACCTCGACCAGTCGCGGGTCGACAAGGGTCTCGGGTACATCCGCGACGAGATCGCCGCGCTGCTGGCGAAGGGCCGCATCTCGCACGACGAGTCGAACCGCCTGAACGCCCTCGTCTCGGGCACCACCGACAAGGCCGACTTCGCCGACGCCGACTGGGTGATCGAGGCGGTCTTCGAGGAGCTCGGCGTGAAGCAGGACGTGTTCGCCGAGATCGAGAAGCACATCTCCGACACCGCGGTGCTCGCCACCAACACCTCGTCGCTGTCGGTGGAGCAGATCGGTGCGAAGCTCGCCCACCCCGAGCGGCTCGTCGGCTTCCACTTCTTCAACCCGGTGGCGGTGATGCCGCTGATCGAGGTGGTGAACGCCCCGGCCACCTCCGACGAGACCCTGGCGACCGCCATGGCCGTCGCGGCCAAGCTGAAGAAGACGGCCGTCATCACGCGCGACACCCCCGGCTTCGTGGTCAACCGCGTGCTGGCCAAGGTGCTGGGCGAGGCGATGCACGCGGTCGACACCGGCACCTCGTTCGAGGTGATGAACCGGGCGCTCGACCGCTTCGGTCTGCCGATGAGCCCCTTCGAGCTGCTCGAGCTGGTCGGCCTCAAGGTGGGGGCGCACGTGCTCGACACGCACCACGCGGCATTCCCCGACCGCTTCTTCGAGAGCGCGAACCTCCACCGGCTAGCCGAGCACGGCCGCATCTTCGACCGCGACGACAAGGGCAAGATCAAGGGCTTCGACAAGACCGCGGTCAAGATCGTCACCCCGCCGAAGGGCACCGGCACGCCGATGACCGAGGACGAGATCGCCCGCCGCGTCGAGGACGGCCTGGCCGACGAGGTGCACCGCATGCTGGAGGACGACGTCGTGCACGCGGCGGAGGACATCGACCTCTGCCTCATCCTCGGCGCCGGCTACCCGTTCCAGATGGGCGGCCTCACGCCCTACCTCGACCGCGTCGGGGCCTCGGAGCGCGCCTTCGGCGACACCTTCCACCACCCCCTCATCAAGGGCGTCGAGTAGCCCCACGGCACTCCCCCACGAAGCGGCCACCGCACCCCCGGGTGTCGGTGGCCGCTCGTATTCTCGGGGCATGGGGAAGACGAGGTATTACGTGGCGGCGTCGATCGACGGGTTCATCGCCGATCGCGACGGCGGGCTGAGGTGGCTGCTGCAGTTCGGGTTCGAGGAGTTCCAGGCCGAGTACGACGCCTTCCTCGCCGAGGTGGGCGTCGTCGTGATGGGGTCGGCCACCTACGAGTTCCTGCTCGGCGAGGGCGGGCCCTGGGCCTACCCGGAGCAGGTGTCGTGGGTTCTGACGAGTCGCCCGCTCCCGCTCCCCGAGCTGCCACCTGTCGCGCTGCAGTCGGGCGAGCGGCAGTCGGGCGAGCTGCAGCACGGTGAGTCCCAAGTCGGCGAGCTGCAGGCGGGCGCCTTGCGGTTTGCGCGGGGCGACGTCTCCGCGCTGCACGCGCAGTGGCTCGAGACGGCGGCCGGGCGCGACGTGTGGATCGTGGGCGGCGGCCACGTGGCGGCCCAGGTGGCCGACGCGGGGCTGATCGACGAGATCGTGCTGACGACGATGCCGGTCGTGCTCGGAGCGGGCACCCCGCTGCTGCCCATCGCCGCCACGAGTGGCGTCCTGGCGGCCGCGGGCACGCACGTGCATCCGAGTGGCGCGATCACGACGACGTACGCGATGCCCCGCCGCTGAGCGGGCCACCGCAGCCGACGACCGTTACCCCGCGGACCACCGGACCGCTGCTACGCAGAGACGCAGCGCTCGCGACGCCTAGCGGCTGGCGGGGTGGAGGGGCGTCGAGCCCGTGTCGGCCGGGCCGGTCGAGGCCGGGCGGGAGTCGACGGGGCGCGCGATCGGGATCTTGTTGCCGCGCACCTGGGCGACGAGGTCCTCCGCGATCTGGGCGGGCGTGAGGCCGACGCGCTCGAGGATCTGCTCGCGGGTCGCGTGCTCGAGGAACTCGTCGGGCAGCCCGAGCTCGGTGACCGCGGTGTCGACGCCGGCCTCGCGGAGGTCTTGACGAATGCGCGTGCCGATACCACCGACCCGCACACCGTCCTCGATCGTCACGACGATGCGGTGCGCATCCGACAGCTCGATGATGCTCCACGCCACGGGCACGACCCAGCGCGGGTCGACCACGGTGCAACCGATGCCCTGCTCGGCGAGCAGCTCGGCCACGTCGAGCGCGATGGTCGCCATGGTGCCGACGGCCACGATCAGAACGTCCTTCGACTCGCCCTCGCGCAGCACGTCGACCCCGTCGCCGGTGCGGCGGAGCGCGACGAGCTCGGGGCCGACGGAGCCCTTCGGGAAGCGGATGACCGTCGGCGCGTCGGTGACCCGGACGGCCTCGGCCAGCTCCTCGCGCAGGCGTTCGGCGTCGCGGGGGGCGGCCAGACGGATGCGCGGCACGACCTGGAGGATCGCGAGGTCCCACATGCCGTGGTGGCTCGCCCCGTCGGGCCCGGTGACGCCGGCCCGGTCGAGCACGAACGTGACGCCGGCCTGGTGCAGCCCGACGTCCATCAGGATCTGGTCGAACGCCCGGTTCACGAACGTGGCGTACAGCGCGACGACCGGGTGCAGGCCGCCGAATGCGAGACCCGCGGCCGAGGTGACGGCGTGCTGCTCGGCGATGCCGACGTCGAGCACCCGCGACGGGAAGCGCTCGGCAAACTTGTGCAGCCCGGTGGGGCGCAGCATCGCCGCCGTGATGCCGACGATGGTCGGGTCGTTCTCGGCCTGCGCGACGATCTCGTCGGCGAAGACGCCCGTCCACGAGGGAGCCCCCGAGGAGCCGATCGGTTCGCCCGTCTCGGGGTCGATCTGGCCGACGGCGTGGAACTGGTCGGCCACGTCGGCGAGAGCGGGCTCGTAGCCACGGCCCTTCTCGGTGATGGCGTGCACGATCACCGGAGCCGCGTAGTCCTTCGCCTGACGCAGGGCCTCCTCCATCGCGCGGACGTCGTGCCCGTCGACCGGCCCGACGTACTTGATGTCGAGGTTCGCGTAGAGCGCCGCGTTGTTCGTGAGACGGCTGAGGAAGCCGTGCAGGCCACCACGCGCGCCACGGTAGATGGCCCGGCCGGGCGACCCGAAGTGGTCGAACAGGCGGCGGCTCGACTGGTGCAGCTGCTGGTACTTGGATGCGGTGCGCACGCCGTTGAGGTATCGCGCCATGCCGCCGATGGTCGGCGCGTACGAGCGGCCGTTGTCGTTCACGATGATCACGAGGTTGCGGGAGTTGTCGTCGCTGATGTTGTTCAGCGCCTCCCAGGTCATGCCGCCCGTGAGCGCCCCGTCGCCGACGACCGCGACGACGTGGCGGTCGGTCTGACCGGTCATCTCGAAGGCGCGGGAGATGCCGTCGGCCCAGGACAGCGAGCTCGACGCGTGCGAGGACTCGACGACGTCGTGGGGGCTCTCGGAGCGCTGCGGGTAGCCGGCGAGGCCGCCCTTCTGGCGCAGCATCGAGAAGTCCTGCCGGCCGGTGAGCATCTTGTGCACGTAGGACTGGTGGCCGGTGTCGAACACGATGGCGTCGCGCGGGGAGTCGAAGACCCGATGGATGGCGATGGTCGTCTCGACGACGCCGAGGTTCGGCCCCAGGTGCCCGCCGGTCTTGGAGACCTCGGCCACGAGGAACGCGCGCACCTCGGCCGCCAGCACTTCGAGCTCCTCGACGGAGAGGCCGTCGAGGTCACGCGGACCCCGGATCTGTTCGAGCAGGCTCATAGCTACCACCTTCCCACGCCCAGCTGGATTCGCCGTCAACACGGCCCGGAAACGCCGCCCAAAAACGCCGCTCCGGAGACGGCAGAGCGGCGGGCGCCGAAGCGCCCGCCGCTCACGTCCAGCTCCGATCAGACCAGGCTGCGCAGCACGTACTGCAGAATTCCACCGTTGCGGTAGTAGTCGGCCTCACCGGGGGTGTCGATGCGCACCACGGCGTCGAACGCGACCGTCTCCTTGCCGGGAGCCGACGCCTCGCTCGGCTCGGCGGTGACGCGCACCGTCTTCGGAGTGGTGCCCGAGTTCAGCTCCTCGATGCCCTCGATCGAGACGATCTCGGTGCCGTCGAGGCCGAGCGACGCCCAGCTCTCTCCGGCCGGGAACTGCAGCGGCACGACGCCCATGCCGATCAGGTTCGAGCGGTGGATGCGCTCGAAGCTCTCGACGATGACGGCCTTGACGCCGAGCAGCGACGTGCCCTTCGCCGCCCAGTCGCGCGACGAGCCCGAGCCGTACTCCTTGCCACCGAAGATCACCAGCGGCGTGCCGGCGGCCTGGTAGTTCTGCGAGGCGTCGTAGATGAACGACTGCGGGCCGCCCTCCTGGGTGAAGTCGCGGGTGTAGCCGCCCTCCACACCGTCGAGCAGCTGGTTCTTCAGCCGGATGTTCGCGAAGGTGCCGCGGATCATCACCTCGTGGTTGCCGCGACGCGAGCCGTAGGAGTTGTAGTCCTTGCGGTCGACGCCGTGCTCGTCGAGGTAGCGGCCGGCGGGGCTGTCGGCCTTGATGTTGCCGGCGGGGCTGATGTGGTCGGTGGTGACCGAGTCGCCGAGCTTGGCCAGCACGCGGGCGCCGACGATGTCGGTGACCGGGGTGGTCTCGATCGTCATGCCCTCGAAGTACGGGGGCTTCCGCACGTAGGTCGACTGCGCGTCCCACTCGAAGGTGGGGCCGGTGGGCGTCGGCAGCGACCGCCAGCGCTCGTCGCCCTCGAAGACGCTCGAGTACTGGTGGTCGAACATCGCGGTGTCGATCGACGAGTCGATCGTCGCCTGCACCTCGGCCGCGTCGGGCCAGATGTCCTTCAGGAACACGTCGTTGCCCGAGGAGTCCTGACCCAGCGGGTCGACCTCGAAGTCGAAGTTCATCGACCCGGCCAGGGCGTAGGCGATGACGAGCGGCGGCGACGCGAGGTAGTTCATCTTCACGTCGGGCGAGATGCGGCCCTCGAAGTTGCGGTTGCCCGAGAGCACCGCGGTGACGGCCAGGTCGTTGTCGTTGATGGCCGCGCTCACCTCGTCGATCAGCGGACCGGTGTTGCCGATGCAGACCGTGCAGCCGTAGCCGACGGTGTAGAAGCCGAGGGCCTCGAGGTCGTCGGTGAGGCCGGCCTTGGCGTAGTAGTCGGTGACGACCTTCGAGCCCGGGGCGAGCGTGGTCTTGACCCACGGCTTCGCCTTGAGGCCCAGCTTGTTCGCGTTGCGCGCCAGGAGGCCTGCGGCGAGCATGACGCTCGGGTTCGAGGTGTTGGTGCACGAGGTGATGGCGGCCACCGCGACGGCTCCGTGGTCGAGCGTGTAGCTGTCGCCGGACGGCGTCTCGACCCGCGTGGGCTTCGACAGGTCGCCCGGGGCGTGGCTGACGTGGGAGTGCGAGACCTCGTGGGCCGTGTCCTCGTCTTGCGGGGTGAAGCCGATGGGGTCGGACGCCGGGAAGGTGTCCTCCACCGCGGCGTCGACCCGCGACAGGTCTTGAGTGGCGTAGTCGGCCAGGTCGCGCACGAAGGTCTCCTTCGCGACGCTGAGCTCCACGCGGTCTTGCGGGCGCTTGGGGCCCGAGATGGACGGCACGACGGTGCTGAGGTCGAGCTCGAGGTACTCGCTGAACTCGGGCTCCTGCGACGGGTCGTGCCAGAGCTTCTGCAGCTTCGAGTACGCCTCGACCAGCGCGACCTGCTCCTCGCTGCGGCCGGTGAAGCGCAGATAGTCGAGGGTGACGTCGTCGATGGGGAACATGGCGGCGGTCGAGCCGAACTCAGGGCTCATGTTGCCGATGGTGGCGCGGTTCGCGAGCGGCACCTGGCCGACGCCCTCGCCGTAGAACTCGACGAACTTGCCGACGACGCCGTGCTTGCGCACCATCTCGGTGATGGTGAGCACCACGTCGGTGGCGGTGACGCCCGGCGGGATGGAGCCCGAGAGCTTGAAGCCGACGACCTTGGGGATGAGCATGGAGACGGGCTGACCGAGCATGGCCGCCTCGGCCTCGATGCCGCCGACGCCCCAGCCGAGCACACCGAGGCCGTTGACCATGGTGGTGTGCGAGTCGGTGCCGACGCAGGTGTCGGGGTAGGCGCGCAGCACGCCGCCGACCTCACGGGTGTAGGTGACGCGCGCCAGGTACTCGATGTTGACCTGGTGCACGATGCCCGTTCCGGGCGGCACGACCTTGAAGTCGTCGAAGGCCGTCTGGCCCCAGCGCAAGAACTGGTACCGCTCGCCGTTGCGCTCGTACTCGATCTCGACGTTGCGCTGCAGGGCGTTCTCGGTGCCGAACAGGTCGGCGATGACCGAGTGGTCGATCACGAGCTCGGCGGGCGCCAGCGGGTTGATCTTCGCCGGGTCGCCGCCGAGGGCGCTGACGGCCTCGCGCATGGTGGCGAGGTCGACGATGCAGGGCACACCCGTGAAGTCCTGCATGACCACGCGCGAGGGCGTGAACTGGATCTCGGTGTCGGGCTCCGCCGTCGGAACCCAGCCGCCGAGCGCCGAGATGTGCTCGGCCGTGATGTTCGCACCGTCCTCGGTGCGGAGGAGGTTCTCGAGCAGCACCTTCAGGCTGAACGGGAGCTTCTCGTGGCCCGGCACCTGGTCGATGCGGAACACCTCGTAAGAGGCATCACCGACCTTCAGGGTGTCTTTCGAACCGAAACTGTTGACTGCCGACACGTCGACCTCACCTTCGCTGACTCACGTCGATTTTCGTGCGTGAGAGGGGTGGATGGCTAGCAAGGGAACCCTAACGACGGGCCCCCGCGAACCGCTTCACGTCGAGACGATTTATCTTGACGTCGAGATAAATATACCCCCAGCGCCGCGCTACTCGCGGTCGGACACGAGCCCCTTCGAGCGGGCGATCCGATACCAGAGCTCGATGCCGCCCGCGCCCAGCACGCCGACGCCGACCGCGTAGGCGAGGCCGGGCAGCCCGGGCACCTCCAGCGCGAAGAAGTCCCGCGCGAGCGGAACGGCGAACGACACGGCGAAGGTCAGCGTGACCGAGCCGATCAGCACCAGCCGTGCGCGCGACAGCGGCCGGGCGAGCACGCTCAGCACCCAGAGCGACACGATGAACAGCGTGATCGTCACGAGGCTGCGCGTCTCGTCGAGCGGCAGCAGCGCGCTCAGCACCGCGTACGACGCGATCACGGCCGCCGAGGCGATCAGGCCCGACGGTATCGAGAAGCTCAGGATGCGCTTCAGCACGCCGGGCCGATACCGCCGACGGTTCGGCGCGAGGGCGAGGAAGAACGACGGGATGCCGATCGCGAGCGTCGACACCAGCGTCATCTGCCGCGGCAGGAACGGGAAGCGCCAGAGCAGCACGGCCACCACCACGGCGAGCACGATGCCGTAGACCGTCTTGGTGAGGAACAGGTTCGACACCCGCTCGACGTTCGCGATGACCCGCCGGGCGTAGTCGAGCACGGTGGGCAGCCGGTCGAATCGGCCCTCGAGCAGCACGATGCGCGACACCGCCCGGGTCGCCGGAGTGGCGTTGCCCATGGCGATGCCGAGGTCGGCGTCCTTGACCGCCATGGCGTCGTTGACCCCGTCGCCCGTCATGGCGACGGTGTGACCGTCGGCCTGCAGCTGATGGACGACCCGTCGCTTCTGCTCCGGGGCCACCCGGCCGTAGACGCTGGTTCCGCTCAGCGCCGAGACCAGCGACTCGTCGGAGACGAGGGTCGAGGCGTCCTGCGCCTGGCCGGGCAGGCCGAGCTCCCCCGCGATCGCACCGACCGTGACCGGGTTGTCGCCCGAGAGCACGACGACCCGCACGCCCTGCTCGTCGAAGTAGTCGAGCGTCGGCCGCGCATCCGTTCGCACCGTCTCGTGGAACACCGCGATCGCCGCGGGCCGGAACCCCTCGCCCGGGGTGACCCGCTCGGCGTAGTCGGAGGCCGTGCCCGTGCCGCGGCCGAGCGCGAGCGCCCGCCGGCCACCGGAGGCGATGCCCTGGGCGGCGGCCAGGGCATCCGGGAACCCCTCGAGCAGCCGTTCGGGTGCGCCGAGCAGCCAGGTCTCGCGACGGCCGTCGCGGTCGAAGGTGACGGCGCTGAAGGCGCGACGCGAGTTGAACGGCAGCCGCTCCACCACCGTGCCGCCGTCGTCGCCGTAGTGCGGGCGCAGCGCCAGCGCGGTCTGGTTGGCGGCGACGTCGTGGGCGATCAGCCCGAGCACGGCGTCGAGCTCGGCGTCACCGAAGGGCGGCGACCCGGGCGGCTGCTCGATCGTGACGAGCCGCTCGAAGCCGATCTCGCCGGTGGTCAGGGTGCCGGTCTTGTCGAGGCAGAGCACGTCGACGCGCGCCAGCACCTCCACCGCGGCGAGCTCCTGCACGAGCACCTTCTGGCGCCCGAGCTGAATCACCGCGACACCGAAGGCGAGGCTCGTCAGCAGTACGAGCCCCTCGGGGATCATGCCCACCACCGCGGCCACGGTGTCGATCCCGGCCTGCCGGAAGTCCTCAGGCGTGGTGCCGTCCCCGCTGTAGGCGATCACCCGCCCGATCACGACGATGGCGATGACCGGCAGCAGCAGCCAGGTCAGGTACACCAGGATGCGCGTGGTGGCGGCCCTGAGCTCGGAGTACACCACGGAGTGCCGCTTGATCTCGCGCGTCAGCGTGTTGGCGTAGGAGTCGGCCCCCACGGCCGTGACGGTCGCCTCGGCCGTGCCCGACACCACCAGCGAGCCGGAGAGCACCTTGTCGCCGGAGTGCTTGGCGACTGGCTCGGACTCGCCGGTGAGCATCGACTCGTCGACGAGGAGGTCGCTGGCGCTGCCGAGGGTCGCGTCGGCCGTGACCTGATCGCCCGGCCGCAACAGCATGAGGTCATCGAGCACGATGCGCTCGGGGCGCACGACGACGACCGCTCCGCCGCGGCGCACCGCGGTCTCGGGGGCCGACAGCAGGGCCAGGCGCTCCAGGCTCCGCTTCGCACGCAGCTCCTGCACGATGCCGATCAGCGAGTTGACGACGACGATGCCGAAGAACAGGCCGTCGCCGAGGTCGCCGAGCAGCAGCACGGCGATGAAGCAGGCCGTGAGGATGCCGTTGAAGAACGTCAGCACGTTCTCCCTCAGGATGCTCGAGACCGACCGCGAGAGCGAGGAGTCCTGCACGTTCGTCTGCCCGCGGGCGACGCGCTCGGCGACCTCCTCGTCGCTCAGCCCCGGCGCCTCCCCCGCACCGACACGCTCCCCCGGCGCGGTCACTACTCGGCCGTCTCCGTCGGCACCGGGTCGGCGGCCGCCGGCTTCGAGTACGCCGCCCGCACGAGCAGCCAGGTGACCCAGAGCAGGCCCGCGTACAGCGGAACCCCCATGATCAGCTTCACCGACCCCAGCAGCGTGGTCTCGCCCGCGAAGTAGAGGGGCAGCTCGAACAGCAGCCGGGCCGCGAACAGCCCGACCCAGCACCAGGTGGCCACGAGCACGACCCGGCCCTTCGCGGGGTCGGTGCGGTACCCGGCGGGGTCGTTGGCGAGCAGCCCGACGATCACGCCGATCAGCGGCCGGCGGATCACGAGCGAGACGAGCAGCACGATCAGGCAGACCGTGTTGATCGCGATGCCGACGAGGAAGTTGTCCTCGGCGCGCCCGGTGAACAGCGCCAGCGCCGCCGAGACGCCGACCCCGAGGAGACCCGCGATGGCCGGCATCGGCGCACTGCGGGTGACCAGGCGCACGATCACGAAGACCACCGAGACGGCCACCGGTGCGGCGACGGCGAGCACCAGGTCTTTCGTGACCGTGTAGATCACGAGGAACGCGAGCCCGGGCAGGATCGACTCGATCAGGCCGCGCACGCCGCCGATGGCGCGCAGCAGCGACGAGCCCGACGGGGTCTCCCCCGGCTTCACCTGACCGATGCCGGCGTTCCGGGCGGCCTGGGCGAAGGCCTCGTGGAAGGTGGGCTGACGCTCCGGCTCGCTCACGGGGTCAGCCGGCGGCCGGCGCGGCGCCGCCGGAGGCCGCGGTCTTCGGGATGCTCAGCGGGATCAGGTCGCGCGGGGGCATCGGCTGCGTGCCGCGCACGACGACGACGCTGCGGAACAGCTCCTCGACGGCGGCCTTGGCCGTGGGGTTCTGGATGGCCTCGCCCGCGATCACGCCGCGCAGCAGCCAGCGCGGGCCGTCGACGCCGATGAAGCGCGCGACGCGCATGCCCTGCGAGCCGTCGGGCGCGGTGGCCGGCACCCCGGCGACGAGCTCGGGCCCGAACGGACCGAGCTGCGCCGTGCTCTTGCCGCCCTGCTTGAGGATCTGGTCCTCGATCTGCTCGCGGATCTCGTGCCACAGCCCGGTCGAGCGCGGAGCGGCGAACGCCTGCACCTGCAGCGTCGATCCGGCGTAGTCGAGGCCCACCGCGACGACGCGGTTGGTCCCCTCCTCCACCTCCAGGCGCAGGTGCAGCCCCTCGCGGGGAAGGATCTTGAGACCGCCGAGGTCGACGTAGGGGCGGGCGGGGCTCGCCTCGGTGGCGTCGAAGGGGCCCTCGGTCGAGCGGTCGGCGGGCGCCGACTTGGCGTCGCGGTCGACGACCTCGGCCGCGTCGTCGTCGGTGGTCGCCAGCTCGCCCTCGGTGGGCTCTTCTGGAACGAGTTCGTTGTCGGTCATGACTGGTTTCCGTTCGTGGGCGACGAGTATCCGGTGGAGCCGAAGCCGCCCTGCCCGCGATCGCTCCCGGGGAGCGTCTCGACGGGCACGAAGACGGCTCGCGTCACCGGCATCACGATCAGTTGCGCGATTCTGTCGCCGACGGCGATATCGTACGGCACTGCGCTGTCGGTGTTGAGGAGGGCGACCTTGATCTCGCCGCGGTAGCCCGCGTCGACGGTGCCCGGTGCGTTGACGATGGTGATGCCGTGCTTCGCAGCGAGCCCCGAGCGCGGCACGACGAAGGCGGCGAAGCCGTCGGGCAGCGCGATGGCGACACCCGTGCCGACGAGCCGCCGCTCCCCCGGGGCGAGCGTGAACGCCTCGGCCGAGCGGAGGTCGGCCCCGGCGTCGCCCGGGTGGGCGTACTGCGGCACCTCGGGCGCGGTGATGAGGATCTCGGTGGTGGAAGTCACGAGTCGAGGCTAGGGCATCCACCACCGGGCTGTCGGGCCCCTTGTGCAAAGGATGATCGAATAGAGGCATGTCGAACTATCGGGAACGGCTCACCCCGTCGCTCTGGGTCTTCGTGGCCACCGCCCTCGTCATCCCGGCGAGCATGCTGGTCTTCGCTCCGGTGACCGCGGTGCCCGGGCTCGTCGTCGGCACGGCCGTCGGTCTGGTGCTCTACGCCGGTGTGCTCGTCGTGCTGATCGCGACCGCGCCGGTGATCGAGGTGGCGGGGGGCCGGCTGAGGGTCGGCCGAGCATCCATCGCCCTCGATCTTCTCGGCGGATGCACGGCTTTCGACGGCGCCGAGGCCACCGCCGAACGCGGCCAGCGTCTCGACGCCCGCGCCTACCTCTGCATCAGGGGTTGGGTGAAGCCGGTCGTTAAAATGCGAATCGCCGATCCGCTGGACCCGACACCCTACTGGCTGGTGTCGAGCCGGCGTCCCGGCGATCTCATCGATGCGGTGACGGTGCGCTAGGCGCGCCTCGCGCGAAGGGCCTCTAGGAGGCGCACTCCACGCAGATCGCGCCGAGCTTCTCCTCGTGGTCGATCTGCGAGCGGTGCTTCACCAGGAAGCAGCTCACGCAGGTGAACTCGTCGGCCTGCGGGGGCAGGACGACGACATCCAGGTCGAGGTCGGAGAGGTCGGCTCCGGGCAGTTCGAACCCACCCGGGTTGTCGGCGTCATCGACATCTACGACGCCGGACATCTTGTCCGGAACTCGCTCCTTCAGCGCTTCGATCGAGTCCGAGTCGTCATCGGTCTTGCGCGGTGCGTCGTAATCAGTCGCCATGCCCATCCACTTCTTGAATACAGCCGTTTAACCAAATCGGCGGCGTTAGTTTGCATCAAAGATGCTCGAATAGCAAACCGTCGAATGAGCAATGAATACTCACGCGGCCATCAACTTCCGGCACGCCCGGAACATTCCCCGTCGCGGGCGGTGCCGCGTGGCATCCTGTCAGCGAACAGTGACCTCTGGAGGCCTTCCACCATGCAGGATCTAACGGTAATCGGAGTCGAGAACGGGGCGTTGATCGTCTCGAGCGACGGCGGGGAGCGTTTCCGCATCGTCATCGACGACGTGCTCCAGTCCCGGCTCCGCGCAAGCATCGCGTCCGCCCAGGGCGGAAAGAAGGTCTCGCCGCGCGAGATCCAGATGCACATCCGCGCCGGTCTCTCGGCCGTCGAGGTGGCCGAGCTCACCGGGGCCGACGTGGAGTACGTCGAGCGCTTCGAGGGTCCGGTGCTCGCCGAGCGCCAGTTCATGGTCGACTCGGCGCTCCGCGTGCCCGTGCAGCCCACCTCCCCCGCCGACCCGCTCGGTGAGGAGCCGCTGTCGACCTTCGGCGACGCGCTCGAGGAGCGCCTCGAGGGGCTCACCGCCCAAGACGTGCGCTGGGCCAGCTGGAAGGACGAGACGGGCTGGATCGTCAAGCTCACCTTCTCCTCCCGCGAGATCGAGCACGACGCCCGCTGGCAGTTCGACCCGAAGCGGCACGTGCTCACCCCTCTGAACAACGAGGCCACCACGCTGTCCCGGCACGGCGAGCTGACCGAGGGGCTCATCCCGCGGCTGCGTGCGGTGTCGGTCGACGACAGCCAGCGCTTCGACAGCGGCGCCTTCGACCCGCTCGAGGCGGCGGCCGGCCCCGAGCCGGTTCAGGATGCCCGACCCGAGCCCGCGGCGGCGACCCCCGCCCCGTCCGAGACCCCGACCACCGTGGTGGGGGCGAGCCGCCTGCTGCGCGACCCCTCCCGCGAGGCGGCCGCACGCTCGGACAACCGCCCCTTCGACGCCTTCGCCGTGAAGCGCTCCGACGACGAGCCGGCCGACCACAACCAGACCGCCGACCTGCTCGAGGCGCTGCGCCGCCGACGGGGCGAGCGCGAGGCGGCGGCGGTCGAGCCCGAGGAGACCGCCGAGCATCCGGTGTTCGGCGGGCCCCGCCCGCTCGAGCGCCAGCCGGTCGCCATCGCCGAGCGCGACGACGCCCAGGAGATCGCCGACCTGTTCGGCCCCGACGCCACCGACACCCCGCTCGACGGGCTCGGCGCCGAGCTCGCCGACGCCCCGGCCGGCAAGGGCGCGCGCGGAGCGACCGGGCCGCAGCCGCGCGCGAAGCGACAGCGGGCGTCGATGCCGAGCTGGGACGAGATCGTCTTCGGCGCGCGCAGCGACGACGACCCGGCCTAGGCGGCGGCGGCGCCCAGCCGGGGCGCGGTCAGGTCGGCGCGCCGGCAGCTCAGCGCGCGAAGACCCCGGCGCGCAGCAGCGGCACCATCGTCTCCTCGTCGGTGAGCGAGCCGTGCTGCCCGATCATCGACTGCCCCGCGGTGTCGCCGCCGCGCCCGTCATAGTACGCCACCAGCTTGCGGGCCGCGACGATCACGTCGCCGATCCGCGGCCGCACCTCGTCGTCGACCTCGGGGCCGAACCAGCCTGCCGCGATCGCCTCGTCGCGCGTCGCGATCCACGCTCGGGAGCCCTCGGCGGCACGCCAGGCGTCGGCGAGGCGGTCGGCGGCGGCACGCGCATCCGGAACCGACAGGCTCGGGTCGAGGTAGAGCTGCACGCAGCGCGGGTCGCCCCCGACGTGGGCCACACCCTCGACGAGCGACGGCACCTCGCCGAAGAGCACGTGGCCCGTGGCCGGGACATCGACGACGCCGTGGTCGGCGGTGAGCAGCAGCCCCTCGCCCCGGCGCAGCTGCGAGACGAAGCCGCCGTAGACCTGGTCGAGGGTCTCGAGGGTGGCGAGCCAGCGGTCGGACTCCCAGCCCTTCGCGTGGGCCAGCTGGTCGAGCTCGGGGACATAGAGGTACACCAGGCGCCGGCCGCCCTGATCGAACAGGCGGCGGGCGGCGGCGAAGCGCTCGGCGATCGAGCCGGCCGGCACGTACTCGGCGCCGCGCAGGATGGCCTGGGTGAGGCCGGAGCTCGCGTACTTGGCCGGCCCGATGGTGTTCGTGGGGATGCCTGCGTCGCGGAGCTGCTCGAAGACGGTGGGGCGGCGCTGCCAGGTGGCCGGGAGCATGTCGTCGGACCAGCCCGAGAGCTGGTTCACGACCGCACCGGCCGCGGGCACGAGCGCGGTGTAGCCGACGATGCCGTGCTCGCCCGGGCGGGTGCCCGTCGTGAGGGAGGACAGGGCGGCGGCCGTGGTGGTCGGGAAGCCGCTGACGAGGCTCGACCGTCTGGTCAGCGCGGCGGCCAGTGTGCGGGCGTGACCCGCGCGGGCGCGGAGCGCAGCGGTGCCGAGACCGTCGACCAGCACGACGAGGATGCGCTCGGCCGCCGGCAGCTCGAGCGGGTTCGGCTCGCCGTCCAGCGCCCGCGTGCAACTCGGCAACACGTCGGCGAGCGTCAGCTCCCCCACCGCGCGCGTCGGTAGCATGGTGACCATTCGGCCAAGTCTGGCACACGACCTCCTGCCGCGCCCTCGCATCCGGGCGTGCGCGGCTCCACGAGAAACCATCCAATGACAGCAGCGAAGAACGATCCGTCCGAAGCCGTCGTCGAGAAGATCCTCGACGTCGACGTCTCGACGGAGATGCAGGACTCGTTCCTCGAGTACGCCTACTCGGTCATCTACTCCCGCGCCCTGCCCGACGCCCGCGACGGGCTGAAACCCGTGCAGCGCCGCATCCTGTACATGATGAGCGACATGGGCCTCAGGCCCGACCGCGGTCACGTCAAGAGCGCCCGCGTCGTCGGCGAGGTGATGGGCAAGCTGCACCCGCACGGCGACACCGCCATCTACGACGCCCTGGTGCGCCTGGCGCAGTCGTGGACCATGCGCGTGCCGCTCGTCGACGGCCACGGCAACTTCGGCTCGCTCGACGACGGCCCGGCCGCCTCGCGCTACACCGAGGCACGCCTCGACGCCGCGGCGATGGCGATGGTCGAGAACCTCGACGAGGACGTCGTGGAGTTCGTGCCGAACTACGACAACCAGCTCACCCAGCCCGACGTGCTGCCCGCGGCCATCCCGAACCTGCTGGTCAACGGCACCACCGGCATCGCGGTGGGCATGGCCACCAACATGGCCCCGCACAACCTGATCGAGGTCGTGGCGGGCGCCCGCTACCTGCTCGAGCACCCCGACGCCTCGCTCGACGAGCTGATGTCGTTCATCCCGGGCCCCGACCTGCCGGGCGGCGGCACCATCGTCGGCCTCGCCGGCGTGCGTGACGCCTACGAGACCGGTCGCGGCGCCTTCAAGACGCGCGCGAAGGTCTCGGTCGAGAACCTCACCGCCCGCAAGGTGGGCCTCGTGGTCACCGAGCTGCCCTACCTGGTCGGCCCCGAGAAGGTGATCGCCAAGATCAAGGACGGCGTCACCTCGAAGAAGCTGCAGGGCATCAGCGACGTCACCGACCTCACCGACCGCACGCACGGGCTGCGCCTCGTGATCGGCATCAAGACGGGCTTCAACCCCGAGGCCGTGCTGGAGCAGCTCTACAAGCTGACCCCGCTCGAGGACGGCTTCAACATCAACAACGTCGCGCTGGTCGACGGCGGGCCGCTCACTCTCGGGCTCCGCGAGCTGCTGATCGTCTACATCAACCACCGCATCGACGTGGTCACCCGTCGCACCCGCTTCCGGCTGGCTCGGCGCAACGAGCGGTTGCACCTCGTCGAGGGCCTCCTGATCGCCATCCTCGACATCGACGAGGTGATCCAGGTCATCCGCACGAGCGACGACAGCGAGGCCGCCCGCGCCCGGCTGATCGAGGTGTTCGAGCTCAGCGTGCTGCAGGCCGACTACATCCTCGAGCTGCGCCTGCGCCGGCTGACGAAGTTCTCGCTGATCGAGCTCGAGGCCGAACGCGACCGCCTGCGTGAGGAGATCGCGCAGCTCGAGGCCCTGCTCGGCGACCCGGCGCTCATCCGCCGGGCCGTCTCGGACGAGCTCGAGGAGGTGGCCGAGAGGTTCGGCACCCCGCGCCGCACCCTGCTCACCGAGGCGCGGCCCCAGGCTCCGGCGTCACGGCGCTCGCAGCCCGTGCTCGAGGTGGCCGACTCCCCCTGCACGGTGTACCTCAGCACGACGGGTCGGGTGCTCCGGGTCGACCGGGAGGAGGGGGCCGAGGACGGCCCGGCGGGTCCGGCCGTCAGCACCCGCCGCAGCAAGCACGACGCCATCCGCAGCGAGGTCACCACGACCCGGCGCTCCGAGGTCGGGGCCGTCACCGACTCGGGCCGATTGGTCCGGATGCCCGTGCTCGACCTCCCCGCCGCGCCCGCCAACTCGGTGCAGCTCGGCGCCGGCGTGCGGGTGAGCGACTACCTGGCGCTCGACAAGCGCGAGAAGATCGTCGGACTGGTGTCGCTGACCTCGTCGGTGCCGATCGCCCTCGGAACCGCGCAGGGCGTCGTGAAGCGTGTCGCTCCGGGTGCCTACCCGGCCAAGCCCGACTTCGAGCTGATCGCCCTGAAGCCGGGCGATCGCGTCGTCGGAGTCGCTCAGCACTCCGAGGAGGACGAGCTCGTCTTCATCACCTCCGACGCGCAGCTGCTGCGCTTCTTCCAGGCGAGCGTGCGGCCCCAGGGTGTCACCGCGGGCGGCATGGCGGGCATCAACCTCGGCGCGGGTGCATCGGTGATCTTCTTCGGCTCGGTGCCCGACACGGGTGACGCCGTGGTCGTGACCATCGCCGGGAGCACCGCCACGCTCGCGGGAACCGACCCGGGCACGGGCAAGGTCTCGGATTTCGCCGAGTTCCCGCCGAAGGGCCGGGCCACCGGAGGCGTGCGGGCCCACCGATTCCTGAAGGGCGAGGACGTGCTCACCGCGGCCTGGGCAGGGCCGGCCCCCGCACTCGCCGTCGCCAACGACGGCGCCGCCCGGACCCTCCCCGAGGTCGGGGCCCGGCGCGATGCGTCGGGAGTGGGTCTGGGCGGCGTCGTGGGATCGGTCGGAGCGGAGCGCTCGGCGAGCTGACGGGCTGCTGCCTGTCGCGGCTGCGGCTGCCTCCTGCGGCAGCAGCTACTTCGAGAGCAGCTTGGCCGACTCGTCGTGCCAGCCGGTCGCGACCTGGGAGAGCTTCTCCTGGTACTTGCGGCCGTGGTGGGCGCAGAACAGCAGCTCGCCACCCGACGGCATGTCGACGCGGATGTAGGCCTGGGCTCCGCAGCTGTCGCAGCGGTCGGCTGCGGTGAGCTGGTACGTGTTCTCGAGGTCGGAGACAGCCTCGGTGTCGGCGATTGACGGCATATCGTGCTCCTAAGCTGCTCGGGCGGATCGGGTTATCTGCAATCAAAGCACTGTTCCCTGCGGGGTCGGCCCCAATGCACCGTGTTTCGCTCTGCGCGTACCGACCGGTCGCGCGTCGGGTGTGGCGCGGCCGGGCGCGCCTCGCCAGCGATTACCCTTGACGAGGATGCCGGTCCGGCTCCGCGACCCCCAGAAGGAGACCCGGTGGCCTCTGTGTCCGACTACTCCGCCCGGCATCTGTCCGTGCTCGAGGGGCTCGAGGCCGTGCGCAAGCGCCCCGGCATGTACATCGGCTCCACCGACTCGCGCGGGCTCATGCACTGCCTCTGGGAGATCATCGACAACTCCGTCGACGAGGCGCTCGGCGGGCACGGCAGCTCGATCGACATCGTGCTGCGCGGCGACGGCAGCGTCGAGGTGCGCGACACCGCCCGGGGCATCCCCGTCGACATCGAGCCGAAGACGGGTCTCTCGGGTGTCGAGGTCGTCTTCACCAAGCTGCACGCCGGCGGCAAGTTCGGCTCCGGCTCCTACGCGGCCTCCGGCGGACTGCACGGCGTCGGCGCCTCCGTCGTGAACGCCCTGTCGGAGCGCCTCGACGTCGAGGTCGACCGCGACGGCAAGACCTATGCGATGTCCTTCCACCGCGGCGAGCCGGGTGTCTTCGACGATCGCGGTGCCGAGCCGAGCCCCGACGCCCCGTTCACGCCGTTCGAGAAGCAGAGCGAGCTGCGTGTCGTCGGCAAGGTCAAGCGCGGCGTCACCGGCACCCGGGTGCGCTACTGGGCCGACCGGCAGATCTTCACCAAGGGCGCCGAGTTCCAGACCGACGACCTGATCGTGCGGGCGCGCCAGACGGCCTTCCTCGTGCCGGGGCTCGCGATCGAGATCGACGACGAGCGCGGCGAGGAACCGCGACGCGAGTCGTTCCGCTTCGAGGGCGGCATCTCGGAGTTCGTGGAGCACCTCGCCGCCGACGCCCCCGTCACCGACGTCTGGCGCATCCAGGGCTCCGGCACCTTCACCGAGACGGTGCCCGTGCTCTCGGAGTCGGGGGCCATGCTCCCCACCGAGCTCCGCCGCGAGTGCGAGGTCGACCTGGCCCTGCGCTGGGGCATCGGCTACGACACCGCCTTCCGCAGCTTCGTCAACATCATCTCGACGCCGAAGGGCGGCACCCATCAGGCCGGCTTCGAGGCCGGGCTGCTGAAGTTCCTGCGCCAGAGCGTCGAGGCGAACGCCCGCCGGCTCAAGGTCGGCACCGACAAGCTCGAGAAGGACGACGTGCTCGCCGGGCTCACCGCCGTGCTCACGGTACGGCTGCCCGAGCCGCAGTTCGAGGGGCAGACCAAGGAGGTGCTCGGCACCCCCGCGGTGCGGAACATCGTCTCGCAGGTCGTGACCAAGGGGCTCGCCGAGCGCTTCTCCTCCACCAAGCGCGACGACAAGACGCAGGCCGCCCTCGTGCTCGACAAGGTCGTCGCCGAGATGAAGTCACGCATCTCGGCCCGGGCGCACAAGGAGACCCAGCGTCGCAAGAACGCGCTGGAGTCCTCCTCGCTGCCGGCGAAGCTCGTCGACTGCCGCTCCTCCGACGTGGCGCAGAGCGAGCTGTTCATCGTCGAGGGCGACTCGGCGCTCGGCACCGCGAAGCTCGCGCGCTCGAGCGAGTTCCAGGCCCTGCTGCCCATCCGCGGCAAGATCCTGAACGTGCAGAAGGCGTCGATCGCCGACATGCTCTCCAACACCGAGTGCGCGTCGATCATCCAGGTCATCGGGGCGGGGTCGGGTCGTTCGTTCGACCTCTCGGCCGCGCGCTACGGCAAGATCATCCTGATGAGCGACGCCGACGTCGACGGGGCGCACATCCGCACCCTGCTGCTCACGCTGTTCTTCCGCTACATGCGGCCGCTCATCGAAGACGGCCGGGTCTACGCGGCGGTGCCGCCCCTGCACCGCGTCGTCGCGATCAACCCGGGCTCGAAGCCCAACGAGACGATCTACACCTACTCCGAGGCCGAGCTGAACGGCGTGCTGGCGCAGCTGAAGAAGTCAAACCGCCGGTATCAAGACCCGATCCAGCGCTACAAGGGTCTCGGCGAGATGGATGCCGACCAGCTCTCCTCGACCACGATGGACAAGCGCTACCGCACGCTCCGCCGCGTCAACGTGGCCGACGCCGCGGTGGCCGAGCGGATGTTCGAACTCCTGATGGGCGACGAGGTCCCCCCTCGCAAGGAATTCATCATCCAGGGTTCCGACAAGCTCTCGCGCGACCGCATCGACGTCTGACCTCCTCGCGAGTCGGCGGGCTACTCCGAGAGGGGGGCCGCCGCGATCGTGGCGCGGGACTGGCGGGCACTCTCGTCGACGAGGCGGAGCGACTCCGGCGCCGGGTCGGTGTACTCGAGGCCGCGACGAAGGCGCGCGGTGTCGAGCAGCGAGTCGGCGAGGGCCGGGTTGTTCGCGAGCAGCGGCCCGTGCATGTGGGTGCCGAGGAGGTTGTCCTCCCAGAAGCCCTCCTCGCCCGGGGTCTCGGAGTTGCCGCGACCGTAGACGACGCGACCGAGCGTGCCGTGCGGCCCGACGTCGACGAAGGATCCACGGTTCTCGAAGCCCACGATCGGGCCGATGCGCGGCGAGTCGAGCACGAAGTCGCCCACTACACGGGTGCCCCCGTGCCGGGTGGCGACGGGGAACAGGGAGGCGCCTTCGAGCACCTCGCCCGATTCGAGCGTGACCGTCTGCCCGAGCAGCTGGAACCCGGCGCCCACCGCGAGGAACGGCCGGCCGTCGGCGGCCAGCGCCCTCAGGTCGCCGGCCACGGCGGTGACGAGCGGATGCGCGATCAGCTCGGCCGACACGGGGCCGCTGCCGATGAACACCAGGTCGGCGTCGTCGAACCGGGCGCGCACCGCCGCGTCGTCGGGCCCGTCGTAGCTCAGCACCTCGACGGGGAGACCCCGCCGCTCGGACCGCAGACGGAGGATCTCGACGTTGCCGCTCTCGCCGTTCAGGCCGAGGAGGCGGGGGAAGAGGTGCAGGATGCGGAGAGCGCCTCTCGAGGCCCCCTTCGGTGTCGCCGCGGTCATGCCGCTCCCCCGCCCTCGAGCTCCTTGAAGCCCAGGATCTTGCGGATGCCCATCATCTGCTCGTAGTTCAGGATCATCACCTTGTGTCCGGTGGCCGGCTTCGGGAGCGCCAGGAACGCCTTGAGCGCCGCGCGCACGTCGAGGTCGACCGAGCCGACGGGGATGTCGAGGTAGCCGAAACGCGTGGCGAACTGCCAGGCCTTCGATCCGGTGATGCCGTCGACGTGGTCGAGGGCCGAGAAGTCGATGTCCCAGATCCACGACGGGTCGGGGGTCCCCTCGTCGACCGCGAGGAAGACCTGCTCGGGCGCCGACTCGAGCGAATCGAGGTTGAGCTGGAGGCTCGCCGGGTTCTTCATCATGATGATCTCGATCTGCTCGCCGTCGACGACGAGCAGCTCGCCGCGCCCATACACGGTGGCGAGCGAGTCGAGCGCCTGGCTCACCAGCTCCGGGCGGAAGCGGTCGCCGAGCACGCTGCGGGCGGTCGCCGCGGCACCGGCCGCGTCGAGCGCGTAGTGCAGGCCGCGGGAGGGGAGCTTGACCTCGATCCGCGTGTCCGGCTCGATGGCCAGGGTCGCACGGTTGCCGGTGAGGGCCACCACCTCGACCGCGGCCGGGCGCGACCCGGGCTTCGCACCGACGTCGCCGAAGCGGTCGGCCGAGGCGACACCGTGGCCGGCGGGCTCGACGAGCTCGGGCACACCGCCGAAGAACGACACCGCGCGACCGGAGTACGCGGGGATGCGCGTGTCGAGGTCGACCAGGAAGTTGTCCTCCCGGTTGAGGATCAGCCCCTCGGTCGACGTCGCCGCCACCCGCGCCAGCATCGCGGCGACGCGATCGGGCTCGTGGTAGCGGTTCAGCTGGTCGATCTGGATGTTCAGCAGCAGCACCGTCTTCGGCTTCAGCAGCTCGGCGAGGCGGGTGCCGTAGCCCTCGTCGACCTCGAGGATGGCGATGTCGGCGTCGAGCCGCCCGCCCAGCGAGACCTCGGAGAGCAGCGCCGACGCGATGCCCTGGGGCAGGTTGCCGCCCGAGGGGTTGGTGAAGACCTTCAGGCCGTGGGCCCGGATGATCGCCGCCAGCATGTTCGTGGTGGTGGACTTGCCGTTCGAACCCGACACCGCGACCACGCCGTCGGGGATGGCCGCGATGGTGCGCTCGAGGAAGTCGGGGTCGATGCGGAGGGCGATGTTGCCGGGGATGGCCGAGCCGCCGCCACGCAGGCGCGCGGCGACCCGGACGGCCCGTCCGACGAGGACGGCGGCCGTGGTGCGGGCGGTCACCGGCCTACTCGAGGTAGTCGCGGAGCGACTGCGAACGGGACGGGTGGCGCAGCTTCGCCATGGTCTTGGACTCGATCTGGCGGATGCGCTCGCGCGTGACCCCGAAGGTGTCGCCGATCTGGTCGAGCGTCTTCGGCATGCCGTCACCGAGGCCGAAGCGCATCCGGATGACGCCGGCCTCGCGCTCGGAGAGCGAGTCGAGCAGCGACTCCAGCTGCTTCTGCAGCATGGTGAAGCCCACCGCGTCGGCCGGAACGACCGCCTCGGTGTCCTCGATCAGGTCGCCGAACTCGCTGTCGCCGTCCTCACCGAGGGGCGTGTGCAGCGAGATGGGCTCGCGGCCGTACTTCTGCACCTCGACGACCTTCTCGGGCGTCATGTCGAGCTCGCGGCTGAGCTCCTCGGGCGTGGGCTCGCGACCCAGGTCCTGCAGCATCTGACGCTGCACGCGGGCCAGCTTGTTGATGACCTCGACCATGTGCACCGGGATGCGGATGGTGCGGGCCTGGTCGGCCATGGCGCGGGTGATGGCCTGACGGATCCACCACGTGGCATAGGTCGAGAACTTGAAGCCCTTGGTGTAGTCGAACTTCTCGACCGCACGGATGAGGCCGAGGTTGCCTTCCTGGATCAGGTCGAGGAACTGCATGCCGCGACCCGTGTAGCGCTTGGCGAGGCTGACCACGAGGCGGAGGTTGGCGCCGAGCAGGTGGCTCTTCGCGCGCTGGCCGTCTTTCGCCACCCACTGCAGCTCGCGCTTGAGCTGGGGGGTCATGTTCTCGGTGCTCGCCAGCTTGTCCTCGGCGAACAGGCCCGCCTCGATGCGCATGGCGAGCTCGACCTCCTCGGCGGCGTTGAGCAGCGCGACCTTGCCGATCTGCTTCAGGTAGTCCTTGACCGGGTCGGCGGTGGCACCCGTGATGGTGCTCGAGTAGACCGGCACCTCGTCCTCGTCGTCGACGAGCGACAGCACGAGCGCGCCGGAGGGAAGGGCCTCGCCGGCCGCGGCCGGAGCGGTCGCCTTGTCGTCGTCTCCGTCGCCGTCGGCGTCGGTCGCGTCGGCGTCGCCCTCGGCGACCACCTCGGTGTCGGACTCGACGTCGACCTCGACCTCGCCCTCGGCGTCGTCGTCGGGCTCGCCCTCGTCGTCGGAGGCCTTGGCCTTCGTGGCGCGCTTGGGTGCGGCCTTCGCCGCCGTCTTCGGCTTGGCGGCGGCCTTGGTGGCCGGCTTCGCCTTCGCGGCGGGCCGCTTGGCGGCGGGAGCCGCCGTCTCGACCTCGTCGGGCGTCGTCGCCTTCTCGAGGGTGTCTGCGGACTTGGGGGTGGCCATTAGTTCACCTTTCACGCCACGCGGCGGGCGGATCGAGCTCGTGGCTCCGGGCGGAGAGCCCACTGCGTGAAGATGTTTTTGGACAGTACTAAGACCCATGTCAAGTGCCGGATTCGCGCAGCCTCGGGGAGCGCTGCAACCGTGCACAGGAACGGGTCTTCATATCAATTATGACACGGAAACGGAAGACCGCTCGCCGTCGCGCCCCCGACGACTCACCCTCTCCGCTTCCACGTCCTGAGGAGTGCAACCCAGATGGGGCCCACGGATATTCCCTCGTCCTCCTCCAGCTTGCGCCGCGTGCGGCGGCGGGCGCGCAGCAGCATGACGACGCCGAACCCGATCACGAGGTACTGCACCGAGAACGCGAGGCGGAAGGCTCCGAGGTCGTACAGCGAGCTGCTCCAGCCCGCGTCGAACTGCGCGTCGAGGATCACGCCGATCAGGAACATGATCACGAAGCTCGCGGTGAAGCCGCCCACGTTGACGATGCCGTTCGCCGATCCCAGGGAGCGGATGGGGTTGAACGAACGGGCGAAGTCGAAGCCGATCAGGGAGCCGGGGCCGCCGACGCCCATCGCGACCACGAGCAGCACGATCAGCCAGAACGGCGGCACGCCGGGCCACAGCAGCACGGCGGCCCAGACCGCTCCGAGCGTCGCGGTGATGGCGAGCACGAGATTCGACCGTCGCAGCGGGAAGCGTGCGGTCAGGATGCCGAGGATCGGCCCGGCGACGAGCCCGGTCAGCACGATCAGCACGAGCACGACGGATGCGGTGCCCTGCTCGATCCCGACGGCCGACACCAGGAAGGGGAACCCCCAGAACAGCGCGAAGGCCGTTCCGGACGACTGGGTGACGTAGTGCGTCCAGAAGCCGAGCTGGGTGCCCGGACGCTTGAGGGTCGCACCCAGGCCGCGCACCGCATCCTTCACCGAGGCCACCCGGGGCTGCTCGGCCACCCCCGCCGGACGATCGGCGAGGAACGCGACGCCGAGCACGAACCCGGCGAAGGAGAGCGAGGCGGCGGCCGCGAACGCCGGGGTCCAGCCCACGTTGTGCAGCACCCACGCGAACGGCAGGGCGCTCAGGATCTGGCCGATCGCACCGATGTTCCCCGTCCACTGCGACAGCAGCGGCACGCTGCGGCCCTGGAACCAGGAGTTGATCAAGCGGATCAGCGAGATGAAGACGGCGGCGTCGCCGGCGCCCACGAGCATCCGCCCCGCGATCGCGACGCCGATCGACGGCGCGAAGGCGAGCACGAGCTGGCCGACGACCATGATCGCCGAACCCGTGGTGATGAGGAGCTTCGGCCCGACGCGGTCGATCAGCAGGCCGATGGGGATCTGCAGCCCCGCGTAGACCACGAGCTGCAGCACGGCCAGCGCCGACAGCAGGGCGGCCGAGGTCTCGAAGCGGTCGGCTGCGTCGACTCCAGCGACACCGAGGGTCGAGCGCTGCAGCACCGCCGCCATGTAGGCGAACACACCGACCGCGAAAACGATCCAGGAGCGGCGGGAGTTCACTGCGCCAATGCTACTCCGGGGCGGGAGCCCCTACCGGGTGCTCAGCGCCTCAGGCCTGACGCCCGTCGTCGTCGCCCAGACGGTTGCCGGCCAGGAAGCGCTCGAGCTCGTCGGCGATCTCGTCGGCCGAGGGGAGCTCGCCGTCGACGTCGGTGAGGGGGGAACGCACGCCGTTGCCCTCCATGTAGGTGTCGTGACGCTCCTCGAGCGTGGACACCAGACGGGCCAGCTCGGTGTTCGACTGCACCTGCTCGTCGATCTTGCCGTCGAAGACCCGGCCCTCCTCGCGGAGGCGGTCGGTCGGGAAGATCAGACTGGTCGCCGCGCTGACGCTCTCGACCGCGACGAGTGCCGCGGTGGGGTACTCGGTGTCGGCCAGGTAGTGCGGCACGAGCAGCACGAAACCGGCGATCGGATGCCCGAGCTGCTGCAGGCGGTACTCAACCAGATGGAGCGCGTTCGCCGGCGCCTGCGTCGTGGGCTTCCATACCGAGAGCGCGTCGGTCAACTCGCTGCGGTTGCCGCTGACCGTGACGCGCACGGGGCGGGTGTGCGGCACCGGCATCGGGATGGCGTGCACCCACGTGGTGGTGCTGACCGCGAAGCGCTGCACGAGCTCGATCACCGCGGCCGAGAAGCGCTCCCACTGGAAGTCGGGCTCGAAACCGTTGAGGAAGAGGAAGCGCTGGCCGATCTCGTCGGTCATCAGGTGCAGCCGCAGCGCCTGCGGCTGGTAGTCGCTGATGTGATCCTGATCGAAGGTGATGATCGGGCGGCGGGCCCGGTAGTCGAGCAGGATGTCGGGGTCGAACTCGGCGACGACGGTCGACTCGAGGGTGTCGAGGAGGTACTCCCCGAACTGCGCCACCGCGCCGCCGGCGTCGGTGAAACCCGACAGAGCGGCGACGAGCTGGAGCCCGTCGGGCACGAGGCCCGGTTCGGCCACGACGTCATAGAGACCGCTCGGATTGTCCATGCTCCAACTCTAATCGCGGCCGCCCGCGGGCCTCTGGCGCGGGTCGCATGCCGAGAGCGAACAGGGATCGGGAATACGGCCGAGCACCGGGCGCGGCGGGCCGGGGCCGCCCGGTTAGGCTGGCGGGATGACTTCGGCCTCGCTCTCCCTCCGCTCCCCCGACCAGCAGCTCACCGAGGAGGAGGTGCTCGTCGTCGGCGCCTCGACCGCCGACGGTGAGGTCACCGTGCGCGGATCGCTCGGCGCCTCGTTCGGCACCGAGATCGAGGCCGCGCTCGAGGCGTCGCTGGAGGCCGTGGGCTTCGGTGGCAAGAAGGACGAGTTCGTGCGTCTGCCCGCCCCGGCCGGTGTCGCGGCGAAGACCGTGGCGGTCGTCGGACTGGGCACGGCCGAGCCCGACCTCGAGACCCTGCGCTACGCCGCGGGTGTCGCCGGCCGCCGCGCCACCGGCTCCGCCCCCGTCGTGCTCGACTTCGGAGTCGAGACCCCCGCCGAGCTCGAAGCCGTCGCCGAGGGAGCGGGCCTCGGCTCGTACGACTACACCGACTACCGGGGCACCGGCACGAGCTCGGAGGAGCCCGTGACGCCCCGCCGGCTCGAGGTCGTGCACGGGGCGCTCGCCGCCGAGGACGCGGCGACCGCGCTCGAGCGGGCCCGCATCTCGGTCGAGGCCGTCGAGCTCGTCCGCGACCTGGTGAACGTGCCGGCGCTCGACCTCTACCCGTCGAACTACGCCGATAGGGTGCAGGGCCTCGTGGAGGGCCTGCCCGTCGAGGTCGCGGTGTGGGACGAGGAGCAGCTCGTGGCCCAGGGCTTCGGCGGCATCGCCGGCGTCGGTCAGGGTTCGACCCGCCCGCCGCGTCTGGTGAAGGTCTCGTACCACCCGGCCGCCGCGGAGAAGCACATCGCGCTCGTGGGCAAGGGCATCACCTTCGACACGGGCGGCCTGTCGCTGAAACCGCCGGTCTCGATGATCGGCATGAAGTACGACATGGCGGGTTCGGCGACGGTGCTCGCCGCCGTGCTGGCTGCCGCCCGTCTCGACCTGCCCGTGCGTCTGACCGCGTGGCTCTGCCTCGCCGAGAACATGCCGTCGGGTGTCGCCATCCGGCCCGGTGACGTGCTGACCATCCGCGGTGGCCGCACCGTCGAGGTGCTCAACACCGACGCCGAGGGCCGGCTCGTCATGGCCGACGGCCTCGTCGCCGCCAGCGAGGAGAAACCCGACGCCATCATCGACGTGGCCACCCTCACCGGGGCCGCCGTGGTCGCGCTCGGCAACCGCTACACCGCCGCCATGGGTGACGAGGGCCTCGTCGACCAGGTGCTCCAGGCCGCCGACGCGGCCGGTGAGAAGATCTGGCCGATGCCGCTGCCCGAGGAGCTGCGACCGCTCCTCGCTTCCGACATCGCCGACATCGCCAACGTCAAGCCCGGCAACACCGCGGGCGGGATGCTCGTCGCCGGCGTCTTCCTCAAGGACTTCGTGGGCAAAGACGACGCCGGGGTCACGATCCCCTGGGCGCACCTCGACATCGCCGGCCCGGCGCAGAACAAGGACGGCGGCTACGGCTATACCGTGAAGGGCCCGACCGGAGTCACCGTGCGCACCTTGCTCCGCCTTGCCGAGGCCTTCTCCCGCGCGTAGTAAGGTCGTAGGGGCGAAAAGAACATCGCCCTTCTTCCATGCCCAATCACGCATGCGGGCTGGAATCTCTATGCACGAGGGAGTTGCTAGGTGTCGGAACAGAATTTTGACATTGTGGTTCTCGGCGGCGGCAGCGGTGGCTATGCAGCCGCCCTGCGGGCCAGCCAGCTGGGCTTCACGGTCGCGATGATCGAGAAGGACAAGGTCGGCGGCACGTGCCTCCACCGAGGCTGCATCCCGACCAAGGCGCTCCTCCACTCGGCCGAGGTGGCCGACGTCTCGCGGGAGTCGGCGAAGTACGGCGTGAACACCACGTTCGGCGGCATCGACATCGCCGCGGTCACCGCCTACCGCGAGGGCATCGTCGCCTCCAAGTACAAGGGCCTCGAGGGGCTCGTCAAGGCGCGCGGCATCACCACGATCGCCGGTGAGGGCCGTTTGACCTCCCCCACCACGGTGCAGGTCGGCGACCAGACCATCACGGGCGGCAAGATCGTGCTCGCGACCGGCTCCTACTCCCGCACCCTGCCCGGCCTCGAGATCGGCGGCCGGGTCATCACCTCCGAGCAGGCCCTGGCGCTCGACTTCATCCCGAACAAGGTCGTCATCCTGGGCGGCGGCGTGATCGGCGTCGAGTTCGCGAGCGTCTGGAAGTCGTTCGGCGTCGACGTGACCATCGTCGAGGCGCTCCCCCACCTGGTGCCCAACGAGGACGAGGCGATCTCGAAGCAGTTCGAGCGGGCCTTCCGCAAGAGGGGCATCGCCTTCAACCTCGGCACCCGCTTCTCCGGCGTCACGCAGAACGAGAACGGCGTCGTCGTCTCGCTGGAAGACGGCAAGACCTTCGAAGGCGACCTTCTGCTCGTCGCCGTGGGCCGTGGCCCGGCGACCGCCGGGCTCGGTTTCGAGGAGGCCGGTGTGACGGTCGACCGCGGCTTCGTCATCACCGACCACCGCCTGCAGACCAGCGTGCCCGGCGTCTACGCCGTCGGCGACATCGTGCCCGGCCTCCAGCTCGCGCACCGCGGCTTCCAGCAGGGCATCTTCGTGGCCGAGGAGATCGCGGGCCTCAACCCGCAGGTCGTCGAGGACGTCAACATCCCCAAGGTCACCTACTCCGACCCCGAGGTCGCCTCCGTCGGACTCACCGAGGCGAAGGCCAAGGAGAAGTACGGCGACGACAAGATCTCGGCCTACGACTACAACCTCGCCGGCAACGGCAAGAGCCACATCATCGGCACGACGGGCTCGGTCAAGGTCGTGCGCGTCAACGACGGCCCGGTCATCGGCATCCACATGATCGGCGCCCGCGTGGGCGAGCTGATCGGCGAAGGCCAGCTGATCGTGAACTGGGAGGCCTACCCCGAGGACGTGGCCTCGCTCGTGCACGCGCACCCCACGCAGAACGAGGCGCTCGGCGAGGCACACCTCGCGCTGGCCGGGAAGCCCTTGCACGCCATCTGATCCTGCCGGCCTCCGGGCCGCGCCGACCGGGGCCGTGCCCCCACCCACCGTGCCGACTAGGCTGAAGAAGAACCGTTCCATAAGGAGACAAAGGTCATGAGCGAATCCGTCAACCTTCCCGCACTCGGTGAGAGTGTCACCGAAGGAACGGTCACCCGGTGGCTCAAGAACGTCGGCGATCGCGTCGAGGTCGATGAGCCGCTTCTCGAGGTCTCGACCGACAAGGTCGACACCGAGATCCCCTCGCCCGTCTCGGGTGTGATCGAGGAGATCCTCGTGCAGGAGGACGAGACCGTCGAGGTCGGCACCGCCCTCGTGCGCATCGGCGACGGCTCCGGTGGCGGCGACGCCGCTCCGGCCCCGGCCGAGGCTCCCGCCGAGGAGGCCCAGGCTGCTCCCGCCGAGGCCGCTGCTCCCGCCGAGCCGGCTCCGGCCGCCCCGGCCGAGGAGAAGCCCGAAGAGGTCGTCACCCCCTCGGTCGACGCCCCGGCTCCTGCCGAGCAGCCGGCTCCGTCGGCTCCCGAGCCCGTTCAGGAGACCCCCGCGCCGGCCCCGGCCGCCCCGGCTCCCGCAGCGGCTCCTGCTCCAGTCGCCACGCCCGCTCCCGCCGCTCCGGCACCCGCGGCCGCGCCTGCTGCCGCCCCGGCCCCCGCCGCCGCGCCGGCCGACGCCACCGCGCAGTCGGGCCCCAACGCCGGCTACGTCACCCCGCTCGTGCGCAAGCTCGCGCACGACCAGGGCATCGACCTCTCGACCGTCACCGGTTCGGGCGTCGGCGGCCGCATCCGCAAGGAGGACGTGCTCGCCGCGGCCGAGGCCGCCAAGGCCCCAGCCGCCGCTCCGGCCGCCGCCGAGTCGCCGGCTGCGAGCACCAAGCTCGAGACCTCGCCGCTCCGGGGCACCACGCAGCCGATGTCGCGCCTCCGCAAGGTCGTCGCCGAGCGCGCCGTGGCCTCGATGCAGGCGTCGGCGCAGCTGACGACCGTGGTCGAGGTCGACGTCACCAAGGTCGCGGCGTTCCGCGACTCGGTGAAGGGCAGCTTCCTCGAGAAGACCGGTCAGAAGCTCTCGTTCCTGCCGTTCTTCGCCCTGGCCGCGGCCGAGGCCCTCAAGGCGTACCCGATCATCAACGCCACGGTCGATGGTGACAGCATCGTCTACCCCGACCACGAGAGCATCAGCATCGCGGTCGACACCGAGCGCGGTCTCCTCACCCCCGTGGTGAAGAACGCCGGCGACCTCGACATCGCGGGCTTCGCGGCCCAGATCGCCGACCTCGCCGCCCGCACCCGCGACAACAAGCTGAAGCCCGACGAGCTGGCCGGCGGCACCTTCACCCTCACCAACACCGGTTCGCGTGGCGCGCTCTTCGACACGCCTCTCGTCTTCCTCCCCCAGGTCGCCATCCTCGGCACCGGCGCGGTCGTGAAGAAGCCGGCGATCGTGAAGGTCGACGGAGCCGACGCCATCGCGGTGCGCTCGACGGTCTACCTGGCGCTGAGCTACGACCACCGCATCGTCGACGGCGCGGACGCCGCCCGCTTCCTCACCGCGGTCAAGAACCGCCTCGAAGAGGGCGCCTTCCAGGCCGACCTGGGCATCTGATCCAGCGGCCCCGCCGAGCTCCCACGAGCGCAGCCTGAAGCCGGTCTCGCCCCTCACCACGAGGAGCGAGACCGGCTTCGCCGTTCCCACCCCGTCCGCGCCCGGCTGATCACCCGCACCCGCCTGCCCACCCGCGCCCTCGAGACCACCTGCGCCCTGCTGCCCACCCGCGCCCTCGAGACCACCTGCGCCCTGCTGCCCACCCGCGCCCGCGCGACCGTCCGCTTCCGCTCGGCCGACCGCAGCCGAGGCCCGCAGCAGGATGAGCCCGCCGAAGTCGTCCACCACCTCGATGCCGCTGACCTCGGCGAGCGGATCATGGGTCTCGCCTGTTCGACCTCCGCTCGCTGGGGCCGACGCTCCGATCAGCGCTGCGTCGGCGAGGAACGCCGGCGACCCGGGCTGATCGACCCCGACCAGGCACTCATCACCGCCACCCTGGATGCACCGGGCCCGCGCTCCGAGCAGCGCGACGACCGCCGCAACGGGATCCGCCCCCCGATCGTCGAACAGACCGGCCCCCGCCGCCCCGCTCGGCGATGGATGTGCCTGACCCGCCTCGGAACGCCCACCATCGCCCGGCGCACCCGAGCCCGGGCTGCTGACGGGAGTCAGCGAAGCCGCGACCGTGCTGGACGCATCGCCCGTCGCCTCACCATTCACGTGGGCACCGTTCGCGCGGCCATCGTTCGCGGGGGCATCGGGCGGTGGGATGACGAGCGCCGCGACGATCACTCCCACCACGAGCGCTGCTCCTCCCGCGATCGCGATCCGGCGATGGCGGCCCTGGAGAGCCCGCCGACCCTGCCCGCCCAGCGCCCGCCGCAGCGCCACCCAGCTCTCGCGCACGGCCAGCGCCGCCGGCTCCAGGGTCTCGACGAACTGCAGTTCGGGCTCCACCGGCGTCTCGGACAGCACCGGCTGCCAGGGATCGCGGCCAGGGCGACCCACGCCCGTGATCTCCGGCGAATCGAGCCCGGGGACGACCGGACGCAGCGGCTCTCCAGGCCCGAGCCCGGAGGCGACCGCCTCCCGCGACACCGTCAGCAGCACACGCAGGTCGGCCGCCCGCGCCGCGTCGAACTCGGCTCGCGAGGCGCCGAGGCCGAGGCCGAGGCCCGGGCCCGGGCCGACGCCGGGCCCGTCGAGCATCACCGCCCGACCGAAGCCGACGACCCCCAGCGCCCCAGAGTCGTCGACCAGCAGTGCGTCCCGCTCCAGCGCCCCGTGCGCGATCCCGATCGCGTGCAGCGACGCCACGACGGCCGCCAACGAGGCGGCGGCGGGTGGTGCCAACGCCGGCGGCGCGACCGGGCGCCCCGCCACCGCCGACATCACCGTGACGGGATCGTCGTGCGCGGTGCGCAGGCAGGCGAGCAGCGTCGGCATGGCCGCGACGGGGCGCCGCGCCAGCACCTCGCACTCCGCGCGGCACGCGGACCGGGCATCCGGAACCCACACCTTCACGATCACCGTCGCCCGGGGGTCGCTCACGGGATGCGCCCGGAAGACGTTCGCCCGCTCCCCCACCGCCACGAGCTCGGTCAGCCGATAGCCGGGAACGAGGTTGCCGGGAACGAGATAGCCGGGCACGAGTGAAGTGGTCATGCGACGAGCCTGCGGGCCTCGGCGGCGCCGCAGACGGTCAGGAGGCGATCTGGGGAGGAACGAACATCCGGGGCGCCCTGTGGAGGAGTCGATACCCGTCGCACGTCCGCAGAGAACGTGGCCCCCGAGGTCGGTGCCAGCACGTATCCTTGGAGTCATGGCACGCAACACCGAGAAGACCCCCAAGAAGCCCAAAGAACCCGGCCGTCTGAAGCAGATGTGGCAGGTCTTCAAGATGACCCGCCGCTACGACTCGCACGCGGTGTGGATCATGGCGCTCGGCTTCGCCCTGCCGGTCGTCGTCGGTGTCGTGCTCGCGCTCCTGCTCGCGGGCGGCAACGTCTTCGGCATCGTTATGTGGATTCTGGCGGGCGTGCTCGCGGGTCTGCTCGCCGCTCTCATCATCCTCGGTCGCCGTGCCGAGCGCGCCGCCTACAAGCAGATCGAGGGGCAGCCCGGTGCCGTGGGCGCGGTGCTCCGCAGCTCGCTCCGCCGCAGCTGGACGGGCAGCGAGATGCCCATCGCCGTCAATGGCAAGACCCAAGACGCGGTCTACCGCGCGGTCGGGCGCGGCGGCGTCGTGCTGATCGGCGAGGGCTCGAAGACCCGCACCACCAAGATGCAGGAGGACGAGCGGCGCAAGGTGCTGCGCATCCTCCCCAACGTGCCCGTCACCTTCATCAACGTCGGCCCCGACGCCGGCACCGTGCCGCTGCACCGTGTGCCGCGCACCCTGGGGAAGATCAAGCCCACGCTCACCAAGCCCGAGGTGCTCGCCGTGTCGAACCGGCTGACGTCGCTGTCGTCGTCGCCGCTGCCCATCCCCAAGGGCATCGACCCGATGCGCATGCGCCCGCAGCGCGGCCGCTAGATAGACGCGCCACCAACGACGCGCCGCCACAGAAGAGCAGAACAGCAGAGAGCGGATGCCCGTCCCGCTCAGCGCCGAATGAGCATCGTCCCCGCGAACACGTCGTGCAGCCCCCGCTGATCCGAGTCCCAGATCACGGCGGGAATCACCAGCACGAGCAGCACGGTGCGCAGGATCGGCCGCCACCGCCCGGCCCAGCTCCCGTCGAGCCGCACGAGTCGCAACCCCAGCAGCAGATGCCCGACGCCGCCGCCCAGCAGGATCAGCAGCACGATCTGCTCGACCATGAAGATCAAGAGGCTCGCCCAGTCGCTGCCGAAGAAGAACGCGAAATAAATCACGTAGCAGAGCGCGAAGTCGATCAGGAGCGCGGCGATCCGACGCCCGGGGCGGGCGATCGAGCCGTGCCCCTCACGGTTCAGGCCGAGTCGCTCCCCGGGCCAGTCGCTCGGGGCTGCCCCACCGGGCGGGGGTGCGGAAGTCATCACCGCACAAGCCTAGGCGGTGCCGGATGGGCGGACGCCGGGGCCCATCCGGGGAAGCCGTAACATCCCGGAAACAATGGCGACACAGTCGGGCAACGGCCTGCCCCTATCCTGACGAGTGGCTGCATCTGTAGCTGTTTCTGTACCAAGCCATTTGGAGATCTCTCACATGTTCAGTGATTCTTCCGAGGTGCTCAAGTTCATCAAGGACACGGATGTCAAGTTCCTCGACATCCGCTTCACGGACCTTCCCGGGGTCCAGCAGCACTTCAACATCCCCGCCTCCACCGTCGACGAGGAGTTCTTCGCCGTCGGTCAGCTCTTCGACGGTTCGTCGATCCGCGGCTTCGCGTCGATCCACGAGTCGGACATGCAGCTCATCCCTGATGTCTCCACGGCTTACATCGACGCCTTCCGCGCCGAGCGCACGCTGATCATCGTCTTCGACATCTACAACCCGCGCAACGGCGAGATCTATTCGCGCGACCCGCGCCAGGTGGCCAAGAAGGCTGAGAAGTACCTCGCCTCGACCGGCATCGCCGACACCGCGTTCTTCGCCCCCGAGGCCGAGTTCTACATCTTCGACGACGTGCGCTACGAGGTGAAGCAGAACTCCAGCTTCTACTCCGTCGACTCCTCCGAGGGTGCCTGGAACTCCGGCCGCGAAGAAGAGGGCGGCAACCTCGGCAACAAGACGCCCTACAAGGGCGGCTACTTCCCCGTCAGCCCGGTCGACCAGCACGCCGACCTGCGCGACGACATCTGCCTCAAGCTGATCGACGCCGGGCTCATCCTCGAGCGCTCGCACCACGAGGTCGGCACCGGCGGCCAGGGCGAGATCAACTACCGCTTCGACACCATGGTGCACGCGGCCGACGACATCCTGAAGTTCAAGTACATCGTGAAGAACACGGCGAACCTCTGGGGCAAGACCGCGACGTTCATGCCGAAGCCCCTCTTCGGCGACAACGGCTCGGGCATGCACACCCACCAGTCGCTGTGGAGCGACGGCAAGCCGCTGTTCTACGACGAGGCCGGCTACGGCGGGCTCAGCGACCTCGCGCGCTGGTACATCGGCGGTCTGCTGAAGCACGCCCCCGCGGTGCTCGCCTTCACGAACCCGACGGTGAACTCCTACCACCGCCTGGTGCCCGGCTTCGAGGCCCCCGTCAACCTGGTCTACTCGGCCGGCAACCGCTCGGCGTCGATCCGCATCCCGATCACGGGCACGAACCCGAAGGCCAAGCGCATCGAGTTCCGTGCGCCCGACGCCTCGGGCAACCCGTACCTCGCGTTCGCCGCGCAGCTGATGGCGGGCCTCGACGGCATCGCCAACCGCATCGAGCCGCACGAGCCCGTCGACAAGGACCTGTACGAGCTTCCCCCCGAGGAGGCGAAGAACATCCCGCAGGTTCCCGCGACCCTCGACGCCGCGCTCGACGCGCTCGAGGCCGACCACGAGTTCCTCACCAAGGGCAACGTCTTCACTCCCGACCTGATCGAGACCTGGATCTCGTACAAGCGCGAGAACGAGATCAAGCCCATCGCCCAGCGCCCGCACCCCTTCGAGTTCGAGCTCTACTACGGCGTGTAAGCACTCCGCACGATGAAGGGCCGCATCCTCTCACGAGGGTGCGGCCCTTCTCGTCGTAGCGGGCGGGCGGATGCGCGTCGGACGCACAGGGAAGAGCCGGTAGACCGGCCCGAACGCCTCACTGCCCGTAGAACAGCCGCTCGAACACCGTGCGCGCCCGCCGCGTCACCCCGAGGTAGTCCTCCTCGAGCTGCGACGCCGAGCCCGGAGGGTACTCCAGCAGCCGCGCCACCCCCTCGAGCGAGCGGCGGTCCGACGGCAGCACGTCGGAGGTCTTGTTGGTCCACAGCGTCATCGCCGAGCGGGCCCGCGAGGCGAACAGCCACGCCTCCCGCAGCTTCCGCGCGTCGTCGTGGTTGATCAGCCCGGCCGACTCCTCGGCGGCGAGGGCGAGCAGCGTCGAGGTCGTGCGCAGCGACGGGACGGGTGAGGCGTGCTGCAGCTGCAGCAGCTGCACGTACCACTCGACGTCGCTGAGCGATCCGCGGCCGAGCTTGAGGTGCCGCGCCGGATCGGCGCCCTGCGGCAGCCGCTCCTTTTCGACGCGGGCCTTGATGCGCTTGACCTCGCGGGCCTCGGTCTCCGACAGCGACGCGGGGTAGCGCACCGTGTCGGCGAGGGCGTGGAAGTCCTCGATCAGCTCGCGGTCGCCCGCCACCCCGTTGGCGCGCAGCAGAGCCTGCGCCTCCCAGGTGAGCGACCAGCGCTCGTAGTAGGTGGCGTACGACGCGAAGGAGCGCACCGCGGGGCCGTTCTTGCCCTCGGGACGCAGGTCGATGTCGAGGTCGAGCGGCAGCCGGGCATCCTCGGTCAGACGCACCAGCTCGTTCACGATGAACTGCGCCACCGACTGGCCGGTCGCGCTGTCGACCCGGCGAGGCCGGTAGACGTAGAGCACGTCGGCGTCGGAGCCGAAGCCGAGCTCGCCGCCCCCGTAGCGCCCCATGCCGATGATCGCGAACTCGATGCCGTCGCCGGTGGCGGGTGCGGCGGACTGCCGGATGACCGCGAGCGTGCCCTCGAGCAGCACGGTCGTCACGTCGGTCAGGCCCTTGCCGAGCTCCTGCACCGTGACCATGCCGAGGATGGAGGCGATCGCGAGCCGCAGCACCTCCCGCCGGCGGGCGGTGCGCAGGGCCATGGCCGCCGCGTCAGGGGTGTCGTGGCGCGCCACGATCGAGCGCATCTCGTCGTCGAGCACCGAGCGGGGGCGGGGTCGCAGCTCCTCGTCGTTCTCGAGCCACGCGGCGGCCTCCGGGATGCGCTCCAGCAGCTCCCCCACGAATCGCGATCCCGAGAGCACCTGGGTCAGTCGCGCGGCCGCTCCCGAGGAGTCGCGGAGCATGCGCAGGAACCAGTAGGTCTCCCCCAGCGTGTCGGACAGGCGGCGGAACGCCAGCAGCCCGTAGTCGGGGTCGGCCCCGTTCGCGAACCACTGCAGCATCACCGGCAGCAGGGTGCGCTGGATCTGCGCCCGCCGCGACACCCCCGTGGTCATGGCGCGGATGTGACCGAGTGCGCCGCCCGGGTTCTGGAAGCCGATGGCCGCGAGCCTGGCCTCGGCCTGCGCGCTGGTCAGTGCCTGCTCGTCGGGCGAGAGCGCAGCGACGGCGGCCAGCAGCGGGCGGTAGAAGAGCCGTTCGTGCAGGCTCCGCACGCGCACCTTGATGGCGGTCCAGCGGGTGACGAGGTCGGCCGCGCTGCCGGCGAGCCCGGTGCCGCGGGCGAGCACGCGCTGCTCCGACTCGTCGCGCGGCATCAGGTGGGTGCGGCTGAGCTGGCGCAGCTGCAGGCGGTGCTCGAGCAGCCGCAGGATGCGGTAGTCCTGCCCGAACTCCACCGCCTCGACGCGGCCGATGTAGCCGGCGTCGGCGAGGGCGGCGAGGGCGGGCAGGGTTCCCCGCTGGCGCACCGTCTCGTCGGTCTGGCCGTGCACGAGCTGCAGCAGCTGCACGGTGAACTCGATGTCGCGAAGGCCCCCGGGCCCGAGCTTCAGCTGGTACTCGACGTCGTCGTTCTTGATGTGCTCGGTGACCCGCTCGCGCATGCGCTGCACCGACTCGACGAAGTTCTCACGGGACGCGCTCGACCAGACCTGGGGCGCCACGAGCCGGGTGTACTCCTCGCCGAGTGCGAGGTCACCGGCGAGCGGGCGCGCCTTCAGCAGCGCCTGGAACTCCCAGTTCTTCGCCCACCGGTCGTAGTAGGCCGCGTGCGACTCGAGCGAGCGGACCAGCGCGCCGGCCTTGCCTTCGGGGCGCAGGTTGGGGTCGACCTCCCAGAGCCCGGGCTCCAGACCGGATTCGCCGATGCCGCGCATGGTCACCATCGCCAGACGGGTCGCGATCTCCATGGCGCTCGAGGTGGGCAGGTCTCCCGAGCCCTCGCCCACGAAGATGACGTCGACGTCGCTGACGTAGTTCAGCTCGCCAGCGCCCGCCTTGCCCATGCCGATGATCGCGAGCCGGGTCGCCCGTACGTCGTCGACCGGAAAGTGCCAGAGTCCGTTGCCCTTCGTCGAGAGCTGGCTGCGGGCGACGGCCAGAGCGGCCTCGAGCGCTCCGGCGGCGAGGTCGGCGAGGGCGGCGGCCACGTCGGGCAGCCCGGTCACGGGGTCGCGCTGCTCGAGGTCATAGGCCGTCACCAGCGCGAGCAGCACGCGGTAGCGCACCCGGAGCGCCGTCCACGCGTCCTCCCCGACGACTGCCGAGAAGCCGTCGACGGCACCGACCGACTCGAGCAGCGACCGCTTGGCCTCCTCGGCGTCGGGCAGCCGCAGCTCGTCGACGTCGAGCGCCGCGAGCTCGCGCGGGTGCCGGGTGAAGAAGTCGGTGAGACCGGCGGATGCCCCGAACACGCGGATCACGCGGGCGCGCAGCCGAGCATCCGCGAACGCCGACTGCAGCACGGCGGGCGAGCGCAGACCGAAGCGCCGCACCCCCTCGAGCGCCTGATCGGGGTCGGCCGCCGCCTGGAACGCGGACAGCAGCTCCTCGACCGGCACCGAGCTCGCCTCGGCGAGGGCGGGCAGCTCCTCGGCCGCCCAGCTCAGTCGGGCGAAGCCGATGCGCGCCAGATCGGTGAGCGCTGTCTTGGAACGGGGCATCGGACGCATCTCAGCGGAGCCGCCGCCCGGCACGGGGCCGGGCGGCCGGGCTCACAGGATCTCGAGGTTGGACTGCAGCTCGTAGGGGGTGACCTGGGCGCGGTACGCCTTCCACTCCTGCCGCTTGTTCAGCAGCACGTAGTTGAAGACCTGCTCGCCGAGGGTCTCGGCGACGAGCTCCGACTCCTCCATCAGGCTGATCGCGCGGTCGAGCGAGGCCGGCAGTGCGTCGTAGCCGAGGGCCTTGCGCTCCGCGTCGGTGAGGCTCCACACGTTGTCCTCGGCCTCGGGCGGCAGCTCGTAGCCCTCTTCGATGCCCCTGAGCCCCGCGGCGAGGAGCAGCGAGTAGGCGAGGTACGGGTTCGCCGCCGAGTCGATCGCGCGGTACTCGATGCGCGACGACTGGCCCTTGTTGGGCTTGTACAGCGGCACGCGCACGAGCGCCGAGCGGTTGTTGTGACCCCAGCAGACGAAGCTCGGGGCCTCGTCGCCGCCCCAGAGCCGCTTGTAGGAGTTGACGAACTGGTTCGTCACCGCGGTGATCTCGGGGGCGTGCTTCAGCAGACCGGCGATGAAGTTGCGGCCGATCTTCGACAGCTGGTACTCGGCGCCCTGCTCGTAGAAGGCGTTCGCGTCGCCCTCGAACAGCGACAGGTGCGTGTGCATGCCCGATCCCGGATGCCCGGACAGCGGCTTCGGCATGAAGGTCGCGTACACGCCCTGCTCGATCGCCACCTCCTTGATGACGGTGCGGAAGGTCATGATGTTGTCGGCCGTGGTGAGCGCGTCGGCGTACCGGAGGTCGATCTCGTTCTGGCCCGGGCCCGCCTCGTGGTGGCTGAACTCCACCGAGATGCCGAGGTCTTCGAGCATCCGAACCGAACGGCGACGGAAGTCGTGCGCGGTGCCGCCTGGCACGTTGTCGAAGTAGCCCGCTGAGTCGACCGGCTCGGGCCCGTCGGGGCCGTACTGCGACGACTTCAGCAGGTAGAACTCGATCTCGGGGTGCGTGTAGAACGTGAAGCCGCGGTCGGCCGCCTTCGCCAGCGTGCGCTTGAGCACGTTGCGCGGGTCGGCGACGGCGGGCTGGCCGTCGGGCGTCGTGATGTCGCAGAACATGCGGGCGGTGGGGTCGATCTCGCCCCGCCAGGGCAGGATCTGGAACGTCGTGGGGTCGGGATGCGCGAGCACGTCGGCCTCGAACGACCGGGTCAGGCCCTCGATCGCGGAGCCGTCGAAACCGAGGCCCTCGGCGAACGCGCCCTCGACCTCGGCCGGGGCGATGGCGACGGATTTCAGGGTGCCGACCACGTCGGTGAACCAGAGTCGAACGAACTTGATGCCCCGCTCTTCAATGGTTCGAAGAACGAAGTCCCGTTGCTTATCCATCTGGCGAACAGACCCTCTCTCCGGCACTAGCGCATGCCCCTATTAGGCTAGTGGCTATGCCGAGACTTCGCTTAGCGTTGGCCCAGACGAACCCCGTGCTGGGAGACCTCGAGGGGAACTCCCGAGAGATCATCCGCCTGACCCGGGAGGCGGCCGCGGCCGGCAGCGACCTCGTCGCGTTCGGCGAGATGGCGATCTCGGGGTACCCCATCGAAGACCTCGCGCTGCGGCCGAGCTTCCTGGGCGCGGCGCACGAGCGCGTGCACCACCTCGCGAAGGAGCTGGCCGAGGCCGGCCTCGGCGACGTGCCCGTGATCGTCGGCCACCCCGACGGGCCGTTCGAGCCGCGCCTGCTCGGCACGTCGAACGCCCCCACCGCCATCGCCCAGAACGCGGCCAGCGTGCTGCAGGGCGGGCGTGTCGTGGCGCGCTACGCCAAGCACCACCTGCCGAACTACTCGGTTTTCGACGAGTACCGCATCTTCATCCCGGGCGACGAGCTGCTGGTCATCCGCATGAAGGGCGTCGACGTGGCCCTGCTCATCTGCGAAGACCTCTGGCGCGACGGCGGGCCGGTCGGCCGGGTGCTCAGCGCCGACGCCGGGCTGCTCGTCGTGATCAACGGTTCGCCCTACGAGCGCGACAAAGACGAGGTGCGCCTGCCGCTCGTCACCCGCCGCGCCACCGAGACCGACACGATCGTCGCCTACGTCAACCTCGTGGGCGGTCAGGACGACCTCGTCTTCGACGGCGACAGCGTCGTGGTCGACCGCGACGGCGGCATCCTGGCCCGGGCTCCCCAGTTCCGCGAGCACCTGCTCGTCGTCGACCTCGAGCCCGAGGCCGCCACCGACGCCCAGCTGCCCGACGACGTGCGCCGCATCGAGCTCTCCCCCGGCGCCGTCGAGGCCGAGAAGCCGGCGATCGCCGCCGACGTGGCCGCGCTTCCGGATGATCGGCAGCAGATCTGGAACGCGATCGTGCTGGGCCTCCGCGACTATGTCGAGAAGAACCGCTTTCCGTCGGTCATCCTCGGCCTCTCCGGAGGCATCGACTCCGCCGTCTGCGCCGCCCTCGCGGCCGACGCCATCGGAGCCGACCGGGTGTTCGGCGTCTCGATGCCCTCCCGCTGGTCGTCCGACCACTCGCGCTCCGACGCCGACGACCTCGCCGAGCGGCTAGGGCTGCACTACCGCACCGAGGCGATCGCCGACCTCGTCATCCCGTTCGAGAACCAGCTGGGGCTCACCGACATCGCCGCCGAGAACTTGCAGGCGCGCACCCGCGGCGTCATCCTGATGGGGCTGTCGAACCAGGAGGGGCACCTCGTGCTCACCACGGGGAACAAGAGCGAGCTGGCGGTCGGCTACTCGACCATCTACGGCGATTCGGTGGGCGGCTTCGCCCCGCTGAAAGACGTTCCGAAGATGCTCGTCTGGGAGCTGGCCCGGTGGCGCAACGCGCACGCCGAGGCGCTCGGCGAGACCCCGCCGATTCCCGAGAACTCCATCTCGAAGCCGCCGTCGGCCGAGCTGCGCCCCGGGCAGACCGACCAGGACTCGCTGCCCGACTACGAGGTGCTCGACGCCATCCTCGAGGCCTACATCAACGGCGGCCTCAGCATCGCCGACATCGTCGGCCTGGGCTTCGACGAGGCGACGGTGCAGCGCATCACGACGCTCGTTGACCGGGCCGAGTGGAAGCGCCGGCAGAGCGCCATCGGCCCGAAGATCTCGCGCACGGCCTTCGGCCGCGACCGGCGCCTGCCGATCACGTACCGGCCGGCTCTCTAGCCGGGGTCAGCTGGGAAGAACCGCCACCCAGACGAACCAGACGATCATCCCGAGCCAGACGATGGTGGCCGCCGCCGCCAGGCTCGCCGCCGCCCGGCCGCCGAGGCGCCAGACCGGGATGATGCCGAGGAAGCCGACCCCGAGCAGGATGCCGAGCCACGGGGTGACCGTCGGCACGCCCACCAGGGTGAACGCGGGGCTCGACGCCAGCGCCGACGAGACCGTCACCCAGAGCGCCGCGAGGAACGCCACGCCCGTGACCGGCGCGATGCCGGTGGCGATCAGCAGGCCGATCGACTCCCGGCGCAGCGCCTGCACGATCACGGTGATGAGCCAGCCGAGGAACCACAGCCCGGCGAAGCCGCCGAAGATAAGCGGGATGGTCAGCTGGAAGGGCTCCTGGCGCTCGACGGCCGTGACGACCGAGTCGAAGCGCGAGGTCGGATGCACGTCGTCGGCCGAGATGGCGGGGTTCGCCTCGGCGAGATCGGAGCAGGTCGTCTCGACCGGGGTGCCGGGCTGGCCCAGCCAGGCGGCCAGCTGGTCCATGCCGCACGGGTCGGCGATCACGCCGGCCCGCCCCGCACCCTGCAGGGTCACCACCTGGCTGTTCGGGAACGAGCTCGTGCCGCTCTGCACGACGGCGAGCGGGATGAGCGGGTCGGTGTCGCTGCCGAAGATCAGCGCCGGCTGCTGCTGGGGCACGATCGTGCGGGTCTCCCCCGCGGATGCCGACAGCCCGAGCGGCCCGCAGAGCTGGTCGGCGGCCGTCAGGTAGGTGAGCACCGGCTTCGGCGTCGGCTCCTCGTCGGAGCCCTCCGCGACCGGCTCGAGCGGGTCGGGCGACCAGAACGGCTGCTCGTCGCGGCAGGCCTCCACCCAGTACTGGGCGAGGCTCGTGCGGGAGAGGTTCATCAGCACCGGATCGACGATCGTGTTGAGCGCGTCGGTCTTGCCGTCGGCGAGTCGCTGCAGCAGGTAGGGCACGGCGGCGGCCGTCTCGGGGTCGTAGAGGGCCTGCTGCACGATGGTGACCGCGTCGGACCCGGTCAGCGAGTAGTACCGCTGCCGGTTCGTGAACGGGTTGGTCAGCAGGCCGTTCACCGGCTCGTCGCTGAACAGCGCCGCGGTGTCGGCGAGATCGGTGTTCAGATCGGCGTACTCCCCGCCGCTGCGCTCGGACAGGGTGCGCAGCGCGTTCTCGAGGGCCGCGTAGGCGTCGCCCTTGATGTCGCGGTCGATCGGGCTGAACGCGTTCAGCACCACGGCGTCCACGCCGGCGGTGTCGGTCATCGCGACCGACTGCATCACCTTCGTCGACCACGAGTCGCCGAACAGCGTCCAGGTCGGGTAGGCCAGCACCGAGCGCAGCTCCACCAGGTCGGCCGCGGTGTCGGTGCGGGTGTAGGCGGAGACATTGCCGCCCTGTTCGGCGAAGGCCGTCAGGCACTCCTTCAGCTCCGCGGCCACCGTCGTCATCTCGGCCGCCGGGCTGGAGTCGTCGGTGAACGTGTCGACGTAGGCGGCCGAGGCGGCCGGGCAGTCCAGCGGTGCGCTCGACTCGAGGCTGCCGCGCTGCGCGAGGGCGACGATGTCACGGCCACCGCCGATGCGCGGGTCGGCCGCCAGGGCCTCGGCGATGGCGGTGGAGCTCTGGCCGGGGCCGCCCGCCATCGTGACGACGGGGGTGCCGGTCGGCGGCTGGGTCTCGGCCGGGATGACCACGTACGGCAGGTCGATCGCCCGGCTCGCCGGGTCGCCGCGGGTCTCGGGCACGGTCAGCGTGCCGCAGACGGCGCGGTCGGGGAGGCCGTCCTCGCAGCTGCGCTCGGCGATCGTCGCGGCCTGGGCGGCCGGCGGCTGACCGAGCACCGGCCCCGAGAGGATGAAGGCGGCCAGAACGGCGGCCGCCGCGATCGGAACGGTGATTCGACGGCCCACGTCTCCCCTTCGGCCAGGTGCAGGATCACGCATTCGGGATACGTGTCCCTCAACCTAACGCATCCGTCCGCCGAACCCGCGGAACTAGACTGATGACATGCCAGAGCAGACGACGCCGTCGGAGAAGCCCGTTGCGAAGCGGGTGCGCACCCGCCACTTCCAGACGGCGAAGGACTCGGGCATCCGCATCACCGGGCTGACCAGCTACGACATGCTCTCGGCGCAGATCTTCGACGAGGCGGGCATCGACTTCCTGCTGGTCGGCGACTCGGCGGGCAACAACGTGCTCGGCTACGACACCACCGTGCCCGTCACGGTCGACGAGCTCATCCCGCTCGCCCGGGGTGTGGCGGGCGCCGTCTCCCGGGCCTTCGTCGTGGCCGACATGCCGTTCGGGTCCTACGAGAACAGCGCCGAGGAGGCCCTGCACACCGCGGTGCGCTTCATGAAGGAGTCCCGTGCCCACGCCGTGAAGCTCGAGGGCGGGGTGCGCAGCGCCGACAAGATCCGCCGCATCGTCGACGCGGGCATCCCGGTGATGGCGCACATCGGCTTCACCCCGCAGAGCGAGCACGGCCTGGGCGGCCACATCATCCAGGGCCGGGGCGAGGGCGAGGCGGCCCTGATAGACGACGCGCTGGCGGTCGAGGAGGCCGGGGCGTTCGCCGTGGTGCTCGAGATGGTGCCGGCCGAGGCCGCCCGTCGCGTCACCGAGCGGCTGCGCATCCCCACCATCGGTGTCGGCGCCGGCCCCCACGTCGACGGCCAGCTGCTCGTCTGGACCGACTTCGCCGGCTTCTCGACCGGCCGCGTGCCGAAGTTCGTCAAGCAGTACGCCGACCTGCGGGGTGCGCTGACGGAGGCGGTGACCGCGTTCCGCGGCGACGTCGCCGAGGGCGCCTACCCGGGCCCCGAGCACAGCTACGAATAAACTCCCCCTGACACAGCTGGACACTGACGCACAGCTGGACACCGAGCCCACGGAGGACACGATGAGCGACGACCCGTCGACGCAGTACTGGTACAACATGAAGACCGGCCAGGTCGAGAAGGGCTACGAGTCCTCGGTCGTCGACCGCGTCGGGCCGTTCGAGACCCACGAAGAGGCCGAGCACGCGCTCGAGACCCTCCGCGCGAACAGCGCCAAGTGGGCCGAGGACGACGCGAACGAGAACCGGTGACCGCGAACACCCCCGACACCGTCGCCGTCGGTATCGACATCGGCGGAACCGGCATCAAGGGCGCCATCGTCGACGTGACGACGGGCGAGCTGCTCACCGACCGCAAAAAGTTCGCCACCCCTGAGGGCGGCAAGCCCGACGACATCGCCAAGACGGTCACCGACCTGATGGAGTCGCTCGGCGATATTCCGGCGTCGGCCACCGTGGGCATCTGCTTCCCGGCCGTCGTGCGCCACGGCGTCACGATGTCGGCGGCGAACGTGTCGAAGAAGTGGATCGGCTTCGAGGCCGAGAAGCTGTTCGAGAAGACGCTCGGCCGCGACATCACCTTCGTCAACGACGCCGATGCCGCGGGCTTCGCGGAGGTGCGCTACGGCGCGGCGAAGGGCAAGAGCGGGCTGATCATCCTGACCACCCTCGGCACCGGCATCGGCACCGCGCTGATCTACAACGGCGTGCTCACCCCGAACGCCGAGCTCGGCCACCTCGAGATCGGCGGCGTGGACTACGAGACGAGGGCCGCGTACTCGGCCAAGGAGCGCGAGGACCTCAGCTGGAAGAAGTGGGCCGAGCGCCTGCAGGTCTACTACGAGCGCCTCGAGGCCCTGTTCTCCCCCGACGGCTTCATCGTGGGCGGCGGCGTCTCGAAGCACCACGAGGAGTTCCTGCCGCTGCTGAAGCTCGACACGCCGATCGTTCCGGCAACGCTGCGCAACAACGCGGGCATCCTGGGCGCGGCCAGCCTGTCGACGATGCGCACGACCTTCCTGGAGTAGGACCTCCTCCTTCCTGGAGTACGACGCCTCCGGGCGGGCGGCTACACTCGAGAGCGTGAATGGGCCGGCAGACGGTCGCGTCGCCGCGTCGGGCCTCCGGTCCGGCACGGCGCCGAGGAACGTCCGGGCTCCACAGAGCAGGGCGGTGGGTAACACCCACCCGGGGCAACCCGCGAGAAAGTGCCACAGAAAGCAGACCGCCACGGGCTCCGGCCCGCGGTAAGGGTGAAACGGTGGCGTAAGAGACCACCAGCGGCCGTGGTGACACGGTCGGCTCGGTAAACCTCGCCCGGAGCAAGGTCAGACAGGAAGCGTTGAGGCTGCTCGCGGAGCTTCCGGGTAGACCGCTCGAGGGCTGCGGTGACGCAGCTCCTAGATAGATGGCCGTCAGGGAGCGTGCTCCCTACAGAACCCGGCGTATCGCCGGCCCATTCACCTCAGACCGGCGGGTGACCTCCGCCGGGCATCCGGTGCTCGTCGAGCTCGGCCTACAGCCCCGACTCGTCGGTGCGCACCAGGATGCACGTGCTCTCGGGATCGAGCACGACGTCGTCGGGTGCGGCAGCCCGGATCGCGGCCAGATCGGTGCCGGTCAGCTCGACGTTGCTGCCGAGCGAGACCCGGCGCTGCAGCAGGGCCGCACCGACGCCGTAGCGCTCGCGGAGCTTCTGGTACAGCGCGAGCAGTTCGGGCAGGATGCCTCCGGCCACCGCGTCGCGCTCCGAGCGCGCGATCTCGAGCTGCTTCAGGATGCGCTGCTTCTGCTCGTCGCGGGCGCCGGCGAGCATCCGCTCCTCGGTCGCGATGTCGTCGCGGCGGGCGGTGATGGCGGAGAGCCGCACCTCGATCTCCTCGACGCGCTCCATCACCTCGAGCTCGGTGTCCTCGAGGGTCAGGCGGCGGATGCGCAGCGACTCCAGTTCGCGCTCGAGGCCCTGGATATCCTTCGAGGACGAGGTCGCCTGCAGGCGCTCGTTGTCGCGCTTCTCGCGGGCCGTGACGGTGTGGATGTCGGCCTCGACGCGGCTGATCTCGTTCTGGGCGCTCTCGAGCTCACCGCTGACCGAGGCGTACTCGGCGCGGGCGGCGGCGGAGTCGCGCTGCAGCTCGGCGAGGCGCTTCTCCTGCGGCAGGGTGCGCAGCGCGTGCTCGAGCTGGGCCACCTGGTTGTCGGCGGCCTGGAGGTCGAGGAGCTTGAGCTGTTCGGCGGCGGGAGCCTTCATCGGGTGTCCTTCGCGGATCGTCTGGGGTCTGTGGTTCGTCTGGGGTCTGTGGTTCGTCTGGGGCCCGTGGTCGGGAGGGTGGCGGTCACTGGGTGACCACGAAGTCCCACGGGTCGGTGCGCAGTTCGCTCACAGCGAACTCGACGTCGGGCAGCGCCTTGGCGAGCTGTGCCGCGGCCGTCTCGAGCCAGAGCCACTCGCTGGCCCAGTGCGAGACGTCGACGAGGGCGGGCCCGGTACCGGCGCCGCTGCCGCTGCCGCTGCCGCTGCCGCTCAGCGTCTGCTCGCGGGACTCGGAGGCCGGGTGGTGCCGCAGGTCGGAGGTGATGTAGACGTCTGAGGCACGCACGGCCGGATCGCCGAGCAGCGAGTCGCCCGCTCCCCCGCAGAGGGAGACGGTCGACACGGGCTGGTCGTAGTCGCCCGCGACCCGCACACCCGTGGCCGTCGCGGGAAGCACGTCGCCGAGGGCTAACGCCAGGCGGCCGAGGGTGGTGGGTTCGGGCATCCGCCCCACCCGGCCGAGACCGGTGCCCGCACGCGCGCCGTCGACGATGGGCACGACGTCGACCAGGCCGAGCTTGGTGGCGATGACGGCCGAGGTGCCGTCGTCGACGATGTCGGCGTTGGTGTGGGCGGCGATGAGACCGCAGCGCGCTCGGATCAGCCGCGCGAGGAGGGCGCCCTTGTAGCCCGTCTCGGCGACGGTCGTGACGCCGCGGAGCAGCAGCGGGTGGTGCACGAGCAGCGCATCGGCCTTCGTCTCGAGCGCCTCGTCGACGGTGTCGGACACGGCGTCGACCGCGAGCAGCACGCGCCGCACCTCGTCGCCCGGGGCGCCGCTGATCAGGCCGGGTGCGTCCCAGCCCTCGGCGAACTCGGTGGGCCACAGCCGTTCGACGGCGGCGTTCAGATCGGCAAGCGTGGTCGGCACGTCTGCGAGTCTACCGGGGCGCTCTGCGCCGCCCCGTGTCTAGCCGATCGGCAGGCCGACCAGCGCGGCCGACCGCTCCCAGAGCTCCCGGGCGACGTCGGCGTCGTCGGCCTGCCTGGCAGTGCGCCCGCCGGCCCTCAGCCCGTCGAAGTAGGTGCCGCTCGGCGCGGGCACCGGCCCGTCGGAGACCAGCGCGTCGAGCGGTGCGGCGCCGGCCTCGGGCGTGGTGCCCCAGTGCCCGCCGGTGAGCGCCGTACCCACCCTGATGAGCATCGAGCCGCTGCCGAACGACGTGACCACGGCCCCCGGATGCACGCTGAACGCCTGCACGGCGCTCTCGCGCCGCGCCAGCTCCTTCGCCGTCAGCACCACCGCCAGCTTCGCGGTGCAGTACGGCAGCCAGCCGCCGAGCCACGGCCGCCGCCGCCCCTCCAGGTCGTCGAAGCGGATGCGCCCCCACCGGTTCGCGGCACTCGCCGTCGCGACGACCCGGGCGTCGCGCCCCTCGGCGGCGGCCCTCCGCAGCGCCGGCAGCATCAGGCGCGTCAGCAGGTAGGGCGCGAGGTGATTCACCTGGAAGCCGAGGTCGTGGCCGTCGACGGTCACCCCGCGCTTCGAGACGAGCCCGCCGGCGTTGGCGAGCAGCACGTCGATCTGCGCGTACCGGGCGGTGAGCGCTTCTGCGAGCCCCCGCACCTCGTCGAGCCGCGCGAAGTCGGCGACGAACGACTCGCCGCCCACCCTCGCGGCTACGCTCCGCGTGCGCCCGGCATCCCGCCCCACGACGGCGACGCGGTCGCCCCGCGCGGCGGCCTTCTCGGCCACGACGGCCCCGATCCCCGAACTCGCCCCGCTCACGACGACGACCCGCTCCGCACCCATCCCCCCACCCTCCCACTCCGGTGCAGCGGACGGGACGGCGGGTGGCGCTCGACCGGGCGGGCGGCGCCGCCTCTGTGGGCCCTACCGGGCTCGAACCGATGACATCCACGGTGTAAACGTGGCGCTCTACCAACTGAGCTAAAGGCCCCTGCGCGCGTGGGCAGGCACGAACAGCTTAGCGGGCGGCGGCCAGGGCGCGCGCGGCGACGGTACCAGGGCGGGCACGGTGGCGGCCGGCACGCGCGGAGGCGGGCGCGGTGGCGGCCGGCACGCGCGGAGGCGGGCGCGGTGAAGTCGGAGGCCAAG